>NZ_RAQH01000004.1 GCF_003610695.1 Epilithonimonas arachidiradicis | reverse complement strand
TAAAAAGTTATTTCCGAAAATTATTTTTGAGCTTTAGAGGGCTCAAAAATTTTTCAGAATAACTTTTTAACTTACACAGTTAGTGAGACGCTACCTTATTTTTTGATAAAATGTATTGTTTTTTCTCCTGAACTACTATATATCTTTAGAATATAATTACCTTGAGGTAAATTTCTAACATCCACTTGATTGTTATTATATTTTGGAGAAAAGGATTTATTTAAAAGATTATATACTTCAACCTTGGAAATTTTATTCTTAGTTTCAATGTTAATAAAATCCCCTGTTGGGTTAGGGTAGATTTTATAATCTTTTTCAATTATTGTATTCTCATCAACTAACTTGTTATTACTGTTTCTAATAGATTCGGTGTCTATTACAGGTCCTCCAATTATTGCTCTATTATTGGCATATGCATAAAAATATCCTGTATCAATCAAAGTATTAGGATTGATTAAAAGATATCCATTACCTTCTACCTTAATACCATTCCATGTAGAGTTATTTGCAGAAGTGATCTCAGCGCCTTCAATTATAAAATTGCTACCATTTTTAACAATAAATCTGCTGTCTGGAGCCATTATTATTTTACAAGTTGCTTTCAAACTCGAATTATCATCAATCTTTACATTAGAATATAATCTAAAATTCAAGTCCCAAGTTTGATTATCCCTCACATCAATATTGGTATTTTTAAAAGAATCTTCCGTAAAATATTGTCGAGTACTTTTAGTGGACGCAGCAAGATACAATTTAGAAATTTGGAGATTACTAAGAAAATTGCCCGGAGCTGTTCCTGTTTGATTCATAATATTCATATAACAATTATTTTCATGACCAAGATTAAAATTATGCCCAGTCTCGTGAATAATACCCTTTCTTAAATTTGTAACATGCCAACCTCGAACTGTTTCCCATGATGTTGGATTAGGGACATTGGGGTCCGCAACAACATTTTTCATCCAAAGATATGTAAGATAGACATCTGGAAATATCTGTCTAAGCTTTTGTGAAAAATTTGAATTTGATGGAACTTGTGAGGCTGCCCAACCTTGTGTTCCTGACAAACTATAATTGTGATTATTAACCATTTCATTATATACATTTCCATTATTTGCAAAGACTATATTGATACCCATTGGAATAGTTGGATCATTGTCATAATAGGAATAATAATATGATGATGAATTAGGATTAATTGTTGAACTGAAATTTGAACAAGGCTGGTTTGGGCAAGTCGTATCGTACCCTGTTTGCAAATAATCCCAAGCTGGATCTATTTTCCATATTTTATTAATGACAAATTGAATTTTAGTGTTAGTCAGATGGGTCTGTCCATAACCTTCACAAGATGAAGTTGGCGAACCATCTAGATTAATTAGAGTTTGATTCACCCTACTTATTACTTCATCAATAAATCCAACATGTTCTGGATTACCTTGTTCAAAATTTCCTGTACCATCAGGTTTAGTAAGAAAAATAAAATTAAGTTTTAGATAAATAACATTATCCGATGGACTTGGTAAATAAAGATTATAATGATTGTAAGTGTAATCATTACTACTATAATATTGAGATGTATTGCTACAGCTTATAGAATTTATTTCTAATTCTTTAGCATCTATTTTGTTTAATACGTTAATTTTCAATTCATCACCAAATTGATTGGCGCAAATAAAAGGAAAAGAATTACTTTGTGCTTTTGATGAAGGAATTATCACAAAAAGTATAAAAATGTAAATAAAATTCTTCATACTTTATTTTTTATTATTAGCTTCTAATTCTCCAATTCTCTTATCTTGTTCTATTAAATGTAATGTTAGCTCTTCGACTTTCTTAAGAAGGAGAATGTTCATCTCTTTTAATTCTATACCATTTTGGATAGCTTCTTCTGTAGATGGCACCTCCGGAAGGTGTCCATTTATATTGATATAGTTTTCTACTTCCTTCAGTGGCATCAGCTTATAATCTTTGGCAAAAACATAATCCGCCCAGCCATTATCCGCAGCTATGTCTACTTTTACCTTTTCTGTTTTTATTCCATCCTTAACATATAATTTATATTTATTTCCATCAGTCGCTATTCCGTCAGCAGGAAGATTAGAAGTACCAATACCAATAGTTCCATTATTACCTTTAATCCAATTACCTATATTTAATTGATTACTTATACTTCCGGTGTTTACTGTTGTTTCATAACCAATAAGAATATTATTACTTCCAGAAGATAAATTAGATGCAGAATTTGCTCCAATCGAAATATTATTATTACCAACTACCAAATCCCTCAATGCATTTCTTCCTAAAGCAGTATTATAATTGCCATTTTTTATATTAATTAATGTTTTAACACCTAAAGCAGTATTATAAGCTACTGCATCACTAGATGTAGCATTATATCTTGCCATAGAAGCAAAACCAATAGCTGTATTTTCAGCCAAAGTCCCCCCTCCATTCAACGAATTTAAGCCTACACTTGTATTATCTGAACCGCCAACATTATTTGTCATAGAATTGATACCAATAGCTGTATTATTGTTACCAGTAGTATTTTCCATTAATGCATTGGCTCCAAATGAAGTGTTACCCCCTCCTGTTGTTACAAAAACTAATGATCCCAGACCGACAGCAGTATTACCTAATCCTGTCGCAAAATCATTTCCTCCTGCAATAAAAAGGTTGTTGTTCCAACCAAATCCATTATCAATATTTTGAAATATTAATCTACCTTTAGTCGTAAGTCTAATCCATTCTGTATTATTTGTTTTAAAAACTAAATCTTTTGAATCTGTAGTCCCAATAAAATTAGCTCCTGGAGTTATACCTGCATTTCCGGTTAGAGACCATTGTGCCTTAGCAATTCCTGTTAATGCTAAAAGGCTTAGTAATAATGTTTTTTTCATAGTTCTTAATTTTTAATAAATTGTTTTGTAAAAGTTTGGTTATTATTGGTTATTGTTTTTACCCCATAAACGCCTTTAGGAAGACTGCTAACGTCTATTTCTGCGGTTTTATATATATTGTATTTGCGTTTGACTTGTTTACCGGTTTTGTCGAAAATTATAACCTCTTTTATTATTCCCTGGCTTAAAGAAAGTTTTAATAAATTGTCTACCGGATTTTTTTCAATTATCAACCCCTGTATATTCTCAGCTTCTTGTAAATTTGATTTTTTCAACTTATCTTTTCCACCATTGCCACTTTTTTGAGGTTTTACAACAATTCCTCCCGTATCACTTTCTGCACAACCTACACAAGGACTGTTTGGCAAAACAAGGATACCATAACCTTGAGTCGGAGTTACAAAAATTTCATTTGTGGCAGAGATACTACCTCTCACTTCAGTATCAATTGAGCTTGTAAAGAACAAAATATTCTCTTCGCAAACATATCCTTTAGACTTAGGGTTAATTTCTACATAATTACATGTTGTAGTCTGGCCATTAAAAAATGATATTATCGAAGACATCATAACGACGAGATTCATTTTCATAAAAACAAGAATTTAACTATCTTTAGCAAAGATATAGCAACGGGTAAAAAATTTTTATCACATAATGCCGTGATTTTTATGAAAAAAAAACTTCTGATTTTCCTCATTATTCTAAATAATATTTTTGTTTTTGCTCAGAAAAAAATTGAAAAATTAGATCGGCTTTTTGATAAATTCGGCTCTGTTATTAATAAAAATTCAGATTCTGCTCTTTATTATTGTAATCAAGCCAGTATTCTTAATAAAAAAATAGGCAATGATTACTATGCTTCAAGATGTTTTATTTTATACGCTGCCTATTACTATCATATTGGCAATAACCGAAAGAGCAAAGACTACAACGAAAAAGCATTTTTATATGCCAAAAAGACAAACAATATTTCAGCTCTTTATCGCGTCCATAATCTAAGAGGCGTATTTTTTTACGAAAAAGGAGAATATGATAAAGCCTTCAACGAATATCAAAAAATGCAATATTATTTGGAGAAAAGTCCAGACAACAAATATTACGCAATTTTATACTTGAACTTTGGAAATCTTTTTATTGATAAAGGCGATACGCTTACAGCACTGAAAAATTATCATCTTACTACCAAATATTCCATATTAGCAAAGGATACCGCCAGAATATTAACTTCATATATTGTCATTGCCAATGCTTTACAAGGTAAAAACAACAGAAAAGCTAATGAATATTATGAGATAGCATTTTCCCTAGCCGAATTAACCCATGATAAACAGGAACAGTTTAATATTAGATTGAATCAGAGTAATATTTTTTTAGATCCTACAGATAGTTCTAAAAATGAAAAAGCATTGGTATTTTTAAAAAAAACAGAAACGCTTCTAAAACAGCTCAATGATAAAAGCCTTTATTTTTATTTAAATTTCAATTATGGAGCTTATTACATGAATAAAAATGACATTCAAAATGCTATCAACTATTATGAATCTGCTTACAAGGAATATGATATTGAAAGAATACCAATCAATTATAAATTAGATATTCTCAAAAATCTAATTAAAATTTATAAAAAAGATAACAACTATCAAAAATCATATGCCTATCAAAACATATTCTATAAACTCAAAGACAGCCTTTTTACTATAGAAAAAGAAAAAAACTACAATCAGCTGCTCGCTAAATATGAAGTTGAGAAAAAGAACAGTCAAATAAAACTTTTGAGCCAGCAGAATGAGTTGCAGGAAGCCAAAAAAACCAGAATATATATGGCTTTATCTTCTGTAAGTTCTCTTCTACTCATTGTATTTGTTTTTTATAAAAATAAACTAAGAAATCAGGATAAACTCAACAAAAAACAACAAGAGCTAAGCCGGACAAAACACCTGATGGAAGGTCAGGACATAGAGAGAAACAGATTGGCAAAGGATCTTCACGATGGTGTAGCTGGCAGCCTGGCAGGCATTAATTATATGCTGGACAAAGAAAATGAAAAACTTCAAAACGAAAAATTATCCGTTATAAAGAAGCATATAGACACTCTGCATTCTGAGATAAGAGAGATCTCTCACAATCTGAGTGATAATTTTCTGGTAGAAAAAACATTCCATCAGCTATTAACGAAATTGTCCAAAGAAAATGAAGAAAATAATATCACTACAAATATTCTGTTTTTTCCGGAAAATGCTTTAGATCATGTTAATGATAATGTGAAAACCCATCTTTACAGAATTACCCAGGAATTATTTACAAATATCAGAAAACACGCAAGAGCGACAAATATTCAAATGACAGTAACTAAAAATAATGATACAGTATGTATGATAGTGGAAGATAACGGTAACGGATTTTCAGATAATGATAAAACAACCGGCATTGGCTTAAAGAATATAAAAGAAAGACTACAAAGCTTCAACGCAGAAATGGAAATCGATTCTTATCCCGGAAAAGGAACAACAATTATAATAACTTTTGAAATATGATAAAAATTGGTATTGTTGATGATCATCAATTATTTCTAGATGGATTAACGTCAATTTTATCTGCTCAGGAGGACTTTAAAATTATTTTTGCAGTAGACAATGCAATGCTCGCTTTACAATTAATTCAAAAGCAACCTATAGATATATTAATTACTGACATATCTATGCCTAATATGAACGGGCTAGAGCTGATACACCTGATTAAGCAAAAACAGTCTGACATCAAAATAATAGTAATGAGTAGCTTTCGGGATCTTGTAAATAAAAAGCATATTGATGCTTATCTGCTTAAAAACACACCTAAAGAACAGCTTATAGAAGTCATAAAGAATCTTCATAATAAAAATGAAAAACATTATTATTCTAAGAAAATTGATAATCAGGATATCAATTTCAAAAAAAATATTTTAAGCCCGCGGGAAAAAGAAATAGTAATAGCTATAAGTAAAGGGTATTCCAGTTCAGAAATTTCCAATATGTTTTATATAAGTATTAATACTGTAGAAACGCATAGAAAAAATATTTTTTATAAATTAAATATTACCAATACGGCACAATTAGTTTCTATTGCTATGAAACTAGGTATTATTGATTAATTTACATTAATAAAAAAGGCCTCCAAAATTTGGAAGCCTTTATATTTTACAAATAACTATAATTAGTTTTTGATAACTTTTCTGCTGATTTTGTTAGCACCATTATCAACAGTTACGATATAAGCACCTTTAACTAGAGACTGTGTGTTAACAGAACCTCCATTCTCAACTCTGTTAGAAGAGATTAGTTTTCCTTCTGCAGAGTAGATATTTACAGTTGATTTAACTGGCAATTTGAAAGTAATCTGATCTTTTACGATTGTGTTAAACTGAACAGCTTTGTCAAAACCCGCAACATCAGAAACTGCCATAGATGCCTTGTCATATGCCATCACATCGTCAAATATCCCAGAACCACCGTTATAAACTCTGAAGGCAACTTCTAAAGAAACAGCACCTGTCCCGGCTGGCATCTCAGCTGTATATTTAGTCCAAGCTGAAGCTGATGGTAAATACAAGTTATTAGTTCTAAATGGATCAGTTGTTGCATCTGTTGTTGTATAAACAGCAGCACCTCCAGAATCTCTGAAAACACTCCATAATCTGGAATCAGTATCATCACCAGAAGATTTATACCAGAATTCAATAACATAGGTTTTTCCTGCAGTTACTGGAACTGTTTGAAAAAAACCGGTAGTAGCAGTTGCTCCAATATAGGCTGCACTTTTCGCACCAGTGTGAGCATCAGAAGAAATTGTAGGAGCTGTATAGGCTGCTGTTGGGCCTTTAGCCCATCCTGTCAAATCGTTTTCGAATCCTGGGTTTGTGATCAAGTTTTGAGCTGATACTAAAGATACAGCTGCAACGCTTAAAATTGTAAAGATTTTTTTCATTTTATTAAAGTTTAAAAAATTGTTTTTTAATTATTATAAAGGGATGCTAAGTTAACAAAAAAATGTATTCAGCAAAATTTTATTTATTTTTTAACATTTTCATATCGACAAACCTCATTACAGTCAATATTTTGAATTTCTTACTGTCAAATATTAACATTCAGTAAGCACCAGCATTTTCCCCTTTTTTTTCTTCCGCAAATGTAAACATATTAATGTGATGAAATGTTAAGCCTGCTTTAAATCATATATAACAAACATTAAAACTCAATAGTTTTTAAAACAAAAAAAACGTTGCCAGGATTAGCAACGTTCATTTATAAGTTTAGTGCAAAATTATTTTTTGATAATTTTCTGAGATACTGCCTGTCCATTAATGAGGCCTGTTATCACATAATTACCTTTTGGCAAAGCAGAAACATCCAATCTTCCATTTTCAGTAATATCAGCAGATTTCACCATCTGTCCCGCAGTATTATATACAGATACTTTTGAAGAAACACCGAAAATCAACTCGTTGGTTACAATGGTATTTTTAACCAGATTAACTTTTGCTTTAGTCACATCTGCAATAGCCATTGTTGGAGCTGTGACTTTTATATCATCAATAAAAAATCTGCCATTTGCTGCTGCATTACCTTCAAAAGCAATAACCAGATTTCCGGTTGCATTGGTTATATTAACGGTATAAGTTGTGTAGCTGGCTTTCGCAAGAGTCACCGTAGCCAGACTCAAAGTTCCTCCTGTAGCAGAAATTTTCAGAGTGGTTTGCTCATTGTTTCCGTTCCAGGCTGCCGCTCTGAAAGTAAGTGTTCCGTTACCTGTCAAAGTAATGCCTGGTGTTTTCAATACGCCCAAAACGCTTGCAGTTCCCATTTTCAGACAACCTGCACCTTTATAAGCCCTTGTCAAATCCCAGTTACCTCCTGTTGTATAGCTTGCAAGCGCATTACTTGCTACGCTGGAAGCCCAGTTACCATCACTGCCTCCAGTTCCATCCACATCATCAAAAGTGGCATTAAAAACGGTTGTTTGCCCATACATTGTTGCAGTTAAAACAACTGCAGCGAAGAAAGAATAGATCTTTTTCATAATTAGATTATTTAGATTTTGTTTGTGTCAAATCTATCACGATTCATTTTACTTTAGATTACCAAATCATTAATAAAACAATAACAATCAATAACTTACAGTTAAAAATCTGTTATATTCTAAATAATATTCAATTAACAAAAAAAGCGCTGTCAAAAACTGACAGCGCTTATATAATAGAAGTATTTTAAATTACTTCTTGATGATTTTTTGAGAAACAGCTTGTCCATTAACAAGACCTGTCACAACATAAGTCCCTTTAACCAAATTAGAAACATCTAATCTTGAATTTTCAGAAACGTCAGCAGTCTTTACAACCTGACCTGCAGCGTTATAAACTGAAACTTTTGCAGAAGCTCCGAAGATCAATTCGTTTGCTACAACTGTATTTTTCACCAAGTTAGCTTTTCCTTTTGTAGCATCTCCTACTGCCATTGTTTCTTTTGTTCCAACTAATTTGACATCGTCTAATCTGAATTGTCCTGTAATTGTATTAGTAAATCTGATCTTAAGAGAAGAAACTGCAGGAATTGTACCTGAAGCTGTAATCAACGCCCATACATTGGAAGTTCCACCTCCGGTAGCTCTGGAATAAGTTAGTGGTGTCCAAGTTGTACCATCTTCACTTACTTCTACTGTAAGCTCATTGCTAGATGCATTAGTCGATTTTAAATGACCGAAACTCAATACTAAATTTGTATAACCTGTCGTATCAATTCCGTTTATTACAAAATTAGTACCTGCAGTACCTGCAAAGAAAATATTTCCACCCCCAGAAGCTCCTGCATAACCTGTAGATACAGTTGTAACTCTTACATCTGCCGAACCAGAATATGTAACTCCTGAATTTTGAAATGTATTAGCTGCAATAGCAGTAGTACCAGATGGTGTACCCATATTTTCTGAATAAACCGTTGTTTGTGCCTGAAGATTTACAGCAACTACTGCTGCTGCTAATAAAGAATAAAATTTTTTCATAATATAAAGTTTAAAAATTGTTCCGTTTTTTTGTCCGGCAAATATAAAATTTTAATATCAACTATAATTTTATATACCTTTTTTCCGTTTTAAATAATTGTTAACTCGCTATAACCTCGATTATTGCTACATTTACACATCATAAGAAAAGGGTGTCGAAGATAAATAAAATTTTCCTAATAATCTGTATTTTTTTTGCAATAATCAAGATTAATGCACAGATCTTCAATTGGAAAAATCCAAATATTCCACAAGATTCCCTTAAAAAAGACAGTGTTATTATTTCTAAAATCAATCAGGACTTTTACACCAAAGACACGCTTGACTTTATCAAAAAACAGAATCGGGTAATCTATGACGAAGAAGTGCTTGTAAAAAACGACAAGAAAAGGATTCTCGGCGAACTCAATTCCAAAGGTTCCATTATCAGAGGTATTACTTTTGGTAATAATCAAGGCTCATCTGTACAGAGTTCTATGGATATGCAGATTTCCGGAAAGTTAAGTCCTGATGTTTCTATTTTGGCTTCCATTTCGGACCATAATCTTCCTGTTCAGGCTGATGGATACACTCAGACCTTACAGGAATTTGACAAAATCTATCTTCAGCTTAATATCAAAAACCATAGTATCATCCGGGCAGGACATCTCGACCTGAATGATGAAACGACTTATTTCGGACGCTATCAAAGACGAAGTATGGGTCTGCAATTTCTCACGAGTTGGGAAAAGAATGGTAATAAAACTTCCGTTGACGTTTCCGGTGGCGTTGCAAGAAGTGAATTCTTCAGAATGCGATTCCAAGGAATTGAAGGCAATCAAGGGCCTTATCGATTGACTGGGAAAAATGGAGAATTGTTTATTACGATTATTTCGGGTTCGGAACAGGTCTACATCGACGGAATATTGATGAAACGTGGCGAGAATCAGGATTATACGATCAATTACAATACAGGGGAAATCACATTTACCAGTTTTCGGCCAATTTATAAACAGAATTTCATCAACGTATCTTATAATTACACCAATCGCAATTATACAAGATTTTTGATTACAGGAAGCATCAGGCATCAAAGAGAAAAACTGAAAGCCGGATTCAGCTGGTTTATGGAGAATGACAATAAAAATGCGCCTTTATCTTTGAATCTCAGCGATGAAGACAAGCAAACACTGGTTAATGCAGGAAACAATCAGGATTCTATGTATTCGCCGTCTGGTGTAGAAACCGAATATGACGTAAATAAAATTCTCTACAAAAAAGTATTCACGACCGATTCTTTTCATTACGAGTTTTCTACGGACCAAACACAGGTACTTTATCAGGTGTCTTTCACTTATTTCGGAAGTGGGAAAGGAGATTATCAATTACAGCAGTCTACCAACAATGGTCGTGTTTTCCAGTATGTAGGAACTGGTTTGGGAGATTATATGGCAGTCAGAAAATTACCTGCTCCGGAAAAATCACAGGTTTATTCTGCTAACGTTGAATATGCATTAAATGAAGGTGTTATTGGAACTGATATTTCGATGAGCAATTACGATCTCAACCTTTATTCATCAAAAGATAATAAGCAGAATATCGGTTATGCAGCAAGAATCTATGCTAATAAAACCTTCCGGAAAAACACTTGGACAGGAATACCAATGGTCGAATATCAGGTCATCCAGAAGAATTTTCACATTCTGGACAGAATTAACAATGTTGATTTTTGGAGAGACTTTAACCTAACCAATGAATTCAGTCAGATTACGCAGAATCGATTTATCTTTTCTTTTCTGAATGACTTTAATAAAAAATCTTCTGTCAATTATAAAATCAATTATCTTGAAGAAACTAATACTTATAAAGGAATTAAAAATGATTTGGATGCCGCCTGGAGAATTGGGAAATTCACCAATCTAGGAGCTATTTCTTATTTGGATACCAAATCCACAGACCTTAACACCACTTTTATCCGGGGAGCGGTTTCAACCGAATTAGCTGGTAAAAAAGGCAGTTGGATGTTAGGCGGTTCTATGGAACATAACGAGAAAAAATATAACGCAACCCAGACATTGGATTTGACAAGTTTTAGCTGGAAAGAAGTTTTCATTCAGAAGAAGATTGCAGATTCTGTAAGAACAAAATTACTGGCAAAAATGTATTTCCGAGGCAATGACTCTGTTCTGGATAATCGGTTACAAAAGATGAACAATATTCTTGGGATTCAGGCGGAAAGTCAAATCATCAAAACCGAGACTACTCTATTATCGACTTTGGTTCATTACAGAAAATTCTTTTACGAGAACCAAACTTTTGCAAACGATCAGAATCAGGATTTTGTTGTAGGAAATATCCTTTACAATCAGCAGTTATTCAAAAACGGAATGCGTCTGCAACTTTTCTACGAATTAGGAAATGGACAGGAAGCGCAACGTGAGTTCCAGTATATCAAAGTGACCGACGGACAAGGCGTTTATAAATGGACGGATTATAATAACGACGGCGTTCAGCAATTAGACGAATTTGAAGTGGCAGAATATGCAGATTTAGCGCAATACATTAGAGTTTACACCAACAGCGTCAATTATCTTGCTTCTAATAAAAATAAGCTTCAGGTCGCATTATTCGTCAATCCTTCTGTCATCATCAGTTCAGAAAATGCTTTCCTTAAACGTTGGAACTTTAACCTATCCTTACTTTCACAGAATTCTTATCTAAAAGGCAGCAAGGTGTTGGTTTGGAATCCTTTCGAAAAACAAAGGGATCAATTACTGAGAACTCAGAACATTCTGGCTTCGGCTTTATTCAATTCCAATGACAAATCCGGTTGGAACGGAAGTTACCGATACACGGACAATGATAATTTGGTGAACGCTAATTTCAGCAATGAGGAACATTCTCAGAAATCTCATTTTATGAATCTCGGTTATTCCTTTACGAAAGCTTTCCGTGCGGATTGGGAAAACACGCTCCAGAATGTGACCAATAGCTCACAGGTTTACAATACAAGAAACTACCTTCTTCAAAACTGGGAAACGAAACCAAAAGCTACATACAAATTAACCGAAACTCTGCAAACAGAATTATTTGGAGCATTGCGCCAGAAAAAAAGAACCGACGGCGAAGAACTTTTAAAAACCTACGAAATATCAGGAACACTTCAATGGGAAAAATCGAAGACGTCCATTAGAGCTAACTTTTCATTCATCAACAATGACTTCACGGGCAACAGCTACAGCATTGTTGGAAATCAAATGCTGGAAGGCCTGAAAGCTGGGAAAAATCAGGTCTGGACTTTATATATCCAGCAAGCCATTAATTCCTTCATTCAATTGAATGTCAACTATGAAGGTCGAAACTCCGGTGACAGAACCATCCACATTGGAAGTATGCAGATCCGAGCCAGTTTTTGAGTTAGAGAGTTTTTTGGGTTTGAGAATTTTAGAGTTACAGAGCTATAGAATTATTATTTCTAAACCTCGAAGACTCTCATTCTAAAACTCTTCCACTCTAAAAACCCAAAAAACTCTCTAACTCATTCCTGCTCCACTCGCTCCAGCTTCCAACATACAAGTTCGGAATATCAAAACCTGCATAATCCAAAGCTAACAAAGAATGACAAGCCGTTACGCCGCTTCCGCAATGGAACGTGATTTTGTTCTTGTCATAATTTTCAAATAATTCTGAATATAGATTTCTAAGTTTTTCCGGAGACTTGAACAAGCCTATTTCATCCAGGTTATCAATAAAAGGATAATTCTGAGCATTCGGGATATGTCCTGCGACCAAATCAATCGGCTCGGCAATACCTTCATAACGTTGTGATTCTCTAACATCTACAATCACAGCATCCGAATCTTGTGTTGCTTTTTTCACATCATTCATCCAAATCTGTGGTAATTGCCAATCTTTGTATTCAGAAATATATTCAGTTTCAGAATAAGAATATTCACCAGAACTTAAAGGGTAATTTTGATTTTCAGCAAATTGTAATCCGCCATTAAGAACCTGAACATTGGTGTGACCAACCGCACGCAACATCCACCAGAATCTTGCAGCAGCATTGGCGCCATTTTTATCGTCGTAAATCACAACGTGAGAATCTTTATCAATTCCTAATCTACCTAGAGTTTTGATAAAATTTTCAAATTTCGGAAGCGGATGTCGACCTCCGTTTTTTGGATTATCAATTTCTGCCAAATCAGAATTCAAATCAACAAAAACTGAATTTTTGAGATGTTTTTTAAGATATTCTTCTTTGGCAACAGGACCGGTTCTGACATCAAAAATTCTGAGATTCGGATTTTCAGATATCTTAATTAATTCATCAAATTCTATTATGGGTGACTGATTTTGCATATTATGATATTTTTAAAAAATTTATTGGAATTCTTTTTGATTCTCAATCCCAAATTTAATTAGATTTGCGAATCAGGAAAAGTAAAAATGAAACTATGACAGAAAAAATTCTCATCACCGGCGCACTAGGGCAAATCGGAACAGAACTAACCTTAAGATTATCAGAAATTTATGGTAAAGAAAACGTGATTGCTTCTGGCCTCGATAAGTGGAAAGAAGGCATTACGGAAGCTGGTTATTATGAAAGATTAGATGTTACTAATTTTCAAGCCGTTACAGACGTCATCAAAGAACATAACATTACTACTGTTTATCATTTGGCATCGCTTTTATCCGGAACTTCGGAAAAGCAACCACTTTTTGCGTGGAAACTCAACCTTGACCCATTGATTCATCTTTGCGAATTGGCAAAAGAAGGTATGATTAAAAAAATATTCTGGCCGAGTTCCATTGCAGTTTTCGGAAAAGGAATTCCTAAAGAAAATGTAGGACAGGAAGTTGTACTTAATCCGACAACGGTTTACGGAATCTCCAAAATGGCAGGTGAAAAATGGTGCGAATATTACTTCGAAAAATACGGCGTTGATATCCGAAGTATTCGTTATCCAGGTTTGATTTCCTGGAAAGCACCAGCAGGCGGAGGCACTACAGATTATGCCGTTGAGATATTTTACGAGGCTGTAGAAAACGGAAAATACACGAGCTTCATCAGCGAAAATACAGCGATGCCAATGTTGTATATGGACGACGCCATTGATGCAACAATCAAGCTGATGACTGCTCCGAAAGAACAGGTGAAAATCCGCTATTCTTACAACCTAGGAGGGATGAGTTTTACGCCAAAAGAATTGGCTGAAGAAATCAAAAAAACAATGCCGGATTTTGAGATTAAATATGAGCCGGATTTCCGTCAGGCGATTGCAGATTCCTGGCCGGCGAGTATTGATGATTCTGCTGCAAAACAAGATTGGGGATTGGATTATAAGTTTGATATTTCATCAATGTCAATAGATATGATAAATAATCTTAAAAAGAAATTAGGAAAATAAGAGAATCTAAATTAATTCAATTAAAATATATTTTAAGATCTGATTTTAAATTATTTACAAATAATATATAAATTTTAATTTAAGTGATATTATTAACTTTTAACATATCGGTTTCTGAAAACAAAATATTAATTCATAAAAATATCTCAGAAAACGAATTGATAAAAGCTATCGAAGAAAAAACAGAGATCATTCTGCTTTTATTAGAACTTTACGAATTCAAAGCTACTTTTTTCGTAGAAATTCCTCTTGTGGAAAAGCTCCAAAGGTTAATTAAAACTATCTCTTTTTCAGGCCACGAAATTGCATTTTATAATGTCAATTCCACACCAGAAAACATAGAAAAAACTAAGCAGAATTTAGAGCAATTTTTGGAAAAACCGGTTCGTGGTTTAAGGCAAAAACATCATCAGATTTCTTACTCAGAAATTAAAAATCTGGACTTCAATTACGTATCCAATATTGAAGAATCCAGACTCAATTTTCTGTGGCGAAAACTGACCGAAAAAACCGAAGTTCATATCCAAAATGATTTAACCATAGTTCCGGAAAGCCAGTCGCCTTATTCGCAACTTCCGTTCAATGATTATGTGCTCCAGGTAACACCAATGAAGTATTATGAAAGTATGCTTCTGGAAAGCTTGAAGAACAATGAACACGTTATGATCTATGCCAATGCCTGGCAGTTCTTCAATTCCGCCGAGTCACCGTTTGAACTTCCGTTTTATAAAAGGATCAACATTGGTCGCAGATTCGAAGACCGTATTGAGCAGCTTTTCCAGTTCATCGATGAAAATGAAATAGCTGTTTCGAGAATGAAGGATTATTTGTTTTAATAAAGATTAAAGATTTATCAAATAAAAAGATTTATTTTTCAATTATTTATAACAAGCTTGAAATAAAGCCAAGGTAAAGGAAGTGTACAGCAACCATATAGAAAAGCCTGTTATCATCTATTCGATCAACAGGCTTTTCTATTATTAAAAAAAGAATTGATAAATTAACTCAATTCAAAAACAGTAATCTCTGGCAACACTCCTACTCTACCAGGATAACCAATCACTCCAAAACCACGGTTAACATATAGATATTTGCCTTCACTCTCATAGAGGTCTGCCCATTTCGGGTATTTGTATTTCACAGGTGACCATTTGAAGTTTTTCAAGTCAATACCGAACTGCATCCCGTGTGTATGCCCGGAAAGTGTTAATTGGATGTTTTTAGGATGCTTTTTAACTACCGCATCAAAATGGGAAGGATCGTGTGACATCAGGATTTTAACTGCATCTGTAGGCACATTTTCCGAAGCTTTATCCAAATCTCCAAATTGTGGAAACGGTGGAATCCCCCAGTTTTCGACCCCAAGAATATATAATTTTTCACCATTCCTTTCAATGACACGATGTTCATTCCGCAACATCTCGAAACCAGCTTTTCTTTCATTTTCGATAAGTTTAGGAATATTATTTTTTCTATCGTCAATGTTTTTCCAAACGCCATATTCGCCATAATCGTGGTTTCCGAGAACTGCAAACTTGCCATCTTTCCCTTTGATCTGGGAAAACAAATCGATAAACGGGACAAATTCGTCTGCATAATTATTCACCATATCACCAGTAAAAAGAACCAAATCTGCATTCTGTTCATTAATCAAATCAATAGCATGTTGCAGATGCTTTGGATTCTGGAAACTGCCGCTATGTACATCAGAAATCTGAACAATTTTATAACCTTTGAAACTTGCCGGAAGATTCTTTAGTTTAAGCCTTACTACCCTTGCTCTATGGCGGTATTTTCCGAAGATAATTCCATCCAAAATAATTCCCGCCAAAATAGCTCCTGAACCAAGTCCAACCAAACTTATGAATTTTCGTCTTGATGGATAACCGTGATTCTCTGTTGCGACATAATTGTAACCGAAATTCAGTAGTCTCATTAAATCTTCGATCAAAAGAAAAATGGCTACCAAGAGCTTTGGTAATACAAAAATCAAAATCACAGAAAATACAATCTGAAGATTGAGATACTTGTGCGAAGCTCTGTCAAAAGTGAGAATCGAGTAAAACAAAAAAGCATAAACCAGAATCGTTGGGATCCAATAAATTAATCTTGCATTCTGATTAGAATAAAGCGTTTTAAAAGCCTGATAAACATAAATTTCCAGAAGTAAAAATATACCGAGAAGAAATAAGATAGTCTTTTGCATAATATTATAAAAAAACAAAAGGAATAAGAACTATTCCTTTTTTCTTATTGACGTTTAAAATATAGATTTACTTTATTGTAATTTAAATTTTCCCTTCCGGAAATTTGTAAACCACACAATTGATATTCATCCCGGCTCCTACAGACGTAAACAAGATATGAGAACCCGGTGTGAATTGCTGACCTTCCATTTTACCTTTTCTGATAAGATCAAACAAAGTCGGAACCGTAGCAACGGAAGAATTCCCAAACTCCTGGATTGTCATCGGAGAAATCGCGTGATCATAATCTTTTTGTCCATATAATTTGAACAATCTGCCGATCATTGCGTAATCCATCTTGGCATTGGCCTGATGAATCAATATTTTACCAATATCAGAGATATCAAGACCAGCTTTATCAATTGTCGCTTTGATTGCGTCAGGAACATTTTTAAGTGCATATTCGTAGATTTTACGACCTCTCATTCTGATGAATAACTGGCTTTGATCGTGCTCCAGATTCAAAGATGGTCCGTTTTCCAAATAACACAATTCTTCCCCGTTATCGCAAAGCGTATTATCCGCCAAAACACCAACTGCAGAATCTTCGGTAGCAGTCACCACAACAGCACCGGCGCCATCCGCAAAAATCATTTTATTTCTGTCATAAGGGTCGGTAACTCTGCTTAATGTTTCGCCGCCAACAACCAAAACGGTTTTAGCTTTTCCAGCCTTGATCATCGTATCAGCTAAAATAAGAGACTCTACCCAACCCGGGCATCCGAAAATCATATCATAATTGATACAATCTCTTCTTTTGATGCCCAATTTACCTTTCAGTCTTGCTGACATCGACGGCATAAAATTCGGAATACCGTTTACATCTACCTCACCAAAATTGGTAGCAAAAATAATATAATCAATTTCTTCCTTATCAATACCTGCATCTTCAATAGCCTCAAGAGACGCTCTGTGAGCCAAATCTGAGTTAAAATCTTCCGGATTGGCGTACCTTCTTCTTTCTATCTCTGTAATGTCCACAAATTTCTCGATAATCTCCTCTGTTGGTTTTTCGATCAACTGATGGTTATCATCATAGAAGACAGCATCTTTGAAATGAGAACCTTCTATTACGTTTTCCGGAACATAACTTCCGGAGCCAATGATTAATGTATTAGGCATTGATATTAAAAAATTTTAAATGCAAAATTACATAAAAATTAATTGACGGAATTTTATTTTTTCTGATTTTTTGAGACTTACGCAAAAGCGTTGCTATTATTGGCAGGAATGTTTTTTTTACTTTAGCAAATTGGAAAGATTTTAATTTAAGAATTTTCTATTTTTGACAAATGTTTGAATTCCAAACCATAAAAAAGCCAATAGAAGATGTCCTGTTAAAAGAGAAAGGAAGCAAGTTCATTGGATTCGCTTATCCTGTTAACTCTGAAACTGACATCAAGGAACAATTGAATCATCTTTACGAAATCCATCCTAAAGCAACACATCACTGTTACGCCTACAGATTAGGAATCAATGGAGAAAATTACCGGGCCAATGATGACGGTGAACCTTCCGGAAGTGCCGGCTTACCTATCTACAATCAGCTTCTTGCTCATCAGATCACAAACGTTTTGGTGGTCGTTATCAGATATTATGGAGGGACAAAATTAGGCGTTGGCGGTTTGGTTAAAACTTATAAAGAATCTGCAAAATACACATTGGAACAAGCAGAAATCATTACCAAAGAATTAGAAACCGAATTAGATATTCAGTTCAAATTTTCTCAGCAAAATCAAATCTTCACCCTGCTGAATAAATACGACGCAAAAATCATTGAGTTTGACGCAAAGGAAATCTGTATCATCAAAGCTAATATTAAAACTTCTAAAAAAGAAAACATCTCAAACGAATTGTCTGAGATGCTGCTGTTGGAATTTAATTTTTCATAACTTTTAATCCCTTCTGTTTCCCATAAGCATCGAAGCAAAATAAAGAAGCTGAGCCAACGATCCCAATGCTGCAACAACATAAGTTCTGGCTGCCCATTTGAGAGAATCCTCTGCGCCTTCATATTCTTCCGCTGTAACTGTCCCTGTAGATTTCAACCATTTCAATGCACGGTTGCTGGCATCATATTCAACCGGCAATGTTATAAATGCAAATAATGTGGTCACTGCAAAAAGCGCAACACCTATTGCTAAAACAGTTGTATTTCCGTTTGGATTATCAATAGTTCTTGTTCCTACCATAATTGCAATACCAGCGAACAAAACAAATTGTAAAAGTCTGGAACTTATGTTAACAACAGGAACCATTTTTGATCTCAACTGCAACATAGAGTAACCGACGGCGTGCTGGACAGCGTGTCCGCATTCGTGAGCCGCAACTGCCGCTGCCGCTGCATTTCTCTGCATATATACCGCTTCGGAAAGATTCACGGTTTTATTTTCCGGATTATAATGATCTGTTAATTGTCCCGGAACGGAAATCACCTGAACATCATTAATCCCATTATCCCTCAACATTTTTTCTGCCACTTCTTTTCCGGACATCCCGTTTCTGAGATGTACTTTGGAGTAGTGCTCGAACTTCGATTTGAGCCTTGCGGAAACAATCCAGCTAAACAGCATCGAAATCCCAATAATTAAATAATAGCCTGTCATTTTTATAAAAAATAATTATGTGATTTTAAGGAAAAATTATGCCAAAACATTGCTTATTTTGCCTTAAAACCTATCTTTGTGTTATTGATAAGCAAGAATATGGAAAATGTTGTTATAAAGCAAGTGATTACGGAGAATGACCTGATGAAGTTCATAAAATTTCCGATGGAATTGTATAAAAACAATCCCAATTATGTCCCGCCATTGATTAACGAAGAAAAGAACATTTGGAAAAAAGAAGAAAACCCGGCTTTGTCATATTCTGTTGCTAAACAATTTCTTGCTTATAAGAACGATAAGGTTGTTGGTAGAATTGCCGTAATGATCAATAATAAAGAAGCGCAGGAGCTTGGAGTCAAAAAAGTGAGATTCGGATGGCTGGATTTCATCGACGATCAGGAAGTTTCCAAAGCTTTAATCGATACGGCAATACAATTTGCAAAGGACAATCATATAGACAAGATCGAAGGACCAATGGGTTTTACCAATCTTGATAAAGCCGGAATGCTGACAATGGGATTTGACAAATTGGCAACTATGATCGGTCTTTATAACTTTGAATATTATCCTACACATCTTGAAAATCTTGGCCTTGCCAAAGAAAAGGAATGGGTAGAATTCGAAATTAATTTCCCGGAAGTTTTACCGGAAAAAGTGGTAAAATTCAGTAGCTTGATCGCCGAGAAATACAAACTGAAAGTCATAAACTTCAAATCAAAACAAGAGATACTTCCTCTCGTTGATCCGATGTTCAAATTACTAGACGAAACCTATAAACATCTCTCGACATACACGCCAATTTCGGAAGAACAGATCAAAACTTACAAAGAAAAATATTTCCCTTTCATTGATAAGAATTACATTATTTGTGTAGCCGATGAAAATAACGAACTCGTATCTTTTGCGATAACAATGCCTTCCTATTCAAAAGCTTTGCAAAAATCCAAAGGCAAACTTTTTCCTTTTGGCTGGTGGCATTTTCTGCAAGCCGGAAAGAAAAACGACAGAGCTAATTTTTATTTGATCGGCGTTCATCCGGAATATCAAAGACGTGGTGTTACAGCCATTATTTTTAAGGAAATATTTGATCGCTTTACAAAAATGGGAATTAAGTTTGCTGAAACTAATCCGGAACTGGAAGAGAATAAAAACGTACAGGTTCTCTGGCAGGACTACAATCCTGTCAATCACAAGCGGAGAAGAACGTATTCATTAGAAATCAAAAACTAAACAATCGTTTAACGAATTTATTTTTCGAAATTATAGTTCAACCTTAAAATCAATTCCGATTTGAAAAAGCAATTATACATCTACGCCATCCTTATCATTCTGTTTGTCCTATACAACTTTCTGAATCCAATCGAAGACAAAAAAACAGATACAATCATCAACATCCTGTTTGCCAGCGTCTTATTTCTATATATCGCTTACATTGCCTATCTTGTTCTCAAGAGAATCGGTAATAAAGAAAAATAATCCCTTATTTATAATTATTCTAAATTTATAAAAACAGACTTTTCTCTCCTTTTCGTAAGCCGGATAATTTAATATATTAAATCTTTATTTAGTATTTTTGCATAGTTAAATTTAGATCTTATGAATTTACCGGAAAATTATATTCCAATACTAATTCAGGCAGCAGTTGGACTTGGTTTTGTCATTATTTCTTTATTAGGTGCTCATTTCCTTGGGCCAAAACAAAAGAAAGGGAACTCTGTTAAAAACCAGAGCTGGGAATGTGGAGTTGCTGTAGAAGGAAACGCAAGAACGCCATTTTCCATCAAATATTTCCTGACTGCAGTATTGTTTGTACTATTCGATATAGAAATCGTATTTTTTTATCCTTATGCTGTTAACTTCAGAGAATTTGGAATGGAAGGCTTTTTAGCAGTTCTTATATTCGTAGCTATTTTCTTTGTGGCTTTTTTCTATGTTTGGAAAAGAGGCGCTCTGGATTGGGATAAATAATTAAAATAATTAGAAATTTTAAATGTAGAATTCTAAATTAAAGTTAACATTAACAGTAATTTATAATCTAACATTTATAATCTAAAATCACTAAAAATGTCAGATAAAAAACCAGTAATAAGAACAGATGCACCAGCTCCTGAAGGATTTGAAGGAGAAGGATTTTTCGCAACTAAATTGAGCAGTGTTATCGGGATGGCAAGAAAATATTCTCTTTGGCCGTTACCGTTCGCTACTTCTTGTTGCGGTATCGAGTTTATGGCTACATTGAACCCAACATACGATGCATCAAGATTCGGGATGGAAAGAAACTCTTTCTCGCCAAGACAAGCAGATATGTTGATGGTTTGCGGAACTATTTCCAAAAAATTAGGTCCGGTTTTGAAAGAAGTTTACACCCAGATGGCTGAGCCAAAATGGGTTGTTGCTGTTGGAGCTTGTGCTTCCAGCGGCGGTATTTTTGATACTTACTCCGTTCTTCAGGGGATTGACAAAATCATTCCTGTTGATGTTTACGTTCCTGGATGCCCGCCAAGACCAGAGCAAATCATCGAAGGTGTAATGCAGGTTCAGGCTTTGGCAGAAAGCGAAAGCATCAGAAGAAGAGATATGCCGGAATATCAGCATTTGTTAGATTCTTACAACATCGACAACTAAGGAGCAATGACGAACGAATTTGTATTAGAAGCCATCACAAGAGAATTTCCGGATTCAGTGATTTCCAGTTCAGAACCTTACGGGATGCTGACGATTGAAATTAAAAAAGATGACATCAAGAAAGTGATTCATTATTTGAAAGATTCAACTTTGGAATTTAATTTCCTGACGGATATCTGTGGAATCCATTATCCTGAGACGCCTGAAAAAGAAATCGGTGTCGTTTATCACTTGCATAATTTGATGGCTAATGTCAGATTGCGTCTTAAGATTTTTATGACGAGAGAAAACATAGAAGTAGATTCTTTAACCGAATTATTCGCAGGTGCCAACTGGATGGAAAGAGAAACTTTTGACTTTTATGGAATTAAATTCAAGGGGCATCCTGATTTGAGACCAATCCTTAATATGGAAGACCTTGGATATCATCCAATGCTGAAGGAATATCGTTTGGAGGACGGGACAAGAACTGATAAGAACGATGCAATGTTCGGAAGATAAGATAAATATAAATGATAAATGATGAGAGATAAATGATTATCGATTATCAAATATCAATTATCAATTATAATGAATATGAAAGACAACTCATTATCTAATATACTTAACCAATACGACAGCAAGGAACAAATCGACGGACAATTGTACACGTTGAATTTGGGGCCTACCCACCCTGCAACACATGGGATTTTCCAGAACGTTCTTACAATGGACGGAGAAAGGATTCTTCACGCTGAGCAGACTGTTGGCTATATCCACAGAGCTTTTGAGAAGATTTCTGAGAGAAGAAACTTTTCTCAGATTACGACGCTTACAGACCGGATGAACTACTGCTCGGCGCCTATCAATAATCTTGGCTGGCATATGACTGTAGAAAAACTGATTGGTGTAGAAGTTCCAAAACGTGTAGATTATATGCGTGTTATCCTGATGGAATTGGCAAGAATCGGTGATCATTTGATTTGTAATGGTGTAACAGGTATGGACTCTGGAGCAATTACAGGTCTTACTTATATGTTCATCGAAAGAGAGCGTATTTACGATTTGTATGAGCAAATCTGTGGCGCGAGAATGACAACCAATATGGGAAGAATCGGAGGATTTGAAAGAGATTTCACACCTAAGTTCCACGAGTTGTTGAAGGACTTCTTAAAAACTTTCCCACCAAGATTCCAGGAATTTTGTAATCTATTGGAGAGAAACAGAATATTTATGGACAGAACGATTGGCGCAGGAGCCATCTCGGCAGAGAGAGCTTTGAGCTATGGTTTCACAGGTCCAAATTTACGTGCTGCCGGCGTTGACTATGATGTCAGAGTGGCGCAACCTTATTCTTCTTATGAAGATTTCGATTTCATCATTCCTGTAGGAACTGCCGGAGATACTTACGACCGTTTTATGGTTCGTCAGCAGGAAGTTTGGGAATCCATCAAAATCATCAAACAAGCTTACGAAAACCTTCCAGAAGGACCTTTCCACGCAGATGTTCCGGAATTCTATCTCCCTGAAAAAGCAGATGTTTACCAAAAGATGGAAGCGCTGATTTACCATTTCAAAATCGTGATGGGCGAAACAGATGTTCCGAAAGGTGAAGTTTACCACGCAGTAGAAGGTGGCAACGGCGAATTAGGATTCTATCTTGTTAGCGATGGCGGAAGAAGTCCTTATAGACTACATTTCAGAAGACCTTGTTTCATCTATTACCAGGCATATCCGGAAATGATAACTGGTTCCGTTATCTCTGATGCGATTGTAACAATGTGTAGCATGAATATTATTGCGGGAGAATTAGACGCATAATTGAAATTATAAATTTTAGATTATGAATTATAAATTAATCTGAAGTTATTAATAATAAATAATTATAAAATTGATAAGATTTTTAGACTTTGATTTTCATCTAAAATCTAAAATCTAAAATCTAAAATCTTTAAATATGAGCGAAACAATTGCTTTTAAACCTGAAAGCTTAGCGCAGGTTCATAAAATTATGGCAAGATATCCGGAAGGCAGACAAAAATCTGCGCTGATTCCGGTTCTGCATATAGCACAGAAAGAATTTGACGGTTGGTTATCCGTTCCGGTGATGGATTATGTGGCGGAATTATTAAGCATCACCCCGATTGAAGTTTATGAAGTAGCTACGTTCTATACGATGTTCAATATGAAACCGGTAGGCAAATATGTTTTGGAAGTTTGCCGCACCGGGCCTTGTATGCTGAATGGGAGCGACAATATCCTGAGCCACATCCGTACAAAACTGAATATCAAAGACGGCGGAACTTCAGAAGACGGCTTATTCACCTTGAAGCCAGCTGAATGTTTAGGAGCCTGTGGCTATGCACCAATGATGCAGTTGGGCAAATTTTTTCACGAAAATTTAACAATAGAAAAAGTGGACGAAATCCTTGAGCTTTGCAGACAGGGAGCGATTGCTTTAGATTAAATATTATGGAAAACCAACATCTAACCTATTTTAAAGTAGAAAACTTCAAGAAATTTGATTCTCTTGAAGTAAAAGATATTGGTCAATTTAATTTGATTGTTGGGGATAATAATGTGGGTAAAACGTGTTTATTAGAAGCACTTTTAAGTGATTCAGATGATTCATCTTTATTAAATAGCTGGATAAATATTTTAAAGAAAAGAAATTTAATAAAATCTGAAAATCTTAATGAGTTACTTAATTCCAACTATAGGAGTAATGAAGTTATTGCCAATAAATTCACTAATTTATTTAAAAAGAATTTTTTAAAATTTAATAAAGAATCTATTTCTTTCTACTTTAAAGAAGATTTGAGCAGTCGAATTAAAATTGGAGATAAAGAAGATTACTGGACAACTTTCTTTAGCAAATCTTTTTATAAAATAATACAAAACTATGTTTTAAGTGAAAAAAAGGTTTTTAACTTTCCTTTTATTGCTTTTAACTCAATTTTTGAAAATGATATTTTTGATTTATATAATAATCTAAAATCAAAAAAAGATAAAGAGAATTTAATAAAGACAATTCAGGTTATTAATAATAAAATTATTGATGTTGAACTTCGCCAGAATTTTGATGATTTAGAAAATGTTTTTTTATTAAGTTTTAAAGATAAAGATGAATTTGTTCCTGTTAATTATTTAGGCGATGGTTTTAAAAGAATTTTTTATATAATTCTTAAAGTTTTATCGCTTAAAGGAGAAAGAATTATGATTGATGAGATAGAAACAGGTATTCATCATTCAAGACAAAAATATTTTTGGATTAATATTCTTAAAATATGCAATGAGTTAAATGTTCAACTTTTTGCAACAACTCATTCCAATGAATGTATTCAAGCATTTTATGAAGCTAGCAAAGAATTAAATGAGCAAAAAGATATTCGCCTGATAAGTTTACAAGAAGGCGAAAAGGAAAAAATTTATACTACAACCTATACTTTTGAAAATATAGAAGCAGGTTTATATTCAAATATAGAATTGCGTGCTTAATGAAAAAGTATGGCGAAAATAAAATATTTGTAGAAGGAAAATCAGATAAAATTTTTATAGATTTTCTACTTTTGCACTTCTTCGAAATCGATGACAAAAGTATTGTGATTGATGTTGAAGGAAAAGATAAATTAAAGAATAGTCCATTACTTGTTAATGAGAGAAGGCGTTCTGAAAATTCTAAAAATCTAATAATTTTTGATACAGATAGTATTGAGAAAAAAGGAGGACGAGAAGAAAGATTAAAAGAACTTCAAGAGATTAAAACTCTTTTAAATACTGAATTTTCTATATTCTTATTACCATCTGATGATGAGAATGAAGGAATGTTAGAAGATTTAATCAATAAATGTTTTAAAGAAGAATTTAATTTTTTTGATGATTGTTGGAGTTCAATGATTGGATGTATTAATGTAAGTGAAATGGAAAAGCTTAATATTCCTGCTCAACACGGTTTTCTATATTCGAAAATTGATTTGTTCAGCAAATATAAAGTTCAAGATGTTGAAGAAAGTAAATCGAAAATTCCTTACCACAGTTTGAGCATTTGGAATTTCGAGAGAGATAAAAATGAAAATTTAGATAAACTTTTAAAGTTTATAGAAGATAATTTATTTAATGATTAATAATGAGTAAAAAACTTTTACTTAAAAATGCACATATAGAAGGAATTCGTTATTTCGAGACTTATCGTAAACACGGTGGTTACGAAGCAGCAGAAAAAGCGCTTAAAATGACAACCGACGAAGTTCTGGAAGAAGTAAAAATTTCCGGACTTAGAGGAAGAGGTGGCGCCGGTTTCCCAACGGGAATGAAGTGGAGTTTCCTTGCAAAGCCGGAAGGCGTTCCAAGACACCTTGTTGTGAATGCTGATGAATCCGAGCCCGGAACTTTCAAAGACCGCTATCTGATGGAGTTTCTTCCCCACCTTTTGATTGAAGGAATGTTAATTTCGTCATACTGTTTGGGCTCCAACGTTTCGTACATCTATATCCGTGGAGAATATTCTTGGATTCCTGATATTTTGGAGGAAGCCATTGAAGAAGCCAAAGCAGCAGGATTTCTCGGTAAAAACATCTTAGGAACCGGTTTCGATTTGGAAATTTATGTTCAGAGAGGTGGCGGCGCATACATTTGCGGTGAAGAAACCGCTCTTCTCGAATCGCTTGAAGGCAGAAGAGGAAATCCAAGGTTAAAACCACCTTTCCCAGCTGTGAAAGGTCTTTGGGAAAGACCAACGGTTGTTAACAATGTTGAATCCATTGCAGCAGTTGTCCCAATCATTGACATTACCGGTGCTGAATATGCTAAAATTGGTGTAGGAAGGTCAACAGGAACTAAATTGATTTCGGCTTGTGGTAATATCAACAAACCAGGCGTTTATGAAATCGATATGACCATTACGGTTGAGGAATTCATTTACTCTGATGAATACTGTGGCGGAATCCCGAATGGTAAAAAGCTGAAAGCTTGTATTCCTGGAGGAAGTTCTGTTCCGATTGTTCCAGCTAATCTTTTATTGAAGACCATCAATGGCGAACCAAGATATATGAATTATGAATCCCTTGCTGACGGTGGTTTTGCTACCGGAACAATGATGGGTTCGGGAGGATTTATTGTTTTGGATGAAGACCAGTGTGTCGTTAATCATACAATGACTTTAGCAAGATTCTACAACCACGAGAGTTGCGGACAATGTACGCCTTGCCGGGAAGGTACAGGCTGGATGTACAAAATCTTGAAAAAAATAGAAAACGGACAGGGAAAAATGGAAGACATCGATTTGCTATGGGACATCCAGAGAAAAATCGAAGGTAACACCATTTGTCCTTTAGGCGATGCTGCTGCCTGGCCGGTTGCTGCTGCCATCAGACACTTCAGAGATGAGTTTGAATGGCACGTGAACAACCCAGAGTTGAGCCAGACTCAAAATTACGGAATTGCCAACTATGCGGATCCTATTCCTGTAGTAAGTAATTAATTATTTAATATCAGTCTATATAGATTTTTATAGATTTTTTCGAGAAGAAAAAAATGAAGAAGTTCTTTGAATTAGTTTTTGTATTTTTTGTTGGGATTAATTTTGTTTTTGGGCAAAGTAATCATACAACTCAAGAAATATCAGACAATTACGATTTTAGCAACAGGTCCAGTTTAAAAAAAGGAACAATGTTCATTTTTTGGGGTTGGAATCGGGAAGGATTCAGCAAGTCTGACATTCGCTTCAAGGGGAATGGTTATGATTTTACGCTGCACAATGTGGTGGCGCACGACAGACCTTCACCGTTTGGATTGGATTACTTCAATCCTGGGAAATTATCGACACCGGAATTTAATTTCAGATATGCCTATTTTTTGAAGGATAATCTAGCCTTAGTTGTCGGTACCGATCATATGAAGTATGTGATGGACCAGGAACAGACCGCTCGTTTCAGCGGACATATCTCTAATCCGACTTATGCTGGAATGGTACAAAATGGCCAGGTTGATTTGACTGATGAGCAGTTCCTGACATTTGAACATACGGATGGATTGAATTACATCAATGCAGGATTAGAAAAATACAAAAACATTTTATCCAAAAAGAATTTTGATATTTTCTGGGCATACGGTGGCGGCATTGGCGCACTGATGCCTAAAAGTAATGTCAAACTTTTTGGAAATGAGAGAAGTGACAGATACCACTTGGCAGGATTTGGATTGGATGCAAGAACCAATATCAATTTTGTTTTTTGGGATCACATTATGGCGAGAGTGGAAGGAAAATTTGGCTATATCAATATGCCGGATATCAAAACTACTCTTAATAACAAACCTGATAAAGCCAGTCAGGACTTTGTGTTCTACCAGGTAAATTTTGGAGTAGGATACATTTTTAATAGAAAATTAAAATAAAAACAGAAGACTATTGCTGAATGCATATAGCCAAAAGCATAAGATATGAGCGAAGAAGTCAAAAAATTTAAAGTGACCATAGACGGACAAACTACCGAAGTTTTGCCTGGAACTTCTATTCTGGAAGCGGCTAGACAAATTGGTGGAAAGTCTGTACCTCCTGCAATGTGCTACTACAGCAAGCTGGAAACCAGTGGTGGTAGATGCAGAACGTGTTTGGTAGAAGTTTCCAAAGGTTCTGAAGCAGACCCACGTCCAATGCCAAAACTGGTGGCGAGCTGCAGAACAGGTGTGATGGACGGAATGGAAGTAAAAAACTTAACTTCTGAAAAAGCGCAGGAAGGCAGAAAAGCGGTTACGGAATTCCTTTTGGTAAATCACCCGTTGGATTGTCCTGTTTGTGACCAGGCTGGAGAATGTCATCTTCAGGATTTGGGTTACGAACACGGAAATCTTGAAACCAGAACCGAATTCGAAAGAAATACTTACGATGCAGACGACATCGGTCCATATATCAAATTAAATATGAATCGTTGCATCCTTTGTGCAAGATGCGTATTGGCTGCCAATCAGTTGACTGAAAAAAGAGAACACGGAATCCTTTACAGAGGTGACCACGCAGAGATATCAACAATGCTGAACAAAGCTTTGGATAATGATTTCATCGGAAACGTGATTGATGTGTGTCCAGTGGGAGCTTTGACAGACAGAACTGCTAGATTTGCAAGCAGAGTTTGGTTTACAAAACCTTACAATGCGACTTGTACGTGTACAAAATGTAGCGGAAAAGCTGTACTTTGGATGAAAGGTGATGAAGTGGTAAGAGTAACAGCCAGAAAAGACCAATACGGTGAGGTTGAAGACTGGATCTGTAACGAGTGCCGTTTTGAGAAAAAAGATACTGCACTTTGGAACATCGAAGGACCAAGACATATCGACAGACATTCTGTAATTTCCCTTAACCACTACGAGAAAAAAACAGATAGCTACAATGTTCTGGATAATCCGGAAGCTAAAGAAATTGGTGTAGCAGACGAAAAAGAAATTAATAAATTAGATAGTGAGACGATTTGATAATCTGAAACTTCAAATCTCAAATATCAAATAAATCTATATGGAATTACTGACTTTTAAAATCATATTAGTATTAGCACTGTTCCTTTTAGCGCTTACGATCGCAGCCTACTCTACATGGGCAGAGAGAAAAGTGGCGGCAATAATGCAGGACAGAATCGGGCCTAACAGATCAGGACCATTCGGGTTATTACAACCATTGGCAGATGGTGGCAAATTTTTCTTTAAGGAAGATTTTACACCGGCTAATGCGGAGAAGTTCCTTTTCATTTTAGGACCATCATTGGTAATGTTTATCTCATTAATTACCGGAGCAGTAATTCCTTGGGGAAAAACATTGAATTTCGGAGGTATTTCTTACGATTTACAGGTTGCTAATATTGATGTTGGTGTTTTGTTCATCATCGGAATGGCTTCTATCGGAGTTTACGGAATTATGATTGGAGGTTGGGCTTCCAACAACAAATATTCATTATTAGGCGCCATCAGAGCTTCTTCTCAAATGATTTCTTATGAATTGGCAATGGGATTATCATTGTTGTCAATCATTATGATGTCCGGAAGTTTGGATTTAAAATTAATTACAGAAGCACAATCTGCTGGGAAAATTTGGGGATTCATTCCTGCCATTTCCGGAATCAACTGGAATATCCTGTATCAACCTTTAGCTTTCCTAATATTTTTCATTGCTGCAATGGCAGAAACCAACCGTCACCCATTCGATTTACCTGAATGTGAATCTGAATTGGTAACTGGTTATTCTACCGAATATTCGTCAATGAAGTTAGGACTGTATATGTTTGGAGAATATGTGAATATGTTTATCTCCAATGCATTTATGGTGGTTCTTTTCTTCGGAGGCTACAATTATCCTGGAATCGATTGGGTCACGCACAACTGGGGAGAAAATGTTGCAGGTGTTTTGAGTATCCTAGCTTTCTTAACAAAAACAATCATCGGAATTTTGATCTTTATGTGGATCAGATGGACACTTCCGAGATTCAGATATGACCAATTGATGCACCTTGGATGGAAGACTTTGATTCCATTAGCTTTGGTGAATCTAATTGCTACAGGTGCTGTGATTTTAGCATTTGGAAATTAAAAAAATTGTCCCAAGCTAGATGATGGAAGTCTGAAGATTGTAATTCGGAACAATTCAAAATTGAAAATAAAATACGCATAAAGTTTGAAACATCGGACATCCAACTTCCGACTTCAAACCAAAAAAATATAAAAATGAAACTTACTAATAGATCAAAAGTTGTTTCTAATAAAGAAATGACTCTGGGTGAAAAAATCTATTTGCCGGCGATTTTCAAAGGTATGGGAATCACTTTCAAACACGCTGTAAGAACTGTGTTGAAAGGAGCTCCTGCAGTATATTCTTATCCGGAGGTTCAGAAACCGAGAGCAGAAATCTGGAGAGGACAGCACGTTTTGAAGCGTGATGAAGAAGGTAGAGAGAGATGTACAGCTTGCGGACTTTGCGCAGTAGCTTGTCCTGCAGAAGCGATAACAATGACAGCTGCGGAAAGAACTAAGGAAGAAAAACACCTTTACAGAGAAGAAAAATATGCATCCATCTATGAAATCAATATGTTGAGATGCATCTTCTGCGGAATGTGTGAAGAAGCTTGCCCAAAATCTGCTATCTATCTTACGGACAGATTGGTAGATGTGGAACAAAACAGAAACTCTTTCATCTATGGAAAAGATAAATTGGTCGAAAAAATCAATGCAAGGATTGACATCACAGAGAGACAATCTGAGAAACAAAAAAAGGCAGTAAAATAATGGACCAGATTTTATTTTTTATCGTAGCGTTTATCGCCATTGCAAGTGCTGTTTACTTTGTATTTGCAAGAAATCCTTTATATGCCATTCTTTCTTTAATTGTAACAATGTTCTCTATTGCGGGAATGTACATTCTTCTTAATGCGCAGTTTTTAGGTATTGTTCAAATCATAGTTTACACAGGAGCCATTATGGTTTTGTTCCTTTACATCTTGATGATGTTGAACTTGAACAAAGAAGACGAAAGCAAGAAAGGAAGCCTTCCAAAGTTCATTGGGATTATTTCTGTTTGTATCTTATTTGTAGGAATGCTAGGCGCTTACAGAGGTCTTTCTGGGAAAACAACGGTTGCAGACAACATCGACCACTCGGTTGGTTTGACCAAAAATCTGGGAGGATTATTGTTTAACGAATATGTATTGCCATTCGAATTGGCTTCGATTCTGATTTTAGCAGGTATCGTGGGCGCTGTTCTTATCGGTAAAAAAGATTTATAAGATTATGGAAGTGAATACATTTATACAACAGGTTCCTTTAGAATATTTCATTATTCTGAGTACCGTTTTATTTTGCCTTGGTGTTTTGGGAGTTTTGCTTCGTAAAAATGCTATCGTGATTTTGGGATGTGTAGAATTGATGCTTAATTCCGTAAATCTTTTATTAGCAGCATTTTCTGCTTACAAAGGTGATGGTAACGGACAGCTTTTGGTTTTCTTCATTATGGTGGTTGCAGCAGCGGAAGTAGCTGTAGGATTGGCAATTATCGCAATGATGTACAGAAATACCAAATCTGTGGACGTGAGTATTTTTAATAAATTAAGAGGATAATAAAAGGAATGGAAAATTTAGTTTACGCAATTGTACTTTTGCCTTTAGCCGGATTCCTGATTAACGGACTTTTTGGAAAGAATCTTCCGAAAGTTTTTGTTGGAGGATTGGCAACATTAGTAGTTTTCGCTTCATTTGTTATCGCAACCAGTATATTTTTAGGATTCAAAAGTGATAGCGCACCTGTTATCGTAAAAGCTTTTGAATGGTTTAGAGTGAATGGGATTCAGGTTAATTTTGGTTTCCAAGTTGACCAATTATCATTGATGATGGTAATGATTATTACCGGAATCGGATCATTAATCCACCTCTACTCTATTGGCTATATGAGCCACGACAAAGGATTCTACAAATTCTTTACTTACCTTAACCTTTTTATTTTTTCAATGTTGCTTTTGGTTTTAGGAAGCAATTATCTGATTTTGTTTATCGGTTGGGAAGGTGTAGGACTTTGTTCTTATCTATTGATTGGATTCTGGTACACCAACGAAGATTATGGAAAAGCGGCTAGAAAAGCTTTCATTATGAACCGTATTGGTGACTTGGCATTGTTGATTGGTATTTTCACAATTGCTTCTCAAGTCAACGCTATTGATTATTTGAGCGTACAGGAGAATGCTTCAAAATTCGCTTTAGACAGCAATATTATTATATTCATCACGGCAAGTTTATTCATTGGAGCAACTGGTAAATCAGCTCAGGTTCCATTATATACTTGGTTACCGGATGCGATGGCTGGACCAACGCCAGTTTCAGCTTTGATTCACGCAGCTACGATGGTAACGGCTGGTATTTACTTAGTAGTAAGAAGTAACTTCTTATTCACTTTAGCGCCAACTGTTCAGGATGGGATTCTATTCATCGGGTTTCTGACTGCCGCTTTAGCTGGATTTTATGCACTTCGTCAGAACGACATCAAAAAAGTGCTGGCTTATTCTACAGTTTCGCAACTTGGATTTATGTTCATCGCTTTAGGTTTGGGCGCTTATACAACAGCAATGTTCCACGTAATGACGCACGCTTTCTTCAAAGCTTTGATGTTCTTGGGAGCTGGTTCTGTTATCCATGCGATGAGCAACGAGCAGGATATGCGTTTTATGGGTGGACTAAAAAAATATGTTCCAATCACGCACATTACTTTCCTTATCGGAACATTAGCAATTTCAGGTTTCCCATTACTTTCGGGAATGATTTCTAAAGACGAAATTTTGGTTGCAGCTTATGCGAAAAGTCCTATCTATTGGGTAATGTTATTCGTTTTGGCAGCAACAACCGCAGCATATATGTTCAGATTGTACTATCTGACTTTCCACGGCGAGTTCAGAGGTACAGAAGAACAGAAACATCATTTGCACGAGAGTCCATTGAATATGACTTTGCCATTAATCGTTTTGGCTGTCCTTTCAGTCGTTGGAGGTTTTATCAATCTTCCGCACTTCATCGGTCACGGTCATTATGCAAAATTAATGGAATGGTTGAAGCCTGTATTGACGGAGCAAAGTTTCAGCGAAATGGAAGCGACTCTTTCTGGTGTTGATTTTAATACAGAAATGATTCTTCTTGGAGCAACGATTGTAATGTTCTTTAGCGTTTGGTTCATTGTTAAAAACATTTACGTTAATAAGAAAAAAATGGCGCTTCCTGAAGATAAATATACAGGTTGGGAGAAACTGTCTGCTAAAAAATTATTCGTGGATGAGATTTACAATGCAATGATTGTAAGACCTTTCGAAGAAGCTGGAAAAGCAGCCGCAATGTTTGATAAAGCAGTTCTTGACCCGATTGTGAATTTCATTGGATTAGGAGCAGCAGATTCTGGACGTGCGGCGAAACGTCTCCAAAACGGAAATGTAGAAAACTATGTGCTGATTATGTCATTAGCGATAGGAATTGTATTGATTGTTAACTTTATATTGAAATAATAATGTCGTATTTACTATTAACATTATTACTATTACCTCTCGTAGGTTCGGTTTTACTATTTTTCTGGAAGAGTTCTTCCAGTAAATATATTGCATTGGCTTTTGGCTTTGTACAGATGTTCATCGCATTTTATATGTTAGGGAATTTCGATTTCAACCCAACTGTAGATGCACCTTTGCAATACGAAATCACTTATCCTTGGTCAAGCTATATCAAAAGTAGCTTCAACTTCGGGATTGATGGGATGAGTATGCTAATGGTCCTGTTGACCAACATCTTGGTTCCAATCATTACTTTATCATCTTTCAACGAGTCAAAAGGTTACCCTAATTCTTTCTACGCATTGATATTATTGATGCAATTCGGATTGTTGGGTGTTTTCACTTCTTTGGACGGATTGTTATTCTACATTTTCTGGGAAGTAACATTGATTCCAATCTGGTTAATCGCCGGTCTTTGGGGTCAGGAAGATAAAAGAATCAAATTCACAACCAAGTTCTTTGTTTACACATTTGTAGGATCTTTGTTTATGCTGATTGGATTGATTTACGTTTACAATCACGCAGCATCATTTGCTTTGACAGATTTGTACAATGCTAACCTAAATGTAAACGAACAAACTGTAATATTCTGGTTTATTTTCTTTGCTTTTGCGGTGAAATTGCCGGTCTTTCCTTTCCATACTTGGCAGCCAGACACTTATACTTATTCTCCAACGCAAGGTTCGATGTTGTTATCGGGTATTATGTTGAAGATGGCAGTTTATGGTGTTATGAGATATTTGTTACCAATTACACCATTAGCAATTGGCGGAATTTCCGGAGAAATCGTGATTATCCTTTCTGTAATTGGAGTGATATATGGCGCTTTAATCGCCATGATCTCTACAGATACTAAGCGATTGATTGCTTATTCTTCCCTTTCTCACGTTGGATTAATTGTAGCGGGAATCTTTGCTTCAGCTGTTGTAACAATGAGAGTTGGATTAGACTTCGAAGGTGCTCAAGGTGCAATGATTCAAAGTTTTGCTCACGGTATTAACGTAGTTGGATTGTTCTATTGCGCAGATATTCTTTACAAAAGATTCAAAACAAGAGATATCAGAAAAATGGGAGGTTTGGCAAAAGTCGCTCCGAAATTCGCCATCTTGTTTATGATTATCTTGCTTGGTGCAACGGGAGTTCCATTGACGAACGGATTCATCGGAGAATTTATCTTATTGAAATCAATTTTCTCATACAATCTAATAATGACAGTTTTAGCAGGATTAACACTGATTCTAGCTGCAGCTTATATGTTGAGATTCTACGGAAAAACAATGTTTGGAAAAGGAGACGACGCTGTTTTGGCTACAACCAAAGACATCAGCTCAGTGGAGTTCACAGTACTGGCAAGTTTATCAGTTTTCGTAATTGTTTTAGGCGTTTTTCCTCAACCAGTTATAGAAATGGTAACAAGTTCTGTAAGATTCATCTACTCTTCTATGCTTAACTAAGAATGGATTTGAAATCAATTCAGATAAAAAGAAATATTAAATAAAATTCAAAACGGACATCGGACTTCCGGTTTCCTACGAAATAAATAAAGAAATGAGTGTTTTAATAGTTTTATTCCTTACGGCAATTCTGGTATTATTCTCAGGTGTTTTCGAGAAAGGCAAATACGCAAGATATATCGGAATCTTGGGATTAATCATTGGTCTGGCGACTAGTTTTCTTCCTGATTGCGAATTTTTTGCTCAGTACAAATCGATGTACGAATACAGCTACAATGCCGAATTGTTTACAAAAATATCGGTGGCTGTTACTTTGTTATTGTTCTTTTTAGGAGGATTTGCATTCAGCAATCACAGAAGTCATCAATCAGAATTGTATGCATTGATGTTATTTGCACTTTGTGGTGGGATTGTATTGTTCGGATTCCAAAACTTGGTAACATTATTCATCGGAATCGAAATTTTATCAATTCCTTTATATGTAATGGCTGGAGCTAATAAAACAGACCTTCGTTCTACAGAAGCTTCTATGAAATATTTCTTGATGGGAGCTTTCGCAACAGGATTTCTTTTGTTCGGAGTAGCTTTGGTTTACGGTAGCGCAGGAAGTTTTGACCTTTACGAGATTCACGACTTTGCTTACAACAATCCAAAGAATCTAATGCTTATAATGGGAGCTATTTTGATGTTGTCTGCATTGGCATTCAAAGTTTCATTAGCGCCGTTCCATATGTGGAGTCCAGATGTTTATCAAGGCGCACCTTCATTAATTACGGCTTTTATGGCTTCAGTAGTTAAGATTTCCGGATTCTTCGCTTTATTCAAATTAATGACGATTGCTTTCGGCGGAATTGCTGGAGACTGGATTAATATCTTAGGCGTTTTCATCATCCTTACTTTACTTTTGGCAAACGTTATGGGATTGGTTCAGACCAACGCAAAAAGAATGTTGGCCTACTCTTCCGTTTCTCACGCAGGATATATCGCTTTAATATTCTTCGGAATCAACAACTTCTCAACATACATTTTAGGATATTATCTGTTCGCTTATTCATTGGCAACAGTTGGTGTTTTCATCAGTTTGATTTGGGTAGAGAAAATCAAAAAAGAAACTTCATTTACCGCTTTCAACGGATTAGGAAAAAGAGAACCTTTGTTAGCAGTTGTTTCTACCATCTCAATGTTATCAATGGCGGGGATTCCTTTGACGGCTGGTTTCATCGGAAAATTAGGAATCTTCAACCAGGCGATTGGCGGGCATTATGAGTTCTTGGTTCTGGTAGCTGTTCTAGGTTCTGCATTGAGTATCGCTTATTATTTGAGATTAATTATCGCAATATTCTTCTACAAAGAAGATAACTTTCATAATACGGAAAGAGCGAGCATTACTTATAATATCGTTTCTGTAGTGATTATTTTAGCTTTGGTTTCTATGGGAATTGTTCCAGATTTATTTGCGAAAATTTTCGGATTATAGAAATTCAACAAAACAAAATATAAACCTGATTCAGATTGAGTCAGGTTTTTGTATTTAGTACTAATCTTAAACTCGCAAACTCTGCAACTCTCCCACTCTAAAATTCTCAAACAAATTTGGGCGCCATTATCCGTCTTCCGCTCCCAATCTTTTCACTTCACTTCGTTGCGTAAAAAGGATTTCCGCTCAAGCCGGGGCGCAGATTTCAGTACAAAATAAACATTCTATTTAACAATATTTTCACTGTCAATTCCTTCAAAAACCCTAATTTTATTCAAATATATATTTTCAATGAAAAAGTTCTTAGTGTTTTTCTGTTTTATCACAGTTAGTTTCGGTTTTGCACAAACCAATTCTGTTGAAGACAACTTCACCAAAAAAGAAGTTTATATCCCGATGCGAGACGGAACCAAACTGTTTACGATTATTTACACACCAAAAGACATTTCAAAAAGCAATAAGTATCCATTCATTATGAACAGAACTTGTTACAGTATTGCACCTTATGGCGAAAATAATTTCAGAAAAAAATTAAGTCCAAATCCTTTCATCGAAAAAGAAAAATACATCTTTGTATTCCAGGATGTTCGCGGACGATATATGAGTGAAGGCACTTTCACGAATATGACGCCACAAGTGGACCACAAAACCAAAAAAGATGTGGACGAAAGCACCGACACTTATGATACTATAGATTGGTTGGTGAAAAATATTCAATACAATAACGGAAAAGTTGGGCAATACGGAACTTCTTACCCTGGATTTTATACAGCAGTCGGAACTTTAGCGAATCATCCGGCTTTGGTGGCTTCGTCTCCTCAAGCTCCAATTTCAGATTTTTGGTTTGACGATTTCCATCACAATGGAGCATTCTTGATGGGTTATTTCAAAACGTTTCCAGTGTTCGGAGTTCCAAAAACAAAAGTGGAAGACAAAAGCTGGTTTGCTGATAAAATGATAAAGCCGACTTCTGATGACGGTTACCTCTTCTACAAAGATATGGGAACATTGAAAGATGGTGTGGATAAATACTATAAAGACAATTTTTTTATGCAAGAAGTTGTGAATCATCCCAACTATGATGAGTTCTGGCAAAAAAGAAATCTGTTACCTCATCTTAAAAACGTCAACCACGCTGTGATGACAGTCGGCGGCTGGTTTGATGCAGAAGATTTGGCTGGTCCGCTTAACATCTACAAAACAATTGAGAAATCCAGTCCAAAAGCAAAGAACACGATTGTGATGGGACCTTTCTCCCACGGAGGCTGGAACAGAGAAGAAGGGAAACATTTTCATAATGATATCTATTTTGGAGACAGCATCGCTACTTATTATCAGAAAAATATAGAACAGCCTTTCTTTCATCATTACTTGAAAGAAGATTCTAAAACTGCGGCAAAACTTCCGGAAGCTTATATGTTTGACACCGGAAAAAAAGAATGGGAAAAATTTGAAAACTGGCCGCCAAAACAAACTCAAAAAGTTACTTTTTATTTTGATAATTCTGGAACATTAGCTAAAAACATTCTGAACCAAGTTGCATTTTCAGAATATACTTCTGATCCTAACAAACCTGTTTTAAGCAGCGAGAATTACAAAGATATGAATGGATTCACACCAAGGAATTATATGAGCGAAGACCAAAGATTCGCAAGCTACAGACCAGACGTTTTAACTTTTACAACGGATATTCTAGATAGCGATGTTACTTTTGCCGGAGAAATTTTAACTAAACTGAAAATAGCTACCACTTCCACCGATGCAGATTTTGTTGTTAAATTAATTGATGTTTATCCTTCTGATGAGAAAGCAAATCCAGACAAACCCAATGTCGTTTATGCCAACTATCATCAAATGGTAAGAAGCGAAATAATGCCGGCAAGATTCCGTAATAGTTTTGAAAAACCGGAAGCTTTGACTCCAAATAAAGAAGAAGTCGTGAATGTAAAATTGCAAGATGTTTTGCACACTTTCAAAAAAGGACATAAAATCCAGATTCAGGTTCAGAGTACTTGGTTTCCTTTGATGGCCATCAATCCTCAGAAATTCCTTGAAAATCCTTACAAAGCAAACAAGGAAGATTATACAAAAGCCAATATCAAAGTTTACAACAGCAGTACAATTGAAGTTGACGTTCTGAAATAAAACAAAAGCACAAACCTAGGTTTGTGCTTTTTAATTATAATGATTTGATAACTTCTGAAGCGATCTCATAAGACCTTTGCTTTTTATCAAAATCGAAGATGTTTCCTGATACAATAATCTCATCTGGTTTGTAATCCTTCTTAAACTTGGTGAGTTTTTCTTTCAACGTTTCTTTGTCTCCCACGAATGTTTTAGCAGCCATTCTATTCAGATGAAGAGCTACTTCATCTGAAATATCAGCCAATTCGGTTTCATCTGGTGGTAAAAGTGGTTGTCTTTGGTCAGTCAAAATATTGACAAAAGCCTGGAAATGCGACGTTGATAAATAATGAGCTTCATCTACAGAATCTGCCGCAATAATATTAATGCAAATCATCACATAAGGTTCATCAAGAAATTCAGACGGCTGAAAATGTTCCCCATAGATTTCCAAAGCCACTTCCAATTGTGAAGGCGCAAAATGGGCTGCAAAAGCGTAAGGCAGACCTAGTTTGGCCGCTAAAAAAGCTGAATCTGTAGAACTTCCCAAGATATAAAGCGGAACATCTGCGCCTTCTCCAGGAATCGCTCTAACTTTTGCTTCAGCATTTTCATTAGATAAATATTTTTGAAGTTCTTTGATATGGAATTCAAAATTATAATTGGGGTTGAAATTATTACCTCTTAAGGCAGTCGCCGTCAGCATATCAGTTCCCGGCGCTCTTCCCAAACCAAGGTCTATTCTGCCAGGAAATAATCCATCCAAAGTTCCAAATTGCTCTGCGACAGATAAAGTAGAATGGTTGGGCAACATGATTCCTCCGGAACCAACTCGTAAAGTTGTTGTTTGAGAAGCGATATGCCCAATTAATATAGAAGTTGAAGCACTTGCCACATTAGGAAAATTATGATGTTCCGAGAACCAATATCTTGTAAATCCAAGTTGTTCTGCGTGCTGTGCAGATTTCACCGATTTCTGAAACGTTTTATTGATATCATCGCCTTTGACAATAGTTGCCAAATCGAGAATTGAATATTTTAAAGCCATAATTCTAAAATTTATACGAATGTTTAGCTCAAAAAACAAACCATTATACGAATGTCAAAAATAATTGGAAATTTTGTCAGTCAACAAATATTTTTTGAATTATTCACAACTAATTAAAAATTTTATTAGATTTGTTTTAATAAACTATTAAAAAAACAAAACAAATGGTATCAACAACTTCAAAATTTGTTGCCGAAATGATTGGCACAATGGTTCTTGTATTAATGGGCTGCGGAAGTGCAGTGATTGCCGGCGCTGACGGAACAACAGGTGTCGGGCTTCTGGGAATTTCTTTTGCATTTGGTTTGAGTGTGGTCGCAATGGCGTATGCTATCGGGCACATTTCCGGATGTCACATCAATCCTGCTATTTCATTGGCAATGGTTGCTGCTGGCAGAATGAAGTTCGGAGAAGCTTTCTACTACGTTGTTGCACAAGTAATCGGCGCTATTATTGGTGCAGGAATTCTGTATGTCATTTTTACCAATCATCCGGGCGCTGAATTAGGACCTTGGGCTCTGGGTTCTAATGGCTGGGGAACAGGCTATCTGGATGAATATACAACTTTAGCTGCTTTGGTTGCTGAGTTTGTTTTCACATTTATCTTCTTGATGGTAATTCTGGGATCTACTTCTACTAAGAATATCCATGGAGGTTTTGCTGGTCTGGCCATTGGACTTTCTTTGGTTCTGATCCACATTGTTGGAATCAAAATTACAGGTGTTTCTGTAAATCCTGCAAGGAGTATTGGTCCAGCACTATTTGCTGGTGGAGAAGCACTGTCACAACTTTGGCTGTTTATTGTAGCACCAATTCTAGGTGGAGTTTTCGCATCCTTCACTTATAATTTATTGATTGAAAAACCTGAAAAACTATAAGCGTAGAATCATTTTCTAAAGATAAATCCTACTTTATTTAAGTAGGATTTATTTTTTATTCTTAATCTCAAATGGACTTTTGAAAATTAATTCTTCTTTTTTCCCTTTCAATTCAAATTTTTTGACGAGAAGGTTTCTGGCAAGATTTCTTAGAAAATAGTCTTTGTCACAAAGTTTCCAATAAGAATCTTTATGAATCATTTTTGGTTCCCGGATTTTGTAAAAAGTCGTTGCCCAATTATCTTCGTCGTGGTAAAACTCAATAATTCCACAATGTTCCGGAATATCCATGTGGTCAACCATTCCCATTGGAATAAGAAAACTGAATGAATTGCAGATATAATCGCCACAACCAATCTTATCGTGCTTCAGAAACTTTTCTCCAGTTTGTTGGTTAGTGTATTTCTTTTTGAAATCGTTTTTGAAATCGGACTTCGATAATTTAATTTCAATTTCGTGACTAAAACCTTCATTATTAATCAATAGAATATCGGCTTCCCAATCGGAATGGAAAAAATTGGTCAAAACAATTTCCTTATCAAAATCACAATTGACAGTGACGAAAGCGTGAACCAGTTCTTCTATTTTCAGCATCAATTCAAACTTTAATAGTTACGGACAGTAACGTGATAGCAGCTTTGCTGCTTTTCTTTGATATAAAATATTTTACCAAGATTTTTATATTCTGTCAACACTTTCTCCAATTCTTTTTCCAGTTTTGGATTGACTTTCAGTTTGTGGTCAAATCTAACATACGAAATATCAAACGCAGCGCCGTAGTTATGAGAACTGATTCCCAAAGACGCATTAGAATTCACTTTTCTTAATCTGCACTGATCTTCCAAAGTTCTGGTAACAGATGAAACAACAAAGAAACTTTTTGTTTTCGCAGCAAAATCATTCGCCATCCTTTCCAAAGTTGTTCTTGCCTTCTTAACCAAATAAGGCCGGCTGTATTCTAAAGTCTGTAATCTGTAACCTCTGGATTTTTTCTTAACCTTTACAAATTTTCCTTTCGCAATGTACTTATCAACTGATTTTGTATTTTCTAGAATATTAACTCCGAAATTCTGCGAAGCTAATAAATGGGGTTTGTATAATTCTGTTGGCTCAACTTTCAAAACTGTCTTCAAATCATAGCATTTTTGAGATTTGAAAAGAGAAAAAGAAAGTAGAAAAATTAATGATAAAAACCTCATTAGGCAGATTTTAAATTAGACTTTAAATAAATCAAATTGTGTTTTTAAATTAAATTTAATTAAAATTCAGGAAACCAGAAGACTGCAGCCTCGGATATCAGAATGATCGATTCTTCCCAAAACCTGAAACGTGTCATCCTGAACATTTCCTAAATCCTGAGTCGCAATAAAGGAACAAGAATGTTTATTAGCCAAATCTATGATATTAATTGCGCCTGTTCTTCCGTCCTCAATATATGAAAAAGGATCTTCTGTATTCCTAATGAGAATTCGCATCCAATTAGGGCTTTTATAAATATTTTCGCCCAAAGAATAAGCCTGAGACAACAACTCTGTCATCGAATATTCTGAGTAAATCTTATCCGTTTTGAAACCATTTTGAAAAATCTTCAGCAATTCATCTTTCGTCATTTCTTCTTTTCTGCCTTTCATTCCGCCTGTTTCAATTACAGTTAGAGAGTCAGAGAATTGGAGTGCTAGAGAGTTTGAAGTACAGAAATCCAAGAAATCGAGCAATGCAAAAGAAACTCCGAAAAGAATCACTTTTTTATCAGTCAAAGTTTGAAGCAAATCAAATAATTCCTGATGATTGTAGAGGAAATAGCCATTCTCCGCTTTATCAGATTTCTTAATCAAATAATCAATCATATAAATCAAAGACGAATGTGGATTCTCGGAATAATTCGGAAGTAAACCTAAAAAAATATAATCTTCAGGTTTTCCAATAAATTCTTCGAAGCTCTTGTAAATACTTTCTTCGTAGAGAGAAAAATCGGCAATATAATGTTTGGAACGATTCATTTGAGTTGTGCCGGAACTTTGAAAATAATTTTCAGCCACAAAATGTTTATCCAAAACCAAATGATTTTTGAACATCTCAATCGGTAAAAACGGAATTTCAGAAGCTTGTTTTATGGTTAATGGGTCAATGTTGAGATAATCTACAAACTTTCTGTAAACTTCAACATTTTCATATTGATAAATAAAAGTTTCCAAACAAGCCGCCTGGAATCCTTCTTCTGTTTTAATATCAAAAATAGTCTGCTTCATTTTCCAACTTTAATTTTATCCTTCGAATTTATTCAATTCAAAATTTTCTCCATCAAAAACACCATAGGTAAAATAAGAAATCCAGTCGCCAAGATTGATATACTTAGCACCTTTTTCCAAATCCAAAACCATTGGCAAATGGCGATGACCGTAAACAAAATAATCGATTTTTTCTGTCTTCAACTTTTCTTTTGAATAGAGAATCAGGAACTCTTTATCTTCACCTAAAAATTTTTGATCCTCGACACCGGAAATCATTTTATTTTTCTGTGACATATAGTTAGCAATTTTCATGGCAATATCTGGATGCAGCCATCGGAAAGCCCATTGAGCAAGAGGATTGGTAAAGACTTTTTTCATTCTTTTGTAACCCTTGTCGCCAGGTCCAAGTCCATCGCCGTGCGCCAGCAGTAATTTTTTATCATTAACTTCGTAATATCTTTTTTCAAAGAAAACCGGAACGCCCAATTCTTCTTCGAAATAATTTTTCATCCACAGATCGTGATTTCCTACAAAAAAATAGATATCAATTCCGGCATCTTTCAGTTCAGCAATTTTTCCTAAAACTCTGATATAGCCTTTCGGAACTACGTGTTTCCACTCATGCCAAAAATCGAAAAGATCACCCATCAGAAATAAAACCTGTGCATCTTTTTTGATAGTATCCAGCCAACGAATGAACTTTTCTTCGCGTTTTTTACTCTCTGCAGCATTCGGAATGCCAAAATGCTGATCAGAAGCGAAATATATTTTTTTCCCGGGATCAAGATCAATTTTCATAAAATCTGAATTAGAAATTAATTAATCAAAATCAGGATGATTGTTGTTTTTATCTCTTTTATAAAACCACATTCCTATTCCCAAACCGATAACGGCTGCAACAGCGGTCATCAGTGCTCTGGATAACTTGTCCGGTGCATCACTTCCAAGATAATTCATAAGAAATATAATGATAAAGGTGATGAGTCCGAAAACGATATATTTTGGTTTAAAATTCATAATCCTAAAGTTTGTAAGAAATCATTAACCCACCTTTGTAAGGAAGCCATTCTCCACTTCTGTTAATTTCTCTTCCCATAGAATCGCCTTCCGTATCATAACGATCCCCGCTCAACTTATCATAACCTTTATAAAAACTCTGCATTGTCCCAAGTCCAAGATAAAGATCAAGGTTCCAGCGATTGCCTAGGGTGAATTGGTAACCAGCAATTCCACCAAGCATAAAAGAATAACCTCTCTGATATAGGTTAGAATTGATATAAGGTGTCACCACTCCATTTTTGTGAACATAAAAGTTATCATTCCAATAACCCCATTTTTGGATGTTGAATCTCGCCAATGAAAAGTCAACGCCAACATAGAATTTTTTGAAAGCCTCATTAAAATAATATCTGCCGTTGAATCCCAACATATAAACCTGAGCGTGTTTGCCTGCAAAAGATTTCCAGGGAGAAATAAATAAATCAGCCTGACCTGTGATATGTTCCGTGAAACCGTGTTCTACGCCTACATTTAGCATTCCGACTGGAAGAAATAATGCATTGGCTTTGATATACGTTTCATTTTTTTGCGCAAAACCACAAGTGATAATGCCAATGAAACTCAGCAAAAAAAGTTTTTTCATCATTATTTTTTGTTCAGAATTTCATTCATTTTTGTGGCATCTTTATTCTCTTCTTTAGCGAAATTGGCTGCCATTCCTGCAAACATTTTAGCTTCTTCCTTTTTACCTAATTTATCGTACAATGTTGCCAGAATACTTGTAGAATCATAGCTTTCTTGCGACATCACTACTTTTTCTGCCCATCTGGCCGCCGTCTGAAGTGACTTGACATCAGTCGATTTTTCACCAATTGTGCTTGCTGCTGCCAACAATTCGGTGTTATTGAATTCATCCGGGTTTTTGTAATATTCTAAAGCCGTTTTTTCGTAAGCCGGGAAATTCTCGTGAGCGGAGTAATAATTCAATTTATAAACATTCAGACTTTTTACCAATTCATCTTTAGGAAATAATCCTTCGCCGTCTTTCAAAACTTTGGCATCGTCAATGGTTTTGGTTTTCTCGTCAGTTGCAGAAGTCACCAGTTTCATCAACTTGAGATAATTATCAAATTGCTTGTAATTATTCTCCGGCAGAAGCTTTGTAATCTCAGCTTTATTTGCTACGAAAACTTTATAATTGGCATCGTCTACAGACTGTGTGAAACTCAGAAGCGCATTGACTTCTTCACCAGTGAACGTCTTATCTTTTTTGTTGGCAAAATATTTTTCTGAGGCTTGCTTTGCCAGAGCAGGGTCTTTGCCAGCATACAGATTGATAAAATTAAGTAAGCCGGTCTGATCTAGTTTTCCTTTCAGAAATTCTTCTTTCAGGTTTGTGCTGACTAATTCCGGATTGTTATTTTTTTGTCCCAAAGCTAAAAATTCTTTGGACTGGATGTAACCCAATTCCTTTCCTACAATTTCGCCTTCGCCATTCAGAAACAAAAATGTCGGGTAACTTCTAACGCCATATTTCATCGCCAAATCTCTTCCTTCTCCTTTTTCCATATCCACTCTGGCGTTGATGAAGTTTTTATTATAAAAATCAGCAACATCTTTATCTGTGAAAACATTTTTTTCCATTAATTTACACGGTCCGCACCAAGACGCGTAAGCATCCATAAAAACCAACTTTTTTTCGGCTTTCGCTTTGGCTAAAATGGCTGCAAAATTAGAATCTTCAAACTTAATGGACTGCTGAGAAAAAATCAGCTGTGAAACGAATAATATAAAGAAAAATGATATTTTTTTCATCCTGAAAATAAATCGAATTATCTTGCGAAGATAACTATAATATAAGAATTGACAGAGTTTGAAAACCGAAAGTTTTAATTTTTTAACTTTGCAAATCTCTGAATAGACTTTGAGATAAAAGACATAAGATAAAAGACTTTCAAATATTTCTTTTATTGATGTTGTAAAGTTGTTCATATGTAGAATGTTTCAACTTTGCGAAGCGCAGCCCGACTTGAGCGGAAATCCTTTTTACGCAACGTAGTGGAGTGAAAAGATTGACTACGTCGAACCACACTTCGTTAGGTTTGGTTTGGGAGTTAAGCTGCCCAAAAAAATTAATTTTATTGATATTAAAATATGAGGAAATTATCCTTGCTTTTTACGAAAGATGGTTTGCAATGGCAGATTTCTAAATCCAGAAAAGTTCTGGAAGAAAAAATCTTTCTGAAAGATGAAGAAACACCGAAAAATCTGGTTGAAGAAAAACTGAACGAAATTTTGGCTTCCGAAAAATTTTCTGAAATCTCCGTGATCTCTGCAATCAATCATTTTTCGATTGTGGAAGAAGGTTTTGACCAGCACGATTTAGGTTACCATTTGATTTCCTACAACGCCGATATAAAGAGAAATTCTGAGGAATTAATGTTATCTGTGAACAAGAAATTTGGGATTCAGTTTTATTATAGTTTTCCGAAAGATTTTTATCAGAAAATCAAGGAATTGGGAGTTCCTACACATTTCAATTTTTCGGGCGAGAAGTTTCTGAATTCTCTGAACGTGAAAAACCGAAAAGAAATCCACGTGAATCTCTATCATCAGCAAGCAGAATTCTTCGCTATTGAGAATAAAAAAGTGATTCTTTACAACAATCTGGATGCAGCTTCGGAAGTGGATTTTCTATATTTCATTATGTTTACGTTGAGTAAAATCGATTTTGGAATTTCTGAAACGTATTTTTACATCTATGGTGAAACAACTGAAAATGAAACCTTCATCTCGGAAATGCAGAAGTTTGTCCCAAATTTGAAAATCGTTTTCGATAATCTTCACAAGAAGAATTTCGTTTTAAATTAATATTTAAACCACAAAAGTTACAAAAGAAGAAATTTGAAAAACTAAAACTCGAAAAGAGTAAAAAAGGAATAACTGAACTTTTTATCCTTTTGAAAAACTTAAAATCAATAAAATCTTTGCGACTTTGTGATTGATTTAAGATTTTAAGTTTAAATTATTATCTATCAAAAAAACATCTATGTTTAGAATCATATCCGGAAAATGGAAAGCTAAGAAAATTGCGGCGCCAAAAAATTTCGATGTAAGACCAACCACCGATTTTGCCAAAGAAGCATTATTCAGCATTATTGACAACAAATATGACCTTGAATTCTGCTCTGTTTTGGACTTATTTGCAGGAATTGGCTCAATAACTTTGGAGTTTGCATCGCGCGATTGCAAAGACATCACGGCCGTGGAACTGAATCCAAAACACGCCGGATTTATCAACTCGACAGCCAACGACTTGGATATGGGATTGCAGGTAAATGTTCAGAGAGCTGATGTTTTTGAATGGCTGAAAAAGAAAAGAAATCACGACAAAAAGTACGAAATCATTTTCGCTGATGCACCTTTCGAAACGGAAGAAAAAAAATACAATGAATTAATTGATTTGGTTCTGAATAACGAATTATTGAAACCCAACGGCGTTTTCATTCTGGAACATCAGAGCAGACTAAAATTCTCTCATCCAAACTTGAAAGACACAAGAAAATACGGGAATGTAAGTTTTTCTTTCTTCCAAAGCGAACCGATTTCTGAATAAAATTGATTGCTATATGAGGAATTTCCACATCAGATTATTAATGATTTTCAGTTTGTTTTTCAGTTTGAAAATCTCTGCACAGAATTCTTACATCAATCAATACAAACCTTTTGCGACAGAGCTTTCTCAGGAATTCGGGATTCCAATTTCAGTTATTCTTTCCATTGCTTATATGGAAACCGGCGGCGGTACAAGTTCGGCTTGTAAAGTGTTGAACAACCATTTTGGAATGACCGGAAAAAATGCCATCAACAGTTCCAGATTCAAAAGTTTTACTGATTCTAAGGCTTCTTATCGTGCCTTTTGTGAATGGGTTTCGAAAAGAAAATTCTATGAAAAACTAAAAGGTTCGCAAAATCACAACGAATGGTTTGTTGCCATTGCTTCCTCCGGATATTCTACAAAACCTATGGAATGGAAGCAAAAACTGAATCTCGTTATGAAGAAAATCGGATTTTAAATTCATAAAATTCTACTTCAAAAATAATTTCTAACTTTGCAGAAATAAAATTCTAAAATTATAATGTAAAATATAATTTCTTTCAGGCAATCTTCTGCAGACCAACTCGTCTGCTATTGTTCATCTTAAAAAAGAAATTATGTTAATTTTACAAGATATATCTTATCAACATCCCAATAAAGATGTTCTTTTTTCGGACATCAACTTTACACTTAATTATCAGGAAAAAATAGCTTTAATCGGAAATAACGGTTCCGGAAAATCGACTTTGCTCAAAATAATTGCTGGCGAATTACAACCAAAATCAGGAATGATTAAATCTGATTCTAATATCTATTACATTCCGCAGATTTTCGGTCAGTATAATCATTTAAATATTGCTGAAGCTTTAAACATTGATAAAAAACTGAATGCTTTAAAGGAAATTCTAAACGGTTCTGTAACCGAAGAAAATATGGAAATCTTAAACGACGATTGGACAATCGAAGACAGAATCAAAGAAGCTTTCAAGTATTGGAATCTGCCTGATTTCGATTTGAATTTGAAATTAGAAAATCTGAGTGGCGGACAAAAAACCAAATTATTTCTAGCTGGAATGATGATTCATCAGCCGGATTTGATTCTAATGGATGAACCGACGAATCATCTGGATTTGGCAAGTAGAAATTTGCTTTATGAGTTTATCAAATCAACATCGAAAAGTCTTTTGATTGTAAGTCACGACAGAGTTTTGCTCAATCTTTTAGACAAAACTTGCGAACTCAACAAAAATGGAATTTCAGTTTATGGAGGAAATTACGATTTCTATTCTGAGCAGAAAAAAATTGAACAAAATTCGCTTGAACAGAATATTCAAAACCGAGAAAAAGAACTGAAAAAAGCCAAAGAAAAAGAACGCGAAACGATTGAAAGGCAAAACAAATTGGATTCCCGAGGAAAAGGAAAGCAGGAGAAATCGGGCGTTTCCAGAATTATGATGAACACACTTCGCAACAAAGCGGAAAACAGTACATCAAAACTAAAATCTGTTCATTCTGAAAAAATTGATAATATCAGAGAAAATCTTCACAGTTTGAAAGATAATCTTTCCGGAATCGATAAGATGAAAATTAATTTCGATAATTCTCATCTTCATAAAGGGAAAATTTTGGTCAAAGCCGAACAAATTAATTTCAATTATCATCAAGAAAATCTTTGGGAAAACAATCTCGATTTTCAAATTCTGAGTGGAGAAAGAGTTGCAATAAAAGGTGATAACGGTTCAGGAAAAACAAGTTTGATAAAACTGATTTTGGGAGAAATTAAACCTAATTTTGGCGAAATTTATTTATCAGAAAAGAAAACAATTTACATCGACCAAGAATATTCTTTGATTAAAAATGAACTTTCAGTTTATGAACAAGCTCAGCAATTTAATTTAAAAAATCTTGAAGGACACGAGGTCAAAACCATTTTAGCAAGATTTCTATTCTGGAAAAATGATTGGGACAAAAAATGTGAATTCCTGAGTGGTGGCGAAAAGATGAAACTCCTGCTCTGCTGTCTTTCTATTCAAAATATTTTGCCAGATATGATAATTATGGATGAGCCAACCAATAATCTAGACATCCAAAATATTGAGATTTTAACATCAGCAATCAACGATTACCAAGGAACTTTGATTGTGGTTTCTCACGATAATCGTTTTTTGGAAGACATTAATATTAATAAGACTATTTCGTTATAAAAAACGCCTCAATTAATCGAGGCGTTTCTATTTTAAACTAATTTCACCAGATAAATCTCTGCCGGTTTTTCCAATAAATCAGGCGCTTTTTCTACAAACTCTTTGATATAAGATTGTTGATTATGAGCATCCAAACCTTCTTTGCTCTTCCAAATCTCGTGAAATATGAAAACCGTTTCATCTTCCAAACCTTGCTGCAAATCATATTTTTCGCAAGCTTCTTCTTTTCTCGTATTCAGAACCATATGATCAAGAATTGATTTCAAATCCTGAACTGATTCCTTTTTTGCTTTTAAAATTGCTGTTAAATAGATAGACATAATTAATTTAGAATTTCAGATTCAACACTAAAGAAAACACTTTTCAGATAATTTTTATATTCTTTTTCATAATTATCGATTCGTTCCTGTGTCGCCTGTTTCTCCATATCGTGAAAATGGAAACTTCCCAAACTTTTCATTCCTGTAAAAGCATTCATTCTATGAAAACCGAACAACACACCTTCATCCACAGAATGTTGATCGAAAAACTCACCTTCCAAAGTAAAAGCTGTTTCCGGCGCGTTCCAGCTTGTTGTCACAAAATATTGCTTGCCGTGCATCAAACCGCCAGTTCCGTAATTAATGGCTGGATTAACTCTCGAGCGACCATCGCTTTTGTAAATCCCGTTGTTATGTCCGGCAGTGAAAACTTCATCAATATAAAATTTCAAACGATTAGGAACCTGAAACCACCAAACCGGAAAATGATAAATGACAACATCCGCCCATTTGAAGTTTTCTGCTTCATCAACTGGGTTAAAATCATCATTAATATTAGTTATTTTAATTTCAAAACCTTGCTTATCAAGTGTTTCCTTTGTCCATTCTGTAATGGTATTATTAAAACTGCCGCCGGAATGTGCGAATTTCTGTCCGCCGTTGATTATAAATATTTTCATTGATTTTTTCATTTAATAATTTAATGATACAAAGTTCCGACAGAAAAATTAATTATAAAAATAATATAAATTATATATTTGTATTATAATTATAATACAAAATGATCAATCTGGAATGGCTTAGAACCTTTAAAAGTGTCTATGAAACGCAGTCTTACACCAAAGCAGCGAAGGAATTGTATATTTCCCAACCCGGCGTGAGCCTTCATATTGGTTCGCTGGAAGCTTATGTTGGCTATTCTTTGTTCGAAAGGATTTCAAAGAAACTAATTCCGACAGAGAAAGCGAAGATTCTTTATAATTTTACTTTGGAACCGCTTCTAAAGTTAGAAACCGCCGAACAAACTTTTCATAAAACAACGAAAACCGAGCGTCCAACTGTAAGTGTTGGGATGTGTTTTGAGACCTTTCAGTTCACTTTGGAAAAGCATATTCCGACATTTGATTTCAATGTAATTATCCGTTTTGGATTGTATGAACAGATGTTTTCGGATCTGGATAACGGATTGTTGGATTTGATTATCACACCAAGAAAAACCAACCTTAAAAACCTGAATTTCGAAGCTTTTTCCAAAGAAAAAATTGTTCTGATTAATGGAACAGGAACTGATACTTCTGAGTTTCAAAATTTAATTAAAGCCAATAAAATCGAAGAAGCAGAAAACTGGCTGAAACAGCAAATCTGGTACAGCACTGCGGCGGATATGGAACATCTGAATAACTTTTGGAAAGCGAATTTTAACAGGCATCCAGACTTCAAACCGAATTATATTGTCCCGAATATCTGCTCGATTGTCCGTTGTTTAAGTGGGAATTCCGGGTTTTCCATCGTTCCCGATTTTCTGTGCAAAAAAGAGATTGCCAACGGCGGGATCGAGATTACGTGGGAAGGTAACAACAAAATTGAAAACACACTACACTTTGGCGAACGTGTGAAAAATAATGTTCAAAATGAGATTGACAGAATCAAGGACATTTTTCGAAATGAGAATTTTTAATTATTAAACCACAAAAGTCACAAAAGGCTTGAACTCTGCTCAACCTAACAATTTCAATATTAGTTCAGAGATGTTATCCTGAGCGGAGTCGAAGGAGTTTTACTAAATATTATCAAAGAACTTTAAGTTCTAAATCAATGGATTTTCCGAAGAATTTTTTCGAGATTTTTTCGAAATTCTTGGTAATATCCGATAAGAAAAATTGATAAGTGGATTGATGATTTTCTTCGTTCAAAAGATGATGCTTGTCGAGAATCATTTTCAGCTGATTGGCAACGATATTAGGAGAATCAATGACGCGAACACGGTTGCCGTAGTATTGTTTGATTTCGTCAATCAGAAGCGGATAATGCGTACAACCGAGAATCAAAGTTTCGATATTTTTTAATTTGCTATTACTCAAATAATTATAAATAATCGAATGTGTAATCGGATGATTTTTAAAACCTTCTTCAATTGCCGGAACTAAAAGCGGTGTTGCCAATTCATCAACCTTAATAAACTTGTTATGCTTTCGGATTGATTTTTTATAAAGTCCGGAATTAACTGTTGCTTTGGTCGCAATCACGCCAACATTATTGTGAATTTCGTAAGAAACTTTTTCTGCAACCGGATTAATTACATCAATCACAGGAACTCTATCTGCAACCAATGCCTGAACTTCCTGCAAAGCATTTGCTGTAGCGGTGTTACAAGCAATTACAATCGCTTTACAATTTTGCTCAAGCAAAAAATTGGTAATCTTTGTAGAATAACCGACGATAGCTTCACGGGATTTTTCACCGTAAGGAAGATGTTTTGTATCCCCAAAATAAATCAAATCTTCGTTGGGCAACAATCTTTTGATTTCTTTCGCCACCGTTAATCCACCAACTCCGGAATCAAAGATCCCTATTGGCTGATTGGCTGAAAGATGCGTGTAGTCGGCTTTTTTCTTTTTCAAGAGATAATATTTATCTGTTATTTTGAACGCAAAGTTCGCAAAGTTTTTTTGATAATTGCAATGTTTTTAAGTTCGCAAAGGCGTAAAACTCAGCAAAGATTTAACTTTACAAAAGTAGGGAATTTTTTATTCTGAAAAACATTTCGACAAGCTCAATGTGACAACTCTGATAGTAATTGTGCATTGTCAGACTGAGCTTGTCGAAGTCTTTAGACTATAAATAAATCACTCGCAATTCCGTCTGCTAAAAACCAATGCTGTTCAGGAATTTTGAGATAATTATCTTCGATTTTCAGAATTCCGGATTCTAGTTTTGACTTGATTTCTAGGTTAAGATAATCGATTATTTCTGAAGAAAAATTTTGATTGATTTTATCTAAATCTACGCCCCAAATTGTTCTGAGTCCGATCATCATCATTTCGTTGAATCTGTCTTTTTCAGAAAGGATTTCGGTTTCTTTTGGAAGAATATTTTGATTCAGATTTTTGATATAGACTGGATTATTGGCAATATTCCAGCTTCTTTCCAAACTTCCGTTATAAGAATGCGCCGAAGGACCAATCCCTAAATACGGTTCAGATTTCCAGTAAGCAGAATTATGCTTGGAGTGAAATCCGGGTTTTCCAAAATTTGAAATCTCGTAATGGTCGAATCCATTATCTTTTAAGAAATCCTTCATATAATAGAACTCTTGATTCTGTTCCGCTTCTTCGGGAGAACTGACTTTTCCATTTTCAATCCATTTTTCCAAAGCTGTTTTGGGCTCAACAGTTAGAGCATAAGATGAAACGTGAGGAACTTGTAATTCAATTGTTTTGTTGAGATTTTCTTTCCAGATTTCGAAGTTGGAAGTGGGAGAACCGTAAATCAAATCGATACTGATATTTTCTAATCCAAAATCCTGCGCTCTTTTGATTGAACTTTCTGCTTCGGAAGCATTGTGTGCTCGATTCATCAATTTCAAATCCTCATCAAAAAAACTTTGGGTTCCGATGGATAAACGATTAATTTCTGTCTGGGATAATTCTTTTAGGAAATTTTTATTCAAATCATCTGGATTAGATTCCAATGTAATTTCTATATTGTCATCAAAACTGAAATATTTTTGAAATTCGTCTAAAAGAGATTTGATTTCATCAACACTTAAAACCGAAGGTGTTCCTCCACCAAAATAAAGTGATTTAAGGCTTTTATTTTCTAGTTCAGTATGTCTGAGTTGGATTTCTTTTTTTATAGCTGACAGCATCTCGTCTTTCAAACTAAAAGAAGTTGAAAAATGAAAATTACAGTAACTACATTTTTGCTTACAAAAAGGAATGTGGAGGTAAATCAAGCTGAATTATAAATGATTAATTATGAATTGTTAGTTATAAATTGAAAATCATTAACAATTAAACATTAGCAATTTAATAAAACTATCTATATCGGAAACCTCTTGTGTTGATAAAGTTATCAATATTAAATCCAATCGATAACATAAAACTATTTCCAAAATTTTCAGTCAATTCTGAAACGCCAAAGTTATAAACCGCTCCAAATGTAAAATTACCAACTCTTCCTTTGATAACTGGTGACATTCCCAGATTTTGGCTTCCTACTGCACTTTTTGCACTTCGGAAACTTAGACCAGCAGAAAGATTATTTTGTTCTCCAAATACAGTCGCCATCAGATTATAATCCATTATCCTTGATGAATTGGTATTCAGATTCATCATTAATGATGGCGTTAAGAAAATTCCGTCAGTAAAATGCCAATCATACCCGGCATTAAGATAAAATTTAGTTGGTGAAGGCTCGATTCCATTTACAATCGGCAAATCATTACTGATTGGGATATCAATGACTGAGATTCCGGCAAAGAAATGCCTGTATTTAAAAGCTGCTCCTAAATTAGCGTAAGCTAAAAAAATATCGTTGGTATTCTCACCCAAAACAGGATCTCCAGGTTGTTCCGGATTCAGTTGGGAATAGTCGATATTCATATTATAGAGATTGGTTCCGATACCGAAAGAGAATTGATCCTGACGATCTTCCTCATCTGATAATGGAATAAAATAAGATGCACCCAACATCAATCCATTGGAAGAAATTGGACCATTCTGATCTCTAAAAAAAGAAACACCCGCGCCTACTCTATCAAATATATTAGCATGCAATCCAATAGTCTGAACATTTGGAGACTCGTTAAGCTGGGAGAATTGTTTCTGGTAGTTAAGATTCAGAACAACATCATCAGTTTTACCTAATAACGCCGGATTGAATAAAAAATCCCCATCAATCAAATATTGCTGATAAAAAGGTAATGTTTCCTGCGCCTTAGATTCAACAAAAAGAATTGAAACTATTAGTAGAAATATCTTATAAAATTGGTAATTGTTCTTCACAGTACAAATATATAAAAGTCTAATTATTATCAAGATATTTTCTCCAACGTTCAGATGCTTCCTGCATATCTTTCGGCATTGGACTTTCAAAATACATTTCTTTTTTAGTCACCGGATGAATAAATCCCAATGTATGCGCATGCAGAGCATGTCTTGGTAAAACTTCGAAAACATTCTGAACAAATTGTTTATACTTTGGCAAATTAATGCCCCGCATTATGATATTCCCCTCATATCTTTCATCATTAAATAACGTATGACCGATATGTTTCATGTGAGCTCGGATTTGGTGTGTTCTCCCTGTTTCCAGTTTACATTCTACCCAAGTCATATAGCGGAAACGTTCCAAAACTTTGTAATGCGTCACTGCATGTTTTCCGTGGCTACCATCCGCATAGGTGTACATCTGCATTCTGTTTTTCGGATGTCTGCCAATGTGTCCAATAATAGTTCCTTCATCATCCTGAACATTGCCCCAGACAAATGCCCAGTACAGACGTCTGGTTTTTCTGTCAAAAAATTGTTTGGCAAGATGGCTTAGAGCGTATTCATTTTTTGCAATCACCAACAGACCGGAAGTATCTTTGTCTATCCTGTGCACTAATCCTACTCTGTCAAGATCTGAATTATAGTCAGGATCTTTTGCAAAATGAAATGCCAATGCATTCACCAGTGTTCCATCCCAATTTCCAAAACCCGGATGTACAACCATCCCTGCATCTTTATCTACTACTACCAGATCAGCATCTTCGTAAACGATATTAATTGGAATATCTTGCGGAATAATGACATTTTCTCTTGGCGGATGCGCTAATAAAACACTGATCTCGTCACCTGGCTTAACTCTGTAATTTTGTTTGACAGCATTACCATTAACAACAACATTACCCGCACGACAGGTTTGAGATATTTTGTTTCGCGATGAATTTTGACGATGAATTAATAAAAACTTGTCAATACGAAGTGGTTCCTGATTTTTATCGACTTTGATATTAAGATGCTCATACAGCCCACTGTTTTCATCATCAACAGAGGCATCAGTTGTTAATTCGTCTTCTAAAAAATCTTCGTTATCGTCCAGCATAATTTAATTTTAAAAAGGCTTCAACAATATGTTGAAGCCTCTGTTTATTCTATTACTACTTTCTTGGGTTTAGGCTTTTCTACAGGTTTGGCTGTAGAAGATTGTGGTGTATTGGTATTTTGTTTTGCAGCTGGCTGATTAGAACCCGCACTCGTTGTCGATGGATTTGTCGAAACTTTGGGCTTCGTAACCGCAGGCGCAGATGTTGCAGCTGGCTGACTGTTTACACTCGTAGGTCGCTGCTCAACAGGCGGCGGTAACTCTCTATATTCAACAGGCGCCAACGTAGTATCAATCTTAGGTTTATACATCTCATCCAGCTGTCTGATTTTATTTTGTAACTCGGCAGGTGTCTTTTTGCTCGCCCAAAGATCAATCTGCATCCCCTGATCTCTGAGAGAACCAAACTCCGGATCCTGATAATAAACAATGTCAGAATCATCACTTCTACCGTCCTCGTGTTCTACAATTCCAACTTCGAATAAAGCCTGTGCAATAATTTTCTTGGCTTCCTGAACCGTTCTGCCTACAACATTAGGAATTGATACATTTCTAAGAGGGCCTGAACCAATTACTAAATCTACTGCCGAAAATCTCGGAATCTGTGTTCCCGGCTTCACACTTGTACCATTATAAATGATTCTAAGAACAGCATCTCGCTGGATACTTGGTTCATAAAGAGTGTCACCGACTTTCAAACCAACAAGATTTAACTGATTAAATGCCAACCCTTTATACCTATCAATAATATCAGGAATAGCTACTTTCGCCCAAGTTCTCGGATTAACTTTCAGTGTAATGATTCTTCCGTTCTTAACATTAGCTCCAGGATTTGGATTTACAGCTAAAACCTGAAACGGGCGATACTTTGGATCATATTTGAAACTGTCCACCTCGTATTCCAGACCAGAATCATCAAGGATCTTAATCGCTTCGTGAACAGTCATATTCATGACATTAGGAACGGGTACTTCCTCACCGTGATTGGTATGAAACTCCAGCCAACGGAATGTCAGCCAAACCAATCCGGCAAAAATGGCCATCGCTAAAACTATATTTACTAATACTTTCCAGTGGAAAAGTGATTTGAACATATGGATTCTTTTTCAGAAATAGTAACGCAAATATAAATAATTAAATTGTATTCCTAATTTCCGAACGCTGCAAAAAAGAAAATCGATCAATTGTTATAAAAACCTTATTTTTGTGCTTTGAAATACATATGGAGTCTATACAAGTTCACGACAAAAGTTTCGTACCCTACCTGAAACACGATGAAATTCAGGAAATTATCAAAAAATTAGCCCTTAGAGTTTACGAAGATTACAAAGATGAAACACCTATTTTCGTAGGCGTTTTGAACGGTGTAATTATGTTTTTCTCAGATTTTTTAAAATATTATCCTGGGAAATGTGAAATTGCTTTTTTGCAGGTAAGTTCTTATTCCGGGACACAATCTACAGGCATTGTTTATAAAAAAATGGACCTGACTAAAGATGTTGTGGACCGTCATATTATTTTGATGGAAGACATTGTGGATACCGGAAATACGCTTGAAAACCTTTTTGAATATTTCAAAAACACACAACGTCCAAAATCATTAAAAGTCGCATCTCTTCTTTTGAAGCCGGATGTTTTTCAAAAGGACTTCACGATTGATTATGTTGCTAAAGAAATCCCTAACAAATTTGTTTTAGGCTACGGTTTGGATTATGATGAATTGGGTAGAAATCTACCGGACCTTTATCAATTAGAAGAAGGCAGAATCAATCATTAATCAAAGAAAAAAGAAAGAAATAAATCATCAATAAATTAAAGAAATTATGATCAATATTGTTCTCTTTGGCCCTCCAGGAAGCGGAAAAGGAACCCAGGCTCAACATCTTATCGAGAAATTCAATCTGAAACAGATTTCAACAGGAGATCTTTTCCGTTACAATATGAAAAACGATACAGATCTTGGCAAATTAGCAAAATCATATATCGACAAAGGAGAACTCGTTCCGGATCAGGTAACCATAGATATGCTGATTGATGAGTTGAGAAAACCGACAGAAACCAACGGATTTATTTTTGATGGTTTCCCCAGAACGGCAACTCAGACAGAAGCTTTGGAAAACATCGTAAAAGAAGAGTTGGGAACTGAGATCAGTATTTGTCTTTCTTTGGTTGTTGAGGATGAAGTTTTGGTAGAAAGACTTCTTAAAAGAGGAGAAACAAGTGGAAGAACAGATGATTCTAACGAAGATATCATCAGAAACAGAATCAAAGAATATTATACCAAAACTGCAGAAGTTGCAGAACTGTATAAAAAACAAGGTAAATATGTAGAAGTTAACGGGATTGGCGATATCTCCGAGATTTCTGAAAAATTATTTGCTGAAGTAGAAAAAATTAAGTAAAAGCAAGAAGATGGAAGTTTGAAGCAGGAAGTTTTTCCACCTTCGGACTTCCACCTTCCATCAATAAAAAAATATGTCAAATTTCGTAGATTACGTAAAAATTCATTGTAAAAGTGGCCACGGTGGTGCTGGATCAGCCCATCTCCGCAGAGAAAAATACATCCCAAAAGGTGGTCCCGATGGTGGTGATGGCGGACGTGGCGGACACGTGATTATGAAAGGTAATGCCAATGAGTGGACTCTTCTACCCCTTCGCTATACACGTCACGTGAAAGCAGAACGTGGAGAAAACGGCGGTAAAAATCAATTGACCGGTGCCTATGGTGCCGATGTTTACATCAATGTCCCATTGGGAACTATCGCTAAAAATGAGGACGGAGAAATCATCGGGGAAATCCTGGAAGATGGTCAAGAAATCATTTTGATGGAAGGCGGAAAAGGCGGACTTGGTAACGAGCATTTCAAGTCTTCTACAAACCAAACACCCAGATATGCTCAGCCGGGAATGGAAGGCCAGGAAGGTTATGTCATTTTTGAATTGAAAATCTTGGCAGATGTTGGCTTAGTGGGATTCCCAAATGCCGGAAAATCCACGTTATTGTCATCGGTTTCTGCCGCTAAACCCAAAATTGCGGACTACGCTTTTACCACTTTGACACCTAATCTTGGAATCGTAGAATGGAGAAATTACAAATCTTTTGTAATGGCAGATATTCCCGGGATTATAGAAGGCGCCGCAGAAGGTAAAGGTCTCGGTCACCGATTCCTGAGACATATCGAGAGAAATTCGATTTTATTATTCCTCATTCCGGCGGATTCCGAAGATCATTTTCAGGAATTCAAGATTTTGGAAAATGAATTGAAAGAATATAATCCTGAATTGGTAGACAAAGATTTCATTTTATCCGTATCCAAAGCAGATTTGCTGGATGATGAACTGAAAAAAGAAATCGCCGCCGAATTCCCAGAAAACAGACAGCCTTTATTTTTTTCCGGTGTTACTGGTGAAGGACTTCAGGAATTAAAAGATGCCATTTGGAAAAAATTGCACGGATAAATTTAAACTAATAAAAACTATTACTATGAAAAAAATCATTTTGCTATTATTAATGGCAGTATCATCTTTAACGTTGGCACAAACGCATTTTGGAGTTAAGGCAGGATACATCAATTCTTCTTTAGACTGGAAGGATTCTCCCGATACATTTTGGGAAGATTTTTCTGACTTCGACTCCAAATCTTATTTTTATGTTGGAGGTTTTGCAGAGCATTTTTTAACCACTAAGCTGGCTTTACAAGGAGAACTTATTTATACCGAACTTGGTGGTAAAACAGCTGTTGATTTGTATGATCTTGTAGGAAATGAAATCATACAAGGCGGAACAATGGAGTTGAAATATAAATATTCACAAATTCAAGTTCCGATCTCAGCAAAGTATTATATTATCGATAAGTTTTCTGTTCTAGGCGGGTTTAATTTTGGATTTAATGTAGATTCTAAAATTAAAAGTGATTTTACTATCAATGGAAATTCTTCTAACAAATTGGAAAATGTAAAATCCATTAACGTATTTCCTTTTATAGGAACAGAATTTCATTTTAATAAAAATATTTTTGCTGACGCCAGATATAATTTTGGAATCTCTAATATCAACAAAGAAGGAATTGATACGAGAGTGAGTTTCTTCCAAATCGGATTGGGCTACCGATTCAAATAATTCGGAACAATTATTGAAAGCTATACTCCGAAAAAATTTACTATGAAATATATATTAAGCCTTTTAGTTTTTATTGGACTAATGTCCTGTACAACATCTCAGACAACCCAATATTCCAAGATTGAATATGAAGTAGGTCCTTGTTTCGGATTTTGTCCGATTTATAAAATCACAATTAACTCCGACAGAACAGCTGTTTTGGAAGCAGAACATTTTAACTTTTCTCAAGGAGAAGGTAAAGGCGATTTTGACAAACCAAGAGAAGGAACTTTCAAATCGACTGTCAGCAAAGAAGACTACGATCAATTAATTGCTTTAACTGACGCAGCTAATGTCAAATCCCTGAATGACAAATACGAGGATAAACGGATCATGGATGCTTCCAAAACCAATTTGAGAGTTTATTTTTCTGACGGCAGCAAAAAAGGTATCGCAATGTCCGCAGGTGAAAAGCCGGAAAAACTAACAAAACTTATTACTTACATCTCTGAATTGAAGCAAAAACAACAATGGGAAAAGATAAAATAAGATTAATTATTTTTCAACTACCTTTGCACAATACAATTCCTTCCGACGTGAGAAGGAATTTTCATTTTAATTAAAAATATTTCAATTGAATTTTGAACAATTAGGTTTAATCAAACCAATATTAGACGCTCTTAAAACCCAAGGTTACGAACAGCCGACTCCAATCCAGGAAAAAGCAATACCATCGATTTTACAGAAAAAAGATCTTTTGGGAAGCGCACAGACAGGCACCGGAAAAACCGCAGCATTTGCCATTCCCATCTTACAAAACCTTTCTGAAAAAGACCAACACAGAAACCAAATAAAAGCGCTAATTCTAACGCCAACGAGAGAATTAGCCATCCAAATAGAAGAGAATTTCCAAGCTTACGGAAAACATCTGAAACTAAAATCTTTGGTGATTTTTGGTGGTGTTAAACAACACGCACAGGAGCAACAGCTGAAAAGAGGTGTTGATATCTTGATTGCTACTCCAGGAAGATTATTAGATTTTATTTCTCAAGGGATTATTAAACTCCATCATCTGCAGATTTTTGTCTTGGATGAAGCTGACAGAATGCTGGATATGGGATTTGTACACGATGTGAAAAAAATCCTGAAAATAATTCCTGCTAAAAGACAAAACCTTTTCTTCTCCGCAACAATGCCGAAAGAGATTGCCAACCTTGCATCTGAGATCTTGGTAAATCCTGTAAAAGTAGAAGTTGCTCCGGTTTCTTCTACCGCAGATACCATTCAGCAAAGTATTTATTTTGTAGAGAAAGATAACAAGACTGACCTTTTGGTACATCTTTTACAAGATCCGAAATTGGATCAGGTTTTGGTATTTTCAAGGACTAAACACGGTGCGGATAAAATCGCCAGAAAACTCCATCAATCCAAAATTTCGGCTGAAGCAATCCATGGAAACAAGTCTCAGAATGCGAGACAAAATGCACTTAACAATTTCAAATCGAAAAAGACGAGAGTTCTGGTTGCGACAGATATTGCGGCAAGAGGAATTGATATCGATGAATTGAAATATGTCGTGAATTATGAATTATCTGATGTTTCCGAGACTTATGTTCACAGAATCGGGAGAACCGGCAGAGCCGGCTCGGAAGGAACTTCTTTTTCGTTTGTTGATGGATTGGATTTAGCTAACCTTAGAAGCACTGAAAAATTGATTGGCAAAAAAATCCCTGTGGTTAAGGATCATCCTTATCATACAGATAATCTTGTGGAACAGAAAAGAGATAGTAACAACAAGCCTTTTACTCCAAAGCCAAAACCCCAGGCAAAAACTGAAGTAGGTTTTAAGAAACCTAAGAATAAAGGATTTTTCCGAAAGAAATAAAAAAATAAAACCGGAAATATTTCCGGTTTTATTTTTTAAACAACTTCAAAGCATTTTCAGTTGTAATCCTATCGATTTCAGAAAAATCTTTTCCATAAATATCAACTAATTTCCCAGCAACCAATTCCACATATGCACTTTCATTTCTTTTTCCACGGAAAGGAACGGGCGCCAGATAAGGAGAATCTGTTTCCAAAACGATTTTATCTAACGGAATTTCATTCAGAAATTGGTCTATTTTCCCATTTTTGAAGGTCACTACTCCACCGATTCCTAAAATAAATTGAAGGTCAATAGCGTGCTGTGCTTGTTCAAGATTTCCAGAAAAACAATGGAAAATCCCACGAAGTTTTGGATGTCTTTTTTTCTCAAGAACTTCAAAAGTTTCATCAAAACTTTCTCTGGTGTGGATAACAATTGGCTGATCTTTTTCTATTGCCCAATCAATCTGTTGTTCAAAAGCTTTTACTTGGATATCCAAAGTCGATTTGTCCCAATACAAATCAATTCCGATTTCTCCAATTGCTACAAAATCTCTTTGATCTAGGTAATTTTTAACCAATTGTAATTCGTTTTTCCAAGATTCTGGCTGCACTGAACAAGGATGTAATCCCATCATTGAGAAAATTTTCCCAGGATATTCAGATTCTAATGAGAGCATTTTCTCGTGTGTTTCTGAATCTATTGCTGGAAGGAAAAACTTTTCCACGCCTTTATCCAAAGCCCTTTGAATAACTTCTGTACGGTCTTCATCAAATTGGTCGGAATATAAATGGGTGTGCGTATCTATCATAATTAATTATCAATGTTTAATTATTAATGATTAATCAAATTTTCAATTAATCATTGACAATTAATAATTACTAAAATATTTTATGTTTTACTTTCTTTTGTTGTTCCTTTATTCTGAGATTGATTTTATCCAAAAATTCCTGATATTTTGGATTTTTATCATCTGCTGTTTTATGGGTCAGGGCTGTGACAATCTTATTATTTTCATTGATGAAAACTTTGGTCTCATCCGAAAAATATGCGTTTCCAAATTTTTCCCAAATGTATTGCACTGCCTGAGAATTAGGATGAATCAAATCATCTTTATAAAAACGATAATCCCGAAGGTCATCCATCAAGATCTCATAAACAGGAAGATATTGACAGTTTTCTTTTCCAGAAATTACCTCGTGAATGGCTGTTATTAATTTTGATTTGCTCAACTGATTTTCAACAATACCGTCTTTTGTATGACGAACTGGCGAAACAGTAAATAAAATCTGAACATCATCTTTACAGATATCTTTTAGAATTTCAATCGTTTTATTGATAGAACTCGTCAGTTCCTGATGAGATAACAATCGTTTTTCAAAAAACTTTTGCGGAATCTTGTGACAATTGGCAACTAATCTGTTTTTTGGCAAAAATTCATAAATATAAGATGTTCCAAATGTCATGATTACAAAGCTTGTATTTTGCAAAAACTGATTGCTTTCTTCTATATTTTGGTTGATTTTCTCTAGAGACTTATGTGCATATCTGGAATCAAAAGAAGAATGATGATCCAGACTGATATAATTGTCATTGGCCAAAATTAGATCACTTTCCTGATATTCCTTCGCATCATAAACCTGCTGAATCGCCTGAAAAACGGAATAAGGATTGAAAATAGTTCCAAATGGATTGTTCAAAGATTGAATCTGGCCTTCAGAAAATTTCTCGTGCATCTCCGTTGCAAAACAGGAACCGATCGAGAAGATGCAATCTTCGACTCCTATTTTCTTTTCACTTTCATTAATATCTACTTCTGTCCTGAATTTCATTTTGATTTTATTAAACTGTTAATTTGTTGATCTGTAAAATTTCTAATGCAGCAATTCAACAATTCACGATTGAACAATTCTGCGATCTTACAATTTCAATTAACTCTCTCTTCTCAAAAGATAATTGGCTAATTCTCTGAATGGTAATTTCTTTTCATCAGGAAGATTGATCTTATCAAGGTAACTTTGTCCAATCTCGTTATGCTTCTGAATGAGCCTCAACACTTTATCATCCACTTTTGTTCTGCGGAATATTTTCTCCACGCTGTAGATTTTGTCAACGTTATCCGTTTTTTTAGAATACCAATAGTTCAGTTCAGATAATTCTTCTTCGTTAGCGTGTTCAAGAGCCAAAAGATAAAGAATTGTTTTTTTGTTTTCGTAGATATCACCAGCATGTTTTTTCCCAAATTGTTCCTGATTCCCAAACACATCCAGGTAATCATCCATAATCTGGAATGCAATCCCGATATGTTTCCCGAAATTATACATTGCTTCTGCATCCTCTTCCGAAGCTCCTGCGATCAAAGCGCCAATCTGGAACGATGCTGCGCTCAGAACACCGGTTTTGCTGGTAATCATATGGATGTAGTCATCATAAGTGACATTTTTCTGAGTTTCGAAGTTGACATCATTCTGCTGACCTTCGCAAAGAACAGCGCCCGTCTCTGAAAATATTATGATACACTTTTTGAATAACTCCGGCTCCAGATCTTCAAAGAATTGATAAGCCTTGATCAGAAGTGCATCACCGGAAAGAATCCCAACATTAATACCGTGCAGGGTATGAATGGTTGGTTTGTTTCTCCTCAACGGCGCTTCGTCCATAATGTCATCGTGGATCAATGTGAAGTTGTGAAAAAACTCGATGGCTAATGATGGTTTTAATGCTTTTTCCAGATCACCTTGAAACAAGTCGCAGGCCATCAGAACCATAATCGGACGGAGCCTTTTTCCGCCGTGGGAGATGATATAGTTCATTGGGCTATACAGCTCGTCCGGCTTGTTGGTGAAAGAATGTTTTTCTATAGCGTCCGCTACAATTTTCTGATACTGATCTAGAAATTCCATTTAAAAACTTGTTTAGGGCAAAAATACGATTTTTTCGATGTTCCGAAAAACCGAATCAGTAAGAAACTGGGATTAAATCTAAATTATTTATTGAAGATTTATTTGCTTAAAAAATGTTGAAAGTGGCGAAACTGCGTAAGGGCGAAGGCAATTGTCGGAGCTCTTCCCGGGAAACCTTGCAAGGTTTCCCGGGAAAGCGACTTGCCGTAGACCGGCCCGCTTGCGTTTTGTACGGAAAAGCCTCACAGATTCTGGAATCTGTGAGGCTTTTCCGTACAAAACGCAAAGGGATACGCCCAATTATTTTATATCAATATCACCAAAAGATAAGTGAGTCCTGCAATGATTGCACTGATAGGAATGGTAAGTACCCACGCCCAAAGTAAGCTGACGGTAACACCCCATCTTACGGCTGATACCCTTTTTGTCAAACCAACACCAATGATTGATCCTGTAATGGTATGAGTCGTAGAAACCGGGATTCCAAGATGGTCTGTGATAAATAATGTCACAGCTCCGGCTGTTTCAGCACTTACACCTTCCAACGGCGTAACTTTTGTGATTCTCGTTCCCATTGTTTTGATGATTTTCCAACCGCCACTCATTGTTCCAAGCCCAATTGCTAAGAATGAAACGAACGGTACCCAAAGGTAATGCTGAGCAAAATAACCGAATCTTTCTGCTTCCGGAATATTAAGGTATTGCGGATCGTGGATCATATTAACGTGGAAATAGATCATCGCAGCACCAATAATTCCCATTACTTTCTGCGCATCGTTGGTTCCGTGACCAAGACTGAATAACGCTGATGAAACCAGCTGCAGCTTTTTGAAAGCACGTTCTGCTTTGTGCGGATTCGATCTCTTGCAGATGTTTACAATAATTAATGTGATGATGATGGAAACAAACATCCCGATAAACGGCGCCAGAAATATGAAAAGGAAAATCGGAATAACGACTTTGTACTTAACAATATTTTGTGAGAACAGCTGTTTGAAAGACTGTGTTACGGCCTCAAAAAATGAATATTCCGGATGTGTCTGCGTGACAACGTGGTAATCTGTGATCAAAGCATGCATCAATGCAGCCCCAATAAAACCTCCAATCAATGTGTGTGATGATGATGACGGGATACCGAACCACCAGGTAAATAAATTCCAGGCAATGGCTGCCACTAATCCTGAGAAAATCACCTCCAGTGTGATGAAGTTTTCGTCGACAGTTTTAGCAATCGTATTACCAATTTTGAACTCGCCAACGACATAAGCGGCGATAAAAAAAGCAGCGAAGTTCCAAAGTGCTGCCCAAAGAACTGCCTGAAAAGGCGTCAAAACTTTTGTAGAAACAATGGTTGCGATAGAGTTGGCCGCATCGTGAAAACCATTGATAAAATCAAATATTAGCGCTAATGCGATAATAATAATTAGTAGAATTGGAAATTCCATTCGTTTTATTTTTTGGTCTCGCGCTTATGCGTATTTGATAACTATGCTTTCCATTGTGTTGGCAACATCTTCTGCTTTATCCGTAACGATCTCCAGATAATCCAGGATAGATTTTTGCTTAATGATCAAGATAGCATCATTGGTTTCAAACAATTTTACGATAGCCTGGCTCAAAACGTCGTCCGCAATATTCTCATACGAATTGATCTTGATACAAGATTCTCTCACCTCATCCGGGTTTTTGAAATCTTTCAGATTTTCCAAAGCTTTCTTAATCTCAAGACAAGATTTGTGGATCAATAATGAAAACTCTGAGTAAACCTTGTTGTCCGGGCTTTTGTATAAATAAATATATTTTGCAGAAGCATAAATATAATCTGCGATATCATCCAGACCAGAAGCCAGATAATTGATATCTTCTCTGTCAAACGGTGTGATGAAGTTTTCTCCCAATTGTACAAAAATCTCGTGTGTAAGATCATCCAATTTGTGCTCGTAATCACTCATCTGATTCAACAGCGTTTCATCATTGATATCAAATTCTAATAAACCTTCGTGAAACGTTTTTGACATCTCTACCAGGTTATCTGCTACGCGAAGAAACAAATCAAAAAAGATTTTGTCTTTTGGCTGAAATGCTCTGAAAATATTACCTATTCCCATTTTTTAATGTTAATTTCTGCAAATATGATAAAAAACAAAAGGCGATGAAAATTTTTATGTTAAATAATTATTAAGATTAGAAACCATAAAAACCTGCTGATTAGCAGGTTTTTATAAATTAATTTAAGGTTAAAAATGAATGCTTGGCTATTAATTAGCAACTTCTGCACGCATTTCTTTTCCCCGAAATTTCATACTAGTTAATCCATCCAAAACTTCATTCTTGAATGATTTCTCGATTTCGAAGAAACTGAACTTGTCTAATATTTCGATATCACCAATGTCGGCTCTCTTTTTAGATTTTGAAGTCGCTTTATTGATGATCTCCAACATATCCATTTTTTTCAGCTGGTCTCTTTTACCAAGATTGAAGAAGAATCTTACCATATCTTCATTCTTTCTTCTTGGTTTTCCTCCTCTGTCACTTCTATCGTTTCGGTCTCTTCTTTCTCTCTTTTCACCATTTCTCTCACGCTCTCTTCCTCTCTCTCTTCTGCTACCTCTGTCGTCCCCTCTAGTATTGAATTCTTGCTGCTGGATGTCATTTCTATCCTTATAATAAGTCGCAAGATCTTTCAATTGGAATTGTAGTAACTGATGAACCAATTCTTCTTTTGTAAAGCTGGAAAGATCCGGAATCAAAGAATCATCAAATTCGAAGAAATCTTCGTGCTCCGTTAATAATTTTTCGAAAACACCACCAACCTGAGCTTTGATAATATCTTTTCCAGTCGGGATTTTCTTCTCCTCAATCTCGATTTTTGTTTCGGATTTGATTTGCTTCAATTTTCTAGACTCTTCTGGTTTAATCAAAGCCATAGAAATCCCGTCTTTTCCTGCACGTCCTGTTCTACCACTTCTGTGAACGAAAACTTCCGGATCATCTGGTAAAGAAAAATGAACCACGTGCGTCAAAGAATCAACATCTAACCCTCTCGCCGCAACATCAGTCGCAACCAGGATATCAATGTTTTTCAGTCTGAATTTTTTCATCACCGTATCTCTCTGTGCTTGCGAAAGATCTCCGTGAAGAGCATCAGCCGCATAACCATTCTGCATCAAGAAGTCTGCAACTTCTTGAGTTTCCATTCTGGTTCTGCAAAAGATAATTGAATATTGATTCGGATTGGCGTCGATCAATCGCTTCAACGCTTCTTTTTTCTGTCTGTAGCCAACTACATAATATTCGTGCTTGATGTTTTTCTTAACCGCATTGATAGATCCAACAGAAATTCTGTGTGGATTGGTCAAATAGTTTTTAGAAATACGCTCCACTTCTTTGTTCATCGTTGCTGAGAACAAGAAAGTCTGCTTGGTTTCTGGTGTTTCGCTAAGAATAGTTTCCAAATCATCTTTGAAACCCATTGATAACATTTCATCAGCCTCATCCAAAACAACCCATTGTACTTCAGAAAAATCTAAAGCTTTTCTGCCAATCATATCGATCACACGACCCGGAGTTCCCACAATAATCTGCGGTTTGTCTCTCAAAGATCGGATCTGATCCATAATACTGCTACCACCATAAACTGCTGTAGTTTTGATGTTTTTTAGGTATTTTGTATAATTTTTGATGTCTTTGGTAATCTGAAGGCAAAGTTCACGAGTCGGGCAAAGCACCAATAATTGGATTTTACGACTATTGTCGTCTATCATATCCAAAATCGGAAGCGAAAATGCTGCTGTTTTGCCTGTTCCTGTTGCCGCAAGTGCGATGAGATCGCGAGTATCTGTAGAGATAAAAGGAATAGTCTGTTTTTGGATTTCTGTCGGCTCTACGAAGCCGAGGTCGCCAATCGCCTGAAGAACTTCAGCGCTAAGATTGGATTCCGTAAATAAATTCATTTAAAGATCGTCTAATTTGCTGCAAAGATACAATTTTTATTTTTGATAACAATCAGGCTTCTTTTTTAACGATTCTTTATTACGGAAAATTAATATTGGAAAGTTAAATAATTTTAAGATTTAAAACTATAAATTGTCTAACATTCTGCCACATTCACGGCTACGGCTAAGCCACCTTCGGAAGTTTCTTTATACTTAGAATTCATATCCAAAGCGGTTTCCCACATCGATTTGATGACACTATCCAAAGACACTTTTGCTTTTGTTGGATCACCGTCCAGAGCTAATGATGCTGCAGTAATCGCTTTCATTGCGCCCATAGAATTTCGTTCAATACAAGGAATCTGAACCAAACCGCCAATCGGATCACAAGTCAGTCCAAGATGATGTTCCATTGCTATTTCTGCTGCCATCAGAACCTGTCCAGGAGTTCCACCAGAAATCTCGGTCAATCCAGCCGCGGCCATTGCTGACGAAACACCAACTTCTGCCTGACAACCGCCCATAGCCGCGGAAATCGTTGCATTCTTTTTGAATAAAGTTCCAATTTCTCCTGCAACCAAAAGAAATCTAATAATATCTTCTTCAGAATTGAACTCTGTAAAAGTTTGAGCGTACATCAAAACGGCAGGAATTACTCCACTGGCACCGTTGGTTGGCGCTGTAATAATTCTTCCGAAAGATGCATTTTCCTCGTTTACAGCAAGAGCGAAACAAGAAACCCATTTGGTAACCGAACTGAACGTTTTTTGCTCGTTCTTTACCATTTCGAACCACTCATTTTTATTTTTGTAAATCTGAGTTCCGAGTAGTTTTTCATTCATTTCGGAAGCACGTCTTGTAACGTTCAAACCGCCTGGAAGAATTCCTTTTTTGTTGATGCTTTTATAAACGCAATCCTTGATATTATCCCAAATTTCTAAGGCTTTTTCACGCGTTTCTTCATGCGTTCTCCAAGATTCTTCGTTTAGGAAAACTAAATCGGAGATCTTATCAATATTCAGTTTTTCACAATATTTTAGAATATCACTACCGTGATGACAAGGATATAAAGTTCTTACACATCTGTCTTCCATAGAATTATCTTCCTTGGTTGCGACAAATCCACCTCCAACTGAATAATAATCCTGACTAAACTCTTCACCGTTCTCAAAAACAATTTTAAAAATCATTCCATTGGGGTGGAAATCGAGGGATTTTTCTTTGTTAAGAATCAAATGATGTCCATAGATAAATGGCAGCCAAACTTCTCCACCAAGATGGATTTTTTGTTCTGATTTTATTTTTTCAATTTTCTCATCAATCTTATTGGTATCGATTGTTCGGAAATTTTCTCCGCTTAAGCCAAGCATTCCTGCAATATCAGTTCCGTGACCAACACCCGTTTTTGCCAGCGAGCCAAAGAATTCTACAAAAACTTCTTTTACATCTTGTAAAGAATGATTTCGTTTGACCAAATCCAGAAACATCTTTGCTGCATTCCACGGTCCCATTGTGTGGGAAGAAGATGGTCCGATTCCTATTTTTATAATATCAAAAACACTGATAGATTCCATTAATTGTAAAAAATTATCGTTTGTAAATGTAATTGATTTTTGAAATCGGCGCAACTTTATATTGTTAGCATTAGTTTATGATATTTTTGAACGCAAAGAGTGCAAAGTTTTTTGAAATTATTGAAGATATTTTTAGGGTTCACAAAAGCGCTTCACTCAAATAAGGTTTTGAGGTTCTCGCAGATTAGGCAAATTTTGCAGATTAATTTCCAACGGAATGACAAATCGTGAAGTTTATAGAAATTTTAATTGTTTATTGAGTCTGCAGCCCGGCTTGAGCGGAAATCCTTTTTACGCAACGAAGTGGAGTGAAAATTGGGAGCGGAAGACGGATTAAGCTGCCCAAATAATTTAAACAAAAATATTCTTTAGAATCTCGGAAACTTGTCTTGCTTTGGTTAATGGGAAAAGATGGGTGGCATTCTTAATCACGAAATCAGGTTGCGAATTTTTAACTGGAAAAACAATGTCTTTATCTGCCAGAATCTGAATAACATCCGGCATTTTATCGAATTTCCAATGCGCCACTTTGTCCATAGACCACTTGAGATAATATGGATCTTTGAAACGGAAGTACTGTAAAAGATTGGCGTTTTTGGAATCAAATATTTTTTTCAGAAACATATATAAAACCGAACCGCTACTTCCAAAAAATTGTCTCGGGATATATTTTACAGCATTCATTTTTTCGCCGGCTTTTATGAGTTTGGACTTTTCCTTGTCACATTTGATACTTCCTAAGATGACAACTTTTTTTGCTGGCTTCAATTTATGAATCTCCTGAACTATAATACCACCAAAGGAATATCCCAACAAATAAAAATCTTCGGAATCATATATGGTTTCTGACATTCTTGCAACATAATGATGGAAATCCTCATTCAAATCCGGAATGAGCCAAGGAATGTGAACGACTTCTATATTTGGATTGAAAGTCAGTTTTTCCAGAACTTTTTCATCTGCTCCGAGACCGCTTATGGTGTATAATTTCAAAATTTGAGGTTTGGATTTTGAGATTCAAATTTAAAACAAAAAGAGCAGAAAAAATTCTGCTCTTGATATTTATGTATTACTGTGGTAATTATTTTACGCTGATTTTAACCTTCAAATCAACATCGTCTTTTACCAAAACGTCTTGCATTGTAGATTTGTAAGCTACGTCAAATTTTTGTCTGTCGAAAGAGAATTTATCAGATTCCAAAGTCACAACGCCGTTTGCAGCAGTGATTTTTGCAGGGAAAGAAACTGGATTTGTTTTTCCTTTTACAGTCAACTTTCCGTTTACTACAAAATTGTAATCTTTATTAGAGTTTTTCTTAACAGACGTGATTACGTAAGTGGCAGTCGGATATTTTTCAACCTCGAAGAAATCTCCGTTTTTTAAGTGACCGTTCAATTTACCTTGGTATTCTCCGGAAAGGTCTGTTGCGTTGATAGACGTCATATCCAATACGAAATCTCCACCTACAACTGCTCCGTTTTTAAGAACCAGGTTTCCAGATTTTACATTCACAGTCCCATCGTGAGAAGATGCTTCCGTTTTTGCGATTTTATAACCCCACCAGTGTACGTCTGAGCTTGTTAATTTTTTAGTTTGTCCGAAAGCTAATCCGCTTACCAATACAGCTAGTAATAATACCTTTTTCATTGTTTTAAATAATTTTAATGATGCAAATCTACTTAGAATCGTTCAAAATAAAAATTGATGTATGATAAGTTTTAAAAAAAATTAACGCCTCCAAATTAATGGAGACGTTAATTATGTGTCATAGTTTGATTAATATTTTTAGATTTTCTTAGAAAACCAAAAATTCTGATTATTTACCTAACGGAATGTTGTAAGCGAAACCTACACCGATTGCACCGGCATTGTATTTTTGGTCCGCAATCTGTCCTTTGTCTCCAGTAAATGTTTTGTTGTACTGTACAAAGAAGTTCCAGTCACGATTGTGATAGCCAATCTCCGGTCTGATATAAAAACCACCGTCTGGTCTGTTAACATCAACATTACTTGCTACTTTATCATCTCCAACGATGAAGCCATAACCTAAGTCGGTTCCAAAATAGAATCCAGTCTGTTGTGGGTAGAATCTAAACAATGCAGCAACCGGAATCACTCCAAAGTCGTTGTTTTCGACATTGACACCATTTATTGTTTTATTTTTTCCGAAATAATGGTTATAACCTGTTGCAACACCTAAACCAAAACCTGGAGTAATTAAATTCTGGTAAGATAAATCCACTCCTAGATTTGCAGCTGTATTACCACCGGTTGATATACCCGTGTTAAGACCGACCTTTAACATATTGGTCATATCAGAACTCTGTGCAGACATTAACCCTCCTGCCAAAATTCCTGCGCCTAATATTAACTGCTTTAAAGATTTCATATTCTTAAATTTTAAATTTTACAAAGGTCATTCTTGTAAATTCCGTGCCAAAGCTCTTTTTTTGTTTGACAATTCTAACAATCAAGCTAACAACTATCTAATTTTCAATTCTTTAAAATCATAATTAAATATTAAAATTTATTCACAAACTGACATTTTCATCATTTTTGATTTAACTTGACCTCTGTATTCTAGTCAAAGAACTATAATTTCTACTTATGAATAATTTCCAGAAGAATAAACATTTGGTTTCCAGAGCAGGTTTTGGAATTCATCATAATGATATTGAGAAATATAAAAACCTCAGTCCAAAGAAATTATATCATGAACTAAAGAACAATTCGGATTACGAGCCTTTGTCAACAGATATGCAGCCTGTCACTCGCGAACAATACCAGGAAATGTCGAAAGCGGTCAACAGAAAATCTTATAATCAATTCAATAAAAATTATAACAGTTCGATTCGGAAATCCTGGCATTCTCAAATGATCAACACGCCTTATCAGCTTCGGGACAAAATGGCGCTTTTCTGGCACGGACATTTTGCAACAAGAATTCAGCAGTCATTATTTAATAAGGAGATTATAGAAATCTTTCGAAAAAATGCATTGGGAAACTTTCGAGATTTGGTTTTTGAAGTTTCAAAATCGGCGGCAATGCTTAATTTTCTGAATAATCAACAAAATAAAAAAGCCAAACCGAATGAAAACTTCGCCAGAGAACTGATGGAACTTTTCACGCTTGGAAGAGGAAATCTTTACACCGAAAAAGATATTAAAGAATCTGCAAGAGCTTTCACAGGGTGGGGCTATAATGGTTTGGGGGAATTCACGGATAATAAAAAACAACATGATTCCGGAGAAAAAGTGTTTCTCGGAAAAACCGGAAACTTTGACGGAACTGATATCATTAATATGATTCTCGAAAAACCAGAATGTGCTCATTTCATCACAGAAAAAATTTACAAATTCTTGGTTAATGAAAATCCTGATGAGAAAATAATAAAATCTTTAAGCGATAAATTTTACAAATCCAATTATGATATCACAACTTTGATGGACGAAATTTTTCTGTCAGATTGGTTTTATTCCGAAAAAAACATCGGTGCAAAAATAAAATCACCGGTAGAATTAATTGTTGGTATCAGACGAATAATGCCAATGGATTTGCAGAATCGGGATACGATTTACAACTTTGAAAAACTTCTCGGACAAGAATTGCTCCAACCTCCGAATGTTGCCGGTTGGCCGAGCGGAACCCTTTGGATAGACAGCTCTACTCTATTACTTAGAATGAGAATCCCTGCGGTAATGGCTGGTTACAAAACTTTGGGCATCGAACCCAAATCTAATGATGATGTCAATATGGGAAAAGATGAGAAAAAAGTGGTTGTCAACAAAAAACAAAATACGATTACCATCCATTGGGAAGGCATTAGTAATATTCTGAATGAAGACCTTTTCAGTCTTCTGTTATCAAAACCTAACGAAAACCTTCAAAAATTGATTACAGATTTCAATTCTGATAAAAGTAAGAAGCATCTTATGATTAGTATTATGTCAACGCCTGAATATCAACTTTGTTAAAATAAGCAGTTATGATTATCAATAGAAAAACATTCTTGAAAACTAGCAGTCTGGCTGCCGCTTCTTTTCTTTTTCCAAACTTTCTAAAAGCTTTAACGCTGCCAGAAGCGATTGCAATGAATGGAAAAACGCTTATCATTCTGCAATTATCTGGCGGCAATGATGGTCTTAACACGATTATTCCTGTCAAAAATGATATTTATTATCAATCCAGAAATCAGATTTCTATCAAGGAAGAAAATTCGCTTTTGTTGACAGATGAAGCAGGCATCAATCCTAATCTCAAATTCTTCAAAGAACTTTATGACAATGGAGAATTGGCGGTGATGAATAATGTTGGTTATCCGGAACCTAACAAATCCCATTTCAGAAGTATGGATATCTGGCAATCTGCGAGTGAAAGTAATGAATTCAAAAATTCCGGCTGGCTCGGGCGGTATTTGGATGAAGCTTGCCATGATTGTCAGAATCCCACTCAGGCGATAGAAGTTGATGATTTGTTAAGTCTCGCAATGAAAGGCGAAACGAAAAATGCCATCGCTTTCAAAGATCCAAAAAAATTATTCGACATCAGTCAGGAAATGCTTTACAAAAAACTGAATGCAGACAATCACGACCACGAGCATGATTTAGCTTCTTATCTTTACAACACACTTGGCAATGCTATCAACAATTCCGAATATATTTTTTCTGAAAGCAAAGCCAAACCTACAGACAAGATCTACCCCGCTACACAAATAGGAAAAGATTTCAAAACGATTGCTTCGCTCATCAAATCCGATATCAACACTCAGGTTTATTATCTTTCTGTAGGAAGTTTTGACACACACGCCAATCAGAATCAAAGACAAGCACAACTGTTTAAAGCTATTAATGATGCAGTTGAAGTTTTCACAAAGGATATGAAGGAGAATGGGAAATTCAATGATTTGATGATAATGACTTTCTCAGAATTTGGCAGAAGAGTGGCACAAAATGCCAGTAACGGAACCGACCACGGAACGGCTAATCAAATGTTTTTCATCAGCGGTGGGCTTAAGAAAAAAGGATTATTGAATCCGCTTCCTGATTTGACTAATCTTAAAGACGGTGATTTGATTTATACGGAAGATTTCAGAAAAGTTTATGCGACAGTTCTCAAAAGATGGCTGAATACCAATGATCAAAAAATCCTCGGAAAAGATAATGGTTACTATGATTTTATTTAAAATTTAAATTCAGAAAAAATATTTATAGTTTACATCAATAATCGATTTTGATGAAAACTTCAATTTATATCGTGTACAATATAATTTTACACCATACATTTGTCTCATCAAAAAATAATTTAAATCATAAAAAAATGAAAACATTGTACAGCATTGGCGCTACAGCCAAAGGAGGAAGAAACGGACACGTAAAAAGCGATAACGGAATTTTGGATTTGGAAGTGAGAATGCCAAAAGGTCTTGGCGGCGCTAATGATGATTATGCGAATCCAGAAATGCTTTTTGCTGCAGGATATTCGGCTTGTTTTGACAGCGCATTGAATTTGGTTATCAAACAAAGTAAAATCGAAACTGGCGAAACAACTGTAACGGCTAAAGTTGGAATTGGTCAAATCGAGAACGGCGGATTTGGATTAGAAGCAGAATTGCACGCTAATATCCCAGGTGTTTCTTTGGAACAAGCTCAGGGATTGATCGATAAAGCGCATCAAATCTGTCCTTATTCTAACGCTACAAGAGGAAACATCGAAGTAAAATTGACTGTGAGCAACGATTAGGAAAAGCTTAATTTGCTATCTTTGAATTGTGGAAATCAATCAAAACTCAATATGGAAGATTTATTAAAATTAGACAAACAACTTTGCTTTTCCGTTTATGTTTTACATCGTGAAATAATGCAATGTTACCGTCCGATTCTGAAAAATTTTGGGTTGACTTATCCGCAATACATCACGATGATGACGCTTTGGGAAAAAGATGATTTGACCGTGAATCAAGTTGGGGAAATTTTACAATTAGATAACGGAACTCTGACGCCACTTTTAAAAAGATTGGAATCAAAGGGTTATCTGGAAAGGAAACGCAGCAAGGAAGATGAACGTGTTGTAAAAATTCATTTAACAGAAAAAGGTACAAAACTAAAAGAAAAAGCCACTTGCATCCCAATTGAACTGGCAAAAGCAATGAACCTAAGCATCGATGAAATAATGGAATTGAAAACATTATCCGACAAAGTTGTTCAGAAAATTAATCAATAAAAAAAAGAGCTATTCGTTTTTGAATAGCTCTTTTTTATTGTAAAATATAATATTTCTCGCTGATTTTGCAGATTTAGCTGATTATAAATATTTGAAATTAATCTGCTCAATCAGCAAATCTGCGAGATATCTTTATTAATTAAATCTAAAATATTATTATCAAATTAATATTCAAATAAAACACTTCCCCAAGTGAAACCACTTCCGAAAGCTGACATACAAACCAAATCACCACGTTTCATTCTACCTTCCTGAATCGCCTCACTCAAAGCAATCGGAATAGAAGCCGCAGTTGTATTACCATATTTCTGGATATTCACGAATACTTTTTCGTCCGGTAATTTCAACAATTGCTGAACATATTGCGCGATTCTGATATTCGCTTGGTGAGGAATTAATAAATCCAAATCTTCAATCGACTTTCCTGCTTTTTCAAGCGCTTCCAAAATGGTTTCAGGAAATCTTGTAACAGCGTGTTTGAAAACGAAATTTCCGTTCATTACTGGATAAATATCTTCTGCTGTCAAAGAATCTGGATTTTTAAGAAGATTGTCGCTCCAGCCTAATTTGGTTCCTGGGAATTTCACTGCTAATTCTTCCGCATACTTTCCTTCAGAATGCATATTTACGGAGAGAATTCCTTTTGCATTTTCATCTTGGCTTGCAGATAAAACTACCGCTCCAGCGCCATCTCCGAAAATCACTGAAACTCCACGTCCGGCATCAGAAAAATCCAATCCAAAAGAATGAATCTCTGCACCAACAACCAAAACATTTTGGTACAATCCGGATTTGATGAACGCATCTGCCACGCTCATTGCATAAACAAAACCTGAACATTGGTTTCGAACATCTAATGCACCAATTGTATCACAACCCAGCATCTCTTGCAACAACACGCCAGAACCCGGAAAATAATAATCCGGAGACAAGGTTGCGAATACAATATAATCTATGTCTTTTGCGGTAAGTTTGGCATTTTTGAGAGCGATTTCTGAAGCTTTCAAACCATAAAAAGAAGTTGTTTCTTCAGAATCTACACGATTTTTGCGATGTCTTCTTTCTTTGATGCCTGTTCTTTCCGTAATCCACTCATCGTTGGTGGTCATTAGTTTAGAAAGGTCGTCGTTGGTCACTATATTTTCCGGGACGTAATGTCCCACGCCGGATATTACACTTTTAAACATTGGTGTGTTTTAGAAATTTTGACAAATGTAAATATTTTATTTATTACATAGATTTTTTATTGATTGCTAAAATTTAACTCTTTCATATCAGGTTAAATTATTTTGGTTGAATGATAAAACCCCTAAATTATGACTAATGTTGAATATTGCGAAGCTGCAGCCCGACTTGAGCGGAGCTCTTTTTCTTTTTTTTGCCAAAAAAGAAAAAAGCGGGAGTGGAAGGCGGATTAAGCTGCCCAAATATTTTGAAACATTGATAGTCTTGAAATAAGTAATATTTTAATTAGTTTTGTTCTATGCCGATAGAACAGAAATATAAAACTGCCAACTGGGAATGGATAGACGTAACTGCGCCTACTGAAGAGGATTTGCAGTTTTTGCACGAGCGTTACCACATCAATTATCTCCTGCTAGAGGATACGATAGATCCCAACCACCTTCCGAAATATGAAGAAGTGGACCAAGTGAAGTTTTTTCTGACCCGCGAATCTACGGATTTGGAAAAGCGGACACTGAACAACATCAGTGATATCAGTAGTAAATTAGGGATTTTCTTGCTTCCAAAATTAATTATCACAACACACCGGGCAAAAAGCAAAAGCATCAACGAAGTTTTTGAGGAATTGAAAAAAGACACTCCAGAAAATATTTCGCGTGATCATTTGGCGCTTCGATTAGCTTTGAAAATCATAAAAACCTTCGATGACGAGAGTAATACTTTGCTCGAAGTGATGGATAGTATGGAAAATGAAATCTTCCTTAAAAACACCAATCAAAGCAATCAAATCAGAAGGCTTTATAAACTGAAAAGAAAATCTGGTCTTAATACGAGAATCTTAACCATCTCCGGAGAATGGATTACTAAATTCAAAACTCTAGATTTGCAGGAAGTGGAAGTAATGGATTTGATGGATAAACAAAAGGATGTAATTGCAGATTTTGACCACGTGAATGCCCAAACGGTCAACCTTATCTCTATGTTTCTGGCTTTGTCTGACCAAAAAGCGAATCAGGTGATGAAACTTTTGGCGATGTACTCGGTATATTTTTTACCGATTACTTTCATTGCCGGAATCTACGGCATGAACTTCGACAATATGCCGGAACTGCATCACAAGAAGGGTTACTATTTTACACTGGGACTAATGGCGCTGATTGTTATTGTCACCTTCATCTATATGCGCCGAAAAAAATGGCAAGGCTAGATGAGTGAAGAATTACTGACATTTTATAATGTCGAAAACTTTTATCCGCCTGACCAGGATTCTACAGAATCTTACCATTCCGGATTATATAATTGGGATAATTACAAATACAATTTGAAAGTCAGAAAAATCTCAAATGTTTTTCGTTTTATCGAGGAAGATTTTGGACAATTACCTTCCATTATTGGTTTGGCTGAGATTGGTGCAAGATCAGTTTTAGAAGATTTGACCAATGAAAATTCTCCTCTTAATAATTACAAAATCATCTATGAACCTTCTAAAGATTCTCGTAATCTAAGTGTGGCTTTGCTTTTTGATAAAGAGAAATTCACGTTACTGAAATATCAGACTTTACAGTTTCAATGGGATAAAGATAAAGAATTTGATACACGTGATATTTTGCAAGCGGAGTTTTCTTACCAAGAAAAAAAGCTTCATATTTTTGTCCTCCATCTGCCTTCCAAAAGAAATCAGGATGAAAAAAAAGAAAAACGAAATTTTATTATTGGAAAGTTAAAAGAAATACTTCAGAAACTATTTGATAAAGGAGAAGCTATTGTTTTGATGGGCGATTTCAATGAAAATCCGGATAATGAAGTTGTTCAGGAATTGCTTTTTGATAAAGATGGTGAACAAATTCTGAATAATCCTTTTGAAACATTATATAAACAAAATCAATTTTCGACCTACCACGGAAAGAAAGGTGTTTGTTTTGACCAAATTTTATTTACTGAAAAAATTCTAAAAGAAAAATTCACTTTTAAAAATATCGAAGCTCAAATCTATAATTCTCCAAGACTAAGAAACAAAGATAACAAGAACAGCAATTATCCTTCCAGAACTTATTCAGGTTCAAGATATTTGAGTGGTTACAGCGATCATTTTCCTGTTATTTTAAAATTATTCCGAAATCACGAATCATAAGCTTTTATCATTTCAAAATTGAAAAGGCACAGTATATGCTTATAGCTAATTAAATCACACTAAAAAATTTAAGTTATGAGAAATCTATTATGGTTAGTCGCAGTCATTTGTATTATTGTATGGCTTTTAGGAATGTTAGGCGTTGTTCCGGGAATGGACACAGGAAGTTTAATTCACGTTCTTCTGGTTATCGCTATTGTAGTGGTATTATTTAATATCATCTCGGGAAGAAAGCCTCTGGATTAATTTTACGAATTAAAAAATAAAACAGCCTGCTTATTAAGCGGGCTGTTTGTTTTACAACTTATCTGTTTTGCGTCAAATGAATTACAAAAAACACTATTTTCGCTGTTCAAAATCAAGAAATGACGGCCTCAGAATTTATACAAAAGCAATTAAATATCCCAACCAAAAATATAGATAGTACGCTTCAGCTTTTCTCCGAAGATTGCACCATCCCTTTCATAGCACGTTATCGAAAAGACAAAACAGGAAATCTGGACGAAGTTGCAATTGAAAACATCTACAAACTGAATAAACAATTTGAAGAAATCGTTAAAAGAAAGGAAAGCATCCTGAAATCTATTGAAGAACAAAGTGCTTTGACTCCAGAGCTGAAGCAAAAAATAGAACAAAGTTTTGACCTTCAGGAACTGGAAGATTTTTATCTGCCTTACAAAAAACGAAAAAAGACAAAAGCCGATACAGCGAGGGAAAAAGGACTGGAACCTTTAGCCAAAATCATTATGAGCCAACGTTCTGATGATATTGATTTTATCGCTTCGAAATATATTAATCAAAATGTTGCCGATGAAGAGGAAGCTCTGCAAGGTGCAAGAGATATCATTGCAGAATGGATTAATGAAAATCTCTACGTTCGTAAAAACCTGAGGCGATTATTCCAGAGAAAAGCCATTATTTCTTCCAAAGTTGTCAAATCAAAAAAAGATGATGAAGCAGCACAAAAATTCTCACAATATTTTGAATGGCAGGAAGCCTTGAACAGAATTCCGTCACACCGACTATTGGCAATGCTCCGTGCTGAGAATGAAGGCTTTGTAAAAACTTCTGTCGATATCGAAAAAGATGAAGCGCTTGACCTCATCGAAAATGCAATTATAAAAAGCAACAATTCATCCACAAAACAAATCGAATTAGCGATTGCTGATTCCTACAAGCGATTATTAGAACCGGCTCTTTCCAATGAAGCACTTCAGGAAGCTAAAGAAAAAGCAGATATCAAAGCGATTGAGGTTTTTTCTGAGAATCTTCAACAACTGCTACTCGCTTCGCCACTAGGAGAAAAGAGAATTTTAGCCATTGATCCTGGTTACAGAACTGGTTGCAAGGTCGTTTGTCTGGACGAACAAGGTGACCTTTTACACAACGAAAATATCTATCCACACGCACCTCAAAACGAAAGCGGAATGGTGATGAAAAAAATCCGCTCGATGGTTAATGCTTATAATATTGAAGCCATCTCCATCGGCAACGGAACTGCCAGCCGTGAAACCGAATTCTTCATCAAAAAAATTGCATTCGATAAACCAATTCAGGTTTTTGTGGTTTCAGAAGCAGGCGCATCGGTCTATTCAGCCAGTAAAATTGCTAGAGATGAGTTTCCGAATTATGATGTGACCGTTCGTGGCGCCGTTTCTATCGGACGAAGATTGGTCGATCCTTTAGCAGAATTAGTAAAAATCGATCCCAAATCTATTGGCGTTGGGCAATACCAGCACGATGTGGATCAAACTAAGCTGAAAGAAGAACTGGATAATACGGTGATTCGCTCTGTAAATTCAGTAGGAATCAACCTGAATACAGCCAGTAAATCATTATTAAGTTATGTTTCTGGAATCGGAGAAAAAATGGCAGAAAACATCGTTAATTACCGAACAGAAAATGGCGCTTTCTCCGAAAGAAAAGAACTTAAAAAAGTACCACGATTAGGCGAAAAAGCTTATCAACAAGCAGCCGCTTTTGTGAGAATCAAGAATGCAAAAAATCCTTTGGATAATTCAGCCGTTCATCCGGAAGCTTACAAAATTGTAGAAAAAATGGCGAAAGACTTAGGCTTGAAAACTGAAGATTTGATTTCAAATAAAGAAAAAATAGCTACTGTCAATCCAGAAAAATATGTGACTAATGATATTGGAATTCTTGGAATCAAAGACATTCTGAAAGAATTAGAAAAGCCAGGATTAGACCCAAGAAAAGCCGCCAAGGTTTTTGAATTTGATCCCAATATAAAATCAATCAAAGATGTAAAACCCGGCATGATACTTCCCGGCATTGTAAATAATATTACTGCCTTTGGATGTTTCGTGGATCTAGGAATCAAAGAAAGTGGGTTGGTTCACATTTCACAACTGAAGGACGGTTTTGTCTCAGATGTGAATGAAGTCGTAAAACTGCACCAGCACATTCAGGTGAAGGTTACAGAAGTAGATGAGGCAAGGAAAAGAATCCAGTTGACGATGATTTTGTAAATTAAAAACGTTGCACCGAATAAATCAAGATATTTTATTGTTTTGAATAATGTCTATAAGTGTATGAATTATTGCACTTTCTAAATTTACTTTGCTAATTATAATAGAGTTACTATACATTAAAAACATCGAACAAAATTGGCCCAGATTATGATTTTACTTGAAAGTGATAATATACAATTGTCGAGGTTTTGACACAGGTATTTTCTTGTAAATCTGCAGTTGTAAAAATTCGGAGAAATATCTTCTCAAAAGATTATAAGTTTATTTTTATATTTGCAATATTATGGAATATAATACCGACAGAACACAACTGCTAATGCCCGAGTATGGGCGCAATATACAACAGCTCGTAGAACATTGTAAAACGCTACAAACCAAAGAAGAAAGAAATGAAATGGCGCTTGCAATTGTTGAGTTTATGGGACAAAGAAACCCGCATCTTCGCGACGAAGAAAACTATAAACATAAACTTTGGGATCATCTTTTTATCCTTGCCAATCATGATCTGGATGTAGATTCTCCATATCCGGTTGTTTCTGCAGAAGATCTGATCACCAAACCAAGAAAAATGGATTATCCGTCTTTGGATAACGATTATAAATTTTACGGAAAAAGCATTTTACAATTGATTGAAAAAGCGATTGCCCTGGAAGAAGGTGATGAAAAAGACGCTCTGATCCAGGTGATTGCCAACAATATGAAAAAATCCTATAATGTGTATAACAAAGAACACGTTCAGGATGATGTCATTTTTCGTCATTTGAAAGAGCTATCAGAGAACAGACTGGATCTTACAGGGCTGGATACGCTGGACAAGAGCAAAATCTATTACGCCACTAACAGAAACAACAACAGAAATCAAAATAACAGAAACCAAAATAATAACAATAACAAAAGGAAAAATAACTTCCAAAACCATAAAAATAAAAGACGATAATGAGCGGAGCTTTCGAAATAAGAGGTGGAAAAAGATTGAGCGGAGAGATTACCCCTCAAGGTGCGAAGAATGAAGCTTTGCAGATTCTTTGTGCTGTTCTCTTGACTGGGGACGAAGTGAGAATCACCAACATCCCTGACATCAAAGATGTTAATAAACTGATTGAGATTCTTCAGGATTTCAACGTTAAAGTAACCAAAAACGGAAAAGGCGATTATACTTTCAAAGCTGACGAAGTTAATTTTGATTATATCAAATCTAAAGAATTCAAAAAGGACGGCGCAAAATTGAGAGGTTCTGTGATGATCCTTGGTCCAATGTTGGCGAGATTTGGTGAAGCCTATTTGCCAACGCCTGGTGGAGACAAGATCGGGAGAAGACGTCTGGATACGCATTTCCAAGGTTTTGTAGAATTGGGCGCAGAGTTTTCTTATGATGAGGAAGAAGCTTTCTACTCTTTAACTGCTAAAGAACTGAACGGAAAATTCATTCTACTAGAAGAAGCCTCTGTTACGGGCACTGCGAATATTGTAATGGCTGCTGTTTTAGCAAAAGGAAAAACCAGAATCTACAATGCTGCCTGCGAACCTTACTTACAGCAATTATGTAAAATGCTGAACAGAATGGGTGCGAACATTACAGGAATTGGTTCAAATCTATTAACCATCGAAGGTGTGGATAAGCTGCACGGAACAGAGCATACAATGCTGCCAGATATGGTGGAAATCGGTTCCTGGATTGGATTGGCAGCAATGACAAAATCCGAAATCACCATTAAAAATGTTAACTGGAATCAGCTTGGTGTTATTCCCAATACATTCAGAAAATTAGGAATTGAGCTGGAACAAAGAGGCGATGATATCTACATCCCTTCTCAAGATCATTATAAAGTACAGAAATTTATCGACGGGTCTATCTTAACGGTTTCCGACGCGCCTTGGCCGGGATTCACTCCGGATTTGTTATCTATTATCCTGGTCGTTGCGACGCAGGCAAAAGGTTCTGTTTTGATTCATCAGAAAATGTTCGAAAGCAGATTATTCTTCGTTGACAAACTGATCGATATGGGTGCTCAAATTATCCTTTGCGATCCGCACAGGGCAACTGTAATTGGAATGAATCAAGAAACGCCTTTAAGAGGAACAACAATGGTTTCGCCGGATATCAGAGCCGGAAATGCGCTATTGATCGCTGCACTTTCTGCTGAAGGAAAATCGGTCATTCAAAACATCGAACAAATCGATCGTGGTTATGAAAACATCGACGAAAGATTGAGAGCAATTGGTGCTGATATCAGAAGAATTGATTAATAATAATTCAATTAATTATTATAAAAATAAAAAGGAAGCTTTTATGAAGCTTCCTTTTTTTGCAGAACATCGATCTTACTGCTCAACAATTTGTATTGCGCCAGATAGTTTTCAATCTTCATTATTTCTTCCTGAGTGATTTTCAACAAGAGTTTAACATTCCCGAAATTATTTCCATTCAGATATTCGATGTGCGCATTCACAATTTTGTAACTGATATTATAATGGTTGTAGATCGTGTAAAGGAGAATATCAAATCTTATCTTTCCATTCAGCTCTATTTCCAGAATGATCTCTTTTTTCGGCGTTGCAAAAAAAGCATTATTTGTAGTTTCTTGTTTGTAAATCATAGTAATATTTTTTGGTGGATTATTTAATTTTATTTTGGATCGGAACAACAATAGCCTGATAGACATAACAGCCAACGCAGATCTTGAAAAAGCTTTCCAGTCTCGCTAATATTATCAGTACAACTCCTAATGCAACAGCTGCATCATAAAAGTCATTAATTGTCAATAGGAAAATCAGCAATGTGAAAACCGATCCTAATATTGCAGCAAATCTCTTTGGTGTTGCAAAAATCGGTTTACGTTTGATATTCAGTATTTTTAAAATAAATTTTGAAAAAAGAGCTAAAGGAGAAATCGATAATCCTAAAGCTCTCAATACAAAAGCAAAAACTAAAAGCAAAACCAGTAAAGACCATTTGAAAAATAAGGATACAGCGACGATCACGATCACCAGAAACGCAGTTAATCTCACCACGTTCTCATCCGTATAATATTTGTTAGTCTTATCCATATCATTTCAAATTTTAAATAAAAAAAGCTCTACCGGTAAGGCAGAGCTTTCACACATTCTCTCCTACCAAATGTTTTATTTGGGATTACACATCATAATATGAGAGAATATGCTTATCATTTAATTCTAAATCTATTGCAAATATAGAAATTATTTAATTCCCACCAAATAAGTATGAATTAAATTTAAAAAAATTTATTTCAGCTCTCCTACTTTGTAAACTTTGTTGGATGCAGCAAGACCATTGGGATTACATCCAGGTTCACCCTCAGGAACTTTTAGGTTTTTGTCCTGATAAAACTTTTCCCAGAAAGCATTGGTCTTTCCTGTTTTAGGGTCAACGAAGGTCATTGGCTCCAATTGGAAGATCTGATTATCCCGGAATGCTCTTTCAACAAAATCTGAGCAGTAAAATGAATTATCATCCAGAATATAATTGAAGTTATAAGGCTTTCCAATCAACGATTCAGCTTTAGAAACTGAAGCCGGAATGGATGATTTGAATGCCGATTTCAAGCGATACACGTCGATAGCTCGTCCGGATTTGGTTTGTTCTTTTAAGAAATGATTGAGCTTTTGTTTTTGTGAACCGCCTTTTGGCGCAGCGTGAAGCACATATAGATGATGTTCTTCTTTTTTCACGATCCCGATATGATCATACGATGTTTTCTTTTCTGTCTGTGTGACATTATTAATTGCTCCAGACAGCCCAGAATCCACAGATGGGACAAAAAGTAAATCACCGTTTTCCAAAATCGAAATATTGTAAGTTTTGCAGCTTGTTAAAAAAAACAGCGCAAAAATACAGCAAAGTAAATTACTTTTTGAAATTTTTCTCATAAGTTGCAATCCATTCATCCACAGTGATTTTCGAACATAACTCTCCCATTAATTCGAATGGAATATCTTCCATCTTTTTGAAACGGATACAGGATTTGCCCATATCCAATTTCTTTTTGGAATGTTTTGGAAACTCTCCTACAAACCAATCCAAAAGTTTTGGATCCGCATAAATGCCCATATGATAAAACGCCACAAAATTCTTTTGAGAAGCCACACTGATGAAAGGAAGCGGTGTATTTTTCGCACAATGATAACCTGCAGGATACGTTTTCAAAGGAACACACCAGGTTGCCATTCCGTATTGCATATTCTGTTGAAAACCTTTCGGAAGATTACTGTCAACAGTTTCCAAAAGCTCTCTAAAAGCTTCTCGTCTTTCCTCAGGAATCTGGGAAATATATTCTTCTATGGTATCAACAAAAATCTGCATATGATTATTTATTAAAGTTTATCGCAAAGTCACAAAAAACGAATTAAAATTCAATTATTATTAAGTCACAAAGCTTTTTATTATTAAAAAAAAATCGGCGACTTAAAAAATACGATAATTGATAAAATCCAGCGCCTTTGCGATTAAATAAAATCCAATTATTTCAAATCAAAAGTACTAATTTTTTTGTTGAAAAATTAAAGCTTATTTTTGTACTCCAAAGTCAAGAAACAATGCCGAAAATATCGCAAAGAGCGCAGCATATGCCTGCATCTCCCGTTAGAAAATTAGTCCCTTTTGCCACTGCAGCTAAACAGAAAGGAATCAAAGTTTATCATCTTAACATTGGTCAGCCAGATATCGAAACGCCTGAAACTGCTTTGAATGCTGTAAAAAATATCGACCTCAAAGTTTTGGAATATGCCTTATCAGAAGGTAATATCGAATACAGAAAAGCTTTGACCGACTATTATCATTCTTTAGGATTTACAGATCTAACACCTGATAATTTCATTGTAACCAACGGTGGTTCGGAAGCTTTGAATTTTGCAATTTCCACGCTTTGCGATGACGGAGACGAGATCATTATTCCGGAACCTTATTATGCGAACTATAATGGATTCGCCGGAACTTTCAATATTAACGTTGTAGCAGTTCCTTCTACTATTGATACAGGATTTGCTTTGCCTTCAATTGAAGAATTTGAGAAAAAAATCACGGATAAGACCAGAGCCATTGTCGTTTGTAACCCCGGAAATCCGACAGGTTACCTCTATTCAAGAGATGAACTTCAAAAGCTTGCCGAGATTGCAAAGAAACACGACATCGTGATTATTTCGGACGAGGTTTACAGGGAATATGTTTACGACGGCGAAAAACAGATCTCGATGTTAGAATTCCCGGAAGTTGCGGAAAACGTTATCGTTATTGATTCCGAGTCTAAAAGATATTCGATGTGTGGGGCGAGAATCGGTTGTATGATCACCCGTTCCAAGAAAATCCACGATGCTGCCATTCTTTTTGCACAGGCCAGATTGAGTCCTGTTCTTTTAGGTCAGATTGCAGCCACTGCTGCTCACAAAAATGATGCGGAATATATTGCCAAAGTAAGGGAAGAATACACCAGCCGAAGAAATCTTTTGGTAGAACTGTTGAATGAAATTCCCGGCGTGATTTGTCCAAAACCAAAAGGTGCTTTCTATTGTGGTGTAGAATTACCGGTTGATGATTCTGACAAATTCGCTCAGTGGCTTCTGGAAAGCTATTCCAACAACAACGAAACCGTTATGGTTGCCCCAATGGGAGGATTTTACAGCAATCCGGAATTGGGTAAAAAGCAGGTAAGAATCGCTTATGTTCTGAAGCAGGAAGACCTTAAAAGAAGTGTTGAGCTTCTGAAAGATGCAATTGAAAAATACAGAGCTGAGTTTGGTTTGAATTAATTTCAATTCCAAATTCTTCGTCAAAGCCACATAGAAAAAATAGTTTTAAAATCTCTTAAAAATTAAAATTTCTATGTGGTTTTATCATTAAATTTACATCAATCTTAAAATTAATTATGATGAAAATATTAAAAATCGGGTTTATACTTTCTGTCCTTGCAATGCTTCTGATCAATTGCAAAACTTCTGCACAGAAAACAAATATAACATCAGTTTCGTATACGCACACAGCCGGAAGAGGCGGCCGCTCTTTCATCAATGCAACCAAAGATTCCCTGGAATCGAATAAAACCGGTGGAAGATTTGAAGATTACCCTGTCTTCAAAAAGAAAATCAATCAAAAAGATTGGGACAAAATCGTTGCAGACATCAACATTTCTCTTTTGGAAAAAACCAAAAGCGGAAAAGCACGCGGCCATTATGATGGTCCGGATGATATTTTCCGAATCACAACAACTGATAAAGAGTATGAATTAATCAACGTCCCGGAAGGTTCCGAAGGTTATAAACAAATCGAAACCCTTAAAAATAATCTCGAAAATCTTCTTAAAAAATATTAATGTCAATCCAAGAAAACGTTTCTTTAAAACCATACAACACATTCGGAGTTGAGGTTTCAGCCCGATATTTTTCAGAAGTTAATTCTGCTAAAGAACTATTAGAAAGTCTCCAATTCTCAAACACACAAGCGCTCCCAATCCTTTTCCTAGGTGGTGGAAGTAACATTCTTTTGACAAAGGACTTTGACGGATTAGTCATTAGGCTTAATCTGAAAGGCATTACTGAAAAAATCATTGATGACAATCAGGTTTTGGTGACTGCAAAAGCTGGGGAAAACTGGCATCAGCTCGTGATGTATTGTTTAGATAAGAATTATGGCGGGCTGGAAAATCTTTCATTGATTCCAGGAAATGTGGGAACGTCACCGATGCAGAATATCGGCGCTTACGGAACCGAAATCAAAGATGTTTTTGAAAGTTGTAAAGTCTTGAATCTTGAAACTTTGGAATTAGAAACATTAAACTCTGGACAATGTCAATTCGGTTATAGAGATTCGATTTTCAAACAGGCAGGAAAAGGGAAATATGTGATTCTGGAAGTCACGTTCAGGCTCAACAGAAAAGACCACAAAATTGATGTAGAATATGGTGCAATCCAGTCGGAACTTGCAAAAATGGGAATCAGTAACCCAACGATTCAGGATGTTTCCAAAGCTGTAATTAATATCAGACAAAGCAAATTACCTGACCCAAAAGTCATTGGAAATGCAGGAAGTTTCTTTAAAAACCCAACAATTTCTGCTTCACAATTCGAAAATTTAAAACAAAATTTCGAAAATATCCCTGGCTATCCGAATGGTGATTTTGTGAAAGTCCCTGCAGGCTGGCTAATAGAACAAGCCGGTTGGAAAGGCAAAAAAATCGGAAATGTAGCTTCCAACCAACTACAGGCTTTGGTCATCATCAATGCAACAGGAAATGCAACCGGACAAGAGATTTTTGATTTTTCCACGATGATTATTGATTCAGTAAAAGAGAAATTTGGAATTGAATTGGAACGGGAAGTCAATATTATTTAGTTGAAGGTTTCTGGTTGATAATTGATGGTATTTATGATTCTGAAAAACATTTAAAATAAGAAAAAATGAAAGTAGATATCTGGAGCGATACGCGTTGTCCGTTTTGTTTTATTGGAAAAAAGAATTTTGAAAAAGCCCTTCGGAAGTTTGTTCAGAATGATCAGGTTGAAGTCAATTGGCATTCGTTTCAATTGGATCCGAATATGAAAACGGATCTGTCCAAAAATCATTACGAATATCTTTCCGAAATCAAAGGTTTTCCGATGCCTCAAATAATGCAGATGCACGAGAATCTGATCCAAACAGGAAAAAATGCCGGCATTGATTTTAATTTTGATGAAGTGAAAGTTTCCAACTCTTTCAAAAGTCAAATGCTGGTTCAATTTGCCAAACAAAAAGGAAAAGCAAATGAAATGGAAGAATTGCTTTTCGAAGCTTATTTCATTTCAGGAAAAGATATTGACGATGTTGCTGTTCTTTGTGAAATTGGAGAAAAACTAGGCTTCACTGAAGAGGAAATCCAAAAAGCTGTTGAATCTCCCCATTTAGCAAACCTGGTTAATCAAGATATTTCCGCAGCCAATTCTATGGGAATAAGAGGTGTTCCTTTTTTTGTTTTCAATGAAAAATATGGTGTTTCCGGAGCACAACCAACGGATTTGTTTTCGGAAGTCCTGGAAAAAAGCTGGACAGAGTTTTCTGAAAATAATTCAAAAATCAATATCATCAACGAAGGCGATTCTTGCGAAATCGACGGGAATTGTTAAAATTTAAAACCTAAAAAACACCAATGAAAATTGCAGTTTTAGGAGCAGGAAATATGGGTTTATCATTTTCCAGATCATTTTTGAAATATGAACTGATAAAACCTCAGAACCTGCATCTGATTACAAGAAATCAAAATAAAAAGGAGAAAATAAAATCGATTTTTCCGAATTCTGAAATTTCGTCTTTTGATGAAGTTGAAAATCTAGAAGCAGACTTGATTATTATTGCTGTGAAACCTCAGGATTTTAGTTATGTCGCAGAAAATTTATCTTTCAATATACCCGAAAAATCAATGGTTTTATCAATAATGGCAGGGATCTCGATTGAAAAAATCCAGAAACTGCTCAACCATCAATCCGTTGTAAGAGCAATGCCCAATTCGCCCACTCTTCTCGGAATGGGAATCACAGGTTATACTGCTGCAGAAGGCATTTCTTTCTCCGAATTGATGAACGTTGAACGATTATTAAACTCCACAGGACGTTCTGTTTATCTGGAAGACGAAAGTCTTCTGAATGGCGTAACAGCTCTTTCCGGAAGCGGGCCAGCTTATTTCTATTACATCATCGATGCAATGATAAAAGCCGGAACAGAAATGGGAATCGATGAAAACCTTTCGAAATTATTCGTCAAGCAGACAATGCTGGGCGCTTATCATCTTATTAATAATTCTGATAAATCTTTGGAAGAACTCATAAAAGATGTCGCTTCAAAAGGCGGAACAACAGAAGCCGCCCTTAAAACTTTCGAAGAAAATCAATTGAAATCTATTCTCAAAAACGGAATTTTAGCCGCAGAAAACAGAGCCAAAGAATTAAATTCATAACAATGTATAACCAACAAGACTTTTATATCTCTACCGACAAATCCAAAATGGATATTGATATAATTCATCAATATCTGTCAGAAGAATCCTATTGGGCAAAAGGAATTCCGAGAGATATTGTCGAAAAATCGGTTGCCAATGCTTTCTGTTTCGGTGTGTTTTACAAAGACAAGCAGGTTGGATTTGCAAAAGTGATTACAGATTTTACGACAATTGCTTATTTGGGCGATGTTTTTATTTTGAATGACTATCGTGGACTTGGTCTGTCAAAATTATTAATGGAAAACATTATGAATCATCCGGAATTACAAGGTTTGAGAAGGTGGATTCTTTTAACTGCTGATGCGCACGAACTTTATAAAAAATTTGGTTGGAATAATATCAAAGATCCGGCAAGATGGATGGAAGTTCATACTAAGAATCCTTACCAATAAACCTTCTGTTCAACCATTGATATATCCAGAATCCTGTTGCCATACCAATTGTATTCAGAATAATATCATCAATATCGAAAACGCCTAGTCTTGTGAAATACTGAAGACTTTCTACGGCTATGATTGCAAAAAGAAAGTCCAGAATCAGGATCCGGAAGTTGTTGAGTTTCGGAAAGACAATTCCTAAAAACCCAAATGGAATAAACATTACGATATTACCGAAGATATTAATGATAATGGTTTTCCAAAGAATCGTGTGCTCAACAAAACCAACTGTTGAAAACATAGGAATCATCCTTACAATATTGATATCATACTGGCTTCTGCCAAATCCGAAAAACATCAGATAAAGCAAAAAAAGAGTGTAAACCGGAATCAAAATTCTGTAAACTTTCCGGAATAAAAGCCCGCAATTTTCCATTTTCAAAATCAGATTATTAGAAAAATCTGGCACAAAGATAGCTTGATAATCTGTATTAAATTTCTTATATTCGTTTGTGAGTTTACATTTTATATGATTTACGATTTAGAGAAAGAAAACAAGGAAATCCTTGCGAGATATAAAGACCTAATTTCCAATACTTACCGTACTTTGGATGAAGAGCAGAACAAGCTTATCAGAAAGGCTTTTGATATAGCTTTGGATGCTCACAAAGATCAGCGCAGAAAAACCGGAGAACCATACATCTATCATCCGATAGAAGTTGCAAAAATTGTGGCCAACGAGATTGGGTTGGGTGCAACTAGCATTGCCTGCGCACTACTCCACGATGTGATCGAAGATTCCGAATACACGTATGAAGATCTTAAAAAAATCTTTGGGAAAAATATTGCGGATATCGTTAACGGTTTGACAAAAATCTCTGTGATGAACCAGCAGAACATATCGGTTCAGTCTGAAAATTACAGAAAACTGTTGCTGACATTATCTGAAGATTTCCGGGTGATTCTCATCAAGATCGCTGACCGCCTGCATAACATGAGAACGCTGGAAAGTATGCATCCTGTAAAGCAGAAAAAAATTGCTGCGGAAACCGCTTACATCTATGCACCACTTGCTCACAGATTCGGGCTTTACAATATCAAATCTGAGCTGGAAGACCTCTCATTGAAATATAACAATCCTGATATCTATAACGAGATTGTTGGTAAATTGGAAATCGCCAAAGAAGGCCGCGAAAAATATGTTGAGGAGTTTACCAAAGAAGTTTCTGAACAGCTGAAAGAAGAAGGACTCAATTTTACCATAAAAGGCCGTGCGAAAGCCATCAGTTCAATTTATCGTAAAATGCAGAAACAGAATGTGACTTTTGAGGAAGTTTTTGATAATTACGCCATCAGAATCATTTATAAATCTGATCCGAGAAATGAGAAATTCCTTGCCTGGAAAATCTATTCTATCGTCACCGACCTTTATCAAAGTAATCCTTCCCGAATGCGCGACTGGATTTCTCAACCGAGATCTACTGGCTACGAAAGTTTGCACCTTACCGTAATGGGTCCTGATAAAAAATGGATCGAAGTCCAAATCCGCTCCGAGAGAATGGATGACATCGCAGAAAAAGGTGTTGCTGCCCACTACAAATACAAAGAAGGTTACCGGAAAAATAGTGATGATCAGCGGTTTGAAAATTGGGTTTCAGAGATCCGGGAAGTTTTGGAACAACAGCAAAACCTTTCTACATCCGAACTTCTTGATAACATTAAACTTAATCTCTACTCCAAAGAAGTTTTTGTCTTCACGCCAAAAGGGGAAATCAAGATTTTGCCGACTGGCGCCACAGCATTGGATTTTGCGTTCTCTGTTCACACTGATTTGGGAATGAAATGTCTCGGAGCTAAAATCAATGGAAAACTGGTTCCAATCAGTTACGTGTTGCAAAACGGCGATCAGATCGACATTCTTTCGTCACAGAACCAAAAACCTAAAGCGGATTGGCTGGAGTTTGTAGTCACTTCCAAAGCCAAATCTAAAATTAAGAATATCCTTAATTCAGAAAAAAATCAGCATACAGCAGAAGGGAAGGAAATTCTGCAAAGAAAAATGCGCCACGCCAAACTGAATTTTAATGATGACGAAATCAATGGCTTGCAAAAATTCCTGAATCTGAAAACTTCCCAGGATTTGTTTATCGGTTTCCAGAACGGGACTTTCGATATTGGTGATATCAAAAGATATTCTGACAAAAAAAGTATTCTCAGCAATATTTTTAACCGTTTCCGAAAATCGTCCAACAAGGAAGAATATGTTGAGAAAGTTGACTCCAACCTGGATATGATCGTCTTTGGAAAAGATGAAGAAAAACTGAATTATACCTTTGCTAAATGCTGCACAGTGATTCCTGGTGATAAAATTTTCGGATTCATTACGATTTCTGACGGTATCAAAGTGCATAATGATAACTGCCCGAATGCTATCAACCTGAGAGCTAATTATGATTATCGCGTTCTGCAAGCGAAATGGGTAAACGCAGAAAGCTTTAAAAACAGAATCAAAATCGAGATCGAAGGGCTTGACAGGATGGGAATGATCAATGACATCACTGCTGTGATCAGTAATAATATGAATATGGATATGAAGAGTATGAGCATTGCTTCTAATGACGGAATTTTCACAGGAAATATCAACCTGGAAGTCAGAAACAAAAGCCAGCTGGAAGAGACTTTTAAACAGCTTAAAAACATCAATGGCGTTTCTAAAGTGAAGCGAGTTTAAGAATTTTTTAAACTTTTATTTTCAAGATTAATTTTTAGATTCCTCGTATATTTGCCTTATATGGAGCTATCACAGTATTTTCAGAAATTTTTTCATAACAGCAAAACTTCCGGGACTCTTTTGATTATTTGTGTTTTGATTTCACTACTAATCGCCAATACATCTCTGGCAGAAAATTTTCAAAATCTTCTTGATTCGAAAATAGGAACAGAACTATTCCATCTCAATTATTCCGTTTCGGTCTGGATTAATGATGGATTAATGGCGGTTTTCTTTCTTTTGGTTGGACTGGAAATCAAGCGGGAATTGCTGGAAGGCGAATTGTCCGACATCAAAAAAGCAAGTCTTCCGATTTTTGCTGCGCTTGGTGGGATGTTGGTTCCGGCAATAATCTATTTTGCTTTCAATCATAATACCGATTACAAAAATGGCTGGGCCATCCCAATGGCAACTGACATTGCGTTTTCGCTTGCTATAATTTCATTGTTGGGAAAAGGTGTCCCTAATTCTTTGAAAATCTTCCTAAGCGCTCTGGCAATTGTTGATGATTTAGGAGCAATTATCGTCATAGCATTATTCTATACAGATTCTATAGATTGGATTTCTTTGGGAATCTGCGGCGGAATAACAGCTTTACTAATTATTCTCAACAGAGTCGGAATTACAAAGATCATCTTTTATATTATTCCGGGATTATTTCTATGGTATTTTATGCATCATTCCGGGATCCATGCAACGATAGCCGGCGTCATACTGGCTTTTACCATTCCTACCAATATTTCTACAACCGAGATTTCGCCATTAGAAAAATTAGAACAAAAACTTCATATTCCTGTCAGCTTTTTAATTATGCCGTTATTCGCTTTAGCAAATACCAATATTACTTTTCAGTCCGAAATATTTGCTCATTTTATCAGTCCATTGAGTCTGGGAATCATCTTCGGATTATTTGCGGGAAAAGTTTTAGGCATCAATTTGTTTTCCTTTCTAGCCATTAAACTGAAATGGGGAAAAATGCCTGCTTTATCTGCCTGGAAAGAAATGATTGGTGTTGGATTCTTGGCCGGAATCGGTTTTACAATGTCAATTTTCGTATCGCTTTTAGCTTTTCCAAATGAAATCGAAACTCAGAATATTTCCAAAATCAGTATCCTCTTTGCCTCTGTCATATCAGGAATTACTGGTTATTTGATTTTAAAATTGAAACGAAATTAGGAATCGATCATTTCGGTAGAATTCATTTCTTCACGAACTAACTTTTCCAATTTAACTTTTTTGATTGCGAGATTCAGTTCATTACCCATCAATACCAAAAAAACGTTCACATTCACCCAAACCATTACCAAAATAATGGATCCGATGGAACCATAAAGCACATTGTATCTTGCGATATTGGCAACATATAATGCAAAAAAGTAAGTCAACAGAACAAATAACACGGTTGTTAATACTGCGCCCGGAACAGCTTCCCGTAGTCTTGTAATCTTCAGACAGCCAACCCAGTAAAACAGTGTCAACAAGATAAAATAGAATATTGGAAACGAGATGAATCCAATAATCTTCGTCAGGTTTTTGGTAAACCAGCTGATGTCATACGTCGGTGTAAAAAGCTTCAGAACAACTTCACTATAATAAATTCCAAAAATAGAGAGACAAACCAGGGTTAAAAAACAAATCGTCACAAGCATTGCCAAAGCATATTCTTTTACAAATCCTCTCTGCAATTCCGTATTTCTGTTGAATCCGTTGATCAGGGTAAAACATCCATTGGTGGCAAATACAAACGACAATAGTATGGTAAGGTTGCTAAGAGATTTCATATTTGGGATGATATTTTCCTGGATGTAAGTGGTCACATCGCTCTGCATATGGGACGGGAAAATCCTTGGCATCAAAACCTCAAAAATATAAAACTGAAGCTTATCGTAATGCGGCATAAAGGGCAAAACCGACAAGAAAAACAAAATCATCGGGAATAGACTTAGGAAAAAGTTCCAGGAAATACTGGCAGCCTGCTTTCCCAAAGGATTTTTAAAAATCGCATCTGTGTAAATTGTCAACATTTTCCACAAAGAAATTCCTAAAACCGGGATATGGATTCCGTCGAAAAAGTTTTCGATTCTGAGAAAAAAACCTCGTATTTTTTTTGCCATTCATTTATCTTTGCCTCACAAATATACTAAATGCGTATCAATTTGATCTGTATCGGGAAAACGGATGATAAAGAAATTGTTTCTCTTATCAAGTATTATCTGCCGAGAATCCCCAAACACTGGAACTTTGAATTGCTGGAAATTCCGGATGTAAAAAATGCCAAAAACCTGAATCCGGACCAATTGAAAAAAGAAGAAGCCAAGCTATTTCAAAACCAAATTGATCCGTCGGACTTCGTTATTCTTCTGGACGAAAAAGGCAAACAGTTCACCAGCCGCGAGTTTTCCGAAAAAATAGATTTCTGGATGGGAAGTTCCGTGAAAAAAGTCAATATTTTGATTGGTGGTGCTTATGGTTTTTCGGAGGAGATCTACCAACGTTCGAATGAGAAAATCTCTCTGTCCAAAATGACTTTTACACACCAAATGATTCGGTTATTTTTTGTGGAACAGATTTATAGAGCAGCAACAATTTTGCAAGGGAAACCTTATCATAATGATTAGATGTTAGATGTTAGATGTTAGATGTTAGCAAAATTAATTTCTAATTTCTATTAACAACTTTCTTAGTTAGATTGGCTAAAACGCCACCCAAAAGAAAACCGACTGCTGCACCAAAAGCAACATCGCCGGGATAGTGTACGCCAATATAAATCCTACTATAAGAAACGATAAAAGCCCACAAAATGAGAATATAAGGAAGATATTTGTAATTCTTTCCAATCAATATCGTCAGAAAACTGAACAGAAAGAAAGCACTGGATGCATGGGCAGAATAGAATCCATATTTTCCGCCGCAGATCACAAACCGCATTTTTTCCAGTATCAATGGGTCCTGGCAAGGTCTTAACCTTTCTACACCATGTTTGAAAACACTTGCCAGCTGATCGGAAATAGTGACACCGATGGCAATAAAAATCAAAACAAATAGTAATTTTCTTCGTGGAACGGCTTTATAAACAAGATAAAGTAAAATCACATAAAATGGAATCCAAAACCACTTTCCTGTTACCAACAGCCAAAATGGATCGAATGTAGAACTCCCCAATCCATTGAGAAATAACAGCAATTGTTGATCGAGAGAAATCAGTTCGTTCATAGGTTATCGGCTTACGGGACCTTCGTGTGTATCATCTTCGGAAAGATCTATTTTAGGCATTTCTTGCTTGAGAAAAGCTTCGTTTTTTTTGTCCGCTAACGGATTAAATTCCTGCGCAGACTGCTTCACTTTTTCGATCTCTTTTTTGATTTCGGAAACAGGGTTGTCTGCTTCCTTCATGATTTCGGTTTTGATATCATCTACTGCGCCGCGCATTTTACGGACACCTTCGCCCAGACCTCTAGCGATCTCGGGTAATTTATCTGGTCCGAATAAAACTACAATTGCCAGAGCAATCATCAGCATTTCTCCAATACTCAATTCCATTTGGCAAAATTAAGAAAGATTTAGAGAATTGATACAGAGAATTTTATTAATTTTTACTTAAAAATAACATAGAAATAGATTCTCGATTCAAAAACAACGCATTCTTTTATCAAATATTTTTGCCGTAAATTTATGACTCGTAAGAGATTGAGCAATGAAAAGACAGAAAGTGCAAGCGCACAATTATTTCAAATTAATTATTTCATCATTATTCATCGGCATTATCGCATCCATTTTAGGATTAACACTCAAGAAAATCACAGAGCTTTGCCAGGAACATATATTTGAATTTGCTGAAAAAACTAATGCTTACCTGTTTATCATTCTGCCAACAATTGGGATTACTGCCATCTATTTTCTGAGAAAGTATCTTTTCAAAAACAGGAAAAACAAAGGCATTACCGAGATCTACAAAACAGTGGATCAGAGAAAGGATCATCTGCCGTTTTTCAAAATACCCTCTCATTATATCAACGGATTCCTGACCGTTATTTTTGGTGGTTCTACCGGAATCGAGGTTTCTACAGTGGTTGCCACCGCTACAGTTGGCAATTCTGTTTACGAAAAACAGTTTGCTGCTAATGTTTACAAGCTGGAATTGATTTGTGCCGGCGTTGTGGCTGGTGTTGCTGTTCTTTTCGGAAATCCTCTCGTCGGTTGCCTTTTTGCGTTGGAAGTAATCGCCAGAAAAATCAACAAAACATTATTGATCAGTTGTGTTTCTGCCGCTGTGGTGGCTTGGGTATTCCTTCACTTTTTCCCTTCGAAACCTTTGATTAGTTTACCTGTCAGGGAATGGAATTGGGTGGCTGTTCCATTTATGATTATACTGAGTTTGATCAGCGGAACCTTATCTGTTTACTTTACATTATTGGTAATCAAAATCAAAAATTTCTTTTCCGGAATTCATAACAACTTTCTGAGAGTTAATCTGGGTGCATTAGCTGTTGGCGGGTTGATTTGTCTATTTCCGTTTTTATATGGTGACAGTTACCATTCTTTGAACGCGTTGATTGGTCATCCTCAGAACTACTCGGTTTTATTTATATTAGCTCTGGTTCTTTTAAAACCTTTGGCATCATCACTTACCTTGGGAGCTGGCGGTGACGGCGGTGTTTTCGCACCGAGCATTGTTGCCGGAGCATATCTGGGATTAGCTTTTGCGATTATTTGCAATACATTTTTTGGAACCACACTGGTGTATCTCAATTTTGCATTGGTTGGCATCGCAGCCACTTTGTCCGCTGCTGTCTATGCACCTTTTACAGCATTGATTCTTACCTGCAGTTTGGTTCCCAACGGTTATGAATTATTTTTTCCGATTCTTCTAGGAAGTCTGATAGCTAAAAAAACAGCAGAAAAAATCATTCCTTACAATGTTTACACTTACGTTCCAAAATCTTAAGATTAATATTCTTGCAATCGCGCAGATTTTATAGATTTATTTTATGATCTACTGAATTTGCCCAATCTGTGAGGGCTTTTATGATTTCTTCCCTTTAAAGCTGATATAAACAAAATAGAGACTACCTGCAAATAACAAAAATGCTAGGAAAAATGGTGCCCCGGGAAAAAGAAACGGTGCATCTTTATGGGTGAAATAATAGAACAATTGCGTCATCATTGGCGGACCAATGATTGAGGTTGCACTCATCAGACTGGTTAATGCGCCTTGCAATTCACCTTGCTCGTTGGACGGTATATTTTTGGTAATTATAGATTGCAACGCAGGACCACAGATCCCTCCTAAACAATACGGTATCGTAAACACCAACATCATCCAGCCTTCTGTCGCAAAAGCATAGAGCAGCATTCCTACAGCATACAGCAACAGTCCAAAGAAAACGCTTTTCTGATCACCAATCTTAGGATTGATCCATCTTATTAATAATCCTTGCACCAGGCCGACCAACAGACCGACAACGCCTAAGGAGATACCCACCATTCGCTCATCCCAGGCAAATCTGTACATCGTATAGAAACTCCAGTTACTTTGCACCGCGTGTCCACCGATGTAGATCAGGATCAAAGCAGTTGTCAATGCCGAAATCTCAGGGTGTTTTTTTAAGAATTTGAAAGATCCAACCGGGTTTGCTCTTTTCCAGTCCAGTTCTCGCCGGTTTTCTTTGGGTAAGCTTTCCGGTAAAATGAAGTAGCCGTAAATAAAATTAATCATACACAACACCGCCGCCGCATAAAAAGGGACTCTTGATCCATAATGTCCCAGCACACCACCCAGGACAGGACCAATAATAAAACCAATCCCAAAAGCAGCTCCTATCAACCCGAAGTTCTTCGCCCGGTCTTTATCTGTGGAGACATCGGCAATGTAAGCGCTGGCAGTCGTCACACTGGCGCCGGTAATCCCGGCAATGATTCTACCTACAAAAAGCCACCAGATATTAGGCGACAGAGCCAGGAAGATATAATCGATAGAGAATCCAAATAATGAAAGCAAAATAATCGGTCTTCGTCCATATTTATCACTTAGATTCCCGACCAGAGGTGAGAACACAAACTGTATGAAAGCATAGGCAAAACTGAGCCAGCCGCCATACTTGGCAGCCTCACTGATGTCTGCATGGATCAGTTCTTCTATCAGTTTCGGTACCACGGGAATGATGATGCCCCAACCTGTAATATCTATCAAAAGGGTGATAAATATAAAACCTATAGCTGCTGATTTTTGATTCTGTTTCATAAGTTGCGAAGATAATATTTTTTTGAATTGATCGTTTTGAAGATTTTATTTTTGCAATTTTTTACTTGACAAAGATGACTCCTTTGATAACTAATGTTCTGATCCGCGAAGCGCACCCCGAGCTGAGCGGAGCTCTTTTTGTGAGGAAGTATGACGAACAGAAAAGCGGGAGCGGAGCGCGGAAAAGGTGCCCAAATTTAGAAAGTGTATAAATAAAAAAGCTCCCAATTACTTGAGAGCTTTAAATTATATACTGTAAGGGATTACTTTGCCAATTCTACATCTGTAGATGATTTTCCCGTTACTTTTTCTTCTTTTTTCTTTCCTCTCAAGAAGTCATAAGCCGTAGCCGATGCGATGAAAATAGATGAATATGTACCGAATCCAATACCGATCAATAGACAGAACATAAAGCCTCTCAGGTTATCTCCACCGAAGATGAAAATCGCAAGGATCACCAAAATCGTCGTGAATGACGTATTGAACGTTCTACCAATTGTACTGGAGATTGAGTCATCAAATAACCCGGCCAAAGTCAAGGCTTTTTTCTCGCGCAGGTATTCTCTAATTCTATCGAAGATGATTACGGTATCGTTGATCGAGTAACCAATTACTGTCAGAATCGCCGCAATGAAATCCTGATTGATCTCCATATTGAACGGCATTACTTTGTAGAATAACGAGTAAACTCCCAGAATCACCACTGTATCATGGAATAGACCAGCAACTGCTCCAAGAGAGAACTGCCACTTGTCGAATCTTACCAGGATATAGATGAAGATACCAATCAGTGATGCAACAACTGCTAAAATACCGTGTGTGGTGATATCATCTGCTACTGTAGGTCCTACTTTGGTAGAAGACACGATACCTGCATGACCTTTGTCCGCTGATTTGAAATCTGCCAATGTCATATTTGCCGGTAAATCCTGCTTAAGGCCATCGTAGATCTTTTTCTCAACTGTTTGATCTGCTGCAAGAGATTCGTCGTCGATCAGATAATCGGTCGTGATTTTCAACTGAGATGAGTTACCAAAAGTTTTAGCTTCCACAGACTCGTTTTTACCGTCTGCAGTTTTCATCAACTTAGCAAGATTCTCTTCAATTTTGTTAGCGTCAACCGGTTTTTCGAATCTTACAACATAGTTACGTCCACCTGTAAAGTCGATACCATATTTGAAACCGTTGATTGCAATGGATGCAAGAGAGATTACCATCAGGATCGCAGAAACGATATAAGACCATTTTCTTTTTCCAATAAAATCGATCCAAGTATTTCTGAAAAGATTTTTTGTAGGTGCAGTCCAAACAGAAAGCGATTTTCCTTTTTCCAATCTGTTGAAGATCATGACTCTTGACAACAATACGGATGTGAACAATGTCATAATCAAACCGATAATCAATGTTACCGCAAACCCTTTGATTGGTCCGGTTCCGAATACATACAGGATAATTGCTGTAATCAATGTCGTCAAGTGACCATCGATAATCGCAGAAATCGCGTGTTTGAAACCATCTTTATAAGCTTCCATTATTCCTTTTCCTCGGAATAATTCTTCTTTTGTTCTTTCGTAGATAATTACGTTCGCATCGACCGCCATCGCCATTGATAATACGATACCAGCGATACCTGGAAGCGTTAATGTCGCATCAATCGAATCCATTATCCCGAAAATGTAGAATAAGTTAACGACCATCGCAATTACTGCATAGACCCCAGCACCACCGTAGTAGAAAATGATGTAAATAATAATTACTGCAAAGGCGATCAAGAAAGACATGACACCGTCGTTGATAGACTCTGCTCCTAATGATGGTCCTACAACATCTGCCTGAACGATTTTTGCACCTGCAGGCAACTTACCTGCGCCTAAAACATCTACTAAATCTTTAGCTTCTTCCTGACTAAAATTTCCGGAAATCTGCGTTCTTCCGTTAGGAATGACTTCATTTACCATTGGCGCTGTATAAACTCTGTTATCCAGCGTTACAGCCACAACTTTTCCTTTGTTTTTCTCCGTCATTGCTTTCCAGTCACGAGCACCTTGAGAATCCATCTGCATATCTACAACAATACGTCCTAATTGGTCATAGTTGATGTTTGCAGATTCTACAGCACCGTCAACCGGAGCTTTTTGATTGATATTCCCACGGATTGCATATAACACAAGACTGTTTGACGTATTTGTCTCCGGCTTGTATCCCCACATAAACTGAGTGTACTTCAGGTTTACCGGGCGAGCTTTTGTAGCAATTGCACTATTAAGGATCTTATTAACAACTGCTGTATCTGATAATTTTACATTAGCAACAGCGTTACCTGGCGTTGAGTTTAACTGGATAAGATTCGTCAGGTTTGTAGTTTTAGCAACACCAATGGAATCTCCTTTAACTTTAACCAACTGGTTGAGTTCTGAGAAATAAGGCAGAACTTCCGGTCCCATTTGTACTTCCCAAAACTGAAGTTTGGCAGAAGTCGCCAACATCTTTTTAACTCTGTCGATATCTTTGATACCAGGCATCTCTACCAAGATTCTTCCGGTTCCAGGAACTCTCTGAACGTTTGGCTGAGTTACACCCATTTTGTCGATACGCGTTCTAAGAACTTCATAAGCTGTTCCTACAGACGCATCTATTTTTCTTCTGATAATATTTTTCACCTGATCGTCAGGCGTATTGAATTTGATCTCAGAAAGATTGGTATTACCAAAAATTTCCGGATCAGCAAGTTTCAGATTCGTACCTTTTTGTTTGTTAACAGCTTCGAACTGGGTAAAAAAGTCTTCGATGTATTGCTTACTCGAGCTTTTCTGAGCCTGATCTGTTCTGTTAAGCGCTTCTATCAAGATAGCGTTTGTAGAATAATTGCTAAGATCATTAACCAAATCTCTTTGGTTGATCTCCAATAATACGTTGATACCACCTTTTAGGTCCAACCCCAACTTCATCTCTTTTTGTTTTGCAGACGTATAATTCAGTTTTGTAAAACCAAGATTAAGCGTGTCTTTAGAAAGTCTGTCGAGTTCGGCTTGGTATTTTACCTGATTATCACCTGCAATAGCTCTAGCTTCCTTTTCTATTTTATTGGCATAGAAAGAAGGCAAAAGCTCATTGAGACAAATCAGTCCAAGAACGATGGCAACTAGTGTAACGAGTCCTTTTCCTTGCATTTTCTTACGATATATATAATTTTAGTCGGCAAATATAATGATTTATAACGGAAATAAGAATTTGGGAATGAGAAATATGTATTTACTAAATTTTAGAAATAACAAAAGCGCTATATCTATCCGAAAAATGAAAGAGAATCAGAATTTTTTATAAAAATTAATAATAGAATTGGTCAACAGGCATATAATTTGGTAAGGCTATAATTAATTATAAAATAATAAGTTATGGGAAAACTTCTACTTTGGATCGGCTTATTCTTAGCGGCCTGTTTATCAGCTCAGACCATTAGCCTAGAGAACTTTGTTTCCGGGATTTCTAATTCTGTGGAGATTGTTGCATCGCCAACTTCGGATAACAGATTATTTGTTGTCCAGCAATCCGGCACCATTAAGATTGTGAATGAAAACGGAACTGTCGTTCCGGATAACTTTCTGAATATTTCTAATCTCATCACTTTCGGAGGTGAAAGAGGATTATTGGGACTAGCATTTCATCCACAATTTTCAACCAATCGTTATTTCTTTGTTTATTACAATAATTTGCAAGGAGATATCAGGGTTTCGAGATTTACTGCAAATTCATCAAATCCTAATACAGCAGATCCGTCATCGGAAAAAATCCTTTTGACGATTCCTAAACCTTTTACGAATCATAACGGCGGTAGTATTCATTTTGGAGCGGACGGTTATTTGTGGATCTCTACCGGCGATGGCGGAAGCGGCGGCGATCCGAATAATAATGCTCAAAATAAAAATTCGCTTTTAGGAAAAATGCTGAGAATTGATGTCAATTCTGATAATGCTTATAATATTCCTCCGGATAATCCTTTTGTGGGAAGTGAAGGTGCCGATGAAATTTGGGCTTACGGACTTAGAAATGCCTGGAAATTTTCGTTTGACAGAATTACCAATCAGGTTTGGATTGCTGATGTCGGACAAGGAGAGATTGAAGAAATCAATAGAGTTTCCGCTACAACACCCGGAATCAACTATGGTTGGAGATGCTATGAAGGCAATGATCCCTACAACACCACAGGATGTCCTAATGCTTCTACAATGACTTTTCCAATTGCGCAATACGATCATTCCGGAGGAAAATGCTCCATTACCGGCGGTTATCTCTACAGAGGCAACCTATATACAGATCTCATAGGAAAATACGTTTTTGCTGATTACTGCTCTGGTCAAATCGGTGTTATGGATACTTCGAATACCATTGTTTGGAGTCCGAGTTTTTCAGCGAATTTTACAACTTTTGGCGAGGACAATCAGAAACAACTTTACATAGCAGCAGGCAATACCATTTATAAAATCAAAACCAATAATCTTGCTGTATCGGATATCAATCAACCTGATTTTTTGATCACTCCCAATCCTGCCAGAGAGAAAATCTACCTTAAAAATATGAATGGTAAAAATATTTCTGCAGAAATCCTGGATCTGACCGGACGAATTGTTCATCAAGCTCAAATATCTGACAACGACAACAGCATTGATGTCTCTAAACTACAAAAAGGCACTTATCTTCTGAATCTGAAAAAAGATAATCAGAAATGGATCTCTAAGAAATTCATCAAAGAATAATAAAAATAAAACCGCCTCTTTTTGAGGCGGTTTTTAACTATTTAGACCAATTGATTCTAGTTGTTTTAACTTCTTGAGAATTGGTTCCGATCATAATATCAAAGTCTCCAGCTTCCCAATCATATTTCAATTGACTGTTATAGAATTTCAAATCTTCCGGAGAGATTTTGAATGTTACTTTTTTGCTTTCGCCAGCTTTCAGATACACTTTTTGGAAACCTTTCAGCTCTTTAACCGGTCTTGTAATGCTTCCAACCAAATCTCTGATATAAAGCTGAACCACTTCTGCACCATCATATTTTCCATTATTCGTCAATGTTACCGTCGCTTCGATCTCTGCATTTCCGGTTGGTTTTGCATTGGAAACTGAAACATCAGAATAACCGAATTTAGAGTAACTCAAGCCATATCCAAACGGATAAAGCGGCGTGTTGCACTCGTCCAGGTAATTGGAACGGAATTTTTCAAAATTACATTTGTCTGTATTTTCCGCACTTAACGGGCGACCTGTATTTTTAGCATTATAATAGATTGGTACCTGACCAACACTTCTTGGGAAGGTCATTGGTAATTTTCCAGAAGGATTCACTTTTCCGTAAAGCACATCAGACACTGCATATCCGGCCATACTTCCAGGGAACCAGACATTCAGCATCGCATCAGCCAATTCGGATTCCTCTGTAAGTACCAATGGACGACCTGTGAAAAGAACCACAACAATTGGTTTACCTGTTTTCTTCAGTTCTCTCAACAATTCTTTTTGAGTTTCCGGAATCCCTATATCGGTTCTTGAACTTGACTCGCCGCTCATCTCGGCACTTTCGCCTAAGGCTACGACAATGACATCAGCCTTATTAGCCACGTCTACAGCTTCTTTCCTGATTTGATCAGCAGAACGACTGTCTCTATCTGCTGTTTTACCAAACATTGTTGCTCTTTCTTCCATTGTTGCAGATTCGTAAATGTTGCTTCCTTTTGCAAAAATGAAATTAACATCTTTTCCTACGGTCTCCTTCAAACCTCTCAATAACGAAATAGAATTAGCGTGCTTTGCTGCAACGCTCCAGGTTCCAGTCATATTGAGGGCATTATCAGCTAACGGTCCGATAACAGCTACCGTTCCTGACTTTTTAAGCGGAAGAACCTGCTTATCGTTTTTCATCAAAACCATTGAGTTCGCAGAAATTGTTCTCGCTGCTTCCAAATGCTTCGGACTGAAAACTTCTTTCTGGGCTCTCTTAGAATCCGTGTATCTGTAAGGATCATCAAAAAGACCAAGATCATATTTGGCTTCCAGAACTCTTCTTGCCGCATCTGTAACAGTTTGTTCAGAAACTTTTCCTTCAGAAATTGATTTTTTCAAAGTTTTTAAGAAACCTTCGCCAACCATATCCATATCCACTCCGGCATTCATCGCCAGCGCAGAAACCTGCTGAAGGTCTCCCATCCCGTGGTCTACCATTTCATTGATGCCGGTATAATCCGTAACCACAAAACCTTTGAACTTCCACTGATCTCTGAGGACATCTGTCATCAGCCATTTGTTTCCTGTTGCCGGAACGCCGTCAACTTCGTTAAAAGAAGCCATCACAGAACCAACACCCGCTTCTACAGCTGCTTTGTAGGGTGGGAAATAATTGTTAAACATAGATACGTGACTCATATCAACGGTGTTATAATCCCGTCCACCTTCCGGCGCTCCATACAGCGCGAAATGTTTAAGACAAGCTAACATTGTATTATTTTTAGAAAGGTCGGTTCCCTGATAGCCAAAGACCATCGCTTTTGCAATCTCACTTCCCAGATACGGATCTTCTCCAGAACCTTCGGACACTCTGCCCCATCTTGGATCTCTTGAGATATCCGTCATTGGAGAAAAGGTCCAGTTGATACCATCTGCTGTAGATTCCTGAGCAGCAATCTGGGCCGATCTCTGGATCAAATTCATATCCCACGATGCAGCTATTCCTAATGGAATCGGGAAGGTTGTTTCGTAACCATGGATAACATCCATTCCAAAAATCATTGGGATTTTAAGACGGCTTTTTTCGACAGCTACTTTTTGAACGTCGCGGATCTTATCCACACCTTTGATATTGAATAATCCTCCAACTAAGCCTTGCTCAATTTTTTTTCCGATGTCAGAACTTTGCGCTGTACCAGTTGTGAAGTCTCCAGATGAAGGCAGATTTAACTGACCGATTTTCTCATCCAGAGTCATTTTGGAAATTAAGTTATCAACGAAAGCTTTTTTCTTTGACTGGTATTTTTCCGTTTGATAAGACTGAACTGGCTTGGTCACCAATTCCTGCGCCAGAAAATAAGGCGAAAGTGCCAATGCAGCAAGGATTACGAACTTTTTCATATGTAGATATTTATTTTTATTTTTTTATTGATTCTTTTTTGAATGATAGCATCCATTCGTATAGCTTAGGATCGGAATAGGTAGAATCCCAGGAGTTATGATTGTCATTAGGGAAAATGGTCAATTCTGCTTTTGGATTGACTGGATGTAGTTTCTGATAAAAATTGAACGCATTTTCCGGAAGAACCACATCATCCATTCCGCCGTGGAAAATCTTCAGGTTCATATCTTTGTAATTATGGATATTAGCCCACATTACACGGTCTGTCGGAGCGCAGACCGATGCGACTGCGGCAAACATTTCCGGATGTTCACCAGCCAACTTCAGAGTTCCCCATCCGCCCATTGATAATCCAGTAAGGTAGATTCTGTCTTTGTCGATTTTGTATTTTTCTGAAATCTCTTTGATCAGAAAATAAACCGCATCTGTATCCCACCATGTATTGGCCGGACACTGGGGCGCCAAAATCGCAACAGGTTCTTTGATCAGATTTTTGTATGTAAATGGACTGTGCGCTTTTACGATTTCCAGATCATTGCCTCTTTCGCCGGAACCGTGAAGAAAAACAATTAATGGAATTTTGCTTTTTATATCTTTTGGAATATCCAGAATGTAGGCTAACTTTTTCTGAATTTTGACTTCTTTATTGAACTCAGCTTTGATTTCCTGTGCTGCCGCAAAAGATGAAAACGCAAGTAATAGAAGTATGATATTTTTTAATTTCATTTTTTAAATTTTCAAAAAAACTCATTTGAGACGTTGAATTCTCCGTAAGTTGTTGAATTTTTATTATTTTGTCTAATGCCCTAGCCCTGATGGTAGCGGCATCCTTTTTTCTTTTTGCAAAAAAGGAAAAAGATACAGCGGACAGCAGGTTCCCGGCTCCTAAAATCTACATTGCTTCAAATTGAGGCAATAAATATGAGCGCCTAAATATACTACTTTTTGGCTATTGGATTTGATGTTCTGTGGATTTGAATCCGATTTTTTTGAGTCCGGTTCTAATTTCCGGCGCATTCATAAAGAGATTCCACAATAATCCCGAACGGTAATTCTCGATCATTGGTGCGATTGTTCCCTGATCTATAGCCAGATAGCGCGGCGTTGTCCAATCATTAAAATTGATGGAAGTGGCATCGTATGGACCTGCTTGTCCAATGAAATTTGGTTTTTCTTCGTATAAAAATCTTAATACAGCCATGGATTCTTTTGGAGTGTAAGGCATAGAACTCAACGCAGCCGTAGGAGTAATTACCCCAAAATCTTCTTTCATAGGTTGATGTGCTGCGTAGCCTACAGAACCGTCTTTGTTTCTGGAATAACTCGCCGTCAATCCCCAATATTTTTCAGAATATCCTTTGTAATTGAATGGATTTTCCAGGCAATATTTGTAATCTATCAAGACATGATTCCGATTTAGATCCCAATAGCTTTTGACATATTTGTCGGACAAACCTCTTGGATCAAGCCCCAGATAAGAATACTGTGACCAGAATAACGGACCACCAAATTCTTCTGCATAATTGTGCTTAACATACAACGGAAGTCCATATTTTGTACGATCTGTTGTGTAAGTTCCGTTGCGGGTCCAGCCTTTGTTGTACGTTTCGGAATCTATAGAATAATCTGGTGATGAAGCGGCCAAAACGTAAGTAATGAGACATTCGTTATAGCCTTCTAATGGAAAGTTCATTTCCCAGCCATAACTTGGTGACCAATGCCAATACAAAACTTTTTGTCCACCTTTGGTGTACCAGTTCCACTCTACACCTTTCCACAATTTGTCCATTTTTGCAGCCAAAGCTTTTTCCTCCGCATTTCCGTCTTTAAAATATTCGCGTACACAAATAATCCCTTGAACCAAAAATGCAGTCTCGACCAAATCTCCGCCATTATCCTTTTTCCCAAAAGGAACAACTTTGCCTGTTTCTCCATTGATCCAATGCGACCAGGCGCCGTGGAAACGATCTGCTTTTTCCAAAAAGTCCGCGATATGAGTCAGTCTTTTGACAGCTTCCTGACGAGGAATGTATTTTCTGTCTACACCAACCAAAATCGTCATCAGCCCAAATCCCGATCCTCCTGTCGTAATCACGTGTTTGTCATTGTCCGGGTAGATGTTGTCCTCGTGGTAACGTTCTCTTCCTAATAGTGAATTGGGTTCTGCAAAATCCCAAAAATACTTGAGCGCATCGCGTTGAACTTTATCCATTAATTGTTTATCGGTCAGGTTTTTTGAAACTGCTTTTGTCTCGGTATTTGTAGTATTTGTTGCCTGAGAGTTCTTGCAGGATAGCAGAACGGATAGTGAAATAATGGATATTGATAATAGGTTTTTCATTAATAAATTTTTAGAATTTAAAATCCATGAATAGACGAGTGAAAGCCAAGCTTAATTAAGCCTTGCCTCACATCAGGTGCATTCATAAAAAGATTCCATAAAAATTGGTTCTTATGGTTCTCAATCATCGGTGCAATTGTACCCTGATCAATAGCCAAATATCTTGGTGTAACCCAATTGTATTGAATTGAATAAGCATCATAAGGTCCAGCAACGCCAATATATTTTGAATAGTTTTCGTTGTACAAGAATCTAAGAAAATTCATACTTTCTGTAGGCGTATAAGGCATATCAGAAATGGCTGCCGTTGGGGAAATAATTCCTAAATCCTTATTGGGTTGATGTGCAGCGTAATCATCTCCTCCAGTAGTAGGATTTCTGGAATAACTTGCTGTTAGCCCCCAACTTTTGGAATTGTAACCTTGCCAGCCTTTCGGATTAGCAACACAATATTGGTACATAATTTTGGCATGGTTCGTCGTTACATCTCCATAATTAACATAATCATCCGACAAACCTCTTGGATCTAAACCTAAAAAAGAATAATGTGACCAAAACATTGGACCAACTGTTCCTGTAGCTCCATTATGATTAACCACCAATGGAATCCCAAATTGTGACCCCGAAGATTTGATGCCACCATTTCTTGCCCAACCATTTTGATACACAACTTTATCTATTGAATAAGTTGGGGAAGCCGCTGCTAAAACGTAAGTGATGAGCGTTTCGTCAAAGCCTTGTAGTTTCATATTCATCTGGAAATCATAATTCGGCGACCAATGCCAGTATAATGCATTTTCTCCCTTCGTGTACCAGTTCCATTCGATTCCTTTCCAAAGATCATCGGCTTTTTGTGCTAATGTCAATTCGGTTGAGTTAGTTGAATTCTTAAAATATTCTCTTACGCAAATCAACCCTTGTGCAAGAAAAGCCGTTTCTACCAAGTCTCCACCGTTATCTTTTTCTCCAAAAGGAATTACATTACCAGAAGTTCCATTGATCCAATGTGGCCAAGCTCCGTGAAAACGATTGGCTGTTTTGAGAAAATCAAGAGCAGTTGTTAATCTCGAAACTGCTTCCGGCTGTGATATATAACCATTCTTGATTCCCACCAAAATCGTCATCAATCCAAAACCGGAACCTCCTGTGGTTACAACATTAGCATCTTGACCAGGATTATCTGTATGATATCTTTCTCTAGCCAGTTTGGAATTGGTTTGAGCAAAATCCCAGAAATATTTTAGAGCGTCTTTCTGCGTCATTTCTACAATCTGAGCATCTGTGTAAACTGTTGCCGGTTCTTGTGGATTATTTACTAATGTATCATTTGGATCCCAATCACTAGAGTTGGAACAACTGCCTAAGAAAATTGTAGTCGAACAAATAAATATATTAAAGAAATTCTGTTTTAGCATTGTTTTATTTTTTATGAAAAACACTTTATGAATATTCATAAAGTGTTTTCATTGTTAGTCTAATACTAAGGTAAGTATTTTTTATTGCATTGTAGCTTTAACTTCTGTTTCGTCTAAAGCTTTGTCATAAATTCTAAGTTCATCTATTTGACTTAAGTCATATTTATGATCCCAATATGTAAATGTTGGAGCTCCAGAGCCAATTGACAGTTTAGAACAATTTGAGAAATCAAATGGTGTTGAATAGGTTGCTGTTCTTTGTAAAACACCATTCATATAGATTTTTGATTCAGATTTAGAAATTGTAACAGCAATATGGATCCATCCTGTTGTACTTCCAATATTGAAACCATCATTCCAAGATTCTCCCGAACCAATACCAAGATTCAGTTTAACAGTTTTGCTTGCTCCCTCTCTGAAAAGTCTAAGCCCTTTCTTTCTGCTATCATCATTATTAGTAATCGATTCGTCTCCAAGTGTAATAATCCCGGCTCTATCCTGTGTAGCATCTACGTTGTACCAGAATGTAAAACTAATTCCATTCTCATTGCTGTAAAGATTGTTATTAAACGGAATTTGAAGATAAGAATCAATTGCTCCCTTGTAAGCGGCGCCAGATTTACCGCCACTGACAGTTGTCGGAGATCCTATAACAGTTGGGTTTGTTCCTGATAACAACTCTGTAAATATATTGCCTGCAAAAAATGGGAAATAGGCTTTTTCTCCATATAATGCAGTATATTTATTATCTATAGTAAAGGTCACTGACTTTGTGGAAGTTTTACCAGAAAGATCTTTAGCATTAACTGTGAATGTATGAGAACCCAATCCAATATTTTTCGTGTAGATTTCAGAGAAAGTTCTGTAATCTAAAAAATTATTGTATGATTTCTGAACTGCTCCATCTACAAGAATCTCAATACTTGCAATTTCTATATCATCAGAGACTTTATAATCGAATTTAAAATCTGAAGTAGTATCAGTAAACGGAATAGTTGTTGTTCCTGCTGTCGGACTATTTATCGTAATTACTGGAGCCGCTTTGTCCTCACCTTGAGACATACTACTAATATCATCAATATATCCTTCTGAACATGCGGTTGACAAGGTTAACCAAGCTACAGAGGCGAAGGTTAATTTTATTATGTTTTTCATCTTAATTGATTCAAAGTTATTATTTTTCTAATGATTGTATTCTTTCTAACTGTGCCAAAGGATAAGGTAAGAATTGTTTATCCATAGTAAAGGTTCTACCATCATAACTCAAAGCAGCGGTATTACCTAATCTAACCATATCGAAATAACGAATACCCCACTCCATACCAAGTTCTGCATACTTCTCATCCATCACCTGATCAGCTGTAACAGAAGTTAAAAGTCCTAAATTTGCTCTTTCTCTCACTTTATTAACAGCATCAACTGCAGAACCTGCAGTTGGGCTAGCCCCTCTTGCAACAGCTTCAGCATACATTAATAATACTTCAGCATATCTGGTAATGATATAGTTTTTATTACTTCCATAGCTAAGTCTACCTGGAATCAATTGATTAGATGGTAGATAATGTTTACCACTGAAGAATAATGCTCTTGCAGAATTATTAATTTGGTCATTATCTGGAGTTACATTAGAAACCCAGGATGGTAATGTTGAAAAATTAGGATCTTCTTTAATTTTATTAATTCCATCTGGTGTAAACAGAACATTGGTTACCAATCTTTTCTGTTCATTTCTCGCTAACATAAATTTGATGTATTTCATACTTGGTTCGTAAAAACCCCATCCTGCGGTAGCACCTGTTACAGAAGGTGTCCAGTTTGTTGGTCCGTAAAAATCCCAAAGATGTTTTACATTATTTCCAGTACCTACACCAAAATCCGTATATTGAATCTCTAAAAGGTTTTCATCGGCCAATTTTCCTGGTGTTTTGAATAACTCATAATAATCACCAAATAAGGTGAACTTTCCTGATCCTATTATCTCCCCAGTAGCATCTGCAACAGCTTGATAATTTTTCAATTCAAGATTTGCCATCGCTTTAACAGCTAAAGCTGTATATTTTGTAACTCCACCTTTAATATCCGTACGTTGATTTGGTCTCATATCTGGAAGATTAGAAATTGATTCATCCATTTGCGATGAAATCCAAGACATTACATCATCCTTAGACTTCAATGTCAATTGACTCTGATCCAAAACCTCCATAACTATCACCTTTCCCCAAACTCTGGAAATCTGAAGCGTATAAAAAGCCCTAAGCGTTTTACACTCCGCAAGATACTGATCAATAAGCTGAGAATTAACTCCTCCAGCTCTGAACTTCTCTAATTCTGCCATCTGCGCTGTTACTTGTACAATTCTTTGGTATAGAATTTCCCATAATGAATTGTACATCCAATAACTCTGGTCGTATGAATAGTTATCTGTATCTGTAAAGGGCGCTTGGTCACCCTTTCCGCCAGCGTTAACATCATCACCTCTTACAGAAATTAACGGGATTTGCTCCCATCCGAAACCTGTGTCTCCATTATCTGGTTTCTTTCCAGACAAAGTCGCATAAGCTCCCAATACGGCACTTTTCGCTCCTTCAGCACTGGTGTAATCAAAACTTTGACTTGAGTCAAGCTCCATTGATTCATCTAATTTACTATCGCAACTAGTAAAGCCAACAAATCCGGCAAGTAATATTATTTTTATATATTTTAATTGTTTCATTTTGTTAATTTTTAAAATTAGAATTTGATACTGTATCCAAAAGATACAACTGAAGGTGTTGGATACACATCCAGATTAACACCATTAATACCAATCTCAGGATTCATTAGATTTTCTGCTTTTGTCCACATAAAAGGCCTATCTGCCGTTACAGAAAATCTCATTTCTGGTATTCCATCTGCTTTCAGAGTGTAACCCAATTGGATGTTTTGTATTCTGAAAAAGTCTCCATCTTGCAGCCAGAATTTTGATAATTTTTGGTTATTCCAGCTGTTTCTGTAACCTTCCGATGATACATACTCATTGGTAGTACCCTCCCCATGCCAACGGTTAATTGCAAAATCTGCATCAATATTTCTACCGGTTGTTCTAATAACTTCCGCACGGTTTCTGTTCAGGATTACATTTCCTCCTTGTCCATAAAATGCTATTGAAAGATCCCAAGTTTTATAATTTACAGCTAATGAACCTCCAAAATAATATGTAGGAATACCAGAACCAAGATACATTCTGTCTTTATCATCAATCAAACCATCACCGTTCATATCTCTGTATTTAAAATATCCTGGTTTGATTGGACTACTTGAATTGGTTGCATTGTAAGCAACTGCTGTTGGATCTGCATTAATTTCAGCCTGATTTTGATAAACTCCTATCACATCATATCCATAAAAAACATCCATAGGTTGCCCAACTACCAAACGCTGAGGGAAATCGCCAGAACCTCTAGCAATAAATGATGCATTATCAACTAATTTTGTAACATTATTATCATTATTGGTAAAGTTGGCATTGATACTATATCCCCAATCTTCTCCAATCTTATCTCTCCAGCCTAAAGATATTTCAAATCCTTTATTTCTCATAGTACCAACATTTCTATAGCTAACTGCAGTACCAATTGTTGGAGGAACACCAATAACCATTTCTTTTGTATCTTTTACATAATAATCACCTTCTAAAGTCAATCTTCTATTCAAAAATTCTGCAGATATACCAATGTTAGTCTCTTCAGTATATTCTCTTCTTACATCATCTAAAAAAGTTGTGAATTGGAAAGCTGGAAGATAAGTATCAGCAAATACGCTGTTAACAGATTCAGCTGTACTAGGTCTGTTATTTGGCACATTGTCATTTGCTAATCTACCCCAACCTCCTCGGAATTTTAACAAGTTCATCCAACTGACTCCTTTCAAGAAAGATTCTTCGGAAGCTACCCACCCCAAACCAAATGCTGGTAAATTAATTGTCTTTTGGTTTGGATACTTATTTGACCCCTCGTTTCTTAGTGTGGCGTAAAGAATGTATCGGTCTTTAAATTTATAAGATAATCTTCCAAAATAAGAAGTTCTGTAAAAACGGGAAGGCTTTACATCATCTCTGCCATCATTTGTAATTCTTCCTGTATCTGCTGTATTGTTTATATACCAAGTACTCTCATTGTATCTTGAAAATGGGCTTCCTTGATAGAAAAACCCTTTGATACTCATAAAACTGTATAATTGATCAGCAAAAGAAGTTCCTCCCATTAATGTAAAATCATGATCTCCTAATGTCTTGTTCCAAGTCAAGACATTATCCCAAATATAATCTTCATAAGTTGCATTGTTACGAGTTATTGACGAGTTTTCTATAGTTCTTTGGAAACCTCCTGCAAAATTATTTACAAAATAAGGCAACTCCATTAATCTCTCATTAAAAGTTCTACTGTTATAAGAAAGAGTAGATTTGAATGTCAATTCTTTTGGAAGTAAACTAATTTCAGCGTAAGCATTAAAAATCAGGTTTTTTTGAATACCTAATTTATCCACATTATCCATCAAAGCAAATGGGTTATCACTACTTCTGTAACCTAGTACTCGAGCATCTGCATATGGCTTATAAGTTGCAGATGTAAATAAAGGATCATAAACAGGCATAATAGGCACGGCATAATAAACTTGTTGCCAAGCAGAACCTTCGTCATCATATTTCTCTCCTCTCGTATAATTCATCGAGGCTCCAACATTTAACCAGTCGGTAGCTTTTACATCTACCTTTGCTCTGATATTAAATCTCTCATAGCTGTTCTTCATATTTAGAATACCATCCTGAGAAAAATAATGTCCTCCTAAGGAATATGCTACTTTGTCAGAACCACCATCAACTGCCAAGCTATGATTTTGAATTGGTGCAATCCTTAATGCTTCTTTATACCAGTCAGTATTTACATTAGGAAGATTTGGATTGATTCTACTTCTTCCGAAACGCTGTATTGCATTAGCAATGGCATCAATTTCAAACTGACTTCCTGATTCCAGTGCAAAATTTGTATACTGCTCCGCATTGGCCATTTTGATAACATTATTAGCATACTGTGCTCCGTAATAAGAATCGTAAGTTAGTTTTGGCTTTCTATTAAAACTTCCGCCTTTAGTTGTAATTACAACCACTCCATTAGCAGCTAAAACTCCATAGATGGCAGAAGCAGAAGCATCTTTAAGAATTGTAAAATCCTGAATATCATTAGGATTCAAAAACTCAATATTATTAACAAATAATCCATCAACAACATACAAAGGCTGATTATCCCCATTAATAGAGTGTACACCCCTGATGTTCATTTTTGGCGCTTCTCCAGGAGATCCATTTGCAATAATCTGGACACCGGCAACTTTCCCTTGTAAGGCTTGAGTAGCTTGTCCAGAAGGTGTCTTGACAATATCTGCGGCTTTTACTGTTGTAATTGCACTCGTTAAGTCAACTTTCTTTTGTGTACCATATCCAATCACAACGACCTCCTCGATTTTGTTTTCTTTCGCAACAGTATCTTGTGTGGATTGTGCATGCAAATCACTGCCAAAGTATAATGCAGCGATCAACAATGGCAATTTAACATAATTTTTTCTCATAATATTCTTATGTATTATTTTCTTATTCTCCGAATATAAATATTTTTATTAACACAACGTTAATATTTATTAAAATTAATTTAATCGTCTGTAAATCAGAAAAATAAATTCAACTTCAGCAACTAAATTAATTTAAACACTTGAAAAAAAATCCCCTTTTTTTGGCTCAATATTTGATTTTTTTAGAATTATAAGTTTCTATTGCTTCAAAATGAGTTAATAAAACTTCTTTTCGATTTAAATCACCAAATAATAAAATTATGAACACAAACAGATTGTCAAACAATATGCAGAATGCATTGATTAAACAAATGACAAAAGAAGCGCACGCTTCACAGATTTTCCTTTCCTATGGCTGTTGGGCGGATGTAAAAGGTTATGGAGGAATCGCCAATTTTTTATACAGACATTCTCAAGAAGAGAGAAATCATATGATCAAATTTATGCGGTATATCATTGACAGAGGTGGAGAAGCAAGAGTAGAGGCCATCCCTGCACCGCCAGAAAATCCTCAAAACCTGACGGACTGCTTTAACAAAGTTTTCCAGCACGAGGTGGATAATACTACAGCGATTTATCATATTGTAGATCTGGCTTTTCAGGAAAAAGACTGGGCAACTTGGAACTTTATGCAATGGTTTGTAAAAGAGCAAATCGAAGAAGAAAAATTAGCGCTTGAGTTGATTGATAAGCTTAAAATCGCAGGTGGTGATCAAGCCACAGACGAATCTCTATTTACGTTAGACAAGGCTTTGGAAGCTGCGCCTGATGATGTTTCCCTTCCTCAAGAGGCTACAGCTGAAAATCCGTCGTAGGACAAATAAAATATCACTACCTTTGATCTCCGAATTTTTTCGGAGATTTTTTTAATTATATTCAAATAAAATGACAGATATTATAGATAGCAATCACGCTAATCCAGAAGAATTTTATAAGTCGCTTAAAGAAAAACTAGAGGAACAGCATAACTTCCCGGAAGAATATCTTTTTAAATTCATTGTCACCAGTGATTCTGAAAAAATAACCGAGATTCTAAGAGTATTTGATAATCTAAAATACACTTTATCCAATAAGGAAAGTTCGGCAGGAAAATACACGTCAGTATCAATCGATTGTTTCGTTCTGGATGCAGATCAGGTGATAACCATTTACAAGAAAGTGGCAGAAATCGAAGGGGTGATGATGCTTTAATTTTGGTTTAATCCTTGCAGATAATCATTAAAAGTAATGTTATGAAAAAGGCATTTTTTAGATTTCTCAATAAAATTAATGTTAAAGTCTTACCAAAATACAGCAAGAGGGATTTCACTAAGCTTAATAAATTACAGAAAGCAATTTTCGGTTACAGATATTTTGTCTTGATTAATTCCCTAGATTAGTTATCATTTGTTTAAAAATAAAGAAAGCGCTCTGAATTGGAACGCTTTTTTATTTTTTATTTGATTAAATTCAATTAAGAATTCTCCAAGATATAACTGAACATCAGTGGTGCACATATTGTCGCATCACTTTCAACAATATATTTTGGTGTTGTAATATCCAGTTTTCCCCAAGTGATTTTCTCATTCGGAACAGCGCCGGAATAGGAGCCATAAGATGTCGTTGAATCAGAAATCTGGCAGAAATAAGACCAAAACGGAATGTCGTGCATTTCCATATCTTGGTAAAGCATCGGTACCACACAAATTGGAAAATCTCCTGCAATTCCTCCTCCAATTTGAAAGAACCCTACACCTTTTCCACCTGAGTTTTTCGTGTACCAATCAGCCAAATAAGCCATATACTCTATTCCGGATTTCATTGTAGAAAATTTTAAATCGCCTTTGATACAATATGATGCAAAGATGTTACCCATTGTAGAATCTTCCCATCCCGGTACCACGATTGGCAGGTTCTTTTCAGCTGCAGCAATCATCCATGAGTTTTCTCTTGGGATTTCGTAATACTGTTCCAGAACACCGGAAAGAATCATTTTGTACATATATTCGTGTGGGAAATATCTTTCACCTTTATCATCAGCATCTTTCCAAAGTTCGTAGATATGTTTCTGCAATCTTCTGAAAGCCTCTTCTTCCGGGATACAAGTGTCGGTAACTCTGTTCAGACCTCTTTCCAAAAGCGCCCATTCTTCCTGCGGAGTCAAATCTCTGTAATGAGGAACTCTTTCATAATGAGAGTGTGCAACAAGATTCATAAGGTCTTCTTCAAGGTTGGCTCCTGTACAAGAAATAAAATCTACTTTATCCTGACGAATCATCTCTGCAAAGATTTTCCCCAACTCAGCCGTTGACATTGCTCCAGCCAATGTTACCATCATTTTGCCGCCATCTTTCAGGTGTGCAACATAACCTTTGGAAGCATCAACTAATGCCGCTGCATTGAAGTGCAAATAATACTTTTCTATAAATTCCGAAATCGGCTTGCTCATTTTTATAAGAATTTTTGCAAAGATAAAATTAAAAACGGAATGTAGCAGCAGCACCCAAATTAACTCTGCTTAAACCTTCTTTATTATCTCCAAAATTAACTGTCTGACCATTATAAGTCATCTTGCTCAAAGTACCCCCTGTTAATCCCAACTTGGGTCCTAAATAAATATTGTTCGTAATGGCGTATTGATAAGCAATGTTCATTTCAGCACCAATATTTGAACCTTTTCCTTTTATATTACCTGTTTTTGTAGTATAGCTGATCACTCCTAATGCCAGATCTACAAAAAGTTTATGCTTCGTACCTTCATTAAAATTGGAAAACATAAAAGCAGGACCGAAGAAAGTGATGTTATCATCTGTAGAAACTCTTGCCGAAACCATTTGACCAGAAGAATCCATAGCGCTGAGTGTACCTGTACTTGATGCACTGAAATTTGAAAACTTCAAACCTAATCCAAGATTCCCTTTAAGATGATAGTAAGCAGAAACATCCACACTTAAACCGCTCTTCAATCCTTTGATATAATCTTCTTCCTGTCTGGAAAGCCCATCCGGATTTTCTGCAGTTCTCCATCCGAATCCAACAGAAGGAATAATTGAAATTTTTTCTTGTGCGAAGGAAAGTGTCGAGACAGCAAGTATTGCCGTCGTTATTAGTTTTTTTACCATAATAATTGTTGATTAATATTTTTTATTGCCGCCAAAGATAATTTTTTTGATTGAATTATGCCTTCCGATATTATCCAACATATTTCACTACTTTTGCAAATTGAAATTTAAACATAGACAATAATGATTTCGGCACAAGGATTAGGTTTGCATCACGCAGGAAATTATCTTTTCAGAGACGTTAATTTTACGATTAAAAAAGATGACAAAATTGGTTTGGTTGGTAAGAATGGAGCTGGAAAATCTACGCTTCTAAAAATCCTTTCCGGAGAGATCAATTTCTATGAAGGTAATGTTGTTCCGGAAGGAAATATCACAATTGGTTTTTTGAAACAAGACCTAGATTTTGTAAAAGGAAGAACCGTTTGGGACGAGACGATGCAGGCTTATGAGCAAATCAATGCGATGAAAAATGAGCTCGAGGAAGTCAATCATCAGATGGCAACCAGAACTGATTACGAGAGTGATGCTTACTCTGATTTAATTATCAGAATGACGGAACTAAATGATCTTTTAATGAACCACGACGCCTACAATCTGGAAGGCGATGTTGAGAAAGTATTGTTTGGTTTAGGTTTCAAAGCGGATGATTTCCAAAAGATAACCGATGAGTTTTCCGGAGGTTGGAGAATGAGAATCGAATTGGCAAAGCTGCTGCTTCAGAAAAATGATTTGATGCTTCTGGATGAGCCTACCAACCACCTCGATATGGAATCTATCATTTGGTTGGAAAATTTCCTGAAAGATTATCCTGGTTCAATTGTCTTGGTAAGTCACGATAAACAGTTTATGACATCCATTTGTAACAGAACTTTTGATGTTAATAATAAGAAGATCGAGGATTACAAAGCCAACTACTCCAAATATCTGGAACTGAGAAAAGAACGCCGTGAAAAGCTGACGCAGGCGAAGAAAAACCAGGATGCGGAAATCAAGCAGATGGAAGACAACATCAACAAGTTTCGTGCGAGTGCGACCAAAGCTTCTTTTGCCCAATCATTAATCAAAAAACTGGAAAAAATCGAGAGAATCGAAATTGATAATGAGGATGTTTCCAAATTCAATATCCGTTTCCAGCCGTCTGTTACACCCGGAAAAGTGATTTTCGAAGCTAAAAATCTGGGGAAAGCTTATGGCAACAAGCAGATTTTTGACAACGTAGATTTCTTTGTGGAGCGTGGTGACAGGATCTCTTTGTTAGGACAAAACGGACAGGGAAAAACCACTTTGGCAAAAATTCTTGCCGGCGACATCAAAGATTATACAGGAGAATGGAATCTTGGTCACAACGTAAGTATCGGTTATTTTGCTCAGAATCAGGAAGAAGTTTTGACGCCTGAGAAAACGGTTCTTCAGGAAGCAGAAGATTCGGCGACGGAAGAAACCAGACCACGCGTGCGTGATTTGTTAGGTTCTTTCCTGTTCCAAGGCGAAGATGTAACAAAAAAGACCAAAGTACTTTCCGGAGGTGAGAGAAACCGTTTGGCACTTTGTAAATTATTGCTCCGTCCGTTCAACACGTTGATTATGGATGAGCCGACGAACCACCTGGATATTCAGTCTAAAGAGATTATCAAATTGGCGCTTCAGAAATATGAAGGCACACTGATCGTGATTTCTCACGACCGTGAATTCCTGCAAGGTTTATCGGACAAAATTTTCGAATTCCGTGATGGAAAAATGAAAGAATTCTTGGGTAATATTGATGAATACTTGGAATACAGACAAAAAGAAAGCATCCGGGAAATCTCCGCCGAAAGATCAAAACTCCATAAAGAGGAAGCTGAAGAACCAAAAGAAAGGAAACAAGATACAGTCATCAAGAGCCCGGAATCGAATGTGATTGTTAGCAAGGAGCAAAAAAATATTCAGAATAAACTCAAAAAAGTTGAGGAAAAAATCTCTGAACTGGAACTGAAAATTGAAGAATTCGAAAATTCTTTTACCAAAGAAAATCCTTCTGAACAAGCTTTGGAAACTTATAACAAAACGAAAGAAGAACTGGATTTGACTTTGCAGGAATGGGAATATCTTGGAAGTCAATTAGAAAATTAATTTAAAATATTTTAATCCATTCGAAATGAATGGATTTTTTTATAATAGTCTTTAATTCTTATCTTCGACAAAGAAATTCAAAAATGAGCAACAAACTAAGAAAACATATCGAAGAAATCACACCGATTACGGATAAGGAATTCGATTATTTGCTTTCTCATTTTTCTGTCAAAAAGCTTAAGAAACATCAGTTTCTGGTTCAGCAAGGCGACCTTGTCAGAAACGACCACTTTGTAGTTTCCGGTTTATTGAAAGCTTATCACACCAATCCTGATGATGGCAAAGAACACATTCTTCAGTTTGCCTGGGAAAACTGGTGGATCACAGATTTCCAGGCTTATTTCAATCAAACCAATTCTACATTGAACATCGATTGTATAGAAGATGTTGAAGTACTTTCTATTTCGTTGGAAAACCGTGAAAAAATCTGTGCTGAGCTTCATAAGATTGAACATTTTTTTAGAAAAAAATCAAACTTCGGTTACATTGCACTTCAGCAAAGAATCCTTTCACTCTTAACTCATAGCGCAAAAGAACGTTATGAGCAGATGCTTAGTAACTACCCTTCTCTTTTTCAACGCGTTCCCAAATCTCTTATCGCGTCTTACCTTGGTGTTTCCAGAGAAACACTCAGCAGATTGTCAAAATAAATGTGACATACATCACAGAAAAACCTTGATTTACACCCTTTCTTTCGGTCTCGATTTTATAGAATTTTGCAGTATCAAATTTTAAAATTATGATAATGAAAACCAAAGTTTTAATCTTTTCTGTTCTATTTGCATTCATTTCAACGTTGAATATTGCGAATGCACAGAACAAAAAATCTAACAAAGTTATGAGCAAAAAAATCTTATTCGTGGTGACAAGTCACGACAAAAAAGGCAATACAAATGAACCAACCGGATATTATCTTGGTGAAGTTTCCCATCCTTGGGAAGTTCTTCATTCTGCTGGTTATGACATCGATTTTGTAAGTCCAAAGGGAGGAAAAGCACCAGTTGACGGACTTAATCTGGAAGATGCTGTCAATAAAGAGTTCTGGGAGAACAAAGAATACCGTACAAAAATCGAAAATACAATGAAGCCTTCCGAAGTTGACCCTTCAAAATATGCTGCAATCTTCTACGCCGGCGGACACGGAACAATGTGGGATTTTCCAGACAATACAGAATTACAGAATATTGCAAGAAAGATCTATGAAAACAATGGCATAGTAAGTGCTGTTTGCCACGGACCTTCTGCTCTTGTAAACCTCAAATTATCAAATGGAAAATATCTGATTGAAGGTAAAAAAGTGAATGCTTTCACCAATGAAGAGGAAACTGCCGTGAAACTGGAAAATGTAGTTCCTTTTCTTTTGGAAGATAAGTTAAAAGAACGCAGAGCAATCTTTGAAAAATCCGGACTTTGGCAGAATCACGTAGTTGCAGACGGAAGATTAATCACCGGACAAAATCCACAATCTGCAAAAAGTGTTGGTGAAGAAATTCTAAAGCAATTGAAACAGAAATAAATTTCTACAATCAAAATTTTAAAAGCAAGACCAATTGAGGTTTTGCTTTTTTTGTTTTCATTACATTAACAAGTCCTATTCTCATTTTGTTTTCGTAATTTCACATTAGACAAATTTTAAAACAATGATCAACGATATAAAAAAATTCCTGAACGAAGACCAAGACCCAAAAGCAGTAGAGAAAATCAGTGAAAAAGTCAACGATTTATTAACTAACGGAGAAACTGTGGAATATATCGCAGTCCAAAACAAACCTGCCATCAACATTTCTCCGGATTCTATTGTTCTTACAAATAAAAGAATCCTATTTTTCCGTTCAAAATCATTTGGATTGGTGATGGATTTCAAGGATTATCTTTGGAAAGACGTTGCCGAGAGCCACATCAGTGAAGCGATTCTTGGTTCCACTTTCACGATGACCGCAGTGAGCGGTTTTATAGAAACCATCGATTATATTCCTAAATCTCAGGCGAGAAAACTCTACCAATACGCCCAAAGCAAGGAGGAAGAAATGATCGAATACCGACGCGAAAAGGAATTAGAAGAAAAAAGAGCAACGGCAGGTGGATTTACCATCAACACACAAAACGAAAAACCGGAAGAACCAAAACTGCAATCACAACCGGAAATGCCTGCCGAAGACCCCATGGAAACCTTGATGAAACTAAAAGCTTTTCTGGACAATGATTTGATATCCGTCGAAGATTACGAAACCAAAAAGAAAGAGATCCTCAGCAGAATGTAACAACCCGAAAAGCAAATGTCCTTGAACGTTTTGCTTTTTTGTTTTAAATTTACATCAATCAAAACAATTATGTCCCAAATTTTCAAAGCCCATCTGGATAAGTTCATCACAATTACTGATGATGATTTTGCTTTGATATTAGATTATTTCGAGGTCAGGAGCTTTGGCAAAAAACAGAATCTTCTGGAAGAAGGACAAATCTGCCGCCAGAATTATTTTGTTCTGAAAGGTTTGCTCAGAAAGTTTTTCATCAACGAAAAAGGCATTGAGCAGACCACAGATTTTGCTTTGGAAACCTGGTGGATGACCGATAATTTCTCATTCGAGCGCAAAACACCTGCAGACTTCAGCATTGAGACCGTGGAAAAATCGGAAGTTTTGACCATTAGCAGCGATTCTCAGGAAAAACTCCTCAACGATTTTCCAATCATGGAAAAGTACTTCAGGATTGTTTATCAGAGAGCTTTTGCTGCCAATCAACGGCGGGTCAAATATATCTTCACCTATTCCAAAGAAGATTTCTACTTTTCATTAGTCAAACAATATCCGGACTTTGTTCAACGTGTCCCGCAGTATCTCATCGCTTCTTTTCTCGGATTCACACCGGAATATCTGAGTGAAATTCGAAAAAAGACTGTTTCATAAAACTTATTTCTCGCAGATCAAGCAAATTTTGCAGATTAATAAAATCCTCACCATCTGTAAAATTCGCAAGAAAAGTATTTCTTAAACCAGTTTAAGATTTCCCCGATTTCGATTTCCCAACTTTGTACTATCAAAAAGAAGGAAATGGAAACAACTATCAACAATCGGTTTCAACAATTATTTTTACGAGTAGCTTTAGCTATAACACTTCTATCTGCCGTTGCAGACCGATTCGGGTTTTGGGGCAAAAGTTCGGCTTGGGGCAATTGGCAGAACTTTGAGAATTACACCAAAAAAATCACTTCTTTTCTGCCGGAATCTATGAGCATTTTCGGAGCTTATGCTGCAACATTTTTAGAAACAGTCTTCGCTTTGCTTTTACTTCTGGGCTATAAAACCAAATGGACAGCCATTGGAACAGGCTTTCTTTTATTGATGTTTGCCCTATCTATGAGCATCACTTTAGGAATCAAAGTGCCACTCGATTATTCGGTTTGGATAGGTAGTGCTGCGGCATTCTTATTATCTGGTCAGAATCAATTTCACTTCAGTATCGATAACAAAATCAATAATAAATAAAATCAAAAACAATGGAAAAACGCATCAACATCAGCAAAACAGATTCTCAGGCTTATAAAGCAATGTTGGGATTGGAAGGTTATCTGGCACAATCAGAAATCTCAAAAACAATTAAAGAACTTATCAAGATCAGAGCTTCACAAATCAATGGCTGTGCTTATTGTTTGGATATGCATACCAAAGATGCTATCAAATATGGAGAAACAGCTGAAAGAATTTTCCTAATAAGCGCCTGGCACGAAGCGGAAAAATTCTTCACAGAAGAAGAGAAAGTTGCACTTAAAATGACAGAAGAAATCACACTAATCAGCCAGAATGGTCTTAGCGAGGAAACTTATCAAAAAGCAAAAGCTGTCTTTTCTGAAAAGCAAATTGCAGAGGTAATTATGGCGATCGTAACCATCAATTCCTGGAACAGAATCGCTTTGAGTACAAGATTAGAAATAGGAGAATAATAAGTTACTCAGAGCTAATCTCTAAAAACGCACGTATGTTTTGCTAAAAAGACACGTGCGTTTTGAACAAAAGGCACGTACGTTTTCATCAAAAGGTACGTGCCTTTTTGGGTACCTCTGCAAACGCCCTATCCGTCGGACTTGCAGAAGGGCATTTTTTGGTTCAAAATCAATTAAAAATCCCAATCAGTTTTGATTAGGATTTCAGTTTTTGTAGACATTTTTTTTCCACAATTGGATGGCATAATCCTTAAAGATATTTGGTGCAGAATCGAAAGATTTATCCAATTTATATTCTCCGCCTATATATTCATTAGCGCCAACTTTCACTTGGTTTTCCCCTCGCATCGCATATTTTTTGTTGCCTTCGTACATGATTAATTTCAGATTGACAGGACTTACATCGCCGTGACAACCAACTTTGTACATTATCCAAACCTCAGCGATGCCGTTTTTGTCTAAGTCTGTAATGATTGGAAACTGAGAATAAAATTCGGCTTCGATATCTACAGGGCAATCGGCCACAAAATCGTACATTTTCCAAATCTGCAAATTATTTTTATCTAAACTGAAATGGTAAGCAAACAATTCGAAGTCTGCGCTGTCATCAAATTCGTGTTTGAATTTTTCGTTCCTGTGATAACCTGACTCTGAAAGAATCACCAGATTCTCTCCAACTTCATCTTTCCATTGGATTGCTTTTTTCAAATTTCCATGATAAAGAATTGATTTTGGAATCTGCGCTGAATCGACTTCAACTGCGATTATAGAATCTTTCTTATCAATGTCTTTAGTTTCGATTTCATTAGTTTGATTTTGTTCTTTGGGATTACAACTAATGATAAAAATTAATATTAAAAGGCAAAAAGGAAGTAATAGTTTTCTCACAAAATGATGAATTTGAAACGAAGTTAATTAATATTTAATTTGATAATGGTGGCGGCGGTGGCGGAATTGGATTAAACTTACTTTTAAATGCTAGAACTTTCTTAGTTTTTGTAAGTTTTAAATTTCTTTTTACACCCACAATCCAATTTTTTAGAGAATCCAATTCTTGTGGTGAATGATGACTGCGAACAAAAATAGTTTTTTCAAAATAATTTTTTTTAAAATAAAGATTAAACTGTTCTCCGTCCTGATAATTTTCGATATAAGCTGTATCAAATTTTTTAAAATCAATCTTATTTAAAAATGTATTTAGCTTTTCCTTTTCTTTTTTTGTTAGAATCGCAGTGTAGTTAGTATTACTTTTAGGATAAGGAATATCATCATTACTATCATTTGGAGACCAATTCTCACGAAGATAAACGGAATCATTTTGAGTAAATTTGATAGAAAAATCCGTTTCAAAAGTATTACCATATGAAAACTCAAATTCGTCGTATTTTTTCTCATTACAACTTAAAATCAATAGAAGTCCCAAAACAATGGGCGGGATTTTACATTTTATTTTCATAATCTTAAAATTACTAAAAAAACAGAGTATTATAAACAAAAAACGCTTCCGAACTGGAAACGTTTTATATCTGATTGTAGAATCTTTATTTGATAAAACCTCTACTTCTCAACAAAGGTTTGATATCCGCTTTATGACCTGTAAATTCTTCAAAAGCTTTGTTCAGATCTACACTGTTGCCGACGGAAAGAATATATTTTCTGAATCTGTCGCCGTTCTCTCTCTTGATCCCGCCATTGGCTTTTATCCATTCCCAAGCATCAGAATCCAAAGTCTCTGACCAAAGGTAAGCGTAATAACCCGCCGAATATCCGCCGCCCCAGATGTGTGCAAAGTAAGGCGTATGGTATCTTGGCGGAACTTGTGGAACTAATAATCCATATTTAGACAACGCTTGTTTTTCAAAATCCAAAACCGGAATCAACTGGCTGTCGGAAGTCACAGTGTGCCAATTCATATCCAATGTCGCAGCAGCCACTAACTCAGTCGTTGCATAACCCTGATTGAAGTTAGATGCTTTTTTAATCTTATCAATCAAAGTCTGTGGCATCGGCTGTTTGGTCTGATAATGCAAAGCATAATTTTTCAAAATCTCCGGCTCCAAAGCAAAATGCTCATTGATTTGAGATGGGAATTCCACGAAATCTCTTGGCGTATTCGCTCCAGAAATGGATGCATATTTTTGGTCCGCAAATAAACCATGCAACGTATGACCGAACTCGTGGAACATTGTTTCTACATCGTCATAAGAAATCAAAGAAGGTTTTCCCGGCGCTGGTTTTTGATAATTGAAAACATTTACAATCACTGGTTTCTGACCTAAAAGATGAGATTGAGGAACGAAATTGTTCATCCAAGCGCCACCACTTTTGTTGCTTCTTGTATAGAAATCCAAATAATAAAGCGCCAAAGATTTCCCGTCTCTGTCGAAAACCTCGTAAGCCACCACATCCGGATGATAAACTGGCAGGTCTTTTCTTTCTTTAAAAGTGATGCCGTAGAATTGCTCAGCCGCGTAGAAAACACCTTTTTCCAAAACCGTTGTTACTTCAAAATAAGGTTTGATTTCGTTCTCATCAAGGTCATATTTCGCTTTTCTAACTTGCTCAGAATAGAAATTCCAGTCCCAAGGTTCAACTTTGAAACCGCCTTTTTGTGCATCAATCACTTCCTGAATTTCTTTAGCTTCACGATTAGCCGTTTCCACAGCAGGTTTTGCTAATTGCGCCAACAATCCCATTGCTGCTTCCGGCGTTTTTGCCATTTGGTCTTGCAAACTCCATTCAGCGAAGTTCTTCTTCCCGAAGAGTTGAGCTTTCTGTAATCTTAATTTTGCTAATTTCTCAACCGTTTCTCTCGTATCATTTTCGTCGCCTTTTTCAGCTCTGGTCCAGGATGCTTTGAAGAGCTTTTCTCTCGTGGCTCTGTTTTTCAGATTCTGCAAAAGTGGTTGTTGTGTTGTATTTTGTAAAGCCAGAAGATATTTTCCTTTTTGTCCGGCTTGTTCCGCATCGGTTGCCGCAGCCGCAATTTCGTCAGCAGAAAGGCCGTCTAATTCTTTGACATCAGAAATCAAAACAGCGCCTTTTTTTCTCGCTTCCAATAATTTGTTACTGAATTGAGTCGCTAAAGTTGCTAATTGCTGGTTGATTTCTTTGAGTTTTTCTTTATTTTCAGCAGAAAGATTTGCGCCTGCAATTTCGAAATTAGTCAAATAAAACTCGGTCAATCTTTTGCTTTCTGCATCCAGTTTATCCGTTTTAACGGCTTTTAATCTTTTGTAAAGTTTCTCATTCAAATTAATTTTATCCGAATGGGAAGCGAAAATCGCAGCATATTCCTCTTCTAATTTCTGAAGCTGGTCATTGGTGTTGGAACTTGTCAAATTATAAAAAAGAATCGTCGCCCGACCAAGCGTTTCGCCACTGTTTTCCAAAGCCAGAACCGTATTCTCAAAAGTTGGAACCGCTTTGTTATTAACGATTTTATCGATGTTTGCCAATTGCTCTTTCAAACCCTGTTCGAAAGCTGGCTTGAAGTGTTCGTCTTTTATTTTATCGAATTCCGGAGCTTGGTACTGCAACGGACTTTTTTTAAGAAAAGGATTGTTGTTCATAGATTTTTTTGTGGTTGCAGAAACTTTTTTCTGCTGAGCATTTATCGTCATATTTCCCGCATTGAGTGCTAGAAAAGTGATTAATAAAGTCGTTCTTATTTTCTTCATATAATTAATTTTCGAAAAGTGCAGGTCTTTGTGTAATCTCGTGGTAGCATACTGAGTTTTCATCGAAAAAATGAAAAACCATACTTTTTCTTGTTTTATCTTTATTGGTATGAGGTTCTCCGCCGTGCAGAATATTAGCGTGCCAGATCAGCATATCGCCTTTTTTACAGTCAAAAATTTCTTTTTGTAAATTGAGTTCTTTAACTTTTTCTTCCAACATGACTTCATAACCTTTGTAGCCTTTTTTTCCAAGCATAAAAAAGTTTCCTTCATTATCATAATCAGAATTCATATAATAAGGTAGTTTATGACTACCTGGATAATAATGAAGTGCACCCTGATCTGCACTCACATCTTCCAATGCGACCCAAACGCCAATCAATCCGCCTAAAGGGAAAGTGGTCATATGGATGCTGTCGGAATGTGTTTTTTGCTGACTGCCATTAATGAAATTGATACTCTGAAATAACTTGGTTTTACCGTCTAGCAATACATCCAACAACTCTAATAACGATTTTTCCAAACCGATATCTTTAATAATCTTTGACTTATGCAATGCGAACATCAGTTTGTTACCATATTTGAACTCAATTTGCTTGTTATCTAACAAAGACTGAATCTCTGCATTAACTTGATCCGCCTGTTCTTCGGTAATAAAATTTCTGATAACACTATAACCTTTATCAAAAAAATGAATCAGACTTTGCTGATTTTCCGGGGTTTGATTTTTATAAAAAGTGGTTTCTGGTATAGCCTGCGGATTTTCTTTACGAATGAAATGATCTTCAATACCTTTAAAATCTTTGCTGGAGATGGGTGCAAAATAGGCTTTATTGATTTTATATTTCTTGTAAAGCGGAATATTATGTTCTAATTTTTTTTTATTGAAAACATTAAAAAAAGCGTAACTTAATTTGCTGTTTTTGATGAGTGAGATCATTGGTTCTTTTTTTATCAAATTTAATAATAAATTTAATAAGAGGACTTATTTATCGTCATCATCTTCATCACCACTCCAATGATTTTCTTCGAAAGAAATACTGTCCAGAGCTAATAATTCGGCTTCACGTTCAAGGGATTCGCGAAGGGTGAAGGTAATCATGTCTTTATCTTTTTCTTTAGCCAAACGTCTGGTCATAGCTTTGTCAATTAACATAAAACGTTTGCCCATTCTTCTGGCGGTATATTTTCGCATCCCGTTTTCCTGAAGAATATCGACTGCCATATCAACCGCTGTTCCCAAAGTTTCACGATAGATATGATTGACATTTTTATTGAGGAAATCATAAGCGTCCAAACGGTTTTTAGCTCTTACAAAAATTTTGACATCAGGATAATTTTCTTTGACATAATCTACCAGAAATTTATTCTTCTCCGGGTCATCCAGACAAAGCACAAGAAGCTCAGCTTCCTCGATTCCCGCAGAACGCAACAATGCTGGTTTTGTAGCATCGCCGTAATAAACATTAAAGCCATTTGATCTTAATAGTGCCACCCTATCGGGGTCATTGTCCAAAACCGTAGAGCGGATTCCGTTGGCTTTCAAAAGTCGACCAACTGTACTTCCGAAAAATCCGAATCCAACAATGATAACCTTACGTTGTTTGATAATTCCCAGTTCTATATTTTCTTCATTTTTTTGTTTGATGAATCTCTTATCGAGAACTTTTTCTTTGAATATTAAAAGTAATGGCGAAATACACATCGTAATTGCAACAATCGCCATTAATTCTGAGTTAGCCTGATAATCTATCAAATATAAACTCGCGGCAAAATTGACCAAAACGAATGCAAATTCTCCAACCTGAGACAATGCAAAAGCCAGGAAAAAACTCTGCTCATTATTCATTTTGTAATATTTCCCGATTCCAAAAAGAACGACCGCTTTAACTGCCAAAACGATAAACGCAGCAGAAAATATAAAGAAAGGCTTGGAAACAATAATATCAAAGTTTATCGTTGCGCCAACACTTACGAAAAACACAGCCAGCAACAATCCTTTGAATGGGTCGATTGCGCTTTCCAATTCGTGTCGGAATTCACTGTTGGCTAACATTACACCAGCGATAAAAGCACCTAGCGCCGGACTTAAATCAACCGAAATCATCAACTCAGAAACACCAATTACAAGGAATAATGAAGCTGCCGTCAATAACTCATTCAATCCAGATCTTGATACAAATCTTAGAAACGGCGTGAAAATATATCTACCTAATAATATCAATGCTAAAACGGCGAAAATCACGGTGAACGGCTGTAACCATTCTGGAAGATATTGTAATAATATTTTCTCGTGGTCGGCTTGTTCCAAAGCTCTTTTGGATTTTGATAAAAATGGTAATAGTGCCAAAATCGGAATGACGGCAATATCCTGAAATAAAAGAATTGAAAAGGAAGATTCGCCACTGACGGTTCGGAAAAGGTTTTTTTCCTTCAAAGTCTGCAACACAATTGCTGTGGACGACATTGCAAAACAGAGTGAAATAATAAATGATGTTTTCAATCCAAATCCTGCAATGTAAAATACCATAAAAATCCCGACGATACTGAGTAGCATTTGACTCAAACCAAGTCCTAGAATCCGTTTTCTGATTTGCCAAAGTTTCTGAGGTTCCAGTTCCAAACCGACTAAGAACAAAAGCATAATCACGCCTAATTCCGATGCGTGCATAATATCTTCCGCATCTCGCCCTGTCAATTGTAAACAAAACGGACCAATCAAAATCCCGCCAAGAATATATCCAATGACGGAACTCAATCCAAGTTTCTTTCCTAACGGAACCATAATAATGGCCGCACCAAGAAAAATCAGAATTGTCATCGCAATGGAACCTTGCATCTATTTTATTTTGAGTATATTGTATAATTCGTTACAAAGAAGATCCAGTTCTTGGTCTTCCAAATTGTCGGCATTATATATAATATGTAATTTTTTAAGTTCGATATTGTTAACATCCAAAGAAACTTTGAGCCCCGTAAGTAGCTCTTCCACTCCGGTTTTATACTTCCCTTCTAATGTGTAGTTATTCTCTCTTCCTCCAACAGTGGTAATGATGATCGCATCTTTTCCTGACAAGATATTCAGTCCGCTTTCGGAAATCCAGCGCATATCAAAAACTTCATCAATCCAAAGCTTGAGCAATGGCGGCAATCCGAACCAAATAATCGGAAAATGGAAAATAATGCGTTCATATTCTACAATTCTCTTTCGTTCCCGAAAAGGCTGAATATGAAAATCGGGATAATCCTCATACAAATCCCGAAACGTGACATTGTCCAAATCATTATAACATTCTAACAATCTAACATTTGTAGTAGAATGCTCGAAGTAAGGATGCGCAAATAGAACCAATGTTTTTTTCAAAGAAATCTCGATTTTCGTAAATATAGTGATTTTTTGGTTTTATGTCAAGATTTTGATTGTTATGAAATTGAGAATTGTTTTGTAGATGAGAATTATTTTGGGATATTTGAGAAATTAATAAATAACTATGTTAAATTCAATATTAGAAGAAGATTTAATAAAATTTTTGAAAAACAATATCGAACCTTATGATGACCAAATTTATGGAAAGACCTATCGTGCATCTGTAACTTTAACTGATGAAACTTATTTACCTTGCGTTATTTTTAGAAATTCTAAACCAAAAATTGATTTAGCAATAAAAAGATTTAAAGATGAGCAAGGAGGAAATTCAATTTTTAAAAATAAAAGTAAAGGATCTGGATATCGAGAAATTGTAAAAAATTTTATAATAAGTGGAAACAATCTAAATTTCCATCATATTGCAAATATTGAAAAAAGCAGTTTTGCAATTCCTTTATCCATAGTAAGAAAGATTGATGGAGAAACAGCTATGAGCTGGACAGCTTTTGTTATAAAGTTTAAAAATGGACAAAAAGCTAGCTTTGGAACATCTTGGAATTGGGAATTTTTCTCAAAACCAGATGGATTTGATTTTGACGATATCGAAGAAATTATAAGTGGCGCCTATTTAGATAAAAACGGAGAAATTATATTTCATAAATCAATTCAAAATTATAATGAAATGAAAGATTTACTTGATGTAACCTATCGAGAAAAACCATTTTTTGAATGTTATCTAGATAATCTGTAAAACACAATAAAACCCAGACAAAAATCTGGGTTTCATTATATTAATTCTTTAATCTACCATCCGCCAGAAGCACCACCACCGCCGAAACTTCCGCCGCCGCCGAAGCCTCCAAATCCTCCGCCGCCGCTGCTTCCGCCACCAAATCCTCCACCACCGAAACTGCCTGGGAACGGGAATGGAAAAAATCCTCCTCTGTATCTTCGTCTTCCTTTTCTGGAAAGTGTATAATCATCATCGTCATAATTACCACCATTATTGCCATTTATTATACTTATCAAAATAATGATGATGATAATGATCAGAATAATAGCTCCAATACTGATCCCGCCTTCTTGTTTTTGTTTTTTGACAATCGGTTTGAATTTCCCCTGAACCGCTTCCATAATGGCTGAAGTTCCACGGTCAATCCCATCATAAAACTCGCCTTTTTTGAAAGCTGGCGTTACAAGATAATCGAGAATCTGCCCCGCAACCGAAGCCGTTAAATATTGCTCCACCGCGCGACCCTGCTGGATAGACATCGTTCTGTCTTCCGTCGCAATCAAGAAGACCACACCGTTATCAACACCTTTTTGCCCGATTCCCCACTTTTCGCCGTACATCGTTGCGAGATAATTCACGTCTTCGCCGCTTGTAGTGGGAAGAATAATGACCTCGATTTCCGTAGATGTAGAGTCGGAAAACTTAATCAATTTTTGATTCAGTGTTGCTTTTTCAGATTCCGTCAACAATCCTGCTTTATCATAAACCGGATAAAGAATCGCTGGTTTTTCCGGCACCAACTGAGCTTTGGAAAACAATCCAAAAACCAGGAATAATGCGAAAATATATCGTTTAAGAGAAGCTGATATCATTGGGTAATTCATTGATATTTTCCCCAGAGATTGGGAAATATTTTTTCAGTTCGAGTCCGGTTTTCAGAATGGCTTCTTTCAGACCTTTATAATAATTTCCTTTGGCAAATTCTGATGTAATCTCGTCGTGAAGATTATCCCAAAACTGTTGTTGTACTTTTTTGTGAATCCCTTCGTCGCCGATAATCGTAAGATAATGCTGTTCAAAATTCACATAGAACAGAACACCATTTCTTTCCTTAGTCAAATGCATTCCCAAGGAACGAAATATCTCGAAAGCTTTTTTGGCAAAATCATCTTCGCTCGTCGAATCGATATGCACACGAATCTCACCCGAAGAATGGTCTTCAGCTATTTTGATGGCCTCCACAAGGGAAGCCATCTCTGTATTGGTAAGAAAATCTGTCATTATTCTGTAAATGCAGGAGGTGCTTTTTCTGCACCAGCTTCAGCTTTGAAATATGGTTTTTCTTTGAAGTTGGAGAAGTTGGCAATTATGTTATTCGGGAACGTTTTGATATTCGTGTTGTATTCTTTCGCAGCATCGTTGTAGTAAACTGTTTCTGAACGGATGCTGTTCTCAATTGCTGTATATTCTCTTTGGAAGTTGATGTATTGCTGGTCAGCTTTCAAGTTTGGATAGCTTTCCACAACAGCCAATAGTCTGCTCAATGAACCACTCAATTCGCCTTGTGCCGCTTGGAATTTTGCCATATCAGCTTCGGTCATATTAGTTGGGTCGATGTTGACAGAAGTTGCTTTTGACCTTGCTTCTACTACTTTTGTTAAAGTCTCAGATTCGAATTTAGCATAAGATTTTACCGTTCTTTCCAAATTCGGAATCAGGTTCGCTCTTTTCTGATAAACGGTTTCCACGTTTGACCATTTGGCATTCACAGTTTGTTCCTGACCTACAAATCCATTTCTAATTCCAACCGCCCAAAATCCTACAATTGCGATTAACGCTACAATAACGATTAATACAATACAACCTTTACCTTTCATAGTTTGATGTGTTTAAAATTTTAATTAAATCAAATATACAAATTAAATATATCCAAGATATTTATTTTTCAGAAAGCTTGGATTCTTCCCAAAGCTGGTCCATTTCCATTAGATTCAGGTCAGCAAGGTTAAGGTTCTTGGACAAAGCCAACTCTTCCATTTTCTGGAATCTCGAAATGAATTTTGAATTGGTCTTTTCCAAAGCCGTATCAGCGTTTAATCCGGAGATTCTAGCGTAATTAATCAATGAGAAAAACACGTCACCCAACTCCATTTCTTTTCTATCCTTGTCAGTTTCCTGATGAAACTCCTGTAATTCCTCTCGCACTTTTGCCCAAGCATCGTCCGCAGAATCAAATTCAAAACCGATTCCTTTCACTTTATCCTGGATTCTGTAAGCTTTAATAATCGGCGGCAAACCTTTCGGAACACCTGATAAAATTGACTTATTTCCTTCTTTCAATTTCAGTTTTTCCCAGTTTTGTTTTACGGCTTCTTCATCTTCTGCAACCGTGTCGCCATAGATGTGTGGATGGCGGAAAATCAGTTTTTCATTAAGAGAATTGATGACATCAGCAATATCAAAACTCTCCTTTTCCGAACCGATTTTCGCATAAAAAACCAAATGCAACAAAACATCGCCTAGTTCCTTTTTGATTTCCTGCAAATCCTCATTCAGAAGCGCATCAGACAATTCGTAAGTTTCCTCCAAAGTCAGATGGCGCAACGTTTCAAAAGTCTGTTTCTGATCCCAAGGACATTTTTCCCGCAAGTCATCCATTATATCGAGAAGCCTTCCAAAAGCCTCCATTTTTTCCTGTCTTGTATTCATTTTTATAATTTTTTTGGGCAGCTATTTCCGCCTTCCACTCCCAATCTTTTTTGCAGAAATTTTTCAAATTCAATAGAACTTGAGAACAAGCAAAAAAGGATTTCCGTTCAAGTCGGACTGCAGCTTCGCAAAGTTCAACCTTTGTCTTTCCTTACATCATCTATCACAATGTGACTATTGATTTCCAGTAATTCTTTTAGAAATTCATCCAGATTTTTGGGTGTGATGTAAAGATCGTTTTTATATTTCGAAAAGATAATTAAACCGCCGACCGAAGTTCCACATTTGTTGAATCCACTCCACATTGTTTCCCCGATTCGGATTTTTGTAATTTTAAATATATTGACTCTAAAAATATCAAAGATGACATTTACAACCAGTTCTTCGCCGTCAATCCTGATTTTAATAAAGAAAAAACTAATTAGTAAAACCGAATTTACAACTAACAAAATCAATGACAATACCAGCCATCCTGAAAATGGCGTATCAAAATAAGATGCAATAACAATGCAAACAAAAAGCAGGCTGATTCCTAAAAATAAAGAACCATAAATCCAATCTCTTTTGCTTGTGTACATTTTCATTAATGTGATTTATTTTGAAGCATCGGTACAAATTTATAAACCCCGAATTCCTCTTTTTCAAACTGGGTCTCTGAAATTTTCGTAAATCTGTAAAGAATCTGCTCGTCGGTTTTGCCCAATGGAATTACCATTTTACCACCAACTTTCAATTGTTTCAATAATTCGGTAGGAAGAATCTCTGCACCACACGTTACCAATACTTTATCAAAAGGTGCAAACGTTGGTAAGCCTGCAAAACCATCACCGAAACTTTGAAACTTTGGTCTCAAATTCAATTCTCTAAGAATCTTTGTAGAAAAATTATACAGATCTTTTTGACGTTCAACCGTGTAAACCAGAGCTTTCATCTGAATCAAAACTGCAGTCTGATAACCACATCCTGTCCCGATTTCCAATATTTTTTCCCCTTCATTGACTTCAAGAAGTTCAGTTTGTTCGGCAACAGTTGAGGGATGAGAAATGGTTTGTTTCGCAGCAATTGGAAATGCGCGGTCTTCGTAAGCATAATCTTCGAAAACGCTTTCTATGAAAAGATGTCTCGGCACTTCGTTCATCGCATCAAGAACAAAAGAATCCGTAATCCCGATTTTCTGATGAAGATAATCGATTAATTGTTTCCTTTTGCCTTTGTGAACGTAAGTATCTCTCATTATTAGCTTTAATTTTTTGAACCACAAAAGTCACAAAATAAAATAAATTCTGAATCAAAAAATTTATTACTGAAAACTTTTAAAATCAAATATCTAATTAACTTATAAAAAAGCAGTTAAGACTTTTGTGGCTTTTGTGGTTAATTAGACTGCAATTTCCGAAGTAAAATTTGAAATTCCAAACAGGAGTCATAAAATTTAAAAATTATCAAAAATTTAACCCATATCTAAAATAAAGTTTATAGCTTTGATTGTTTTTTTATTAAAAACTTAAATATATTTTCAATTAATTGAATGATAGAATGAATGTTATGCAGAAATTAAGAGCTTACATCAAAGGAACCGGTTCGTATGTTCCGCCAAAAATTTTAAAGAATGATTTTTTCGAGAAAGTAGGTTCGTCTGACGAATGGATTTTTAAGAATCTGGGAATCAGAGAACGTAGAATTGCAGAAGGCGAAGTGACCAGCGATTTGGCTTACAAAGCCGGATTGAAAGCTTTGGAAAACACAGACGTTACTCCAAAAGACATCGACCTAATAATTGTCGCAACCTCGACTCCGGACAGACAAGCGCCATCAACAGCGTGTTTCGTTCAGGAAAAAATGGAAGCGCCCCAAGCGGTTGCTTTCGATATTTCCGCAGTTTGTTCAGGTGGACTCTACGGCATTGCGATTGGTTGCCAGTTCATCGAAACCGGAATGTATAAAAATGTATTGGTGATCGGCGCTGATACTTTTTCGACGATTACAGATTGGGAAAGAAAAGATTCTGTTTTCTTTGGAGATGGAGCTGGTGCTATTTTATTATCCGCTACGACCGAAGATAAAGGATTTTTTGACTTCAAACTACACGCAGACGGAACCGGAAAATATCATTTCAATATCCCGGCAGGTGGTTCAGAAATCCCGGCTTCGGAAGAAACTTTGAAACAGAGACTTCATTATTTCCAAATGAATGGCAAAGAAGTTTTTGAAACGGCAACCAGAGTTTTACCCGAAACAATAAATGAAATTTTAGAAGCCAACCAACTGACTTCTGACAATGTAGATTGGGTAATTCCACACCAACCAAGTATCCGAATCTTACAGGAAACAGCGAGAAAAACCAATATCCCATTCGAAAAAGTAATGACGAATATGGACAAATACGCCAACACTTCCGGTGGAACCATTCCGATTGTTTTAGATGAAACCTTCAAAAGCGGACGTGTACAATCCGGAAATCTTTTATTGTTTGCCGCGGTTGGTTCCGGCTGGACTTGGGGAACTGCACTTTATAAAGCGTAAAATAGGTTGTTGGTTTTTTGTTGATAGTTGTTGGATTATATTTCTTACAATCAACTAAAAACTATCAACCATCAACTAAAAAAAGAAATTATGTTAGATAATCAAACTTTTCTAATTACCGGAATTGCAGATGAAAATTCTCTCGCAATGAAAACCGCTGAAAAAATTCTTGCGAACAACGGCAAAGTTGTTTGTACAGGATTAGGCGTAACGCCATTTCACAAAAATCTTTCCGAAAAAGCTGAATCTTTTCTCAATAAAAATTATGAAGACTTCGAAAATGCCTGTAAAAAAGTGTTGGGAAATGATGTTTATACAGCGCCTTTGGATGTGACTTTACCGGAAAGTTTAAGTCATTTTGCTGATGATTTGAAAACAAAAAATATTAAACTGAATGGCTTTCTTCACGCCATCGCAATGGATAAAACCATTAGAAATAAATCTGTAAAACCAATGCTGGAAGTGACTGCAGAGGAATTCAATGATACGATGAATGTTTCTGCATTTTCATTGGTAACGCTTTGTCATTCTTTGTTGTCCAATGGTGTTTTGCAAAATGGTGCTTCGATTGTTTCGTTAAGTTATATTGCCGCGGAAAAAGTTTCGTTTTTCCCTTACATCAATATGAGTATTGCAAAAGCAGCGCTCGAAAGATTAACGATTGAAATGGCTTATGAACTCGGAAAAAAATACGGAATCCGTGCCAATGCGATTAGATTTTCGCCTTATATGGGAAGTAAAGCAGGAAATGCAACTTTGAAAGTAGAAGATGTAGAAAGAGCAAACAGAATTAGTCCGTTGGGGAACGCTTTGCCAGAAGACTTAGCGCACGAGATTGTTCATCTTTTCCGAAAAGAAACCAGAATTACCGGAGAAATTCGTCACGTTGATGGAGGTTTTCATATTATGGGATGATTTGGGTTGACGAATTGGAGAGTCGGAGAGTTTGAGAATATGAGAGCTTTCGGAAATCTGAGAATGAGTCTCGAAGCCTGGAATAGAACATCTCGCAAATTACGCTGATTCGGCAGAATATTTTTTTTTTAAAAATCGGCACTATTTGCAGAATCTGCTAGAAACTTAAATAAGATTCAAGTTGCAAGTCTTTGTGGCTTGAATTTTTATTTAGTTAAATTGCATCATCAAAATTATTTTAAAATTTATGAGACAGATAAAGACAGCTTTGTTGGCTTATGGAGGTTCCGGGAAATTATTCCATGCGCCTTTTCTTGAGGTCAATGATGGTTTCGAACTTATTGGAGCCTACGAACGAAGCAAAAAAAATATACAAACAGATTATCCGGAAGTTAAAAGCTTTAATTCTCTGGAAGAAGTTCTGGAAAGTGATGCGGAATTAGTTGTTGTGAATACACCAATTGACACGCATTTCGAATTCACAAAGAAAGTCTTGGAAGCCGGAAAACACGCTTTGGTGGAAAAGGCTTTTACGACGACTTCCGAGGAAGCTGAAGAATTGCACAAATTGGCTAAAGAGAAAAATCTGAAACTTTGCGTGTATCAAAACCGAAGATATGACAGCGATTTCCGAACTGTGAAAAAGGTTTTGGAAGAAAATTATCTAGGCGATATTGTGGAAGCAGAAATCCGATTTGAAAGGTATAATCCTGAATTGAGTCCGAAAGCCTGGAAAGAAAACGGAAATCCTGGTGCAAGTATACTGATGGATTTGGGTTCGCACGTGATTGACCAAGCTTTGACCTTATTTGGAAATCCGGAGAAAGTTTTTGCTGATATCAGAAGAACTCGAGACAATACTCAGATCGATGATTATTTTGACATTCTTCTTTATTATCCGGACAAAAGAGTAAGATTGAAATCGAGTTTCTTTGTGAAAGAAATGACGCCTTCTTATGTTTTCCACGGTAAGAAAGGAAGTTTCTTGAAACACAGAGCCGACATTCAGGAAGATGAATTGAAACTCGGAAAAGTTCCGAATCGTGAGAATTGGGGAACTGAACCCGAAGAAAAAACAGGACTTTTGGTTTACAATGACAGAATTGTGAATTTCCCAACTTTCCAAGGGAATTATCTGGATTTTTACGATGATCTTTACAACGCCATTGCCAATGATAAAAAAGTTCCTGTGACTGCAAAACAAGCTTTCCATACGATGAAAGTGATTGAAGCGGCGAAAGAAAGCTCTGAGAAAGGAGAAGTCATATCTTTAGAATGAAAACATTTACGTTTTTAATTTTTTCTGTAAATTTGATATAAAATAATTCCAAAATGAGTTCCGCTGAATTACAATTAAAATTAGATATCATTAATAGAATAACCGAATTAAAGGAAATTCGAGTGATAAAAGAAATCAAAAAACTTTTGGATTTTGAACTTGATGAAGAAATTTTTGAATTATCAAAACAACAACAAGACAGAATTGCAGAAGCAAGAAAAGAATATACAAATGGAGAAGTTTCCAGTGATGAAGAAGTGAAAAAAGAAATCGAAAAATGGCTAAACGAAAAATAGTCTGGACTAATTCTGCAAAATCTGAGCTTAAAGAAATATTAATCTATTGGACCAATAAAACCAAATCCAAAACTTACAGCAAAAAACTCAACAAATTATTTACTGAAGCCATTGATCTATTGTCACAACATCCAAAAATCGGAAGGACAACAAATGATCAAAATGCTAGAATAAGTATTGTCCGCAATTACTTAATTTTCTATGAAATTAATGTGAATGAGATAATCATATTATCAATTTGGGATGCCAGGCGAGATGAAAATCAAACAGATTTTCACTACTCGTGATAAAATAAAAGTGACAAGACTCAGAAACTTCAAAAATTCTGAGTCTTTTTTTATTTGGATTTGTGATAATTCTTAAATTTACCTCCTTAAGAAAAATAAGCTATGATAAAAGCAGGACTTGTAGGCGCTGGACATTTGGGGAAAATCCATTTGAGATTACTGAATCAATCTGAGAAGTACGAACTTGTTGGTTTCCACGATAAAGATGCAGAGAACAGCAGAAAACTGGAAGCGGAATTGGGTTATAAATATTTTGAAAGCTTCGAAGCTTTGCTGGACGAAATAGAAATGCTGGATATTGTAACACCCACTGTCTATCACTACGATTATGCTGTAAAAGCGATTGAAACAGGCATCCATTTTTTTATCGAAAAGCCTGTAACTCAAACCCTTGAACAAGCGGAAGAAATTCTTTACAAATGCAGAGAATTCGGTATCAAAGCACAAGTTGGTCACGTTGAAAGATACAATCCGGCTTTCATTGGTGCGAAAGATTATATTCAGAATCCAATGTTTATCGAGATTCACAGGTTGGCAGAATTCAATCCGAGAGGAACAGATGTTTCTGTAGTTTTGGATTTGATGATTCACGATTTGGATATTTTGTTGAGTTTGGTAAAATCTAAAGTGAAGCAAATCCACGCGAGTGGTGTTTCCGTTGTGAGCAAAACACCGGACATTTGCAATGCAAGAATAGAGTTTGAAAATGGTTGTGTGGCGAATCTCACAACTTCCAGAATATCGATGAAAGCAATGCGTAAATCGCGATTTTTCCAGCAAGATGCTTATGTTTCTGTAGATTTTTTGGAGAAAAAAGCGGAAGTTATCCGAATGAAACCAGCACCAGAAAATCCGTCTGACTTTGATATGATTATCGAAAATGCGGAAGGCGAGAAAAACCAAATCCTTTTCGAATATCCGAATATCCAACCGAACAATGCAATTCTTGACGAATTGGAAAGCTTTGCGAACGCCATTGACAACGATTTGCCAGTTCAGGTTTCTTTGGAAGATGGAACAGAAGCGTTGAAGGTGGCGTTGGAAATTATGAGGTTGATACAGAAATAGTGGATTTATGAATTATAAAGTTTTTTATCTTTTATTATTTCTTCCTCTACTTATTTTTTCTCAGGAATCTCCTGACATAAAGTTTGACAAATATTTAGAAAACAAAACCAACGTAATTACTGTTGACAATAATGAATTTTGCCCTGTAAGTATTGAGTATGAATATTCTGGAGAAAATGTAAAATCCAGTTTAGCTAATAAAAGTATTATTGTAATCCCTGCAAATACTAAAAAATTCATTATTTCAAAAATTGACGCACAAGATCAATTTAAATCTTACAAATTCAATTATAATGTTTATTATGTTTTTGGTGATGTGAATTCAAAGCCTGCTGATACAGAAGAAGTCTATTGGCTGCCCTACCCGACTAATACTTCACAAACGATTTATCAAGGATATAATGGTGCTTTTTCTCATCAAAATGCTTATTCTTTAGATTTCAGTCATAAACTTGGCACTCAAGTTTTTGCTGCAAGAAGTGGAAAAGTAGTCATTACAAAATCAGATTCTAATCAATCTTGTCTTACAAAAGATTGTGCAAAATTTAATAATAAAATTATCATTCTCCACGATGATGGAACCTTCGGGGAATATGTACATCTTAAGAAAGATGGCATAACGGTTAAAAAAGGTGACGACGTCAAACAGGGAGAATTAATTGGATATAGTGGGAATACTGGTTGGAGCAAAGGTCCACATCTTCACTTTTCAGTTTTTACGAATAAAATTGATGGAGAAAGAACATATTACAAAACCAAATTCCGAGTAAAAGGAAGTCCAAATCCAATTTATCTGCAAGAGAAAAAAAATTACACCAGAAATTATTAAATGAATCTCCAATCCTTAGAATCCGAGCTTAAGAAGCGTCTTGATTTTCCTTACAATTGGGGAAGAAAGCAGTCGGATGAGTGGGATAGAAAAACGAAATTCATTTACCAGACTCAGGATTTTGAAAACCTTAACAATCAATGTAAAGATTTTGATTCAGAATTGAGAAATTATGCTTTCAATCGTTGGCTGAATTTCTGGTCTGCAAAAGCGATTGAACAAATAATTACGAATCATCCAAACGTTAGAAAAGAAGAAAATCAGTTTTCGAAAACTGTAGACTTTTATATTTCGGAGATTCCATTTGATCATAAAAGCAGCGTGTTTCCAAAACAATTGGGGAAAAGTTTTGATTATGCGATTGATCACAAAAAAGAATTGATTGAATGGCTTTATCAAAATCAAAGTCAGCAAGGAAGAAAACATTTTGAAAACCGTTTGTTTATTATTTTCTTCAATGAGAAAAGCAACGAACATTGGAAGCTGAAAACAGAATTGACTCTGATCCAAGAAAAGATTGAAGATTATCTGCGTAATTTTTCCAAGGACAATTTAGTTTCCTTAAATTTGGATTCGAGGGAAATTTTGTCTGATGTTATTTGGATTAAAGCCTAAAATTAAAAAACATTTCGACTCCGCTCAGTGTGACAAATCTAATTTACCCTTGTCAGGCTGAGGCTCTCGAAGCCTTTATGATCAATTATTAATGAATTACATCGGTTCCAAAAACAAACTTTCAGATTTTATCAAACAAAACGTTTATCAAATTGTTGGTAGAGATCTAAGCGAAAAAACATTTTGTGATCTATTCGCTGGAACCGGAATTGTCGGCAGAAATTTCAAAGCAGAAACCAAAAAAAACATCAGTAACGATTTCGAATTTTACAGTTATATTCTGAACCGCAATTACATCGGAAATCATCAAACATTTGAATTTAAAAACCTGATTCAAGAGCTGAATCTTCTTGATGGAAAATCTGGTTTTATTTTTAATGAATATTCGGAAAATGGGACATCTGAACGGCTTTATTTTTCAGAAGAGAATGGAAAAAAAATAGATTCGGTTCGACAAAAAATTGAAAACTGGAAATCATCCCAGAAAATCAGCGAAGATCAATATTATTTCCTGCTTTGTTCACTTTTGGAAGCGGCTGATAAAATCGCCAACACGGCTTCGGTTTATGGTGCGTTTTTGAAACAAATCAAAAAATCGGCTCACAAAAAACTGGAACTTCAGCCTGCTAATTTTGAACTGACTGAAAACAATCACGAGGTTTATAATGAAGATGCCAACGAATTAATCAAAAAAATCGAAGGCGATATTTTGTATCTCGACCCACCTTACAACGCACGGCAATACGGCGCCAACTATCATCTTCTGAACACGATTGCGAAATATGACAATTTCTCTCCAAAAGGAAAAACGGGACTGAGAAATTATCAAAAATCAAAATACTGTAGCAAAATTGAAGTTTCAAAAAGCTTCGAAGACCTCATCCAAAACGCTCATTTTCAACATATTTTTCTAAGCTATAACAACGAAGGATTGATGCCAGAAAGTGAAATTAGGAATATACTTTCCAAATTCGGGAAATATGATATATTTACAACCGAGTATCAGCGTTTCCGTGCAGACAAGGAAGAAAACAGAAATCATAAAGCTTCGGGAACGACAGAGTATCTTTATTATCTTGAGAAAAATTAATAGAAGTTAGAGATTAGACTGACATTTGAAATTAAAATAAAAAATAAATATGAAAAACATTGTTGTAATAGGTGCTGGAACTATGGGAAATGGGATTGCTCATACCTTTGCTCAAAGCGGTTTCCAAGTGAGTCTGGTAGATGTAAAACAAGACAATCTGGACAAAGCTCTGAAAACCATCACCACCAATCTTGACAGAATTATTGCTAAAGGAAATCTAACAGAAGAAGAAAAAGCTAAAACGCTTGGCAACATTACAACATTCACAGATTTGAAAGAGGCTGCTCCAAATGCTGATTTGATAGTAGAGGCTGCGACGGAAAACCTGGATTTGAAACTGAAGATATTTAAACAAATTGATGAGCTGGCACCGCAAAACTGTATTCTTGCGACCAACACTTCTTCTATCTCTATTACTCAGATTGCTGCAGCAACAAAACGTCCTGAGAAAGTCATCGGAATGCACTTTATGAATCCTGTTCCAATTATGAAACTGGTAGAAATCATCAAGGGTTACTCGACTTCCAAAGATACTTTTGACATGATTTTTGAGATGTCTAAACAATTGGGGAAAGTTCCTACTGAAGTGAATGATTATCCAGGATTTGTAGCCAACAGAATCCTGATGCCAATGATTAACGAAGCCATCGAAACACTGTACAACGGTGTTGCTGGCGTGGAAGAAATTGACACCGTGATGAAACTCGGAATGGCCCATCCAATGGGACCTTTGCAGTTGGCAGATTTCATCGGACTGGATGTTTGTCTAGCTATCTTAAATGTAATGTACGACGGTTTCAAAAACCCTAAATATGCACCCAATCCATTATTAGTCAATATGGTAATGGCGGGCAAAAAAGGAGTAAAATCCGGTGAAGGTTTCTATGATTATTCTGAAAGTAAAAAAGCTGAAAAAGTTTCGAAAATGTTTTTAAAATAAACGGAGATGTTTTCAAAAAAATTTCTTTTACTTCTAACGTTTCCAACATTAATCTTTGCTCAGGAAAAAATGCTTTCTGCTGATTTTGATGGCGATAATATTAGAGACAAAGTTTATTTGGATCCTGATAACGGAGCGGTTGTGTATCAGCTTTCTTCTCAGAAATTCAAGAAAGTATCTTCTAATCAATTCGAAGATTCTGGAGAAATATTTTTTGATAAGACTAAAAATGGTTTTAAGGTTAAGCTGAATCAAATGCGAGCGGGCTATGCTTATCAGTTTCGGTATGAAAAAGAAACCGGAAAAATGCGTTTGATAGGCATGGAACGTTATGAATTCGGTCCCGCCAACAATGATGGAAGCGGAGAATCCAGCGTTAATCTTCTGACGAATACCTATATCGGAGAATGGAATTATTTTGACAATAATAAAATAAAACTTGTCAAAATGCCAACAATTAAAAAGAAAATGATTTTCCCGAAAACGTATTTTGATAATCTCGGTAATGTATTGTCAACCTACATCGACAAGGATGTTCAGTATTATCTGGCAGAGAAGAAAAGGCTTTATAAACAATAAAAATACTGTTAATTTAAATTACGATTTATAACTTTGTCATTATTGATTTGACAAAGTTTTTTATTTTTAAACTATGATTTCCGTAAAACTCAATTCAAAATACGAGAAAATTCTTCAAACTTTATTGATTATTATTACTTATGTGATGATTATCTTTCGGTTTTTGTCTAATGAAAAAGGTCGCGTAAGCCCCGATTCTATAAGATATATGCGCCAAGCCGACGTTTTTCCGGTCATTGATAACACCACTGCGCCGTTGGGATATCCTCTTTTTATCAAATTCTTTACTTTTTTTGGGCTGGATGAATTCTGGAGCAGCAAATTGGTTGGTGTTCTGGCTTATACTTTCATTCTGATTTTTGCGTATCGAAGAAAATTTTATTTCAAAGAATTACTGGTAACTTCTGCTCTGTTCAGTTTTGTCAGTATTTTTTCTTTTACGATGTCTGAGGCTTTGACCTTACCTTTCGTCATCTTATTTTTCTTCACAGCACGTCAAATCATCAAAAACCGAATTAGTCAGGCCCAGGGGATTTTCTTCCTGACACTTTTGTTGATTTTGTTACTTAATATCCGTTACAGTGCATTATTCCTTTGTGCCGGAAGCATTGGTTTTGGCTTATTGAAAATCGGTAAACATTACTGGAAGTCTTTTGCCATCTCCGGAGTTTTAGGTATTGGATTCTATGGCCTTTACAAAGTAACTTTCATTGATTATTTTAATGAAAATTACATCAATATGTTTTTGGAAATCGGACTGAAGCCGACTTCACAATTGTTGGTTGAATTGTTCCAGGGATTGACGACTACGTTTAATCCCTTCATTCATATTGCAGATCCCAACGGCGGAGCCATTAATTACGGAATCTATGGCATCGGTCTATTAACAATCCTTGTGATGATCTTTCTATTTATCAGAAACAGATTATCAGAAACAGAAAGATTTATTTTACTTAGCTCGCTGGTCACCATTATTTTATCCTATTTTATCCAGTATGTTTATTCTGTCAATGCTATTGATTACCGTTTGCTGGCGCCATTTTCTATTGGAATCTGGATGGTTTTCTTCAGAAAAATATTTCAAATTTTTGATGACACAACTTATGCCGTTGCGTTTATGAGTTTGGCAACAGGATTTGTTTTCAGCTGGCTGTCCAAAGGTGATTATATCGAGAACAGAAAAGCCATTACCCGCTTTTTGAAAGAGGAAAAAATGATGGATAAGAAACTGCTGTTTTTTATGAAAGATCAGATGGATAATGACGGGCAAACAGCAGAGCTCATCAGTACCGTTAATCCGCATATCTATATCACTTTCAAGCCTTCTGATACGCTTAAAAAAGATGTTTTGACGAGGTATAAAGTAGAAAAGAAAATCAGAATCAAAAAAAATAATTATCAATAATTGTTTCGGGAATTTTTCTATCTTTGGACCATAGAGTGATAGTCACAAGTACTCTGATTTATTTTAAAATTTTATATTATGAAATTACCTAAGTTTTTATTAGCCGACAATTCTGAATTTCCAGAAGATCTTTTTGTAGTACACACAGAGTATCCGCGTTTTATCCTTAACGTAGAAGAAGAGGATGTTGAGTGGTTGGATGACTTGGAAGGAGACGATGAGGAAACTGTAGCTAACGAGGCTACTAAAGTGGTGGAAGAAGCCTTCAAATGGTGTGATGAAGAACTTGCAAAATATGACGACGAAGACGAAGAATAATAAAAAAGGAACTCAAATTTGAGTTCCTTTTTTTATGTTTATAACCTTTACAAATTACTGCTTATTGAACTTTAGCAGCAAAAGATTGTCTTTGTAAAGTTCCAGTGTTGTTTCTGTCACCACATATTTGTTCACTTCTTTCAAAACGCCAAGATAGCTGTTTTCTGTCGTCATATTGTTGCACATTTTTCTGGTGGAACCAATATTCTTGGCTGAGAAATTGCCCGCAGAAGTATCAATAGTTGCATCAGAAAAATAATTGTTACAGCCTGCATTCCCGGAGATCCTGTTCTGCTCTATCAGCAATGTAGGTTTATTAGTAACATCGTCTGCCAACACCCATTGCGTTCCTGTAATCGGAGCCTGATTTCTCCCAACTTTTGAAGCATTCCCTACTCTACTGGTACAAGAGACAACCGTCAAAGCTAATATAGATGTAAAAAAAAGTTTTTTCATTTTTTTAAAAATTACCTTTCAAAGATAGGATTTTCTTTTTTAACATAATTAATTTCAGTTGAGGAAAAGACAAAACAAAGTGATGTCTATTCTAATATATGATCTCAATAATATTAAATTAATATAAAATAAAAAACTCAAAATAATTTAATAATGAATTAGTTACGATTTATAAAAATTAAAACTTAATTTTGCACGCTGAAATAGGGATCATCCGATATGAAAAAATTAGGCGAATACAGAAAACTTCTTGGCGTTGATAAATCGGCGACTTTGAAAGATCTTAAAAATATCTACAGAAATACGATGAAGGATACGCATCCTGACAAATTTATCAATGACGAAGCCGGAAAACTGGAAGCGGAAGAGAAAAGTAAATCTGTGATCGAAGCGTATCATTTCCTGGTGAGCATCAACGAAGAAACTCAAGAAAAATATAAGGAAGAATACACGGAAACCATTACCAACTCCATTATTCAGGATTTTTATCTGGAAAAATCGATTTTGACAGTGCAGCATTTGAACGGAAAATCATTCGAATACCTGGGCGTTCCAAGAAATACTTACATCAAAATGGTGAATTCTGACTCACCAAGCCGTTTTGCAAGAAGACATATCTATGGCAATTTTATCTATAGAAAGTCTGGCGAAGCCATGGCAGATTAATGTTTCTATTTTAAAATATATTGAGACTTTCAGATTTTTCTGGGAGTCTTTTTTTATATTTAATGATTAAATTTAAATCTAATAATAAAATATGACTGCCGAAGAATTCGTAAAAAATTTTTATTTAGAAAAACAGAATATTCTTAATTCCAGTTTTGATACTCAGTCTGAATTCAGAAGTCTTGTTTCAACAAAAATTGAAGAATTAAATCTGGATGAAATTGAAACTGAAAAATTTAAAAAGATTATTTCCAATATTTTAGATGATACTTTATATACAATTCTACTTGGTTTAGATGGTTCAGCAACTATTGGTAATTCACAAGAGACTTTTAAAATCTATGATGAGGAAAATAATTTAATTTCAGATTGCGGGGATTTGGAACGTTTAGCATATGAATATTTTCACGAAAACAAATTAGAAACCGAAAATTCAAAATGTGATTTTATAGCTCAAATAAATTTCAAAAGAGAAAATGAAGGAGGTCGTAAAAATTATGTAAAAAGTGATTACAGGTCACAGCTTGTTTTCAATTTTGATGATTACCAAACTTCTGCACGTCAAATTTATATTGGAAGCGAGTTTGCATTTCCAGGAGATTTAGTAAATGCAGAGATTGACTTACTATCTCAAGATTATTTCCAAGGAAAATTAAAAATTGGAATGAGCTTCAAATTGTATGAAGGTTTACAATTAATTGGAATTGGAAAAATCATTAAGATTATAAACGAAAAACTTAACAAACTTTAAAACAAAAAAAGCGCATCAATTACTTGATGCGCTTCTCGGTTAACTAAATTAATATATATTAATCTACGTGCTTCGGTGTGTAACCGTCCTCACTTAGTTCTCTGTGTTCATATTCAGCTTTCATTTCAGCGTCATAATCCACTGTTTTTCCTAGACTCCATCCGAACCATTTATTGAATAATCTACTAAAGAATCTAATGGCAGATTCCATAAGTGAATAAACAACTGGTACGATAATCAAAGTCAGGAATAATGACGATGTCAAACCACCGATGATTACCCAAGCCAAACCATTGTTCATCTCCGCTCCTGCACCTTTGGCAATCGCAATCGGAATCATACCGAAGATCATCGCAATCGTTGTCATTAGGATCGGACGAAGACGAGCGTGGTTGGCCTGAATCAAAGCATCGTGCGTGTTAGCTCCAGCTGCTTTTCTCATATTGGCAAAGTCGACAATCATAATCGCGTTCTTCGCTACCAAACCAATCAACATAATCATACCGAGCATTGTAAAGATATTCAGTGAGTTTCCGGTGATTGCCAGAATTACCATTACTCCAATCAATGCCAACGGAATGGAGAACAATACTACAAACGGATATACAAACGAATCATACAAGGATACCATTACCAAGTAAACTAATACAATAGCTGCTATTAATGCAATTCCCAAAGTACCGAAACCTTCCGTCTGGTTTTCCATATCACCACTCCAGATATAAGTTACACCTGCAGGTTTTGTTTTTTCGTTATCCATAAACTGCGCTGCCCACTCGTTGGCAACATCTCCTACAGGACGACCAACAACTTTAGATTTTACCTTTACAGAAGGCGCTTTATCTCTACGTTCCAGCAAACTTGGTCCTGAACCCATTTTTACCTCAGCAAATTGACTCAATCTTATTTGTTCTCCCTGAGGATTGGTGAACATTAAGTTTCTTACATCATCAATAGACTGTCTGTTGGCATCACCAAATCTAATATTAATATCATATTCATATTCTCCCGCTCTGAATTTTCCGTCTGTATTTCCACTGAACGCCGTCTGCATCGTTTGTCCTACACTTGAAAGATTTAAGCCTAGAGAAGCCATTTTATCTCTGTCGATATTCACCTGAACTTCCGGATTTCCAGAATCAGTTGACAATTCAGCATCTACGGAACCTGGAACTTTTTTAAGCAATTCTAAGATTCTGTTTGCTTCTTTGTTTGCCGTTTCGTTATCCTGAGCCGTTACCACCATTTCAATCGGTGCATTATCTGCTCCCATTAATCCGATTGGTGCTGTTTTAAACTCAACTCCGGTGAATTTTTCTTCTAAAGCTCTCTTGATTTTAGCCGACTTGATATCTGTACTTTCGTTACGTTCCGCTTTGTCAACTAAGATCACCTGAATTTCTGATTGATATAAAGTTGCCTGAGCTCCACCAAAACCTGATGATTGCTGACCAACTGTCGTAATCATATCAACCACATCTTTGTCTTCTCTCAGATATTTTTCAACCGCCAATGTTACCTGGTTTGTTTTTTCTACAGAAGCATCTTTTGGTAATTCCATCTGAACAAGGAACTGTCCTCTGTCCATTTTCGGGAAGAATTCACCCCCGATAAATCCGAATGCCACCAACATAAAGGAAGAAATCAATATAAGGAATGTTACAATAACAGTCATTACTCTTCTTAATGTCGATTTCAAACACCATTCTAAGATTCCACTGATCCAATGTGTAAATTTCTCCAATTGTTTCTCAAACCAAAGGATGAATTTTTCAAAAGGATTTTTTCCTGTCAAATGTACCAACTTACCAAATCTTGAAGATAACCAAGGAATAATGGTAAATGAAGCCAATAACGATAACATTGTTGCAATAACCACGGTCACACAGAACTGTGCCAAGATATCGGACACCAAACCTGAACTCATCGCAATCGGTAAGAATACCACCACGATTACCAAAGTAATTGCCGTTACAGTAAATCCAATCTCCGAAGCGCCATCATACGCTGCACGGATTCTGCTTTTCCCCATCTCCATATGACGGTAAACGTTCTCCAAAACCACAATCGCATCATCCACAAGAATACCTACAACGAGTGAAAGTCCCAATAAACTCATCAAGTTCAAGGTGTATCCCATCAGGTACATTCCGATCACAGTTGCGATCAACGACACCGGAATCGAAACCATTACGATGAAGGCATTTCTGATGTTGTGAAGGAACAATAACATTACCACAGCCACGAGAATAATCGCTAAGAATAAATCGAAAATTACGTGATCTGCTGCCGCAAGGGTAAAGTCTGTTGTATCATCTACGATATTGACTTTGATATCCTGAACTTTATAATTACCTTCAACCTGAGCAATGGTTTTCTTAACCAATTCTGAAACCGACACGGCATTGGCATCAGATTGCTTTTTGATCTGCATCAAAATGGTAGAATTCTGATTGTATCTAGCCACTTTCTCAACGTCTTTCTGAGTATCGAAAACTGTTGCGATATCAGACAAACGAACCTGCGCACCGTCTTTGTTGGAAACCACAAGATTGTTCATTTCCTGTACATCTCTGTATTTTCCAGATAGTCTGATAGTAGATCGTGAAGTTCTCGTCTTCAAAGCTCCTGTTGGGAAATCTAAGTTTGACGAAAGAATCGCTTGCTGTACATCGCCTATTGAAAGACCATAACCCTGCAGTTTCTTTTCATCCAAGCTTACCTGAATTTCTCTCTCCTGTCCACCAACAAGATCAACCTGAGCAACACCGTTGACACGGGAGAAAATCGGTTCAATTTTTTTATCTAAAAGATCGTAAAGGTCTTTGTTATTCATCTTACTACTGGAAATACTCAAAGTCATAATCGGTAGATCATCCAGTGAGAATTTTTGTAGTGAAGGCGGATCTGCATCTTCCGGAAGGTCTGCTAAAATTGCATTTACCTTTCTCTGTGCATCATTCAAAGCGTAATTGACATCGGCACCAGTGTTCAGCTGAACCATAATTACCGATAAACTTTCGTAAGAAGACGATTCTACTTTTTTTACGTTTTCCAAAGATCCAACCGCATCTTCAATCTTTCTGGTTACCGAAGTTTCCACCTCTGCAGGCGAAGCTCCGGGATAAACCGTAGAAATGGTTACCATATTGGTTTCAAACTTCGGAATCAATTCGTACCCCATCATAGAGTAACTCAACAAACCTCCCAGCGTCAGAATCGTAAATAGTACGATTACCAGCGAAGGCCTTTTAATGGATATTTCTGCTAACTTCATCTTCTCTTACTTTACGATATTGATTTTTGAACCGTTATCAAGGTTGATTTGCCCACTGGTAATGACTTGCTCACCGCCATTTAATCCGCTTAGGATCTGAACTTTATCACCGTAAACCTTTCCGGTTTGAACTTTAATTAATTTTGCAGTGCCATTATTCACAACAAATAATTGTCCTGAACTTACTCCATTTACGAATGCTTCTGCCGGAACAGTTAACATATTCTGAGTTTCTGCACCGTGATTGGTTTTGAAAACTGCAGTGGCGTACATACCAGCTTTCAGTTTACCATTATTGGAAACTTCTACTTCAACCGGGAAGTTCAAAGAAGCATCACTTTTCGGCGCAATGAAAGTAATTCTACCTGTGAAAGAATCTTCCGGCAACACATTAACATTGATTTTCACTTCTTGTCCTAATTGGATTCTGCCCACCTGGCTTTCGTCAACCAAAACAGATAGCTTCAATGAATTGATATTGACAATTTCGAATAAAGCAGTTCCCGGAGAAACTACAGCTCCCGGCTCAACCATTTTCTTATTAATCGTTCCACTGATTCCTGCTCTTACGCTTGTATCATTGATTTTAACACCCTGCGCTCTTACAGCTGCCTGAGCATTTTTAAGTTGTAATCTAGAGTTATCAAGCTGCTGTTTTGTAACACCTCCTGTTTTGAAGGCATTCTCATAACGCTGGTTATCTATGATGGCGTTTTGTAGATTATTCTGAGCCTGAGTCACATCAACTTCGATTGCATCCTTCTTGATCGTTGCCAACACCTGGCCAGCTCCTACTCTGGAACCTTCTTTAACAAAAACGTTGACAACTCTACCCGAAATATCGGCAGACTGATTGGTTTCTTGTTTAGGAATGAAAGTTCCGTTCGCTGAATAATCTGTATTGATATTCTCTCTTGCAACTGTTACGACATTTACATTGATTTTATCAACCTGTTTTGCGACTTCTCTTACTTCAGTTTCCTGCTTCTTTTTGTTGTCGGCAATTTTCCAAGCTGCTAAACCAATTAGGACAGCTGCTACGATGATATATATTAAAGTTTTTTTCATTGTTATAACCGTTATTTTTGATAGTTTATTTTAAATAAGTTTTAAGTTCTCCTTTTGATTTATAGTATTGTACTTCAGCGATTTTGTAATCAAGAACTGCAGTCGTATAATTATTTTTAGCCTGGACCAAAGAATTTTCTGCGTCTAACAAATCTGTCAATGTTGCTAAACCATATTGATAATTGCTTTTTGTATCTGCTAAAACACTTTCTGCTAATTCTACATTGGCTTTTTGATTCTCGATAGATATTAAGCTATTTTCGATTTGAGATTTAGCATTTTGATAGGCTTGGTCTAATCCTAGTTTCGTATCTTTTAAATCAGCTTCTAACTTATCGATCTCGATTTGATTTTGCTGAACCTTCGCTTTTGTAGCAAATCCATTAAAAATTGGAATATTAACACCTAATCCTATCGCAGAATAATCTGACCAATAAACTCCATTCGATTTTCCATTCGTTAAAGGAAACTTTGGACCTAAAGCTTGCCAGTTGTAATTAGCTGTTAAATTAACTGTAGGATAATAACCAGCTTCAGTAGCTTTCTTCTGATATTCAAGAAGTTCTTTATTCTTTAATAGAACTTTCACTTCTGTTCTGTTATCATTATTTACCATATTTTCCAAAAGATGTGGCGTTACTTCCATATCCTGTTGCACCAATTGAATCTCAGTTTGGATTGGCATTCCCATATAGAACTTAAGTGCATTTTCTGCCTGTGCTATACCGTTATTACTTTGTTTGATGTTAGTTTCTATATTAGTCAAATTAACGTTGGTTCTATCCAAATCGATTTTTTTTGATAATCCGTTATCAAATAAGCTTTTGATTATATTTCTTACTTTTTCTGTGCTGGCATAGCTGCTTTCTAAAGTACTTTTCTTTTCCTGAGCCGTAAAAACCTGGAAATAGGCATTAGAAACCCTTTCAATTATTTGCTCATCAGTAAGTTCTGCATTCAATTGATAGAATTCTTTAGTTGATTTTGCAGCTTTTAATCCAACAAAAACCTGCTGATTAAATAATGCTTGTTGTAGCTGGACACCCGCACCAGCAATCCATTTCTGACCAAAAGGCACCATAACTACCGTTCCCGGAGCTCCGAAAAATTCGCCTGGTAAAGCACTCTGTTGTAAAATAGGATTGTATGTAAGGTTAGCAGTTCCAGTGATTTTTGGAAGCGCTCCCGCTTTTGCCTCTAAGATTTTTGCATCTGCATCATTGATGTCTAACTTTGCTTTCAACGCATCCGACTTGTTCTGCAAAGCGTATTCTATGGCTTGCTTCAGCGTAATAGACTGTTGAGAATACAGCAATGATCCTGTAACAGTCAAAATGCCTAAAGCCAATTTTCTCCACTTTATCATTTTGTTATTAATCATAGTTTAAATAATTCTTTTATTTTTCAATTTTTTTTTAGTTCCAATCTCTAGTCATAGACGACGATCGGATTTTATAAATACTTTAACAATTTTCAATTATTTAATTAATTCTTAAAAAGCATATTAAGGATAATCTCTTTTCGATCGGCAATTAACCGGTCAAATTCTTTATCATCAATCATCATATTTTCCATGATAAGAGGTCTTACAGCGCTTGGAAACACCAACAGAGAAATCATATTCAGGATAAACTGCATCGGTTCCATTTTCTCAATGTTGCCCAATTTCATTTCTTTTTCTATATCACTATAGAATTTATTAAGATCATCTTCTTCCACATCTCTTTTATGGCAATTCCCTTTATTGATTTGTGACACGATGTAAGTTTCCAAATAAGGATATTGTAAGCTGGTCTGTAAACTCCCATCAATAAACTGAGAAATCTTCTCTTTGAAAGGTAAATCGGATCTCATAATGATCTCAGACTTCTCCTTTTCTACTTTATGTGCTTCATCAAAAACAATCTGAACCAGATTATCTCTTGAGCGGAAATAATAGTTAATCAGCGTTCTGTTAACGCCTGCTTCATCCGCAATCTCTTGAGTTGTCGCATCGAATTTTCCCTGAACAAAGAACAGATTCTTTGTAGTTTCTTTGATTAACTCCTGTGTTTGGTCTTTTTTTTCTTGTTTTGACATTTTTGTTAAACAATTTTGTGCAAAAATATATCAATTTTAATATTTGACAAAATTGTTAAACAAAAAAATTAAACAATTTTGAAAATTTAATACAAAATTAACATAGCTTCTAACTACGGCACTTTTCTTATGGCAAGAATTACTGTTCGCTTATAAACTTAAAAACAGTACCTTTGCAAAATCGATAAAATAGGTTTCCAATTAATACTAAATCCTAAATATTGGAGATCTTGATCAATTCATAACTCTTATTTATAATCAATGGAATTAATACACCGGAATCTACTAATCGGGATTCACGACGCACTTCAGGAGACATTTTTTCAGGATAAAAAATATGCTGACAAAGTCATAGAACGTCTTTTGAAAGCTCATAAAAAATGGGGAAGCCAAGACAGACAAACTGTTTCCGAGATATTTTACAACATTATCCGATGGAAAAAACGTCTGGAATATTATATGGGGGAAGGTGTAAAACCTGATAATGTCTACAAACTGATTATCGCTTATCTGCTATGGAGCAAAAGCCATTACAAAAAATTTGAAGAATTTGATGGAATCAAAATCGCAGATATTCTTACCAAACTGAAAAAAGGAACTGTTCCTACAAAAGCCATAGAATACTCGATTCCGGATTGGCTGGCAGAAACACTTGAAAAAGAGCTAGGAAAGAACTGGGAAAGGGAAATGCTGGCTCTTAACGAACAGGCACCTACAGTTTTGCGTACTAACACACTTAAAACCACACCAAGAGAACTGATCGCTGATCTGAAAGACGAAAATGTAGAATCTTTTACCATCAAAAATTATCCTGATGCCGTTCAGCTGGAAGAAAAGAAAAATGTTTTTCTGACGTCTGCTTTCAAAGATGGTTTGTTTGAAGTTCAGGATGCCAGTTCCCAAAAAATCGGAGAATTACTGGATGTAAAAGAAGGGATGCGTGTTGTAGATGCATGTGCCGGAGCCGGCGGAAAAACTTTGCACTTGGCCGCTTTGATGAAAAACAAGGGGCAGATTATCGCCCTTGATATCTATGAATGGAAACTAGCCGAGTTAAAAAGACGTGCCAAAAGGGCTGGTGCTCACAATATAGAGACAAGATTAATTTCTGATAACAAAGTTATCAAAAGACTTCATGAAAAAGCAGATCGGTTGCTGATTGATGCTCCTTGTTCCGGTCTTGGTGTTTTGAAAAGAAATCCTGACTCTAAATGGAAAATCGATCAAAATTTTATTGACAGAATCAAAGGTGAACAGCAGCAGATCCTTCAGGATTATTCTAAAATTTTGAAAAAAGGAGGTCAGATGATTTATGCCACTTGCTCTATCCTGCCTTCGGAAAATAACGAACAGGTAAAAACTTTCTTGCAAAATAATCCGGACTTTTCTCTGATTAAGGATGAAAAAATAATGCCTAGCGAGGGTTATGATGGATTTTATATGGCATTAATCAAACGTAATGCATAAAAAAATTCCTGGAATAAATAAATATTCGCAGGAATTAAAAACACAAATGATGAAAGGACAAAATTACGGTTTATATTTTTAAAAAATCTTATCATTTGGTAAGAAAATAGAATATTTTAAATTTTATGATATTAAAAAGTAAGTCATATTGATTTACTTTTTATTTAAGTTTAATTATCGTCTATTTACCAATGCTTCTTTATGAAACCTGTTTAGATTAACATCAAATCTAACTAATCTCATATTTTAGAATCATTCTAAAGTCAGATTTAATGATTAAATTTGCATTTCCAAAATTTATATCAATGTTTGAAACAGATATTATTATAATAGGCGCAGGTCCAACAGGACTTTTCGCTGTTTTCGAAGCGGGATTATTGAAATTAAGATGCCATCTGATTGATGCGCTTCCTCAACCCGGCGGACAACTGACAGAACTTTATCCTAAAAAGCCAATTTTTGACATTCCCGGGTTTCCAAGTGTAGATGCTGGAGTTTTAGTTGATAATCTAATGGAGCAAATCAAACAATTTGAGCCCCAATTTTCTTTAGCGCAAAAAGCGGTGAGTTATGAAAAAACCGAGGAAGGTGATTTTATCGTAACAACCAGCAGAGGCGTAAAAGTAAAAGGTAAAGCAATTGCAATTGCCGGAGGTTTGGGAAGTTTTGACCCAAGAAAACCGGAATTAGAAAACATCGATAAATTTGAAGAAAAAGGTGTTGAGTATTTCGTAAGAGAACCGGAAATGTTCCGCAACAAAAAAATCGTGATTGCCGGAGGTGGAGATTCTGCTTTGGACTGGTCAGTTTTCTTGGCAGACGTAGCTTCTTCCGTCACTTTGATTCACAGAAGAAATGAGTTCCGTGGCGCTTTGGATTCTGTAGAGAAAGTAACAGAGCTGAAACATCAGGGGAAAATAAACCTAATTACACCTGCGGAAGTTACAGGTTTGATTGGTGACGAAACCTTGTCTGCAATCGAAATCGAAAAAGCTGGAGAGAAATCAATTATCGAAACCGATTATTTGATCCCATTATTTGGTTTGACACCTAAATTGGGACCTTTGTCAGACTGGGGATTGGAAATCGAGAAAAATGCGATCAAAGTAAACAACGCTTTAGATTACCAAACTAATGTTGAAGGAATCTACGCTATTGGTGACATCAATACATATCCGGGCAAATTGAAGTTAATTCTTTGTGGCTTCCACGAAGCAACCCTGATGGTTCAAAGTGTTTACAACAGATTGAATCCAGGAAAAAAATTCGTCTTAAAATATACAACGGTAAGTGGCGTTGACGGTTTCGACGGAACCAGAAAAGAAGCTGAAAAAGCAGTCGTAAAATCTATTGATTAAAAAAAGATATTTAGACGTTAGAGATTAGATTAGATTAGATTAGAATAAAATTTAATTTCATTATTAAATAAAAAGAGAGTTTTTTACAATTCTCTTTTTTTGCATAAAATCGAAAAATCTAACATCTGACATCTTTTGTCTAAAATCTATCTCTTATCTTTGCAAAATGTCAGACGTTAATATTACAATCATAGACAGAAACGGCGTTTCCCACACAATTCCTGCACCAACAGATATGGCGATGAGCCTGATGGAAGTTGTTCGTGCTTACGAATTAGCCGAAGAGGGAACTATCGGAATCTGCGGTGGGATGGCGATGTGCGCCTCTTGCCAATGTTATATTTTGAGCGAGGATATTCCGCTACCGGAAATGTTGCCAGATGAAGACGCCATGCTTGCCGAAGCTTTCAATGTCAAACCTAACAGTAGATTAGGTTGCCAAATTCCGGTAACTCCAGAATTGGAAGGTCTTGTAATTGAACTTGCTCCGGAATATTAGAGTTTAAAAATTAACAAAATAAAAAAAGCGAAAGTAGAACATTCTATTTTCGCTTTTTATTATTGTTTTGATGATTATTCCAAAATAAATTTCTTAGTAACTATTTTACCTGATTTAGTTTTGAAAACCGCTAAATAAAAACCATTATTGATTTTATTCAAATCGATTTTCCCAAAAGAGAGAAGATTTTTAGATTCCAATAATTGTCTTCCGCTTGTATCAACAATGACTACGGATTCTACGGTTTCTTTTTCTAATTGATAATTAAGAAATTTGTCCTTCACAAAAATATTAACCGATTGATTAGTAATATCAGAAACATTTAACACAGAACCTTTCGCAGCTTCTATAATGAATTCCAGACCGAGTTTTGCAAACTTAGCGGCATGTGTTGCGCTGTTTCCCATATTCGATAATTTATCATTTACAGTATGAATATTAGGATTGTATTGTGAAAACGAAGCTTCGAAAGGAAATGCCGCATCATAACCATTATCTGCCCAGCTGAAATGGTCGGAACAACCATAATTACAGATCGTATTGCCATAGGTAAAAGCGTGCGTTCCGGTTTTGTTATAATGTTCCATTAATTCAATCAAAAACAGATTCAGGTCATTACTATTGTAAGAATCTGTCGTCAGGTAAACATCTTTTGTAGAACCTTTGTAATTTGTCATATCGAACTGAACAAAAGAAATTACATTCTTATTATTAAGTGCATAATCCTGAGCAATTTCCGACGAGCCTACCAATCCGATTTCCTCGGCTGCATAAGCCATAAATTCTACTGTTTTTGAAGGTCTGTAATTGATATCCAACAACACTCGAATCATTTCGGAAATCGTGGCAATTCCGGACGCATCATCGTCCGCACCAGGCGCATTGTTCACATTATTGGTAATAGAATCCATATGCCCGCCTACGATAACGTAGTCATTGGGAGAGCTTGCACCGTTGATTGTTAAAACCAAAGAGGGCATAGGCGTTCCGCTATGATTCACAATTCTTACGGAAACATCTGTTCTTCCGGAAGCAGTGATGAGAGCTTGCCATTTCGTTTTCAAATCCTGAATCGCCGTCTGAGCTTTTACCGTAGTATGATGACGCGTTCCGTAATTTTCCAAGGTCTGGATATGATTTTTGATATTATCGGCATTGACTTTTGCAATAGCAGACGTTACAACCGCATCCTGATCAATTGTAAAAGATAAAACTCTATTCGTTTTTTTTACTTTATTAATTGCTGATAAAGCCTGCTCCCGGGACGACTTGTAAACATAACCAGGTCCGTGTGTGATCACATTGTGATGAAGAAATTCTGCAGCTTTTTTAGTTAGGAAAACAGCAGATTGATTGCCTGCAGCACCAACAATTTCAATTTCTTCCGGAAATTTTTCTTTTAACTCTTTTGCATTTTCTGAGTCTGTTGTTGCATAGAATTTACCCAACTGTGCAAAAGCTTGATTGAACAAAACAAGAGAAAATATAGAAAGTAATTTTAGTTTCATTGATTATTAATTATTTAACTTTTATTTCTGTAAAAATAATCAAATTATCGATTCGATATTATGTGCATAAAATTTTAATTTAAAATCGTCTCGTTGGAATTATTTTTGAATCAATCAGGCAAATAAACTCTATTATGAAAAAGACATTCACAAAGACTTTAGTTCCTGTTTCTATTGGCATCATCGGACTTTTGGTGCTTAGCTCCTGCTCTGTCGGGATTCCGGATAAAGCGACGGCTGTCCAAAATTTTGATGCTGATAAGTATCTTGGAAAATGGTATGAGATTGCAAGATTTGATTATCGTTTTGAGAAAAATATGAATCAGGTAACGGCGACCTATTCCAAAAATGCAGACGGAACAATCAAGGTAGAAAATAAAGGTTATGATTATGTCAAAAAAGAATGGAAGCAAAGTACTGGTGAAGCGAAATTTGTAAACTCTGAAAACGAAGCGAGATTGAAAGTTTCTTTCTTCAAACCATTCTGGGCCGGCTATAATGTGATTGATTTGGATAGTAATTACAAATATGCTTTGGTCGCAGGAAAAAATCTGGATTATCTGTGGATATTATCCCGTGAAAAAACAATTCCGGAAGATGTAAAAAACAGATTTTTGGAAAAAGCTAAGGAAATCGGTTATAATACTTCAGAACTGATTTGGGTGGAACAGAAGTAGATACGGTTGAAGGTGCAAGGCGCAGGATACAAGATTACTATGCTGTCAGGAAAACCGAACATCAACATAGCCCCGGTTGCAGCGGCATCCTTTGGCTAGGGAGAGGCGGCGGAGCGAAGCGGAGCCGACCGAGCGCCGACCAAAAGATACAGCGAAAAACGGGTGGAAAAGATGAACAGAAGCTGCAACCGAATGCTCCTAAAAAAAATCTCCGAATCACGCTTTTATTTTGTTCAGATAATTGCTAACTTGGAAAAGCAAATTTTGATAAAAACCAACTGTTACAATGGCATTTATAGACTATTATAAAATTCTGGGGCTTGAAAAAAAAGCGTCTGCGGACGACATCAAAAAAGCCTACAGAAAGCTGGCGCGGAAATATCATCCGGACATGAACCCGAATGACAAGGAAGCAGAAAAAAAATTCAAGGAAATCAATGAGGCGAATGAGGTACTGAGCAATCCGGAAAACCGCGCTAAGTATGACAAATACGGCGAACACTGGAAACACGGTGAAGAATATGAACGTGCTCAACAACAGCAGAGACAACAACAGCAATATTCCGGAAACTTTGGTGGTGGCGGATTTTCCGGAGCGGATTTTGGCGAAGGTGAGGATTTTTCCGACTTTTTCCAATCGATGTTTGGCGGTGCTGGCGGCGGTTTTGGGCGAAGCTCGAGAGGCAGTGCCAGCGGCAAGTTCAAGGGTCAGGATGTTTCGGCAGAGTTGACACTTGGTTTGAGAGATGCAGCCAAAACCCATCAGCAGACTTTTGACATCAACGGCAAGAAAGTGCGCATCACGATTCCGGCAGGTGTCTATGACGGGCAGCAAATCAAGCTAAAAGGTCACGGCAATCCCGGTATCAATGGTGGCCCGAATGGCGACCTTTATATCACATTCAATATCACGGAAGACAAAGATTTTAAACGAGAAGGCGATAACCTCAGAACTTCTCTGGACATCGACCTCTATACAGCTATCTTGGGCGACGACATCACCATTCAAACTTTGGACGGTTCTGTCAATCTCAAAGTAAAACCTGAAACGCAGAACGGTACAACCGTAAGACTGAAAGGCAAAGGTTTCCCGGTTTACAAACAGGAAGGACAATTTGGAGATCTTTATGTAACCTATAATGTGAAAATCCCAACTAATCTAACCGACAGACAAAAAGAACTGTTTCAACAACTTAAAAATGCTTAGCAATGAACGAAAGAATCTCTATAGAAGAAATCATCCGATTGTATAAAATCGATTACAGTTTTCTGGACCAGCTCATCGATTCGGAATTATTGCATCCTGAAACAGAGAATAGTGTTCGATATATTATTTACGAGGAATTACCGCATCTGGAACGATTTGCCAACTGGCATTATGATCTTGAGGTGAATTTGCCCGGCATCGAAATCATTCATAAACTCCTGAATCAAATGGAAGAGCTGAGAAATGAAAACCGAAAGCTCCTTCAAAATGTGACAAGATTTGAAACCTGGGAAGAAGCAGACCTTTAGCCGATTTTCTTTGTAAATTTGTGAGATGGAATTATATGACGTCTTAATTATTGGCGGCGGACCAATTGGCTTGGCCTGTGCTCTGGAAGCCAAAAAAAACAATCTGAAATATATTGTTCTCGAAAAGGGAACTATAGCCAACAGTCTTTACAATTACCCTTTGTATATGACATTTTTTTCTACGGCCGACCGACTGGAAATCGACGACATTCCGTTCATTACTACAAAACCAAAGCCTGGGAGACAGGACGCTTTGGAATATTATCAAGGGATTGCAAGAGCTAGAGACATCAATATCAAAACTTACGAAAGGGTCATCAATGTTCAGAAATCCACCTTTTTTCAGGTAGAAACGAGCAAGCAGATTTATTTTGCTAAAAATATAATTGTCGCTACAGGTTTCTATGATCTTCCGAATATGATGGATATTCCCGGCGAAGATTTACCAAAAGTAAAGCATTATTACACTGAACCTTATCCTTACGCATTTCAGGATGTTGTGGTTATTGGTTCCAGCAACTCAGCCGTGGATGCGGCTTTGGAAATCTATCGGAAAGGTGGTAATGTTACGATGATAATCCGTCACACCGAAATTTCCAAAAGCGTCAAATATTGGGTAAAACCCGACATAGAAAACCGAATTAAAGAAGGAACGATTAAAGCTTTTTTCGAAGCCGAACTTTTAGAAGTGAAACCGCATTCTGTTATTTTTAAAAACAACAAAGGCAAAACTCAGGAAATCGAGAATGATTTCGTTTTAGCAATGACGGGTTATCTTCCCGATTTTGAATTTCTTAAAAATATCGGTATTAATCTACAAGGCGACTGTCAGAATCCGCATTATAATCCTGAAAATATGGAAACCAACGTTGACGGAATATACCTTGCCGGTGTGGTTTGTGGCGGAAGGGATACGCATCTCTGGTTCATAGAAAATTCCAGAATCCATGCTAAGCAGATTATTAAAGATATCATTTCTAAAAATTAAATTTTCTTTTAAATAATTTATTGTTCTTGTTTTTCTATATCAAATGGTATTCTTTTTGTAACTTAATGCGAGAGAAATAAAAACTATGAACATTCGATTAACACAAAAAAAATTCGCTTTAGCACTGCTCTTTTCGTTATTTCTGATTCAATGTAAAAAGGATGAAAATATTTCGCCGGACAAAAAAAGCACTTCAGCTTCGGAAGTGACCAAAGCTGATGACAAAAAAGATTACGAAGAAAAAGTAGAAGAAGAAAAACCAAAAGTTCCGGATGTCGTGATTCCGAGAAAAGATTTTGGTTTCTACCCTTGGGTTTATAAAAACACCGATTCGGTTTCGCTGCAAAATAAAAAGGAATTCACTGGAAAAAAGCTCTACACCATTTTAGCGCTTAACCGATTAGATAGAGCCAACATTGGTGCGGCAGACACATTGGTTGTTCCGGCAAAAATTGAAGATAATTTTCTGATTTATTCGCCATTTCCCGGTCACGTTACCAGTTTGGAAAATGTTAAGAAATTTGTATTTTTCTCCTATCCGATTCAGGCGTTTGGTGTTTATGAATACGGAAATCTTGTCAAATGGGGACCAACCAGTATGGGCAAAAAAGCGACTCAAACCAAACGTGGGCTGATGTTTGCGAACTGGAAAAAAGAAGTCGCCATTTCCACCGTAAGTGACGAATGGAAACTCCGCTGGAATGTGAATGTAGCAAACTTCGACGGCATCGGCTGGCATCAGTACGCAATGCCAGGTTATCCGGCTTCGCACTCTTGCCTTAGAATGCTGGAAGAGGACGCACAATGGATGTACAAATGGGTTGACATCTGGGTTTTGAACAAGGGCGGCGCGACTACGAGAGCTAAAGGAACACCGCTGATTGTGTACGGAGATTATCCTTGGGGCAAACGCAGACCGTGGAAAAAATTACTGGATTCGCCGGATGCGAACAATATTTCTGAGGACGAAATGAATAAGATTATCGAACCACACATTCCGGAAATTATGAAAGAACAGGAAAATCGCGAGATTGTGATGCAACAGATAGAACAGGAGAAAAAAGCCAAAGCAGATTCTTTGTGGGCAGCTAAGACGCTGGCTTCTAGCAATGCGAATTAATTTCAGGAGCTTAATCCCGCTATCCACTCATACTCCTCGTTCCAACGCTTGGCAACACCAAACCCTCCAACTCTCCCACTCTACTGCGGGGTAACCGCTACTATCGGGGCTATGGGATTCGACATAAAAAAAAGATTTGTCAACAAATAGAAACCCGTTCAAAATAATTTGAGCGGGTTTTATTTTTATCAGCTAAGTCAATATTTTAAATATTTCCAACCACAGTTTTTACTTGAGTAAATTCTTTAATAGCGTGTAGAGACAACTCTACACCATAACCAGAAGATTTTGCACCACCAAAAGGCAATCGTGTATCAGAGCTTGTAGTTTTATTGATAGAAACTGTTCCGGATTCCAGATTATCGATGAAAAATTGCGCACGTTTTTTATCTTTTGTCCAAACCGAATTTCCTAATCCAAACGGAATATCATTCGCTAATTTTAGAATTTCATCATCATCTTTTCCAATCATCAGAATTGCTAAAGGTCCGAATAATTCTTCCTGCAAAATTGGGTTTCCTTCTTTGACAGAGAGAATGCCTGGTCGAAACTCACTTTCCGAAATTCGTTCTAAAGCCAAAATTATTTCTGCTCCATTTTCCAACGCTTTTTTATATTGATTTTCCAATTCATCGGCCAAATCTGGTCTTGCCATTTTACTCAACTTCGTTTCCCTTTTGAAAGGATCAGCCGGCTGAAACGATTTGTACTCCTCAATGAATAAAGGTAAAAAGTCTTTCTCAATTTTTTCGTGGATGATAAATCTTTTGGCAGCATTACAGATTTGTCCGGTGTTGGAAAGTTTAGCCAATGGTCCGTGTTTCGCCGCTTTTTCATAATCCGAATCTTCTAGAACAATATAAGCATCGCTTCCGCCCAGTTCCAAAATTGATTTTTTAATATTTTTTCCGGCAAGAGAAGCCACTTCGCTTCCTGCTTTTTCGCTTCCTGTAAGACTTACTCCTCTTACCAAAGGATTTTCCAGAATTTCTTTGATTTCGTTATGTCCGATTCTAAGATTTTGGAAAATAAATTTTGGAAAACCAGCTTCTGCAAAAGCTGATTCGATTTCATCACCACTTCCGAAACAAATGGATGCGTGCTTTAAAACTACAACATTTCCCGCCAAAATCGCAGGAACAGCAAATCTCAAAACCTGCCAGAAAGGAAAATTCCAAGGCATTACACCAAGAATAATTCCCAAAGCATCATAATGTACTTCGCTTACATTGAATTCGGTTTTGATGTGTTCAGGTTCCAGAACATTTTCTGCTTGTGCATAAAATTTTATCATTCCCGCACTTTTTTCGATTTCTGCTGTGGATTGTGAAATCGGCTTGTGCATTTCTGTGGTAATGATTTTGGCGTATTTTTCTTTATTCTTTTCAAGAACTTCTGCGAGCTTCAAAAGTAACTTTTGACGATCCTGAAATGGAACTTTTTTCCAATCCGAGAATGCTTGGTGCGCAGAATCTATATGTTTTGATAAATCCATTTTTACTTTCATTTTAATTGATTAGGGTTGCAGTAATTGTACCAATTTTTGCGTGGCTAAATGTACAAAGTTGATTAGAATCTCAAAATCTATTTTGATATTTTATTTAAATTTTGTCATTAATTTTTATGAATAATGCAATGCAATTTTAGAAGTAATTTTAAAACAAAGAATTGCACACGCCCCGACCTGAGTGGAGCTCTTTTTCTTTTTTTCAAAAAAAGAAAAAAGCGGGAACGGAGGGCGGATAAAGGCGCCCAAATTATTATTTTAATGTTTTTTGCTGCTTCTGAAAAGCAAAACTGAATTGAGGAAAATTAATAGTAAATCCAATGTCACCCAAATGCTGAGCTTGATATTGTCGTACTTGAGTTCAGCAACTTTTTCTGTTGCTACAGCGGATAATTTGAGACTGTGATTGATGTAGTTTCTGACCTCTACAATTTGATCTTCGTTTTTGTTGGGAACAGCGACCTGAGAAAAATAGACGAGTTTGTCTTTCCCGATATATCCAACGACCCAAAACTCATTGGATTTCTGCATATTAAGATATTCGATTCGGAAATGCTCGGGCCGAATCTGGCCAACGTGTTTGGAGCTAAATTTTTGAACCTCACTGCCTTCCTGAATCCTGATAATGTAGAAATCTACAGGCTGCGGCAAATAATTAACCACCTGAACAGCCAAAGAATTTTCCAGAAACTGCGATAAGCTTCTCTCTACAAACCAAAATGTAAAATAAGTGGCCGCAGAAATCGTAATCACAGCTCTGACAATCCTGCTCCAAAGATTCCACTTTTCTGACCGGATGCCGGACAAAAACAGAGCAATTATCAGAAAAATGAGAATTAAAATGATTATCATTAAAACAAAGATAATGGTTTCTCTTTAATTAAAAAGTGACATTCCATTCTTTGTAGAACTCGTCAAGGAACTGAAGCATAAATTGATGCCTGTGTTCAGCAATTTCTTTAGCTGTTTCTGTATTGAGTAAATCTTTCAGAAGCAACAATTTTTCATAAAAATGATTGATTGTAGTTCCATTGGACTTCTTATATTCTTCTTTGGATTGATTGAGTTTTGGTTCGATATCCGGATGATACATCAGATTGTTTTTGTAACCGCCAAAGTTGAAAGTTCGCGCAATTCCAATTGCTCCGATTGCGTCCAGCCTATCTGCATCCTGAACTATTTTCAGCTCCAAAGGTAAATTTTGAGGCGCTTCGTTTCGGTTTTTAAACGACATATTTTCGATAATGAAAATGACTTTTTCAATCGTTTCGGAATCTACTTTTTGTTCTGTTAGAAATTCGTTGACAATTCTTGAGGCAATCGTTTCGTCTCCGTTATGGAATTTTGGGTCAGCGATATCGTGTAATAATGCCGCTAATTCTATAATCAATTTATCACCTCCTTCTTTTTCTTGTATCTTCAAACTCAGTTTCCAAACACGTTCTATGTGAAACCAGTCGTGACCGGATTCTGTCCCTTCTAATTTTTCTTTAACGAGTTCTATTGTTCTGTTAATCAATTCCATTAATTCAGTTCTTTTAAAATAATATTCCAGAGCTTTTTGTTATAGCTTCTGAAAAAATTAATATGTCCAATTTCTCCCTTTTCCGATTCCGAAGTTTTGATGATTCGATAGGTTGGTTTAAGGTTGGGATAAGTATTTTCTAATAAAGATTTTACACCTTTTTCCGTAAGCCAAACGTCATCTTCTGCTCGAATAACGAAAACTTTCTGTGTCAAATTTCGGGAAAAATCATCGACTTTCTCTAATAATTTGTTGGTAGATTTTTTATTTAAAATCAAAGTTCGCCAATCGAAAGCAGTTCCTAAAGGTAGACTTTCTCCCAGTCCAAACCAATTAGCTGGAAAATAGCCTAATAATCGTGTTGATAACGGCTGAGCAATTCCGAATCCGAGATAAGCTTCAATTTTTGTTTTGAATTTCAGATTTCCGACAAAAGCATTCTGAGTCCCCACAAAAATAAACTCATTAAACAATTCCGAGTCTCCATTCATTCCTAAAATCAATGCACCAACTGAATGACCGAGACAAAATTTTTGATAGTCTGGAAAATTGATTTTAATATAACTAGTAACAGCTTTGTAATCCTTGGTTCCCCAAATCCTCATCGAAGCTTCAAAACCTTTCATTTTATCAGGCTTCGATTGTCCAATCCCCCTGTAATCATAAGTCATAACTGTAAAACCTTGCTCCGAAAAAAATTGAGCAAAAGAAAAATAAATCTGCTGCTTAACACCTGTTGCAGAATTAATCAACAATAATTTTCCATTGGAGTTTTCGGGTTCAAAAAGATGTGTAGATAAACTGTAATTATCCTCGGTTAAAATATTAATACTTTGCATTGAAAATGATTTAAGAGAATCACTTTATAAAAGTAAAAAAATTCAGTCCCTGGAAAATTATTTTTCGATATGCTGAAAATATTAATTTTGAAGGTCGTCCAAATATGGCAAACCTTTTTGAGAACCTCTATAGTCGGCCGCTTTCAAAGCCACTTGATTTCCAAAAATCACGCAATCTTCAACTGTATTCCCGTGAAGTAAAGCAATAGAAAAGCCTGAAGTGAAAGCATCACCCAATCCCATACTGTGCGCTTCTGTCTGAGGATTATTTCTGAAGTATTTCATCTCAGAACCATCGAAGAAACTTGTACTGTTGGCGCCGTCTCTCACAAATAATTTGTTTGGCAAATGTTTGATAATGTCTTCGTGATTGCCTTCTCCGAAAATCGTTTCCAAATCTGTACTTTTAGCCACAATAAAAGAAGCGTAATCTATAATATCATCTGAAAGTCTGCTTGCCGGAGCAGCATAAATTCCGATTTTCTTGCCAAGACTTTTTGCTTTTTTAAAAAGATATTCTACAGTTTTTGACGGAATTTCCAGTTGAGTTAAAATCAAATCTGCAGTCAGCAAAAATTTTTCTGCTTCATCTATATCCGATGGAGAAAGATTGTAATTGGCAGCCGGAACAACTGTGATTGCATTTCCTTCGTCAGAAGCATTCACATAAGCTGTGCCAGTTTCCTCCTCTTCGTCTTCAAAAACAAAAGCTACGTTCACATCTTCATCATTCAAATTTCTCAAAACCTGCTGTCCATAAGGATCCATCCCAATCCGGCTAACCAAAGAAGTCTGAGCACCCAAACGCGATGTGGCAATCGCCTGATTGGCACCTTTTCCTCCCAAAAAACTTCTCAGATTCTGAGCCAGAACCGTGTTATTTGCCGTAGGAATTTTAGAAGTTTTCAGAACAATATCTATAGAAGAACTGCCTACAACGACTATTTGAGGTTTTGTATTTCTAAGTTTCATTTGCTAACATTCATTGTTTTCAAAGATGTAACGAAATCGTATAGTTACAATTTCATCGGAAGCTAATGTAATCAATTAATCGTTTCCTATTTCTATAAATTCGGAAATTAATTTAACTGGCTGATTATCTTTAGAATAACCTATATACGTTGCATAAAATCCTTCACCATAACCCGTTTCGAATGCAACAATATTTTCCGGTTTGTTATCATAAGGTTTGAGAACTGCGAACTGGTCGATTGCTCCGTTTTCATCAAAGAAATGAGAATGGAAAAACTCTTCATAGATCCCCATAAAGTCAGCTCCTTTTTTGTGGAAAAGGTTTTGCTCTAAAGTATTCAGAGAAATTTGAGCTTCCTTATCCATAAAAGTCCCCATTCCGGACTCTACAAGATAACCGTAGATTTCTTCTTCTTTCAGATCATTAATATTTTGATTATCACAAAGAGCCAAAGACCAATTTTCAGCCAATTGATTTTTATCAAAAACGATTTCTGCATAAGCAATACAGTTGGATTCTCTTTCTTTATGAACCAAAACCTGAAAATCACCTTTCGGAAATTCTTGATTAAAAGCTGAATGATCGGGCGAAATCAAAGCATCACTGGCTACAATTTTTCCTGATGAAATGTGAATTTTCCCAACTTCGTAGGTTTCCAACAATGGATTTTCTACGAAGTCGCGGGAGAATAATTTTTTAATATTTTCTATGTGAGTCATCTATTGATGGATGTTTGATGATGGAAGACAGATGTTTCCAGCAAATCTAAAAACACTCTCCTCCTAGCTTTCAGCACTTTACAATGTCTTTAGTTTTTCTTCAAGAAGTGCAATTTTATCCTGAGCATCTTTTTGTTTTTTACGCTCGATTTCTACCACTTCTGGTTTTGCGTTCGCAACAAATTTCTCATTCGATAATTTCTTATCAACAGAAATCAAGAAACCTTTCAGATATTTGATTTCTTCTTCGGTTTTTTCTTTTTCTTCGCCCAGATCAAGATTTTCACTTAATGGGATTGAAAATTCATTTGCTCCAACTAAGAATGTAAAACTTGGCTTATCCGTTTTTTGATTGAAATTGATTTCTGAAATATTGGCCAATTTCTGAATCACCTCAGCATTTGCCAATTCAGAAACATTCGTGAAAACTTCAACAGTTTCTCTTGGCGAAATTCCTTTGGATTGACGGTAGTTTCTAACACCGGAAATCACTTCCTTAGCAAAATCGAAATCCTTAATTTTATCTTCATAATAAGGTTCCGATTTTTTCTGTTGCGCAACTACCAAAGCTTCAGAAATACTTCTTTCAGAGATATTCTGCCAAAGTTCTTCTGATAAGAAAGGCATGAATGGATGAAGTAATTTCATCAATTCCTCAAAATAAGCAATTGTTTTTTGATAAACTTCTTCGCTGATTGCTTCTCCGAAATTTGGTTTGATAGCTTCCAAATACCAAGCACAGAAATCGTCCCAAATCAGTTTGTAAACCAAATGCAAAGCATCAGAAATTCTGAACTTTGAGAACTGATCTTCTATTTCGCCAATGGTTTTGTTCAGTTGTTCTCCAAACCAATTGATTGTCTGTGTATCAAATTCTTTAGCTTTGATATTTTCGTCACGTTTCCAACCTTGAATCAATTTGTAAGCATTCCAGATTTTTGTTGCGAAATTTCTTCCTTGCAACATCAGATCTTCATCAAACAACAGATCGTTTCCTGCAGCAGAGCTCAACAAACTTCCTACACGAACGCCATCTGCTCCATACTTTTCAATCAAATCGATTGGATCGGGTGAATTACCTAACTGCTTAGACATTTTTCGTCTTTGCTTATCTCTCACGATTCCTGTGAAATAAACATTTTTGAAAGGAACGTCTTTTCTGTACTCCAAGCCGGCCATAATCATTCTGGCAACCCAGAAGAAAATAATATCCGGACCTGTTACCAAATCTGAAGTTGGGTAATAATAATTGATATCTTTATTTTCTGGATCCAAAATTCCTTCGAAAACCGAAATTGGCCACAACCAAGATGAGAACCAAGTGTCCAATGCATCCTCGTCCTGTTTCAAATCAGAAGCCTGAAGTTGGAAGTTGGAAGTTTTTTCTTGTGCTAATTTTACAGCGTCGTCAATATTTTCGGCTACAACAAAATCATTTTCGCCGGTTCCATAGTAGAAGGCCGGAATCTGTTGTCCCCACCAAAGCTGACGGGAAATGTTCCAATCGTGAACGTTCTCCATCCAATGACGGTAAGTATTTTTGAATTTCTCAGGATGGAATTTGATTGTATCATCCATCACAACATCCAAAGCCGGTTTTGACATTTCCGACATTTTCAAAAACCATTGGACAGAGATTTTCGGTTCGATAACAGCGCCTGTTCTTTCAGAAGTTCCAACCTTATTCACATAATCTTCTGCTTTCAGAAGAAGGTCATTTTTTTCTAATTCTTTAGCTATTTCTTTTCTTACAGTGAATCTTCCCATTCCCTGATAATGCATTCCGTGTTCGTTAAGAACTGCGTCATTATCCATAGAATCGATAATCGGTAAATTATGTCTTTGCCCGATTTCGTAATCATTGATATCGTGAGCTGGTGTAATTTTCAACGCTCCGGTTCCAAATTCGATATCAACATAATCATCCTCGATAATTGGAATCACTCTATTTACAATCGGAACGATTACGTTTTTACCTTTTAGGTTTTGATATCTTTCGTCATTCGGATTTACACAAACTGCAACATCGCCAAAAATAGTTTCCGGACGTGTAGTTGCAACGGTTAAGAAATCCTCCGTGCCTTCGATTTTATATTTTAAATAGAATAATTTCCCATTCTGTTCTTTGAAAATTACCTCTTCATCAGAAATATTCGTTTGCGCTTCCGGATCCCAATTCACAACTTTGTAGCCACGATAAATCAATCCTTTATTATAAAGATCAACAAAAACCTTAATTACGGATTTGGAGAGATTATCTTCCATTGTAAATCTTGTTCTGTCCCAGTCACACGAGCAGCCTAGTTTTTTCAATTGTTCCAGGATAGTTCCCCCGTATTTCTCTTTCCATTCCCAGGCGTGCTTAAGAAATTCTTCTCTGGTGATATCTTTTTTGTTGATACCTTCAGCTTTTAGTTTTGCCACCACTTTTGCTTCTGTGGCAATAGATGCGTGATCCGTTCCCGGAACCCAACAAGCATTGAAGCCCTGCATCCTTGCTCTTCTGACCAATACATCCTGAATGGTGTTGTTCAACATATGCCCCATATGAAGAATTCCCGTCACATTTGGTGGTGGAATTACAATTGTGTAAGGCGGTCTGTCATCTGGCTCTGAGTGAAAAAATTTGTTTTCTAACCAGAAGTCGTACCATTTTTGTTCAGTTTCCTGTGGATTGTATTTATCAGCAATCTGCATTTTGAATTTATTTTTTGGCTTAATGATTTGCAAAAATAAGATAATGTGAAAAAATTAACAGCACATATTCAAATTATTTATAACTTTGTTCTTTAAAATTTAAATTAAAACAAAGAAAATATGAAAAAGATTCTAGCTGGATTATTTATGACAGGAGCCATTGCTTTTGCATCAGCTCAAACAATCTCATTTGACAAAACAACTTTTGACTACGGAAATATAAAAGCTGGATCAGACGGTCACAGATTTTTTACAGTAAAAAACACAGGGGATAAACCTTTAATTCTAAGCGAAGTAAAACCTTCTTGCGGATGTACACAGCCAGAATGGAGTAAAGATCCAATCTTGCCTGGAAAAACAGCTCAAATTAAAGTTGGATATAACACAGGAATCAAAGGACCTTTCAACAAACTAATCGAAGTTTATTCTAACGATCCACAAAATAATAGATCTGTTCTTTATATCAAAGGTAATGTAGAAGATCTTAACGGTGAAGTTGCTGCACAACAAGCCAACCTGACAGTTGCACCAGTTGCTCAAGCAAAAGCTCAACCAGCTACTGCGGCTAAAAGATCTGCAAAAAAAGCTGTTGCTGCTCAAAAAATTGAAGCGGCTAAATAATAAAAATTTACAAATTTCATAAAGTCCGTCTCGTTTTTAACGAGGCGGTTTTTTTATCTTTACACTAAATCAATTTTTATGGAGTACAATTTTTCAGACGATTTTTTGATTAAAGAAAATTCAAAATTCGAAATTAAAAAACACCAAACAAGTTATAAAGGAAAAATCAATAAAGACGAAGCCAAACAACTTCTCGAAATCGAGAAAGAAAAACTCAGACTATTGCAGGAAAAACTTTATGCGGATGGAAGTCAATCCTTATTAATTGTTCTCCAAGCGATGGATGCGGCAGGTAAAGACAGTTTGATAGAACACGTTTTTGGTGGTGTGAATCCTCAGGGTTGTGAAGTAACAAGCTTCAAAGGTCCCAGCACAAAAGAATATTCTCACGACTTCATCTGGCGTCATTATCTAGCGCTTCCGGCTAAAGGAAAAATCGGAATTTTTAACCGTTCGCATTATGAAAGCGTTTTGGTCTGTAAAGTTCATCCAGAGTATAACCTTAGCGAAAAAGTGTGGACAGACGTAAAACAATTTGATAAAAAATTCTGGGACAACCGTTATGAAAGTATTCGGAATTTTGAAAAGCATTTGGTAAACAACGGAACCAAAATCGTCAAAATTTTCCTGAATGTTTCCAAAGAAGAACAGAAACAGCGTTTCCTTGACAGAATCGATGAAGACAATAAAAATTGGAAATTTTCTTCAGCAGATATTACAGAACGTGGCTTTTGGGACGATTATCAAAAAGCCTATGAGCAAGCGATAGATGAAACCTCAACAGATTCTGCACCATGGTTTGTGATACCTGCTGATCAAAAATGGTTTTCGAGAGTTGCAGCAATCCAAATTATTATTGATGCAATGGAAGAGATGAACTTGAAATTCCCGGAACTATCTGAAAAAGATAAAGACGAATTAACTGAATCAAAAGCCAAATTGGAAAACGAGTAAATTACGGAAAACCTTAATTTTTTAAACGAAAGTTATTTTAAAATTGTAAAAAAATAACGAAAATTAAATGGAGATTATTTATGTATTTGTTGGAGGATTCATCGGAGGAATTATTGTTTTTCTTTTGATGAAATCTCTGTACGTGAGTAAAAAAACAGTTGAAATTCTGAATGAACAATTAATCCGTTCACAGGAAAATGAGAATCATTATCAACAGAAAATTGAGGAAGTGAAGCTGTTAAATTTTGATTTAACAAAAGAGATTTCGTCAATACAAAAAAGTAAAGAAGAACTGCTTTTCACCAATGCAGAACTGAATGCGCATTACAAAAACCTGCAAGACCAACTCGAAAATCAAAAAGATGAATTTCTGAAACTTCAGGAAACAACTCGCCTTCAATTTGAGAAAACGGCTAATCAGATTTTGGAAGAGAAGTCCGCAAAGTTTACGCAGCTTAATCAAAATCAGCTAAAAACCATTCTCGAGCCTTTTCAGGAGAAAATCAATGAGTTGAAAAATACTGTGAATGAAACTTATGACAAGGAAGCGAAAGAACGTTTTTCCCTCGGAGAAAAGGTAAGAGAACTGAAAGACCTCAACCAGCAGATCTCTGAAGATGCCAAACAATTGACAAGAGCTTTGAAAGGTGAAAGCAAAACTCAGGGAAATTGGGGTGAAATGATTCTGGAAAGTATTCTGGAAAAATCCGGATTAAGAAAAAATCAAGAATATTTCCTGGAACACGAGCTGAAAGATGAAAACAACAAAGCCATTTTCTCCGAATTTTCCGGCAAAAAAATGCGTCCTGACGCCGTTGTAAAATATCCCGATAATCGAAATGTGATTATTGACAGCAAGGTTTCTCTGACTGCTTTTGTAGAAATGACGGATGAAACTAATCCTGAACTTTTTGCCCAGAAACAAAACTTACATCTCCAATCTGTGAAAAATCATATCAATCAATTGAGTCAGAAAGCTTATGATGATTTTGATAAATCATTGGATTTTGTGATGATGTTCATCCCAAGTGAAGCAGCTTACATCGCTGCTTTACAAGCAGAGCCTAATCTTTGGAATTTCGCTTATGATAAACGAATCTTATTGTTAAGTCCAACTAATTTGATTACTTCTCTCAAATTGATTCAAGACCTTTGGAAGCGAGAACATCAAAACAGGAATGCGATGGAAATTGCGGATAGAGGCGCTAAGTTGTATGACAAATTTGTTGGATTTGTGGAGAATTTGGAAAGAATTGGAAAAAACATCGACCAAGCTAAAAACTCTTACAATGATGCTTTCAAGCAGTTGAGCTCTGGTAATGACAATCTGATTATTCAGACTCAGAAGTTGAAGAATTTGGGGATTAAGAATAAAAAAAAACTTCCTCAAGGTTTGGGTGAGGAAGATTTGTAATTTACTATTCTCGCTGATTTTGCGAATTTTGCAGATTGTAAAAAGAGAATGCTAAACTTTTTTATTTAGCTAAACTCATTTTACAGGCAAATCTCATAGCCCCGATTGTAGTGGAAATCCTTTTGCTTTTTTTTCACCTATGAAAAAGCAAAAGATTGCAACGGAAAGCGGGATTAAGCTCTTTAAAAATTTTATCTATTCAAAAGTTTGGCAACTTCTGGTGCTGCGTAAGTGAAAATCATATCTGCTCCGGCGCGTTTGATGCTGGTTAAACTTTCTATCAGTACTTTATCGTTATCCAACCAACCATTCTGTGCTGCAGCTTTCAGCATTGCATATTCTCCACTTACCTGATAAACCGCGATGGGTTGCGTGATGAGTTCACGGATTTTGGAAACGATGTCCAAATAAGGCATTCCTGGTTTTATCATAATGATATCAGCGCCTTCTTCTACGTCTCTCAACGCTTCATCAATGGCTTCACGTGAGTTATGGAAATCCATTTGATACGTTTTTTTATCAGCAGGAATTTCCTGAGCATCTACCGGCGCGCTGTCCAAAGCACTTCTGAAAGGTCCGTAAAAAGCACTTGCATACTTTGCTGCGTAAGACAAAATACCGACATCTGTAAATCCATTTTCTTCCAAACCTTCTCGCATTGCCAAAACGCGACCGTCCATCATATCACTTGGCGCCAAAATGTCAGCTCCGGCTTCTGCCAAAGAAATTCCCATTTTTACAAGTGCCTCTACTGTAGAATCGTTGTCGATTTTTCCGTTTTTTATAATTCCGTCGTGGCCATAAATTGAATAGGGATCCAAAGCAACATCCGGCATTATCACAACTCCTGGAACTGCATCTTTGATAGCTTTTATGGTATTTTGCATCAATCCGTTTGGATTCCAAGCTTCTTTGCCTGTGTTGTCTTTCAGATCATCGGAAACCTTCATATAAAGATTGACCGCTTTTATTCCCAAATCATAATTTTCTTTAACAGTTTGCACTGTTAAATCTAAACTTTGCCTAAAAACGCCTGGCATTGAGGAAATGGCTTCTTTTTTGTTGTTACCCTCCATAACAAACATAGGCAATACCAAATCGTTTGTTGTAAGGGTTGTTTCACGAACAAGACTTCTTATGGAATCGTTGGTTCTTAGTCTTCTGTTTCTTGAAATCATCTTGATAAAAATTATTTATGCAAATTTACTTATACTTTTACGGATAGGCTATTGCATATGAAAATTATTTAAAATATATTTGTGGGTAATTGTTTAAGTACAGACTAAAGCGAATGAAAAAATTTCTATTCTTTATTATATTTACGGTAGTTTCAGTTGGATTTTCGGGAGAAATGAAGGCGCAATCTACTCGTGCATTTGAAGGGCAAAAGACCGACGATGGTGTTTTGGTTGCCTTCCCTAATCCTACTAAGGATGTTTTGATTTTGAAATCAAAAGATAATTCGGCAAAAATAAGAACGGTAACTTTCTTTTCTATTTTAGGCGCTCAGGTTGCCGAATATACAATCAATAACAACAATGCTGAATTAAGATTAGACAAACTTCGTCCAGGGAAATATCTAATGAGATATGTATTGGATGACAATACTCAGAAAATCACTCAGATTATCAAACAGTAAGTTGAGTTTTTAAAATATATTGCCGGTTTTTTAGCCGGCATTTTTTATTTCATCTTTCAGTTGTGTAAATTTGCCTTAACCAAGAAAATTAAATCATGAGGAAATTAATTACTTTAGTTTTTATCATTTTGTTCCAGATTATCAATTGTCAATTCAGGAATTCTTTATACGATAATAATCAGCTGAATGTTTCTCTGAGAGGCGGATTGGATTTTCCTTCTTATGATAATCAAACCAAATTTATCGATTACAAATACAATCTAAACCTTGGAGCTTCTGTTGACTACTACTTCAACTGGATTGGATTAGGAATTGATTTCGATTATCTTAAAAATACGCCGAAAAACACTTATCCAACGGAGAATTTATATAGCGGAACTACTCCACTTTCCAATATCAGTTTAAATGAGAATAAAGTTGAACGATTATTTCTTGGAGTTGGCCCAAACTTCCGGTATGTAATTAATGATAATCTTAGTTTGGCTTTCAAAATAAAAGGTGGAATTTCCAATATCAAAGGTGGCGAAACCTTAATAACGGCAAACAATTACAATCTTAATTTTCACAATGGGTACAATGAAAAGAATATCCTAACCGGAAAAGGACAAATTGAACTGAATTGGTTTTTTTCAGAGTATGTTGGGCTGAATGTCGGTGGCTATTATATTCAGCATTTTAAAGCTAATGACCAAGTCAAAAATAGTTCTGTTGCAGGAAACATTCCTTTTACGGAAAATAATAATCAATATAATATCAATCCTTCGAATGCTGAGATCAGAAATAACAGCTTTGAACATAAGATTCATTCAGCTGGCGTTTTCGCTGGATTGACTTTTAGAATCCCGACCGGCAGTTCTGGACCAAATTATGGATTATCAGTGATAGCAAGAGATAAGGAAACGGGATTAATTCTTCCCGATACTTTTGTTGAGCTTTTCAAAAATGGAAAACGAATGTATTTTGCGAGAACCAATTCGCAGGGTGTGGCTTTCTTTAAAAATATAAAACCAGATAATTATGAAATCAAGGGAAGTCTTTATAACATTGATCTAATCTCAAACAAAGCGGACAAAGATGAATTTGTAAGGAACTCGACGATCAAGAAAGAAATATCAACCGATGCTGAAATGTTCTTTGTGAAAGGTCAGGTGAATATTTGCAATTCTAAAAACCCTTTGCGAGATGTAACTGTCGTTATAAAAAACAATGAAACTGAAATCTATCACGAAATAAAAACTGATGCTGAAGGTAAATTTTATTTCAAAGCAGATAAGAATTCGACTTATAATATCTATGGTAAGAAAGGAAATTACTTTTCCCAGACAGAAACCGTCACTTCTAAAAAAGTCGATAGAACGAATACACTTTTCTTAAATCTTCTGGTATGTATGGAAGAAACCACTTGTGGAAAGCCAATTAACCTAAAGAATATCCATTATGATTTGGATAAATATTTTATCCGTGAAGAGGCAAAAGGCGAGCTTAACAAACTGGTTCAGTTTATGAAAGATAATCCAAAAATCAGTGTAGAATTATCTTCTCATACAGACTCGAGAGCTTCTGATGATTATAATAAAACGCTTTCTCAGAATCGCGCCAATGCAGCAGTAGATTATCTTGTTTCAAAAGGAATTAATAAATCGCGATTAAAAGCAATTGGCTACGGAGAGACAAAACTTCTAAATAAATGCAGTAATGGTATAGATTGTGCAGAATCGCAGCATCAGTTAAACAGAAGAACGGAGATGAAGGTTATTTGCCCTTGATGAAAAACCATTTTTTGTATATAATATAACCAATTGTAAGCCCTAAAGTATTTAGGATCACATCATCGATATCCGCAAAACCTCGTTTGAAATAATATTGAGAAAATTCGATGATATTGATTGTGATAAAAAAAACGAGAAGAAGCCATTTAAATTGATTAAACTTCGGATAAAGAATCCCTAGAAAACCATAAGGAATAAATAGAATAATATTACCAAGCATGTTTTGAGAAAACTCACCCAGACGATATGGCAGGACAGTGATAACATACTCTGTGATTGTCTGAAATGGACTATAATTAATCTTATATGGACTATCCGGAAAATCACGTGCTACCCCAAAATATAATAAATACAATGCCCCTATCGTATAAACATAATTAAAACAGGATAATACCTATTAACAAACAACCTCATTAAAATAAATTTGACCGTAAAATTATTGAAAAAAATATGAAAACAAGTACAATAAAAGCTTTCGGAACACAAGCTGCCGAAAATGATCTGGAATTATTAACCATCGAGAGAAGAGAAGTCCAGCCAAAAGACATCGAAATCGATATCTATTACTGCGGCGTGTGCCACTCAGACCTTCACACCGCAAGAAACGATTGGGGCGGAACGGTTTATCCGGCAGTTCCCGGTCACGAGATTGTGGGAAAAGTGTTGCAAGTAGGAAGCGATGTTACCAAATTTAAAGTTGGAGACTTGGTTGCTGTAGGTTGTATGGTAGATTCTTGCAGAACTTGTCATAGTTGTGAGCAGGATTTGGAACAATTCTGTGAAAAAGGTTTTACAGGAACTTATAATGGAAAAGACAAATATTTTGAAGAGACGAGAACATTCGGAGGTTATTCGGAGTCTGTTGTGGTTGATGAACATTTTGTTTTAAGACTTCCTGAGAATCTGGATATGGCTGCTGCCGCACCGCTACTTTGTGCAGGGATTACTACTTGGTCGCCTCTTAAACACTGGAATGTGACTGAAAACTCTAAAGTTGCAGTTGTAGGTTTGGGCGGTTTAGGTCATATGGCAATCAAACTAGCAAAAGGTTTGGGCGCAGAAGTGACTCTGTTCTCCAGAACTCCTGGAAAGACGGAAGATGCAAAAGCATTGGGAACGGACCACGTTGTTATTTCCACAGACGAAGAGCAGATGAAATCTGTTTCCAATAAGTTTGATTTGATTATCGACACCGTTCCTTACGAGCACGACATCAATCCTTATATGCAGACTTTGACGGTGAATGGAACTTTAGTTCTAGTAGGCTTTATTGGAGAGTTTGAAAATGATGCTGTAAGTACACGACCAATGATCTACAAGAGACGTTCTGTAGCCGGTTCATTGATTGGCGGTATCAAAGAAACTCAGGAAATGCTGGATTTCTGTGGTGAGAAAAACATTATTTCCGATATCGAAATTATCAATATCCAGGACATCAATGATGCGTATGAAAGAATGCTGAAAAGTGATGTGAAGTACAGATTCGTAATCGACATGAAGAGTCTGAAGAATTAATTTCAATTCAATCATAAAAAAGAGAGGATATCTGCTGGTATTCTCTCTTTTTGTTTTAGAGATTTCTAAGGTCAAAATTTACATCAGATTAAAGCTTCTTTTAAAAAACCTCCGTATGTTTTGCTAAAAAGACACGTACGTTTTAGTTAAAAGACACGTGCGTTTTGATGAAAAGGTACGTGCGTTTTGAGGCACCTCTGCAAGCACCCTATTCATCGGACTTGCAGAAGGCCATTTTTTAACCTCTAAAAGTTACTTTTTAGACTTTAAAATAGTTTAAAATTTTCAGCTTTCCGTCGATTGGCTGATTGATTTTCCAAGCGTTTTATCTTTAAATTGAATAATAAAATTCTCGCAGATTTAGCAAACTGAACATATTTTTAATAAAAAAATCCCGAATCTTTTGAAGAATCGGGATTGATATGCTAAGCGAAATATCTTAAGCCTGAACGTTGTTACCTCCTAATACGAAAGGTTCAACTTCTTTGATCTCTCCAAACTGCTGCTCATAGTTAGCAACATTTTGTTGAAGTGCAGCTAAAACTCTCTTCGCGTGAAGAGGCGCTACAATAACTCTAGATCTTACTTTAGCTTGTTGTACACCCGGCATCAATTGGATAAAATCCAATACGAATTCTGATGGTGAATGGTTAACTAAAGCTAAGTTCACATAAACTCCCGCTGCTACAACTTCATTAAGTTCGATGTTGATGTTGTTTGGATCTTGATTTTGATTGTTGTCCATTTTGTTAAATTATTTTGTTTAAATTAAGTTTCAGGCTTGCAATATAACTTATAAACTTGAAACCTGAAACTTAATATTTGATTATTTAGTTAATATCTTCGAATTCTTTTCTAGAACCTACGATAACGTTTTGATAATCTTTAAGACCTGTACCTGCAGGGATTCTGTGTCCTACAATTACGTTTTCTTTAAGACCGTTCAAGAAGTCGATTTTTCCGGAAACCGCCGCTTCGTTAAGAACCTTGGTTGTTTCCTGGAATGACGCTGCCGACATAAATGACTTAGTCTGTAACGCTGCTCTTGTAATACCTTGTAATACAGGTGTAGCGGTTGCAGGAAGCGCTTCTCTTACTTCTACCAAAGCTTGATCTTCTCTCTTCAACTTCGAGTTCTCGTCTCTAAGTTCTCTCGCAGTAATCATTTGTCCAGCTTTGAAAACCTTAGAATCTCCCGGCTCTACAACAACCTTCAGTCCGAAAACTCTGTTGTTTTCTTCCAAGAAATCGTATTTGTGCTCAAGCGCACCTTCCAGGAACTGAGTATCACCTCCATCAACAATCTCAACTTTGGTCATCATCTGACGAACAATAATCTCGAAATGCTTATCATCAATCTTTACCCCTTGTAGACGGTAAACCTCCTGGATCTCGTTAACCAAGTATTCCTGAACCGCAGTTGGACCTTTGATTCTCAAGATATCGTCCGGTGTGATAGAACCGTCAGACAATGGATCACCAGCATAAACGAAGTCGTTTTCCTGTACCAGGATCTGGTTTGATAATTTCACAAGATATTTCTTGATCTCCCCGGTTTTAGCCTCAACGATCAATTCACGGTTACCTCTCTTGATTTTACCATAAGAAACAACGCCATCAATCTCGGTTACTACCGCTGGGTTAGAAGGATTTCGAGCTTCGAATAATTCGGTAACTCTTGGAAGACCTCCGGTGATATCCCCTGCTTTTGCAGATTTTCTTGGGATCTTGATCAGGACTTTACCAGCCTTGATTTTCTCACCATCGTTTACCATCAAGTGAGCTCCCACCGGTAAGTTGTAAGCTTTTTGCTCAACACCTTTAGAATCTACCACTTTCAAAGTAGGTACGGCTTTCTTATTTCTGGATTCAGAGATTACTTTCTCTTCGAAACCTGTTTGTTCGTCGATCTCCAATTGGAAGGAAACACCCTGGATGATATCTTCATATTCAACCTTACCGGAAGTTTCTGCAATGATAACCGCGTTATACGGATCCCATCTTGCGATAAGATCACCTTTTTTCACTTTATCACCTGGTGATACAGACAATACAGATCCATAAGGAACGTTAGCCACCATGATTGGTGTTCTGGCTTCGTTATCAGCAACCAATCTGAATTCTGTTGAACGGGAAACAACGATATCCGCTGAGTTTCCTTCTTCATCTTCGGACTTAATAGTTCTAACTTCATCCATCTCAACAATACCGTCACGTTTTGCAACAATACTTGGATTTTCCGAGATGTTACCTGCAGTACCCCCTTGGTGGAAAGTTCTCAATGTTAACTGAGTTCCCGGCTCACCAATAGACTGTGCAGCGATTACACCAACAGCTTCTCCCATATGGATGCCTTTACCTGTTGCAAGGTTACGTCCGTAACACTTAGCACAGATACCTTTTTTAGCTTCGCAAGTTAATGGAGAACGAACTTCAACAGCTTCGATTCCAGCTTCCTCGATTTGCTTTGCAACTGCTTCCACGATCAATTCATCAGCATTAGCCAACAATTCATCCGTTTCCGGGTGGTAAACATTGTGAAGAGAAACTCTACCAAGAATTCTGTCAGAGATTCTTTCTACGATATCATCATTTTTCTTAAGTGCAGTCACTTCTGTACCTCTCAATGTTCCACAGTCGTCCTCAGTAATGATAACATCCTGTGCAACGTCTACCAATCTTCTGGTAAGGTAACCAGCATCGGCCGTTTTAAGAGCGGTATCCGCAAGACCTTTACGGGCACCGTGGGTAGAGATAAAGTACTCCAAGATCGATAAACCTTCTTTAAAGTTGGCGACGATCGGGTTTTCGATAATCTCCGCTCCAACAGACCCTGCTTTTTGTGGTTTTGCCATCAAACCTCTCATACCGGATAACTGACGGATCTGCTCCTTAGAACCCCTCGCACCGGAATCAAGCATCATAAATACAGAGTTGAATCCGCCTTGGTCAGACTTCATTCTGCTCATAATCATCTCGGTAAGACCGGCATTGGTATTAGTCCAAACGTCGATTACCTGATTATAACGCTCTGTATCGGTAATAAGACCCATGTTATAGTTAGCCTTGATCTCATCAACATTCTCTACAGCCTGAGCAATCATTGCCTTTTTCTCCGCAGGGATTACGATATCTCCAAGACTGAATGAAAGACCTCCTTTGAATGCGTTAGCATATCCAAGATTCTTCATATCATCCAAGAACTTAACCGTCGTTGGGAAATCTGTATCCGCAAGAATTTGACCAATTACATTTCTAAGAGATTTCTTAGTCAATAATTCGTCCACATATCCAACTTGTGCAGGTACAATCTGGTTGAACAAGATTCTACCAACCGTTGTGTTTGTTAATTTAGTAACAATCTCTCCATTCTCTTTAATTGGAAGACGACATCTTACTTTTGCATTAAGAGACACTTGTCCTTCTGCATAAGCAATCTCCACTTCTTCCGGAGAATAGAAAGCAAGACCTTCACCTTTTACTTTGTAATCCTCAGTAGAATGTGCTTCTTTGGTCATAAAGTACAGACCCAAAACCATGTCTTGAGAAGGTACCGTAATTGGAGAACCGTTTGCCGGGTTCAAGATATTTTGAGAACCAAGCATCAATAACTGAGCTTCCAAAATTGCTTCTGGTCCTAATGGTAAATGAACCGCCATCTGGTCACCATCGAAATCGGCGTTGAAAGCCGTTGTTACCAATGGGTGCAACTGGATCGCTTTACCTTCGATCATCTTAGGCTGGAACGCTTGGATACCCAATCTGTGAAGCGTAGGTGCTCTGTTCAATAGAACAGGGTGACCTTTCATCACATTTTCCAGGATATCATAAACCACAGGCTCTTTTCTGTCGATGATTCTCTTAGCTGACTTCACTGTTTTTACAATTCCTCTCTCGATTAGTTTTCTAATGATAAACGGTTTGTAAAGCTCAGCAGCCATATCTTTTGGAAGACCACACTCGTGCAATTGTAAGCTAGGACCTACAACAATAACCGAACGAGCTGAGTAATCTACCCTTTTTCCTAATAAGTTCTGACGGAAACGACCTTGCTTACCTTTCAATGAATCAGAAAGGGATTTCAATGGTCTGTTGGATTCGGACTTAACAGCAGAAGATTTTCTCGTGTTATCGAACAATGAATCTACTGATTCCTGAAGCATACGCTTCTCGTTTCTCAAGATTACTTCCGGAGCTTTGATCTCCAATAATCTCTTCAAACGGTTATTTCTGATAATCACTCTTCTGTAAAGGTCATTAAGGTCAGAAGTTGCGAAACGTCCTCCATCCAATGGAACCAATGGTCTCAGTTCTGGTGGTATGATAGGAAGAACTCTCATAATCATCCACTCCGGACGGTTGATCATTCTGGTATTAGCCGCTCTAAGCGCTTCTACCACGTTCAGTCTCTTAAGAGCCTCTGTTCTTCTTTGTTTAGAAGACTCGTTGTGAGCTTTGTGTCTCAGGTCGAATGACAAAGAATCAAGGTCGATTCTCTTCAATAATTCTTCAACAGCTTCCGCTCCCATTTTGGCCACGAACTTGTTTGGATCCGAGTCATCTAGATATTGGTTTTCAATTGGAAGGGTTTCCAAAACATCCAGATATTCTTCCTCAGTCAGGAATTCTTTGTCCTCGAAATCAGAACCATCTGCTTTCTTGGCAATACCTTGCTGAATCACCACATATCTCTCGTAATAGATGATCATATCCAATTTCTTGGAAGGAATTCCTAACAGATAACCAATTTTGTTCGGTAAAGAACGGAAATACCAAATATGAGCCACAGGCACAACAAGGTTGATGTGTCCAATTCTCTCTCTACGTACTTTTTTCTCTGTAACTTCTACCCCACATCTATCACAAACAATCCCTTTGTAACGGATTCTTTTGTATTTTCCACAAGCACATTCGTAGTCTTTTACAGGACCAAAGATCTTCTCGCAGAACAGCCCGTCTCTTTCCGGCTTGTGCGTACGATAGTTGATCGTTTCCGGTTTAAGAACTTCTCCTCTCGATTCCTGAAGAATAGATTCCGGTGAAGCTAAACCAATAGTGATTTTATTAAATCGACTTGTTTTATTTTTATTTGACATATTATTCAAATGAAATTTTAATTATTTAAAGTAATTTTTATTGTATTAAAGATCCTTCGACAAGCTCAGGATGACAACTCTAATACTATCTGTTTAATTTTCAGACTATGTCAGGCTGAGCCTGTCGAAGCCTTCAATATTAAATTACTCTTCTAGTCTTACATCAAGTCCAAGACCTTGTAACTCGTGAAGTAATACGTTGAAAGATTCCGGAATACCAGGTTCTGGCATTGCTTCACCTTTTGCGATTGCCTCGTAAGTTTTCGCTCTACCAATCACGTCATCCGACTTCACAGTCAGGATTTCTCTCAGGATATTGGATGCTCCGAATGCTTCTAGAGCCCAAACCTCCATCTCTCCGAATCTCTGACCTCCGAATTGCGCTTTACCTCCTAACGGCTGTTGCGTAATCAATGAGTAAGGTCCGATAGAACGTGCGTGCATCTTATCATCTACCATGTGTCCTAACTTCAACATATAGATCACACCAACCGTTGCAGGCTGAGTAAATCTCTCACCCGTACCACCGTCATAAAGGTGTGTATTTCCAAATTTAGGAAGTGCTGCCTGCTCTGTGTACTCGGTAATTTGGTCTAAGCTTGCTCCGTCGAAAATCGGTGTTGCGAACTTCAGTCCAAGTTGCTTACCTGCCCATCCAAGAACAGTTTCGTAGATCTGACCAATGTTCATACGGGAAGGTACTCCAAGTGGATTCAATACGATATCTACTGGTGTTCCGTCTTCTAGGAACGGCATATCTTCTTCACGAACGATTCTTGAAACGATACCTTTGTTACCGTGACGACCAGCCATCTTATCACCAACATTCAGTTTACGTTTCTTAGCGATGTAAACTTTAGCTAACTTGATAATACCTGCAGGTAACTCGTCCCCGATAGATAATGCAAACTTTTCACGGTTTTTAACTCCAGAAAGATCGTTATATTTAATCTTATAATTGTGGATCAATTGCTTGATCAATTCATTTTTATCAGCATCAACGGTCCAATCTGCACCACTGATGTTCACATAATCTTCAACAGATTGAAGCAATTTCAAAGTGAACTTGGTTCCTTTGCTGATTACTTCTTCGTCAAGGTCATTTTTCACACCCTGAGAAGTTTTACCAGAAACCAGAGTATTCAATTTGTCAATCAAAGTGTTTCTCAAATCGTCAAACTTATTTTTGTAAGTATTTTCGATCTCTTCCAATTTGATTTTCTCTTCGCTTCTTTTCTTTTTGTCTTTGATGTTTCTGGAGAACAATTTCTTGTTGATAACAACACCTCTAAGAGAAGAATCTGCTTTAAGAGAAGCATCTTTTACGTCACCAGCTTTGTCCCCGAAGATTGCTCTAAGCAATTTTTCTTCCGGCGTCGGATCAGATTCACCTTTTGGTGTGATTTTCCCGATCAGGATATCACCAGGCTTCACTTCAGCTCCGATACGGATCATACCGTTCTCATCAAGATCTTTAGTCGCTTCTTCAGAAACGTTAGGGATATCAGCTGTCAATTCTTCCATACCTAATTTGGTATCACGAACTTCTAGTGAATATTCATCCACGTGAATAGAAGTAAACCAGTCCTCACGAACCACTTTTTCATTAATTACGATCGCATCCTCGAAGTTATAACCTTTCCAAGGCATAAACGCAACCACTAAGTTTCTACCAAGCGCTAATTCTCCGTTCTCAGTTGCATAACCGTCACAAAGAACCTGACCTTTTTCTACCGTATCACCAACTCTTACGTTTGGTCTCAACGTGATTGTTGTACTCTGGTTGGTTTTTCTGAACTTAGTTAATTTATAAGTTTTAGTCGCAGAATCGAAGTTAACCAAATCATCTTCCTCGCTTCTTTCGTACTTAATAACAATTCTTTCAGCGTCTACATATTCTACAACACCATTACCTTCTGCATTGATCAAGATTCTAGAATCTCTAGCTACTTGTTTTTCCAAACCAGTACCTACGATCGGCGCCTGAGGTTTTAACAATGGAACAGCCTGACGCATCATATTCGATCCCATCAATGCACGGTTCGCATCATCGTGCTCCAGGAAAGGAATCAATGATGCAGAGATACCAGAGATCTGGTTTGGCGCAACATCGATAAGATCAACCTGCTGTGGTTCCACAACCGGATAATCCCCATCCAAACGAGCAATAATTCTGTCTGTTTCGAATTTACCGTCATCACTCAAAGCAACGTTTGCCTGAGCAATTACTCGGTTTTCTTCATCTTCTGCATTCAGATATATCGGTTTAGCCTGAAGATCTACTTTTCCATCCTCTACTTTTCTATATGGTGTCTCGATAAAACCAAGGTTGTTGATTTTTGCATACATACCCAAAGAAGAAATCAAACCAATGTTTGGTCCTTCCGGTGTTTCGATCGGACAAATTCTACCGTAGTGTGTGTGGTGAACGTCTCGAACCTCGAAACCTGCTCTTTCTCTTGATAAACCACCAGGTCCTAGTGCAGATAGTCTTCTCTTGTGAGTGATCTCTGACAATGGATTGGTCTGATCCATAAACTGAGAAAGCTGGTTAGTTCCGAAGAATGAATTGATCACTGATGTTAATGTCTTAGCATTAACCAAATCAAGTGGTGTAAAGATCTCGTTATCTCTAACGTTCATTCTTTCTTTGATTGTTCTGGCAATTCTGGAAAGACCTACACCAAACTGACCTGACAATTGCTCACCAACAGTCTTGATTCTTCTGTTTGATAAGTGGTCAATATCATCAACTTCAGCCTTAGAGTTAACCAATTCGATCAAGTGTTTTACGATAGAGATGATATCTTCTTTCGTCAAAACCTGATTGTCTTCAGAAATATTAAGACCTAATTTTTTGTTCAATCTGTAACGTCCAACTTCACCTAAGGAATATCTCTGCTCGGAGAAGAACAATTTTTCAATGATTCCTCTTGCAGTTTCCTCATCCGGCGCATCTGCATTTCTTAACTGACGGTAGATGTACTCCACCGCTTCTTTTTCAGAGTTGGTAGGGTCTTTTTGTAGTGTATTCTGGATGATAGAGAATTCGTTAGAATTTTCTTTGTGGATCAAGATTGACTTAACTCCAGAATCCAAAATAATATCAAGGTGTTCTTTTTCAAGAACAGTTTCTCTGTCTAGGATGATCTCGTTTCTTTCGATAGAAACAACCTCACCTGTATCCTCGTCTACGAAGTCTTCGAACCAAGTGTTCAATACTCTCGCAGCCAAAGTTCTACCTTCTACTTTTTTAAGAGCAGCTTTAGAAACTTTCACTTCTTCCGCCAAGTCAAAAATCTGAAGAATCTCTTTATCAGATTCGTAACCAATTGCTCTAAGTAATGTTGTTAAAGGTAATTTTTTCTTACGATCGATATACGCATACATTACGCTGTTGATATCGGTTGTAAATTCCATCCAAGATCCTTTGAAAGGGATAATTCTTGAATAGTAAAGCTTAGTTCCGTTGGCGTGGTAAGTCTGTCCGAAAAACACACCCGGAGATCTGTGTAACTGAGTTACGATAACACGCTCTGCTCCGTTGATAATGAATGAACCAGAAGGCGTCATATAAGGAACCGGACCTAAATATACATCCTGAACCACAGTTTGGAAATCCTCGTGTTCAGGGTCTGTACAATACAATTTAAGTCTAGCTTTTAGAGGAACTGAATAAGTCAATCCTCTTTCTACGCACTCATCGATAGAGTAACGTGGAGAGTCTACAAGATAATCTAAAAACTCAAGTACAAACTGGTTTCTAGAATCTGTAATTGGAAAATTCTCCTGGAACGTTTTGTAAAGAGATTCTTTCAAACGTTGCTCAGGAAGCGTGTCTAACTGGAAAAACTCCTTGAAAGACTGGATTTGGATGTCCAAAAAGTCTGGTGTTTCGATTTTACCTTTCGCTGACGAAAAGTTGATTCTCTCTGTACCTTGAACTTTAGGAGCGGCCTGTGTTTTACTCATAAAATTATAAGAAAAAAGGGTTAAAAAATATTTTGTTAAAAAAAATATCAGAAATCAGAAGTGATAAAAAGGAATAAGAATAAACAACTTTGATATTTTGGCGCTTATCAGAAATAGTTTCTATTCTTGATCTTTGATTATAACAATCTCATTTCTAACTGCAACGCCGGTATATCTTTTCACGGCGTAGTGCAAAATATTTTTATTTTCTCAAGACGAAATAAGACATATATAAACAAGAAATTCCCTTCCATAAAAATGAAAGAGTCCTAAAATGATTACAGTATATTAATTATTTGCGCCAAAAGAATTGCAAATTTAAATAAAAAAATTCACATATACAAAAAAAACCACTTCGCAATGAAGTGGTTAGAAATATTTAGATTAAAAAATTTTAAGGTTTAGTCCAGAAAGACCATTCTCTACCGTTAAATAAAGCTAACTGTTGAGGTGTTGTTCCCGTAACATACACCATCATCCCAGCAGTTGGATTAACGATGTCGGTATAAGAATTTACCCTTGGTAAAATCATTGCTTTGTTGGTGTCTCCCAAAACTAAGATTCCTGGAGTTGTATCACTCGATGGCGTACCTCCAATCAAAGTTTTAGCCGTTGCAACTTCGGCATTGGTATCAGGAACATTTGCAACAACAGGAGCATATGCACCAGCAGACAGATCTGTCCAGCTGGCTACTGTTGTAGCATTAGCGGTAGCAGAAGTCCCGAATTTAACTTTCTGATCATTACTGTCAAAAATCAGAGTTCCCGGAACTGCCGATGCCACATTTGTTGCTGCCGTTACCCAAGGTAAAACAATACCTCGTGCGCCTCCCGTTGCATTACCAAATTCTAACGAAACCGTTGCATTAGCTGGTGTATATGGGCTGGATTTACCAATCGTGACCTGACCAAAACTTATACTTGAAATTAATATTACTAATGTTGCTATATATGTTTTCATTTTTTTACTTCTTACTGGTTAAAATCGTTACAAGTTTGCTTAGTGTAACAGAACCATCCAGTTCCATCATACATTTTAAGACAATTGGCAGTTGTATCATAAACCAACATACCTACTACCGGCGTAATTGAACTTAACCCAGCTGTCGTTACCCTATTGATTACAAAACCTTTTGTTTTAGCATCTAATGCGGTATAAGCTCCATTAACTCTAGTGGGCCAATCTCCTGAGCTCCCCCCAGCTCTTGCCAGAGCTGTAATCCCATGATTTGTTGGTAAAGCGGTTCCAGTTGTAGTAGCCGGACGGAAACATCTTCCACATTCAACATCTGTAGTTGTAGCGTTTTGGGATGTTCCGATACCTTGTCCAATATCTGATGTCCCATCCGTATTATCAACAAGGCCTGCAAGATTAGAAGGATTAGTTGTGGTATTTAAGTTATTTCCAGCATTATTAACAAGCTGTGGAACGCCATATGCTGCAGCTGAGTTGCTTACAACTCCAGCCGGCGTTCCCGTAGTCACCCCATTATAGATTGTTTTTATCTGACCACGATAAGCATAGTTAGCATCAGTGGTTGGTAGATTTAATCTATGAACTTGGTCATAACGTACAGCCTCACTTCCTTCAATTGCATCCGGGCAACCGTCATTATCCGAATCTACATCCAGACTATTAATGATACCGTCTCCGTCAGAGTCTAAACATGGCTGTGTAATAGTGATCTGTATATCATCTATGAAGTTACCTACCGACGTATTACCAGTACTGGTAGAGATCGCTTGGAAAGCAATAACATAAGAAGAATTTCCCGGAGGAATTGTAAACGTTCCCGAATAACTACCCCAAGCTGCAGTACCATCTGACATTGTTTGAACTGCAGTCGAAGCTTGAGCCGCAGCTATTGTTGTTCCAAATTTAACAGCTGCAACATCTACACCTTCTCTACCTCTATGTTTAACTGACCAGTTAATGGTGCCTCCCATACCGTTAAGACAAAAAGTCTGATATAATGTTGCTGTCTGAGTAGCATTAATTTCTGCAAATTGAGAGCCTTCGGCTGCCGGAACACCATTAAATCCAGACCGCCAGATTTCTATCAATCCATCCGAAGCAGTAGTTTGCCATCCAATTCCAGGTGTTGTTTGACTCAATTGAGAATAAGTATCTACAATCGGAGTTTCAAATCCACCATTTTCAAATGGATTACCACATATAAATCCACATTCTACAGTATCCAAAATCCCATCATTATCATCATCAAGATCCGTTATATCTGGTATACCATCGCCGTCTGTATCTGTCTGGATTATTGCGTTAAATGTACAACTAGTTGTACTCCCATTGATATTATAAGTAAGAGTTCTTGTTCCTCCATTCGCCCCTGTTCCATTATATGTTACTGGGATATCTATATATGTAGTTGTAGAAGTTATGGTAACATCCGTAAATGTACTTGCGAAATCGGTACCTGAGATATTTATTCTATATGTGCCCGGGCCATAAACCGTAGAAATAGGCACCCGAAGGGTTTTAGCAGAACTTACGCCAGCAACAAATGGTGTTGTCTCTTGTATTGCAGCTCCGCCACAATTAAAAATAAAGGGTATATAATATGGAACTGATGCCAAATCTTGATTAGTCGCCCATAATCCCCCTGTTATTCCCGTATATGTTCTAATATATGTAGACACACCTGTAGAAATATTAATACTGTAAACAGCTAATTCGGTTCCTGGATTACCATTCACAGAAATAGCATAAACTAAGCCGTTTAAATAAGCAATACCTCTGACATTTCCTACTGTTGTATTTGTACTAACTGTATTATCACCACTAGACGTCCCTACAGGACCGGTTAACTGAGTAACTCTTGTCGCAACCCTCGTGGTTGGGTCAATCTTATATAAATGTCTTGTTACAGTCGTACCATTGGTATTTTGAACAATCACATATATAAAATTCTGATAATCAAAAAAAGTATCTGTGGCCCAAATTGCAGATGTATTACCTCCCGTATTATTCCAAATTGCATCAGAAGCCGGTGCTGTTACAACCCCTAAGTCTGCACTCGTTGGATAAACTTGATATAAATTCTTACTTGTTGTACTGAATCCATAAACAAGTCCAGAAGGTTCACCATTTGCCTTAGGGACATTGTTTGTTCCAATACCACCAATAAGATTACCTGCCGGAGTAGTCTGACCTGTAGACTGCGAACCCGTAGCAGGTAGATATTTATATATAGTACTTCCTGCTGCAGTGTTAGAATGTATAAACGCTACACTTGTAGGACTTCCTGCAGGAGTATCGTATCCAACCGCCAGATTACTGATAAAATTTTGATTGGCTGCGGAATAATTTGGAGCGGTCAATGGGGTTGGTAATGTCGCTGGCACACCAGTTATATCATAGACTCTCCCAGTTGCTGACATAGATAGATATAACCTGTCAACAGCTTGCGAAAATAGCAATTGATTTGCCGCAAGCAGAATCACTACTGTAAAAAGTAGATTTAATTTTTTCATAAAAGTTTATTATTGTTAAAAATGAAATCCCTTTGAGATAAATTATTATCCCAAGAATTTGATTATAAAAAGCTTAATGATTAAATTAAATCCGGTGGTGGCCTTACAGAATAGCCAACTGGATTGGCTTTTAAGTTGTAATTACTATGAGTATAAAAATAATCCGCCGAATAAAGAAAATCTAATGAAACGGTTTTGGACTGCTCATTAGAAAGAACAATGCATTTAAAATATTGATAATCGTTATTTGGTGAAATAAAAGAAATATCTCCAGATCCCTTTCCTGTTAAGAACCGACTACCATCAAGACCATTAGAAATCTTCAAAGTGATTTCTTTTTTTGGTAAATCAGGCAATGATTTCGCCATTTTTTCTTCCCTGGAAACTAACAGTTTCTTTTTCGGATGAAGTTCTTCGGAGCTTTGCTTTGCAGGAGATTCGGTTGTAGAATTTTTAGCAATAATTTTTATCTCACCATCGTTAAGTTTTACGATTTTTGAGTATTGCTGTATGCTTTTGCTTTTAGATATCTGCTGGTTGAAGGATTCATCTTTGGAATAGATGACCGCATCTCCAACCACTACAATTCCTGAGGGAACAGACTCTTTGTGGTTTGTTTCTTGAGCCGAAACAGAGAAAGAGCCTAATGAAAAAAAGAAGAATAAAAGAGAAAACTGCCACAATTTAAAATTTAAATTGGCATAATCTCTTGCTTGCACCGAGGTAGGCAATAAACTTTTTTTCACTTTGCAAAATTAATAAAAATAAATGCTTATTAGAATTATATTTTTAAATTTAACATAAACGTAAAAAAAGCGGTAAGTCCTGGACTTACCGCTTGTCATATGATTGAGTAATGATTACTTCAATTCTACTTCAGCACCAGCTTCTTCAAGTTGCTTCTTAAGCGCTTCTGCTTCGTCTTTAGATACACCAGTTTTGATTGGAGCTGGAGCACCATCTACGATGTCTTTAGCTTCTTTAAGACCAGCACCAGTTAAATCTTTTACCAATTTAACGATAGCCAATTTAGAAGCACCTGCAGACTTAAGAATTACATCGAATTCTGTTTTTTCTTCAGCAGCATCACCTCCTGCAGCTCCACCTGCAACTACTACTGCAGCAGCAGCTGGTTCAATTCCGTACTCATCCTTAAGGATAGCAGCTAATTCGTTTACGTCTTTTACTGTTAAGTTTACTAGCGTTTCAGCTAAATTTTTTAATTCTGACATTGTTGTAATGTTTTTTGTTGAATGTTTTATTTATTTTTTTGAGTGTAATTATTCAGCACTTGGAGTTTCCTCTGTGCTTTCAGCAGATGCTTCTGGAGCTTCAGCAGCCGGCGTTTCTTCTTTAGCTTCTTCTACTGCAGGTGCAGCTTCTTCAGCTTTAGCTTCAACGGTTTCCGGTTTGTTCTGAAGAGCAGAAACAACTCTCTGGATTGGAGATTGAAGTAATCCGATGATTTCACCGATCATTTCTTCTCTAGACTTGATATTAACTAAAGTATCAAGGTTGTTGTCCCCAACATAGAAAGTTTCCTGAACAAAAGCAGACTTAAGTGCCGGCTTTTCTTCTTTCTTTCTGAAGTCTTTGATTAATTTTGCAGGAGCGTTAGCTGTCTCTGAAATCATTATCGCAGAGTTACCTTTGAAAGTACTAAACATCTCTGAATAGTCAACACCTTCGATTTGCTCCATTGCTTTTTGCAAAAGTGTATTCTTCACCACTTTTACTTTGATATTTTGCTTGAAGGCTTGTCTTCTGAAATCTGACGATTTACCAGCGTTCAATCCTTCTAGATCTGCTACATAAACTACTTTTGCATCCTGAAGCAAATCTTTGATCTCTTGTATTGCTACAACTTTTTGGTCTTTTGTCATTGTCTTAAGGATTATAATTAGTTAACAGATTTAGTATCAATTGCAATTCCTGGACTCATTGTAGAAGACAAATAGATAGACTTCACATAAGTTCCTTTAGCAGCAGTTGGCTTCAATTTGATCAATGTCTGGATTAATTCCTGAGCATTTTCTTTGATTTTAGCAGCATCAAAAGACACTTTTCCAATTCCTGCGTGGATAATACCATACTTATCTACTTTGAAGTCGATCTTACCAGACTTAACTTCCGCTACAGCCTTACCAACTTCCATAGTTACAGTTCCAGACTTAGGGTTTGGCATCAAACCTCTTGGTCCTAAAACTCTACCTAACGGCCCTAGTTTACCCATAACAGCTGGCATAGTTACGATAACGTCAACATCTGTCCAACCACTTTTGATTTTATCAAGATATTCATCAAGACCTACATAATCAGCACCAGCTTCTTTAGCTTCTGCTTCTTTATCTGGAGTTACCAATGCTAATACTTTAACATCTTTACCAGTACCGTGAGGAAGAGATACAACACCTCTTACCATTTGGTTAGCTTTTCTCGGATCTACACCTAATCTAACAGCGATATCCACAGATGCATCAAATTTCGCGAAATTCACCTCTTTTACCAAAGCAGATGCTTCGTCAAGATTGTAAATTTTGTTCTTTTCTACTTTGCTTAAAGCTTCTTTTTGCTTCTTCGTTAATTTTGCCATTTCTTTAAGTTTTAAGCGTTAGTTGGTTTAGCTCCTGTTACTTTCAATCCCATAGATCTAGCAGTACCTGCAACCATAGAAAGCGCTGAATCTAAAGTAAAGCAGTTAAGGTCTGCCATTTTATCTTCCGCGATTTTCTTTACCTGATCCCAAGATACAGATCCTACTTTGTTTCTGTTTGGTTCTCCGGAACCTCCTTTGATCTTAGCAGCATCCATCAACTGGATAGCAGCAGGAGGAGTTTTGATTACGAATTCAAAAGATTTGTCTTCGTACACAGTAATTACTACTGGCAAAACTTGCCCAGGTTTATCCTGAGTTCTTCCGTTAAATTGCTTACAAAACTCCATGATGTTCACACCCGCAGAACCCAAAGCTGGACCTACTGGTGGAGAAGGGTTAGCAGCGCCACCTTTCACCTGAAGTTTTACCATTTTAAAGACTTTTTTAGCCATTTTTTGTTTTTTAAATTTGAATAATTAATGAGTTTGGAAGCATTTATTATTCAGTGGGTTATCCATTCTCACATTAGACAGTCCCACTTTTCAGGTTGCAAAAATAAGAATAATTTTCTAACCCGCAATAACTTAAGCGATTATTTTATTAAAATCGAAAAAGCCTTTCAACAAACATTGAAAGGCTTTTTAATATTTTTTGTAATAATTATACTTTTTCTACCTGCATATAGCTCAACTCCATTGGAGTTTTTCTTCCGAAGATCAAAACCGAAACTTCGATTTTCTTTTTATCTTCCAGAATTTTTTCAATCGTTCCGTTAAATCCGTTAAATGGTCCATCGATCACTTTAACATTTTCTCCAACAATGAACGGGATTTCAACATCTGTTGCAAATTCAGAAAGTTCATCCATTCTTCCAAGCATTCTGTTAACTTCAGATTTTCTCATCGGAACTGGATCTCCACCTTTTGTTAAACTCAGAAAAGAAATAACGCCTGGGATATTTTTGATAATATGAGGCACCTCTCCTACAAGGTTGGCTTCTACCATAAGGTAACCAGGATAATAAGGTTTCTCTTTCGGAACTTTTTTACCGTTTCTAATCTGGATAACTTTTTCCATAGGAATCACCACCTGAGTAACATACGCATCCATACCTAATCTTTGGATTTCGTTCTCGATGTAGTTCTTCACTTTATTTTCCTGTCCGCTAATAGCTTTCAGCACATACCATTTCGATTCGCTCATGAGGAAAGTAATTTTGGATTAGTTAAATAGATTAATAAACATGGCTATAAAATTCTTAATAGTAACACTAAATAAAGAATCTACTCCGAATGTAAATAAAGCAAGAATTACAGTAGTTACAGCCACAACGATAGTAGAAGACTGTAGGTCTGGCCATTTTGGCCACTCCACTTTATCTTTAAATTCTGTATAAGAACCTTTTAAAAAATTAATTAATGAGCTCATATTTTAATTTTGCACGGGCACAAGGATTCGAACCCTGATCAACGGTTTTGGAGACCGGTATCCTACCATTGGACGATGCCCGTAGTTAAAAAAGCTTCCGAGCGTTTCCTTTCGGAAGCTTTGTTTATTTTAAGATGATTAGTCTAAGATTTCAGTAACCTGACCAGAACCTACTGTTCTACCACCTTCTCTGATCGCAAATCTAAGACCTACGTTAAGAGCGATTGGTTGTAGCAATTCTACAGTGATCTCTAAGTTATCACCTGGCATTACCATTTCTACACCTTCTGGCAAGAAGATCTCACCTGTAACGTCAGTAGTTCTTACGTAGAACTGAGGACGGTATTTGTTGTGGAATGGAGTGTGACGTCCACCTTCTTCTTTAGAAAGGATATAAACAGATGCTTTGAATTTTTTGTGTGGCTTCACAGAATCTTTCTTAGCGATTACCATACCTCTCTTGATGTCAGTTTTTTCAATACCTCTCAACAATAGACCTACGTTATCACCAGCTTCACCTCTGTCTAGGATTTTTCTGAACATCTCAACTCCTGTAATAGTAGAAGTCAATTTTTCATCACCCATACCTACGATATCAACTGGATCACCAGTGTTGATAACACCAGCCTCGATTCTACCAGTTGCTACAGTACCTCTACCTGTAATAGAGAATACATCTTCGATTGGCATCAAGAATGGCTTATCAGTATCTCTTGGCGGTTGCTCGATCCACTCATCAACAGCATCCATTAATTGCTCTACAGTTTTGAACCACTTATCTTCAGTGTTAGCTGGAGTAGCAGTAGCAGCAGTAAGAGCTCCTAGTGCAGAACCTTGGATTACTGGAGAGTTATCACCGTCGAAATCGTAAGTAGACAACAAGTCTCTCAATTCCATTTCAACAAGTTCTAACAATTCTGGATCATCAACCATATCCACTTTGTTCATGAAAACAACGATTCTTGGTACGTTTACCTGACGGCAAAGTAGAATGTGTTCTCTAGTTTGTGGCATTGGACCATCTGTAGCAGCACATACAACGATAGCACCGTCCATCTGAGCAGCACCCGTTACCATGTTCTTTACATAATCCGCGTGACCTGGACAGTCAACGTGAGCGTAGTGTCTTTTTTCAGTTTCGTACTCGATGTGAGCAGTATTGATAGTAATACCTCTTTCTTTTTCTTCTGGAGCAGAGTCAATAGCAGAGAAATCTTTTTTCTCAGCAAGACCTTTGCTAGCCAATACAGCAGAAATAGCTGCAGTAAGTGTTGTTTTACCATGGTCAACGTGACCAATAGTACCAATGTTCAAGTGGGGTTTGTTACGATTAAACGTTTCCTTTGCCATGATTTTAATATTTAATTTATTTAACTATTGTTTTTTCGGTCTGCAAATATAATGAATTTTTAAATATTAAAAATTATTTTGCATAAAAATTAATTATATGATTTTCAATTTAAAATTAAATGAATCTCTTTATTAATTTTTACAGACCGGGAAAGCAAATTTACATTAACCCTAACATAAAAATGATTCCAAAAAAAATCCTGAATATCTTCAGGATCATTATGAGCCAACTACGGGATTTGAACCCGTGACCTCTTCCTTACCAAGGAAGCACTCTACCCCTGAGCTAAGTCGGCCTAAAAAAAAATCACATTCCGTACGGTTTGTGATTTCTTGAGCGGAAGACGGGGGTCGAACCCGCGACATTCAGCTTGGAAGGCTGACGCTCTACCAACTGAGCTACTTCCGCAATTTTTGTTTCCAAAAAACGTTGGTAAACGTGGATGCAAACTTAAAAATTAATTTCTGAACTTGCAAATTAAAATATAAAAAGTGGGGAGAGCAGGATTCGAACCTACGTAGCCGAAGCAGCTGAGTTACAGTCAGCCCCATTTGACCGCTCTGGTATCTCCCCGATACTTTTATATTAGAGCCTCCAGAGGGATTCGAACCCACGACCCCGAGATTACAAATCACGTGCTCTGGCCAACTGAGCTATGGAGGCAAATAGATTTCAAAAGAACTGTCTTTCTGCGCTGCGGTTACTTCCGTTTTGCGAGTGCAAATATGAGACACTTTTTTGAAACCTACAAATATTTTTAGAAAAAAATTTTAATTATTTTTTTATGCCAATTCTTTTTTCTTGATTAACAGTTTCTTAGCCGTTTCCACACATTCGTCCAAACTTTCTTCAAAACTGGCACAAGTTTTCTTAACTACAATATCGTTACCAGGAATCTTCACAACAAGCTCCGTTGTTTTGTTTTGTTTTTCTGATGTATTTTCAACTTTCAAATACACTGCAGACTCAACAATCTTGTCATAAAACGTCTCTAGTTTACTCAATTTTTTTTCAATTCTCTCTTTCAATGGTTCGTGCGGCGTAACACCTGCAGTCTGAATTGTAATCTTCATAATGTCTGATTTTAATGGTTAAACAATGAAAAAAAATGTAAAAATCATTCCATATAATTTGTTTTATCAGTTTTCTTTTTCCCTTGGATGTGCATTTCTATAAGCTTCTTTCAACTTCTCTATATTCGCACTTGTATAGACTTGTGTACTTGCCAAGCTGGAATGCCCCATTATTTTCTGAACTTTAGAGATCTCTGCACCCTCGTTCAAAACGTGAGTCGCAAAAGTATGTCTTAAAATATGAGGACTTCTTTTTTGCTTCGAAGTCACTACACTAAAGTACTTATTAACGACCAGATAAACAAACTTTTCACCCAGTTTTTTTCCATTCTTATTAACGAAAAAATAATGCTGATTTTCCGCATTAGCCGCTCTTATATTAAGATATGTTTGAAAATCTGAAACCAATTCATCCGAAATTGGAATTACTCTGGCTTTGTTCCCCTTACCTATAACTAAGATTTCTTTCTTGGAGAAGTCCACATTGTTCAATAAAAGGTTACATAGCTCAGATTTTCTGATTCCGGTTTGATATAACGTCTCGATGATTAATTTATCAAGAAGCGTCATTTTACCTTTCTCCTCTACTTCTGTTTTCATCAGCTCCATCTCTTCCTTGGAAAAAGGAATCCGTTTTTCCGCATAGAATTTTAGCGAATCGATGGTTTCCATTGGAGAAACCTTGATCTCTTCCAAACGAAGCATAAAAACATAGAAACTGCGAAGGGATGACAGTTTTCTGTTAATACTTCTTTTACTCAGTCCGGAGCTACTCATTTCCACAATAAAGTTTTTGATGACTTTTTTGTGAACATGAACAACATCTTCCGAAGCTTCTGTCCTGAGAACAAAGTCCGAAAAATCCGACAAATCTTTTTTGTAGTTGGTTAATGTGTGTGGTGAATATCTTTTCTCCACTTCGATATACTCCAGGAATCTTTCTATCATAGGTATATAAATGCAAAATCACTTCCAAATATAGAAATTCGGAAGTGATTTTTATTATGTTTTGCTAAAAAAGAACCTTAAGCTTGTTCTTCTTTGCTCAAGTTTCTTTGTTTGTGAGCTGCTTTAAGTTTAGCTTGTCTCAAAGTTACTGAAGGCTTGATAAATTGTTGTCTAGATCTAAGTTCTTTTACCACTCTAGTTTTATCAAATTTTCTTTTGTACTTTTTTAAAGCTCTGTCGATAGACTCTCCGTCTTTTACTGGAATTATTAACATATTTTACATCTCATTTTGAGGTGCAAAAATAGGAATAATTTATTAACCTACAAATTTTTATGGCTTTATTTTGAAAATTTATCTTGAATATAATTTAAACACAAAGCACGTTGAAATGTTTGATATTATTGAAAATATTTTTAAGATTCGCAAAAGCGTTTGCTCAGCAAAGACATAATTAAAAGTAAGTTTATAATTCCCTATCGAAATTTCTAAAGAATGACCAAGTCCCTAGCCCCGATAGGAACGGCATCCTTTTTCTTTTTTAGCAAAAAAAGAAAAAGATATAGTGGATAGCGGGAATAGCTCCAAATAAAAACTCCCGAACAATTCGGGAGTTTAGTTATTATGCTTTGACGTACATTGCTTTTTTGATCTCTTCTTTCACTTTCTCCAGCTTTGGGAACCACTCTGCGAATAATGCTGCAGAATAAGGTGCCGATGCATCCGGCGTTGTGATTCTCTTGATTGGCGCATCCAAATAATCGAATGCTTTCTGTTGAACCATATAAGTAATCTCCGAAGCGACTGAAGCGAACGGCCAAGCTTCTTCCAAAATTACCAGTCTGTTGGTTTTCTTTACCGACTCCAATACTGTGTCGTAATCCAAAGGACGGACGGTTCTAAGGTCGATCACCTCAACAGAAATCCCTTCTTTTTCCAGATCAGCGGCAGCTTGCAGAGCCAACTTCATAATCTTACCGAAAGAAACCAGAGTTACATCTTTACCTTCTTTCTTGATATCTGCTTTTCCGATTGGGATGTAATATTCTTCTTCAGGAATTTCCATTTTGTCACCATACATCTGCTCAGACTCCATAAAAATTACCGGATCGTTATCCTGGATTGCTGTCTTTAACAATCCTTTCGCATCATAAGGATTTGAAGGTACAACCACTTTAAGTCCCGGGCAGTTGGCATACCAGCTTTCGAAAGCCTGAGAGTGTGTAGCGCCCAACTGACCTGCAGAAGCTGTTGGTCCACGGAAAACTGCCGGGCAGTTCCATTGTCCACCACTCATCTGATAGATCTTAGCAGCGTTGTTGATAATCTGATCGATAGCAACCATTGAGAAGTTGAAAGTCATAAATTCTACAATAGGACGATTCCCGTTCATTGCAGCTCCTACAGCAATACCTGTAAATCCAAGTTCGGCAATTGGTGCATCAATGATTCTTTTTGCCCCAAACTCATCTAGCATTCCTTTTGAAGCTTTGTAAGCTCCGTTATATTCCGCAACTTCTTCGCCTACAAGAAATATGGATTCGTCTTTACGCATTTCTTCGCTCATCGCTTGAGCAATTACTTCACGAAATGTATATTCTTTCATTTGATAATGTTTACTATTTTAATTGCCAGACGGACAATTGAAAGTTCATCTGAAAATTGATTATGAAAATGTATTATTTAAAATTTCGAAATACAAAAGTATTAATTTTTTTATTATCAGCATAACAAAAAAAAGGCTCCCAAATGGGAGCCTGTGATTTATCATAATTTTAAATTAATCAACTTTGTGCCAAGTCTGGGTTCTACCAATCAGAGATATTCCCATATAGCCTCTTACATTCAGTTTATCACCATCTTTTGTAATGGTGCATTTGTAAGATTTTCCGTTTTTAGGATCTGTAATTGTACCTCCTGTAAACTCGTCGCCATCTTTTTTAAGTCCGCGGATAATCTCCATCCCAACGAGCGGCTTATTTTTACGATCATCTTTACAAGCCACACAGTTGGCATTTTCTGGCTTAATTAACAACTGAGATATTTTACCGTAATATTTACCATCTGATTTTTTCCAAATTTCTACGATGGATTTTGCTTTTCCGGTTTCGTCGTCAATCGTTTTCCATTTTCCTTCGATTTGAGCAAATGATAAAACACTGATGAATAAGGCAAAGGCTAAAATTAATTTGTTCATTGTCTTCTATTTTTAATTGTTTTGTTTGGATAGACTTTTCCTGTTAACGTTAAATTAACATTGTTAAAAATATCATTTTTTTTTTAACAAACAATATTTTTTTGCTATCCAAAGCATAAATCACCAGACCTGCAAGATTTTTTCTGTTTTAAACACCTGTTCTATCTCAGTTTTCTGTTGATCACACGATCCATATAATCCTGATACCAGGCTTTTGTTTTTTCGATACCTAATTTTTGTTCAGGAGTCGGATTCTTTGACAATATATTTTTTGATAATGCTAAATCTGTTTTATCATAAATACCTGTTACTTCCTTACCATTAAAAATATAAATATAATTCCCGATAATCATCTGCTCATTGATAGAATCTGAATTAACAATTATATAATCCTCATCTTTATCCGAAAGCAAGCTTCTACCCCAGCTTCGTATTTTTTTGTTATAACCGATCAAATCTGCTAAAGTTGGATAAATGTCCATCTGTTGTGCCAATCTATCATCTACTCCTTTCAGATTATATTTTGGATTTGGTGAATAAAACAGAATTGGAATCGCAAACCGGTTCATTGCCTTCTGATACTCTGGATAATGGATCTGATTGGTATGGTCGGCAGTGATTACAAAAATCGTGTTCTGATACCAAGATTGTCTGCTCGCTGTTTCGAAGAATTTTTTCAAAGCATAATCTGTGTACTGAATCGGCTCGTGAATCTGCAACGGTCCTTTTTTAAATTTCCCTTTATATTGCTCAGGAATCTTGAACGGGTCGTGAGAAGAAGCGGAAAATAAAGTTGACATAAACGGCTGCTTCTTTCCTAAATTTTTGGCAAAATATTGAAAAAACGGTTCGTCCCAAATCGCCCACATTCCGTCAAAATCTTCATCTTTATTATATTCTGTTTTTCCGAAATAATGTTTGAATCCCAAAATATTTCCAAATCCCTGGAATCCCATTGAACCATTCGGCGCACCGTGATAAAAACTTGTATCGTAACCCATATCATTACAAACCGAAACAATAGATTGGATCTTTTGGTTAGAATACGGTGAACTTGTAAAAGCATCTGTCAAACTCGGAATTCCTGCTAAAACTGAACTCATCCCATGAATAGATTGTCTTCCGTTGGCAAAAGCATTGGTAAAAATCAAACTTTGATTAGCCAAACTATCCAAAAATGGTGTGTAAGAAACAAAGTCTTTAATATTTGTATTTCTATTAAAAGCACCGGAGTATTCTTTCCCAAAGCTTTCCATAATGAAAATTACGACGTTTGGTTTGGGTTCAACCTCGCGATTGTATAATTTGTATGGTTGAATTTCTTTATCAATAAACTTCTCATCAACAAAATGAACCAATTTAAAATTATTAGTATTCAATGTTCTGAAAAAAGAGAAAACACTGTTCAGAACTAAGTTTCCCTGTAACGGATTGCTAACGTGTTTATTGGCATCCACCAGGTTAATCGGTCTTGTAGAATGTTTGAAGTCGCCACGGATGCCGCCAACAACCAATGTTGCAGTAATGCATAGAACGATGACGGAAGAAGCAAAATAGGCAATCAGATTGTTTGGCCTTTCTTCATTGACCTTCATTTTTTTGTAAAGGAAAATCCAGGCAAAAATGATGACGATAAACCAAATAAAAACAAATGGATGTTGTAGAACTGCATTCCAAAAAATCCTTCCAAGATTGGTTTCATGCTTCCCTACTTCTATGGCTGCAGAAGTCAATCTTGCCTGGCTGAATCTATAATAAATAATATCTCCAAAATTGAAAGCATAGGCAATTCCGTTGGTGATAAAATACCAATAGAACAAAAATTGCTGATAGCTTTTTCTTGTATTAATGATAATCGGAAATAGACTTAACAGGATGAAAACCGCATTTACATAAAGAATTGCTGTCGTGTCAAAAGCGGTTCCATAATATGACAATTTAAAATATTCTGATATTCCATCAACTTTTATCAAATCGCTATTGAATATCCAAAACAAAAGCCTGGCAATCTGATAAAAGAAAAAAACCAAAAAAAGTCTGTAAATCAAGGCAAAAATTTCTTGCCCTCTCAAATTCTTCATTTTGCAAAATTAAGAAAAGTTGGAAGTCAGAAGTTGGAAGATGAAAGTTTTTCACCAGACTGTGAAAACTTCAGGCTTTCGTCACCATCATCCAACAAATTTCCTATTTTTGTGATATGAATTTCATAAAAAATAACCTCGCCAACGCATTTACTTTAGGGAATCTTTTTTCCGGTTGTGTTGGGATTGTTCATTTATTTTCAGGCGATTATCAGACTACGGCAATTTGTATTATTATTTCCTTGGTTCTTGATTTTTTTGATGGTTTTATTGCAAGAGCAATGAACTCCAGCAGTAATCTTGGAGGACAACTGGATTCTTTGGCGGATATGGTGAGTTTTGGTTTTTTGCCTGGTCTGACAATTTTTGTTGCATTGGAACGCTTAACTTATTCTGGTCTTCCAGAATTTATACCTTGGATAAAATATTTAGGTTTTCTCGTTACACTTTTTTCTTGTTTAAGATTAGCAATTTTCAATCTGGACGAAGAACAAAAATTTTATTTCAAAGGCCTGAATACACCAAGTAATACAATATTAATCTTCGGATTGTTTTATGCTTACAAAGAATCCGGAAATTTTAGTTTTCTTTTTGAGAACGAAATCTATTTATTGATTTTCACAGTCATTTCTTCCTGGTTGCTGGTTTCACCAATCAAAATGATTGCAATGAAATTCAAATCAAAGCAATTAAAAGATAATTATCCAAAACTGGCTTTATTAATTGGTGGAATTTTGATTTTATTAATTTTTAAAACAACCGGAATTCCGTTAGTCATTATCTATTACATTTTAATCTCATTAATATTCCAAAAACAACTTAAATAATTATAAATTATGAATGATTAATTATAAATGTCAAATCACTCATAAACCTTAATTAACAACTTCAATTATAAACAATGAATTTAAAACTCTATAAGCCGCTTTGCGTCTTCGATTTGGAAACTACGGGAACCAACATCGGAAAAGACAGAATCGTGGAAATCTGCATCTTGAAAGTTAATCCGGATGCTTCCCGAGAAAGCAAAACCTGGAAAGTGAATCCTGAAATGCCCATCCCAAAAGAATCTTCCGCCATCCACGGCATTTATGATGCTGATGTGGCCGAGGCGCCTACATTCAAAGACATTGCGCCGAAAATTATGGAAATGATCAAAGATTCGGATTTGGGAGGTTTTAACTCCAACAGGTTTGACATCCCTGTTTTGGCAGAGGAGATGCTGCGTGCGGACATAGATTTTGACCTGAGCAAGCACCGCTTTGTAGATGCACAGACAATTTTCTTTAAAAAAGAACCGAGAAATCTTGGTGCAGCTTACCAGTTCTATTGTGGAAAAACTTTGGAAAACGCGCATTCCGCAGAAGCAGATGTTATGGCAACTTTCGAAGTTCTGGATGCACAAGTGGGAAAATACGATGATGTTCCCAACGAAATTGCCGAATTGAGTGATTTCTCTTCCCAGAACAGATTTGCCGATCTGGCAGGAATGATTCATTTTGATGATAAAAACCAGGAGATTTTTGCGTTCGGGAAATATAAAGGTCAAAAAGTGAAGGAGGTTTTCCAAAAAGATTTAGGCTACTATGGTTGGCTTCAGAATGCGGATTTTCCACTTTACACCAAGAAAATATTTACCAAAATCCAGTTGAAATCTAAGTTTTAAAATTAATATCAATGAAAATCATCTGCATAGGAAGAAATTACGGCGAACACGCCAAAGAATTAGGAAACGAAATCCCCGAAGATCCTGTCATCTTTATGAAGCCAGATACGGCCATTCTTAAAAAAGGTTCTGATTTTTATATCCCTGAATTTTCTGATGATGTCCATTATGAACTGGAAGTGGTTCTGAAAATCTCAAAAGGCGGAAAATATATCCAGAAAGACAATGCCGGAAAACATTATGAAGAAATCGGTCTTGGCATCGATTTTACAGCGAGAGATCTGCAATCGAAACTGAAAAATAAAGGTCTGCCCTGGGAACTGGCAAAAGGTTTTGATGGTTCGGCCGTGTTGTCGGATTTTGTTTCAAAAGAGAGCTATGATTTACAGAATCTGAATTTTTCTCTGACCAAGAATAACGAGCAAGTTCAAAACGGTAATACGAAAGATATGATTTTCAGTTTTGATGATATTATTGCTTTTGCTTCACAGTATTTTACTTTGAGAGTTGGTGATTTGATTTTTACAGGAACGCCGAAAGGTGTAGGTAAGGTTTCTGAAAATGATCTCCTGGAAGCTTTTCTAGAAGAACAAAAGCTGTTCTCTCTGAAGATCCAGTAAATAATCCCACAGCTCTGCGGCCGGGATGGTAAGGGCGCGAGTGCAACGAGCGGTCTTGTAAAAATAGCTTGGGAAAGCTTTGGGTTTTTGCAAGACGAAACCCCTGAACGGCCCGAAATGTCCGCCCAAATAAATAATGAAAACTGATAATTGATTGTTATCAGTTTTTATTTTTACTTTTATAATGGCTAAATTTTTGCTTCCCTTTAACTATAAACCTCGATTATGAAAAAAATTATCTTACCCGTAGATTTTTCTGACAGCTCCGATAAATTGGTAGATTATGCTGTTGGTTTTGCAAAAGACATTAATGCTGAGATTGCCCTGATCCACGTTGCTGCTTCTGATATAGGTTTTGTGATTGGTGATATGGGTTTCCAGTATTTCCCGGAAGTGGAAGAAAACGAGATCAAATATGAATTACGAGAACTCAATAAACTAGAACAGCGTGTCATCTCTCAAGGTGTCAATTGTACTCATATCTTGAAACAGGGCGTTGCCGGCGACACAATTCTGGAGTTTGCTGATGAGAAAAATGCTGATTATATTGTTGTTGGTTCTCACGGCAGAAGCGGCGTCTATGATGTTTTCATTGGCAGCCTGACCAAAGAAATTACCCGGAAGTCCAAAATCCCTGTTTTGGTAGTTCCTTGTCACGATGAGAATTAATCCAATATCAAACTAATAAAAGAACCCGTCTCGTTAAAATAACAAGACGGGTTTTTTATAAATATAATCAATTTATTTAACCTTCGTTTTTGTAGATTTTTGGATCGTAGTAAGGGTGCTTCCCTTCTGTTGGAGAATGATAATCTTTATCTTTTTGTGCTCCTAATGTTACTACCAAAATATAGCACCAATATGTAAAAAACCCGGAAGCTACCAGGAATAAAATCCAATTCAAAACATTAGCAGTAAGGTCAAAAAAACCAAAAGACCATTTGAATGCTGCACTTAATGCTAACCAGAAAGATGTCATATTTTTCTTTTTTTAAATTAACTTTGCACAAATTTATAAAAAATGTTTCGATTACTTTCTAAAGAAAGCAATATTTTTTCGGTTCCTGTTTACATCGGTTTTTTGTTCCTGATATTTTTATCACTTAATTTATTAGATTTCAAATACATAGATTTATTTCCTGCCGTAGTTACATTTATGGGAATCAGTTTGGGATATTTTTTATTCAATGCGATTGCACTGAATCAGTTTTCGCATCTTCCACTTTTTCTTTATACGGTTTTTGTAGCTTCCTTCTATGATGGAACCATTGAGGTGGGGTTGGCTTTTACTTTTTTAACAAGTGCGATTATCCTATTGATCCTCACAAGCCAAAACGATTATCTTAGGAAGAGTTCTTTTATGCTGGTTGGCTCTATTCTAGCTTTTAATTATTTGGTATTTCCACCAAGCTGGCCAATGGGTGTTTTTGTCATTTTTCACATCATTGGGACTTCCGGGCGTATCGGGCTTAACATTTTTAGATTGCTCTTTGGTGTGATTTTGATTGTGCTGAGTTATTTTGGATTGATGTATCTTATCCATTATACCACTTGGGACAAAACCTATCTGCCGTTCTATGGAAAATTCGAGTTTTTGGATTCTTATTATCCGCTTTATATCTTGATTCCCATTGCATTGATGCTACTATACTCACTTTCCGACCACTTCAAACATTATAACGAGAAAAGTCCTATCAGCAGATACAAATATACCTTTGTGCTTGTTTTTTCTCTGGCTCAGCTGATTACCATTATTTTTTATATGGGAACGAATTACGAATATCTGTTATTGCTGGCTTTGCCCGTGAGTATTATTATAAGCAGAATGCTGCGCTTTTTGCCAAAATACTGGATGCAGGAGTTGGGACTCTGGATAATTGTCTTTACACTTGCATTTTTTAAAATCGCTATATTTTTTAATTTTTAAATTGATGTTGTATGATTCAAATAGATGATAAATTAATTTCAGAAGATGTTTTCGCAGAAAGTTTTGTCTGCAATCTTACGAAATGTAAAGGTGCCTGCTGTGTAGATGGTGATACAGGCGCACCACTTGATAAAGATGAATTGCCAATTCTTGATGAAATTTTTCCGAAAATCAAATCTTATCTGAGACCGGAAGGTGTAAAAGCTATCGAAGAGCAGGGAACTTGGGTAATCGATGATTATGATGGCGGTTACGTAACTACTTTGGTTAATGGAAGCGAATGTGCTTATGTGATTTTTGATGAGAAAGGAACAACCAAATGCGGCATTGAGAAAGCTTATGAAGATGGTGTGGTCAATTGGAAAAAGCCAATCTCCTGCCACCTGTATCCGATTCGTGTGAATGAGTATAAAACTTTCGTAGCGCTCAACTATCACGAGTGGGACATCTGCAGTGATGCCTGTACTTTGGGAAAAGAGTTGCAAGTGAGAATTTATCAATTCCTGAAAGAACCACTCATTAGAAAATACGGCGAAGAATTCTACCAAACACTTTGTGAAGCAGCAGAAGAATGGGAAAAAGAGTATAATTCATAAAAGAGAAAGTATAATTACAAGTCAAAGTTGTAAATCATATTTTTCTTTGCCTGAAAAATTATCGCATGAAAAAAAGGATTCAAAAATTTGAATCCTTTTTTATTTTATCTCAAATTCTATTATTTGAATTCGTCATCAGAAACCGGCTGATTGACTTTGATATCCGAGTTTTTTACAGTAACCTGCTGTCCGGCTGCATCAATCGACATTTCTTCTACAAATTTAATTCCGTCAACATCGGCATATTTTGAAATCGTCATTGTTCCTTTATCGCCTTCTGTTTTCCAAAGCAAGTTGGTCTTTGCATCAAAATAATATTTGCTGTCATCAGAAGACAAAACGATATAGTCTTTACCATCAACCTGCTTTTTTTCAACCGTTTTCATTTTATCAGGATTCATCCCAAGCGCATCCATCAGTTTTGCATCTTTTAGTTTTGCAACCTGGTCTGCAGGGAAGTCCATCTTTTGCCCCATTTGATTAGCATAACCTTTTTCACCGTCAAACATCTGAACCATTTCCTGGCCCATCATAGTTTGAGTAGATTTGAACTTGTTATCTTTTTTAACCGTTTTACCATCCATTTCCATCCCCATAACACTGATGGTGTTTTTCATAGAAAGCGTTTTCACAGACTCTAATTTTTGTTTTCCACCTAAAGCAGTAATATAATTATCAATCACTTGTTTGGCTGTCTGGGCAGAGATATTTGCTACTGTCGCAACAGAAAGAGCAAATGTCAAAATCAATTTTTTCATTTATTTTTTAATTTATATCAACGAAGATAGTTAAATATTAAGGTTATCTTTTAACATTAGTTCACAATAGAACATTTTGTTACAAAAAAACAACCTCAAATCCTGAAGTTGTTTTAATGATTCCCAGAAAGATCAATCTTTTTTCTTGATATCTTCTTTCACATCTTTATAAGTATCGCTTACAGCTTTTGCGCCTTTCTTGGCAGTTTTGCCTGTCCACTCGGCACCATCTTTTACACCTTCAGCGGTTACGTTGGCACCTTTTTTCACAGTTTTACCAGTCCATTTTGCACCTTGTTTTACACCTTTTTTGGTAGCCTTAGCGCCTTTCTTTACTGTTTTTCCAGTCCATTTTGCGGCATCTTCCACGCCTTCTCCTGTAGCTTTTGCACCTTTCTCAACAGCATTTCCTACTGCTTTGGCATCTTTTTTAACTTCTTGTTTTACAGTTTGAGCATTCATTGCTACAGCTACCAAAACTACTGCTGCTAATGATAAAATTCTTTTTTTCATTGTTTGAATGTTTTTAAAATTAACAATACAATATTAGCATAAAATAAGCCAAAAAATTCATTAATATTTTAATTTTTAAAAATAAATTTTCCCATTCTTTTCGATGATGAAAAATAATACTTTTGCAAAACTTATGGCAAAGGCAAATCTCATTACAAAGAAGAAAATTCATCGGAAAAGGAAAACCGTTTTTATGAAAAAACGTTGGATTCTTTTGATTATACTTTGTATTTCTTTGCTTGGAACAGGATTTTATCTTAGACAGAAAATCAATTATTACTTTGCTTATTATTTCGGAAAACACTTCGAACACAAAAAATTGTCGAATACCGAAGCAGAGAAGGCAAGAATTGAGAAAATCACAGGACTTTATGCGAATCAGACTTTTGGTTTTGATATTTCTCATTACCAAAGAAAAGAAGATATCCAATGGGACAGTTTGAGTATCGGCAACAGAACCATTCCTTTGAAATTCGTGGTTCTGAGAGCAAGTATGGGAAACCGGAAGCTGGACAAAAACTTTGATCACTTCTGGGAAACTGCCAAACAACACAACCTGATTCGTGGCGCTTATCATTTTTATCGTCCGGATGAAGATCCCGTGATGCAGGCCAATTCGTTTCTATCAGTGGCGAAACTGGAATCCGGCGACCTTCCTCCAATTCTTGACATCGAGAAAAATCCCAGAAAAAAGACTAAAGAACAATTGATTTCTGACCTCAAAGTCTGGATAAAAATAATGGAAGACACGTACGGCGAAAAACCGATTATCTACACTTACTATCATTATTACAAGGATTATCTGAAAGGCGAATTTGATGATTATCCGCTCTGGTTAGCCAATTACAATGATGTTCCGACGCCTTCACCAGATGATGAATGGCAATTCTGGCAATTTTCAGAAAACGGTATTGTTTATGGCATTAATTCTAAAGTTGATTTGGATATTTATAATGGAAATCTTTGGTCCCTGAAAATGCTGACGATTGATTAGATTAATTTCTATTCAAAAGTCTTCGACTTCGCTCAGAATGATAATCAGACATCGAATATTAGCAATGTCATGATGAGCGGAGTCAAAATGTTTCAATTTTTATTAAATAAATATTACTGTTTAATAAATTCAATCACATCCTTACTCAACTCCTCCGCTCTTTCAACAGGAACGCCGTGAGATGCGCCTTTGTAAATTTTCAATTTAGAATTCGGAATTTCCTTTGCAATGTATTCGGTGTGCGAACGGAGAATCAAATCATTTTCTCCTGCGACAATTAACGCTTTCGCTCTTATTTTGTTAAGTTGTTCTTTCGTGATTTTAGGTTCATCAATCATCAATTGAAGCAATCTGATATCACGTTCAGCTTTATTCTCGGCACGCATTTTTGCAGCGTCTTTTTTCATATTTTCCACTTCATTTTCGCCAACACCATTCGGAAAAACATTGGCGCCACTCGTGATGATTTTGTTGACATTCTTCGGATATTTGATGGCAAATTCAATTGCTGTATTGCCACCGTCACTCCAACCCAGAATATTAATTTTCTTCATTTTTAATTTATCAGCCAAAGCTTTGACATCGTCCGCAAATTTCCTGTAGGTCAAGGGTTCCGTGGATGTATCTGTACTTTTTCCCTGTGCACGAGTATCCATTGCCACAACAGTAAAGTATTTGGAAAGTTCCGGAATCTCTTTAGAAAAAGCATCAATACTCCCGTCGTTGCCGTGCAGTAAAAAGAGTGGCTGTCCATTTCCGTAAACTTCGTAATAGATATCGGCATCTTTGAGATGAAGGACTTTTCCGGCTTCTGCATTATTTCCGAATGGAGAATTTTGAGCCAATGACATCATAAAAATACAAAGGCAGAACAGTGCGAAAAACTTTTTCATTTTAATGGAATTGATGAATCAAATGTAAAACAATTCAGCCTATTTCTGAACTTTTACATCGATATTAATCGCCGGCGCCGCCATTCCGATTTTTTCCCAATTGCCATAAAACGAGCGGTAATAACCAGCTCTGAACAATGCGCCGCTCAACGCCACCTTCCCGTTCGATTTCCCAATGAATTGGATTCCAACGAAAAATTTCCCCTGAAGCCAAATTCTCTCGTTGCTCACGTCAACCGAAAACGTATCATCCACCAAATTATCTTTACCAATCGTCGCAATAATATCTTTGTCAAGAACCAGATTATTCGGTTTGCCATCTTTTTCGTCATAAATAGTGTAGCGCACTTTGATGGGCGTCGTCGTTTCGAATCTGGAAAAATTCATATTGATTTTGTTGATTTTCACTCTTTTATTGGAACTGAATTCCACTGCCGTTTCTTCCACCACATCATTCCCCTTTTCCATATTAGGCGTAAACATCATCGATTTGGATTTGCTGTTAACGCCCAGATTTTTATCCTTATAATTTTTAGGCACCAGAACCACTTCCTGAATGCTGGTCACTTTCTCGTAAAGATAAATATTGTGCGGATTTTGTTTTGCAAAATCACTAACAGAACTTCGGAATTGCTTGTAACCTGCGACAGCCACCAACAGTTCTTTGTCTTTAGAAACTTGATCCAGCTGAATCTGAAATTTTCCGTTTTCATCGGCCTGAGTTCCGAAATTACTGTTCAGGATTCCAATTTTAGCATAAGGAATCGGCTGGTTATCGCCCTTTGACAAGACAGTTCCGGAGATGAGTTGAGCCTGAGAAATTACCGAAATAAAAAATGCTGCGAGAAAGCTGAATGTTTTCATAGGTTTAATTTAAGCGCAAATATCTTAATTTTTTCATTACGAATATCTCATCAAAACTGTAAATATGATTAAATACATATCAATATCTTCCAATAAAAAACACCGATTCGGAACAATAAACCATTATTGAAATAAATTAAAAAGAATTAAAGCAAACATTCTCGATATTTTTATTACAATTAATGACAAGTCATTTCTTTACAATAATTAAATTTTCAATTTCGTACTTTCGCTGCTGAAAAACTTTCAACATCTAACTTCCAGCAACCAACGAATAATGAATTACGTTTCTGCAGAAAATCTTACCAAATCGTACGGCGTCAAAGTCTTGTTTCAAAATATCAATTTTAATGTGAATGAGGGCGACAAGATTGCCATCGTGGCCAAAAACGGCAGCGGAAAATCCACACTTCTGAAAATCCTGATGGGAAAAGAGATTGCCGATAGCGGAAATGTTGTCATTAACAAAGATATTCAGGTGGTTTTGTTCGACCAGGAAATTGAGTTCGACTCCAATCTCTCGATTGAGGAATTTATGATGACGCTCAACTCGCCACCGATTTTAGCTTTGAAACAATACCATCATTCTTTGATTTCCAACAATCCGGATGAAATGGAAAAGGCAATTGCCGAAATGGAAATCCAGAAAGCTTGGGACTTGGAAAACGAGATGAAGCAGATTCTCTCTCAACTGAAAATTGCCGACCTGACACTGAAAATGGGAACACTTTCCGGAGGTCAAATCAAAAGAGTTGCGCTCGCCAAACTCCTGACAGAAACCCGGGCGGAACACCGCCACACGCTTCTGATTATGGATGAGCCAACCAACCACCTCGATGTGGAAATGGTGGAATGGCTGGAAAATTATCTTAGCAAAGCGAAAATCACATTACTTTTAGTGACGCATGACCGTTATTTTTTGGATTCGGTTTGTGATATCATTTGGGAAATGGAGGACAAAAATCTCTACGTTCACAACGGTTCTTATGCGACTTATCTCGAAAATAAAATGATTCGAGAAGATAATCTGAATGCAACGATTGACAAAGCCAACAATCTTTACAGAAAAGAATTGGAATGGATGCGACGCCAACCGAAAGCGAGAACTACCAAATCCAAATCCAGAATCGATGCCTTTTACGAAACCGAAAAAGTTGCCAAAACCGATACGAGAAAAGAAGGTCTGGAACTGGATTTCGAAATGAAACGTCTCGGCAATAAAATTCTGGAACTGAAAGACATCAATAAAAAATTCGGGAATAATGTTTTGCTGAAAGACTTTTCTTATTCTTTCCAACGAGGAGAAAAAATCGGGATTGTGGGAAAAAACGGTGCCGGAAAATCGACATTGCTGAATATCATCCAAGGTTTTGAGCCTAAAGATTCTGGCGAGATTGAAACCGGAGAAACCATAAAATTTGGATACTTTTCTCAGAAAGGTTTAGCTTATAAGGACGATGAACGCGTGATTGATTTCATCAAAGAAATTTCTGAAAATTTTCCATTAGCCAACGGAAAAACCATTTCAGCTTCGCAGTTTTTGAGGTTATTTTTATTTGATGACCAAACGCAATATTCACCGATATCTAAACTTTCGGGAGGTGAAAAAAGACGTCTGCACCTAATGTATGTGCTGTATCAGAATCCGAACTTTTTGATTTTTGATGAGCCCACGAATGATTTGGACCTGCCAACGCTAACGGTTTTGGAAAATTTTCTTCAGAACTTCCAAGGCAGTCTGATTATCGTTTCGCACGACCGTTATTTTATGGACCGTATTGTGGATCACGTTTTAGCTTTTGAAGGTGACGGAAAAATTAAGGATTTTGTCGGGAATTTTTCGGAATATAGAGAAAGCAAAAAGTCTCAGGAATCAAAAGACAAGAATCAAGAATTTGCTGTTTCTATTGCAAAAGAAGAGAAACCAACAGCCATCAATCAACAATCGTCAACTAAGAAAAAACTTTCATTCAAGGAACAGCGTGAGCTGGAAACGATTGAAAAGGAAATGCCAGAACTGGAAACACAGCGAAGTAAAATCCTGGAACAACTCAACAATGAAAGCGATTATGTGAAAATTTCCAAGTTATCCGCAGATCTAGAATCGCTTTCTGAAAAACTGGAAGAATACGAAATGCGCTGGCTTGAATTACAAGAACTATTGAACTGATAAAAATCAGAATAATTTATAATACTAATAGTCAACGCTTTAAAACAATAACATTAGGTTTATTTAGAATTATTTAAAATAATATTGGGAAGTATTAACACTTTCCATACTTTTGCACTGTTTTTAAATATTCTAAATAAACTATGAAAAGAAATGCTGTTGCTATAGGTCTTATCACACTATCTGTTTTTGGTTACGCTCAAGAGGCAAAAACTGATTCTTTGAATGTAAGAACCATAGAGGATGTCAAACTTCATAAAGCAGGAAATCCGAACCGTGCAAAGGTTTTCACTACAAAGTCCAACCTGGATGTGATGGAAAATCCACAGGCTACTGCAATTGTTACTCACGAAATTATTGAACAACAGCAGGCCCAGCAGCTTTCGGATGTGATCAGGAATGTCAATGGAATGTACATTACCTCTGCAAGAGGCGGTTCTCAGGACAGCTTTGGTGCAAGAGGTTATATATTCGGAGCTGAAAATATTTATAAAAATGGTTCCCGTGTCAATAGCGGGATCTTCCCAGAAGTTTCCGGGATGGAGCGTGTAGAAGTGCTGAAAGGTGGTGCAGCCATTCTTTACGGCAATGTAGCTCCCGGTGGCATCCTAAATATGGTGACTAAAAAACCGCTTTTTAACCAAGGTGGAAGTATTGCCTTGAGCGCAGGAAGTTGGGATAATTACAAAACCACTTTGGATTTTTATGACGCTTTGTCAAAAAGTTCTGCTTTCCGCGTGAATGGCGCTTTTGAAGATAAAGGCAGTTTCCGCGATAATGTGACTTCTCAAAAATACTATTTCAATCCAAGCTTTCTTTTCAATATATCCGATAAAACGCAATTAATTGTTGAGGGTGATTATCTCAAAAATTATTTCACGCCGGATTTTGGTGTGGGTACATTGGTTTTGGATAAAAATACATCAAGATCTGTTATTAATGATTTAATTGACATTCGTAAAAATCCAGGTTCTGATTTTCAATATCAGAATACGCAGATGGCTACAAGCACAGTTACTCTAAATCATCAGATCAATACTAACTGGAACCTGAATGTTGTCGGTTCTTATCAGAATTACACCAAAGATTTTTTCGGAAATGAAAGAATGCAGTGGGAGTTTCAACCCAACAACGGTTCTTACCTTTGGAACAGAAATCTGACAAGAACTTATAACGAACAGAATTATGGCTCTGTTCAGGCCAACTTGAATGGTGAATTTAGTACCGGAAAAGTAAAACATAAACTGCTTTTTGGTGCCGATGCGGATTATCTTCAATCAGACAGCTATAGTTATTATTTTCAGAAGCAAGATGGGAGCTGGGCTAAAACTTCTATAGTGTACGGAACCAATGGTAATAATACTACAGGAAATATCAGTCTCAATGATGAAAATTCCTGGAGTAGTGGCTACGAACCTGCAACTTCTAAGAAAGATTTGACAAGAACACCTACAAGAAGAGTTGGCGTTTACATTCAGGATTTAATTTCTGTTACAGAAAAATTAAAAGTTCTGGCTGGTATTAGATGGTCATATCTGGAGAACATCAATCCAATCATCACAAATTATGAGTTCTCAGGACCAGGTATAACATCCGTTGCTTATGGGAAAAGCGGAGAAAAAGGAAAGTCAAGCCAAAATGCGCTTTCACCAAGGTTAGGATTAGTTTACCAGTGGAATGATACTTTTATGACGTTTGCAAGTTATACAAACTCATTTACACCAAATACAGGAACTGACGTTAACCTAAAAGCTCTTGATGCATCTATTGTAGATCAATGGGAAATTGGATTCAAGAAGAATTTATTTGCCAATACTATTGCGTTCAATGCTACAGCTTATCAAATTGACAACAGTAACCTGGCACAGACTGCACCGTTTAATGACCAAGGTAATGTCAACACAAATACCAATATAAAAGAACTGACTGGAAAAACCAGAAGCCGTGGTGTGGAATTGGATATTACCGGGAATCCTTTAGCCAATTTATCAATCATTGCAGGTTATTCTTATAATCATATGACATATTTGGATACTCCAAATACCCTTAACAGTTTCATAGAAGGCGAAAGAATTGTAAGAACACCACTTAACACTGCCAATGCATCAGTATTTTATACATTTGACAGGTATGTTAAAGGATTGAAAATTGGAGCTACTGCATTCTATACAGGCAGCAGATACGGTGGATGGAATAACCAGAAAGATGCGAACGGTAATCAGAAGACGGACAGAATGATTCCGTTGACAGATTTTACTCAGGTTGATTTCAGTATCGCTTATCAGTATAAAAAATTCCTACTTCAAGGAAAATTAGGCAATGCGTTCAACGTATTGAATTATACCGTACACGAGAACTATTCCGTCAACCCGATTATGCCGAGAAACGTTTATGTGACTTTGACCTATAAATTGTAAAAAACATCAAATCAAATTTCTAATAATAGAAGTGGAGTCATACATTTGTCTCCACTTTTCAGATTAATAAAACAAATAAAAATGGATAAAATCAGGAACACAAAAACTTTTATGAGAATCACACACCGCTATCTCGGCTATTTTCTGGCGGGAATTATGATGGTTTATGCTATCAGCGGCGTCCTTCTCGTTTACAGAGACACCGATTTTCTAAAAAAAGAAAAGAGTTATGAAAAGAAATTTGAATCCAACCTGGATGAGAAAAAACTGGGTAAGGAAATTAAAATCAAAGGTTTTGAGGTTGAGAAAACCGAAGGGGATGTGATGTATTTCAAACAGGGAACTTACAACATCAAAACCGGTGAAGCCAAATATAAGAAGAAAGAATTGCCTTTTGTTCTGGACAAAATGACGAAGCTTCATAAGTCCCAATCCAAAGATGCGCTATCTCCGCTCAATACTTTTTTTGGGATATCATTGTTTTTCTTTGTAATATCAAGTTTCTGGATGTTTCCGCCGAAATCCAAAATCTTCAAGCGAGGAATGGTGTTCACGGCTATTGGATTGGTGATTGCCTTGCTGTTGACGTTCCTGTAAAATTTATAATAATGAATGCACAAAGTCAATATTCCCGGCTTCAGCTAAATTTTGGTTGAAGCCTTTATTTTACAATTTTAGCTTGGATAGATTGAATGCATAATTAGGATAATTTAATGTTTATTCGGAGTTAAATCACGTTATAGTTTTAAGCAAAACATTCAGGCTCCAGATAATGACCATTAATCCAACACCGATAAACATTGCTTTAAGCGGCAATTTTCCAGCTAATTTCGCTGCAATTGGCGCTGCCAAAACACCACCAAGAATCAAAGCGGCGATCAATTGCCAATGGCTGATGCCAATGACGGAAAAGAATGTCAATGCGCTGGCAAATGTTACAAAAAACTCAGTCAAGCTAACAGTTCCGATGATATAACGTGGAGTTTTACCTTTCGAGATTAAAGTGGAAGTTACCAACGGTCCCCAACCGCCACCGCCGAAAGAATCCAGGAAACCTCCTGCACCAGCTAACCAGCCGACTCTCTTCGTCTTTTTACGTTTTTTATTTTTCTTAAATGCATTAAACAAAATTCTTATTCCAAGAATGAAGGTGTAGGTGGCTAAAATCGGTTTGATAATTCCGGAATATTTTTCCCCAAAATAAGATAATAACAATGCGCCCAAAACCGCTCCGATGACACCCGGAATCAAAATATTCCTGAATAATTTTTTATTAATATTCCCGAATTTGTAATGGCTGAATCCCGAAGCACCGCTTGAAAACATCTCTGCTGTATGAATACTGCTACTGATTGCTGGCAAAGGAATCCCGATATACAACAATGCCGCTGTACAAGTCACGCCATAGCCCATTCCCAAAGCGCCATCAATTAATTGTGCCAAAAATCCAACTAAAAACAGCCAGAAAAATCTTTCATCCGTATTGTAATTAAGGTAATGATAAGCAACTTCCAAATCATTGAATCCTATATAAAACGAGACTATATTTCCAATCAACAAAACGACGAATGCCCAGAAAAATATGGTTGCAATTCTTCGCCATTTCTTTTCGCCATTAATGATGAAAAGAGATTTTCTCTCTTGCGAATCATTATTCCCTCGAAAGAAAAAATCGTTATCTGAAGGAAGACTCGGAGCGAAATATAAATTCTTCCTCTCTTTGATTTTAGTGATGATTAATTGGTCTTGGGCTGGATCTTCTGTCGCCACAATAAACAAATCTGCAATTTCTAAATATGAATCATCAAAATCCTCGTTAATAATCCTGACAGACGTATTTTCCAGCAACAGGTTTTTGATATCATCAGAAAGTCTCTTGGCAAGAACGCTGATATTCGCATCCGGAATATTCTGCATCAAATCATTGAGCTGTTCCGACGCTAATTTTCTACCGCCGACAATCAGGATTCTGTTAGTCGATGCATTGATGAAAACCGGAAGTGAAATTTTTGATGTCAAAGTCTGTCTTATTTAAAATTACTGAATCAATCCTGCACCAACTGTTACAAAACTTGTCTCGTCGATAAAGATAATTCCGCCATTGGAAGCCAAATCTTTGTAAGAATCATAAGCCAAAGGTTTTGCGGTTTTCAATTTTAATTTTACAATTTCGTTAAGGGAAACTTGCTCAACTTCTTGTTTTTCCAAAGTATTGACATCGAGTTTATAGTCAATTTCTTTGATGACCGTTTTGACTTGCGTCGTATTATTTTGAATCAGATATTTTGAACCGGATTTCAAAGGTTTGTCGCCCATCCAGCAAACGAGAACTTCCAATTCCTGCTCTACTTTGGGAAGGTCATCTGACTTTACAATCAAATCGCCACGGCTGACATCTACATCATCTTCCAAATGCAAAACCACACTTTGAGGCGCAAAAGCTTCTTCTATTTTTTCCTGATTGATTTCAATCGCTGAAATCTTACTTTCGGTTCCGGAAGGTAAAATCGTCACCGAATCTCCGACTTTGTAAATTCCACTGGTTATTTTTCCAGCATAGCCACGATAATCGTGGAGTTCTTCTGTCTGGGGACGAATCACGTACTGAACAGGAAATCTCGCTTTATCCAGATTGATGGTGTTTTCTAATTCAACAGACTCCAGATAATCCAATAAAGTTTTTCCGTCGTACCAATTCAGGTTTTCAGATTTATCCACGATATTGTCTCCGTTTAAAGCCGAAATTGGAATATAAACGACATTATTCAAAGACAGCTGTTCTGCCATTTTGGAATATTCTTCTTTGATATTATTGAAAATCTCTTCCGAATATCCAACCAAATCCAACTTGTTAATCGCAACCACAACATTTGGAATATTGAGTAATGATGCAATGATAGAATGTCTTTTGGTTTGTTCTATGATTCCGTTTCTGGCATCAATCAGAATTATGATTAAAGCAGCGTTGCTTGCGCCGGTAATCATATTTCGGGTGTACTGAACGTGACCCGGCGCATCAGCAATGATGAATTTACGTTTCGGAGTTGAGAAATATTTATAAGCAACATCAATTGTAATTCCCTGCTCACGTTCGGCTCTCAAACCGTCTGTCAGCAAAGCCAAATCAATCGTTCCGTCATTTTTGAATTTACTGGCGCGTTCAACAGCTTCCAATTGGTCTATCAGAATGTTTTTGCTATCGTATAATAATCTGCCTATCAGTGTACTTTTTCCGTCGTCTACACTTCCTGCAGTTATAAATCTTAATATGTCCATTGTTTTTAGTTATGAGTTATAAAGTAATTAGTTATGAGTTATAATTTCACTATTAACTCATAATTAAAAACTAACAACTAGTTTTAGAAATATCCGGCTTTCTTTCTATCTTCCATTGCGGCTTCCGAAGTTCTGTCGTCTATTCTGGTTTCGCCTCGTTCACTGGTTTTTGTGGTGATGATTTCGGCAATTACTTGTTCCAAATTGTTGGCTTCTGATAAAACCGCTGCGGTGCAAGTCATATCGCCAACCGTTCTGTAGCGGACTTTTTCTGTGGTCACAACATCGTTTTCATCAAGATTCACAAACTCGTTCATTGCAATGAATTGGTTATCGAAATTGAGAACTTCACGTTCGTGCGAGAAATAAATCGAAGGTAATTGTATATTTTCTTTGAGAATGTAATTCCAAACGTCCAATTCCGTCCAGTTGCTGATTGGGAATGCACGTACTTGCTCGCCCTTATGGATTTTTCCGTTGTAAGTATTCCAAAGTTCGGGGCGTTGAAGTTTCGGGTCCCATTGTCCAAAATCATCGCGAACGGAGAAAATTCTTTCTTTGGCTCTGGCTTTTTCCTCATCGCGTCTTCCACCCCCGATGCAACAGTCGAATTCGAATTCTTCTACCGTGTCCAGCAAGGTGAAAGTCTGCAAGGCATTTCTGCTTGGCAACTTGCCTTTTGGCTCTCTCAAACCTTTTTCTCGGATGGTGTCTTCGACTTTTCTGACGATGAGTTTTTCGCCGATTTGTTCCGCAAGTTTATCTCGATATTCCAGAACTTCGGGAAAGTTATGACCTGTATCGATGTGAACCAAAGGAAACGGAAATTTCCCCGGGCGGAAAGCTTTCAGCGCTAGATGAACGAGCGTGATACTGTCTTTTCCGCCACTGAAAAGCAATGCTGGACGTTCAAACTGACCCGCAACTTCCCTGAAAATATGAATGGCTTCGGATTCTAACTGCTCCAGATAATCCAAATGATATTTTGACATTTTTTTATTTTTTTAAACGCAAAGAGCGCAAAGTTTTTTTTATCTAATTGAAAATATTTTAAGGTTCGCAAAGACGTTTCACTCAGCAAGATTATCTATTCAAAAATATTTAACAATTAGACTATATTTATTTTTATAACTATTTGATTTGTTATTTGTGAACGTGAAGTCCACATTCTTTTTTACTAGCATCTTCCCACCACCAACGACCGGCCCGAAAATCTTCACCCGGTTGAATTGCTCTTGTACAAGGAGCGCAGCCAATGCTGACGAAACCTTTATCGTGCAAAACATTGTACGGAATATTATTTTTTTTGATGTAATCTCTCACCTGTTCCGTTGTCCAGAAAAGGATTGGATGATATTTGATGATTTGGTTGGACTCATCCCATTCGAATTGAGAAAGATTTTCTCTTGCGACTGAATGTTCTGCTCTGAGGCCCGTAATCCAGATTTTGTTGCCTTTCAAAGCTCTTTTCAACGGATGAACTTTTCTTATATCACAACACGTTTTCCTGTTCTCTACAGACCTGTAAAATGAATCGGGACCATTGTCCTGAATAAATGGTTCTAACTCTCCTGGATTTGGATAATAGGCTTTGATAGGTAACTTGTATTTAGATTTGGTTAAATTCCAAGTGTTGTAAGTATCTTCGAACAATCGACCTGTGTCCAACGTGAAAACTTTAATATCAGAATTTTTGACGAAGTCTGTGATAACCTGATCTTCGAAACTAAAGCTTGTTGAAAAGCAAACTTGATCGGGAAAATTTTGTACTAGAATCTCCAGAACTTCTTCTATCGATTTCTGTTTTATATTCTGGTCAAGCAGTTTTTGAAAGGTTTCTTTTAAATCGTTGTCCATCATTCAATGTAATCAGGTACAAATGTAATAATTCATTCAATTTTGACCAAATTAGTATAATTTAAAATACGTTAAAAAATCAATAGAATCTTTTAACATCAATCTCGGGTTCGAGATTCATATTATTCTCTATAAAATCAAACAGTACTTTAGAAAAATAACTTCCGTTGTAAACTCCTCTTGCTCCTAATCCATTAAAGATATAGAAATTTTGATGCTCTTGATGTTTTCCTAAAATTGGTCTTCTGTCTGCAACCGTTGCACGAAAGGCTACATTGATATCCTGAATTTCAAAGTCATTGTTATAAATCTCCTGAAGTCCTGATTTTAATTCTTCGACAGATTCATCATTAATATTATTAGTCATATCAAAACGGTCATAAGTTCCACCGTAGTAATAATCATCATTGTGAAGACGAAATAAGAAATGTTTTTTCTTGATAGTGTAAGAGTCTGGAACTTCACTCAATCTAACTTTCAAGCAATGTCCTTTGTTGGGTTGAATTGGAATATGACTAAAAAATGGATTAGTGTTGCTTGCAATGCCTTCGCAGAAAATAAGATTCTTGAACTCAATATTTTTATATGAATTGTTGGTCGTATCAATTAACTGATGATCAAATTTTTCTTTGACTAAATAATTATTGTTTTCTAAATAATTCAACAAATCAATAAAGAAATTAGAAACATCAATTCTGCAAGATTGATTGACTTTTCCAGCTTCGAAAGGATTTTCGACAGACTTCAATTTTATAAAATCAGGATCAAGGTAAGATTTCAAATCTTCTTTCTGAGAATTCTTGATCCATTGTACCTTCTCGGAATCATTGTGGAAGATTCGAACAACATTTTCATTAATCAAGTAATTCCTTGAAGTGTAAGTTTCTATTTCTTTGAAGATGACTTCCAGATAGTTGATTTGTTCCTGAGACTTCCAAAACGTATTGAATCGTTTCAGAATAACAGGATTGCAGACACCTGCAGAAATCTGGGAAGCGGAGATATTCTCATCATAAAAAATCTTGAAAGATTTCTTTTCTTTAATCAATTGATGGGCGAAAAAAACTCCCGCATATCCAGCGCCAACGATGATGTAATCTACCTTTTCCATAAAATAAAAACCTGAGTAAAGATACTCAGGTTTTTTTATTTGGACTATGAGAAATATTAGTAATTCCACATATCATTTTCCATTTGAAGAATCTGTGCTTTGATTCTGTCACTTTCTTCCAACTGACCTTCAGCATCATTTGGGATATATTCATCAATAATTCCGCTTCCGCCTCTTCCCATACCATTATCTGACTTGTAAATGATTGCAGAAAATCTTCTTGCATTAAGAACGTCATCAAATGTAATATCAGACGTAGAGTTCTTCGCATTGAAGATATAATTGCTGCTTAGAACTTGTCTAGCATCTGGGTAATATATCCAGAAAAGATCAATTAAATCACCTGCCTCATTCAAAATAGAAGGATCAACCGGAGCTCCGGATTCTTGCATTTGTTGTGCTCTTTCAGCTTTCAGAATCGCTGCATTGGGATCTTCACCCATAGCTGCAATTCCGAGCAGTCTGTATCTTAATTGAGTATCTCTCTTATCAACATACCACATTCCCATCAACTTAAGCGCTTTAACCTTTTCTGTTTTGGTTTCAGAAAATCCAACATTAGCTTCAATGTCACTTTTCTTGATTTTGTACCAAGAACCGTCCAAGTTTACAAGCATTGTACCGGGTTCAATAGAAGGTGCTTTGGTTGTTTTTTTGACAGTTTTTTTCTTTTTGCCTTTACCTGTGGTAACAGTTTCTTCAGTAGCAGCAGGCTGAGCAGCTCCGTTATATTCCAAAACATCAGAGAGTCTTGTAGAATATTTCATAAACATACCATCTACCTGTTTATTTCCTGTTCCTTTCACTGAAGTAAAATACTTCAAAAGTCTCTGAGCCTCTGCATCTTCGATCTTATTAGCATTCATTACTTCTGTAAAGTAATTATCGACCATAGGAACAGATGTTGCGGCAGCGATACCTTCAGGAGTGAGTCTGGTAGTGAAATCATCGCCAGAATAAACTTCCTTGATTTTACCAGAATTAACAGCATCTAATAAAACCTGATAAAGAGATTTATTCTGAGAAACCAAACCGTCAGAATTATGATAAAAAGGCTGATTGATTTTATCATTCATATCAATAATCTCCCATACAACCATACTTCTCAAGATGTCTTTATCTTCGATAAATCCATATTTAAGAGGTGTAATACTATCTTTCTTAATCTCACGATCTTCTCTGAATGTCTGGGGAGAATTAGCATTAAGAATGCTATTTTGCCCAAAAGTCATTGTTGAGGAAAGACAAATTAAACTATATATAATCTTTTTCATAATAAGTATTGAAATATAAAATCAATCAGATAAAACTGTTTTTTAATTATAGTGCACTAATAACAACTCCACTAATATTAGGAAGTACGACACCACTTAATCCTTGTGCAGTTGCCTGAACATCAAAGATTGCTATGTTATCTCCAGATCTCAAGCCTTTTGTTAAAGGTTCAACTGGAGCCAAAGAGTTTCCATTTACTGTCATTACTGCTTTTCCAGGAACTTTAACTTTGAAACTTACAACGTTAAACGATACTGGGAAATCAAAATCTTTAAGCGTTGCCGTTAAAGTTTGCTTTGAAATCATATTGGCAGGCATAACATCATAACTCTTACCTCTGATCTCTCCTCTTGGTGGAGGAATATTTTTAATTCTAAATTTGAACGGTTGAGAAATTGGCTTTCCACTTGGGGATTTTCCGGCAATGGTAAGTGTAACCTCGTTACCTGCACCTGGTGTTACATTCCATTTTCCACTGCTTCCACTTACAGATGCGCCAGCTGCAGATAAAGTAGTTGCACTAAGATCTGCTCCTAAGATTGATCCTGAAACCGGGTTAGCAAGACCTCTGTAAAGCACGTTCATCTTATCCGCTGCTAAAATTGCACCACTTTGCTCTTTAAGCGCTTCTGAACCAGAAACTACATTAAGTGTATGAGCATACGGCAGTGAATGATCTTTTCCGTTTTTATCTTTGAATGTAATCGTTCCTTTAAATTCTTGAGTACCTGTAGATCCTGTGTTAGGAGTGATAACCCCTTGTCCATTTACAACCTGAGCCCCAGTAATTGACAGACCCGGAACAGAACTTGCAAACGTTCCAATCGCAACTTTGATCTGAGCAGGTTCACCTTTCATAACTGAACTAGGCCCAGAAACCAAAGCTTCATAAGCATCAAATTTGATATCAGCATCTACTTTTTCCTGAAGCATAGAAGTGATTGCATCTGACTGCAAGTTTCTAGCCTCTGACTGGATCACTTCCAAATTTGAAAGTGCAGCAACTAACGGCTGGTTATAAAATTTATATTGGATCCAACCTTTATTTGCTCTTTTATCACCTTTTGGAAAATCAGCTACGAGTGTTTTCTTAGCTCTGTCGGCAACATCTTTCAGTTGAGGATTAGCTCCAAAAGTACTTACAATAAAATCTCTTAAGCCATTAATCTTTGCTTGAAGATCGGTAGCTGTTTTAGATGGATTTTTTTCATCACCATCTTTAAAGAAATTACTAGTAGCCGGCTCAGTATTGTTAAGAGCAGTAAAACTTTCTTCTACCGCCAAAGTAGGATTATACTCAGCTTCGGTACTCATTTTGGTTTTAAGGTCTTCAATAAAGTTGACCAACTCGTTGGTTTTTACCTCAAGGCCTTTATATTGTTCTAACAACGGGCCGTAAGTTTCCGGAGAAGAAGCCGCTTTTGCCTCCAAAGTCTTTTTGAAGATCTTATCATTCTTGTCTTGAACTGTAAGTCTTGTATCAGTTAATGACTGATTTGTATCTTTATATGATCTGATGATTTCCTGGTCAATCTGCATCGCTAGCATCGCGATGAAAACCAGATACATCAGGTTAATCATCTTCTGACGTGGTGTCTGTTTACCTCCTGCCATTTTAATAAAATAAATTTAAATTAAACAATAAATTAAAATGATAGTGATTAAGACTTCATTGCGCTAAGCATACCACCATAAACTCTGTTAAGGCTGTTAAGATTAGAAGTTAAACCTTGTAATTCCTCATTGAATTTTTCGGATTGTGCTGCAGATTTCTGAATATCTTCAACATATTTTTTGCTGAATTCTGATTGCTTTTGTCCTTGCTCCAATTGAAGTGCGTATAGTGCATTCATACTTTCAAGATGAGAAGCAGCCAAATTCAATTGTTCGTTATACTTGTGTGTAGAAGCAGAAACATCAACAGTTTGGTTGATTTGGTCTACAGAAGAAGAGAATTTGTCAATTCCACCTCTTAATCTTTCGAATAAGCTAACATCTAATTTGGCATCAGCCAACATCTTGTCAAGCTTATCAGATAATGAAACTTCCAATTCTTTATTTTCTACTTTAGCAACAACTTTTCTTGGTTGTCTCTCAGCAGACTCATCTAACAATTCTGGATAAACATTTTCCCAGGCATAGTGCTCCTCTTTTGCAGGTGGATCAAATGCGAAGAATAAGAAGATTACAGCTTCTGTAATCAAACCCGCAGCAAGAGCAACGTTACCTGTAATAGGTCCAATATGCCAGTGAGTCATCTTAAATAAAGCTCCTAAGATTACGATAGCCGCACCAAATGAATAAACAAAATTTGTTATTGATTCTTTAGTTTTAAACATTTTTTTGAATTTTTAGTTAGTAATAGTTAGTTAATGTTGTTTGTTATTTTGTAGTTCTTTTAAATTTTCCTGCGCCAGCCGGAATATCCTGGATTGTTCTAAATCCAATGTAGCTTCTGGCTGAGTCTTTTCTTTCCCAATCTCTATATCCTGTCATCAATAGATAACCAACATCTTTCCAAGATCCACCTCTTACAGTTTTCTTAACTTCTCTGTAAGCCTGGTTAGACAAATATGGATTAAGCGTTGAAGAAAATTCGTACGTTGAGTTGTTGTAAGGTGATTCTGTCCACTCGGCAACGTTACCTGCCATATCATACAAACCGTATCCGTTCTTTGGGAATTTTTTCACAGGCGCTGTATAAGTATATGTTCCTTTTTTCTCGTCTTCGATATAAGTACCTCTTTTAGGTTTGAAGTTTGCCAAATAGCATCCCCTGTCGTCCTGTAGATAAGGTCCACCCCATGGGTATGTTGCATTTTGGATTCCTCCTTTCGCAGCATATTCCCACTCAGATTCTGTCGGAAGGCGGAATCTCATGGCCTTTTGCTTTTTCTTTTTAAGACTATTGTTGTAATCAGTTTTGATTTTAGTCTTGAAATCACAATAAGCTCTTGCCTGATCCCAAGTTACACCAACAACAGGATATTCTTTGTAAGCATTATGCCAAAAATATTGGTCAAATAATGGCTCATTATAAGCATAGTTAAAATCTTTTACCCAAACGGTTGTATCCGGATAAACAGCAATACTTTCTTTTTTAAGATATTTTGTCCCTCTATCTTTATCTTTTACAGCACTAGCAACATCTTCCCATTGATAGTTGTACTTAATTTTTGACCAGTCAATAATTCTTTCATTATTGATTCTTTTCTCAGCCGGTAAGTACATTGATTCCAAAACTTCAGCATATTTCTCATCAGGATAAGCAGAAGTATTGTAAGTTAACGGTACTTTTTTGTCTAATTTTTTAGACTCGTCATAACCATCTCTTCCACCCTGGGATTCCAAAAATTTTTGGTAAGGTGTAGCTTCGTCACCTGTTTTCTTGGATGCGTAAGCGTAGTCGGCAATAGATCCTCCGTTACCACCTTCTTCACCGCCACCGCCTTCTCCAGCAGCTTCAGCCAATAATCCTCTGGCAATTGAATCTCTAACAGCATTGATAAAAACTCTATATTCTGCGTTTGTAACTTCGGTTTCATCCATAAAAAAGGAAGATACGGTTACTGTTTTAGGCATTGCTTTTTCCGGTGTACTAGCAAAATCCTGATCTGCCATACCCATTACAAAAGATCCTCCAGGAATTGGAACCATCCCGTAAGGTCTTTCTGCAACAAATGATTTCGACGATCCTCTTGGGACAAGCTCTCCTTTGATACCAGGATTACCCGTTATCCCTTTTCCTCCACCTCCACCGGAGCAAGAGATTACAACCGACGCTGACAATAATATAAGTAATATCCTTTTCATCCTATTTTAAAGAAATTAAGCGGTAAATATATAATTTTTTTTATGAATAATTATTAATTTTAAATCAAAACGTAATTTGTTAAAGAATATTTCACAAACCACAAAATTATTCAACTGTTACTGATTTTGCAAGGTTTCTAGGCTGATCAACATTAGCTCCTCTTGCGACTGCGATATAGTATGATAGTAACTGTAATGGTATAGAAGCCAAGATCGGCGAAAAACATTCCGAAGTCTCAGGAATTTCTATGATATAATCCGCCATTGCAGAAACTTGCGTATCCCCTTTATTAACAATAGCTATCACTTTTCCTTTTCTAGCTTTGATCTCCTGAACGTTGCTAACGATCTTATCATAATGTCCTACTTTTGGAGCAATGATAACAATCGGCATATTTTCATCGATCAAAGCAATAGGCCCGTGCTTCATCTCTGCAGCCGGATAACCTTCTGCGTGGATGTATGAAATCTCTTTAAGCTTAAGAGCACCCTCCAGCGCAGCAGGGAAATTATAACCTCTGCCTAAATATAAAAAGTTAGTTGCATCTACAAAGTTCGCAGCAATCGTCTTAACAGTTTCATCTACAGAATCAAGAACATCTTCTACTTTTTTAGGGATAGCATCTAATTCTGTAATTAATCTCATAAAATCAGCTTTTCCTAGGTTACCATTATGATTACCCAATTTGATAGCGATTAATGATAATATGGTTAACTGAGCAGTAAAAGCTTTTGTAGAAGCGACACCAATCTCTGGTCCCGCGTGTGTATAAGAACCAGCATCTGTATATCTAGCTATAGAAGAATCTACAACATTACATATTCCATAGACAAAGGCGCCTTTTTCCTTTGCTAATTTGATGGCTGCCATTGTATCAGCAGTCTCACCTGATTGGGAAATTGCTATGACAACATCTTTTGAACTGATAATTGGATTTCTATATCTGAATTCTGATGCATATTCTACTTCAACCGGAACTCTTGCAAACTCTTCGATCAAATATTCACCAATCAATCCTGCGTGCCAAGACGTACCGCAGGCAATGATGATAATTCTTTCAGCATTAGTGAGTCTATCCAAGTGATCCCAAATTCCCGCCATTTTGATAATCCCTTCATTAACAAGAAGACGACCTCTCATCGTATCAAGAATAGATTTTGGCTGTTCGAAAATTTCTTTTAACATGAAATGCTCATATCCACCCTTCTCTATCTGCTCAAGATTCAGCCTTAATTCCTGAATTGCAGGTTCAATCTTAGCGTTTTCCTTTATAGTTCTGATATCAATTCCCGAATCAAGAGAAATGGTTGCCATATGTCCTTCTTCCAGATAAACTGCTTCTTTTGTAAATTCTACAAACGGCGAAGCATCTGATGCAACAAAATATTCGTTATCGCCAATACCTACTGCTAAGGGAGAACCTAATCTTGCAACAACCAATTGTCCTGGGAAATCATCATGCATAACAGAAATCGCATAAGCACCATATACTTCATTCAAAGCATATCTTACGGCTTCTGAGAAATCTAAAGTTGGTTCCTTATCCATAAAATACTGAATAAGATTAACCAAAACCTCTGTATCTGTTTCTGATTTGAATTCGTAATCTTTATTGATAAGCATTGTTTTAATCGTATCATAATTTTCTATAATACCATTATGTACAATTGCTATTTTCCCATTGTTTGAAATGTGAGGATGAGAGTTACTATCACTTGGCACCCCGTGAGTTGCCCATCTTGTGTGTCCCATTCCTAATTTGGAAGTTTCCTTCAGACCTTTGGAAATAGCGACCAAATCATCAACCTTACCTTTAGTCTTTTTAACTTCTAAATCACCATTTTGAGATTCTAAAATAATCCCAGCACTATCATAACCACGATATTCCAGACGACGTAATCCATTAATTACAACATCATACGCATCTCTAAAACCTGTATATCCAACGATTCCACACATAGTTATATGTTTTTTATTTTTTAGTATATAATATTCTCAGTTGTACAAACTCAGAATTTGTTATTTCCTGACCTATTTTATTTATATCTGTACCTTTTAAAACAATCCTAAAAGGGTTATAAGGTCTGTCATTATAATCTTGCCCCAACAATGTTCCTGTAGAAGCATCGGAAAGATAACTTCCCACATTGATAACAAGGTCGTGGGCATTTTTATTTTTTTCGACAATATCTTTTAGGGTAGCAGTAACGCCTATGTCATAATAAGCATTTTTTGTTGAGAGATTAGCAGTTCTCACAAGGCTATATCCAGCAGAAGACAAAGCTGTCATATCCGGAAGGAAACGAACTGTATCTTTGATCATCTCCTGAACCAGCAAATTAGATGGCTTTTTATACTTATTATCCCAGGATTCTATATCGTTGTACAAACGTATCTTAGCAGAAACGATTGCCACTTTTTCGTTTTGGAATTTTTGTTTTAATAAATCAATTGTACCTTGTGGTATTCTGATCCCGATACTACTTCCGCCCATCCCTTGCATATATATTTTTTCTGCAGGATTAACATTCATACCTGGGTTTTTCTTAAGTTCACTGTACTTAACCGCCGGATTTACAGCATTAAAATAATTTGTACCAGCTCTATCATAAACTACCTGGCTCAAATGGACATTAGACGAACCTAAACTCAAAGCTGTTTCTTGCTTGGTTCTTGTAACAGTTCCATCCGTCGCAGTAACATCATTTTTATAATAAATGGTAATTCCAGCATCATTTGGTGCCATAGAAAATAGATAGCCGTCATTTTCCTCTACCGAGATACTAAGTCCTCTGAAATATCTGATAAAAGAAGCAGCATCTTTAAGAACCTGATTACCTTGTTTAGCTATGATTTTATTTTGGAAAAATGCACTATCCAATTTCATTCTGAATGAGACATCACGTTTCAATATTTCTGAAGCATCGGAATCTTTTGTAATTACTACAGAATTAACTGTACCATTAAACGATTTTGATCCCAAAACTTTTTCAGTATTAAGAGTAAACGTTTTGTTGGTATCAATAGAGTCTGAAGGGCTTCCCAAGAAATCCAATACTTCGTGTACTTTTATAGTTAACGGAGTCACATTATTTCCTATTTTGTACTTACCATACTTTCTAACGGGGTAAGTAGTAACCACCTTTTTAGCTGCAACTTGGCCATCCGGATAAACGTAATCTTCGTTCGTTGTCGTCTTTATAGAGTCTGTCGCAGTTTCGTATCTTGGCTTTAGTGTTAAAACTACCGAATCAATTACCGGATTCTTTCCGAAATCAGGATTATAAGTATTTAATCTTAATTGGGTAATATAAGATACTTTTTGTCCTCCAAAAACCGGTTCGGTAAACGCACCTATTCTTACGCTGTCATACTGAGATGTCACTACTTTTTGTACATCTTCATTATTAACGTTATAGGCAATCAAGCTATAAGCTTTATCAAAACCGTCTGCTCCTTCTACAAGCTGGGAACCAAGGTTGTCCAGTTCTCCTTCACAAGAATTTAATACAATTATTCCCATTAGCAATAATGGGAGTAATTTCATTAATGTTTTTATTTTTATCATTGAATTATAAACAATAGTAGTGATTAGTAAACTTTGGCAATAGAATCTGCATTCAAATAGTCAGATTTTTCTGCATCTGCTTTACCATAAGCCTCATCCAGCTTCTCTTCCAAAAATTCGTTTCCTTTTACGATAACATCCACATAGTTCATACTATCGTTTACAAAACTTAGAAAGCTCGGATTATTTAACGATTCTAAATCAGAAATATTATCAAACTCCAAAATTTCTTTTGTATTTTGATTCAAGGCAATATCGTCCTCGTTATAAACAGAAAGAACAATTTTGGTATCCTTGAAATAAGAATCGTCTTTGTAATAAGTTTTTAAATAGATTGGAATCAGAGAAGCCATCCAGCCATTCAGGTGGATCACATCCGGAACCCAGTTCAGTTTTTTTATGGTTTCTATAACACCTCGGGCGAAGAAAACAGCTCTCTCGTTATTATCTTCAAAAGGATTACCTTCATCGTCGAAGTAATATTGTTTTCTTTTAAAATACTCTTCATTGTCTATGAAATAAACCTGCAGACGTTCGCCCGGCAAAGAAGCTACTTTTATGATTAACGGTTGATCCAGATCATTGATAATGATGTTCATCCCAGACAGCCTGATAACCTCGTGCAACTGGAACTTCCTCTCACTGATTTGACCGAATCTAGGCATAAAAACCCTAACATCGTTACCTTCACTATGCATCTTCAGCGCCATTTTGTGTACAAAACTTCCCATATTGGTATCTTCTTGATACGGGAACATCTCCGTGGTAACGTATAAAATCTTTTGATTAGGCATAAAATTTACTTTAAATGAAGTACAAAAACTTCATTTTGCAAAATTACAAAAAATTAATTCAAAACATTTATTTTAATTAACATTAATACTCTTTGTCAAAACTTATTAGAAATCAAACTGTTAATCAGCTACAAATGTTAAAATCATTCTGATTTAATTTTTCAATACTATTTTCATATTCCTAAATTCATAATTATCACATCTTGAAATTAATGACAAAACAGATCATTAATAATTCAATAATTGGATAGAACGGAATTCAAAAAACTATTACCTTTGAAATTATAAAATTGAATCTAATGCAGGTTTTCTACGACAGACAATCGTTTTCAGAATATATCAATGCTCTGAAAGAACAAAATAAAAAAATTGGATTTGCACCTACAATGGGCGCCCTTCATGCTGGTCATATCTCTTTATATAATGCAGCACGAAAAGAAAACGACATTGTGATTTCCTCGATTTTTGTAAATCCTACACAATTTAACAATCCTGAAGATCTCGAAAAATACCCAAGAACCATAGAAGACGATATTCAAAAGCTGGAATCTTCGAACTTAGTTGATGCGGTCTATATTCCAAAAGTAGAAGATATCTATCCCAATGGCATGGAAAGAAAGCATTATGATTTTGGCGGAATCGAAAACGAAATGGAAGGTGCAGCCAGGCCAGGCCACTTTGATGGTGTGGGCACTGTTGTGGAAGAATTATTTCTGCAAGTGAAACCTGATAATGCTTATTTCGGAGAAAAAGATTTCCAGCAACTGAAAATTATTGAAAAATTGGTTGATGTTACGGATCTTGACATAAAAATCCATGGCGTGAAAATTCATAGAGAAGAAAGTGGATTAGCGATGAGTTCCAGAAACATGCGCCTTTCAGAAAAAGAAAAAGAAGCCTCTTCCGTGATTTATAAAACATTGAAAAAAGTAGACGAGTGGTTCCGCGTTATATCAATCCCTGAGATCAAAAAGAGAGTTGATGAAGTCTTCCATAGAGATGATATGGAATTGGAATATTTCCTGATCGCCGATGAGAATACTCTGAAAGAAGTTGATTTCTTTTCAACGGATCACAGCTATCGTGCCTTCATTGTTGTGAATGTTGGCAAAGTGAGACTAATTGACAATATGCATTTGAATTAAAATAAAAAAGAAGCTTCTTTTACAAGAAGCTTCTACACCAAATCACAAAATATTAATATGAAAAAAATTTACTTGCGTAAATTGTGACTCGGCTGGGATTCGAACCCAGGACCCATACATTAAAAGTGTATTGCTCTACCAGCTGAGCTACCGAGTCTTTCTAATTAAAAATTAGTAATTAATAATTAAAAAATATTTCTGCTGTGCCTGCGACTGGACTCGAACCAGCACATCCTTAGGAAACCACCCCCTCAAGATGGCGTGTCTACCAATTTCACCACGCAGGCAAAAAAAAACCGTATCGCTACGGATTTTATTGCTTGTGACCTGGCTGGGATTCGAACCCAGGACCCATACATTAAAAGTGTATTGCTCTACCAGCTGAGCTACCAGGTCGGCCACATTCAAAACTTTATAGATTACTATTCCGTTTTAAAGTGGTGCAAAGATAGGGCTTTTTTTAAAATCTCAAAATTTTTTTAGAACTTTGTTTAAAATAAAATTATGATAATTTCTCTCCTTGGATACATGGGAAGCGGTAAATCTCACGTTTCCAAAAACTTGAGCCAAAAAATAAATTTTAAGCTAATTGACCTTGATCAAAAAATTTCTGATGAACATCAAAAATCCGTGGCTGAAATCTTCCAAACCAAAGGTGAAATCTATTTTCGCAAAGAGGAAAAACGCATTTTAGAAGAGATCCTGAACTCCGAAGAAAATATTATCCTAAGTCTTGGTGGAGGAACTCCTGTGTATTATGATAATATGGAGATCATCAATCAAAATTCTAAAAGTATTTTCCTGAGGGCTTCGGTAAAAACACTTACAGATCGGGTTCTTTTACAAAAACATTCCAGACCATTAATATCAAAATTCGAAGATGAAGAAGTTCCCGAGTTTATTGCTAAGCATCTTTTTGAGAGAAACCCCTACTATTCAAAAGCCCATTATACAGTTGATACGGATTCTAAAACTGCCAATGCAATCTCAGAAGAGATCATCCAATTACTGAAAATCTAACCCTCATCTTCATCGTTGTTTTGTTTGAAGAAAACATCCCAATCGTCATTATCCATATCTTCCGAAGCGTTATCCGAAGAGTAATCGTCCATATCTCTACGGTCTTTCTTGGTAGGTCTTCCTAGCCCTTTTTGTCTGTAATAATCCTGCGAGGATTGTCTCATTCTCAGGATTTCGTATTGTTCTTTATCGGTCATATCCACAACATATATAGAAACCAGCTTTGCGCCTACCCTGCTTTTTGGGATATCAATCACCTTGATTTTATAATCAATTTGGTTTTTCCTTATCTTAATAATATCTCCGGTTTTAACCTCTTTTGAAGATTTGACAACATTTTCGCCAATGCTTATTCTATTTTTCTTAATCTCTTCTGCAGCAATGTTTCTTGTTTTATAAAATCTCACACTCCACAAAAATTTATCTATTCTCATAATTTTTTATACTTTTGTCACGTTAAAAATTAATGCAATTTAACGATTATAAAAAAATGAAGAAAATACTTTTAGGAATTGCTCTTTCTGTGGTTGTTTTACAAGGATGTAAGAAAGATCGTGATGAGGAAGAAGTTGTAGTTGTTCCTATAGCAGATCAAAATGCTTATGACGATGCTGCTGCAATCAAATTTATGGAATCCAATTACTTCAATGATAAAGGTGTTATTACAGCATTTGATGATACTACAGATACGGATAACAACTACCCCAAACTATCCTCTTATCCTCACGAGACTTTACCGTCTGGTGTGATTTACATCGTAAGAACAGGTGCACAGCCTGATCCTGGAAAAGCCGTTGCAGATAATGATATCATTACTCTTTTTCATTCAACTAACACTTATATTGCGACAAATACGGATGGTAATATCAATTTTAGCAATCAGGCAACTTTTGCGAATAGCACTTCTACAGGAAATCCAATTGTTGACCCGGCCTATTACTATGTAAAAAAATCTGTTCTTGAAAAATATAACAAAGATAATAATACCACTGTTGGAAAAGAGTTTTTCGAAATAGAAGGGTTAAAGGAAGGGTTAAAATATTTTAAATCTTTTGATCAGGATAATTCTGCAGATTACAATTTGCAAGGTGTAATCATTGTTCCATCCAGAGCAGCTTATGCGAGAGATAGTTCGATCTACGGAACTGTTTATAATGACAGAAGTTTTGTTTTTAATTTCCAGCTTTATAAAACACAAACTAGATTACCGAAAGACGACTAGATAAATTAAAAACCGCAAATTGATATTTGCGGTTTTTTTATGAATACTTTTTATAGATTAAATCTTCGCTAAAAAATCCTCAAACTGTGTTTCTTTGATAGAAATATTTCCATCTTCAAGAATTTTGTCCAGAATGATCTGTTCTATTTGATTGATTGATTTTTCGTCGAATGGTTTTGAAACCCGGACATAGTTCTCTGTGAAGCCATACATCATTCCGTTCTTATCCTCATGTTCCCAAAGAACTGGTAGTTTTTTTCCTAATTGACTTCTGTAGAATTCCATTTTCTTTTTCTCGGAAAGGATTCTCAGCATTTTGTTTCTTTTTTTCCTTTCTGGGATTGGAACTGCGCCTTGCATATCGGCAGCTTCCGTATTCTCTCTTTCGGAATACGTGAAAACATGAAGATAACTAATGGGCAAATCATTCAGGAAATTATAAGTTTCCATAAACAACTCTTCCGTTTCGCCAGGAAATCCGACAATCACATCTACACCAATTGCCGCATCCGGCATTACTTCACGGATTTTATTAACTCTCTCATTATATAGCTTCGTCAAATAACGGCGTTTCATTTTCTTCAACAATTCATCACTACCAGATTGCAGCGGAATATGAAAATGAGGAACAAAACTTCTGCTTTTCGATACAAGCTCGATGCTTTCATCTTTCAAAAGATTGGGTTCGATGGAAGAAATCCTAATTCTTTCGATACCATCAACTTTATCTAGTTCAGAAATTAAATCGAGAAAGGTATGTTCGTGTTTCTTATTTCCGAATTCTCCTTTTCCATAATCTCCGATATTGACACCCGTCAAAACAATTTCTTTAATATCTCTTGCAGCAATTTCTTTTGCATTGGCAACCACATTATCGATGGTATCGGAACGGGAAATTCCTCTTGCTAACGGAATTGTACAATAGGTACACTTGTAATCACAACCATCCTGGACTTTCAAAAATGCTCTGGTTCTGTCGCCAATAGAATATGATCCGACAAAAAAATCAGCTTCATCTATTTCACAGGAATGGATCTGAGCATAACTTTCAGATTTTTCCAAATCATCCAGATAACTCAGAATATTGAATTTCTCTTTAGCGCCTAGAACCAAATCTACACCCTCAATCCCCGAAATTTCTTCGGGCTTCAATTGCGCGTAACAACCGATAATCGCTATCAAACCTTCCGGATTAGCTTTTACAGCGCGCTTGACGTGAAGTTTACATTCTTTATCAGCATTTTCTGTCACAGAACAAGTGTTGATAATATAAACTTTGGCAGGTTCATCAAAATTAACTTTTTGATAACCTGCATCCGTCAATTGCCTTGCAATAGTAGAGGTTTCTGCAAAGTTCAGTTTGCAGCCAAGTGTATGAAAAGCAACGGTTTTGGATTGTGAAATAACATTTGACATAAGTTTGCAAAGTTATTAATAAAATCCAAATCATTCCAAACGAAGCATTTTGCTGGAAACAATTCTTTTTACATAAAAAATCCGGCTTGCGCCGGATTATGTTTATTTTGATTTTTTCTGTTTTGGGACTTTTAGTCCCGCTTCTTTTGCTTCGGAAATTCCGATTGCAATGGCTTGCTTTCTGCTTGTGACTTTATCACCCGAGCCGGACTTCAGCTTTCCTTCTTTGAATTCCTTCATCACTTTCCCAACTTTGTCCTGAGCTTTGTCCGAATATTTTTTCGTTGTTGCCATTTTTTAATCTTTTGATTTTGGAACGCTTACCGCCAGCTCATAAACTTTGGTATGCATTAGATATTTTGATCTTTCACGGGATGTTACTTGCTGTACCTCCCCTTTAAAAAGAATAATCACTGCGTCTTCCTCTAATAAAGGATCTGAATCTGAAAAATATTTCTCATCAGGACTTTTTTCAGTGATTTCATTTTTTCTTTCTTTCAACTTTTCAGCTATATCCTGAAAACCTTCATCCGCAGAATGCAGAATTTTGTAATCTGGACCTGCAAATGCCTTATAATATTTATTATCATCAATTAGATGCTGAGAAGAATCTTCGACCGGATTATCATTTCCATCCAAAAAACCAACCTCAACCAACCTGCCATTGCGTTCTTCAGCAAATTTTCTTGCTTCTCCTATGGATCTAAATCCTGTATAGACAATATTATCATCGTATTCATATTTAGTAAGTCTTTCTACTATATTCTCGTTATCCATAATTTATTTTTTTTTATTTCAAATACAATTTGTCTGCCATCAAGATTTAATTACTGAGATCAATGATGCCTTACACCTTTCTGATGATAATTCACATTCTTTGGAAGCGAATGATTATCTCTCACACTATTATGATTATGTGGCATATCAATATGATGATTGACTTGAGAAGGAATCTCTGGTGTTTCGAAATGTAGTTGCTTTCCGTTTTTGAAAATCTCACCCTGAGAATTTCTGTACATTTCGTTTTCTTTATAAGAATTGCCATCCGGAGCTGTAAAAATTTTCCGCTTATCCTTTTTGTTTCTAATGATTTGACCTGCCAAGATTAAACTGCCTCCTGCTAAAAATCCTAAAGCTACTTTTACACTGTTTTTCATATCTTTTCATTTTATGATAATTGGAAAAACAAAATTTTTGCCAAAAGGTTTTTATTCAAATTTTAAGAAAAATCCTAAATCTGATTTGACTTTATTCGAATAAAGGAATCAAAATGACAAATTGTCATTATTATGAAAAAATATCTTGAAATTAATTTATCAAATTGATTATCAATCAATAAAAATTAAGACATCTTGTAATTAATTGCAATTAATTAGTCCTTTTAATTGCTAATTAATACTGAAGTTTATTAAGAAATTTTTAAAAATGGTTAAACTTCGTTAAAACTGTAACACTAATTTTTTAGTTCATACTAATTTAGCATTAAATTTGTGTCAATAGAAATCAAAAAAAGAAAAGAATATTAAAATGAAGAATACATTAAAAAAGCTAATGCCATTTGCATTGACCGGAGTTATCTCTGGTGCAACGGTTTTCGGAGCGAGTCACTATTTCGGCTCAGAAAACAACGGAGAAGATTTCTCTTACTTTACCAAAGCATCTAAAAATTCGGCGTTTGTCGGGATGGGTTCTGCCGTGGGCGACGATTTCGTCAAAGCATCTAAAACTACTGTTCCTGCCGTAGTTACGATTAAGAATTATCAGGACAGATCCTCTCAGAGAATGCCGGATCAGGATATGTTTGATTTCTTCTTCGGGAATCCGTTTGGCGGAAATCAGCAAAGACAACAGCAGGCTCCTAAAAATATGCCTTCGGGATTAGGTTCTGGAGTGATTATTTCGCCGGACGGTTACATCATTTCCAACAATCACGTGGTAGCAGGCGCCAACAAGTTGGAAGTTGTTCTTAGCAATAAAAAATCATATATCGCAACTTTAGTCGGAACCGACCCTAACACGGATATTTCATTATTGAAAATCGAGGAAAAAGGGTTGCCGTACCTCAACTTTGCCAATTCGGATATGGTAGAAGTCGGACAATGGGTTTTGGCGGTTGGTAACCCACTGGGGCTTAACTCTACAGTAACTGCGGGAATCATTTCTGCAAAAGGCAGAAGTATCGATATCCTAAGTCAGCAATCCAGAACACCTATTGAAAGCTTCATCCAAACCGATGCTGCGATCAACCCTGGGAACAGTGGTGGTGCATTGGTAAACGTGAACGGTGATTTGATTGGTATTAATACCGCTATCCAGTCTAAAACAGGCTACTATGAAGGTTATGGTTTTGCAGTACCTTCCAATTTGGCAAGAAAAATTGTTGAGGATATCAAAAAGTTTGGATTAGTACAAAGAGGTTTCCTTGGAATCGGAAGTCTGGATTTGTCTAACGATATGCAGGTTGCTGCTTACAATCAGAAAAATAAGGCTAATCTTAAAGTGGGTGATGGTGTCTATGTGACAGAAACTACTGCAAAAAGTGGCGCAGAAGATGCAGGCATCAGAGCTGGCGACATCGTAACAAAAATTGATGACACCAACATCAGCAGTTTTTCTGACCTTTCATTCGCCATCGGTAGTAGAAGACCGGGTGACAAAGTTACAGTAACTTACCTCAGAAATGGAAAACCAAATACGGTATCAGTAACGCTGAAAGACCAGAAAGGTGGTACTACTGCGAGAAGCAAAGATGACTTAACTGTCACTGAAAAAATTGGTTCCGAGTTTGAGCCACTGAGTGATCGCGTTAAAACGGACTATGGTTTGGAAAGCGGCGTGCTTGCGAAAAATGTTACCGAAGGCGGCGAGATGGACAAAATTGGTGTGGTGGATAACTTCATCGTGATGGAAATCAACGGAAAACCTGTGAACTCCCAGAAAGATGTCGAGAAAATCCTAAACGGTTACAAAGGTAATGTTCAGGTAAAATATGTAGACAGCTACGGAAGAATTACGACGAGAGGATTTAAAATGCCTTAAGAATCCTGTCCAATCCATTATAAAACCCAGCCGATTTTGGTTGGGTTTTTTATTATATAATTTCTCTGTACTTTTTTATAACTTTGACTCATATCAAGTGGAATGAAAAAAATCAGATGCATAGTGATAGAAGACGAAGAAGTCGACAGGCTAATGCTTCAACATCTCATCAAGCAACAGAATATCCTGGAGCTAGTAGCGGCTGTAGATTCTGCAGAATGTGCCATACCTTTTCTGGACAATTCCATTGATTTACTGATTCTTGATATTGATCTGCCGGAAAAATCTGGCATAGAGATCAGGAAAAACTACCCCAAGATACCAGCTTGCGTCTTTGTCAGCTCACATCCCGAATATGCGGTCGATACTTTTGAACTCGACACTTTGGATTTCATTTCAAAACCGTTGAAAAAAGAACGTTTTGAATACACCATCCATAAGCTGATTGATTTTTTCAGTATGAAGGAAAAGTCTGAATATTTTGACATTCTCACCGGATCTCATTTTCTGAAAATCAAGGAAGGCCATAACATTGTACAGATAAAAATCTCTGATATCATTTACTTGGAAGCACTGAAAGATTACACCAGGCTGATTACCGCTCAAAAAAAACATTGTGTGTTATCATCAATCGGCCAAATTCTGAAGGACGATCATTTTTCAAATTTTGTAAGAATCCATAAAAGCTACGCCGTTCCGAAACATTTGATTACCAGAAAAAACAGTTACGAAGTGGTCATCAACAGTAATATTAATTTACCAATTGGCCGAGCTTACAAAGACAACTTAAGCTTTTTTGATTCTTAAAATAATTTGAGTTTCACCAATTATCTGATTACTTTTAACCTCGATATTACAATTGATGGATTTGCAAAGATCCCGGATCACGTGTAGTCCCAAACCCTTTTTGATGCCAATACTTGTATGTTCCTCGTACAGCGCCTTGAATTTATCAATATGAGCGCCACCGCCGTTATCCATGATTTCGATCAAACTTTCACGATCTGTTTCCCACGCTTTACAAATAATCTCCCCATCTATTTTCCCCTGTAATACTTTTAAACTGTTATTGATGATATTACGAATAATGGTTTTCATATATTCTTTATCCGTGAAAACCACCATATTTTTTGAATAATTAAAGGAAATCTGAATATCATTAACCCAAACAAATTCTCTCTTAACATCAGAAAATAGGTCTTCTACTTTATAATTTTTGAATGACGGAACAAAATTTTCCATCTGTCCTTTGCTCCAAAGCAGGAGATCTTCCATCTGCTCCAGAAGCTGTTCTGTTGCTGCTGTCGTTTGTAATTCGAGACGCTCTTTAGTTTCTTTATCCATCATTTCCGGTGCCTCTTTTTGAAGATGGAGGAAATTGATCAATGAAATAACAGGACTACGAAGATCATGATTCAATATCCCGAAAAATTGCATTTTGGTTTTGTTGGCTTTATCTAATTCTGAATTAAGTATCATTAATTTTTGATTGATTCTTTTTCTATTTCGACTCTGATTATAGATCAAACCACCAATAATAGCTATGGCAAACAAACCGGAAATAAGATAAATCCGCTGTTTTTTGGAATTTTTAATAGTTAGCTCGTGGATTGTATTTTCATTAATTAACGATTTGATTTCCTGTTGTTTACTTTTATTCTGAAATTTCGCTTCTGCATTTGCAAGACTCTGTTTTCCTGATTCTACCGAAAGCGAATCATTGGTCTGGCTGTAAGCTTTATAATATTGATAAGCCTTGTCCCATTGTTTTTGGGCAGCATAACTTTCGGACAGTTTTTTATTGATTTCTGCAAAAAAACGTTTGTCGTAGATATAAGCAAAATTTAGAGCTTTTTTAAGGATCTTAATGGCTTCAGAATATTTCCTTTGACCAACCAATACTTTCCCTTTTATAGTATTAGCCTCCATCAGGATTTCTTCATCGTTTGATTTTTCTGCAAAAAGTAAAGCTTTATCAGCATAATCATCTGCCAGTTCTAGTCTGTTTTTTCCCAGATAAAACTCGGACATATTTCGGTTGGCATAACTGACGTTCAGAAAGAGCATTTGGTTATTTCTTCCAATTTCGTAAAGCTCCAGATAATATTTTTTAGCCAAATCAATATTTCCCAAATTGGTATAAGCCTCTATATAGGTATTGTACAAAAAAGCGATTCCGTCTGACCTTTTAAGATATGGAACAGCATAGTGGGTATATTCTACTGCTTTTTCAAATTGTTTCATATCGTTATAAGCATCGGCAATCTGGAGATATGATATGCCAATATTATTTCTGGTTTCCCTTTTACTCTTATCCAACAACAAATAATCGATAGCTTTTAGCTTATAATTAATAAAATTTTCAAACTCAGACCTATCCAAATAATATTCGCCAATGCTTCCTAATAATGTCGCTTTAAGATTTTTGATTTTAACGGTATCAACAATTTTTTTGACATAATTGATCAGTTCTTCTCCTTTCTTATATTCTTTTATAGAATAATACATATAATTGAGCCTCATAAGCGCCAACACCTCTTGCTCTTGATATTTACCTTTAGCAAGTTGTAATGATTTTTCAAAATAAACGGTTGCTTTTTCGTATTGATTGTTGGTGTATTCGTAGCCATAACCTTTGTAGAAATAGAATTTTGACAGATATTTGTTATTATTCTTTGCAAGTGTAATTCCGATATCAGATTCTTTGATTAATAGAGGAAAGTTTTCAGATTCAGATAAGCTATCACAATATAAGTCCCATGCTTTAATTTTTTCTTCCGTCGTTTTATACTGCAAAAGATCTGGTTGCTTCTGTGAGAATAGAAACAAAATTGAATTAAGCATCAGGAAAACGCCTACTTTCCTCATTAATAGGATTTTATAAAACCTCATTAAAGCTACAATAATTTAAATACAAAATTTTATAATTAGGAAATTCTTCATATATTTATGATAAAATATTTTAATATGAAAAAAATAATTAGTACTATTTTTGTGATGAGCATTTCTCATAATGCTTTTGCAAACAATATTAATCAAGATTTTTATAGTATAAAATTTGAAAAAAATCTTAGCTATACTTGTATTTATGAATATTATGAAGAAGTTTATCTTGCCAGTGGAGATGTATCATACATTTATATAAGTTCTGAAATAGTTGAATGTGAAGAGGTGGATGCCGGAAAAGTTTTCGAATTTATCATTGAGCAGAATGGCGCTTCTAAGAAGCCTAAGCCAAAATCTGGTCCAGGAGGAAGACAGGGAGGTCATATGACATTATAGTGATTTATAAAATTAGGTAATAATATATTTCTTTACACAAGGCAGGTTATTTCTTAAATACCTGCTTTATTATTTTATTAAACTCAGTTGCAAATGAACATACTTCGCTTCAATTAAAGTAACATCTTCAATATGAACAATTTTTTCAACCTCTATTTTCAGATCAGGATGATTATCTTTTATATCCTGAACATCAAAATACTCAATGTCATTGATTTTAACATTTTTCACTTGTCTTTTATTTAAAATTTTTCTTTGCATTTGGTATTTAAGATATTTATTATGTAAACTTAAAATATTGGTAGGATTTCAAGAAATTTAACTGAGCTTCTTTAGCATTCCCGAAACTTCTGTCAATTTCACCTAAAACGCCATAGCAGAATCCTGACGCTTCCAGTAAATTCGACTTGTTTGCAATCTTCAGCGCCTTATTGATGTTTTCATAAGATTTTTCTTTATTCGACTCATCCAGATATAAAAACGCCAGACTTCGGTATGCCGAACAGACAATCCAAAGATTATTGCTTTGGGTTCCAACATCAATAGATTTCAAATAATTCCGGACAGCCTGTGCGTGTTCCCCTTTCTGATGATAGAGCCTCGCAAACATATAATAGTTATCGGCCAACGCAGATTGATCTTTATTGTCTTTATTGATTTTGAAGGATTCCTGATTATATTTATAAGCAGATTTGATATTATTTTTTTCGGTATAATAACTTACAAGTCCCAAAAGTGCTCTACCTTTTTTTGGATTCCACTCGTTTTTTCTAATGAGGCCAAAATTCTTTTTAGTATAAAAGAGGCAACTGTCGGGGTTATAAATCCTGTAAATATTCACAAGCTCCTGCTGCAGCTGAAATTGTTTTTCATCATTGGCATTTTTTTTCAATGCCTGCTTATAAAATGCAAGTTTTGAAAATGCCTGAGAATACAGGATAAGTGGTAAGAATGAAACAAAAAAAAGGATTTTTTTAATCATAACACTTTAGTTTCTACTAATTTAATTATAAAATGTCATTGGTCTATTAAAATTGTCGTTTATCTATTTCACGTTTTCATCAGGCATCGTAATTCTAACTTTGGAATAGAAAAATTCACCTTATGAAAAATCAGTTACTCATTCGGCTTTTGATTCTATCGATTTTTCCGACAGGATTATTTAAAGCACAAAAAACCATCGCATCGACAGGAATGACGGCCACCGGAAGCGGCGGCAGTTCATCCTACACCGTCGGAGAGATTGATTACCTGCAAAAAGGCAATAATACTCAGGTAATGGAGGGCATACAGCACGCCTATGAAATCATCACACTGGCTGTAGAAGATATAGACCACAAAGAGAGAAACATCCTTTTGTATCCCAATCCTGTTAAAGATTTTTTGTTCATCGATTTCAATGACAGAAATTATCAAGGTTCCAATTACGCCCTATTTGACGTTCAGGGAAAAATTGTAAAAAAAGGGAACATCTCTCAACAGAAGAGTGAACTGGACTTCTCGCTCCTGCCTGCTTCTGTCTACATCATTCAGATTTTCCAGAATAACCAAAACATCAAAACATTTAAAATCATCAAAAAATAATACTTATGAAAAAAATTGTATTCATTGCAGCCTTTGCCTTAGGAACTTATTTGGTTTCTGCACAGGCTCCGGAAAAAATGAGCTATCAGGCTATTATCAGAAACAATACCGGACAGCTTTTGGCTAATCAAAACGTCGCTGTGAGAGTTAGCGTCCTGCAAGGTTCAGCAGCAGGAACATCTGTTTATTCCGAAAGAATCACTGGAACGACTAATGTCAATGGTCTGGTAAGTTTGGAAATCGGATCAGGTACGGTACTCAGCGGAACATTCAACACCATCAACTGGGGCGGAAACTCCTATTATCTTAAAACCGAAACAGATCCAGCTGGTGGAACTAATTATACTATCGCAGGAACGAGTCAATTGTTAAGTGTTCCATATGCTTTGTATGCAAAATCTTCCGGAAGTGGAGGAAGCGGAAGTTTGACACTGCCTTTCATAGCAGCACAAAACAATGCATCAACTCTATTTTCGATAAACAATGATGGAGACGGCACTTCACTCGAAGGAACTAATAACACAACTACTTCTAATATTGCAGCTGTAAGAGGTATTGTAACCAATACTACTCCAGGTGGATTTTCAACCGCTGTAAAAGGGATTAACAGTGGCACTGGCGGATTAGGAATTGGCGTTTGGGGATCTCAGGCAGGTACCGGTTGGGGCGTTTATGGATCTACACCAAACGGCTTGGGTGTTTATGGTAACTCATCAGCCAATGGAACAGGGGTATATGCTAATAGTAATACCGGAACAGGACTTACAGCAACAAGCAGCGCAGGCATTCCTGCCAATATTTCAATATTCAGTAATTCCAACAACAACAATGTTTTGAATGCCAACACCGTCGGAAATGGTAATGTTATTAATGTAAATACAACAGGAAATGGTATTGGCGTCAAAAGCAGCACAGGAAATGGCTTTGCTATCCACGGTATCACAAGCCAGCTAACCTCTGCGGGGATTGTTGGAGATAACAATGGAGCAGGTGAAGCCATAGTCGGTAGAACAACGAGTGACATTGCCGGAGCTGTTGTTGGACGTAACGATGGCGGCGGTTATGGCGTACGTGGATTTATTGCCACAAATACTTCAGGAACAGGAGTGGGTGTTTACGGTCAAGTAGGTCTCGGTGGTAGTGAAGGTCGCGCTGGAAGATTTGAAAATCTAAATACAAATAATGAAAGAAACACATTTGAAGTAGAAACCAATAGCAATGGTAATATTCCCGATAATACAGAAGGAAATGCAGCGTCTTTCTTAGTTAATAATACAAATAGCGTTGCTGCCGCTGTACGAGGAGAAGTAAAAACGATTTTCGGAAACTTCGGAGCAGCAGGTGTATTCGGTGTATCTTCTGGAACCGGAGGTTTTGCAGGTCTTTTTCACGCTTCCAATACAAATGGAAATGGTCCAGCAGTAGTCGCTATTAATGATGGAAACGGCAATGCCATTACCGCCAATGCAGGAAAAAACGGAAACGGTATAGAAACCAACGTTGATGGTAGTGGAAATGCCTTGTATGCTTGGGTTCCTACTTTTTCCGAAGGTCGCGCAGGGAGATTTAATAACTTTAACGAAGATAACGAGAGCGATGTAATCACTGTTACTACTGTTGGAAACGGAACAGCCGGAAACTTTAAAGTCGATAGAACTACAGGGACATCTCCAGCAGTAAAAGGAGAAGTTAACTCTCAATTTGCCAACTTCGGAACTGCTGGTATCTATGGACTCTCTTCTGGAACTGGTGGATATGCCGGATTATTTTATGCAAGCAATACATCAGGAAATGGACCTGCACTATTAGCACTTACAGAAGGTAATGGAAATGGAATTACTGCAAACGCAGGAGGAAGTGGCGATGGTATAGAAGCAAGTGCAGATGGCGCAGGAAATGCAATATCAGGATTCACGCCTAACTTCGGAACTGGTAAAGCCGGAAGATTTGCTAATTTTAATAACTCTAATGGACAGCCTACCGTACATATTACAACAACAGGAACCGGATCAACACTTTTGGTAAATCATATTGGAGCCTCCGGAAATCTTGCTACATTCCAAAGCGGTAGTGCCAATGTAGCCCGGATCAATAAAGCAGGAAGAGGTTTCTTCAATGGAGGAACTCAAAATAGTGGCGCTGATATTGCCGAAGCATTTGATGTAGAAGGTCATATTTCACAATATGAAACCGGAGACATCCTGGTAATTTCGGCCGATTCTGACAGAACTGTAGAAAAATCCTCAACACCTTATTCTAACCTAGTTGCGGGTGTTTATGCTACAAAACCTGGTGTACTTTTGACGGAAGAAAATATCGACACAGATATTTCTGACAAAGTTCCAATGGGCGTCATTGGTGTCATCCCAACAAAAGTTTGTCTGGAAGGAGGCGCAATCAAAAGAGGAGATTTGTTAGTAACCTCATCCATAGCTGGTGTGGCAATGAAAGCCAATATCGATAAAGTAAAAGTAGGACAAGTTCTTGGAAAAGCTTTGCAGTCTTATGATGGTAAAGACATCGGTAAAATCAATGTTCTAATCAGTATCAAATAATTTAAAATTTAAACAAAATGAAAAATTTATATATCACAATTCTAATGATTGCAGGAACATCTTTTGCAATGGCGCAGGAAAGCAAAACCGCTGAAGAAAAACAAGAAATCCCGAAAGAGGTAATAGAAGCCAATGCCAAAGCTTACAAAGACAAAGCTGCAGAAAAGAAAGTTGAGAGAACTGGTCTGGCCTCGGAAGAAGGTCTTCAAAAATCAAAAACTCAGAATAAAAACTCTTCTGCTCCATCTGGAAAAACGATTCCTGGGGCTTCTGACATTTACGAAATTAAAGCAAGTATTCCCGGAAGAACGGTCAGTAATAAAAAGCAAGTAAGTACAAAAAAACAAGTACAAGGCTTGCCGAGCACAGCCACATTGGCCGAGATCAAAAAGACAATCCCTAAAAACTAGCTTTCTTAACAATAAAAAAAGACTTATCAAATATTTGATAAGTCTTTTTTTATTTAATTTAAAATTCAGCAGAATATAGAAATCAAAATAATATTTTTGCATTCTGATTATTCGGATGAAATTTCTCAATTATTATATCAACACTTTCAAAGGACTGTCCAGAGAAGCCTGGATGTTGTCCATTGTGATGCTTATCAACCGTTCCGGTTCGATGGTTTTACCGTTTTTGGGTGTTTATATGACAGATCATCTGAAGTTTTCTCTGGAGAATGCGGGAATCGTTTTGAGCTTCTATGGCATCGGCTCAGTAGTTGGTTCCTGGCTTGGTGGTTACCTGACGGATAAGTTCGGAGAATACTATATCCAGACTTGGAGCTTGTTTCTCAGTGCGCCTATTTTTCTCATTATTCCTTTTTTTCCGAGTGTTGAGATGATGGCGGTTCTGATATTTCTTCAGAGTACCATTAGCGATACTTTTCGACCTGCCAACTCTGTGGCGATTACTAAATATGCAAGGCCCGAAAACCTGACGAAAGCCTTCTCACTCAACAGAATGGCCATCAATCTTGGGTTTTCCATCGGTCCTGCTTTGGGCGGAATCTTGTCCGGGATTTCTTATAACTTCCTGTTTGTTGTCAACTTTATTGGTGCTGTAATTGCCGGAATTATCTACGTCATCTTTTTTCGAAAGCGGAATAAAATCTTCCGTGAGAGAAAAAAATCTGAGACAGCACAGGTGATTAAAAAGGCAGGAAAATCACCTTACAAAGATTATCCGTTTTTGCTTTACAGCTTTTTGTGTACCGTATTCGCAATTTGTTTTTTCCAATTCTTCAATACGATTCCTTTGTTTTATAAAGATGTGGCGAAGCTTAGTCAGAGTACGATTGGTTTTATCCTGGGTTACAGCGGATTTATTATCGTGTTGCTGGAAATGCCTTTAGTAAGTATTGCCGAGCGGACAATGAAGATTTCGCAGATTCTATTTGCCGGTGTTTTTTTAGCCGGGTTGTCTTATCTGATGCTGATTTTCGGGAGCAACATACCCTGGCTGATTATCGCAATGACAGTTTTGTGTGTTGCAGAGATCTGGGCGCTTCCGTTTATGTCAACCGTTACAGCACTACGTTCCGAAAACGGAAACAAAGGCGCCTATATGGGTGTGAACGGGATTGCTTTTTCTTTTTCGTTTATCATTACACCGTTTTTGGGGACTTATGTAGTGAGTCGATTCGGGTTTGATAGTTTGTGGATTGGGTCTTTTTCTGTTCTAGCAATATCAGCCGTTCTTCTTTATATCGTTGTCAAAAAGATGTTGCCTGCAAAATAACTTTTGTCTCGATAAAAAAACTATTTTTGTTCAACTCAAATTTGAACAATGAATCCGGGAACAGTTTTACTATTATTCGTTTTTGCCTATTTTATCGGCCTTTTGGTCATATCTTATTTTACGAGTCGGAACTCCGACAACCAGTCTTTTTTCATCGGAAACAAGAAAAGTAAGTGGTGGCTGGTGGCGTTTGGGATGATTGGAACGTCGCTTTCCGGCGTGACGTTTATTTCGGTTCCGGGAACGGTCGGGAAATTTTTGGGTGGTGAAAATCCATACGGCGGCTTCGAATATTATATGATGGTAATTGGGTTTTTCATCGGCTACTTCATCGTTGCTGGTGTTTTGCTACCACTCTATTACCGGATGAATCTGACTTCGATTTATACTTATCTGGGGAAACGTTTCAATGTGGAAGCACATAAAATCGGCAGTTTATTTTTTATCATTTCGAGAGCAATTGGAGCGACAGCACGATTGTATCTGGTTGTGAATATTCTTCAGATTTTCCTTTTGGAGGCGCTTGGTGTGCCGTTTTGGGTAACGGCTTTTGTCCTACTTCTGATGATTTTGCTTTACACGTTTGAAGGCGGTGTGAAGACGATTGTGATTACGGATACGTTGCAAACATCGTTTATGATTATCAGTTTGATTGCCTGCATTGTTTATATTTTATTGAATCTCAATCTGTCTTTTGGGGAAGCATTCACGATTCTTGAGCAGAAGCAATACACGCATTTTATCAATACGGATGTGAATTCTAAAACATTTTTCCTGAAAACGATTCTGGGCGGGATGTTCATTACGATTGCAATGACGGGTCTTGACCAGGAAATGATGCAGAAAAACATCTCGGTGGACAATCTGAAAAACTCGAAAAAGAATATGTTGACGTTTGCCGGAACTTTGCTTTTTGTGAATCTGGCATTTTTATTCCTTGGCGGTTTGCTTTATCTTTTTGCGATGCAGCACGGTGCTGATTACGGACAAATATCGACGATGGTGGATGGAAAAGAAGTGGTTACGAATACTTTCGGATTCAAGGATTCTGCCGGTCAAATCAAAAACATAATGGGTGACGATTTGTTTCCTGCTCTATCGCTTCAGGGACATTTTCCAATGGCGCTTTCTGTGATTTTCATCATCGGTTTGATTTCGGCTCTGTTTCCTTCTGCTGATGGTGCTTTGACTGCGGTGACGAGTTCTTATTGCGTCGATTTACTGAATCTCAACGAAGACCAGCAAAAAACCGAGAAACAAAAGAAGCATCTGAGAATGAAAGTTCATTTGACTTTCACAGTGATTTTCTTTGCATTGATAATGGTTTTCAAAGCTTTGAATGACAAATCGATTGTTTATCTGATAATGGAAATCGCGGGTTATACTTATGGACCATTGTTGGGATTATTTGCTTTCGGAATTTTGACGAAATATCAAATCACGAAGAAATATTCGATTTTGGCGGTGACTATTTTGGCGCCTGTGGTGACTTATCTGATTAATTACTTGGTGACGAATAACACGGATTACAGAATTGGTGTGGAACTGATTATCCTGAATGGATTTTTGACGTTTGTTGGATTGTGGTTGGTTAGGTCGAAAGCTAATATTGTTGCAACAACATAATTTCCAAAAATGTATAAAAATGTTATTAATTTTGTTTTAATAATTATAGCATCAACTATAATTTATATTTTAAAATCATCTCAATTTCCGGGAGGCGTTGCTGGAATGGCTCCCTTTCTAATTATTCTGACAAATATATTTGGATTTATCATAAGTGTTTTGGTTGTTTATATTTTCAGAAAAAAGCTTGAGTATAAATACGATTGGAATATTTTAATTTTTGTTGGAATTTGTTTTTCTATTTTAATATTCTATTTTAAAGCAAACCCTTTCAGTAATGGACTACAAGCTCCTCATATAGAATTAACTTTTTGGAATTATATTGCAATTTTAATTTCTGCTTTAAGTGTACTAATTATTCAAAAAGTTATTAAATAATGAAACCACACACCACCAACTACACCAACACCTTGATAGAAATCGCAGAAGACTCTCCGGTTTCTGCATCGGTGATTCCGGTTGTGAAAAATGATAAAAAGACGATTGCTAATTATCAATACGAAAAACTGTCCAAACATCCTCTGAAATATACTTCAGACGAATTGCTGTTCGAAATTTTTGCGGAACGAAATGATATTTCGTCTTCAGAATTGGAAAAGGAGAAACAGAATTATTTTTCAAAAGGACAAGCTTGTCTGCGGACTTCGCCTTTAGCTAAGAAAAATGGATTTGGGATTTTTCATAATCAGGATTCAAAAATAAAATTGATTCCAGCTGAGTCGGAGGAATACCAGGAATTATTGAAAGATGATGCTGTTGCGAAAGTGAAAGCGATGAAGTCTAAAAGGTAATTCGTTGAAGGGCTTCGAGAGCCTCAATCTGACAATGTATAAAGTCTTCGACTCTGCCCAGACTAACATTAATTACTTTAGTTCTAGAATGTCACGGTGAGGCTGACGAAACGCTTAAGATTTATAAAGATCCTTAACTATTCACCCAAGTTTTCGAGTTAGATTTTATTAATGAATCCTTATTGATATATCAATCTACAGGGCACTATTCTTGCTACAAAAAGCTTTATTATTGCTCTATGAAAAAGTTTTTTGCTCTATTATTCTTTATTATTTCAGTTCTTTTGTTAAGTCAGGAAAAACGTCCGGTTCTGGACATTATGCTGACAAATTATCAATATCCTTACGATGTTCATTTTCTGAATTTCAAAAGTCAAAACCAGGATTTGAAGATGGCGTATATGGACATCAAACCGGGAAAACCCAATGGGAAAACAATTGTCCTGCTTCACGGAAAAAACTTCAATGGTGCCTATTGGAAAACAACGATTCAGGCTTTGACAAAAGAAGGATTTCGGGTGGTTGCTCCTGACCAAATTGGATTTGGCAAATCGTCCAAACCGACGGAGTATCAATTCACTTTTCAGCAATTGGCTCAAAATACGAAAGCTGTTTTATATGAATTGAAACTCGATAAAATCTATCTTCTTGGACATTCGATGGGTGGCATGCTGGGAACAAGATTTGCATTGATGTATCCCGAAATGGTGGAGAAATTAATCCTTGAAAACCCAATTGGTTTGGAAGATTGGAAACTCGTTGCGCCTTACACTTCTATCGATAAAAATTATGAAACCGAACTGAAAGCCGATTACGAATCCGCCAAAAAATATCAAAGTAATTTCTACTACGACAACCAATGGAAACCCGAATATGACGAATGGGTTTACCTTTTGACAGGCTGGACCAAATCACCGGATTATCCAAAAGTCGCTCTTGTGAACGCCAAAACTTCGGATATGATCTTCACGCAACCTGTGGTTTATGAATTTCAAAACCTGAATGTTCCCACGCTTCTAATCATCGGAACAAGAGACCGAACAGCGATTGGAAAAGCCAATGTGAAAGATAAAAAATTAGCCGAATCGATGGGACGTTACGACTTATTAGGCAAAGCCACTCAGCAAAAAATAAAAGGTTCGAAATTGGTAGAAATAGAGAATGTGGGACATCTTCCACACATCGAGGTTTTTGACCGATTCATCCAACCTTTAAAAGAATTTTTAAAATAATGAGCGACATTTCTTTAAACTCCGGGTCTCAACTTTCCAAATTTCAGGTTCTCGGAATGGCGGTCGTTGCGGGAATTTGCGTTTCCAATATCTATTTCGCACAGCCGATTCTGCATCAGATTGCAGAGACATTCAAAGTTTCCGAAAGTAAAATGGGCATTATGGTAGGTTTGGGACAAGTCGGTTATGGCGCAGGATTATTGACTCTGGTTCCGCTAGGCGATAAAGTTAATCGTAAAAAACTGATACTCATTTTGCTGGCTATATTATTCTGTATTCTTGCAGGAATCGGAATTGTTTCCAATTATTACTTCATCTTTTTATTCAGTTTATTGCTTGGTTTGACTGCCGTTGCAGCGCAGGTTATTTTACCAATGGCCGCCGAATTATCTGGCAATGAAAAAGGAAAAAATGTCGGGATTATTTTTACCGGAATTCTTGTCGGGATATTAATGGCGAGAGTTTTCAGCGGTTACATTGCCGAATGGAGCAATTGGAAAATGGTGTATTATATTTCGGCTGGATTCACGATTTTGTCTCTAGGATTTGTCTATTTCAAATTACCGAGTGTCAAACCAACCTTCAGTGATTCTTATCTTAAATTAATTTCATCATCATTTTATCAGTTAAAACGATTTCCACAGCTGAGATTATATGCAATAATGGGAGGAATTGCATTTTCTATTTTTTGTTCATTCTGGACGACTTTGACATTTCTTTTAGTCGAAAAACCTTACCAATACAGCTCTGACACTATCGGACTTTTCGGAATGCTGGGAATTGCAGGCGCACTAGTTGCACCAATGATTGGAAAAGCGTCTGATAAAGGAGGTTCCGGCAAAACACAGCTGATTGCAAGTATCATTCTGTTAGTAGGTTCGGTGATTATCTTTCTGTTTCCAAGTTATTTAATATCAATTATTTTAGCTGTGATTTTTATCGATGTTGGTGTCCAATCCATTCAGGTGACAAACGTTGCATTGATTTACAGATTAGACCAAAAAGCGAACAGCCGAATCAATACGATTTATATGACCTCTTATTTTGCCGGCGGTGCTATCGGAACCTTTATCGGTTTGAAGTGCTGGGAATTGGGTGGTTGGCATTATGTAGGTTTACAGCTTGTTGTTTTCAGTATTTTTGTATTTTTGATGAACTTATTTAAAACTATTAAATCCAATACAAACCAATAATAGAATCATTCTTTATGAAAATTTCAATTACACTATTAAGTCTTTTCTTCGGAATCCAATTAGCGTTTGCTCAAAAACTAAAAACTATTTCTTACAAGGACGGTGAACAAAAACTTTTGGGAATGGTAACGTCTAATGCAGGAAAAAAACTTCCCGGAGTTTTGATTTTACCAGCCTGGAAAGGTATCGATAATGAAGCCAAAAATGCAGCACTTGAATTACAAAAACAAGGCTACATTGCTTTCATAGCAGATATTTATGGAGAAGGCAATCTTCCGGCTGGTAACGAAAATGCCGCCAGACTTGCAAATACTTATAAGAAAGATTTTAATCTGTATCAAAAGAGAATTTCTTTGGCTTTGGAAGAATTAAAAAAATCAGGTGCTAATGTTGATAAGATTGCTGTGATCGGCTACTGTTTTGGCGGAACAGGCGCTTTGGAAGCAGCAAGAGGAAATCTACCTGTTGTTGGAGTTGTGTCTATCCACGGTGGTTTAGCAAAAGATTCTGAAAGGCCAAATAATCCAATCACTACCAAGGTTTTGGTAGAGCATCCTGCCAATGACAGAACTGTGCCTCAAGTGCATTATGACGCTTTTGTAAAAGAATTAAATGACGGCAAAGCGGATTGGCAAATCATCACTTATGCTAATACAACCCATACTTTTACTAATCCGGAAGCGCCGGACTATAACGAAGTCATGGCAAAGCGAGCGTGGAATCATACATTAATGTTCTTGAAAGAAATTTTGAAATAGGGAGTTAAACTTTAGATACTAAAAAGTTAGAAAGACAGCCTTTGAGCTGTCTTTTTTTATTTTTTGATCAATAATGAAACAATGTCCTGAATTACTTTTTGCGAAACAAAATGCATAAAATCCAGTCGTTCCAAATGTGGCAGAAATAACTTAGAAGTTACTTCTTCATTTCCAATTCTAATCGTATAAAAAACCGTTCCCACATCTTTTCCATCTTCGCCTTTTGATGGACCTGCAACGCCAGTTGTAGAAACTGCAATATTGGTTTTGAATAAATCCTGACAGCCGATTGCCATTTCAGAAGCAACTTGTTCACTTACGACCGTGAATTCTTCAACCGTTTTGGGATTGACATTCAAAATGTCGATTTTCTTTTGGGTGGCATAAGTCACAACACTTCCCAGAAAGTAATTGGAACTTCCGGAAACCGACGTTATCAAATGAGCCAATTCTCCGCCTGTGCAACTTTCCGCAACGGAAATTGTCAGTTGTTTATCCGTTAATAATTCGCCAAGAATTTTCTCGATTTTATCTTCCTGTGTAGCAATGATATTTTCTCCGATTAAAGGAAACAGCTTTGTGATTTCGTTTTCCAGCTCTGCATTCAGCAATTCCTGAGAAGTTCCGGAAGCTGTCAATCTCAATTTCACTCTTGTTCCAACTGGCAGGTAAGATAAGCTGATGTGTTTTGGTAAAGCCAATTCCCATTCTTCAATGGTTTCTGACAAGATACTTTCCGGAATATCCACCACAGAAACAATTCTGGTTACGATATGTTCAAGCGATAATTTTTCTTTCAGGAAAGGAATAATCTGGTCTTTAACCAAAGGTTTTACCTCGTACGGAACACCCGGCAAACTGAAGCAATAAGTTCCATTTTTCTCCAAAACCATACAAGGCGCCGTTCCGAAATAGTTGAGGAAGATCTTTGCCTTGGACAAAACCATCGCTTGGTCCTTGTTATGTTCCAGAATCCAGAGTCGGTTTCTTTTTTCGAGGTAAGCTCGTAGATGTTCATAGATTTCGTCAGAGAAAATCATTTCATCTTCAAAGAATTCTGCATAAGCCTTTTTAGTAATGTCATCTTTCGTTGGTCCCAATCCACCGGTTGTGAAAACCAAATCAGCCATTTCAAAAGCTATTCCTAAAGTGGAAATAATCGCCTGTTCCTCGTCCGGAATTGTAAAAATAGAAAGCACTTTTATTCCAATTTCTTTGAGTTGTGTCGCAATAAAATTAGAGTTGGTATCAACGGTATTTCCCGAAAGAATCTCGTCGCCGATAGTAATCAGAACTGCTGTTTTCATATAGACAAATCTCGGAAATAATTCAATTACTTAAGTCAAAATAAAAAGTTTTTGTTAAACCACAAAAGCTTTTGTCAACCTTCACTTCTTTTGTTTCTTTTGTGGTTAAGAATTAATTATCTTTGATTAAAATTGGGAATGAAATCATCTTTCTGGAAAAACTACAGCAACATAATACTGCTTCTCATCGGGATTTTCATTGGAAGTCTTGTCGGGATTTTCGCACCTGATTTTGTAACTTATCTGAAACCGATTGGCGATATTTTCCTGAATCTGTTGTTTGTAACAGTAATTCCATTGGTATTTTTTGCAATTGTTTCTGCTATTTCCGGCATCGAACAGCAAAATCAACTGGGCAAAATTATCGGAACAATGGCTTTGACTTTCTTAAGTTTTATATTGATTTCGGCAACGTTTTGCATTATAATGGTTTACTTTTTCCCAACCGAAACGCCGAAAAACATCAGCGAAACCATATCAGAAAATCTTCAGAATAATGCCAATATCAATGACCAGATTGTAGGATTTTTCACGGTCAGCGAGTTCTATCATTTGTTCTCGAGACAGAATATGTTAGCATTGCTGGTATTTTCATTTTTAGTCGGAATATCCATCAGAAAGTCGGGAGAAAAAGGGAAAGTATTTCAAAACTTCATCCTTTCTGGCAACGAAGTGATGAAACAGCTTTTGTTATTAATAATGAAAGTCGCTCCAATTGGATTAGGCGCTTATTTCGCTTACCAGGTCGGAACGATTGGACCTCAGCTTTTCGGATTTTATGCCAAACCTTTGGGATTATATTATGTTGCAGGAACTATTTATTTCATTGTATTTTTCAGTCTTTATGCTTTTATTTGGAAATCAGGAAATGGCGTAAAAGCGTTTTGGAAAGAAAGTCTTTTACCCACTGCAACTGCTATCAGTACGTGCAGCAGTCTGGCGACAATGCCTGTTGCGATTGAGGCTGCCAAAAGAATGGGCGTTCCTGCTTCCATCGCCAACGTTGTAATTCCCATTGGAACTACGATTCATAAAAACGGTTCGTCGATTTCTTCGATTATCAAGATTTATGTTGCTTTCCAATTACTTGGCTGGAACTTTTTCGAACCAATGAATCTCATAATGGCTCTCGGAATCACAGTTTTCGTAAGCGCCGTCGCGGGCGGAATCCCGAATGGCGGTTATATCGGAGAAATGCTGATGATCTCGGTTTACAAAATTCCGCCTGATGTGGTTCCTGCAGTCATCATCATCGGAACTTTGGTTGACCCTTTGGCAACGGTTCTCAATTCCGTTGGGAATATTTTGGCATCGATGATCGTTTCTAAATTTGTGAAAACCAAAGCTGTTTAAAAAGTAATAAAGTACACCGCTCTAATCTAAGTTAGCTTGTGATATTCGGTCTTGAAATGACCTTTAGAGTAAATCCTGCGGCTCTATCACAAAAAACCTGCGCAGCCGTCGTTTGATGGCTGCGCAGTCTCGGGTCTGTCTCTGCGCAGCGACGGGGTCTTGGCTGCGCAGTCATTTTTAAAATTATTTCTTCTTGCTAAAAGTAGCTGTGGTCAATGAGTCCGTGATGCGCTTCCCAGGTCGATAATTCACTTTTGCACCTTTGATATAGCTTACACTAAAATCTTTTTCACTATCCGCACCACTACTGCTAAGACTTGGGTAGAAACTTCCCAGTTTGTCCAGACGAATAATTTTACCATTAACCAGCTCTTTGTGGATCACATTCTCCAAAGCAATGATTACGCCGCGGATGTCCGCTTCACTCAATGCAGAGAACTTTTCGATTTCAGCCACCAGATCATCAACGGTCATCTCACCATCATATTGTACCTGTGCATACCATTTCTTTTTACCACCGCCAGTTACGCCTGGCTCACCGCGTTCTACTACTGTGTACTTGATTGACATTTGTATTTTTTTTAAATTATTACAGTAAACCTAAAAAATAAATCAATACAAAAATCAATTATAGATAAAAATCTACACACCAGGATGTTGAAATCTAATTAAAGCAAATATCTTATTCACTTCTCTTAATAGGTTCCAGATTTTCCAGCTCTTCAGGCGTGAACAATCGATAATGAACTTTGAAGGTTTTGCCTAATGGCGTTTCCAGAGAAAAACCACCAGGTCCCCAGCCATCCAAAACATCCAGAGTAAAATGAGAATATTGCCAATATTCGAAAAGGTCGCGATCTATCCAGAACTCGTGGTCGTTAATGGTTCCAATCATTGCGTCATTCATTCTCGGAAAATAGCCTCCTTTCTCAAAACATTGTGGCTGTGTCCCTTCGCAACAGCCACCGGCCTGATAGAACATTAGTTCACCGTGTTTTTTTTCCAGCTCCCAGATGACTTCCAAAGCTTTTTCGGTTACGGAAAGTCTTGAGATTTTATCTTTGGTTTCCATATTTTTCTCTTTAAAGTTTAGCTTATGAAATCCTTCGACTCCGCTCAGGATGACATCTCTAATACTAATTATTGATCAACATTGTCAGACTGAGCGGAGTCGAAGTCTCTAAATCTTAATTAAAATTAATAAAAACCCGACAAACAAAATCTGCCGGGCTCAAAAACACAAATAACAATAAATTAATTTTGTCCAGCAATATCCAGAACGATACGTCCGTCGATTTGTCCTGCCTTCATCTTGTCAAAAACATCGTTGATATCTTCCAGTTTTGCAGAAGTAACGGTAGCTTTTACCAAACCTTCGTTGGCAAAATCAAGCGCTTCCTGAAGGTCTTTTCTGGTCCCAACAATAGAACCTCTCACTGTAATTCTCTTAAGAACCGTTTCAAAAATCGGAAGTTCAAAAGAACCTGGCGGAAGTCCATTGAGTGCAATAGTCCCTTTTCTTCTAAGAACATCGATTCCTTGTTTGAAAGCAATTGGAGAAACAGCGGTAATCAACGCACCGTGCATTCCTCCAACTTCTTTGTGAAGATAGGTTCCTGGGTCGGTTTCTTTAGCATTCACAACTAAATCCGCACCTAATTTTTTAGCCAATTCTAATTTGTCATCCGCAACATCTATCGCTGCAACGTGCATTCCCATTGCTTTAGCATACTGAACTGCAACGTGTCCTAATCCACCAATTCCGGAAATGGCAACCCATTCTCCTGGTTTTGTTTCCGTTTCTTTAAGACCTTTGTAAACTGTTACACCAGCGCAAAGAATCGGAGCGATTTCTAAGAAGTTCACATTGTCTTTCAAATGTCCTACATATCTGGAATCTGCAATCACATATTCTGCAAATCCGCCATCTACGCTATAACCTCCGTTTTGCTGAGCTTCACACAATGTTTCCCAACCCGTGATACAATAATCGCAGCATCCACAAGCCGAATACAACCAAGGAACTCCAACGGCATCACCCTCTTTCACCATCGCTTCCGGACCGCAAGCCACTACAATTCCGACACCTTCATGTCCCGGAATCAGGGGCATTTTTGGTTTTGCAGGCCAATCGCCGTCCACAGCGTGTAAGTCTGTATGGCAAACACCACAGGCCATTACTTTTACTAATACTTCATAACGTCCGGGTTCTCTTACCGGAACTTCCATAATTTTCAATGGCTGTCCGTAACCTTGTACAACGGCCGCTTTCATTGTTTTTGGAATCATAATTTACTTTTAAATGGTTAATTATTGTTGTTTTTATTGTTATTTGATGTTCCAAATTTCTATCAATGTGTCATTTGCGTGAGGGATTGTAAGGGTCTCGCCGCAGGCGAGAGTGCGGAGCGCAGCGGAGCACCGGATCCGGCAGAGGCGGAGGAGCCCTGAAAAGCCCGACCGCCGCCCCGGACAAAGCCAAGGCAAGCGGGCACGCCCTTAAAAAACACAACTATTTTTTATAATTTCTCGCTGATTTAGCAAATTGTGCAGATTCTATGCAACATTCATTTGCTAAATCTGTAAAATCCGCGAGAGAAATAATGTGCAAATCTTATTAGAAGAATCCTAATTTGTTTTTGTTATAGGATATCAACATATTTTTGGTTTGACGGTAATGGTCGAGCATCATTTTGTGATTTTCCCTACCAACGCCGGACTGTTTGTAACCTCCGAAAGGTGCTCCAGCAGGATATGCGTGATACTGATTGACCCAAACTCTACCCGCCTGAACGTGACGAGGAATCTGATACAACTGATGCGCATCTCTAGTCCAAACGCCGGCTCCAAGACCATAAATCGTATCATTCGCGATTTCTAAAGCTTCCGCTTCATCTTTGAAAGTCGTGAACGCCAGCACCGGACCAAAAATCTCTTCCTGGAAAATTCTCATTCTGTTATTACCTTTGAAAATGGTTGGCTTGATGTAGTAACCATCTTCCAGACCTTCGATGTGGTTGGCTTCTCCGCCAGTCAATACTTCTGCGCCTTCTTCTTTACCCAGTTTCAGGTAGCCTTCGATTTTATCTTTTTGGATTTTAGAAGCCTGTGCTCCCATCATTACTGTTTTATCTAATGGATTTCCGACTTTAATTGCTTCTGTTCTTTCAATCACTTTAGCGATGAAAGCATCCGCAATATCTTCCTGAACCAATAATCTGGACGGACAAGTACAAATCTCACCTTGGTTTAAAGCAAAAAGAACGGCACCTTCGATTGCTTTATCCAAGAACTCATCGTCGGCATCCATTACGGAATTGAAAAAAATATTAGGCGACTTTCCTCCTAATTCCAACGTCACAGGAATGATATTTTCTGTTGCATATTGCATTACCAGACGTCCAGTTGCTGTAGAACCAGTGAAAGCGGCTTTGTTAACTTTTGGATTGGTTACCAAAGCTCTTCCCAATTCTGCCCCGAAACCATTAACAATGTTGACAACCCCTGCCGGAAGCAAATCTCCAATTAGTTCCATCAAGACCATAATGGAAATTGGTGTACTTTCTGCCGGTTTCAGAACGACGCAGTTACCTGCTGCCAAAGCCGGAGCCAGTTTCCAAACGGCCATTAAGATTGGGAAATTCCAAGGGATGATTTGTGCAATGACGCCAAGTGGTTCGTGCACGATTAATGAAACGGTGTCTTTATCCAACTCGTTATGTGAACCTTCTTCCGCTCTGATTACCGAAGCAAAATATCTGAAATGATCAATTGCCAAAGGAATGTCCGCAGCCAAAGTTTCCCTTACTGCTTTTCCGTTATCAATCGTTTCGACTGTTGCGATGTATTCGAGATTTTCCTCAATTCTGTCTGCGATTTTGTTTAGAATAATGCTGCGTTCTGTTGGAGATGTGTCTTTCCAAGTTTTGAAAGCTTCTTCTGCCGCATTTACAGCATTTTCCAAATCTTCTTTGTTGGAGTGTGCAGCTTGCGTGAAAACTTTTCCGTTAATCGGAGAAACTACATCGAAATATTGTCCGCCAGCTGATGGTATAAATTTCCCACCGATGTAATTATCATATTTAGCTTTGAATCCTGGCCAGGCTAATGTTGTCGAGTTTTGTTTTTCTACTGTTGTGCTCATAATAATATTGTTTTGTAATTAATAATCAGTTAACATTTGATTAAGACTAAGTTAACCAGACATTAAATAAACAGAATAGCACAATTCTCCAAAAAAATAGTAAAATCCTACTTTTAAGATTCTTTATAATTATTAAGAAAAAATTATGTTTGGTCGTAATTTTTAATTTATTATATTTGAGAAACAAGATGTTATAAAAATCTTGAGTAATGAATCCAAATCATTTCCAACTTAACAAACCTAATCTGACGCAAGAAAACAAGCTGAATACTTTGGTGGAAAATCAAACCAAGTTTAGTTTAAATAATTGTGAATTCAGTATATATGAGACGCATAAGAGTGCTTATGATGTGAAATTGCACTTTGAACATTTGGCGTTTACGGGGATGTTGAGAGGAAAGAAATGGATGAAGCTCCAAGATAAAAGCAATTACTTCGAATATCTGCCTGGAGAAAGTGTTTTGGTTGCACCTGGGGAAACAATGGTGATTGATTTTCCTGATGCTGATAAAAATGCTTCGCAGTGTATTTCTTTGACATTGAATCCGGAATTTGTGCAGCAGTCATTAGACCATCTTAATTTCAATGCGACCAAAGTGGATGATTCTTCGCAATGGAATATTTCTTTGGAAGAATTTTATCTATTGAACAGCAAAGCGCTGGCTTCTGCGACCAATAATATTATGAGAATTGCAATGGATGATAATTCTTATAAAGATGTAATTGCAGATTTTGCTTTGAAAGAGCTTTTGATAAGACTGATGCAAACTCAGGCGAGAAATCTGGTTGAGAAAAACACTTTGAAAAATAAGTCAAGAATTGGTTTTGTTGCGGATTATATCAAGAAAAATCTACATCAAAAACTATCCATTGATGCAATTGCAAAAATGGCTTATGTGAGCAAATCGAATTTCTTCAAAATGTTCAAAGAAGAATTGGGGCTTTCTCCTAATGAATTTATTATTCAGGAGCGGATTAAAAAAGCGAAAGAATTATTGATTCGTAATAATTCTGTGAGTGAAGCGGCTTTCAGTACTGGTTTTTCGGATACGAATTATTTCATCCGGGTTTTCAAGCAAATGGAGGGCGTAACACCAAAAATCTTTCAGTCCAAAAAATTATTTTGAATTAAGTTAGTAGTTAGTTATAGATTTTCAAAAGAAGACGAGCAAATACATCATTTGCTCGTCTTCGCTTTTATTCAAATTAATTGTAAGAATCTTATTTTTGATAAGAATAATATCTTGCGCCCTTCAGAACAGGACTTTCTTTTTCAACTCTTGTCAATCCGAATCCTTTATAATCCGGATTCACAGAAAAATCTAGTTGTTTGCGATGCAATTTCTCGTAAGTATCAAAATCAATTGCTAATCTGTTCTTCAAGCTTTCGAAAACGTTCCATTTTTCTACGATAGATTTCCATTCGGGAGAAATTTTTCCTACAAACACTTTTGATTTGGAACCACTTCCGTAAGCCAAGAAACCAATTTCTTTCTCCGTCAAATCTTCATTTTCGTTAAACGAAGTTTGTAGTGCAGACAGCAACGCCATAAAAATAGAAGCCGTGTACATATTTCCAATTTCGGAAGAAGCTCTTTGAGACTTCTCAATTTTTTCATTGATGAAGTTGATATAATCTTCAGATTTAGCGATTGCTTTTTGTTTTTCAACATCAGAAAAATCAAGATTATTTTCTATACTATAAATCTCGGTAAACACTCTTTTCCCGTGAAATGCGTAAGGTAAATGGAAAATCAAATATCTCCAATCTTCGTAAGGTCTGACGGTGAAAGTCTGCTCTTTATAATGCTGATAAGCCTCACGAATCCTGTCCTGATAACATTGATTAGAATATTGACCATCGAAAACTGGCTCATCTGTAAATATTTCAATTTTGTCAGGATAATTTTCCGGCGCGGAATTAAATTCAGATTTTGAATGATGACGTCTCGGTTTGAAGAAATCAAAAACACTTTCGGTTGCAACCCCCCAATTGTTATCAATCTCAACCAATCTTGGATTGGCAGAAACCAGAAGCGCAACTGCTCCTCCACCCTGCGTATATTCTCCGGAAGAAGCCAGCTCATATTTAGCATAATCACTGGCGATAACGATTGCTTTTTTAGTCGGATTAGCTCTTACAAAGTCCAACGAATTATGAAGTGCATCAACAGCGCCAACGCATGCGAAAGTCATATCAACCACGTCGCAGTTTTTGAAACTTCTTTCCCCAAATTCCCCGCTTAGCAATTCTTCCACCATTTGAACAGCGTAAGTTGCTGTTGGTTTGGCAGCGTCCAAAGCGCTTTCGGTTCCGAGGTAAACTCTTGAAATTTCCTTCGGATTGATGTTATAATCTTGAATTAATTTAAGCAAAGCTTCCGCTGCAAAAGTCGCTGCATCCTCGTGAACATCGGGTAAAGCCATTTTGTGCAAGCCTAAACCTTTTTCCAATTTTGCTGGTTCTATTCCTCTTTTCTCTGCAAGGTCTTTGATTTCTAAATATAAAGAAGGCACATAAAAACTGGCCGCATCAACTCCGAATTTCGTCATTTTAAAAATTTTAAGATACGAATTTAGAAAATCTTAGGGAAAGCGCCTAAATATAACAGATGTTTATTATCTTGCGGTTCATTTTTTATCCTGGATGTACAAAACTTTAAAAAAAGTCGTCAAAAATATTATGCCTCAAAAGTTTCTTTTTGAAAATGAGGTTCTGTTGCGTTCGTTGATTTATCCGCTCTACAAAGGTGAAAATCACGAGTGTAATATTTGCAAAAAGCACTTGAAAGATTTTGTATTGGTAGAAAATGGGAATTTAGTTTGTCCTGTCTGTGGCAGTTTGCCAAGAACGAGAAGACTTTGGAAAATATTGAATGAGAAATATTTAAAATCTGAAATTAAGATTTTAGATTTTTCGCCTTCCAGAGCAATTTACAGGAATCTCAAAAAAAATAAAAACATCACTTATTTTTCTACCGATTTTGAGAATGAATTTTTAGCCGATTATCGTTTTGACATCACCAATATTGCTGCAGAATCTGAAAGCTTTGATTTGATTATTTGCTATCATATATTAGAGCACATCGATTCTGACCAACAAGCAATGAATGAACTTTTCCGAGTTTTAAAAGCTGATGGAACCTGCCTCATCCAAACACCTTTTAAAAATGGAGAAACTTATGAGGATTTTTCCATCAAAACCAAAGAAGATCGATTAAAACATTTCGGACAAGATGATCACGTTCGTATCTATTCTATCAACGGTTTGAAAGAACGTTTGGAAAAAAGTGGATTTTTGGTTGATGTTCAAACTTTCCCAAAAGATGATTTTTTAGGTTTAAGCGAAAACGAACATATCCTAATTTGTACAAAAAAATAAGAACCAAATTGGTTCTTATTTCCTTCTTCATATCATATTTAAAGCCTAGAAACTCTCATCGTGCTGAGACAAATCCAAACCTATATTTTCGGAATCTTCTGCAACTCTGAGCGGAATTATTAAATCTGTGAATTTATATAAAATCAGAGATCCTAAAAATGTAAATGCGGAAACCAAAACCAACGCCATCATATGATGGGCAAACACTTCAAATCCACCGTGAAGCAAACTTGCATTTTCACCTTGAGCCAACATTGCTGTCAAAATCATCCCCATAATTCCGCCAACACCGTGACAAGCAAAAACATCCAAAGTATCGTCTACTTTTTTCAATCTTTTCCAGTTGCACATCAGGTTTGAAACAATTGCTGAAATAAATCCGATGAAAATAGCATGCGGAATTGTCACAAATCCCGCAGCCGGTGTAATGGCAACCAATCCAACAACTGCTCCAATACAAGCGCCCAAAGCAGAGACTTTTCTACCATTCATTCTGTCAAAGAAAATCCAGGTCAGCATTGCAGTTGCAGAAGCGACAGTTGTCGTTCCAAAAGCCATCGCAGCGGTTGCATTAGCCGACAAAGCTGAGCCTGCATTGAAACCAAACCAGCCAAACCAAAGCATTCCGGTGCCGAGAATCACAAACGGAATATTAGACGGTTCGTGGTGTGGATTTTTACGTTTTCCTATCATCATCGCACCAGCCAAAGCGGCAAATCCGGCACTCATATGAACGACTGTGCCTCCTGCAAAATCCTTAACGCCAAAATATTTGTTCAACAAACCTTCCGGATGCCAAACCATATGACAAAGAGGTGTATAGATAATCAGGCTAAACAAAACCATAAATAGCAAGTAAGAAATAAACCTAACTCTTTCTGCAAATGATCCTGTTATCAAGGCTGGTGTAATCACCGCAAATTTCATTTGAAACATTGCGAACAAAATAAATGGAATTGTTGAAGCCATCTGGCTGTGAGGAAAAACACCAACGTTGTTAAAAAACAAATAGGATGTCGGATTTCCAATCAAACCATAATGTTCTCCATTAATGGTAATCCCGATTGAATCGCCAAACGACAAACTAAATCCTATAACAACCCAAAGAATACTTATAACACCAAGTGCAATAAAACTTTGTAACATTGTTGAAATAACATTCTTTTTCCCAACCATTCCCCCATAAAAGAAAGAAAGTCCTGGCGTCATTAATAAAACCAACCCGGAAGAAGCAAGAATCCAAGCCACATCAGAACCTACAATATTATCTTCTCCAAGAAAAGTTCCAGGTTTTGGTAAAGAAGTCTGTTCCGGCCAGAACAATGCAGTAATTGAAATAAGACTTATTACCACAAATGATATTATCCAGCGTTTTTCAATTTTCATATTTTAAATTTTAACCCTGCAAATATATAGGGTTAATTTTAAATAATTATAAATTTTAAAACAACAACCCTTATTTTTTACTATTAAAAATAAAAACATAACAAATTACAAATCAAAAAAAGCTCAAAATAATAAGGCATCAGTTTTGATATATTATTAAAAATAATAAATTATGAGACCAGATATTCCAAAACCAGACAGCGAAACCAACAAAGGCCCAATGATGGCGATTATCATTATTGTTGTTTTATTCCTTTTAGGATACTTCGCATATATGATGTTTATTCCGCAACAAGTGGAACAGATGAATCAAACCGATAAAGTGCAACCAGTAGAACCAAAAGTAAAAGACTCCATATAGGAGTCTTTTCTTATTTTTATATCGAAATAATTCTTAGTGAATATGTTTCTCCGCGTGATAAGAACTTCTTACCAAAGGTGAGCTTTCCACGTGACGGAAACCTAAATTTCTAGCAAAATCTCCATATTCATCAAACTCCTCCGGAGAAACAAAACGCTGAACAGGAAGATGTTTTTTCGTTGGCTGAAGATACTGGCCTAGAGTAATCACATCCACATTGGCATTTCTGATATCTTCAATCGTTTGGAAAACCTCATCCTTAGTTTCTCCCAAACCAAGCATCACACCAGTTTTTGTACGATTTTGCCCTGCTTCTTTCAGGTATCTCAAAACCTCCAAACTGCGTTCGTATTTTGCCTGGATTCTCACTTCTCTCGTCAGACGTTTTACCGTTTCCATATTGTGAGAAATCACTTCTGGCGACACTTCTACCAATCTGTCGATATGTTTTGTCAAACCTTGAAAATCAGGAATTAGAGTTTCCATTGTTGTTCCTGGAGAAATTCTGCGAACCGCATTTACTGTTTCAGCCCAAAGAATCGAACCCATATCTTTCAAATCATCTCTGTCCACCGAAGTTAAGACTGCATGTTTGATTTTCATTAATTTGATAGAACGTGCTACTTTTTCAGGTTCGTCCCAATTGACATCCATTGGTTTTCCGGTTTTCACACCACAAAAACCACAACTTCTGGTACAGATATTTCCCAGAATCATAAATGTTGCCGTTCCTTCGCCCCAGCATTCGCCCATATTTGGACAGCTTCCACTTTGGCAAATTGTGTTCAGTTTATATTTATCAACCAAATTTCTCAGTTCTCTGTAATTCTTACCGGTTGGTAATTTTACACGAATCCATTTGGGTTTTTGAGTCACTGTTTCTTCCATTCTGATTTTCTAAAATTAAAAATCCGTTTCGTCTTCTTTTAATAACTCGGCCAGGATTTTCTTGGCTCTCATTATTCTTACTTTTGTATTGGCAACGGAAAGATTGAGTTCTTCCGCAATTTCTTTGATGCTTTTTTCTTCAAAAAATCTCAGTCTGATGATGTCCTGATTTTTAGCATCCATTGTTTCGATAATTTTGATAATCTTTTGCTGGTCTTCTTCGGAAATCAACAATTCTTCCGGCGACCTTGCAAATTCGTTCTTTACATTTTCCAATCCATCGCTTGCATCTTCACTCTCTCTGTTTTTCTTTCTCCAGAAATCGATGATTGTATTTTGAGCAATTGTCAGAATCCAGGTTTTGAATTGAAAATTAGGATCAAATAAATCCAGCTTGTTAAGAACTTTTGAAAAGACCGAAACCGTAATCTCATCAGCATCATTTTCATCCTTTACCCTATTCATCACAAAAGAAAAAACATCAACCCAAAACATATTGATGAGTTGTGTCTGAGCCTTTTGATCTTTATCTCTGGCTTTTATAATGAGAGCGAGTAACTGTTCTTCTTTCATTTTTCAATGGACAAAGATAGCTATATATTATTAAAAAATATTAATATCAAGAGATTGAGAAATTCTATAATCAATACAAAATTCTTCGTAGAATAATAAACGCAAAGCAAGCAAAGATTTATTTCAGATTATTGAAAATATTTTAAGGTTCGCAGAGACGTAAAGCTCATCAAAGAAAAACAATGTTAATATAGGTTTATAAAGTTTACCAATTTCTTTTTTATCTTTTTTGAAATAATGTTACTCTATTTCCTAATTGTCTTTGTGGTAAAATAATTCTGAATTTTAGAGCGAATTTAAATAACAAATATCAAGATTGAAATCCTGATAAATTGAGTATTTTTACTGGCTTAATTTTGGATTAGAGAAATCAAAATAAACAATTAAAAATCAGACAAATAAATAATGAAATTTTATAAATACCAAGGAACTGGAAATGATTTTGTAATGATAGACAACCGTTTAGGCGAATGGGATGATCTTTCTATCGAAAACATACAGAAACTTTGCGACCGCAGATTCGGCATTGGTGCAGATGGATTAATTAAAATTAATTCCGCAGAAGATGTTGATTTTGAAGTTGATTATTATAACTCAGATGGTTCTAAAAGTTTCTGTGGAAACGGCGCACGTTGCTCTGTGGCTTTTGCTCATTTTCTGGATATGATTGAAGATAGAACAACTTTTACCGCTATTGACGGAATCCATGAAGCGGAAATCAAAAATGGTATTGTAAAGTTGAAAATGGGTGATGTAAACAACATCAATAAAGACGGAAATGATTTTGTTCTGAATACGGGATCGCCACATTATGTTAAGTACGTGGAAATGTTAAATAATTATAATGTTTACAAAAACGGTAACGAAATCCGAAATTCCGAAACTTATAAGCAAGAAGGTATCAATGTCAACTTCGTAGAAAAATTGTCTGACAAGGAACTTTTTGTACGAACTTATGAGAGAGGTGTTGAAGATGAAACTTACAGTTGCGGAACTGGCGTTACGGCTGCAGCTTTAACTTTTATGAAAAATAATAATCAAACGTTTGTTGGAATTAAAGTAATGGGCGGCAATTTGAAAGTTTATGCCGAAAAAAATGGAGACGGATTCAAAAACATTTGGTTAGAAGGTCCAGCTGTTCAGGTTTTTAAAGGAGAGACTTGGGTTTGAGAGTTTTAGTGTTTGAGAGATTTGGAAATTTAATTTTCTAAAAAAATAGCTATAACTCAATTTTAATTTAAACTATGAAAAAAATAATTCTTATCATATCAGTTGTATTAATAGCAATCCTTGGTTTCTTTGGATTGCGATTTTACAATAAATATCTTGGTAATAATGTGGAAAAAGAAGGATTTGTTTTGATTCCACATCATTCTTCTTACAAACAAATCCTGGATTCAATTTCTCCATTTATCAAGAATCAAGACAATTTTGCGAGTATTGCAGACGATAAAAATCTGAAAGAAAATTACAAACCTGGGCGATACGAACTGAAACCAGGAATGAACAACCGCGAAATTGCGAATATGATTATCGCTGGAAATCAAACCCCTAATTCCTTCAGGATTAAAGATTTTGATGATGTTTATCAGATGATCGGAAGAGTTACCAAAAAGACAGAAGTTGATTCTTTGAAATTTGCTAATCAACTGAACGAAATTGCTATCAGTAAAGGTTACAAAAACGCAGAAGACCTTAAAAAATATTTCTTCAATAATACATATGATTTTTTTTGGACGGTGACACCAAAAGAATTCTTCAACAAATTCGAATCAGATTACAAAGATTTTTGGACAGCTGACAGAATCGAAAAAGAAAAACAATCCGGATTAACCAGAGATCAAATCTACGCATTAGCTTCTATCGTTTACAAAGAATCAGGCGGAAAACCAGATGAACAAAGAACAATTGCAGGACTTTACATCAATCGATATAAAAAAGGAATGAAGTTGCAGAGTGACCCTACGGTTATTTACGCTGTCAACAAGGCGAATAATTTCACTCAACAAATTAAAAGAGTTTACTATAAACACCTGAAAGAGCCTTCTCCTTACAACACTTATGCGAATAAAGGAATTCCGCCAGGCCCCATTTGTATCGTAGATAAAAACTCACTGAATGCAGTTTTAGACGCAGAAAAAAACAATTACATTTTTATGTGCGCCGACCCTGCGAGATTTGGTTATCATAAATTCACGGACAATGATGCTGAACACGCCAAAAATGCAAAAGCCTATCAGGACTGGCTGAACAGCAAACAAATAAAATAAAGAGAAAAGCGAAAAATAAACGATAATGGAACGAACGGAAATTGTAAATGTATTTCAGAAAAAATTCTTTGGGTTAGCCTTAACCATTGGAGCAGCAAGTTTTATAATGGCTCAGCAAAAAGTGAATGTTTCTGGAAACGTAAAAGATGCCAATGGTGGTATTGGGTATGCATCCATAACTTTTAAAAATCAACAAAATTCTCAATTGAGTGATGCTATATTGGCAGATGCTGATGGAAACTATAAATTAGACTTAGTTCCAGGAAGCTACGATGTTAGCATTGAAGCAGTTGATTATAAAAAATTCACACAAACCATCAGAGTAGAAAAAGCCGGAGCCATTGCACCATTCGTTATTGTTTCTGACGGAAAAGCTAATCTTAATAATACAACTGACATCCAAGGTGTAGTAATCACTGCACAATCTACAAAACCTTATAAAGTGGAGTTGGATAAAAAGACTTATGATCCTTCGCAAGATATTGTAAGTAAAGGTGGAAATCTTCAAGATGTTTTATCCAACGTGCCTTCTGTATCTGTGGATACAGATGGAACTGTCTCTATGAGAGGTAATTCTAATATTAGATTTTTGATTAATGGTAAGCCGTCATCATTGTTAGGTATCGATGACGGAGCGGATGCTTTGAAATCCATTCCAGCCGACCAAATTGAAAAAATCGAAGTCATCACCAATCCTTCATCAAAATATGAGGCGAGCGGGACAGCTGGTATCTTAAATATTATTCTCAAAAAATCATCGAAAGTCGGTTTCAACGGAAGTGTTGAAGGAACGCTCGGCTATCTTCCTAATACAAGACTCAACACAAGTTTAAGCTGGAAAAAAGGAGCCTGGACTTATTATCTAAATGGCGGAGGAAGCTATAACAGAAATAAATCTACTAACAATTCTACTTATAATTATCTATTAGACCCAGCCAATTTAGGCAATAATTCCAGTGTCTTTACTGACCAGAAAGGAAAGAATAAGAGCGAAAATAAAAACTATAATGTGAATACAGGATTCGTGGTTGACCTGACAGAAAAATCCTCCTTAAATGCATCAGTGATGTTTAGGACATTTGAAAACGAAGGAATGGAAACCATCAATACATATGATAGAATTGTAAGAAAAGACGTGAAAAACCCTCTTTATCCTGACGTTCCATACACGCTGTTAGATAAATATTCTACCAGAATCAATGAATCTTTAAGAAATAACAACTCTTTCCAGGCTGATTTAGGATTTGACCAAAAAATCGGAGATAAAGGACAGCTTTTGAGTCTTGCCACGAGTTATCAGACTAATAAAAGTAATAGTTCCGGCCCTATCAACCAAACCAGTTTTGTGAGTGACGGAACTTCTACTACTACAGTAAACAACCTTTTTAACGATTCTAAGAATACCACTTTTCTTGCTAAAGCTGATTACGAATTACCAATCGGGGAAAATTCAAAATTCGAAGCAGGAGCTAGGTTTGATTTGAACAATAATGATTACAGCTATTTTGTAGACCAAAGCACGGATAATAGTCCTTTTACTGTTTTAGAAAGATTCACAAGCGATACCAAATATAATGAAAAAATATCCGCTGTCTATTCACAATTCAGAAGCAAAATTGGAAACTTTGGTTATCAATTAGGTTTGAGAATGGAGAATACAAATATCGATGTAAGCTTCAAAAGTATGGAAACTGCAGAATTAGTAGAAGTTCCAAAAAATTATACAGGCTTTTTCCCGAGTGCTTTTTTTAGTTATAATCTAGATAAAAGTAATCAGATTTTATTGAACTATTCGAGAAGAATCAACAGACCGCGTTCTTGGTTTTTGATCCCTTTTATGTCTTTTGGTAATGACAGAAGTTTATTCTTAGGAAATCCTGATTTAAACCCAACTTATGAAAATTCATTTGAATTAGGCTATAGTTTATCTAAAAGCAAAATCGTATTCAATCCTACTTTATATTTCAAAAAATCTCAGGACGAAGTCAATTTTTATCAATACGATGCTTTGGATGCAAGCGGGAATACAGTCCTTTATAGAATGCCTGTTAATGCGGGGTCTGAAGCCAATTACGGTCTAGATCTTAACGCTACCTACGATCCGTTCAAATGGTTAAGAATCATGGGTAATGTCGATTTATTTGGTTATGATAATTCTGGTTCTTACAAAGATTTCAGCTATGAAGGAAGCGGATTCTCATCAAGGTTAAGATTGACAACGACTTTCCGACCAGACAAGAAAACATCTTTACAGGTACAGGGTTTTTACAGAGGTCCGGAAAAAACAGCAAGTGTTGACAGACAATCTATGTACTCTATCAATTTCGGAGCAACAAGAACTATCTTGGATGGCAATGGAACACTGGCATTCAATATTCAGGATATATTCAATACCAGAGCGAGAGAAAGTACAACCAATGCACCAAGTTATTCTCAGTACCAATATATGCAATGGAATCCTAGACAGTTTTCAGTATCATTTACCTACCGTTTCAAACAAGGTGAAAAAATTGAGCAACCGAAGAAGAAAAAAGATATCAACGCCAATAGCAATGGCGGAGATGATATGCCTCCAATGTAAAAAACAATCGATATAAAATAGAAAATCGCAGCCAATTAATTGGCTGCGATTTTCTTTTAACAATTATAATTTAAAGATCTATTTCTTTTTATCTTTCAGTTCTTCCTTATCTTTATCGGAAGGATTCCAAACTTTTACTTCAGCATTTTTATCGATTCCTGAAAGAATCTGAACATTAATACCGTCACTTGCCCCTAACTTCACATATGTTTTCTTGAAACTTCCGTTAGGCTGTTTGACTTCTACAAAAGATTTATTATTTCCTTTTTCGTACTGAATCAATGATTCATCTAAAAGTAATGCATTTTTCTGAGAGCTCAGCAAAATCTCCCCATTCGCACTGAATCCTGCCCTGATGTATTCTCCGGTTTTGTTGAAAACATCACCTTCCACAGCAAATTTAATCGTACCGCTCTCCTCTTTTCCTTTTGGCGCAATCAAGGTCACTTTACCTGGAAATTTTTTGTTCTGCAAAGCACCGATTACAACATTCATATCCATTCCTTGCTTCAATTTTCCAGCCTGCGCTTCATCGATATCACCTTTAAAAATCAAGGAGTTGAGGTCCGCAATAGAACAGATTGTAGTCCCGGCATTGAAGGAGTTGGCCTCAATTACCTGGCTTCCCACTTTCACAGGAATTTCCAAAACAGTTCCGGCGGCTTTTGCACGGATCTGAGTTGTTGCCATACTTTGCAATTCTGGTGTAGCACCTGTTCTCACGATCTGTAATTGTTTCTGAGCTGCATTGAGTTGTTGATTGGCTAATTTCTGCTGTTGCAATGTGGTTTCCAATTGTTGCTGAGCTGTGATATATTCCTGCTTGGAAATCACACCTTGCTTGTACAATTTTGCCTGCATTTCATATTGCTTCTGCTGATTTTCAACATTAATTTTTGCATTCGCCAGCTGAATCTGAGAATTATTGATTTGCATTGTTGCATTGTTAACCTCAGTGATATTAGGTACAATTCTGATAGTTGCCAACAGTTGTCCGGCTTCTACTTTATCACCTTCTTTTACATTAATGGTCTGGATAATCCCGGCAATATTCGGTTTGATTTCAATCTCTTCGCGCGGTTCTATTTTTCCCGTTGCCATTACTTTGTCGTCAAGATTCTGGATCGTTGGTTTTCTCGTTAGAAACACTTCATTCTCCTTAGAATTGGATTTGACAAGATACCCGATTCCGCCAACCACAGCCAGCACCAAAATCAATCCCAGAAATATGGAAATCGCTTTTTTGAATGTAAATTTTTTCTTCTTTTCCATTATGTAGAAATATAGTTTTTTTATTATTAATATAATTGTTAATTATTAGTTTTACTCAGTTCTTAATGCTTCGATAGGTCTGATTTTCACCGCTCTTTGTGCAGGAATCAATCCGATAATCAATCCAAGGAAAATCATAATTCCCATTGCCGTGAATACATTGCTGTAATCAACCGTCGGATTATAAAATGGGAAGGAGTCGTTGTTCATCGTGGCAATATTCAGAATCATCAGCAAGAAAATTCCGGATAAAAATCCCAGTAATCCCGACGACAAAGTAATCACAACACTTTCCAGAAGAATCTGATTCCTCACTTCCGCAGGTTTTGCGCCCAGTGCTCTCCGGATTCCGATTTCCTTGGTTCTTTCCTTTACCGTAATCAAAAGAATATTTGAGATTGCAATTACACCAGCCAAAATCGTCAATGTCCCGACAATAATTGTTAACAATTGCATCCCTGTAAGAAAACCTGTAAGTTTCTTAAATTCTTTAGCCAGATTAAAGCTACCAAAAGCATTCGTGTCTTCCGGCGAAACGTGATTGATCTTTTTCAACTCGTCTTTTACCTTGCTTTCAATGACAGATACATCGGCATTAGGTTTTCCGACAATGGCCAGGAAACCAACTTTGTCGCCCTCATTATAAAGTCCTGAATATGTTGAAAACGGAATGTATGCTGAACGGTCATTCTCCATTCCGCCGCCTTTTCCTACACGGAAAACACCAACAACCGAGAAGAAAATCCCTTTGAGGTTAACCGATTTCCCTATTGGATTTTCATTTTTCTTGGCATCGAAAAGATTCTTATAAACCTCTTCTCCAATCACAATGACGTTTTTCTTACCACTGATGTCAGCATCATTAATATATCTTCCGAACAATAATTTTTTCTTGGAAATCTGATTACCAACAGGAAAATCTCCGGTAATCATATAGGTGTTTTTCTTTCCGTTTCTGGAAATCTGGTCGCCCGGCGTCCCGAAGTTTCCGCGCACACTCTGTGGAGAGATGTAATCGATATCCGGGATTTTTTTCTGAAGATAATCGATGTCTTTAAGATGAAGGCTCATTGCTCTGCCTTTTGGGAAACCTTCATACGGAATATTGGTACTCTGCGACCAAAGAAAAATAGAATTGGTAGCAAAGCCGGAAAACAACTTATTGAAACCATTTTCCATTCCTTTTGCCGCTCCCAAAAGACTGACATACAAAAACATACCCCAGCCCACGCCTATCATCGTGAGGAAAGTCCTTAGCTTATTATTCCGAAGGGAATAATAAATCTCCTGCCAGGTATCTCTTTTGAAAAGTATATTCACGTCTTTTTAATTATTAATTATTAATGATAATTGATGAACGATTTTATGATTTCTTAATAATTCGATTTCAAATTTTATAACTCTAAAATACTCCAACCTTAATACTTTCAAAGTCATTTTATTATGCGGCTCCTGCGGAGCTGTTTTGTTGTTAGCGTTAAACATTCTATATAAACATTCCGTTCCTATGGAACTCTCTAAAACACTCCAACTCTAATAATCTCCCGCTCATCACTCCGCTCTCAGAGCTTCAATCGGTTTTATTTTGGATGCTCTGTAAGCCGGAACAAATCCTGCAATCGTTCCGGAAAGAACAAGACAGAAAAATGCTGCTATAATCAGTCCCCAGCCAACGGAAGGCTCTGTAATGAAATATTCTTCCAGGCGGTTACCAATGAGATTTAAAGCTAAGACTCCAAGTCCGACGCCAATTAATCCGGAAATAACCGTAATAACAATACTTTCCTGTAAAATCAATGCGACAATTCCGGCAGGTTTTGCGCCAATCGCTTTTCTCACACCTATTTCCTTGGTTCTTTCTTTGACGATGTAAACCATTATGTTACTGATACCGATGATTCCTGCCAATAAAGTTCCAAGTCCGATAAATCCTACGACTACAGTAATTACAAATACGAATGCAAAAGAATCTTTGGTATTGACCGCATTATTATTAACGAAAATCCCCTGCTGGTCATCCGGAGAAATCTGATGTCTTTTCCTGATATTTTTTTCTATTTCTTTACCATATTCCACGGCTTGGTCTGGTGTCAGTTTTTGGTCATAAGACAGCATTATCGTGCTAATAGTGTCCGAACTTTTTTTCATCTGCTGAAGTGTGGAAAGCGGAACCGAAATATGTCTCTCATCCCAATCGCCACCAGGATCTTCAAAAACACCAACAACTTTGAACATTGTTCCGTTGATTTGCAAAGATTTGCCAATCGGATTACCATCCCGTATCAGGTCCCGCCAAACCATTCTGCCGATAGAAGCAACATTCTGCTTACGTTCGTTATCCATTTGATTGATGTAGCGTCCGTCTATCATTGTACGGTTTTCAAGGAATTTTTCGTCACCCAGAACACCATTGATCTGATAATTGCCACTTTCTTTTCCATATTTCACGGTAAGATTGGTGGTATATCTTGGCGAACCGTACTCCATTTTTTTACCACTTTGTTTTACAACCGCATCAAAATCATCATTGTTAAATGAAATCTGCCTGTCAGATTGTAACCCTGCGTAAGGAATTGTTGTCTTTCCGGCAAAAACCATAATGAGATTGGTCGCATCTCTCATAAAAGCTTTCGAGAATGAATTGTTAAGCCCGTTTCCAATCCCGAATAACACAATGAATATGAATAATCCCAACGCTACCGTAAAACCGGAAAGCACCGTCCGCAATACATTACTGCGAATAGAACTGAATATCTCCTGCCAGCGGTCTAAGTCAAACATATTTTTAAGTTAGATGCTAGAAGCAGGAGTTAGATCTTTCCACCTTTAGCATTATTTTTTAATTGTTAATTTTATGTATTCAATTGTTAACTTCCATCATCAAATCTCCATCATCTAGCATTCTACAATACAATTTGATTGATAAACTCGTCACTTTCTATTCTTCCGTCTTTTAAGACAACATTTCTTTTGGTTTGAGCTGCAACATCGGGTTCGTGGGTTACAACAACGATCGTTTTTCCTTCGTTGTTGATATCCTGAAGCAACTTCATAATATCGTGTGTGGTTTTGGAATCCAAAGCTCCGGTTGGTTCATCGGCCAGAATCAGTTTCGGGTCCGTGATGAGTGCTCTTGCAATGGCAATTCTCTGTTTTTGCCCTCCGGAAAGTTCGCTGGGAAGATGCTCCGCCCACTGTCTTAAGCCTACTTTTTCCAGATATTCTTCCGCTTTTTTCGTTCTTTCTTTTCTGGAAACATTCTGATAATATAAAGGAAGCGCTACATTTTCCAACGCTGTTTTATAATTAATCAAATTGAATGACTGAAAAATAAATCCAAGAAAACGGCTTCTGTATTCTGCTGCTTTAACTTCTGTGAGATGTTTAATAGGAAATCCATCCAACTCATAAATCCCGGAATCTGCCTCATCCAGAATCCCAATGATATTAAGCAATGTTGATTTTCCTGAACCGGAACTTCCCATAATAGATACAAACTCGCCTTGATTGATATTAAGATTAATACCTTTCAGCACGTGAAGCTTGCTTTTTCCCGTATCGTAAGATTTGTTGAGGTCTTCAATTTTCAGAATCGACATTGTCTGGATTTTACATTATAAGTAAATCCGAATATCGAATTGTTACAGTCAAATAAAAAATATTTTTTGATTTTTGCATTCAATCAAAATTTTAAAAAAATTTAATTACAGGCGTAACATTTTTATAATTCCGAAGTCTTATTGTATATAATTTTTCTTTTATGCTAAAAAAAGTTTTTTGTATTTCGCTTTTGTCTATCGGAGTTTTGGGTTTTTCTCAGAAGAAATGGACGATTCAGGAATGTGTGGATTATGCAATTAAAAACAATCTGCAGATCCAGGCGCAGGCTTACAACAAAGATGTGCAGACAAAAAATCTGGAAATGGCGAAAAAGGAATATTTGCCTTCAGTTTCAGGAACCATTAATAATAATGCCAATTTTGGACAAACTTTAGTTGGGACAAGCAGTATTCGTAATGACAGCTACTACAACGGAGCCAGCGTTGGCGCCAGTATGTTGGTTTTCAATAACGGGAGGCTGGAGAAAAATATCAGAAAAACAGGTTTTGATGTAGAAGCGAGTCTGCAGGACATCGAAACCATTAAAAATAACATCGCATTGCAAATTGCTCAGCAATATCTAAATGTAATGCTAAACAGAGAAATCAAAAAAATCTCTGAAAGTGCGATGGATAACGCGCAAAGATTATACGATAGGGCGAAAATCACAACAGATGTAGGAACAACTGCACAAACGGTTTTAGCCGAAGCGGCAGCCTCTCTTGCCAGAGAAAAACAGAATGTAAAAACGGCTCAAATCAATGTGGATAAAGCTTTGTTTGCAATGGCACAGCTTCTTCAGTTACCAGATTACAAGGCTTTTGATGTGGTGGATATTCCTGTTCCTGATGAACTGGCACCGCAAACCGAATCTGTTGAAGATGTTCTTAATATCGCTTATCAGAATCAGCCTATCGTAAAAGCTGCGGAAACCAGAATAAAAGCGGCTGAAGCTCAAACTGAAGTAGTGAAAACCAACTTTTGGCCTACAGTAACTGCAACTGCCGGTGTCGGAAGTTTCTACAATAATCTTTTGAATAAAAATACAATTGGTTACAGTGTAGATGCAGCCGGAAATCCTATGGCAGTCACCGAAAGAAATTTCACTCAACAATACAGCGATAATTTTGGCCAGCAATTAAGTTTATCAGCCAATATCCCGATTTTTAACAAAGGAATTACTAAGCTTCAGGTTGAACAGACCAAAATCAACGAGACGATTGCTAAAAACAATTTGGAACAACAAAAATTCCAGTTGAAACAGGATATCCAGCAAGCGCAGTTCAATGCAGATTCCAATTATGAAGTTTACCTGGCTGCGATGGAAGCGGAAAGAAGCACTAAACTCGCATTAGATTTTGCGGAGAAAAGTTATGCAGCCGGACGCTCAACAATCTATGATGTAACGATTGCCCGAAATAATTATGTAAACTCACAAGGTTCTGTAGCGCAGGCAAAATATAATTATCTGTTCAGCATCAAGGTTTTGGATTTTTATGCAGGACGTGGAATTAATCTTTAATTTTTTCTATCACAAAGTCGCAAGTATAACAACAATTATAATAAAAGTCGCAAAGATTCAACTTTGCGACTTTTTGAATTTTATAAATCAAAAATTTTTGCCTTTGCGATAATGTCTCAATTTTCTTATCTTTGAGATATGCAGATTTTTGGAAAAGATTTACTCAGAGATATCAAAGCAGCGGAATTATTGGGCGAAAATGCACACAAAATTTATTCTCCGCCTTATCGTCCTGTTTTCAGTTACGAAGATATCCTGACCAAAAATCCTAAGTTTGCAGCCGTCAATATTCTACTTTATCTCAAGAATAACGAATGGCATTTCCCTTTGATTGTTAGAAGTGTGAATGAAAACGACAGACATAGCGGACAAATCTCTCTGCCTGGTGGAAAAAGAGAAAAAGAAGACCCGGACTTTGCTTACACCGCCAAACGTGAGACTTCCGAAGAATTGGGAATCGATGAACATTATGTAAGAATCATCCGTGAGATGTCTCCGATTTATATTCCGCCAAGTAATTTCTATGTTCATTCGTTTGTTTCTTATACCAAGAAAAATCCGGAATTCTTTTTACAGGAAACCGAAGCCGTTGAATTAATTGAATTCCCGATTTCATCTTTACTTAATCTTCCGGACCGGCCAAAAATAATGGCTTTACCGTCTACGAAAGGTTATGAAGTTCCTGTGATCGATTTCAATGGGTATATCATTTGGGGAGCTACTTCAATGATTTTGAGCGAGTTCAGCAACTTGTTAAAAAATGTTTAATTTTGCAGTAATTTCAAGACCTTAGAAATTATAATCAAATATCAATGGCAAAAAAAAATATTTTTACCGATTCTTTTGGAAATATCTATATTCTGAAGAGGATAATTATTTTCATTCTGGGATTAGTTTCTTACAGAAGATTCAATGGTTTTAATAAACTGAAAATCTCAGGAACGGAAAACCTTACGGATTTGCCTGATACCAATGTTCTTTTCGTCTCCAACCACCAGACTTACTTTGCCGATGTTGCAGCGATGTACCACGCATTTTGTGCAGTAAATAATGGTTATCACAACACCATAAAAAATCCTGTTTATCTTCTGAATCCAAAAGTAGATTTCTATTATGTTGCAGCAGAAGAAACGATGAATAAAGGAATTCTTGCAAGAATATTTAAAATCGCCGGTGCAGTAACAGTAAAAAGAACCTGGAGAGCTGAAGGTCAAAATGTGAACAGGATGGTAGATCTTACCGAAGTTGAAAATATTATGAAAGCCTTGGATAATGGCTGGGTCATTACTTTTCCTCAAGGAACCACTTCGGCTTTTGCACAAGGCAGAAAAGGAACGGCGAAATTGATTAAAAATCAAAGGCCTGTTGTAATTCCGATTAAAATTAATGGATTCCGAAGAGCTTTTGACAAGAAAGGATTGAAAATCAAAGTCACTGGTGTGAAGCCTACGATGGAGTTCAAACCGGCTTTGGATATCGATTATGATAATGAATCGGCAACACAGATTCTGGATAAAATAATGCACGCTATCGAGCAAACTCCGGAACACAACCTGCTTCACGATTATGATGTAAAACAGAAAGAGATAAAGTCTCAATCTCAACCATAAAAAAACGGCTACTTTTTCAGTAGCCGTTTTTATTTATTGATTATTAACCTTCAATACTTGGAACCTGAACGTTCTCATTCGCATCTTTTTCATAATCAATTTCATCAAACTGGAAACCGAAAAGGTTAAAAAATTCTTTTCTGTAGCCTTCGATATCACTGATTTCGGAAAGGTTTTCTGTGGTTGTTTCCTTCCATAATTTGGCAACCTCAGCCTGAACATCATCTGCCATTTCCCAATCATCCACACGGATTCTTCCTGCTTCATCCAACGCCACTTCTCCATTATCAGTATATAATCTGTCAGCAAACAATCTCTGCATTTGCTCAATCGTTCCTTCGTGCGTTCCTTTAGCTTTCATCACTTTGTAAAGTAAGGAAATGTACAATGGAACGACAGGAATTGCTGAACTGGACTGTGTTACCAAAGCTTTGTTCACAGAAACATAAGATTTTCCGTTCAAGTCTTTCAGTAAATCATTCAAAACCGGAACGGTTGCCTCCAAATCGTTTTTCGCCTGACCGATGGTTCCGTTTCTATAGATTGGGAAAGTCAATTCAGGGCCGATGTAAGAATAAGCTACCGTTTTAACACCTTCTGCTAAAACGCCTGCTGCTTTCAGATCTTCTATCCAGAATTTCCAGTCTTCGCCACCCATTACAGCGACGGTGTTGGCGATATCTTCCTCATTTTCAACCGGATTAATGGTGATATCAGACACGACACCTGTATGAAAATCAACTGTTTTATTAGTAAATGGCTGACCAATTGGTTTAAGAACCGATGCATAAGCAACACCAGTTTTTGGGTGTGTTCTTCTTGGGGAAGCCAAACTATAAACTACTAGATCCACCTGACCAAGATCTTTCTTAATCAATTCAATGGTTTCTTTTTTCACTTCGTCAGAGAATGCATCGCCATTGATACTCTTTGCGTAAAGTCCAGCTGCGTGTGCTTCTTTTTCGAAAGCAGCAGAGTTATACCAGCCCGCTGTTCCCATTTTGCCTTCAGATGCCGGTTTTTCGAAGAAAACACCAATTGTTGATGCGTCTGAACCGAAAGCAGCAGCAATTCTGGAAGATAAACCAAAACCTGTAGAAGCACCAATTACCAGTACTTTTTTAGGCCCGTTTTTGATTTCGTCTTCCGACTTTACATATTCTATCTGGTTTTTTACAGCCTGATGCGCTCCGTCCGGATGTGCAGTCAAACAAATAAATCCTCTTGTTCTAGGTTGAATAATCATTGTTGAAATTATTTTTAGCATTGCAAATTAAAGAAATTTGAAGCAATTAATAAGAATTATGTGGAAAAAAGCGTATTCCGATTTTGAGTTTTCTTAGGATTAATAATACTTTCCGAGTGTCGTTATTTTTTATTTTGCGCAATCGATTGCACAAGTCAATATTTTATTTAAATTTACCTGCACTCACAATAGTATAAGGTAGACAGTAAAAAGTCATAAGTATAATTTGAGAGTACATTGAGCTGAAATCCTTTTTACGCAACGAAGTGAAGTGAAAAGATTGACTTCGTCGAACCACTTTGTTAGGTTTGGGAGCCCTTCAGCTTCTCTCAGGATAAACTACAGGCTGATTAAGTGCTCAAATAATTATAAATGGTGAATTATTAATGACAAATGATTTTCATTAGACGTTTTTTATCATCAATTTTTTAAATATAAATTCCAATATAAACAATGAAAAAACTGTTAATAGGTCTTGCGCTTTCTGTGGTATCGATGATGTCGGCGCAGAAAAACGACATCCAATATTACATCGAGAAAGCACCTTTCAAATTTGGGGAAATGGTTTTGCCGACGATTCCACAAAAGGATTATAACTTCAAGGATTTTGGTGGTGTTGCCGATGGAAAAACGTTGAATACAAAAGCATTCGAAAAAGCAATTTCTACGATTGCTCAAAACGGTGGTGGAAGATTGATTGTCCCAGCCGGAACTTGGTTAACTGGCCCAATCGAACTAAAAAGTAAAATCGATTTTCACGTTGAAGAAGGTGCGATTGTGCAGTTCAGCAGCGATATCAAGCAATTCCCAATGAGAGAAACTTCGTCAGGAAAATTTGAAGTAACACCGCCGATTTGGGGAAATAATCTGAAGGACGTTTCGTTTACAGGAAAAGGCATTTTTGATGGTGCGGGCGAAGCGTGGCGACCTGTGAAGAAATTCAAAACGACTGCAGGACAATGGCAGGAATTGGTTGCAAAATCCGGAAGTGTTTTGAGTGACGACGGAAAAATCTGGTATCCAAGTGAAGCTGCAAAACGTGGCGAAGAACTGGCTAAAGTGATTACCAAAATGCCGAATGCAACGCTTGATATGTACCAGCAATTGCACCACTATCTGAGACCAATGATGTTCACCTTATCAAAAGTGACGAATCTTTTGATTGATGGGCCAACATTCAGAAACTCGCCGAAATTTGTTATCAATCCTAAACAAATCACGAATCTTGTGATTAGAAATACAACCGTTTATAATCCAAAATGGGCTCAAAATGGGGACGGAATCGACATCAGCGCTTCTAAAAATGTGATTATCTACAACACCAAAGTGAATGCAGGCGATGACGGAATTTGTATGAAATCCAGCGGAACACCGAAAAATGGAGAAGCACTTTTACAAAATATCATTATCTCAGAATGTACTGTGAATGAAGGTCACGGCGGTTTCGTCATCGGAAGTAACACGGATGGCGGAATGAAAAACATCTACGTTACGAACTGTACTTTTGACGGAACTGATATCGGAATTCGTGTGAAAAGTAACTCGGGAAGAGGCGGCGATGTGAGCCAAATTTTCATCGATAATATTGAAATGAAAAACATTATCAAAGAAGCGGTTTTATTCGATACGTTCTATGCTGATGCGCCTGTTGGAAGCACCAAAGAAAGCGAAGCAGCGCAACATACAGGTGAAAAAGTGCCTTATTTTCACGATTTTTATGTGAGCAATGTGAACTGTTCTTCGTCTGAAACGGCGTTTAGCTTTAATGGACTTCCTGAAAAACTCATTGAGAATCTTTTTTTTAAAAACGTGAATATTACGAGTAAAAAGGGAATTATTGGCAAGAACGCACAAAATATCGTTTTTGAAAATGTGAGAATTAATAATTCGACTGATTATAAAATCGACAGTAGCTTGAAAAAGGCGATTGTTGTAAAATAATATCAATGGCGTCCGGCTTTAGCCCGATGTAATTTGAAAAATAGTTCGAGGCTTTAGCCAAAATTTATAATAATTTTTGGCTAAAGCCTTTTTCATTTATCCTATTAAATGGGCTAAAGCCCATTTCTATTGATGAAAATTTTATTTTATATTAATTGAAAAGTCTTCGTTTAAGATTAGAGTTCCTTCTTCTTGTTCGCCTATGAATCCTTTCAGTTTGGAAGTTTTACTTTTCAGAATTAAATCCTGAAGTTGCTTTTCTGATAATTTTTTTCCAAATATTTCAAACGAAACTTTGAAACCACAACCTTTATAATCGGAACATCCAACAGCAGTTTTGCCTTTCATCAAATTGTTTGATTTACATTTTGGACATTGGGTTTCTTCCCAGACAATTTCGGTTTTCGCTCTTGGTTTTTTGTCTTTTGGAGCTTCTTTTTTCTCCTCGTGGAAAGCGATGACTTTGGATTTTCCATTAACGACCTTGTTAGTCAAATCCGTTACCATTGCTATCAATTCTTCTTTGAATTGAGTAGCCTCATACTCTCCTTTTTCGATTTTTCTAAGTTTCGATTCCCATTCTCCTGTCAGTTCGGGACTTTTAAGAAGTTCGTCTTCTATTGTATCAATCAATTCGATTCCGGTTTGGGTGGCAATGAGATTTTTACGTTTCTTTTCGATGTACTTTCTTTTGAAAAGCGTTTCGATGATATTGGCTCGGGTTGAAGGTCTTCCGATGCCATTATTCTTCAGCATTTCACGCAATTCTTCATCTTCGACCTGTTTCCCAGCCGTTTCCATTGCTCTTAGCAAAGTTGCTTCTGTGTATGGTTTTGGTGGCGAAGTTTTCCCCTGATGAATCAAAGGTTCGTGGTCTCCTTTTTCACCGACTACGAAGTTTGGAATCGTCTGCTCCTCGTCCTTATCTTTTTCTTCTTTCTCCTCTTTTTTGTCTTTGGCATAAATGATTCTCCAGCCGGGCTCTAAAATTTGTTTCCCCGAAGCTTTGAAAGGAATCGTTCCAACCTGACCTTCTACTAAAGTATTTGAAATTTTACATTCAGGATAGAAAACAGCAATGAATCGTCTCGCTACCAAATCATAAACCAGCTTCTCTTCCCGGCTAAGATTAGATGAAGGCGGAATTTCTGTCGGAATAATTGCGTGGTGGTCGGTTACTTTTGTGTCATCAAAAACTGCCTTTGTTTTCGGAATAGGCTGAGCCAGCAACGGCACTGTAAACTCCGAATAAATAGTCATACTTCTTAAAATCCCGGCAATTTTCGGATAAAGATTTTCGGATAAATAAGTGGTGTCAACTCTTGGGTAAGTCGTGTATTTTTTTTCATAAAGACTTTGGATGTAATTCAAAGTCTGTTCTGCTGAGAAACCGTATTTTTTGTTGGCCTCGACCTGAAGCCCTGTCAAATCGAACAATCTCGGATTTTTTTCCTTGCCTTCTTTGATTTCGAAAGAGACAATCTCAAATTGATTCTGTTTGAGATATTCCAAACCTCGTTCCGCTTTTTCCAACGATTTCAATCGGTCAATTGACGCACTGAAAAGCACATCGCGATATTTGGTTTTGAGCTCCCAGTAGTCTTCCTGTGTAAAAGCGTCAATCTCTTTTTGACGCTGAACAAGCATCGCCAAAGTTGGTGTCTGAACTCGTCCAATCGACAAAACACCCTTGTTTCCACCAAATCTTTTTGTGAATAATCTCGTCGCATTGATTCCCAAAAGCCAATCACCAATAGCTCTGGCATTACCAGCCAAATAAAGATTTTTGTATTCATCAGCCGGTTTCAAATTTTCAAAGCCTTCTTTTATGGCATCTTCTGTCAAAGAAGAAATCCACAACCTCTTCATTGGTTTGTCACATTTCGCTTTCTGCAAAACCCAACGCTGAATGAGCTCTCCTTCTTGTCCGGCATCACCACAGTTAATGACCTCATCGCATTCTTGAACCAATTTTTCTATGGTTTTAAATTGTTTCTCAACGCCATTGTTATCAATCAGTTTGATTCCGAAGTTTTTGGGAATAATCGGAAGGAAAATTAAATCCCAGGATTTGTAATGCGAAGCGTAATCGTGCGGTTCTTTCAAAGTGCAAAGATGACCGAAAGTCCAGGTAACGCAATAGCCGTTTCCTTCCATATAACCGCTTTTGGGCGTTGTAGCACCCAAAACTTTGGCTATATCACGGGCAACGCTTGGTTTTTCGGCAATACAAAGTTTCATCTTAATTTTTATTGTTTTTAAAGTCAGATGGAACGTCTAGACGTTTCATTGATTTATGCTTGAGAAGGTTTGCAAAAATGCGATTTTTAAATTTAAAAAGCGAGGGATTTTGAACACAAAGTTTATAAAGATTTTATTAATTGATTGAAAACATTTTAGGGTTCACAGAGGCGCTTCGCTTATATTAAAATTAGAATTAATTTTTATTTTTGAACGCAAAGAGTGCAAAGATTTTTTTATTATTATTGAAAATATTTTTAGGGTCGCAAAGACGCTTCGCTCATCAAAGAAATAAAATTAAAACATCCAGTTCGTCATTCCGTAGGAAACCTAACGAAGTGGTTCGACGAAGTCAATCTCAACAGTCTAGATTCCTACGAAATGACAAAATTGTGTTTTAGGATAATTGTTGTATTGATGTCGAATCTGCGCCCAGACTTATCTCGTCTTTATAATTTATTTTATGGAATCGATGAGCCACTTCGTTAGGTTTGAACGGAGCTCAATTCCTGTTATTACGATTGTTCAAAAGTTCAACAGATTGCTTCACTTTGTTCGCAATGACAAAAAAAAGCGGGAGTAGGAAGCGGAAATAGGCGCCTAAAATGAGTAAAATAAAAAATCCCTCCAAAGTGTGAGTCTTCGGAAGGATTCATAAGAAAATAATAATAAGAATTTTTTGATGAAAGTCTTCGACGTAGTTTATATTGAGCGTAGTCGAAATACTCAGACTGACATTGTGAATCTAAATGTTATAAGCCAGCTTCAAAAACTTTAAGCAGCTCTGTCTGCTGGACAACATCATTTTTGCTGTTAATCAAATTATAATTCGCCTGTAGCCAGTTATTTCGGACGACGAAAAATGTGTAGGCATCCATTAATCCTTCTTTGTATTTTTCTTCGGATTTTTGGAATGATAATTTTTGGTTTTCGAAATTGGCTTCCAAAAGATTGTATTTTTCCTGGGCATTCAGGAATTGGGCTTTGATGGAATTGATGCTTTTTGTCAAATCATTAATCACAATATCTTTATCATAATTGGAATTGATGACATTCAGTTTGGCAATCTCGACATTGTTTTTAACCTGCAGTTTGTTGAAAATCGGAATATTGAGTCCGAAACTTAATTGCTGGTTTTTGTTGGTTTTGATTTGGTCTGAAAAATTGGACGGAGCTGGCTGTCCCAAGACTTTGTTATAAAAACTTGACCAGATGTAAGAGCCGTTCAAGGTTGGCAAATAGCCAGATTTTGCAACTTCTACGCTTTTCTGCTGGGCTTTGATTTCTGCGAGAGTCGTTTGATAAGCCGGATTTTTTTCCAGAAGATTTTGGATGAAATTAGCATCGTTAAAATTTGAACTTGCCAGATTTTCTTCGGCTATTGTAAAATCCAGCGTATCTTTTGTAATCGCCAAAGAATTTAATAAATTAATTTTAGAAAGGTCCCTCTGATTTTTCGCAGAAACCCATTGTTCCTGCATTGTTCCAAGGTTGGCTTTGATATCGTAAATATCACTTTTGGGACGATTGCCTATTTCCACTTCTTTCTCCGTGCGTTTAATTTGGTCTTCGATTCCGGAAAGCTGTGTTTCTAAAACCTCGAGCCAGCTTTTGCTGTTCTGATAAGTGAAAAACATCTGAATGACATTCAGTCTAACTTCATTCTGAGCCTGTTTCATTTTGAAAGTCGAACTTTCCTTGTTGATTTTGGACAAAGAAATATTAAGATAATTTCTCCAGTTCAACAGTTCCCAATTAGCCTGTGCATAGAGATTATCCGTTTGCGTATTGATGGCTTCACGCTGGTTATTCTGCTGATTGATTCCGTTTCCGAAATTATAATTATGATTGACTCCAGCATCCACAGACGGTAACAGCATTCCTTTTGCGGCAGAAATCTGTCTTTCATTTTTCTGAATATTAACCGCAGATTGTTTTACCAATGGATGATTGGCTGAAGCATAATCCAGACATTGTTGGAGTGTCCAACTCTGCTGAGCGGGAAGAAGATTGATTAATAATATGAAGAGTATTTTTTTCATAATAGTTTGTCGTTGACAATTTTAATTTTTGGGATATGGAATCGCTTTGTCTAATTCTATCGGATTATAATAATTTTTGATGCTCTCCTGAATAAATTTTCTTTTCTGGTCCAGCTGTTCTTGACTTGTGATTTTCTCTCCTCCAATAATCACTGTTCCGCCAGTTTTAAGATTATTTCTCATCTCGGCAACCGGGTCACTGTAATAATCGAGCTTTACTTTTTGGAATTGTTTCAAATTGACTTTCACAGGCTGATTCCCATAATGGGTTTCCAGAAAATTAGTGGTTACGAAAGTCTCCGGAAGATTGATGCTTTTTGACAATGTGTAATTGTAATCACCTTTATCATCCTGCAGTTCGAAAATTAATCCTGGCAAACCTCTGAATTTGTAAGGTCCTTCGTGAAAAGGAATGGCTGAACAAAACCAAGCAGTCCATTTTCTTCCGCCGAAATCCGTGGTTGCTTTTTGTAATGAATATTCAGCATTTTTCTTAGTTTCCTTTTCGATTTTCCAATTCATTTCGTCTTTGGAATCAATGACAAAATAATCGAACATATTGTCGTGAAAAGCTCTGTTCTCGTTGGAGTTAGCTTTTCTCAGAATCAACTGGTCAGATTGTGTATTAGTTTGCCAATTTTCTCCGGTTTTCTTGCTGATAGAATCATTTTTTAGAAAATCGTAATCGTAAAATTTTGTATAATCTTTATCAATGTCCAAAACCATATTCATTTTCATTGGTTTATCCTTAAGTTTCATTTCCATTTCGTAAATGAATCTGTTGGTCTGTGCGGAAAACAGATTGATAATTAATGTAAATGTTAAGATGATTATTTTTTTCATTTTATTCGTATTTCAAGTATTTAACAAGGTTGATTTTGGTTGCTCGGTAAGCTTTGAAACTTACGACTACAAATGTTAAAATCAATAATAAAAGTAAACTCAAAACGTAAGGCCAAACCGGCATATCGATTCTGTAAGCAAAATCTTTCAGCCATTCATTCATTGCATAATATCCGAAAGGCATACTGATTAAAACTGCTATCACACAAATCAATAAGAACCTTTTAGTCAAATCCCAAACGATTGTTTTTTCATCGGCGCCAAGAGTTTTTTTGATGGCAACATCTTTTAGTTTTTGCTCTATTAATAATGATGATAAAGCGAATAGTCCCAACAATGCAATCACCAGAACCACAATGTTCAAAGTGGTGAACAAGGTCTGCTGCTTCTGGAATTTCTCATATGTTTTAGCAAATTGTTTATCTACAAATTCAAAATCGTAAGGATAACCAGGTTCTGCTTTAGTTGTCCAGAATTCTTTGATTCGTTCAAGGGTTCCATTGATATCATTACCTGAGATTTTTATCTGGAGATTTCCCATATTATTTTTTGCCCAGTTTCTATCATAATTGAAAAACACCATTGGTTCAATCGGTTTATCCATTCCCGTCATATAGAAATCCTTGACAACACCAATGATTTTATAATTGTGACCTTTTTCTTCCCAACCTGTAATCAATTCTTTTCCAAGCGCCTGATTCTGATTCCAGCCCATTTTTTTGATAAAAGTCTCATTAGCAATCGCTCCGGAAATCGTGTCAGAAGCAAAACGCAAATCCATATCTCGCCCGGAAGCAAATTTGATTTTGTAGAATTTGAAATAATTATAATCAATTGCACCTACGATAACATTTTCCACTGACTTGAGTGTATCTAATGCACTTCTTACAACGGAAGCATTCGAAAATCCCATACCTATGGAGTTGATAGAACCCGTGATGTCTTCAACGCCTGCTATTTTTGAAACTTCATTTTTCAGTCGGATATATTTTTTTGAATTATAATCATTCTGCCAATCCGTTTTTTTGAATTGAATATTAATGACTTGGTCTCCTTTGAATCCCAAATCTTTATTCATCATATAATTGACCTGAGTATGAATAACCAAAGAACAAATAATGAAAAATGATGAGATAATCAACTGCAAAGTCAGAATAGAATTTCTTAGCCAAATACCGTGTCGGCTTCTGGCGAAATTGCCTTTCAAAGTGTTGATTGGTTTGAAATTAGCAAGGTAAAGTGCCGGAATCAAACCTGAAATCAAGGAAAAAACAATCAATAATAATCCTGTGTAGATAAATAGATTCGGGTCATTTAGTTTGATTTCTTTGTTGAGGAATTTGTTATACGTGGGAAGCAGAAGTTCAACCATTGCAAAAGCGACAATATAAGCTACAAAACAAATCATGAATGTTTCCAATAAGAACTGTAAAACCAGTTTCGATTTTGTACTTCCAACCACTTTTCTCACACCCACTTCTTTAGCTCTTTGAGAAGCCTGCGCCGTTTTCAAATTGATTAAATTAATTCCCGACAGCAACAAAATTAATGCAGATAAACTCAATAAAATTATAATTGATTTTTTATCACCTTTCTGCACACCTTCACTTTTGGCCTCCAATTTCATTTTGCTGATTGGTGTCAAATAAACTTTCGCACTATTTTTTTCATCATATTTCTCGCCCCATTTTTCTGACAAAATCCTTTCCTGAGCAGCCTGCTGGTCGGAAAGTTTTTTCTCCAAATTTTGAATATCAGTCCCTGGTTTAATTTTGAAATAACCTATATAACTGTAATTGGTCCATTGCGAATTATTCTGTTTTCCAATATCAGGATGTTTCATTATAAAACCAGGTTTGAAAACAGAATTTTCTGCAGGGTTTTTATAAACTGCCGTAATCACATATTCTTTATTCTGGGAATCATCAATTTTAACCGTTTTGCCAATACAATTCTGATACTCGTCTCCGAATAATGACTTTGCAGTTTCCACAGAAAGAGCCATTTTATTATCATCACTGATGGCATTTTTGAAACTTCCCGCAATTCTTTCGAATGGAAAAAAATCAAAATAAGAACCCGAAGCACGGCAAGATGAAGTATAAGCTGAATTCTTCCCTGCAATCAGTCTTGTCTTGTAATGGCTCCAAGAATTGGCAATCGCATAATCTTCTATCTCAGAAAACTTCTCTTTGGAAACTGTCAATTCCGGATAACTGGAAGAAGGCATAATCCCAAAAGAAGCATTTCCATTTTCTATAAAATAGATCTTGTCCTTATTAGGATTATGCTGCTCGTAAGATTTCTCATCCTGCCAATGGATAAATATCAATAAGAATACACACAGCCCTACACTCAATCCCAAAATATTGATGATGGTGGAAAGCCAGTTTTTTCTGTAGTTGATGAATGCTATTTTGAGCCAGTTTTTTAACATAGTTTCGTTTTTAGGTTGGAAGATGGATGAGGGAAGATGGATGTTAATTATTATATGGAAAAACTTCCAGCATCCATCTTCTAGCTTCCATCTTTATTCATATTTCAGGTATTTTACCAAATTCACCTTCGTCGCCTGATAAGCTTTGATACTTACAACTGCAAAAGTCAGTATCAATAGAGAAATCAAACTAAGGACGAACGGGAAAACCGGCATATCAATTCGGTAATCGAAATCCTTGAGCCATTCGTTCATCAGATAATAACTGATCGGAATACTTATTAAAACTGCAATGAACGTAATCCAAAGAAATTGCTTCGTCAACCCAAAAATTAAATTTCCGTCTGATGCGCCTAAAGTTTTTCTGATCGCCACATCTTTCAGCTTCTGCTCGATCATTAATGATGACAACGCGAATAATCCTAATAAAGCAACCATCAAAACCATTGCGTTCAGGATGGTGAAAAGTGTCTGTTGTTTCTGATATTTAACAAAACTTTCAGCGAATTTTTTATCGATAAAATAAGAATCAAAAGGATAACCAGGCTCTACATTTTTCTGCCAATAAGACTTTATTCTTTTTACCGTTCCATCGATATTGTCCGGTTTTATTTTCAGCTGAATGTTATAGACATTATATCGTTTCCAGTCTGTTTCCCTGTAATGGAAAAATACAATGGGTTCAATAGCTCTTCGGGGATTCAGAACGTTGAAATCCTTTACAATCCCTACAATATGGTAAGGTCTGTTATCGAATCCCGGGCGAACTTCATTCTTAAATGCCTGATCATCCGTCCAACCGAATTTGTTCACAAAAGCTTCATTGACCAAGACATTGGTAATAGTATCGGAAGCAAGATCCGGATTGAGCCAACGTCCTTTTTTAAGCTTCACATCCATAAACTGGAGGTAATTATAATCCATAGAACCGTGCTGCGCAAAGATGCTTTTATCCATATAATCTATATTAGAATTGCTGAATCTCCCGCTTCCCGGAACCGCTTCTCCGTAAGACACATCGGCAACACCTTCTATTTTTCTCATTTCATTTTTGATGCGCTCATATTTCAGCCAGGGCTTGTCGCTATTTTCACTGAAATTAATCAGGAAAACCTGCTTTCCGCTGAAGCCCAAGTCTTTATCCATCATATATTTCACCTGTTTGTTAACGATTAAACCACCAATGATAAAGAATGACGAAATGATTAATTGCAATGTCAAAATCCCGTTTCGTAGCCAAATACCGTGTTTACTTCTGGCGAAATTTCCTTTCAAAGTTTCAATAGCTTTGAAGTTGGCTAGATAAGTAGCAGGAATCAATCCCGAAATCAATGTAACCGCCAAAACCATCAAGAATGAATAGAAGTAAATATGCCAGTCATTCATCACGATTTCCTTGTTGTAAAACTTGTTGAAGCTTGGTAAAAGAAGCTCTGTTAAAGCCAAAGACAAAAGATATGACGCCAAACAAATCACAAAAGTTTCCAACAAAAACTGAAGAACAAGATTGGATTTGGTACTTCCAATTGCTTTTCTGACGCCGATTTCTTTAGCACGCTGAGATGCCTGAGCGGTTTTCAGATTAATAAAATTAATGGCTGATAAAACAACAATCAAAACAGAAAGCGTAAACAGAATCATCATCGTTTTGAAATCTCCATTTCCAAACCAAGAGGCTTTGGCGTGCAGTTTTATCTTGTCAATCGGCGTAAACAAACTTCCTGTAGGACCATACAGTTCCAGATATTTTTGAGGTGTAACCCCTGCACCTTGCGCACTGATTTTTGCTCGGTACAAAAAGATATTGTCGTAGAATTTCTGTTGTAAAGCTTCTACATCTGTTCCGGGTTTCAGCAAAAAGAAACAGCCGTAATTGAAATTCCCCCACTGTTCTTTATCACCCTTCATCTGCTCATACGGCGAGAAGATAAAATCCGGTTTTATCTGGCTGTTCGCTTCAGGCAATTCATAAACTGCGGTTACAACAAAACTTTTATTATTGATTTTCACAGTTTCTCCTGCAACATTGGTTTTACCGAAGAGATTTTTGGCTGCTTTTGTGGAAAGTGCCATTACTTTATCACCCTTCAAAGCATCTTTATAGCTTCCGGAGACCAATCTGAACGGGAAGAAATTAAAAAAACTTTCTGAAGCCGACATTCCTTCACCCTGATAAACGGTTTTGACTTTCGTGGTCATTTTATAACCCATCCCCGAGCCATTGAACAAGACAAAATCCTTAACCTCCGGAATCACTTTTACAGCACGCTCTGCCATTGGAACAGAAATATTATTTCCGTAGGTATTTTCTGCTTTGTTGTGAGTTTGGAAAGCGTAGATGTTTTCCTTTTTTGGATTCCATCTTTCGTAGGATTCTTCATCATTCCAATGCATCAGGATGAGCATAAATCCTGTCAGTCCAATCGTTAATCCAAACAAATTAATGATGGTGGAAAGCCAGTTTTTTTTGTAATTGATGAATGCTATTTTGAGCCAGTTGTTTAGCATAGTTTCGTTTTTAGGTTGGAAGATGGATGAGGGGAGATGGATGTTAATTATTATATGGAAAAACTTCCAGCATCTATCTTCTAGCTTCCATCTTTATTCGTATTTCAAATATTTAACTAAATTCACTTTTGTTGCCTCATAAGCTTTGATACTTACGACTGCAAAAGTCAGTATCAATAATAAAATCATACTCAGGATGAATGGTAAGACCGGCATATCGATTCGGTAGGCAAAATCTTTCAGCCATTCGTTCATCAGATAATAACTGATCGGAATACTTATTAGAACCGCAATTAACGTAATCCAAAGAAATTGTTTCGTCAAAACAAAAATTAAAGTTCCGTCTGATGCGCCCAACGTTTTTCTAATCGCCACATCTTTCAGTTTCTGCTCAATCATTAATGAAGACAAAGCAAATAATCCTAATAAAGCTACCATCAAAACCATTGCGTTCAGGATGGTGAAAAGTGTCTGCTGTTTCTGATAAGTTTCAAAAGTTTTGGCAAATTGCTTATCAATAAAATAAGAATCAAACGGATAACCCGGTTCTACATTATTCTGCCAATAATTTTTCAATCTTTTAACAGTTCCGTCGATATCGTCTGCTTTTAATTTCAATTGAATATTACTGACATTATACCGTTTCCAGGAAGTTTCTCTGTAGTGGAAGAATATCATCGGCTCTACTTCGCTTTTTAAGCTTCTGATGTTGAAATCTTTCACAATTCCTATGATATGATAAGGTTTGTTATCGAACCCCGGTCTGACTTCCCTTTTCATTGCCTGCTCATTGGTCCATCCGAACTTTCTCAAAAATGCTTCATTAACCAATGCATTGTCAATTGTATCTGATGATAATTTCGGATTTAGAAAACGTCCTTTCAGAAGTTTAACATTCATAAACTGAAGGTAATTGTAGTCGATTGAACCGTGGCGAGCCTGAATACTGGTATTCAGATAATCCATATTAGAACTGCTTTGATTGTTGCTTCCCGGAGGCGCTTCTGAAAAAGATATACTTTCTACACCGGGTATTTTAGCCATTTCTGTTCTCAGTCTTTCATATTTCAGCCAAGGTTTTCCGTTATTGAATTCATTGAAATTAATCTGAAAAATCTGATTTCCATTGAAACCTAAATCTTTGTTCATCATATGTTTTACCTGCTGGTTGACAATCAATCCGCCGATGATAAAGAATGACGAAATGATTAATTGCAAAGTCAGGATTCCGTTTCTGAGCCAAACACCGTTTCTGCTTCTTGCAAAGTTTCCTTTCAGGGTTTCTATGGCTTTGAAATTGGATAAATATAAAGCAGGAATAAGACCGGAAATTACCGTAACCAAAACCACCATCACCAATGAATAGAAGTAAATATGCCAGTCGTTCATCACGATTTCCTTGTTATAAAACTTATTAAGACTTGGCAAAAGAATTTCTGTGAGCGCTAATGATAAAAGATAAGATGCAAAACAAATCAGGAAAGTTTCCATCAAAAATTGCAGAACCAGACTGGATTTTGTACTTCCAATCGATTTTCTAACCCCAATTTCTTTCGCACGTTGAGAAGCCTGCGCTGTTTTAAGATTAATAAAATTAATGGCTGATAAAATCACAATCAGAACAGATAAAGTAAACAGAATCATCAATGATTTGAAATCCGGTTTCCCGAACCAGGTAGATTCTGAATGCAGTTTTATTTTATCAAGCGGGGTTAGCAGTGTATCTGTCGGTCCGTAAGTATCAATAAACTGCTGAGGTGTCATTCCGGAACCTTTAGAGTTTATTTTTGCCCGAAGCATAATAATATCCAGGAATTTTTTCTCAAAGCTTCTAGGATCAGCACCTTTTTTCAGTAAAAAAAAACCGGCATAATTGAAATTGCCCCAAGCTTCTTTATCATTTTTGATTTGCTCAGCAGGTTTGTAGACAAAATCAGGCTTCATCTGGCTGTTTCCGGCCGGCAGTTCATAGACTGCTGTAACAATATAATCTGTGGTGTTAATTTTTATCGTTTCGCCTGCGACATCCGTTTTTCCGAAAAGATTCTTTGCCACAACATTAGAAATAGCAATGTTGTTATCATTTTTGAGAACGTCTTTATAACTCCCGGCAACTAATTTGAATGGGAACAAGTTGAAAAAATTCTCTGAGACCGACATCCCGCCTTTCTGATAAGCCGTCGTATGTTTGGTGGTCATTTTGTAGGACATATCAGAACCATTCATCAAAACATAATCTTCGACTTCCGAGATTCGTTTCAATGCATTTTCTGCCAAAGGAATTGAGATAGCACCTCCATAAACATTATCTTTTTTGTAATAAGTCTGGAAATAATAGATATCATCCTTTTTCGGATTCCACTTTTCAAAGGATTCTTCGTCATTCCAGTGCATCAGGATGAGCATAAATCCTGTCAAACCGATGGTTAAACCAAACAAATTAATGATGGTAGACAACCAGTTCTTTTTATAATTGATAAAGGCAATTTTGAGCCAATTTTTAAACATAATTATTTTTTTGTTGCAGGAAGGATGCTGGATGTAGGAAATTTTTCACCTAACATCCATCATCAGACATCCTTATTTAACAATTATTCGAAGTTTTTTGCGTCTGCTTTTTCGAAAACATCTTTTCTTTGGGAAGAATGTTCTTCGGAGAAAATTTCACCATCTTTCATATTCACGATTCTGGAAGCGTAACCTGCATCGTAAGACGAGTGCGTTACCATTGCAATCGTAGAACCTTCTCTGTGAAGTTCTGCAAGGAGATTCATTACCTCATTTCCGTTGGAACTATCTAGATTTCCTGTTGGCTCATCGGCCAGAATTAATTTTGGTCTCGTTACCAAAGCCCTTGCAACCGCTGCTCTCTGTTGTTGACCGCCGGAAAGCTGCTGTGGATAATGTTTCGCTCTGTGAGCGATATTGATTTTCTCCATAATCTCTTCCACTCTTCTTTTTCTTTCTGAGGAGGAAACACCGTTGTAAATTAATGGTAATTCAATGTTTTCATAAACTGTCAGTTCATCAATCAGATTAAAATTCTGGAAAATGAAACCGATGTTTTTCTTTCTGATCTCTGATTTTTTCTTTTCAGAAGTTCCAATAGTTTCAACCGATTCAAATTGGTAAGAACCTGAAGAAGCGCTGTCTAAAAGTCCAAGAATATTAAGAAAAGTGGATTTTCCACAACCTGAAGGTCCCATTATCGCAACGAATTCGCCCTCTTTGATTTGCAGGCTTACATTGTTAAGCGCATTGGTTTGAACATCTTCTGTTTTATAGACTTTTGAAAGGTTTTGAATGTTTATCATTATAGTATATTTTTTTAAATTATGATTCCGAATTTTTTATTTTTAAAGTCAATGACTATTGTTTTATCGAGGAAAAAAACATTTCCCATTACTCCGTCGAGCCCCTGTTGTTCAAAGGAAAAGTAATCTTCGTCTGTAAACCAAAACTCTTTGGTATTGAATACCGATTTTCCGATGATCACATTTTTATTGGTTTCTATTGCTTTTACAACCAGAGGATTATTAAAATTTCTGATATTAAAGTTTTCAATAATTTTGGATGAATCAATTAAGTTTTGAAAATTCTTTTTATAAGAAACTATTGGAAAAATACTTGCACCCGTATCATATTGAAAATGATACACTTTACCATCAATCTCTACAGGAAGAATCGGTTTGTTATTAATAATCTTGATGTCAACAAAATCAATTTTTTTAGTGGTTTTTAATTGTTCACTTACAGTTATTTTTTGGTTAGGAAAATCAATAATCAGATATTTATTTTGAAACAAATCTGCTCCCACAACACCGCAAGCTTCCTCCTGTTCGAAGTTCAAAAGCCCGTTAAGTTTATAATTCTCAACTTTTAATTTTCCAACACTGAAATTCTGATGATCGACAGTGAAAACTTTGTGTCCAGCTGCTTCCATTGCTTCATCTACTTTCTTATTCTTAATAAACTCTGTTTTTTCAAAGCATTTATCATAGATTAAAGTCATATTAGCACCTAAATCAAATTGAAACCGATACGTTTTGTTTTCGATAGTGAAAGGCACGCTCATTGCGATTTTATCAACTAATTTCCCATTAATAGAATCTTTTTCCCATTTAAAATCAATACTTTGCCCTTTAACAAAAAGACCTATAATGACTGTGATTAAAAACAATAATCGATTTTGCATTTTAGTTTATTGATTGTTTAATTATTGTTTCCAGTTTTTCACAGTGTAATTCACACTCGTATTTTTATCCAGTGACAAAGAAACATCTTTCCCTTCTTCGATTCCGTCGATTTTCCCTTCTGTTTCCCAGTTTCCTTTGGTTAATTTGAATTTCAAATCAGGGTAAGTTTTGAATGTAATTTGTCTGGTTGTTTCACCGGTTTTATTAAGTTTAATGACGTTAGGATTCCAATTCCCGATGCTTGACTGATTACCTGTAATATAAACATCACCGCTGTTTTCGGGAACATTTACCGTTAAATTCACTTCGTATTTTACATTAGATAAACCCAATTTTGTTCTCACTTTTTCGACACTGGTTTCATCCAAAACGTTTAGCAATTCAGGAACAAAATCTTTAAACGATTGATATTTTTTACGGTTGTTTTCATATACTTCCATTTTCTTTTCAAATTCAGGAATCAGAACAAAGGAATAGTCATTCATATGTTGTTTTCGTAAATTTTCAGCCAATTTCTGATTGCCATCAGCCAGCGCAATTCGGATTTCTCCAGTTCTTACGATATGCTCGGCAACACAAGACGGCCAGTAAGAATAACCGTGCATCGCCATCTTATCAACAAGAGCCTCAGACATCAGATTACTGCTCTTGTTAATCCTGTCTTCATATGGGCCCAAATGCGGGTTGACAAACGAATGCCCGAACTCGTGTGTGATTAAAAAGTTGAGCGTTTCCGGATGATCGAAACCAAATTCTTTATAATCCCTGATATTATTTTTCTTTTCCAGCGGAAGATAAGGACTGCTGATCATATTGGCAATCTGCCCTTTGTCAGACTTAATCATTGGGCCGTTGCCGTGCCAGAAGACCGGAATGTTAGGCATAATATCCAACGGATTAATCCAGAATCTGTACGCCAGAAACCTCTCGCCATAATATTGCTCCATTTTAGCCATATAGCCAGCCGGAATATTTTTTCTTACCTCCTTCTTTGCACCTTCTAAAAAATGACTTTGATCTTTGAAGAATTTTCCCAGATTTCTTTCGATGTAAAATTCTCTCAACTGTTCGGCGAATTTCTCCACTGCTTTTTTCTTCGCATTATCATTTTCCTCAATCTGGTAAGCGTAGCCTTTTGCAGGAAAAATATTGTGCTTCAGTAAAACCTGATAAGTCAAATCCTGTTGCTGGCCGGCAACCTGCAGATAATCCTGCATCGCTTTGATGATTTTCGAATTATCATATTTTTCCATTTCTCTGTTCGCCAAATCTGCCAAAGGTAAATGACCGATGTCCGCTTTCCCGTCGATGTAGAAAAGTCTTCCCTGATGTTTCGCTACAAGATATTCGACAACGGAATACGTGGCAATATTTGGGTTGAATTCCACATCCACTTTTGATTGAGATTTCAGATTCACCGTCAATAAAAACATCATCAAAGTCAAAATGCTTTTATTAATCATCTTTAAGGTCTTCATTTTAATCTGAGTTTTCTAAGTTTATAGTTTAATTATTTTAAAGTGAGTCAATGGTTCCACCAGAACTTCTGTTCGCAGAAAATTTGATTCCCGATAACGTTTTGTATCTGATTTTAGCTAATGAACTTGCAGAAGCTGTCAATTCTTTGGAAACGCTTAAAGTTAACGATGATGTTGCGCTTGCCGTTGCTTTTGCAGTTTGAATATTCATATTTTTGGCATCCACAGAACTTGCACTATCCACATTGATTTTCGCATTATCTGCAGAACCGCTGATTTTTACCGAACTTGCAGAATTAGCATCAACATTCAGATTTTTCGTATTGATTTTTCCTGAAAATCCACCTGCACTATCGGTATTGATATTAACAACCGAAGCTTTAGAATCCGCAACAATTCTTCCGCTTCCATTGCTTTCAAAAGTTTGTTCAGCAGTTTCAAAAAGGCTTTTCACTTTTATAGAAGAGGCATTTCCGGCTTCTGCTTTTACAAGCTCTTTTGCGTAAACAACCACTTTTGTATCGGCATTCTGAAGCGAAACATTAGGTCTGTATTGGATGTAAAGCGTTTTATTTTTCACTTCGATTTTAAGTTCTGAAAAATGCGTGCTTGTCGCAACCGCTTTTTCTTCATTTGATTTTATAATTTCCACTTCGATTGCCTGGGAAGTTTTCACAGCATTGAATAAACCCAAATTAAAAGTTTTTGTTTCTGATTTCTGAATCCCATTCGAAAAATCATTTCCTTTCAATGTTGTTGTGGACACAAAAAGTCCGATAATCATTGTTATTAATAGTAATAATAGTTTTTGCATCGTTATATTTTTTTAGTGTTATTTAATAATCAGGCTCTGACTGTTATTTTTGAATATCTAATAATTCGTATTTTTTCAATTCAGAATAATCCGAAGTAATGACAGACTCGCCTTGTTTTAATCCGGAAACCACTTCATAATACAGAGGATTTTCTCTTCCGAGACTGATGTTTCGCTTTTCGGCTTTATTATTTTTCACTACAAAAATCCATTTCCCGTTCGTGTCTTTGTAGAAATTTCCTTTCGGAATCATCATACTTTGTGTGTCGGCAGATAATTTCAGTTTCACTCCGAAAGTCATCCCGATTTTCAGGGTTGAAATTTTTGCATCAATGAAATTCAGTTCCACAGAAAACTGTCCGTCTTTCACTTCCGGAAGAATCTTCGTGATAATCACTTCATATTCTTTTCCGTTGTTGTCAAGCGTTCCTTTGATTCCTGTAGTTAATTTATTAATATAATATTCATCCACTTTTGCGACCAACTTGTAACCGCCCATCAAATCTATTTTCCCGATGCTTTCACCACTTGTCAGATTTTGTCCGAGAGAAATATTGAATGACGACAACCTTCCCGAAGCCGGCGACATTATGAGGAAATTATTTTTGTTGGAGCGAAGAATATTCAAGCTTTTTTCCATCTGATTAATGGAATTATTAATCGCCGCAAACTGGGCATTTCTCGAAGTTTTCTCATTAGAAGCTCCTTTTTCAACAATTCGTTTTCTGTCTTTCTGATAATTCAGATTTTGTAAAGCAATATCATAATCGGTTTTCTTTCCGATTTCCGCATCGTACAATCTTTTCTGAAGATTAAAAGTCTGCAACGCCGTATTATAATCATTCTGAGACTGCAATAATTCTTTATCCTGACTGAATTCCTGATTCTTTAATTCTAAAAGCGAACTTCTCATCTGGCTGATCTGCTGCATAATTCCCGTTTCCTGATTCAGATAGTTAAATTCTGTATTCGGATTGTAAACTCTTGCGATGGGTTGTCCTTTTGTCAGCATTTGTCCGTCCTCCGCAAAAATTTCTTTTACCGCGCCACCTTCCAAAACATTCACCAGAGAAGAATTAAGAGATTGCGTCTGTGCAGTTACCATCAACATATCTTCGAATTTTCCATTCGTCACTTCATCAATCGTGATATCTTCTGACTTTACATTATACGTTTTTTTCTGATTCAAAAAATACCATCCGAAAACCGAAACCGCTAATGCAGATGCGATGATAATTGAGACAAATTTTAGTTTAGATTTCTTTTTTACTATTTTCGTATCCATATTTAGATAACTGTTTTACTTACAGATAATTACACAATGTGAATGCCATAAATTTATAATCTTGTAACACTCTGTAAATGTGATTAAATATAATTTTATTAATTTTAAAACTGTTCATTATCGGACACTTTTTGTACGGAAACGGACATATTAATTATAAATGATGAATTATAAATGATAAATCATTTTATTTTAGGGAAAAATTGATAACTTAATTGTCGTTCCACTGGCACGAGAATTCGATTTTTTTAAACAAATATAATTTTAATGCTTAAAAAAATAATTAGCATTAATATCAATAGGAATGGGCTTTAGCCCATTTAAAAAGTAGACAAAACAAAAAGGCTTTAGCCAAAATTTAAATTTTAAATGCGAAAAAAAGAAGCTCATATTTTAATTGTGGATGATGACGAAGATATTTTGTTTTCGGCGAGAGTCTGGCTCAAAAAGTTTTTTACGGAAGTGAGCTGTCTCAGTCAGCCCAAGAATATTCTGAAATTTTTATCCGAACAGCAAGTGGATGCGGTTCTTCTGGATATGAATTTCCGGAAAGGTTTTGAAAACGGACAGGACGGATTGTATTGGATGCAGGAAATCAAAACGCTGGAACCTCAGCTTCCGATTATCTTGATGACGGCTTACGGTGAAGTGGAATTAGCCGTTGAAGCCCTGAAAAACGGTGCTTCCGATTTTATTCTAAAACCCTGGAATAACGAAAAACTCTACGCTTCCGTAAATTTGGCTGTCGATATTTCCCGAAAAAATAAGAAGCTGAATCAATGGGAAAATATCAGCATCAAAACCAATCAATATCAACTGGAAACCCAATCTCCGGCAATGCAGGAAGTGATGGATCAGATTTCGAGGGTTTCTGCAACCGATGCCAATGTTTTGCTTTTGGGAGAAAACGGAACCGGAAAATATGTTTTGGCAGAACACGTTCACGAATTGTCGGAAAGGAAGAATCAGCCCTTTGTTCATATCGATTTGGGAAGTCTTTCGGAAAATCTTTTTGAATCGGAATTATTCGGTTATAAAAAAGGTGCATTTACGGATGCGCATCAGGATTATGCCGGAAAAATCGAAAATGCCGAAAACGGAACCGTTTTTCTTGATGAAATCGGAAATCTTCCGCTTCATCTCCAAACTAAATTGTTGAGTTTGATTCAAAACAGAAAACTTTCGAGAATCGGAGAAAGCAAAGAACGATTGTTGGATGTGAGATTCATTTTTGCAACCAATGAAAACCTCAAAAAAGCCGTTGCTGAAAACCGTTTCCGAAAAGATTTGTATTACAGAATCAATACGGTTGAATTGAATATTCCGAGTCTGAGAGAACGGATTGAAGATATTTCAACTTTAGCTGATTATTTTTTAGAAAAATACAAGCAGAAATATCACAAACCTGATTTGGCTTTAAATGAAAATTTAATTTCTGAATTAACCCATTACTCCTGGCCTGGAAACATCCGTGAGCTCGACCATTGCATCGAACGAAGCGTAATTCTTTCCAATGAAAAAAATCTTAAATTGCTGATGCCCCAAGATGAAGAATCAGAAAATACAATCGTGAATCTGAACATCGAAGAAATGGAAGAAATCCTGATTAAAAAAGCATTGAAGAAACATCGGGGAAATATTTCTCTGGCGGCGGAAGATTTGGGATTATCTAGAGCAGCGTTATACAGAAGAATGGAAAAATTTGAGCTTTAATTTTAAAACATTTAGAAGTTAAGTAAAATATTTCAACTTAAAATTCTTAATCAAATTGATTTATCAATTCTTAAATTTAGAATCAATGGCTTCTTCATTTCTTAATTTTTAAATAAGAATAAACAAGTTTATTGAAATTAAGAACTTTAAGGAAAGTATATTTATAAAAAACTATGAAAAAACAACAGTTTTTTTGGCTGATATTTATTCTGCTTTCGATTGTCAGCGGGATTTTTGCTTTTGATTTTTATTCTCAAAATAAATGGATCAATTGCGTTTTGTTTTCATTGGTCGGTTTGGTCTGCATTATTTTGGCGCAGACCTCGGCTTTGTCTTACATCCAGAAAACAGAAAAACTGCTTTTGGCGATTCAGAAAAAGGATTTTTCATTGTTTCCAAAAACTGAGGAAAACGGTCTGGTTGATAATGCTGTGAAATTGTATTATCAAAGTAAAGAAGAGCATCTTTCGTTATCATCTTACCAACTATTGTATGAGGAAATTTTGAATCAACTCGAAATAGGTTTGATGATTTTGTCAATGAAAAATGATGATTGGGAAGTTTTTTATGTGAATCCTATTTTTCTTGAAATTCTAGAAATCCCGAAGTATAATTCGTGGAATCTTTACGAAAATAAAGCGTCCGATTTCTACCAAATCATCAAGCAAACGAATTACGAAAACTCTCAGGAATTTTTTGATATTTCGATTAATGAAAATACAAAACAATCGTTTTCATTAAGGACGAAAAAAGTTCAGAATGTGAAAAACCGCTTTTGCATCATCAGTTTAGAATCGGTTCAGAAAATTATTGAACAAAAAGAAAAATTAGCCTGGAATAACCTGATGAAAGTAATTTCCCACGAACTTCTGAATACTTTAACGCCTGTTAACAGTCTGATTCAGAATCTTGAATATATTGCCAACCAGGAAATTATCGAAAAGGAAGATCAGCAGGATATGAAGGAAAGTCTGATGATTATCAATTCAAAATCAAAACAATTACTGAATTTTGTGGATGATTACCGACAGGTTGCCGAACTTCCAAAACCTGTTTTTAAAACAATTTCCATATCTAATATTGTAGAATCTTCACTCAATTTTCTTAAGCCTGAATTTGAAAAAAAACATATCACCATTATCAATTCATTGGAAAATCATCTGATTTCTGCTGATGAAAAGATGATTGAAAGATGTTTAATTAATCTTTATCTCAATGCTATTTACGCCGTTTCCGATAATGTTGAAAGAACAATTAAAACCGAAATCAAAACTCACAACAAACGTATCATTCTAAGTGTGGAAGACAATGGAACCGGAATCTCAAAGGAAATTCAGGATAAAATTTTCCTTCCGTTTTTCACGACGAGAAGCAATGGTTCCGGAATTGGTTTAACGCTCAGCAAAAGTATTATCGAAGCCCATAAAGGCTACTTGAATTATAAACCTCTGGAACAGGGAAGCCGGTTTGAGATTTGGTTTGTGGAATAAAAGAAAAAAAGACTTTAGATTCGAAAAAAAATTATCGCAAAGGCACAAAAATTTATTAAATTCTAAGTTTAAAAGACGCAAAGAAACTTTGCGATAAATTCAAATATAAATTATGAAAATAAAAAATAATGCTGGCGAAACGGTAGAATTTGAAATTTCAAAGCTAGAAAACTCACTCCGGAATTCGGGAGCAGGTGAACAATCTGTGAAAAGGGTTTTGGAAATAGTTTTACCAAAATGTTTTGAAGGCATCACAACCGGCGAACTTTACAAAATGGCATTTGAAGAGCTGAAAAAAATCTCGAATTCTGTCGCTGCTAGATATAGTTTGAAAAAAGCTTTGCTGGAATTAGGACCTGCAGGGTTTTATTTTGAACAATGGATATCAAGAGTTTTTCAAAACATCGGCTACAAGACCGAAACGGGACAACTGATAAAAGGACATTCGGTGACACACGAAGCGGATGTCATCGCCAAGAAAAACGACAAAACTTATTGGGTAGAATGTAAATTCCGGAATGCGGGAGACACGAAAATATCAGTAACAACGCCAATGTATGTTTTATCCCGAATAAAAGATATTTCTGATATCCAATACAATCTTTTCGGAACCAAAACCGAATTTACCGACGGCTGGCTGATTACCAATACTTATTTTACCAAAGATTCCGTAGCCTTTTCAGAATATTATGGATTGAGATTGTTGTCCTGGGATTATCCGAAAGATAAGAACATCAAAAGTTTGGTGGACCAAAATGCTCTTTATCCAATCACTTGCCTGACGACTTTAGAGGGAAAACAAAAGCAGAAATTGCTGGAGAAAAAATGTGTTTTGGTAAAAGAATTATTCAATAATCAGAATTTGTTGAATGTTTTAGAACTTAATCAAGAAAAGAAATCAGAAGTTTTGAAAGAAGCTAAAGAACTGATGATAACAAAAATTTCGGAATAAAAAAAAACCGCTAAATGATAGCGGTTTTTATGCTTCCCGCAGATTTTTGTAATAGGCAGATTTTTTCTCAAATATTCATCTGCGAAATCTATAAAATCTGAGATATATTTAAAATTATTTCCCTTTCTGCGGCGGATAATTAGCCATTATCTCAGCCACAACCTGTGGAATTTGTTTTTGTTTCGATCTTGGCGAATCTACAGAAATTCCGCTTCCCGCACCTTGCCAAACCAGTTTTTGAGTTTTTGCATCGATGATGTCAATCACAATTGTCCCGCTGTTGTAATTGTTGGTCCAGGTATTTCCCATACCGAAACCGCCACCCCAGCCCCAAGGTCTTCCCCAACCCCAGCCTCCGCCGTAAGAAGTGGTAATGTCTTGAACTTTTTTGTGAGACGCTTTTACATTGATAATCAAATCAGGATTTTGCCCCGATGTTAATCCTTTTGCCTGAATCTGCTTGGACAATTCATTCAAAACTCTGTCTTTATCAAGATCGTTCAGTTTCAAATCATCTGTTCTTAGCAGGTAAGTTTTGTAATTAGCAAAATTGGCCGTTGCAGAATAATCAGATTTTACCTGAAAGGGACTACAAGAAGTAATTCCAAGAGAAACAGCCGTCAGTAGGATAAATATATATTTTTTCATAACATAGATTATTTGTTAATTTTTAGCTTTCTTTATAAAAGTATCCGTCTTTTTATCGTAACCGTACGGGCAGTGCCTGCATCCGCTTTTACAGCAATAACCACGCTTCAGGTGGAATTTTTCTGTAAAAACCTTATAACCTTGCTCGTTATAATAAAAGTCTTCGTTTTCTTTGATGCCATTTAGTTTCATAAGTTAAAAAACTGTACCAAAATTTTTATCTTTGATAGATTATTGATGTAAATTATTATGGCAGCTTTTCCGCCTTCCACTCCCGCTATTTTTGCCTCACTTTTCCAACCGCAAAAAAATGAGCTCCGTTCAAGTCGGGCTGCAGATTAGTCCTCCAATCCAATTTTTCAATGCCATTTAGCGTCAGCTTCTAACCTCTAAATTCTCAAAATGATAATTATTATCTGCCAAAGATTACTCAAAAATACTAAAATTTCGGGGATTACATTGTTCCCGTTTATATTGCTGAGAAAAAGTGAGTACAGACAAAATAGCACGCTCATCAACCACGAAAGAATCCACATCCGCCAGCAGTTGGAATTATTAGTGGTACCTTTCTATATCTGGTATCTCACCGAATATTATCTCAGATATCTGAAATATAAAAATCCTGACCTCGCATACCGAAATATTAGTTTCGAAAGAGAAGCTTACGCCAATGAGCACAATCCTGATTATCTCATGAGCCGAAAATTTTGGAGCTTTTTCAAATATATTTAAGCTTTTGAAACAATATAATTTCAATGTCTGATTTGAGGTTAATTTCGCTCAATATTACATTTTCAACAAAAAAATTTCTCTGAATGGAAAATAATCTAAATTTGCAGAATTATTTTTCAAGACAACACAAAATATGTCGCAAGATAGCAGTGGTCACTTTGACCTCAAAAAACTTTCCTGGGTAGGCGTTCTCGTCTCTTTGGGAATCGTTTTCGGAGATATCGGAACATCTCCGCTTTACGTGATGAAAGCCATTATCAATGCAGGAAAAGCTGGCGGTATCATCTCCGAAGAATATATCGAAGGCGCACTGTCCTGTATCATCTGGACATTGACCTTACAAACGACCATCAAATATGTGATCATTGCGCTGAGAGCCGATAACAAAGGCGAAGGCGGCATTCTATCGCTTTACTCTTTGGTCAAAAGGTTCAAGAAAAAATGGCTTTACATCATTGCCATCATTGGCGCAGCCGCTCTGGTTGCAGACAGCATCATCACGCCTTCTTTAACCGTAATGTCGGCCATCGAAGGTCTTGAGCTGGTTATGCACAAGCCACCTGTGGTTCCGATTACATTGGCAATTCTCATTATTATCTTTGTTGTTCAGCAATTTGGAACCAGCTTTATCGGGAAGTTTTTCGGACCGGTAATGGTGCTTTGGTTCTTAGTTTTAGGCGGTTTCGGATTGGTTCACTTGGTGGAACATCCAATGATTTTGAAGGCTTTTAATCCTTATTATGCGGTCAAGCTCATTTACAATTCACCAAGTGCGATTGTCATTCTCGGCGCTGTTTTTCTTTGTACAACTGGAGCTGAAGCTTTATACTCCGACTTGGGACATTGCGGCATCAAGAACATCCGCATCAGTTGGATTTTCGTTAAAGTAATGCTGATTCTCAATTACCTAGGTCAAGGCGCCTGGTTACTGAGCAACTATCACGAGGTATTCCGCGGCAAGAACCCATTTTTCGGAATTATGCCGGAATGGTTTATTATTCCTGGCGTCGTGATTGCAACAGCTGCTGCGATTATTGCCAGTCAGGCCGTAATCACCGGTGCGTTCACAATGTTTTCCGAAGCTATGGCGCTCAATTTCTGGCCGAATCAGGAAATCGAATATCCGTCCGGAATCAAAGGCCAGATGTACATTCCGAAAATCAACTGGGGCATTTTGTTGCTTTGTTTCGTGGTGGTAATGTATTTCAAAGAATCGGGAAGAATGGAGGCTGCCTACGGACTTTCTATTACAGTCACAATGCTGATGACCACAATCTTGCTGGTATTCTGGTTTCTTAAAACACGAACTAACAAAGTATGGATTGGTCTTTTCGCTGTCGTTTATATCCTGATCGAAGGTGGATTTTTCAGTGCTAATATCATCAAGTTTTTCGAAGGTGGTTGGATGTCGGTTTTGCTCGCAGGTTTCATTGGCATCTGTATGTATGCTTGGTACAACGGCAGAATCATCAAGACGACTTTTATTAAATTCGTAAAACTTGAAAAATATATCTCGACCATCAAGGATATGAAACTGGATGAGACGATTCCGAAATATGCGACCAACCTCGCCTTTTTCAGCCGTGCAAAACGTGATGATGAAGTAGAATCGAAAATCATTTATTCAATTATTAGAGCACAACCAAAAAGAGCCGACCATTATTTCATCCTCAACATCGTCAATCAGGAAGATCCTTACACTTTTAAATACCATGTGGAGGAAATCCTGCCTGGAACCATCTACAAAATCAGTTTCCTGTTAGGATTCAAAAGAGACCGTAGAATCAACGATTATTTTCAGCAGATTTTAGCAGAAATGATGGAAGATGGAACGATTCCGCCAAGAAGTTCGCATCCGTCACTGAGAGCGCACAACATACCTCCGGATTTAAAATTCGTTATCATCGATAATGTTTATATCAATGACTTCCTTCTGACCATAAGGGACAAGATTATTCTTAACATTTATAACTTCGTGAAAAAATTGGGAAGCAATGATTTTACCGCCTATGGTGTTGCAAGTCATAACGTTGTTGTAGAATCGGCGCCGCTTCTTGATCAAAAAATAAAAATCGAAAGAATCGAAAAAGTAGAACAGAAGCATTACGAATAATCCCGAAAAATTTCTTTAATTTTGTACTATGGATACGAAACAAAAAGAGTTGAATATCGCAACTATAAAAGACGTCCTTAGACAATATCTTATGGATAAAGGCTTCCGTAATACGCCCGAGAGATATACAATTCTTGAGGAGATTTACAATATGGAGCACCACTTCAACGTGGATGACCTTTATCTGCTGATGATGCAGAAAAAATATCACGTAAGTAAAGCGACGATATATAATACAATTGAGATTTTTCTGGATGCCGGATTGATTAGGAAGCACCAATTTGGGGAAAAAACATTGAGCACATCTTCCTACGAGAAATCTTACTTTGATAAGCAGCACGACCACTTGGTTATTTATAAAGAAAATTCTGATAAAGAAATAGAAGAAATCATCGAGTTTTGTGACCCAAGAATCCAAGGGATCAAAGATTCTATCGAGAAAGCATTTGGCGTAAGTATTGATACGCACTCTTTATACTTCTACGGACACAAGAAGTCTGAAAATTAATGAAGAAATCCTTTTTTGTTGTTCTATTTCTGATTTTTGTTAGAATATTTTCACAGGTTACACCACCAACCCAAAATCCAGGTCTGGTAAAAGATCCTTTTTTCAATAATCAGAATCCTACTGCTAAAACTGATGCTTCTAAGAAAGTAAAGCACGTCCATTCCGATACTGCAGGTATAAGCCCTGATAAGTATGATGGAAATATGGTTTTCTCTGGGAATGTCCAGTTTGAACATCAAGGTTCTGTTTTGACGGCTGACGAAGTTGTTTTCTATCAAAAAGAAAATTTCCTCAAAGCTATTGGCAATGTCATATTAACTACAGCCGAAGGTAACAGAATCACCGCAGAAGAAATGGAATACGACGGCAACACACAGCGAGGCATTGCCAAAAGAAATGTAGTATTGACAGACCCCAAGCAAACCATAAAAACCGAAACGCTTTATTACGACAAAATTCCTAACACGGCTTATTTCAACACCGGCGGAACCATCTACAGCAATGATGGCAGCGTAATGTATACCAAAACGGCAACTTATTACCTCAATACCAAAATGATTGATTTCGTTGGCCGATCCAACATCGAAACGGATAAATATACCATTGTCAGCGATAACATCAAGACTAATCAAAATACAGGCGTATCCGATTTTTTTGGGCCAACAACCATCAGGAGTAAGGAAAATTACAAACAATATGTTTACACAGAATTAGGAACATATAATTCTAAAACAGGAGAATCTTTCCTTAATAAAAACTCTAGAATCCATTACAACGATAAAATTCTGACAGGAGACAAATTATACTTCAACAGGAATACAGGCTTCGGGGAAGGAAACGGCAATGTGACTTTGGACGACCCACAGCAAAAACGCTATATCAAAGGAGGATACGGAGAAATCTACGAGAAAAAAGATTCGGCTATGATTACCGACAAACCTTACGCTGTCAAAATTCTTAGCAAAGATTCGGTATATATGTCGGCAGAGAAATTTCTGACATTTCAAAGGCCAGATTCTGCCAACGCTTTGAAAAAGAAAAGCTTTCTGAGAGCCTTCAGAAAAGTACGGATTTTTAAAACCAATATGCAGGGCCGCGCAGATTCATTGAGCTTCAACGAGACCGATGGCGAGATGCATCTAATGCGCAAACCAATTCTCTGGATGGGTGCAAAACAGGTCACCGGCGACGAAATCCGGGTTTACAGCAATCCTGAAAAAGAAATCACCGATTCCATCCGTGTTCTTGGAAATGCTTTTGCCATCAGCAAAGCCGACTCATTGAATTTGAAAGATGAGTTCAATCAAATCAAAAGCAAGAATATGATTGTTTATCTCAAAGATAACGCCATAGATATTGCAAAAGCAGTTGGCAACGCACAGGCCATAACTTATGCAGACGACACCAACGAGAAAACAAAAGAAGTGACCAGAATTGGCGTCGCATTGTCCACTTGCGGTGAAATTGTGGCCCATTTCATAGAACGAAAACTGGAACAGGTCGATTGTAATATCGGTGCCAATTCGGATATTTATCCAATGAGTAAAATCTCCAAAGATGAACGTTTCTTCAAGGATTTTAACTGGAATACCAGAGACCGGCTGCAGAAATGGGGCGATATTTTTCTAGACACGCCGAACTATCCGGAAATTGTTTATCAATCCGACAATTCTCTTTTTGAGCGTGCAGAAGCTGAGCGTAAAAAACTTGAGGAGCAAAACAAACCAAAAACACCGGTTCGGGTTAAGAAGTAAGAATATCTTTCGCATTGAGTAGAGTAAAAATGTGGCGCCTTTATCCGCCTTCCACTCCCGCTTTTTCTGTCATTGCGAACAACGTGAAACAATCTGTAGAACCTTTCTACAATCGCAATGACAAAAAAAGAGCTCCGTTCAAGTCGGGGCGCGCTTCGCCAAGATTGAAATTTTTGTCATTTGAATCACTAAAAAATTCAAAAATTCGCGAACTTTGTAACAGTTTTTATTTACAATGGATTTAAAAGAAAATTTCTATCAATATCAAGCTCAAACAACACCTTATGCAGCAGGCTTCGAAGTGGAAAAAGCGAAAGGCAGCTACATCTATGGAAAAGACGGACGCGCCTATTTGGATTTTGTAGCCGGCGTTTCTGCCAATACACTTGGACATTCTCATCCAAAAGTGGTTAACGCCATCAAAGAACAAGCAGATAAATACCTGCACGTTATGGTTTACGGCGAATATGCTCAGGAAAAACCGGTGGAACTTTGCAGGCTTTTGGCAAAAGCAACACCAGAACCTTTGGAAGTGACTTATCTTGTGAATTCTGGAGCAGAGGCGATTGACGGCAGTTTGAAATTAGCTAAACGTTATACTGGAAGAGAAGAAATCATCGCCTTCAAAGATGCTTATCACGGAAATACACACGGTGCATTGTCTGTTGCAGGAAACGAAGTTCACAAAAGAGAATTCCGTCCTTTGTTGCCAATGGTTAATTTTATCGAGTTTAATAATGAAAATGATTTTGATAAAATCACGGAGAAAACAGCTTGCGTCATTGTAGAAACCATTCAGGGAGCGGCTGGATTTATTACTCCGAAAGACAATTATTTCATCAACCTGAAAAAACGCTGCGAAGCAGTTGGTGCTTTGTTGATTCTGGATGAGATTCAGCCTGGATTTGGAAGAACAGGAAAATTGTTTGCATTTGAGCATTATGGCATTGTTCCTGACATTTTGGTAATGGGAAAAGGGATGGGCGGCGGTGTTCCGGTTGGCGCTTTTATGAGTTCGAAAGAAATTATGACAAGCCTTTCACATTCGCCGAAGCTGGGACATATCACGACATTCGGAGGAAATCCACTAATTGCTGCGGCTTCTCACGCTACTCTGAAAGAAGTTTTGGAAAGCGGACTGATGAATGAGACAGATGAGAAGGAAAAACTCTTCCGGGAATTATTGGTTCATCCGAAAATCAAAAACGTCAACGGGAAAGGACTGATGTTAGCAGTGAATCTCGGTTCTCCGGAATATACTTTGAAAGTCGCTTCAAAATGTATGGAAAAAGGTCTGATTGTTTTCTGGCAACTATACAGAAACGAATATCTGAGAATCTCACCACCTTTGACAATCTCCGAAGACGAAATCCGAAAAGGCTGCGCCATTATTATTGAAGCTTTAAATGAAGTGGGATAGATTTTAAATTAAAATCCAATTTGTCATTCCGTAGGAATCTAAACGTCGCTGTCGAGATTCCTACGGAATGACAATATTGAGTTTTTAGAAAAAATCTTGATTTAACGACGAATCTGCAGCCCGACTTGAGCGGAAATCCTTTTTTGCTGGCACTCAATTTCTAGGAAATCTGGAATGGTCTGCAAAAAAGATTGGGAGCGGAAGGCGGATTAAGCTGCCCTAATAATTATAAAAATTAGTGTTCATCAACTGTACAAAATCAGCTAATAAAAATCATATTTATTTTCTATAAAAAAATTGAATTTCCATAGACATTTTGATTTGGAAATAAGAAATTAATTTATATATTGCGCCACAATTAGAATTAGTATATGGCGAAAACGAAAGTGCAGTATGAATACAATATGCATTGTCTCTCGGAGATTTTGTATGAGTATCTTGCAAGTGCAGAAGGATTATCTGAATGGTTTGCAGACGACGTTGTAGAACGTGGAGACGATTTCTATTTCAGCTGGGGCGGTGGCCCTGCTGAGAAGGCGACACTGATCCGTTACAAGCCGGAAAGTTTTGTGCGTTTCCGTTGGGAAGAGGATGAAGGGACGAAATATTTCTTCGAGCTTTCTATCGTCATTGATGAAATAACGGATGACCTTTCGCTTAACATCACCGACTTTTGTGAGCCTGGCGATGAGGAAGAAAACAAACTCTATTGGGAAAACCTGATAGAGAACTTACAGATAAAATTAGGCGCCGCTTAAAAATAAATGGATGAACGATTTTATCGTTCATTATTTTTTTATACTACAATGCAAAAATTAGTTTACACCGAAGAAAATCTTCAACTTATCAACCGTTCTTTTCTTTATGGTGATTCGGTTTGGGTATCGTTCTTTGTAAGAAACGGAAATCTCATAATGGCCGAGGAATCTTATTTTTTCCTGATGGCATCGATGCGAAAAATGAGGTTGAATATTCCGCTGACATACACCTTAGAATTTTTTCAGGAATTATTCCAAAGAGAAGTTATGAGTAAAGGTATTCAGAATGGAATTATCCAACTGATGGCTTACAGAAAGCAGGAAGACAAACCGCTTCCGAAATCTGAAACCGCTTTCTATTTTGAAGTGGAAGAATCGGGAGACATTCTTGATATCCAAGGTAATATTGAACTGGATCTCATTAAGGAAATCAATGTTAATGCGAATCTTTTGAGTAATATCCGAGTTCATTCAACCGAGAATATCTATGCTGAAATTTATGCGAAAGAAAATGATTTGGATGACGTTATTCTTCTGAATCCGAACAAAAAAATCGCAAGAAGTATTTTTGGAAATCTTTTGTTTCTTCAAGAGAATGTCATTAAAATTCCAAAACAAACGGAAGGCGCATACATTTCGCCTTTGATGGAAAACTTTGTCACTTTTGTCCACAAAAATAAACTGGCTGAAATAGAAGAAGCAGAAATCATCGCCTTCGAATCTCAAAAAGCTGAAGAAATCCTGAGAATCTCCGATGAAAAAGGCATTCACACAGTTTCAAAAATCAGAAATAAAACTTTTGAGAACACGAGATTTTCAGAAATGATTACTCAATGGAAAGATAGTTTTAATTAATTTTTTTACATAATTTTATAATTATTTAAAAATTAGTTCTACATTTGTCCCAACAAAAAAGCAAGAAATGTCTATACAACTTATGCATCATCATCACCATTTTCACGTTCAGGCGGGAAGGTAGTGATATGTCATAACTTCAAAATAATATTAACCGTCTGAGTAATCAGGCGGTTTTTTGTTTCCCAATTTTCCTTGTTGTTTACTCAGGCTTTATCTATAAAAATCAAAAATGAGTAAACTAAAATTAGCCATTCAAAAAAACGGAAGACTGAGCGAAAAGTCTCTGAAACTGCTGGAAGAATGTGGCATCAAAATCTCCAACGGAACCAGAAAGCTCAAGGCTGTTTCTTCTAATTTTCCATTAGAAATCTTATTTCTTCGTGATGATGATATTCCACAATATGTGGAGCAAGGCGTTGCTGATATCGGAATCATCGGACTGAATGAAGTCCTGGAACAAAAGAAAAATATTGATCTTGTTCAGAAACTTGGATTCGCGCAATGCAGATTGTCTCTGGCAATTCCGAAAGAAGAAAATTATAACGGAATCCAATATTTTGAAAATAAGAAAGTAGCAACTTCTTATCCAGAGATTCTTTCAAACTATTTCCAAGAAAATAACATCAATGTACAAATCGAAAAGATTGGCGGAAGTGTAGAAATTGCGCCAGGAATTGGACTTTCCGACGGCATTTTTGACATCATCAGTACCGGCTCTACTCTACTGACTAATGGTTTGAAAGAAGTTGAAACTGTTTTGGAAAGCGAAGCCGTTTTGATTTCCAATGAGAATTTATCTAATGAAAATCTGGAGATTTTAAACAAACTTTTATTCAGAATTAATGCCGTAAAAGAAGCTTCCGAGAGCAAGTATATTCTTCTGAATGCACCTAATCAGAATCTTGAAAAAATTATCAATCTCTTACCCGGAATGAAATCGCCAACGGTTCTACCTCTGGCAGAAAGTGGCTGGTCATCCATCCATTCAGTAATCAAAGAAGATCAATTTTGGGACGTGATTGAGAATTTAAAAAACGAAGGCGCGCAAGGAATTTTGGTATTAGAAATTGAAAAAATGATATTATGATGAAGCAGTACAAATATCCACCAATTTCCGAATGGAAATCGCTTTGTGAGAGGCCTTTACAAAATCAAGAAAATCTTGAAAGTCAAGTTAAAGAAGTTTTTTCTGAAGTTAAAGATAACGGTGATAAAGCACTAAAATTCTTCACAGAAAAATTTGATAAAGTTTCAATCCAAGATTTGAAAGTCTCTGAATCGGAAATCAATGAAGCAGAGAAATTAGTTTCTGAGGAACTAAAATCAGCCATTAAAATCGCTTCTGAAAATATTAAAAAATTTCACAATTCACAGCAAGAGGAAAAGAATATCATTGAAACGACAGAGGGTGTTTTTTGCTGGAGAGAAAGTCGGGCAATTGAAAATATTGGGATTTATATTCCTGGAGGAACTGCGCCTCTGTTTTCTACGGTTCTGATGCTGGGAATTCCAGCGACTATTGCAGGTTGTCAAAATGTTGCACTTTGTTCGCCACCCGATAAGAACGGAAAAATAAATCCCGCGATTTTATTTACAGCTGATTTGATTGGGATTAAAAACATTTTCAAAATTGGCGGAAGTCAAGCGATTGCAGCTTTGACGTTTGGCACAGAAACCATTCCGAAAGTTGATAAAATCTTCGGACCAGGCAATCAATATGTGACTTCGGCCAAACAGCTGGCTCAGAATTATGGTGTTGCAATTGATATTCCAGCCGGTCCAAGTGAAGTTTTGGTGATTGCTGATGAAACTTCGACTCCTGAATTTGTTGCTATAGATTTGCTTTCACAAGCCGAACACGGAACAGATTCTCAAGTGATTTTATTAAGTAATTCTGAGAAAATTATTAATGAAATTAATATTGAAATTAAGAAACAAATAACGGATTTACCAAGAAAAGAAATTGCAGAAATTGCTTTACAAAACAGCAAATCCATTTTGTTGAATTCTATTAATGAAGCGATTGAATTTTCGAATTATTATGCTCCGGAACACTTGATTTTAGCAATTAAAAATGCTGAAAATTTCACTGATAAAATCAAGAACGCAGGCTCAGTATTTCTTGGAAATTACAGTCCGGAAAGTGCCGGCGATTATGCTTCCGGAACCAATCATACTTTGCCTACCAACGGTTTTGCCAAAAATTACAGCGGTGTTTCTCTGGAAAGTTTTGTGAAGAAAATCACATTTCAGAATATCACAAAAAAAGGAATTCAAAACATTGGAAAAACCATTGAGTTAATGGCGGAAGCCGAAGAGTTGATGGCTCATAAAAATGCCGTTTCGGTAAGATTAAAATATTTAGAAAATGAAAGTTGATATTCAAAAATTAATCAGAAGAAATATCCTGAATCTTGAACCATATTCTTCAGCAAGAGACGAATTCAAAGGTGAAAACGGTATTTTTCTGGATGCGAACGAAAATCCTTTCGGAGAACTGAATCGTTATCCTGACCCTTATCAGAGCAAAGTAAAACAGAAATTAAGTGAGATAAATCAAATCCCAACTGAAAATATTTTCTTAGGAAATGGGAGCGATGAAGTGATTGATTTGGCTTTCCGGATATTTTGTGAACCGAAAAAAGATAAGGTTTTGACATTTTCGCCAACTTACGGGATGTACGAAGTTTCAGCCAATATCAATGATGTAGAGCTAATCAATCTTGATTTGGACAAGAATTTTCAAATCGATTTTGGGACTTTAAAATCCTATTTGAATGACGAAAATTTGAAAATTATTTTCATCTGCTCGCCAAACAATCCGACAGGAAATTCGATTAAAAATATTAAATATATTCTTGAAAATTTTAACGGAATTGTTTTCATTGACGAAGCTTACATCGATTTCAGTCCAGAAGAAAGTTTCAGAAACCAGATCAAAAATTATCCGAATCTTATCGTGAGCCAAACGTTCAGTAAAGCTTGGGCAATGGCTTCTGTGAGGGTTGGGATTGCTTACGCTTCCAAAGAAATTATCAAATTTTATAATAATGTGAAACCGCCTTACAATATCAGTCAGCTCAATCAGGATACGATTCTAAACACACTTAGTAATGAAAAAATTAATCAGGTTTCAGAAAATATCAAAATCATTCAGAAAGAGAAAAAGAATCTAATTGAAAGTCTAAAAAAAATCAATTTGGTAAAAAAAACATTTCCTTCCGACACCAATTTTATTTTGATTGAAGTAGAAAATGCAGATTCAGTTTATCAGAAATTAGTTAATAAAAATGTGATTATCAGAAACCGAAATTCTGTAATTAAAAACTGTTTGAGAATTACTATCGGTTCTCCTGAAGAAAATGAAAAATTGATACAAGCTCTTCAAAATATTAATAACTAAAAACAGACACTTCGACTCCGCTCAGCGTGACATTGCTTATCAAACGCTGTCAGGCTGAGGCTCTCGAAGCCTTAATAAAAATAAAAAGTCCATAAAAAAATGAAAAAAATGCTATTTATAGACCGTGACGGAACTTTGGTTTTAGAACCGGAAGATTATCAGGTTGATTCTTTTCAGAAACTGAAATTCTATCCGCAAGTCTTCACTTATTTATCAAAAATTGCGAAAGAATTGGATTATGAATTGGTAATGGTTACGAATCAGGACGGTTTGGGAACAAAGTCACATCCGGAAGAAAACTTCTGGCCAGTTCAAAATTTCATTATCGAAACCTTTGAAAGTGAAGGTATTAAATTCGAAGACATTTTCATAGATAAAACATTCACCAAAGATAATGCGCCAACCAGAAAACCGAATATAGGTCTATTGACGAGATATTTTGATAAGGATAGTTACGATTTGGAAAATTCATTCGTGATTGGCGACAGAATTACGGACGTGAAATTGGCAAAAAATCTCGGCTCAAAAGCGATTTTCATTAATAATGACGAAAGTCTTGGAGCTGACGAGATTTTAGAAAACGATGATTTGGAAAATGTTATTGCTCTAAAAACGACTTCGTGGAAAGCTATTTATGAATTTCTGAAACTCAAAAACAGAACTTCGGAAATTATCAGAAATACCAACGAAACTAAAATCAAAATCAAACTTAACCTCGACGGGACAGGAAAATCCAACATCGATACGGGAATTCCATTCTTCGACCATATGCTGGACCAGATTGCAAAACACGGACAAATGGATTTGGAAATCAAGGTTGAAGGCGATTTGGAAGTGGATGAACATCACACAATTGAGGACACAGGAATTGCGCTAGGCGAAGCTTTTTATCAGGCTTTAGGAAATAAATTGGGAATCGAACGTTACGCTTTTGTTTTGCCGATGGATGATTGTCTGGCGCAGGTGGCACTGGATTTTGGCGGACGAAATTGGATGGTTTGGGATGCAGAATTCAAACGAGAAATGATTGGAAAAATGCCGACTGAAATGTTCTTCCATTTCTTCAAATCTTTTTCAGATTCGGCGAAAGCGAATCTCAATATCAAAGCCGAAGGCGATAATGAACATCACAAAATTGAATCGATTTTCAAGGCTTTTGCAAAGTGTTTAAAATCAGCAGTAAAACGTGATTCGGACAAAATGATTTTACCATCAACAAAAGGAATGTTGTAATAGACCAATAGATGACAGACAGATAGATAATAGATTTTGAATCTTGCATCTGTTATCTATCCGTCTTTTATCTATCATCTCAAAATTAAAAAATATGAAAACAGTCATCATAGATTATAAAGCAGGAAATGTGCAAAGTCTTCTGTTTGCGATAGAAAGATTAGGATTTTCAGCAAAATTAACCAGCAATCCAGACGAGATTTCCAAAGCTGACAAAGTGATATTTCCAGGTGTTGGAGAAGCGTATTTTGCAATGAATTCTCTGAAAAAAACTGGCCTGGACTTACTGATTCCTGAATTAAAACAACCCCTTTTGGGAATCTGTCTTGGGATGCAATTGCTCTGTAAATATTCGGAGGAAAGCGGCACCAAAGCTTTGGGGATTTTTGATGTTTCGGCGAAGAAATTTCCTGATTCTGTGCTGGTTCCACAGATTGGCTGGAATCAGATTTATAATTTGAAATCGGATTTGTTCAAAAATGTTCCTGAGCAAAGTTATATGTATCTCGTTCACAGTTATTATGCTGAGAAAAATGAAAATACAATTGCCACAACCGATTATTACGAAACTTACAGCACAGCTTTGCAAAAAGACAATTTTTTCGGCGTCCAGTTTCATCCAGAAAAAAGTGGCGTTTTCGGAAGTAAAATATTAGAAAATTTTTTGAAATTATGATTGTTTTAAAACCACAAAAGGAACAAAAGCAACTACTGAAAATTATACCTTACAAAAGAAACCGATTTTTTTAAGCTTTTGAATATCTAACAAATATGAAAAAAATCTTTTGTGGCTTTTGTGGTTTGAACTTTTTAATCATTAAAAATCAAAATAGAAAATGAGAATAATCCCAGCAATAGATATCATCAACGGAAAATGCGTCCGGCTTTCCAAAGGCGATTACAACAAGAAAACAATTTACAGCAAAAACGTTTTGGATGTCGCCAAAAACTTTGAGGATAATGGAATCCAATTTTTGCATTTGGTTGATTTGGACGGCGCCAAACAAAATCAAATCATCAATCAAAAAATATTAGAAGAAATCTCAATCAAAACCAACTTAATTATAGACTTTGGGGGTGGTTTGAAATCCGAAGAAGACATCAAAATCGCTTTTGAAAGTGGCGCAAAACAAGTGACTTTGGGAAGCGTTGCTGTCAAAAACCCTGAATTATTTTTAGAAATTTTGGAAAAATACGGCCCGGAAAAAATCATTTTGGGAGCTGACGCAAGGAAAGAAAAAATTGCTGTTTCCGGTTGGTTAGAAGAAAGTGAAACCAATATTTATGACTTCATCAAAGAAAAAACAGAATCCGGAATCAAGTACGTCATTTCAACAGACATCGATAAAGACGGAATGCTGAAAGGTCCATCTTTCGGATTATATGAAAAAATAATTGTCGAAAATCCCGATATCAAATTAATTGCTTCTGGTGGGATTACTTCTACTAACGATTTAGTTCAATTAAAATCTTTGGGTTGTGAAGGCGCAATTATCGGCAAAGCCTTGTATGAAAACAGAATTACGTTTAACGATTTAAAACCATTTCTCTAATGTTAGCAAAACGAATCATCCCTTGCCTCGATATCAAAAACGGAGAAACGGTAAAAGGTGTCAATTTTTTGGATTTGAAAGAAGTCGGAAATCCTGTGGAAATGGCCATCAAATATTCTGACCAAGGCGCAGACGAATTGGTTTTTCTTGATATTTCTGCAACCGAAGAACGTCGAAAAACTTTGATTCCATTGGTGAGAGAAATAGCAAAATACATCAACATTCCCTTCACAGTTGGAGGTGGAATTAATACACTTGAAAACGTGGAAGAACTTTTGAAAAACGGAGCAGATAAAATCACGATTAATTCGGCTGCGATTTCCAATCCGAATCTGATAACCGAAGTTTCCAAACGATTTGGTTCGCAATGTATGGTTGTGGCAATTGACACCAAATTGGTTGAAAATCAAAACAAAATTTTTAGTAACGGCGGAAAAGCTGAAACTGAAAAAGAATTATTTTCTTGGGCAAAAGAAGTTGAAAATCTAGGCGCCGGCGAAATCCTCCTAACATCGATGAATACAGATGGAACAAAATCAGGATTTGCTATAGAAATTACAAAACAACTTTCGGAATTGGTGAATATTCCCGTGATTGCTTCGGGAGGCGCTGGAACGATGCAACATTTTGAAGACGTTTTCACAAAAACTAAAGCAACCGGAGCTTTGGCAGCGAGTATTTTTCATTTTAATGAAATCGAAATTCCGGAACTTAAAAATTATCTCAAATCCAAAAACTTACCAATAAGATGACAATACAATTTGATGAGAACACAGGATTAGTTCCTGTTATTATTCAGGATTATCTTAATCTAAAAGTCTTGATGTTAGGTTATATGAATCAGGAAGCTTTTGATAAAACTTTGCAGAAAAAAAGAGTGACTTTTTTTTCCCGTTCCAAAAATAGGCTTTGGACAAAAGGCGAAACTTCGGGAAATTTTCTAGAATTAATAGATTGGAAATTAGATTGCGACAATGATACAATTCTTATCAAAGCAAAACCGCTTGGAGCAACTTGTCATAACGGAACAACGACTTGCTTTGCAGAAGAATCTGAAAAAGGATTTTTATACGAATTGCAACAAACGATTTCTGACAAGATTGACAATAATGATGAAAACTCTTACACCAATCTTTTGTATAAAAAAGGCATTAATAAAGTCGCACAAAAAGTAGGCGAAGAAGCCGTAGAATTAGTCATCGAAGCTAAAGATAATGATGATAATCTTTTCCTGAATGAAGCAGCGGATTTGCTTTATCATTATTTAATTTTACTAAAAGCTAAAGGTTTTACAATAGAAGATGTCGAGAAAATTTTGAAATCCAGAAATAAATAAAAAATCCAGCGTTTGCTGGATTTTTATCTATTTTATTGGGATGATTAATGCCCATTAATCACACTTAATATTTTTTCTGCAGTTTCAGTTTGTCCCTTTTCGCTGGCAAGATAATCTCTCTCGTCCGGATTATTGATAAATCCCAATTCCAGTAAGACAGTTGGCGTTTTGGATTCTCTCAAAATATGGAGATTTGCAGTTTTCACTTTAGAATCTTTAAATTTTTCTGAAAACTTATTTGCCAAATTTTTTGAAGCTTCATTGTCTTGAAAGAAAACTTCAAAGCCTTTCATCTCCGTACTTTGTCTCGGTGAGTTGTTGACGTGAAGAGAAATGGCATAATCAGGTTTTAATTCATTGATTTTTTCTGTTCTTTGCGCTAATGATGGATAACTATCATCATCTCTAGTCAATATGATTTCGAGATTTTGATTTTGGTTGAGAGCTTTTATTTTTTTAGCGATATTAAGGACAATTTCTTTTTCAGAAATCCCATTTCTGTTAGCTCCCAAATCATTTCCACCGTGACCAGCATCAATGACCACTACTTTTTTCTCCTTTGATAAGCTGAAAGACAGCAAAATGCTGAGCGCAACAACACTGATAATTTTCAATAGATTCTTCATAATTATTGTTTTGATTGTTATTAATAAAACAAATAACGAAAAATCTAACCAAAATCTGAGTTAAAGCTTTTATAAAAATGTTAAGACTTAAGGTGCCAATCTGGAAATCTTCCAATCAAAATCTTCTGTCAACGAGTAAAGAATTCTATCGTGAAGACGATTCGGACGGCCTTGCCAAAATTCGATTTCGTAGGGTTTTGCGATGTAACCACCCCAATTTTTAGGTCTTGGGATTTCTTTATTTTCATATCCGGTTTCTAAATTTTTTAACTTGCTTTCTAAAAATTCTCTGTTTGGAATTTCCTGACTTTGCGGCGAAACAACTGCACCTAACTGACTTCCTTTTGGACGAGAATGAAAATAGCCGTCGCTTAGGTTTTCTGCAATTCTCTCAACATTGGCTTTGATAATAATTTGTCTTTCAAGACTTGGCCAGAAAAAATGAAGACAAGCTTTTTGAGTTTTCTCCAACGATTTTCCTTTTCGACTGTCGTAATTCGTATAAAAAATGAAACCTTCCCAATTGTAAGACTTCAGCAAAACCATTCTGGTTCTTGGACATCCATCGTCTTCGACTGTAGAAATTGCCATTGCATTGGCTTCGGAAACTTGTGGATTTTCTTCGGCTTCCAGAAACCAATTGCGAAATTGTTCGATTGGATTTTCCTTGATTTCGCTTTCGATTAACTGAGATTTGTCGTAAACTTTTCTTTTATCGTGGAGGTTTTCGTTGTTCATTTTATTTGAATGCTGGAAATTATTTGAACGCAAAGTTCGCTAAGATTTTTCAGATAATTACTGTTTTAAGTTCGCAAAGACGTAAAACTCATCAAAGATAAAAACTTCAAATTATGGGGAAATTATATTTGAATGAAAAATCTTCAACTTTGCGAAGCGGGAACGGAGGGCGGATAAAGGCACCCCAATTATTAGAATCTGAATCAATTTAACTTAAATTTTCATTGAATTCTTTTTCAAAAAAAATATTTTTTAATAGCTTTGATAGATGAATTACTCTTACAAAGGTAAAATTTTAATCTCAACGCCTGATATTTCCGGCGATATATTTTCGCGTTCCGTGGTGCTGATTATTGAGCATAACGAGAATGGTGCATTTGGGCTGATTTTGAACAAAAAGAACAAAAATATGAGTTCCCGTCTGCTGAATATTTTCGGGTTTCCGGTGGATTTGTATGAAGGCGGACCTGTGGAAAATGATAAGGTTTATTTTATCCTGAAAGGTCAAAAAATTACGGAACAATATTCTGAAATCAATGATGAATTCTACATTACGGAAGATATTGATTCGGTTGTTTCGTCAATTGTTGAAGGTTCTACTAACATTGGAGACATCAAGGTTTTTTCCGGCTATTCCGGTTGGTCTCCGTTGCAATTGGAAAGCGAAATCCAACGTAAAATGTGGACAATTGTGGATGTTTACAATTTGGATTACACACTTCCGAATGACCAGAATCTTTGGAAAAACATTATGCAGAATCTTGGTGGGGAATTTCTTCTCTGGGCAAATGCGCCGGAAGATGTGAGTTTGAATTAAAATAAAAATCCCTATTAAATCGGGATTCGCTCTTCAAAAACGATTGTTCCGTTTTCTGTATAATAGGTACAGGTTTTAACATCTATATCGACAATCCATTTGTAAATTCCGCTGTCTGCACAATCTTTGCAGAATTGGAAAAAATCGGTTCCGCCTTGCTGATGATTTCGTAAATCAGCTAAAAATTTCTCCGGATTTGCAATTCCGTAAATCAACAATGGTGCGTATTGTTGTGGTGCGGAAACTTTGTAATCATCATCTCCTATGTAATTAGTCGAGCCGTCTTCTACAAAAGTTTCCAGACTTTTAACGCCCAATTCTCTTATGGTTTTTGCGAATTGAGGAAATCCTTTCCCGCTTTCAACTTTGGAATGCGCTTCTTCTATTTGTGCTAATGTAAACATTATTCTAAATTTTTCTGTGTTTTTATCTTCTTTGATAATTCTCTGATTTCTTTTAATAGTAATGGAAAACCAGGTTTTGCCATCGCTACGTGATCGAACCCATCTTCTTCCAGCATTTTTACAGATGGATGATTGACCAATTTCAACATCCTTGCCAAATAAGCATTTTCTTCGTATCGTCCGAATAATTCCAATTCTCTATCGCCGGTAATCAAAACGATTGGCGGCGCATCTTTTCTGACATGGAACAATGGTGCATATTGGTCAATTGTCGGTTGCAGCTCCGGAATCCCTTGTTCTTTTCTGACCTGAAAATGTGTGATGGCTTGTCCGCTGAAGGGAATCAGTCCAGCAATTTGGTTCGCATCGATTTTATACTTCTGAAGATATTTTTTGTCCAGTGTAATCATCATCGCCAGATAACCTCCAGCCGAATGTCCGGATTGGAAAATTAAGTTCTTATTTCCGCCATATTTTTCAATATTCTCGAAAACCCAAGCGGTTGCAGCGGCTGCGTCTTCTATGTAAGCCGGTGCTTTTACTTTTGGAGCTAACCGATATTCCACGCTTACCACAGCAATATTTTCATTCAATAATTCTTTTGGCAACTCGTTATTTCCACCAGTTAATCCGCCACCGTGAAACCAAATTACGGTTGAGAAATTTTTCACATTAGTTGGATAATAAAAATTCAGTTTGCATTGAGAACTGATGTAAGTATCCGTTTTACCGATTTTTTCAGGATAATAAGAGATATTGCTTTCAGTTTTATATTCTGTCTGAGCAAAGCTGAGTGCAAACACTAAAATTAAAATAAGACTGATTTGTTTTCTGAACATAATTATTTTTTATTATTTGTTAAACACAAAGCACACCAAGATTTTTTTTAGTATTAATTACTTTAAGGCTCACAAAGGCGCTTCGCTTATAGAAGTTGAAACTTTTATAAAAATTTGACTTCAACATTTCCGGATTGATGATAAAAAAATCCGTCGCTGTCGTATTCGATATTTGTAAGACCTTCCAAAATATCATAAACCATTTTTTGCAAAACACCATCGCCGATTCCATGGATGATTTGTAAGGTTTTGATTTTGTTTTTTCTGCAAAAATCAATCGTTTCCTGTAATTTTTCTCTCTGAATCATCAGTCTTTCAAAGGCATCGTAATCCGAAGGATTTTTGACTAACAACTCAAAATGCAAATCCAATTTCAAAGGCGCTTTGTTATGCTTTTTTGAAGTGATTTTGGGCGTTTCTTTTTTCTTTATAATTGGAGAATTTTTATACAAATCGGAATCAATGATTGTTAATTTATCCTTAGAAAATTGATAGGTAAAACCGTGTTCATCTTCGATTTTTACCTGATTGGCAATAATCTTCAGAACTTTTCCTCTAAGATTTTCATCAATGACAGAAACTAAATCTCCAACATTCATAATAATTGATAAGTGATGATAAATGATTAAAAAACTCACAAAATTCTAAAATTCTCAAACCCGACTTCCGAGTTCTATGATTTCCAAATCTTTAATTTCATCTTTATGGATCGTGAAACGCATCATTGTTCTCACTTTGTGCCAACCGGATTTTCCACAGGCGCCAGGATTAAGATGAAGAAGATTATTCTTTTTATCAAACATTGCTTTCAGAATATGAGAATGTCCGGAAATGAATAATTTCGGCTTTTTTTCAGCAATTTCTTTTTTCGCTAGCGGCGAATATTTATCTGGATAACCACCGATATGAATCATCAAAACATCCACATCTTCACATTTGAAACTTAAAACTTCCGGAAAAATCGTTCTGATTTTGGCTTCGTCAATATTACCATAAACACCCCGAATGGGTTTTATTTTTTCTAATTCCTCAATCACAGTCATATTTCCGAAATCGCCACAATGCCAAACCTCATCGGCATCTTTTGCATAATCGAGAATCCTGTCATCGATGTAAGAATGAGTGTCTGATAAAAGAAGAATACGTTTCATTTTAATTAGATTCGATTACAAAAATACGAACTGATTTTTTCATTAATGCTGGAAAGCCGAACCATATTTTAATATATACCAAATTGTTCCAATTGAGCCAGCGAGTAATAATCCCAGTAAAATCAGAAACCAAAATGCCAACGTTTTAGTTCCTTTTTTATACATGATCACAAAAACCAATTGCAGGATAAAAAACAGAATTCCCAAAACAAAAAAGTTGATAATCAACTGGTCTTCCGATGTTTTCTGACTGAAAAGAAAAACTGACACCAAAACAAAAATGATGATCATTAGCTTGATGAATTCGGAAGGATTGGAAAGTTTGTTGGTTTTAAGTGGTTTCATTTTTAATGAATTTTGAAATACGAAATTACGAATTATGTAACAATACATTTCTCAACCACAAAAAGTCACAAAAGAAAATTCTTCCCCGTTTTTTAAACTTCAAAAATTTAGATAATAAAAAGCTTTTGTGACTTTGTGGTTTATTAGACTTTATAATTAAAAAAAAATCAGGAAATTTACAGCTGAAATGAGATATTTTATAGAGTTTTCTTACAACGGTTCGGCTTATTTTGGTTATCAGATTCAGCCTAAGCAGATTTCTGTTCAGGAAGAATTGGAAAAAGCCTTGTCAACAATTCTCCGCGAACCAATCAAAACAACCGGAGCAGGAAGAACAGATACTGGCGTTCACGCTAAGAAAATGTTTGCGCATTTTGAAACTGAACAAAACCTTGATGATAACTTAGTTCATAAACTCAATTCTTTTTTGTCAGAAAATATCGCCGTTAAAAGAATTTTTGAAGTTCCAGCTGATTTGCACGCCAGATTCAGTGCGACTTACAGGACTTATGAATATTATATTTCATTGGAAAAAAATCCGTTTTCCAAAGATTCCTCTTGGCAATATTGGCGTCAGAAACCTCTGAATACCGAATTGATGAATGAGGCCTGCAAAATCCTTTTTGACTACGATGATTTTACGAGCTTTGCCAAACTTCATACTGATAACAAAACCAACATCTGTAAAATCTACAAAGCAGAATGGGAACAGATTGGCAATCAATTAAAATTCACGATTTCTGCTGACCGATTCCTGAGAAATATGGTAAGAGCAATCGTTGGAACGATGGTTGAAGTCGGAAGCGGAAAAATTACGCCAAACGATTTGCGACAAATCATCGAAGACAAATTCCGAAATTCTGCTGGTGTTTCAGCGCCTGCACAAGGTCTTTTTCTGGTAGACGTTGGCTATGATTTTTAATTTATATTTAAATCATTAAGCTGAGATTTCAATTTTTAAAGTCTTATTTTTGCAAAGATTTTTTTCGATATTGAAAAAACGCCGGAATTCTAAGAGTAAAATGAAACACCTCTTCACCAAATTTTCTTTTAATTATCCTTGTATAATTAAAGGTGTTCCATCTGACCTTAGAAAAATTAATAAAAACAGATGAAGCAACAAAATACCTGGGACATTGTCAAGCGATTATTTTTAATCGGAATGAAATTTAGGTCGTGGTTTATTTTCACACTGATTATTTCAATTTTTCTCGCCATAGTTTCCACTTACAGACCGATTCTTACTAAAAATGTTGTCGATATAGACATTGTTCAGCTAAAGGATAAAGCCCAGCTGATGAAGCATATTTATTTGCTCATCGGACTAGTTGTTGCTGAAACGATACTTAATTTTTTCCTGGTTTATTTCTCGAATTTCATTTCGCAGAATGTTATCCGTGATATCCGCGAAAGATTGTATCACAAGCTCATTTATTTCAAAACTGCATTTTTTGACAAAACCGCCATTGGAAATCTTGTAACCAGAGCTGTCGGTGATGTTGAAACCATTGCAACGGTTTATACCGATGGATTTTTGATGGTTTTTGGCGATATCCTGAGAATCGTAATGGTTCTTTTTGCGATGTTTCAGGTGGACACCCATCTTAGTATGATTTCTTTGGCGATTCTGCCTTTGATGGTTATCATCACACGAGCTTTCCAAAAACGGTTAAAAGTAGCTTTTGGCTCGGAAAGGAGCTGGACGGCGACACAAAACAGTTTTGTTCAGGAGCGTTTGGCGGGAATGCCTTTGATTCAGGTTTTTAACAGAGAAGAAGCCGAGTTTTCAAAATTTGATAAAATCAATATTGAACTAAAAAAAGCATTGTTAAGAACAGTTTTCATCTTCTCATTATTCTTTCCCGTTGTTGAATTGATTTCATCGCTTTTTATTGGATTCATTTTATTTTATGGTGGTTTTATTAAATCTACACCCGGAATTATCATTGCATTTATTCAGTTTATTAATATGCTGATTCGCCCTTTGAGGCAGATTGCGGATAGATTTAATAATATTCAGAGAGGAATTGTAGGAGCAGAAAGGGTTCTCGGAGTAATGGACGAAGACCAAGCGATGCCGAATAACGGAACAATTGCTAAAGACCATTTTGATGGAAAGATCGAATTCCAAAACGTTCATTTTGCTTATGATGAAAAACAGGAAGTTCTGAAAGGTATTGATTTCAAAGTAAATCCAGGCGAAACTGTTGCGATTGTTGGAGCAACCGGAGCTGGAAAATCTACGATTATCAGTTTAATTACCAGATTATACGATATCAATTCAGGAAAAATAATGCTGGACGATGTGGACATCAGAGATTACGAATTATACAATCTGAGAAGTCATATTGGTGTTGTACTTCAGGATGTTTTCCTTTTCCACGGCAGTATTTTCGAAAACCTGACTTTGGGTGACGAAGATATTACACTCGAAAATATCAAAAAAGCGGCGAGAGAAATTGAGGTTGATGAGTTCATCGAAAGATTGCCCAACGGTTATGATTATGTGGTGAGTGAAAGAGGTTCTTCTATTTCATTGGGACAAAGACAATTATTATCATTTTTAAGAGCTTATCTTTCTGACCCAAAAATTCTGATTCTCGATGAAGCAACTTCTTCCATCGACCACGAAAGTGAGAAACTCATCCAGAGAGCAACGGAAAAAATCACGAAAAACAGAACCTCAATCATCATAGCGCACAGACTTTCCACCATCGAAAAAGCAGATAAAATTATCGTAATGGACCACGGACTGATTGTGGAAGAAGGAACGCATCAGGAACTTCTTGCTAAAAATGGTTATTACTCTGTTCTTTACAAAGCGCAGGTTGTGAATGAGGATGGAGATACGACGATTTAATTTAAAATTGAATTGAATAAATTTGTAATTTTGATTAAAAACCTATTGAAAATGAATATCGAATCGAGAAAAATAGAATTTGTTCAGGCTTTTCTGAATCTTCAAAATGAGGAATTGATTTCTCAATTCGAAAAACTTCTGAAAAAAGCCAAACAATCTGAAAAAGAGTTGAAACCGTTTACAATTGAGGAACTTCAAGAAAGAATCGCAAAATCTGAAGAAGATTTTGAAAATGGGAGATTCAAAACAACCGAAGAACTTCTTTCAAAATATGGTTTATAAAATTGTCTGGTCAAAGTTTTCTGAACAACAAATTGATGAAATTTTTCTTTACTATCAAGAAAAATCTAAAAGTTATGAAATTGCACAAAAAATCATAGTTAAAATTCTTTTAGCTCCTGATAAGTTAATCAATACTCCAAGAATTGGACAAAGAGAAATCTCCTTAGAACATAAAAATATTGAGTACCGCTATATTATAGAATCGAATTATAAAATAATATATTCAATAAACGATGAGAGTCTACAAGTCAGAATCGTTGATATTTTTGACACTCGCCAAAATCCGTTAAAAATTGAACGAGAAAAATAATCAATTCAATCCTTAATCAATTTATACCTAAAACTTATCATTCCGGAAGTCAAGATCAGACAAACGATAATGATAATTTTCAGACTTTTAATCCATAAACAAAGATCTCTACCAGTAATGATAGAAATACAACCTTTTGGATTTTCGGTTTCATATTTCAGATTGACTTGAGTATTTATAACACCGAAAACGGATACCAAAATAACCATAATCAGAATACTGATGATGGCATTATATACCGTTTTTCTCATAGTTTTGGGTTAGTTTTTGGTTATAAGCTATAGTTTTTTAAATCATTATTAAAGTTTCAAAATTTCCCAAGCCTTATCGATTTCATTGTTTTTTAAAAACTTTTGTGCTGATAAATGTACATCTTTTTCCGAAGAAAAATTCCCAATCGGTAAAATTTCTACATTCGCTAACATTCCCAAATCGTTGCCTGTAAAAACATCGCTTTGTTTGATCTCGTTAGGGAGTTGGTCGTAACCGATTCCTTTTGTTACTAATGGTTTAGGAACTTCGAAGATATTATTTTCATTGTTTCTGGAATAGAAATTACCTCCTAATCTCGCCACCAAATCCAACTGCTTCTGTTCAAGATTTCCAGCCTCATCCAGATATTTTTCTTGGATATGAATTTTGACAATTTCCGCAATCACAAGATTTCCTGAACCTCCAAAATTCCCAAGCGATTTAATTTCTAAAACTTTGCATTCAAAATTAACCGGAGATTCTGCAATCATCGGTGGTTTTACGATGTCAGCATGTTTCATTGTCAATCCGGATTTGATAAATTCATTTACGCCATCTTCGTATTCTGTACTGGCTAAAGAAACCTGCTGAACCATATCGAAATTGACATTTCCAATCACCAATTCCGGAACTTCTTTCAGATTTTCCAAAGTATGTTTTGTGGTATTATCACGCACTCTTCTGGAAGGCGAAATAATCACAACCGGCGGAACCGTGCTGAACATATTGAAAAAACTAAAAGGCGAAAGATTGATTTCTCCTTTGCTGTTAATCGTACTTGCCAAAGCAATTGGTCTTGGTGCAATCGCCGTTTGCATTACTTGTTGCAATTGAACTGCGGAAATATCGGAAGGGATGATGGTTTTCATTAAGTATTATTTTTCAAATTTTCTAATTGATATAATTTCTCTTTGCTTATTAATATTCAACTCAAAAATTTGTTTTGCATTTGCCTTTAATTCATTCATCAGGAAACGTTTATCAGATTCATCGGTCGAATTTATTTCTTTGAATTTTGAAGATGAGTAATTTAGTTTGCTCGCCAATTTTAAACTGTAAGTTTTATTCGAAATACATTTAACATCCACTAAATTTTCACAAACCTCATCTCCAGCAGAATCTGTTATAGAAGCGATTGCAATTTCAACTTCAGCACAATTGTAATTTATAAATCCTTGATTATTTTTAATTTCAAAAGCAGGATTTGTAATCGTGATTATTGAATCCGTAGTGTCTTTTACCATACAAATACAATCGCTAATTCCTTCCGAAGCTTTTTTGCAACTGGATAAAATGATGAGAACAAATAAACAAATAGAAACTTTCATTAAATTTAAATAGCTGGTAAAATTTTTCCCGAAACTTCGCCAAATCCAACCCGGATTCCGTCTTTTTCTGACCAGGCTTTCATCGTAATAGTGTCACCGTCTTCTATGAATTTTCTTTCGATTCCGTTTTTGAGTTGCAAAGGTTTTGTGCCTCTCCAAGTCAATTCCAACATAGAACCGTAGGATTTTTCATCTTCACCGGAAATCGTTCCACTGGCGTAAACATCACCAACTTCCACATTACAACCATTCACTGTGTGATGCGCCAATTGCTGACACATATTCCAATACATAAATTTGTAATTGCTTTCAGAAATCAGATTCTCTTCAGAATTTTCCGGCTTAAGATAAACTTGAAGATTGATGTCATAATTTTTATTGCCTTCGAACTTCAAATAATCCAAAACTTCAGGTTCCTGCTTCGGAGATTCAGTTTTAAATGGTTGTAAAGCTTCCAAAGTCACAATCCAAGGCGAAATAGAAGACCCGAAGTTTTTCCCTAAAAATGGACCCAACGGAACATATTCCCAACTTTGAATATCTCTTGCAGACCAATCATTGAAAATCATCATTCCAAAAATCGCATCCTCAGTTTCTGCAATAGAAATCCTTTCTCCCAAATCCGTATTTTTATTGACAACAAAAGCCATTTCCAATTCGAAATCGAGTTGTTTCGATGCGCTGAAAATCGGTTTATCAGAATCAGCAGGTTTGATTTGTCCGCAAGGTCTTGTAATATCAATTCCTGATAAAACAATGGACGAAGCACGACCGTGATAACCCACCGGCAAATGTTTCCAATTGGGCAATAACGCATTCGCAGGATCACGGAACATCATCCCGACATTGGTGGCGTGCTGGATACTGCTGTAGAAATCAGTATAATTCGGGATGTGTAAAGGCATCATCATTTGGATTTCATCCAGATTGTAAAAACATTCTTCCAGAGCTCTTTCGTCTTTCGACAGCAAAGAATCTTCTAACAACAATTCCTGAATTTTCTCACGAACTTTATTCGTAATTGGTTTTCCCAATTCTATAAATTCGTTAATCGTATACCCTTCGAAAACATTTTCTTCAAAGCCTTTAATATTTTCAAAATAACCAAGATCAAATAACGTTGCCAAATCGATGACAATATCGCCGATTCTTGTAGCACAGGCAATAAATTCTTTGTTGAAAACACAAACGCCGAACGGAATATTATGAATTGAAAAATCGGAATCTGAAGGATAATTGATGAAGGATTTCATTTTTTGAATTTAGAATTAGATTAAAAAATTAAAGCATTAAAAATAATGCTTTAATTGTAAAAATATAAGAAAATAATTTGGGTTTAAAGATTTCCGCGTCTCTCCTGCTCTCTTTCCAAAGCTTCGAAAAGCGCCTTGAAATTCCCAGCTCCGAAACTCTGAGCGCCGTGTCTCTCGATGATTTCGTAAAACAATGTTGGTCTGTCTTCCACAGGTTTTGTGAAAATCTGAAGCAAGTAACCTTCTTCATCACAATCCACCAAAATTCCAAGATTCTGAAGTTTTTTAATATCTTCATCAATAGCACCTACTCTTTCCGGAATCATCTCATAATATGCTTCTGGTGGTGGAGAAAGGAATTCTACACCTCTATTTTTAAGTTCTGTTACAGTTTTTACAATATCCTTTGTTGCCACTGCGATATGCTGAACGCCTTCGCCTTCGTAGAAATCCAGATATTCTTCCACCTGAGATTTTTTCTGACCTTCGGCTGGTTCATTGATTGGGAACTTAGCAAAACCATTTCCGTTGGACATTACTTTTGACATTAATGCAGAATATTCTGTATTGATTTGCTTATCATCAAATGAAAGAATATTCACAAATCCCATTACTTTCTCGTACCACTCTACTGTCGGAATCATTCTATCCCAGCCGACATTGCCTACGCAATGGTCAACATATAATAATCCAACATCTGAAGGATTGTAATCGCTTTCCCATTTTTCGTAGCCTGGCATAAATGCGCCTGTATAATTTTTGCGCTCGATGAACATATGCACCGTTTCGCCATAAGTATAAATTCCGGACATTCTGACTTCCCCGAATTCATCGGTCAAAGTTTGAGGTTCTAAATAAGGCTTTCCTCCACGTTTAGTTGTTTCTTCAAAAGCTTTGTAAGCATCATCTACCCAAAGTGCCAAAATCTTGACACCATCACCATGTTTTCTCTGATGTTCGCAGATTGGAGAATCTGACTTAAGACCAGAAGTTAAAACCAATCTGATTTTTCCTTGCTGCAGAACATAAGACGCTCTATCTCTGACACCCGTTTCCGGGCCGGCATAAGCGACAGACTGAAAACCAAACGCCGTTTTGTAAAAATGAGCGGCCTGCTTGGCATTTCCTACATAAAACTCTATAAAATCGGTTCCGTTGATTGGGAGAAAATTCTCGGCTTGTGCGATTTTCTCGGCAAAAGTGAGTGTTGACATTTTACTTTTTTACTTTTATATCTAATGATGCCAAGATAAGCATTTTTCAGCAATAAACTAACAGTTGTTAGTTTTATTATAATTATAAGAATTATTATTTTGAAGGTTCACTAAAAATGAATTTCTTAAAAATAAATAAATATAATTACTATAATAAAATTCAAATGATTACAAATATTAATCAGTATTATTTTTCAAAATTATTATATAAAATAATCAAAAATAATTACACTTTATTAATTTTTAAAATATAAAAAACAGTAAAATAATACGAAATAAATAATATGTATTTTTAAGTTTGTTTAAGTTCGCAATCGTTAAAGGAGTATTTCTATATTTGCTAAAGAATTACGAAGATTCTAAAAACATAAGTGTTTCCGAACGATTTATGAAGCCGTCAGTCTTACGGCTTTTTTTGTATTACGTTATTGAGCAATCCAGAATTAGGATTATAATTATCCCAAATTTTCCAGACATTATTTATCTTTTTGATAAAATAGATCTGTGTATCCAACTCATTAACGATATATTCTTCGTCGGAATTTTCTACAACAAAGACAAGATTCCAAAATTCCTGAGTTTTAATAACCACCATTTCCTTCTCTTCAGAAATAATATCGATGTCAAAAATCTCGAAGTTGGAACGGTTGTTATTGGTAAAAAGTTTCAGTTTTTTCTTACAAAGCTGAGAACTATAGTTCTTGATTCTTTCAATAAAAGGCGACTCTGTGAAGATAAGGTCTTCAAAAACATCAATTCTCAGCTCCGGAAAAAATTTAAAAAATTCAAAATTGGTCCGACAGTATTTATAAACAATATCTTTTGTAAACTCCTTTCCAACTTTGGATTCGTCATAGCTGTTATTGCCTTTGACACTTTTCACAAAAGAGTTAAGATCTTTGAAACCCAGAAAAATACATATTTTGTCCAGTGTTTTAAGAAAACGCAGATCATTATGCGTTTTATAATCATAATCGCTCTCAAAGAAACGTTGTAATGTAATATGAGAAATACTCGTTCCTAACTCAAATTTTCTGTCATTCTGCAGCTCCTCTCTATGCGCCAATTCTTCTTTTATGATCTCGGCAAGAATAATATAATGACTCCGTTTCCAAGGGTCAGTATCTGCCAAAATAGAATCCTGGATCTTAGGTTGCCGGCGTATCTCTTCTTTAATTAAATTATAAATCGATTTCAATCAAATATGTTATAATGTCAATCAAATATACATAAAAAGCCTTTACATAAAGGCTTTTCAATAATAAATTAACTTATCTGAATCTTTCATATGCTGCTTTGTCCAGCATCTCTCGATCATCCGGATGCGAAATTTCGATTAAAGCTTTTGCCCTTTGACGCAGGTTTTTGCCATACAGATAAGCTGTTCCAAACTCCGTCACCACATAATGGATATGTCCTCTGGTCGTCACCACACCAGCGCCCTGTTTCAGAAAAGGAACAATTCTCGGAACGCCTTTTTTGGTTCTGGATGAGATTGCCATAATTGGTTTTCCACCTTCGCTCAAAGCAGCACCACGCATAAAATCCATTTGTCCGCCGATACCGCTGAACTGATAAGTCCCGATGGAATCTGCACAAACCTGACCTGTCAAGTCAATTTCTATTGCCGAATTGATAGCATGCATTTTTTTGTTTTTCATAATGTTAATCGGGAAATTAACGTGCTGAACATCCATAAAAGCAATCGATGGATTATCATCTACAAAGTCGTATAATTTTCGCGTCCCGAAGCAGAAACTCGTGATTGTTCTGTTGGTATGTGTTCCCTTATATTTATTGTTAATAACGTCATTTTTAATCAAATCAATAACACCGTCACTTAACATTTCCGTATGGACGCCCAGATCTTTATGATTACCCAAGCATTTCAAAACTGCATCCGGAATGGTTCCGATTCCCATTTGCAACGTCGCTTTGTCATCAATCAATTCCGCAACGTGTTTTCCGATAAGCATTTCCTCAGCACCAACTTTTGCACCATAATCAATGGTTAAAAGATCTTCTTCGCTCCAAACCATTTTCTCAATTCTATTGATATGGATCATTCCGTCACCGTGGGTTCTCGGCATTTTTGGATTAACGATAGCAATAATGGATTTAGCCGTATCAATAGCACTTCTAGCAACATCAACCGAAGTTCCCAAGGTACAGTAACCGTGATTATCCGGTGGTGAAACCGTTATCAAAGCCACATCAATCGGCAGAATCCCGTTTTTGAAAAGAATCGGAATTTCACTTAGGAATATCGGGACAAAGTCACCGTGGTCGGAATTAACCGCTTCACGCACAGGCGTTGATGTAAATAGAGAATTGATATAAAAACTGTCTTTATAATCGGGTTTAGCAATTTCTACATTTCCTTGTTGTGTGATGGAAACCATTTCCACATTTTTCAAACGGGAAGACTGTTTGGCTAATTCATCATACAAAAGATTTGGCGTACAGGCACTACCGTGTCCAAAAATCCTGTCACCACTTTTAATGATTGAAACCGCTTCTTCTGCGCTGACGTAATTGATCATAACGAGTTATTTTTTTACAAATTTACCTTCTAAAGATAAGCAAAAAAATGAGCGTTATCAGTTTGGTAAAAAGTCATATAAATTAAAATATAGAAACCCATCAATTTATAAACCAATCGTTTGCTAATGCAACTCAATAGTCTTTTTTGAGAAATAATTGAAAATAAATTTTCAAATTTCAAATAAAATTTATTTACTTTGTAATTCAAAGTTCTTTACAATTGTTTAATTTAATATTTTTGAGCTATGATTACAAAAAGTCAAAGAAACACTATTCTATTTTTGATTCCGGCAGCGTTGTTAAGCATTCCACTGATTGCGATGCAGTTTACTAAAGAAGTCAATTGGTCGTTATCTGATTTTGTTATTGGAGGAATTTTACTTTTCGGAACAGCATTGACTGTTAAGTTAATTCTGGAGAAATTCAAAACAACCAAAAGCAGATTGATATTGATAATGATAACATTAGCAGTTCTTTTTTTGGTTTGGGCAGAATTGGCGGTTGGGATTTTCGGAAGTCCTTTTGCCGGAAGTTAGGATAATGATTGGTAACTTTCTTAAAACTTGGTGGAAACCAATTATTCTGTATTTAGTTATTTACGGAATTTACCTGATTAGTTTATTATGTGCCAACAAATTTATCATAGAAATATTTGAATGGTTATTATATTTCCCAATTATCATTGTAATAATTTCATCAGTGTATATTGTTTTCAAATCGAAATGGTATTACAGTCTTTTACAATTTGGAGTTTTGGGAGTCACAATAATTTATTTAATAACTTTTTTAATGTTTTATTCTAATGATTTTTTTGCTGATGATTTAGAAATTCCAAAAAATATAAAGTTTGAAAAACCGAAATTTGAAATTGACACATTAACTATCAGAGAACATAATACTTTAGAAATTAAAAATGACTCTCAACCTGGGATTTATGAATATTATTTCTGGTACAAGCCGAGTAAAAAAGGGGAATTATATGTGAAAGCATCCGAAATCACACAGAATATTCCATTATCTAAACAACAAATAAAGGAGAAAAGTTTGATAAAAGTAAAACCAAACGACAACTTACAATTATTCCATAAAATTTTTACAATTTATGAAGGAGATTGGGGAAAACCTTATGGCTCAAAAATTTCAGTTTATTTTAAACCAGATAATAAACCTGAACAAAAATTAATTGAGAAGAATTATATGGTAGAAGGCTGGATGAGATAATAAAAGCTAACACTTGTGTTAGCTTTTATTTGTTTTTTATATTATTCCAACCAACTCGTTTTGTAAGTCGGGTCTTCTACTTTTATAGCTTCCTCTGTCAGTTTCAAAGGTCTGAACGGGTCCACCATCACCGCATATTCATCCGTGAATTTTTTGCCAATGCTTCGTTCCATCGCACCCGGGTGCGGACCGTGAACAATTCCGCCCGGATGCAATGAAAAATCCATCAGATCCACGTGATTCCGGCTCATAAAATCGCCTTCTGTGTAAAACAAAACCTCATCTGAATCGATGTTGGAATGATTGTAAGGCGCAGGAATAGCCTGAGGATGATAATCGTACATCCGTGCACAGAACGAGCAAACCACAAAGTTGTGCGCTTCAAAATTCTGATGAACCGGAGGCGGCTGATGAATTCTACCTGTAATAGGTTCGAAGTTTTTGATATTGAATTTGTAAGGATAAAAATAACCGTCCCAACCGACAACATCAAATGGATGCGTTGCATAGACGAAATCGGTAATTTGGTTTTCTTTTTTGACTTTGATGAGAAAATCGCCTTTCTCATTTTTTGGTTCCACGAAAGTTGGCGGAATAATATCACGCTCGCAAAATGGCGAATGTTCCAGCAATTGCCCAAACTCATTCCGGTAACGCTTTGGCGTGTAAATCGGCGAATGTGCTTCTATAAAAAAGAAAACGTTATTTTCCGTTTCCAATTCCAACTGGTAAATGGTTCCTCTTGGAATAATAAGATAATCACCAACAGAAAATTCAATATTGCCGAGCATTGTTTTCAGAACACCTTTTCCTTCGTGGACAAAAAGGAGTTCGTCACATTCTGCATTTTTATAAAAATAATCTGTGGATTTTCTAGGTTTTGCCAAGCCCATTTTGAGGTCGTTGTTTAGCATCAGGACTTTTCGGCTTTCCAAAAAATCATCCTCAGCGGTCACTTTTGCCCCTTTTATCATTCTGGGCGTTACGTTTTTTTCTACCGCAATTTTTGCCGTGATATCTTTCACATTGCCAATCGATTTGATTTGAGTCGGACGATGCGTATGATAAAGCAACGATGCAATCCCGTGAAAACCTTCTGTCCCAAAGAGTTGCTCGTAGTAAAACTGGTCATCTTCGGATTTGAAAATCGTGTGTCTTTTTTGAGGAACTTTCCCCAGCTGAACGTATCTCATTTTATTAGATTTGGCTTTTCTCAAATGTAATATTTTTTTGTTTGAGCGCAAAGTCCATAAAGATTTTTATTAATTATTGAAAGACTACAAGGCTCGCAAAGGCAGTTACCTCAGCAAAAAGTTATAATGTATTGAAAGTTGTTTGGTGTCAAAAACCCTAGCCCTGATGGTAGCGGCATCCTTTTTTGTCATTGCGATTGTACAATGTTGAACAGATTGCTTCACTCTGTTCGCAATGACAAAAAAGATATAGCGGACAGCAGGTTCCCGGCTCCTGAAAATCCCGGCTTTAAAAAGAATTATGAAAATGTTAAGATAGCTTTATCAATATAAAATGTTATCTTTGAGAATAACTAATTTTACAACAAATGAATGATTCGTTAATGGTTTCTCAGTTGTCAGAAATCGAAAAAGCAGAATTTTACAGAAAAACCTATATGCACGTTGCGGTGGCAATCTTAGCCTTCGGCGCAGTAGAATATTTATTATTGAAAATGATACCGCTGGAAACTATCCTAACTATGATTTCCGGAAAATACATCTGGCTTTTGGTTATCGGTGTATTTTGGCTAGCATCTATGCTGGCTACCAAATTATCATTTTCTCTCTCCAGAAATACACAATATATGGGATTGGGACTATATGTTCTGATAGAAGCCGTGATCTTTCTGCCGATGTTGGGCATCGCAAGTTTGTATGCACCACAAGTCATCACTCAGGCTGCACTGGTAACGCTTTTTATGTTTGCAGGGTTGACTGCTACTGTTTTTTTCACCAACAAAGATTTTTCTTTTCTTAGAAACATCATTGTTATCGGCGGATTTGTAGCTTTGGGTGTCATTGTCGCAGGTGCAGTTTTTGGTTTTAATCTGGGACTTTGGTTTTCTTTGGCAATGGTTGGATTGGCAAGTGCAAGCATTCTTTACGAAACATATAACATCAAAAATATCTACAATAAGGAGCAATATGTCGGTGCAGCTTTGCAGATGTTTGCTTCGATTATGCTTTTGTTCTGGTACATACTGAGAATCTTTCTGAGCAGAAGAGATTAGTATAGTAATCTTCGAGAGCCTCGGACTGCATTTTATAAATTCAGACAGATATAAATAATTAACTCACCAAAATTTGGTGAGTTTTTTTTACGTTGAAATTTAACTTTAAAACAAAACTTCCATTTTAAAATAAATTTGTTAGCTTTGTCTAACATTTTTGTTTTAATGAGATTAATCCTGCTTTCTTTTTTTGTTTTATCAAATTTTATTTTTGCTCAGACAGATTCCATCAAAATTGATTCTGCGAAAACTACTGTTGTTGATTCTATTAAGAGATCTAATGAGATTGATGAAGTCACAATCACCCAGTTTTCTGTAAAAAAACTAAACAGTCCTATTTCAACGGATGTTTATTCGCAACAATTTTTCAGAAAGAATCCAACACCCAATGTTTTCGAAGCCATTGCAATGGTAAACGGCGTGAAGCCTCAGCTGAATTGCTCGGTTTGTAATACAGGCGACATTCATATTAATGGTTTGGAAGGCGCTTACACGATGATTTTAATTGACGGAATGCCGATTGTAAGTTCATTGTCTACAGTTTATGGACTGAGCGGAATCCCGAATAGTCTGATCGACAGAATCGAAATTACAAAAGGCCCTGCTTCATCAATTTATGGCTCGGAAGCGATGGGCGGCATCATTAATATCATTACAAAAAATGCCTTGCAAGCACCGAATTTTTCAGCGGATATGATGACCGGAAATCAAGGAGAAATCAATTTAGACATTGCGAAAAAAGTGATTGACAACAAAAATTTTTCGAGTTTATTGAGCTTAAATTATTTCTATTTTGGAAACAGAATTGACCTGAATAAAGATAATTTTACCGACACTGCTTTGCAACACCGAATCTCCATTTTCAACAAATGGAATTTTAAAAGAAAAGAAAACCGATTGGCGAGTTTTGCTTTGAGGTATTTTTATGAGGACAGATTTGGCGGAGAAATGCAGTGGAAAAAGAAAAACCGAGGTTCGGACAATGTTTACGGTGAAAGCATTTATACTAATCGGTTTGAACTTTTTGGGATTTATCAACTGCCGATGAAAGAAAAATTTCTGCTTCAATATTCCTATAATTATCACGATCAAAATTCTTTCTACGGTAACACGCCGTATATGGCGACTCAAAAAGTGTTGTTTCTGCAACTGAATTGGGAAAAGCAATTGAGAAAACATAACCTGAAATCAGGAATCAGTTATAAATCAAATTTCTACGATGACAATACACCTGGAACAGCCAATTTATTAGGAGAAAATCAACCAATGAAATCGCCCATTGCGGGAATTTATGTAGAAGATAAGTGGGAAATCAATGACAAAAACACTTTACTGATCGGCTATCGTTATGATTATCACAAGACTCACAAATCTGTGCATTCGCCACGACTGGCCTGGAAATTTGAGCCCAATCCATACAATACTTTGAGATTGAGTTTCGGGACTGGTTTTCGTGTTGTGAATCTTTTTACAGAAGACCACGCAGCACTCACTGGTTCAAGGGAAGTTGTCATCAAAGAAGATTTGAAACCGGAGAAATCTCTGAACACGAATTTTAGTTATTTGATGAAAATTCCGGTAAACAATTATTTTATCAATGTTGATTTGAATGGATTTTATTCTTATTTCAATAATAAGATCATTGGTGATTTTGATTCGGAGCCGGACAAAATCATTTACAACAATTTATCTGGTCACGCCATTTCCAGAGGAATTTCGGCTGATGTGAGCACGAATTGGACTTTACCATTCCAAATGATGCTTGGTGTAACTTATATGGATGTCTATTCTGTGAACGACAACGAAAAAACACAACAATTGCACGCTCCGAAATGGGGCGGAACTTATAATTTGACTTATCAATTCGAGAATCAATTTTCGCTGGATTTAACCGGGCAATTATACGGACCAATGCGCTTACCGACGGTTCCCAACGATTTCCGACCGGAATATTCGCCGTGGTTCACACTGATGAATATCCAGCTAAGTAAGAAATTTGAAAATGGTTTTGAAATCTATGGTGGAATCAGAAACCTGTTGAATTTTGTTCCAAAAAATCCGATTTTGAGACCGTTTGATCCGTTTGATAAAAATGTAGATGATGTAATAAATAATCCTTATGGTTATACTTTTGATACGACATACGGCTATGCGCCAATGCAGGGAATCCGAAGTTTTATTGGTATTCGGTATCAAATCAGATAGTTAATAAACCACAAAGACACAAAGGAATCACAAAGCTTTGTGTTCGTTGTGATTCCTTTGTGACTTTGTGTTAAGAAAATAAAAGATGAAACTATTAACTTCTTTACTATTAATGACTTTTGGAATTCTTCATTCTCAGGAATTGAAAACTTATTCATTCCAAAATTTACCTGAGAAATTAGAGAAACCAACTTTGATTTATATGAAAACAAGTTGGTGTTCGATTTGTAAAATCCAGATGCACCAGATTGAAAAAGATCCCGAATTGAAAAATCAAATGAATGAAAAAGTTTATTTTGTCATCTTCGATACAGAAAAATCGAAAGAGAAAATTGAATTCTTTGGCAAAACTTACCAGTATATCTCGAATGGAAATGCAGGTATCCACGAATTGGCATTAGAATTGGAAAGAAACAAAAAACCGGTTTATCCAACCTGGATTTTGATTAATTCTGCAGGAAAGGTTTTGTTTTATCAGGAAGGATTGATTGATAATAAGTCGCTGAAAACTATGATAAGAAAAGCCTTTTGATTAATACAAAAGGCTTTGAGTATTTTTAAAGATTAACGCCACCGGAAACTTCAATCCTTTGTGCGTTAATCCATTTCGCATCATCGGTACAAAGAAAAGCAACAACGCCACCAATATCAGACGGGAGTCCAACTCTGCCAAGCGCTGTTGTTCCGGCAATATGCTGATTGATCTGGACATTATCTCTTACAACACCACCTCCGAAATCGGTTTCAATAGCGCCCGGAGCAACAACATTGACGTTGATTCCGCGCTTTCCAAATTCCTGAGCTTCATATCTTGTCAAAACTTCGATAGCGCCTTTCAAAGCACCATAAGCGCCGTAACCTAACATTGAAAACCTCGCTAATCCGGAAGAGATATTAATAATTCCACCACCGTCATTCATTAGTTCAAGAGATTTTTGAGTCAGGAAAAAAGGGGCTTTGAACTGGATATTAACCAAAGCATCAAAATCATTTTCATTCATCTCTGCAATTGGCGCATTGATGCCGATTCCTGCATTGTTTACTAGATAATCAAATCTCTCAATACCGAATTTATCTTTTAAAGCTGTTTTGAGTTGAGAGAAAAAAGAATCAAAATTTCTGGAATCAGAAACGTCTAATTGAATAGCCAAAGCTTTCCGCCCCGTTTTTTCGATTTCAGAAACTACTGCTTCCGCTTCCTCTTTTTTGCTATTATAAGTGATGATAACATCTAATCCTTTTTCTGCAATCCGGAAAGCCATTTCTTTTCCAAGTCCACGGCTTCCGCCTGTTATTAATGCAATTTTGTTTTGTGACATAATGTAAATTTTATACCACAAAGTTAGAATTAAACCGATAAAAAAAATGGTGACTGTTTCAGTTTAAATGGTGACAGTTTCAGATTTTTCCAGATGTGCTTCACGGTATTGTTTCGGCGTCATTCCTGCAAATCGCTTGAAAAACTTAGTAAAGTTGGAAGGATCGTAAGTGAGCATTTTGGCAATTTCTGCGATGCTGATTTTGTTGTCTTCGAGATGTTGCTTGGCGATATCAAGAATTTTATCTTCAACAAAAGAACACGGCGAATTACCCGTGACTAATTTTATGGTATTACTAAGATGTCGCGGATGGATATGCATCAACTCCGCAACATCTCGTATTTCGTAGATGTTTTCGGATTTTCCGGATAAAACATCAGCCAGATTCTGGTCAACAATTTTCAGAAAATCATTAGTGATTTCTTTTTGTCTGGCTAATATTTTTTTAGGAAGTGTTGTCATTATTATTTTGTCAAATCCAAGCCACCGAAATTACCGGAACTCATCATTACAAAAGCACCTTTAGTCTTATCAAGATTCTTCCAATAAGCGTGCAGATCTTCTGCATTGGTAAAGACTTTCAGGTTTTCGTTTTTGAATTTTTCTTTGATCAATTCGGGAGAAATCGGATACATTCTTTTGATTTTCAAAGCATCTTCCGAATAGAAAACGACGGCATTATCTAATCCATCCAAAGCGTGATCATATTGTTCCAGGAAAACCGGGTTAAGACTTGAGTAAGTGTGCAATTCTAAAAAACCAAATGTTTCAGTTTTTGAAAACTGCTCTGCAAAAGCAGCAACTGTCGCCTTCACTTTACTTGGTGCGTGGGCAAAATCTTTATAAAGCAAACCGCCATCTTGTCTCTCTACTTTCTCCAATCTTTTGGAAGCGCCTTTGAAGCTCATAATAGCTTCATAAAATTCTTCTTCCATTATGCCCAACTGAGAACAGATAAATCTTGCGCCTTCCATATTCAGCAGGTTATGTTTGCCGAAAACGGATAACGGAATGTCACCCATATCAGTTTTAAGGTTTACAATGCCGTTGACGATTTCATAATCAGGTGTTTTGTAAGGGATTTTCCGGAAGTAATTTTCGGCAGACTCAACTACTTTTACAACTTCAGCATCTTCTTCGTTGTAAACGAGAACGCCGCCTGGCGTAATACTCGCCACAAACTTTCTAAATTGTTCCACATAGTCATCAAATGTTTTAAACACATTGATGTGATCCCAGGCAATTCCTGAAATCAAAGCGATATTGGGCTGGTATAATAAAAATTTGGAACGCAGATCGATTGGGGAAGACAAATATTCGTCACCTTCTAGGATCATAAAATCATTATCCTCTGTAATCTTAACCATACAATCGAAGCCTTCCAATTGCGCACCAACCATATAATCGATGTCTTTCTGATGAAAGTTCAGAACGTGAAGAATCATTGATGTAATAGTTGTTTTGCCGTGCGAACCACCAATCACAACTCTGGTTTTTTCTTTGGATTGTTCGTAAAGAAACTCCGGATAAGAATAGATTTTCAGTCCCAATTCTTTTGCTTTTGCCAATTCCGGATTATCAGCGTGGGCATGCATCCCGAGAATCACGGCATCAATATCCGAAGTCAGTTTTTCCGGAAACCAGCCCATTTCTTCGGGAAGAATTCCTTTCTTTTCCAGTCGGGATCTAGAAGGTTCAAAAATAGCATCATCGGAACCAGTGACCTGATAGCCTTTATCTTTGAGTGCAATAGCGAGATTATGCATCGCAGAACCGCCAATCGCAATAAAATGGGTTTTCAATTCTAAACAATTTTACACAAAAGTAAGGAGTTTTCTTTGAAAGATGTTAGAAATTAGAAGTGAGAAGTGAGATTTCCTTCATTATTAATAAAATAAAAAAAACCTGACTTATAAAAATCAGGTTTCAAGAATATTTATGATAGAGTGGTTTGGATCTTGGGAGATTTGTGCTCTATTTTGAGCTCTTCACCAGTTAATGTAAAATAGATATTCTGAAGCTGATGAAGATAATTACACTTGATATAATTGCCGAAGAATAAAAATCCTTCCAAAATTTTGTTTGAATCCAAATCAAAATCATAACGGCAACAATTTGGCAAATCGAATCTGATTCTGCTATTGGAGCGATAAGCTTCTTTGAATCCCAATTTTGAAAACCAATCAACCGTGAGTGCAATCGGTTTTAACTTTCTATAATCAATCGCAGTATCTTCATCAATTTTGACCAAGACACTCTCGTTATTATTTTCGACACCCATAATCGGGACAATCGAATCCCCGTACATCAGCAAATTATTAAGTCTAAGTTCTGTGGCTTCCATATCAAAAAAGTATTAGTGATTATAAATTCAGTGTTCCTACCTATAAACAAAAGCTTTGCCAAGATGATAGAAACTTGATAATTAATTTCAATTATTATTGAAGAGTTGATTTTTTGAAATTGCATTTACAGCTCTAGAGTGTATCCATTCTTTCTTCCTCTATTTGTCACTATGACATTATCAATTATTTAACTTTTTAATTTTATTTTAACAATAATGAAAATGAAGAGCTCTGGTGGTATACTCTTTGAATTTGACCTAATCACAAAATGAATTCTTATGAAAAGTACAGAACAACCAGTGTCTATCAGTCAGAAAACTGTTGTCATCACCGGTGCGTCAAGTGGCGTAGGATTGGCGGCTGCGGAAGCTTTTGCCAGGGAAGGCTGCAATGTTGTACTGGCAGCACGCGGAAAAGAAGCCTTGGAAAGCGCAGTTGAAACCTGTCAAAATCTTGGTGCTATAGCTATAGGTGTAGCGACTGACGTTTCGGATTTTAAGGATGTTGAACATCTGGCAGAAGAAGCATTGAAAATCAATGGAACAATCGATTTCTGGGTTAATAATGCCGGTGTAATGGCAACCGGAAGATATGAAGAAACACCGATTGAGGTCATAGACCAGATCATCAAAACCAACCTTTTGGGCTATCTCCACGGTGCTAGAAGTGTTTTACCTATTTTCAAAAAGCAAAAGCACGGTGTTCTTATTAATAACATCTCGATTGGTGGCTGGATGCCGGCTCCTTACGGCACAGCTTATTCTGCTTCCAAATATGGCATCCGTGGAATGACGGAATGCCTTCAGGGCGAAGTTTCGGATGAACCGGATATTCATATTTGTGGATTATATCCAAGTATCCAAAAATCGACAGGCAATATGCATTCGGCAAAATATTCCGGATTGGATTTTAAAATTCCGCCAACAGCTTCTGACCCAAAAAAGTTAGCTGCAGCAATGGTGGAAATGGCAAAAAATCCGCAAAAAAGTAAATTTACAGATTTCTCTTCTCTAGTGATGAAAGGGATGTATAGCCTGATTCCTAAACCACTTATCAATTCGACTTCAGCGGCATTGCGTTTATTAATGAAAGAAGGCAGCGAAGCAGATACCGACGGAAACATTCTGACACCTTCCAAAAATCCAATGAGAATCTATGGTCAAACAATGTTAAGTCCATCGAAGAAACAAAAAAACTTGCTTTTGACAGGCTTGGGCATCGCTGCACTAGTGTTTTTGTCCAGACGACTCAGACCAAAAGCATAGAATCACAAAAACGATATATAGAAGGTGATTGCTTTTGCAATTGCCTTTTTTATTATTTGTTTTTGCTTTTAGATCTTGGTATCCATACAGCGATTGGTTAAGGGAAATTTAGAGTTAAATTAAGGCAATCTCGCAACCAAAAATTCCGGAGATAATTTTAAAATCCAATAGATAATTTTCCATTTCCAGTTCGGTACGATTGTGAAAGAATTGCCAGCATCAACAATGAACTTAGCGACATAATCCGGTTCCATTATCAGATTTTTGTTAAGTTCCAATCCAGAATTGATTTTGGTATTGATATAACCGATAACCAAAACATTCACAGTAATTTTTCTTGAATTTAATTCCTGTCTTAGTCCAGCCAAATATTGTGTAAAAGCTGATTTTGTACTTCCATAAACAAAATTACTTTTACGGCCTCGAACTCCTGAAAGTGACGACAAACCAACAATTCTTTCCAGATTTTTGTTCGACTTATCTGTTGCTATGATATTTAGAATAGAAACTGCTCCAATGTAATTGGTTTTAATCATTTCAAAAGTTCCATCAAAATTCTTCAAAGCCTCCTGATTTTCTACTAAAAATCCAGCTGCATAAACAACGATATTCGGTTTTACAGATAATTCATCATAGAAATTCTGATGCGAAGAAAAGTCAGTTGCATCAAAATATTTAATCTCTATTTTTGATTTATCTAGATGATTTTCATCAGCAAATTTTTCCAGAGATTTTAGATTTCTGGAAGCCGCAATCACAGAATAGCCTTTATTAATGTAAAGTTTGATGGCTTGCTTTGCAACATCCGAATTAGCACCGAGAATCAGAACAGTTTTACTAGAATTCATTTTACAAAAATATAGAATAGAACACTTTAAAATCCTTAATTTTGTAATATGTTTAATGTTTTAGGAAACTTTTTGACGCTCTCTTCCTTTGGCGAAAGTCACGGAGAAGCTTATGGTGGAATTATTACTAATTTTCCCGCTGGTCTTGAAATCGATATTGAGAAAGTTCAGCAAGAACTGGATCGAAGAAAACCAGGACAATCTGCTATTGTTACACAAAGAAAAGAAGGCGATAAAGTTCGATTTTTATCAGGGATTTTTAATGGAAAATCTACAGGAACTCCAATTGGTTTTATCGTAGAAAATGAAAACCAACGTTCCAAAGATTACGATCACATCGCACAGGCTTATCGCCCCAGTCACGCCGATTATACTTACGACCAAAAATTCGGAATCCGGGATTATCGCGGCGGCGGAAAATCTTCTGCACGTGAAACTCTGAATTGGGTTGTTGCAGGCGCTTTAGCCAAACAACTTCTTCCGGAAATTGAAATTAATGCGTATGTTTCTTCAGTTGGAGAAATCTTCTGTGAGAAACCTTATCAGGCTTTGGATTTTTCTAAAACCGAAAGCAATATCGTACGTTGTCCAGATCAGGAAACTGCCGAAAAGATGATTGAAAGAATCAAAGAAATTAAAAAAGAAGGCAACACGATTGGAGGAACGGTGACTTGTGTCATAAAAAATGTTCCAACCGGGTTGGGTGAACCTATTTTCAATAAACTGCACGCTGAATTAGGAAAAGCAATGCTAAATATCAACGCCTGCAAAGGTTTTGAATATGGAAGTGGTTTCTGCGGTGCAAAAATGACAGGAAAGGAACACAACGACCTTTTCAATCAAGATGGAACAACACAATCTAATCTTTCAGGCGGAATCCAAGGTGGAATCTCTAACGGAATGGACATTTATTTCCGAGCAGCTTTCAAACCTGTGGCAACGATTCTTCGTCCGCAAGAAAGCATCAATAAAGATGGAGAATCTGTAACTGTTGAAGGCAAAGGAAGACACGACCCTTGCGTGGTTCCAAGAGCCGTGCCAATTGTAGAAAGTTTGGCTGCTTTTGTTTTGGCAGATATGTATTTAATCAATAAAACCAGAAAAATATAATGGACATCAAACCATATTGGGACAACGCTGTTTCTTACACAGAATATCTTCGTGATGCCGGAGAGAGATTAGGAAATCCGAAAGATACTCAAGAAGCCGACTACGCAGAATATTATCGATTAGGAATCCAAAGAATGAACAGAATGACAGAGAAATATCTTCCTAATTCTGAACAGGTTGAAAAGTTTGCACAAAAAAACTTCCGGGGAAAAATATTGATTATTTCTGAGTCTTGGTGCGGCGACGCCAGTCAGGTGATTCCTGTTGTTGTGAAGTTTTTTGAACAGTTTGAAGTTAGAATTACTTATCGAGACCAAGAACCAAGTTTGATTGACAGCTATTTAACCAATGGCGGAAAATCAATTCCGATTGTTATTTTTCTGGATGAAGAATTCAACGAAATCGCTCATTGGGGGCCGAGACCAAAGCACGGCACTGAACTTTTGAATAAACATAAAGCAAATCCTGAAGAATTCACGAAAGACCAATTCTACGTGGAACTGCAGACTTATTATGCTAAAAACAGAGGCTTCGATACGATAGAGGAACTTCTGGAATTGTTATAATGTTCTACTGATGACGAATCTGCGTAAGGGATAGAAACGGATATCCTTTTGCTTGTCTTGCAAGACAAGCAAAAGATAGTAGTGGATAGCCCGACCCGAGCGGCTGGATGATAAGCGTTGGCGAGGGATACGCCCCAATTTTTAAATTATTTGATATGAATTTTCTGAGAAAAAATCTAATCTATATTGTACTGGTTGTTGTTTTGTCGGCTTTTGCGTTAATAAAACCGCTTCGTGATTTTGTATCGGAACAGATTGCGATGAGTCCGACAGTTGCAAAAATCAATGATGAGACAACACTTTCCGACGATGTTCTCAACATCGATTTGAAAGGCATCAATACAAGTAGTACCAATCTGAAAAATCTGCGCGGAAAAGTGCTTTTCCTTAATTTTTGGGGAACATGGTGTCCACCTTGCAGAACTGAATGGCCGACGATTGAGAAACTTTATCACCTGAGAAAAGATAAGTTGGAATTTGCTCTCATTGCGATGCAGGATCAAGAGGAAGATGTGAAAAAATTCCTGAAAGAAAATAATTATACGGCTCCTGTTTATATCGCTGAAAGTCCATTGGATCCGAAAGTTTTGCCTGTTGCTTTTCCTACAACTTATCTGATTGGGAAAGACGGAAGAATCCTGAAAAAAGAAGATAGTTCTATGGATTGGAGCAAGGATTCTGTTCTTGAGTTTATTGATCAAGTGACGAAATGATGATTTGGTAATTTGTTAAATCGTTGATTTGATGATAAAAAGAATCGCCCGAAATCTTCGATTTCGGGCGATTTATATTTAGAATAATGATTGAAATTATTTCTTCTTTTCTACTCCAAAAGTTTCCGGGAATCTGGCCATTGTAAAATCTCTGGAGATTGCTGCTTTTTCAAACTTCAATTTTCCGCTTAATGTTTCTAAAACTACGCCATCTTCATTAATAGAGAAGATTGTTCCGTGCATTCCAGAAGTTGTAACCACTTTGGCGCCCGGCTTCAAAGCTTCCTGAAATGTTTTTTCCTGTTTTTGTTTTTTCATCTGTGGACGGATCATCAGAAAATAAAATCCGACGAACATCAATCCAATCATCAACAACGTTGGCGTCATCGATTGTGCTGGAGCTGCTTGTAAAAATATTGTCAACATATATTATGGAATAACGTTACCTGAGAATGTTAATTTAACCGGTGCTTTTTCAACGTTTAAGAAAACGTCAGCTGCTTTGTAGATTGCCCCATCAAAGTTAGAAGAATCAAAATGTAAAGTGATTTTACCTTTTTGTCCCGGCAAGATTGGTTCTTTTGTATAATCTGGAACTGTACATCCACAACCAGGCTTAACATTAGAGATAATCAACGGATTGGTTCCAGTGTTGGTTACTTCGTAAACGTGTTCTTTTTTCTCACCTTTTTTGATGTCACCAAAGTTATGGTCAGTTTCACTGAATGCAATAGTTGTCAGTGGTTTGCTCTGTGCCTCTTTTACTAACGCTGCATCATCCGGATGTGCAGACTCTTGAGATAGCGCTTCCACAACTGTTGTTGCCTGAGCAGAATCTTTATTTTCAACAGAAGTTGTCTCTTCTTTTTTGTTACAAGAAAAAGCAAGAGTGCAAAGTGCGGCTACTGCTAATATTTTGATTGATTTCATAATACTAAAAATATATTTTGATTAAATTCGATTTAAATCTTTTGTGTATTTGTCAAGAATCCCATTAATAAAAACATTGGACTTGTCTGTTCCGTACACTTTGGAAACATCAATATATTCATTAATGATAATTCTTGAAGCTGTCAATGGGAAACTGTCCAATTCCGTAATTGCCGCAACCAAAATAATTCTGTCAATTAAAGAAATCCTTTCCAGATCCCAGTTTAATAGTTTCGACTCCAATTTTTTTTCGGTTTCGTCCCAGTTATTAAGCGCCTGTCTCACCAGTTTTCTTGCAAAATCTTCATCTTCATCATCTTTCAGCATTTTGATTAATGTGTGAGAAGCTTCTGATTCCTTCATAAAACCAATCGTTTTCTGAATCATTGAATTGGCAATATGGAAGTCATCCGCCCAAGACATCTCTTTCTCTTCAAATCTGTCATGCAGATCTGTATTTTCCGCAACATATCTCAAAAATAATTTACCAATAAATTTTTGGTCATCTTCGAAAGAAATTTCGCTATCAGCCATATAATCCTGATAACGTTTTCCAGCTTTGATTCTTTGAAAAGTTTTTACCAAAATTTCATCATTCGGATCCCAGATCAATTCTTTGTGTTTCTCAGAAAAGCTTCTTCTCTCTTCATTATCTTCTATCTGAGCGAGAATTTGGTTTCTGATAAATTTTTGATTAGGATTTTCATCTTCATCCGTTTTGAGAAATTTGTTTTTTCCGATTTCGATCTGATCTTCTGCTAAACGCTTCAGACCTACCAGAAAATTAAGTTCGTAAATATAAAGATGATAGATTTTGTTGATTTCTGAGAACATATTTTTCTCCAGAACATCATACTTGATGGGGTTTTGATAATAAGAATAGAGCGTTTCTATAACTTTTTCGCGGATTTGTCTTCTTCCCAGCATTTTCAAAGAACTTTTAATGGGTGCAAAGATAGGGAAAAATGTCGCAATGTCATAATTGAAAACCAATTATACTTGAACTATCTGGTGTCCGAATCGTACGAGTCGAGCTTCGCGTAATCTTAAAACTAATTAATAGTCTTTTTGAGAATCTATGGTTTCTAACTGCTTCAGATTCTTAGAAAGTCGTTTCAATATAATTCCGTAGGCGATTTTGTAATAGAGCAGAACCAGAACTATACATACCAACAAACTTACAATCACCGCAATGATTAAACTCCAAAATGTGGGATTGTCAATCTCAATATTTTGCTTTTTTATGGTGAAAACTATAAATGCAGTAGAACTTCCTATAAATAAAAACAGCAACAATATATTACTGAAAATAAACAGATTAACTGCTCTCTTAAATTTGATAATGTGAATAATGAATTTTTTGAGATTCGCTTCTATATTGATTTTTTTATAATTGGAATAAAAAATAACAACAAAGACGCCGGTTATCACAAGACTAGCAACCTTCATTACATTATAAATTTTGTCCAAAGAAAACTCTACCTCATTTTGATTTCTGATTTGCAGTTTGTTAAGAATATTGGTAAAATCTGTATGGAAGCTGTTGGAGAACAAGGCTATAAAATTGATGATCCCGAATATTACAAATTCTGCAACACTGATCCACAGAATGTATTTCACATAATTTCTGGATTTTTTGTTCAGCATCACTTCGATTTCCTCCTGATTATAATCATCAGAAATCACCTGGTCTTGCCAAGATTTTTTCAGAGAATCTATATCAAAGTCTTGATTAGGCATGCTTTATCATTAATTCTTTTAATGTTTTTTTTAATCGGTTCATTTTCACCCTTGCATTCACTTCTGTGATACCAAGCGTTTCCGCAATTTCTTTATAAGGTTCATCATCCAGATACATCATTACAATAGCCCGCTCTACATCTGGCAGCATTTTGATCACTTTATACAACAAAGAGATCTGCTGTTGCTTTTCGTCCGAATCTTCTAAATAGTTTTTGCTGTGAAAATCCTGCAATTCATCTGTCTGTGGCTGCTTTGTCTTTTTTCTGAACAAAGTGATAGCTGTATTTAGCGCCACACGATACATCCAAGTGGATATCTTCGAATTGCCCTGGAATGAGTCGTAAGATTTCCAGAGTTGTAACACAATCTCCTGAAAAAGATCCTCCTGATCTTCCAAAGAATGGGTATAAAGACGCGAGACTTTTATGATAAGTCCCTGATTATCTTTAATTAACTTAGAAAATTCTTTCTGTTTGTTTTCCATTCCGGAGACGAAGATAAGAATTTATTCGTTTGGGAGATATTTATTGAGATTTAAATTATTTTGTTAAACAAATGTTAATTTAATTATATATTATTGATTATATTTGACTTATGATTAACAATAAAGTTGCCAATTTCTTTTTTCTTTTCATTATGATTATGAGTTGTACCAATCAATCAATTGTACGGTCAGATCCGGAAATGGATAAAAGGAATGAAAAACCACAACCTAAAATGGTTTACCTTTTCTTTGAAGGAGAAAAAACGGCTGACGGGAAAGAGATCATAACATTAGTCGATAAAAAAGTATCTGATGGATTTTTTAAAAATGAAGAATTTGGAACAGCAAAAGACATCACCAATACATTTTATAAAATAATCCTTTTCGACAGGAATAATCAGGTTTATAAAACCGCTAAAATTGATAATCCTTTCTCACCGGTCTTTGAGTCTTATGGACAAGAATCTATGGAAAAACAAATTGGACAACTTAATAAAGCTGAGTTTTTTTACCGTTACAATGACTATGGCAATATCTCAAAACTGGAAATCCATAAGTCAGAAAATGATCGCTCTACCCTACTTTTCACTCTAAAACTATAATTATGAAAAATTTCTACTTATTATGCTTTCTAATCTTCAATTTATCGTACAGCCAGATATTTGATTTGGTTCCTTTATTAGAAAACGGCACAAAGGACAAAAGAATCAATCTGGTAATCTTAGGAGATGGCTATACAGCTAGTGAGCAGGCTGACTTTATGCAAGATGCAACTTTTGTTTCGAATTATTTAATGAATAAACCGCCTTATTCCAACTATAAAAATTATTTTAATGTCTACGCCCTGAAAGTGATTTCCCAAGAAAGTGGTGTAAAACATCCTGGAACTGCTTCCGACGTTACAGAACCTGTTATTCCCGTCTCAAACCCAACCAATTATTTTAATACTTCTTATGATACCTCCGGAACGCATCGCTGCATCTACGGAAACACGACTAAAGTGACTCAAACTTTGGCCGCAAACATTCCTGAATTTGACATTGCTCTAATTTTAGGAAATAATACCGAATATGGTGGTTGTGGTGGAACTTACGCTTTTCTTTCCAGAAATGATCAAGCTCCTGATGTAGCTTATCACGAGTTAGGGCATTCATTCGGCAAATTAGCAGATGAATATTGGTTCTCCGGCTCCGGCGAGTCTCCGAACAAAACAAAAACATCAGACCCGGAAACGGTTCGTTGGAAAAACTGGCTCAATACAGGAAATATCGGAATCTATCAATTTACAGAGAATACAGCTTGGTATCGTCCACATCAAAATTGTGAAATGCGCTACCTGAATAGACAATTTTGTAATGTCTGCAGAGAAACATTAATCGAAAAAATACATACCGTAAAAAATCCTATCGATAGCTTCACACCGTCTAATTCTGCTACAATTAATACAAATTCTAATGTTGATTTATCTGTAAACTTAATTTTACCAGTTCCTAATACTTTAAAATCTGAATGGAAAATCAATGGGACTACTTTTCAAAATGATACCAACAATATTACAATTCAACCAAGTCAATTGAATATAGGAAATAATACGGTTCTCTTCAGTGTTTATGATAATACAACAATGGTAAGAACGAACAATCATAGTACAATACATCTTTCTACAATTTCCTGGACTATTAATAAAACTGAGTTAGGTATTTCAGATTTAAGGTCAAAACAATATGATTTTACTTTATATCCAAATCCTGCGGAAGATTTCATTATTATAGAAAGCAAATCTGGCTTTACAGAGAAAACAGAAGTGAGAATAACTGACAATTCTGGTAAGCTTATCAAAAAGCAAACTATCGATTTGAACAAACGAGAAAAAATAGATGTTTCAAAATTAACTTCTCAAATTTATTTCATTAATGTATATAATAAGGGTGAAATGATATTATCTAGAAAAATGATCAAGAATTAAAAAGTTATTAATTATTTTTGCAAGTGAGAAGCGTGGCTTGTTGATTCAAATTTCAATTTGGGTAGGAAAGTCCGGACACCGTAGGGCAGCATAGCGGATAACATCCGTCATTCGAGAGAATAGGACAAGTGCAACAGAAAGTATGTACAGTTCGGCTGTAGTGAAACCAGGTAAACTCTATGCGGTGCAATGCTAAGTATATCATCAGTAAAGGGCGGCCCGTCCGTTGATGAGGGGTAAGCAGCTCAAGTTTTGTAGTAATGTAAAACTTAGATAAATAACAAGCTTTAACAGAATCCGGCTTATAGCGCTTCTCTTTTCTTTGATTTAATTCACTACCATTAGAATTAATTTTTAAACTATTCTCCATTACTTCTAAATGTTTTCTATTAATAAAATTAGAATTTAAACTCATTAGTTCTAATTACATTCTGATAACTTTATTATTTATAAGATTGATTAAAGTTTATAGTAAATAACAAGTTAGTTTATAAATAAAATGCAAAGAGTAGGTAATGAATAAAAAGATCGTTTTTAGGATTCCAAATA
>NZ_RAQH01000003.1 GCF_003610695.1 Epilithonimonas arachidiradicis | reverse complement strand
CGTCTTGACTTATCTGACAGTCCTTGTTCTCCTTCTTCTTTATACCTTTTTATCCATCGGTGAAGTGTTGATCTTGCAATTCCACAACGTAAAGCTGTTTTCGTTACAGATCCCGATTCTAAATAGATTTTAAGCCAATCTTTGCGAGCCTTTATTTGCTGTTGCTGTTTATTCATGGATAAAATTTTTAAACTTTACACCATAAATTTAAGTCATTTTTGTAGCGGATCTATTGATACTTTACAACTAAATATTCGAAAATTAGTAATTTACATTATGGTTTAAAGATTATGAAATTCATTAGCTATATTCTTTAGATTCACATTATTTGAGTTTTTTTTCTCTAAATCCCTTATATAGTTATTTATTTCTTTTTCATTATTTAGTTTAACTTGCTTAAATATCAGCTTGTAATAATCACTGGAATTCGTATCCGTTATATCTTCTTTAAGAAAATCTCTAAAATAATCAAAATGATTGTCAAAATCGGCTCGGGGATTTAAAATAAAAATATCAATTATTCTTTTCAAAAATTTAGTTTGATAAATCTCAATATCTTTAGAATAAACATATTCTTTATTGACTATAAGTGCATCAATATATGTATATTTAGGACCAACCGCACCCGGAAATCTATTTATTATGTTTTCTATTTCATTTAAAAAAAACACAAAGCTTTCCTTACTTTTAATTTTTTTAGGACTCACATTCGATTTACCTTCACTCAAATTAAAGCCTCCTTCATCTTTACCGTAATAGAATGGATTGGTATTTATAAAATCAATATACTTTTTGTTATCACTTCCAGCTATATCCTGAATAGGATTACCATACATAATAAATAAGTAGTCTTCTAATATACCATTATCAGGTTCATCCTCATTTGTAAGGTCAAAATAATGTGTCCTATTATTTGATTTAAGTTTGAAATTTAGTTTAGTATAATTATCTTTAAAATATGATTTATTGAGTTTCCAAATCATAGAATATTCTTTTAAAATCCTGTCTCTCTCAGTTTTAACAGTTTTTGAATCTGCAGATAAATAATATTCAAAATCAAGTTTTAAGGCAGAAAAAAATAGTTCGTCATCTTTGGAAAGTTTTTGATTTGCAATTACTTGATCAATATCGTTACAGATACTTTTAATATCAAAGTTTGTATAGATTAAGTCGTGTCGATCTTGTAATTTTTTCCTTATATCAATTTTTTTGATTTCTAAATCATTATAATATTTTTTCTGATTCTTATTTAACTCTTCTGTAAAATCATTATCATTATGTGTAACAGCAAATAGCCATAATTTCAAAAAGTCTTTATCTTTTTCATTTAATTGAGAGTTATTAATTTTTTCAAAAGTTGTTAATCTTCCTTCCGTCTGAAAACTTATCAGATATTCTAAATAAATTACATTTTTAGAATTTTTTTTCAAATTGACATCCTGCAAAAACTTAAGCGCATCTTCATAATTTCCATCTTTTGGATTGCATAAACTGACTCCATAATTTAAATAATAATAATCATCAAGAGAATCAGAAAAAAAAGGATATCTAGCATCAAGCTGAGCATTGGAAAAAAATGAAGTCAAAAAAAATATGATTGGTAGAAATTTGTATATCATTAAATCGAATTATATAATTAATAAGAGATATCACAAATTTATAATTTGTGAATATCCAGCCATAAAAATAACATTAATTCCAACATCATTCAACAGAAAACAACCCTCACCCACTTCCGAAGTGGTAAAAGTTGGTTATTCAAGTGGTCGCAACCGGTTCAGAACCACCTGTAGCCACTTCAATAACTGGTTGCAGGCGGTTACCCAAGTGGTCTCTGGCGGTTGAGAACCACCCAAAGATGGTTAGGTAAGTGGGTGTGACCAGTTGTACAACCAGTCTCAGGTACTTCGAGACCGGTTGCAACCATTTCACAACCGGGCAAAGGGTGGTTCGGAACCAGGGGTACCCCCCTCCTGAACCACCCTCTACAGAATATTGACTTTATCAAAATGATGAGTATTGATGAGTATTGCAGAGATTTCCCTTGAAATTTATAATTAGAAAAATGCAATTAATCAGAAAATGAATTATTTGTTAACAATCTATTTTGGTAATTCAGGAAAAGCTTTATTTTTAGGCAAAACAAAAACAATGTCATATTACCCGTTAACAAGCATACCAGATTATTACTCCATAGACGCTCTTTTGACCGAAGAACACAAGCTTATCCGCGATTCTGTAAGAAGCTGGGTGGAGAGTTTTGTAATGCCACAGATTGATGAAGCGGCACAAAATCATACGGATATCCCAGGATTGATGAAAGAATTGGGAAATATCGGAGCACTTGGTCCATACATTCCTGAGGAATACGGCGGTCCGGGACTTGACCAAATCTCTTATGGACTCATAATGCAGGAATTGGAAAGAGGTGATTCGGCGGTTCGTTCTGCGGCTTCTGTTCAGTCTTCTTTAGTAATGTTTCCTATTTTCGAATACGGTTCCGAGGAGCAAAAAAGAAAATACCTCCCGAAGTTGGCTTCAGGTGATTTGATTGGATGTTTTGGTTTGACAGAGCCTAACCACGGCTCCGACCCTTCTTCTATGGAATCCAAATTCACAGACCAAGGCGACCACTACCTTTTAAATGGTGCCAAGATGTGGATTACCAACTCTCCTGTTGCAGATATTGCCGTAGTATGGGCAAAAGGCGAAGACGGAAAAGTAAGAGGAATGATTCTGGAACGCGGAATGGAAGGTTTCACAACACCGACAACTCATAACAAATGGAGTCTGCGAGCATCAAAAACCGGAGAACTGGTTTTCAACAATGTGAAAGTTCCGAAAGAAAATCTACTTCCTAATATTGAAGGTTTGAAAGGACCATTGTCTTGCCTTAATTCAGCGAGATATGGGATTTCTTGGGGTGTAATTGGAGCCGCAATTGACTGTTATTGCACGGCTGTTCAATATACTAAAGAAAGAAAACAATTCGGAAAACCGATTGCTTCTTTCCAGCTTCAGCAAAAAAAATTAGCGGAATTTTTAACTGAAATTACCAAAGCGCAATTGCTTTGCCTACAGTTAGGAAATCTGAAAAATGCGCATAAAGCATCGCCAGCACAAATCTCTATGGCGAAAAGAAATAATGTCAAAATGGCGATTGATATTGCCAGAGAATCCCGACAAATGTTAGGAGGAATGGGAATAATGGGAGAATTCCCGATGATGCGCCACGCTGCCAATCTAGAATCCGTAATTACCTACGAAGGAACCCACGACATCCACCTTTTGATTACCGGGATGGATATTACCGGCATCAATGCCTTCGGATAAAACTAAATCAATCTTATATATTTTTACAAAACCTGCGGAATATTTTCGCAGGTTTTTTCGTTCAGATATAAACTACAAAAGCCACAAAAGATTTATTGTTTGTATTTGTGATTTAAAAAAACTTAATATGAAAAAATACTTCGTCATTCTATTCTTCGTTTCGATCACTATTTTTGGACAAAATTTTCAAACCAAACTCTCCAATGCTGCTATTAATCTGACTAAAGACAAAGTCGTTTATGATCCTACTTATTTTAATATAAAATATCCGAATGGCGATGTGCCTGCAGGGAAAGGTGTTTGTACAGATGTTGTCATCAGAGCTTACAGAGAATTGGGAATCGATTTGCAGAAGGAAGTCCACGAAGATATGGCAAAGAATTTCTCCAAATATCCAAAGAAATGGGGATTGAAAAGACCTGATACCAATATCGATCACAGGCGTGTTCCGAATCTGATGGTTTTCTTTTCGAGATTTGGGAAAGTAAAGCCTATTACAAATGATGCCAAAGATTATGTTCCGGGCGATATTGTAACCTGGGATTTACCTAAAAATCTGACACATATCGGAATTGTTGTCAATAAAAAATCAGCAGATGGCAAACGATATTTGATTTCTCATAATATCGGAGCTGGGCAGGTTTTACAGGATTGTCTTTTTGATTGGACGATTACGGGGCATTATCAATATTCTAAGTAGAAGATATTGAACCACAAAAGTCACAAAAGACATTACTATTATGGATATTAAAAAAGAACAAAAAAGAGTTTATAACCGCTACTTATTTTATCTTTTTGTTAATCTAAAAAACTTTTGTGACTTTTGTGGTTTATAAATATTTATAATGAAAAGGATTTTCCAACTTTTATTTCTGAGTTTTTGCTTTCTATTCCAGGCTCAAAACCTTAAAATCATTCAGAAACCGATTGATTATTCCAAAGAAAGAATGAAGCTGAGTCTGGATTATATGAAAGACCATCACAATTTAATCCAGAAAACCCCGAATATCACACCTAAAATCATTGTTCTGCATTACACCGCTGGTGGAACTATTGAGTCGAATTTCAGATACTTCAACAATTTATATCTGGAAAACCAAAGAGCAACACTTAAGAAACAAAGTTCTCTCAATGTTTCTGCTCATTTTCTAGTTGACAGAGACGGAACGGTTTATCAATTGGTTGATCCAGAATTGTTTGCAAGACATACGATTGGATTGAATTATTGCGCCATTGGTATAGAAAATATCGGAAGTAAATCTCAACCTTTGACCGATAAGCAAGTTGAAGCCAATGTAGAATTAGTCAAATATCTTGCAAAAAAATATCCGATTGAATATCTCATCGGGCATTCGGAATATGGTGTTTTTAGGAATTCTAAACTTTGGAAAGAAACGGATTCTAAATATTTTACCGGTAAAGAAGACCCGGGTTCTGATTTTATGAAAAAAGTAAGAGCAAAAGTAATTGATTTGAAACTGAAAAGTCAACCTTGATTAGACACTTCGACTCCGCTCTGTGTGACATCTCTAATAATAGTCGTTCACCATTGTCAGGCTGAGCGGAGTCGAAGCCTTTAGAAGTAATTTACCAACTCACCTTCTCTTTTTCCTCAAAAGGCACCTCAGAATTCAGGATTTCAAAAATCAAGTTTCTGATAGAATCCTCCACTTCAGAATCTTCGATGTCAATAAAGTTAAGTTTTTGTGGACCATTATTGACTTCTGCAAAAGACCAGATTGCCGTTTCGATATTATCAGGATTGATGTTCAAAACGTTCCTGATACAATATTTATAAATCGAAAGCTGCAAAGCTTGTTTGTAATCGTCTCGGAAAAATAATTCCGGCAGTTTTTCTTCTTTGTTTTTACCAAGATTAATTGTTAAATTTTTCGGTTTTGCCGTTTTGTAATCAATCACTCTTGTAACTCCGTCCAACTTGTCGATTCTATCAATAAAACCGTAGAAACTGATTTTGTCTGTTTGATTTTCATCCAAGAAAAAATCACAATTGATTTCTTTTTCCAAATCCAGAATCTCCAAAGCAGAACCATTTTTCACCAATTCCAAATCATATTCTACAATATTGCGCACTACCCTTTTAGCAATTTCTTTGTGGATGTAATTCATTCCCCGTTCATAAAATTCCTGCTGATGTTTGAGCTTTCCAATGGCAAAATCAATTGCTGAATCTGTTTGTTGAAGTAAATCTTCTAAATCATTAACCGATAATATTTTACCTTTAATTGGTTCGTGTAAAAATTGCAATGCATAATGAACTAAATTCCCATAATTTCTTTGCGACAATTCTTCTTCTATTTCGTTGGTTTCTCTGGTTTTAAGCAGATTATTAAGATAGAAATCAATCGGATTATAAAGATAGGTCACGAGATGTGATGGTGAAACACGGTTTTTCCATTCGTTCAAAAGTCGCATTACTTCTTCATTCTTCTCGATTTTCATCAGCTCCTGAGCAATTGGTTCCGAGGAATTTTCGATAATGATATGTTCGATATGGTGTGGGCTTTCCATTTCCAATTGGGTGATAAAACGGCTTTTTTCGCCTGTATTAACACCGGAACTCAATGCATTATAAAGCAAATGAACATTTTCCGAATTCTGAATCAATCGGTAAAAGTGATAAGCATAAATACTGTCATTTTCAAGAAAAGTATTCAAACCAAAATTCTTGCGGACATCAAATGGAATGTAAGTGTTTTGTGTATTTCCTAAAGGTAATTTTCCTTCGTTGACAGATAACAATATTATATTCTTGAAGTTCAAAAGACGCGTCTCCAAAAGCCCCATAATCTGGAATCCAGCCAACGGTTCACCCACAAAATCAATACTTTCTGAATTAACCAATTGATTGATGAGAACTTCTAAAGTTTCTATTTTGACATCAATCTGATAAGGTAATAATTGATTTTTGATGATTTTGAAAACATTCTCAAACAACGCAATATTCTCATACTGAATATCATCCAATTCCTTGAATTTGAGCTCGTAACAGAACTTAATCAACAAATCTAAAAATGTCTGATAGTTTTCGGGTTTCTGTAAAAGCTGGAAATAACTAAGGTTTCCAAGTAATTCCTGCAACAAGGTTTTAGAAATATAAACGATGTTTCTTTCTTCAATTGAAAAGATAAAATTTCGGATAATTTCAGAATCTTTTTCGTCGTTTGGCAGTTCTTCCAGGATTGGCAACACATCGGCGTAATAATAGCTTGAGGTTTTTTTTTCCTGCTGTTTCTGAAGATAGAACACCTTTTTGATTGCATTACTGAAAGACAGATTCTTCAATGGAAATCCCATTGTGATATTTACGCTTTCAACAACATTTAAACTGTCTAAAACTGCGGGTAAAAGATTTTCATCCAGCAGAACTAAAGCTGTTTCTGATAATTCTTTTTTCGGAATTTTTTTTAGGATTTCGGGAAGAAATTTCGCCTGAACAATGTTTCCCGAAACTTCGTAAGTCTTTATGTTTTTTGGCTGAGAAAATTGATTTTCTATCCATTTGAAGTCCCTGCTGTCATTAAATTCTTTCCACTTCAAAGTTTCTCGCAGGAACTTCCCGGATTCCTGTCTTTCGTCATCAATATAATATTGGTCGGCCTGGAAATAAGTTTCAGCTTTGTTCCACTGCAAAAGCTGTCTTACCAATTGCTCTTCCACTCTTGACAACGCATTAAATCCACAAAAAACAAACTGCCGATTGGTTTGTTTGGCAAAATTCTCAATTGCTGAAAAAGCGTCCTGATATAACATTCCGGAAGTGGCGAGATTTTCTTTCTTCAGTTCCGATTTCAGAAGTGGGAGAAATTCGTTCATTTTTCGCCAGAAATTGAGGTTTCGTTTTCTTGGATTGTCGTCATCACCAAGATTTTCTCCCCAATTTTTGATGCGTTCTTCATCGAGCATCCAAAGAAGGATTTTCTGATCATCATCGGAGAATTTCATCATATCGTCCCAATCTTTTTGCAAAGTCGGAAACCATTTCAGGAAACCGGAAAAATCTTCGGAAGCATCAATTTTATTATAAATACGGAATGCAAATAACCAAAGCGCAATGCCCTTGATTTCTACATTTTCTGACAATTCTGCGATGAGTTCGTCTATGGTGACGAAGTTGGGTAATAGTCCTTGGTAATGTTTTTCCTTCAGGATTCTTTTGATGAAAACCATTGGTCTTTTTCCAGGAAGAACAATATCCAATCCGGAAATGTCGTGACGATTTTCTAATAATTCTGAAATGATCTTCTGAAGAAACTGCATAAAAAAAGCCTTTAAAAACTTAAAGGCTCAATTTAATTATTTTTTTGTTGACTTGAAGCATATTTTAAACGCAAAGTCCGCAAAAGTATTTTAACTACTAATCGTTTTTAAGTTCGCAAAGACGTAAACTCATCAAAGGACTTGAATTCCTATGTAATGACAAACCTAGCCCCGATTGTAACGGCATCCTTTTTTGTTATTGCGTGGTTGAATGTTTTTATAAATGGCTTCACTTTGTTCGCAATAACAAAAAAGATATAGTGGAAAGCGGGATTAAGCTCCTTAAAATCTATTCTACAACTACTTTTCTTTCCAAGAAAGTGTTAGCTCCACTAGTGTCTTTTCCTGTCCAGAATTTGAATGTGTAAGTTCCTGTTTTTGTCGGTTTGAAGTTAACCCTACTTCCGTCAACATAGGTTCCGCTGCCACAAACATCATTGGTTTTGTAAGCGAAATTGGCAACTGTTCTTACAGAGTCGTTGGTGTACTGATAATCGTAGCTATAGATTCCTTCGCAGGTTCTGGTAAATGTGGAATATAACTTCATCTCCTGCGTAACGCCCAGCGCCATTGTATCCATCGGGATGTGAACGCTGTCCACCTTGGTTGCATAAACGTTGGTGATTTCCGAATAATCATCGTTGTCGTGGCAAGACATCAGCATTGTTGAAAATACGGCTAATACTGATAAAATAAATACATTCTTCATAATCGTTTCTTATTTTAGTTATTAAAATGTCCTTTTGACAGGTAAACTACTTTTTTCGTATCAAAAAATTCTCCTTCGAAATAATTTTTCAAATTGAAAATCTCGCATTTCAATCCTGCAAGCTCTTCCGCGAGATCACCACCTTTCAAATAAAGGACGCCATTGTGCTTAGGATTGATTTGTTCTTTTTCAAATTTTCCTCTCAGCCACGTTAAGAAAACCGGCATTTGGGTTACCGCTCTGCTGACCACGAAATGAAATTTCTCTTTCAGCTGTTCAGCTCTCATATGATAAGCTGTAACATTTTTCAGGCCAAGACTCTCGGCAACTCCTTTCACGACTGTTATTTTTTTTCCGATGCTGTCCACCAGCGTGAATTGGACATTTGGGAAGAGAATAGCCAAAGGAATCCCCGGAAATCCGCCGCCGGTTCCGATGTCCAGAACTTTGGTTCCATCTGCGAACTCCATCACCTTAGCGATGCCTAACGAATGAAGAATGTGCTTCTCATAAAGACTGTCTGTATCTTTTCTGGAAATTACGTTGATTTTCTCGTTCCAGTCCTTGTACAAGGTTTCGAGTTCGGCAAACTGTTTTTTTTGTTCGCTGGTAATATCGGGGAAATATTTTAAAATTAAATCTAGAGACATAAGGCGAAATTATGAATTTTAATAGTATGGAAACAAAAAAACCATCAAATAAATGATGGTTTTAAATTTCAAAGTTTTAAGTGTTTATTTTAAAACTTTTTTAGTCATCGTTGTATTTCTAGAATTCACTTTTATAATATACATCCCTTCTGCAAGGTTTGTTTTATTAATTAAAACTTCCTTCTTCCCATTTTTTGTGTTGTATAATAATCTTCCAACAGAATCGTAGAGACTCACTTCATCCAGATTTTCGTCCGACTTCACTACGAAGTTTTCTGTATTTTTAGAAATGATGATCCCGTTTTTCGCAATATTATCGGTTCCTAGTGTTTCCACTGTTTTGTAAACCACTTCAAATCTGTCTTCGTACTGCCCGGAATTCGTATAGAAGGTATATGGCGTTGTTGTAATATCAAATGCCTTATTGATGTACTTATCCTTCAGATAAACTGTTTGGTTTGCATCGAAAATCCCATCTCTGTCTGTTAATGATATTGTAAAGTTTCCTGAAGTAGAAGCTTTGAAACCTAGCTTCACCTGATCTTCTGTATCGAAGTTAGCACCTTTTGCCTGGATCGCTAATTTATGATTATCTAATACGCTCCAGAAAGAATCGTTTCCGATTGATAAAAGATCTGCATCATAATCACTGTCAAAAGCATCTGTTGCGTTATTGATATATCCGATTAATATTTCGTTATTGACATTTGTCGGTGATTTGAATTCTAACCAGAACCTGTTTTTCTGTACAGCTGATTTATTATAATAATTGGCAACGTTAGTATTTCTCATTGAGTTTGTGAAAACCAATGGTTGGTTTTTACCTGCCTGCTTAGCCTGGATTATAAAGCCCTGTCCTACAGAAATATTACCATTTGGCTTTCCGTTATTTGATCCGTAATACGTTGCCGAAGTTCCTCCAACCACCGTTGCAATAGCATAGTTGTTACCATTATAATTACTGCTCTGTTGATTTAAAACTTGTCCATCATTATTGGTCCAGAAATAAGCGATACCATAAATTTTGGTGCTGTTCTGTGCAAAGAAATCATCAAAACTGATGTTGGAAGGGTAAGGATTACCAACCAAATTGTAACCGTGTGTAGCATTCGTCCACTTCAAATTATAAGATGTAATATCGCCATTTTGAGGTGTTCCTACAAATTCAAAATTAGAAGCAGGAGATGTTACAGTAACAGTTTCCGGAAAGCTGTTTTTTCCGCGGATTGCATAGCCTCTTCCCGCTTGAAAGACAGATGAAGAGTTCAATGTAATCTCATTAGCAATTGTTGTTACAAAGTAATCATTTGCTTCATTATATACAAAGAATCTGTTCCAAGGTGTGCCGGTTCCTGTTGTCGTTGCCTGATTGTAGCCTTCGGAAAATTGATACAAATTCTGCCCCGTTACCGGTGTTGACCAATAGTTGAACCCTAGTTTTGGAATAATCGCTGATTTTTTAACTGTTATGTTCCCAGTATTCTGAGCATTACTCTTTTGTAAAAGATTAGCATTGTGCTCAATGGCAAAAGAACTAGCGGTTGTGTTATTTGCAATCTGACCATTAACTGTCACAAAACCACCTGCTTTAACAGTCAATGTTCCTCCAGTGCTGATCGTCAGATTATTACTTTCGAAGTTACCATATGTTGCTGTATCGTAATTCGTTTCAATAATCGCATTCTTAGTTGCTGTTGGTGTTCCGTTACTCCAATGCGGATGAGCTGCATTTCGCCAGATTGTATCATTAGAAGCAAACACATAGTTGTAGAAGATACCGCTAATCTCAGGGCCTGAACCACCAGGAAGATATTGGAAAACATACTGCATATAACTTGTATTGTAGAAATACAATCTGATATACAATTTCTCATTAGGTCCTACTTTCAATCCATCAGCAAAATTAGAAGTATTCAAAGTATATGCATTTGTAACTGTACCGGTTTTAAGCACTGAATAATCAGAAAAATCCGCATTTTTAGAATATCTCAATTCATAAGTTGCACCATTTGTACCTTTAGCAACATAACTGAATGTTTTCGGTTCAATTGTTTTATTCTGACTTGTATTATCCAAAATAAACTGTGCATATCTATTGGTATTGATTGTGGCAGTATTGCCATTACTTTCCAGATAATAAGCCTTCGGATTAGTCTCTCCACCAACTGCAACTGTCATTCCGCCAGTTGTTGTCATTGTTGTAGAGCTGATGAACGACTGAAAAGCAGTAGCCGTAAAGTTGTTCTGATCCCAACGGATAAGTGGTGAAGATGTATTTACAGTATTATTGATGCTTACTGTTGCTGTGTTTGAAACACCATATTCGTTGGTAATGTAATATGAGAAAGAATCTGCTCCAACATAATCTTTTGCAGGAATATAATTGATGCTTCTGTCTGCGTTAAGTGATGTTGTACCGTGGGATGGTTGTGTGTATGTTAATGTATTGATTTTGTTACTGTAATCATCATTAATCAGCACATTGATATCGATATCATTATTAACGATATTGGTTACAGAATCATCGTACGCAATAGGTGCCGTTGAACTGAACTCTACATTACCTATGAATGCAGGGCCAACATTATCTCCGTTTTTCAAAAGGATCTGGAAAGCATTCCAAGTATTGTAAACATAAACTCTCAGATATAAAACCTGCCCGTCTGTTGCAATTGGTTTCGAGAAATTCGTTAATGATATTTCTTTTAAAGTGCTTGTAACTGTTGTTTCCGGCAATACATTGAAAGCTGTCGTAAAACTGCTGTTTAAAGAGTAATCGATTTTGATTTTAGCATCACCACCTTGCGTTAAACAAAGGAAATTAAACTCAGAAAGATTCAGTTTATATCCATTTTTTGGGCTGATCGTAAACTGAATATATTTTGATTTGTCAATAGTCTCAGCATTTTTGTCCGGCCAACCATTGGTCTGAAAAGCGTTGTATCCACTCAGACTGATATTTTGAACATATGACTGAGTTACCGTAGAAGTCATATTCCCAACCACAACCTGCGTATTATACACACTTGGAGTATAGTTAGAATTATTCCATCTGGTCAAAGCTGTATCAACATTGTTGGCAACTGTAAGACTAACAGTAGCTTCATTCGATAAACCAGTGGTATTGCTGATTTTATATTTGAAGGAATCTGTTCCTGTATAGCCGGTTACCGGTTTGTAAATAACATTGGTAGTTCCATTCACAGTTATTGTTCCGTGAGCTGGCTGCTGTGTTATTGTAATTCCGTTAATCGCTGTAGTAGAAACATCATTACTTAAAATATCCAGTACAGATTCATTGTTTTTATAAGCCGTATAGCTGTCGTTATTAGCTGTCGGAACAACTGGTGTGTCTACGGAAACCGTACCTGTAATATTAGGTCCGGTTCCTGTCCCGCCATTTGGAGTATATGATAAATGAAAATTATTATAAGTATCGTAGATGTATAAACGCACATAAAGCGTTTTCCCAGAAGCCAACATAAGATTATTAAAGCTCTGTGATATAGTCTGCCAGCTGCCTCCATTTACACTTCGTGACAACAGAGTTTGTGGATTAGAAAAATCTGAATTGGTAGAATATCTGATTTCAAATTTTGATGTTCCACCTTGATTTCTGAATGTTAGGTTTAGATTTCCAAGATTAATTTTATAATAATTGTTGGGATTTACAGTAAATTGAATATATTTACTTGTATCAATTGTACTGGATGATGATAGTCCTGATATCAGGAAAAAAGTTTCACTCCAAGAAGTTGGGACTACAGATACTCCACCAGCAGTTGTTATATTTTGTGCGGTAATATTGCTTGCAGTAGTTGGTGTGAGATCATTTTTAGTCCATCTTACTAGTTCTGTCTGTGCAAAAAAAAGATTTGCGAAAAATAATGCAAAGAATAAAATGTAGTGTTTTTTCATCGTTCTTAAGTGGTTTTTAGAGCGTGCAAAATTAAATTACAGATTCAAAATAAATATTAACATATGGTAAGAAATTTTCAAGCCTTAATTTGACAGATTTGGTTAAATCTTATTCCAAAAAGATAGCTTCTTTCTTAATTGTCAATCTTCCGCATTTGTGTCTTTACTAAACTGATCGCAAAATTATTGATAATAATACAGAAACTAAATTTTTTAATGCTAAACCCTTATGAATAAAGCAAAAACTATCCCTTAGGATAGTCTTTGTATGGGCAATGTAGTAGGTGTTTTTACGTAGATGTAGGGGTAATGTAGTAGGTCGTAAATTAGTTATTTCTTAACTTTTGGAAGAAATCTTTGCGATCTTTGATGTTCAAAATATTATAAATATTCTTGGTATGATACTTTACAGTATTTTCACTTATAAATAATTTTTCTGCGATTTCCTTATTTGACAAACCATCCGCAAGATGAATTAAGAGTTCTTTTTGACGGTCTGTTAAATCATCCGACGTTAAGAAAAAATATCTTCCAGAATCCGTTAGATTTTCAGAATTTTGAGAATAGGAATCGAGCTCCTGTTTCATTTGCTCCAACTCATCTCTCATCAACAGTTTATCTCTTTTGATCTTTCTGTTCTTTTTATAAAAATAGATCAAAGCCAATAGAGCAATTAGAATGATAACACTCAAAACGACTGTTCTTTTCCAGATATCAGATTTTTCCTTTATTAATTGCTCTTTTTCTGTATAAGCCTTATCAACAATGTGCATCTCAGAAATCTTGACTTCCTGATTTTCCAGTCTCCTGAGCGAATCCAATTCCGAGCCAATCAAGTAAGCTTTGCCAAAAAGATTATTCTCCTTATAGATTCTCTCCATTTCGGAAGCAGTGAAAATCTTGTATTTCAAAACATTACAACTATCTGATACTCGCATACTTACATCATAGATCTCTTCTGCTTTGGCAATATTTTTTTTCTTGCTGTAGAGATTCATCAGTTTTGCATAGACAATAGGAAGATTACAAGAGTTGGCTGCCTGCATTATTTTCAGTGCATCATAATACTTCTTTTCTGCCTCGTTGTATTGTTTTTTAAGCAGGAAAAGATAGCCTTCCTGCATCAGGATATAAGAATTATCTTCCGGATAAGAATTGAGGTACTTTTTAGCCGCAATCCTTTTCATCACTTCCTCAGACTTGTCATATTGATTATTATCAAAGTACACAAAAGCATACTCATAATCAAGTTTCATTCGCAAGAGATTGTCTTCCGGCAGCTGTTTGGCAATTGCACTCGCTTTGTTAAGATAATCGATGCACATCATATAATCATTGACACTACGATATGTTGTTGCCATTAGAAACAGGATATTAGCTTCTTCTTCTTTGTTCAGGTCTCCGGATAATAATATGTCGGAAAGTTTCTTTTGCGAAAGCTGATGTTTTCCTTCTCTGTTATTCTTAATAATTTCTTCCTCAATAGAATTGAGGTTAAGATCTTTAGCGGAAAAAAATATTGAAAAGAGTATAAAAAAGCCTAATAGATACCTTGTTAAATTAAGATTCATCAATGTTTTGTGTGTATTAATTAACCGTTTTCAGTCTCATTCGAAACTATAAACAATAGTTTAAAGATAAATGCAAAAATAATTAATTATATCTATTATTTCTCAATAAATAATTTATTTTTTAATTAATTATATACTTATTATCAATATCACATCTTTTAATTGCAGTATTTTATCCCACTCAGAGAATTTTCAACCTGACACTTCAATTTTTATTAACAAACCATTCAGCTTATAGATTTAAATCAATTATATTTGTCTCTAAATCTAATTTTTAAATAATAATGAGTAAAATTTCTGATAGACTGAACAGACTGAGTTATTCTCAGACCTTCGTAATGAGCAACAAAGCGCGTGAGATGAAAGCCGCCGGAATAGACGTAATCAGTTTAACCTTGGGCGAACCGGATTTTGATGTCCCTCAAAAAATTAAACAGGCTGCTTTTGATGCCATTAATGAAAATTACAGCCATTACTCTCCCGTTCCGGGTTTCTTGGAACTGAGACAAGCCATATCAGAAAAATTAAAAAGAGATAATCAGCTCGATTATAAACCAACACAAATTTGTGTTTCCAACGGTGCAAAACAGTCTATAATTAATGTTTTATCAGCAATCATTAATGATGGTGACGAAGTAATTTTACCGGCACCATATTGGGTAAGTTATGATGAGATGGTAAAATTAGTCGGTGGAACTTCGGTTTTTATTCAAACATCTATTGACACCGAATTCAAAATCACCGCGGAACAATTGGAAAAAGCGATTACACCGAAAACCAAAGCACTTCTTTACAGCTCACCGTGTAATCCGTCCGGAAGCTTTTACATCGGAGAAGAGTTGGAAGCCATCGCTAATGTCATTGCAAAATACCCGGATATCACCATCATCTCTGACGAGATCTACGAGTTTATCAACTATGAAGGAAAACATGTTTCTATTGCAAGTTTTCCGCAGGTTTATGGACAGACAGCCGTTATTAACGGGATGAGTAAAGCTTTTGCTATGACAGGCTGGAGAATCGGTTACTCTGCGTGTCCGGATTGGTTGGCAAAAGCTTGTGACAAAGTCCAAGGGCAAATGACCAGCGGAGCCAATACTGTAGCCCAAAGAGCATCTATCACGGCTTTGCAAATGGATCCGTCGGAACTGCAATATATGATTACTGAGTTCCATAAAAGACGTGACCTGGTTTTCGATTTGATGAAAGACATCAAAGGGTTCAAATGCAATCTTCCAAAAAGTGCCTTCTACTTCTTCCCGGATATCTCTTACTTCATCGGTAAAAACCTGAACGGAACAGAAATCAAGGACTCTGATGATTTCGCAATGTTTCTTTTAGAAAATGCCAATGTTGCCTGTGTGGGCGGTGTAAGTTTCGGAAGCCCGGAATGCATCCGTTTTTCTTATGCAGCTTCGGAAAAAGAATTGCGAGAAGCAATGAAAAGAATAAAAGAATGTGTGGAACAGTTTTAATCACCATCTTCAAAAAATCAAAAGGCTGACCGGATAGTCAGCCTTTGATTTCATTTTTACAATTTATTGAATCACCACTTTTTGAGACTGGCTGATTTTATTGTCTGTTGATTTCACTTTCAGGATATAGTTTCCTGCAGCTGCATTCGCTGACACTTTCCCTTCATTAATTTTCCCAGCTTTTACCATTCGTCCTGAGTAGTCAAACATCTCGAATGTACCGGATTTTACACCGCTAACGAAGAAAGTCCCTTTTGATGGATTTGGATAAATTTTAACCTCAGATTTAGAAATATCAGAAGCGGCTAATGTTGCATCCGGAAGGTTCACCTTATAGAGTTCGGCACCAATATTGTCTGCGATACTTACTCTGCCAGAGAAATAAAGATTATTATTGTACACATACAAACCGGTAATTGTATTGACTTCGGCCAGCATTTTAGTCCCTTCAACAGTTCCATCGCACTCCCAAAGCTGTTTTACATTCCCGACATTGGTAATAAAGAAATACAATTTATCATTAAAAACGGTTAGCTTTTCTGGAGCAGAACCTCCTGAACCCGTACAAAATCTTTGAACAAAACAGTTCCTGCAGCAGTTCCGTCCGTAGTGTACATTTCAGTTCCCGTTGTATTACCGTCAGAACCTGTAAAAAATACTTTTCCTTTAAAATCAATAAAATTCTGAGTGAAAGAACCGGCAGATGCATTGGTAGTATTGATATCTTTTAGCATCATTGTACCCTGCTCTGTTCCATCTGTAACATATGGTTCGTTGCCATTGGGTCCAACCGCATTAAAAATCGTTTTACCTAATACAGAACTGGTATAGTAAAGCTGAGGATAAGCCATAGCTGAAGGATTGATGGTTTTAAGCAAGTTCAAAGCCGTTCCATCATAGGCAAAAAGCTGATAATTGTAAATATTGGATGCATTCATGTATTGAGCAGTTGCCAGAATCTGATTCCCTACACCGGCAATTAATGCTACGTTCGTATTATCATCTGCAATAACCGGTTGATTATTAGAATCAAAATAATACAATCTAGAAGCTGTAGGCGTAACAGCAGAATTTGTCGCTTTAAAATAAAGTCTGTTGCCGATTACAGTATAATTGGATGGCGATTTAACTGTTGTTGAAACATTCTGTACACCATTAGCACTGTCATAAGACATAAATACGTTAAAATTACTTGATCCATTGATCACAGCCGCACTGGTAAAATATAGCTTATCATTGTATACATACATTGCATTGGGCGTCGAAGAACTGTTTCCTGGCATGATGTCTGATACAAGCTTAGTACCGGCCTCAGTTCCGTCACTTTCCCATAATTCTGTACCGATACTTGAACCATTAACTGTAGACGCAGCACCGAAATACATTTTGCCGTTATAAACTGTTAAGTTAGATGGTATTGAGCCAACAGCGCCCGGATAGATATCTTTGACCAATGAAAATGTAGCCTGAGCTGAAAGAAGACCGCCTAATAAAATGGCTAAAAAGTTAAGTTTTCTCATAAAGTTGTAATTGTTAATTAAATTTTAAAATGGAAATAAAATATCCTGATTTCAACCTGCCATTGGATATTTTATCCTTTATTTCGAAAACTAAATTATCAAGATTGAAGGCACTATCATAGTGAAACTATACCATAATTATTGAAAATTATATAATTACGATAGTTTATAAAATCATATAAACATCTAATTATCAGCAATATAAAACCATAAACGGTGATTTTGTATTAATGAACCTTATTTAGTTATTTAAATGTTATGAATATTAAAAAAAATAATTCTAGCAACGGTCAAATGATAAATATCTTTTTAAAATTCTTTTCTCAATATTTGTTTGATTGTAAAAAAATATAATTTCTAATTTCTTCCGTTCAAAAGATTAATCAATTGTTTAATAATGCATTGTAATCAGAAGCTTAATTATTGATTAAATTAAAATATGCTCATCAATCATCAATTGATAACACTGTTAGTTACACCTCTTTCGTGTTAATAGATTTTATAAATGATAAATTAATTTTCAATTCACAAAATCTTTGTAATTTCGCACTATCAAATTTTAAACAACAATTTAAACTTAAATATTATGTCATTAGTAGGTAAATTATTCCCGAATGTTGCGATCGATGCAATGAGTGAAATGGGTGATGATCTTAAGATCAATGTATTTGAAGAAGCGGTTAATAATCAGCAAAAAGTAATTTTGTTCTGGTATCCAAAAGATTTTACTTTTGTTTGCCCAACGGAACTACACGCTTTTCAGGAAGCTTTACCAGAATTCCAAAAGAGAAATACCATCGTCATTGGTGCTTCTTGCGATACCAACGAGGTTCACTTCGCTTGGTTGAATACGCCAAAAGACAACGGCGGAATCGAAGGTGTAACTTATCCTATTCTTGCTGACACGCACAGACAATTGGCAAACATCCTTGGAATCGTAGATCAGGATCTGGAATACGATGAAGAAGGAAATGAAGTTTTCACAGGCTCTAACGTCACTTACAGAGCAACTTATCTGATTGACGAAACTGGAAAAATCTTCCACGAATCTGTAAACGATATGCCTCTTGGTAGAAATGTGAAAGAATATCTTCGTCTTATCGATGCTTATGCACACGTTCAAAAACACGGAGAAGTTTGTCCAGCCAACTGGGAAGAAGGTAAAGATGCAATGAACGCTAACAGAACTGGCGTAGCAGAATACTTCAGCAAAAACTAAATCGATTTGACGACGAGATCATATGATGATTTGTTTTTATCAACTTATTAACAAATCATCATATTTTCAAATCAATAATTATCACATTTAAAAATCACAAAAATGTACATAGAACTTACAGGAGACACATTACAACAGATCATCCAGGAGAATGACAAAGTAATGGTACAGTATGGTGCAACCTGGTGTGGGAACTGCAGAATTATGAAACCAAAGTTCAAAAAACTGGCTGCAGAAAACGAAGATATTCCATTTTATTATGTGGATGCAGAAAAGTTGCCGGAAAGCAGAAAATTGGCAACAGTTGATAATCTACCGACTTTTGCAGCATTTGAAGGTGGTGTTTTAAAAAATCAGGTTCAAACCAATCAGGCTGAAAGTCTTAACAATCTATTCAGCGAATTAAAAGATTAAAAATTAAGAAATTTCTTAATCTCTCAATCTTATAATTTATAAATTTATTAAAATGAAATTACCAATCATAAGACAGTTTTATCAGAATCAAACACCGGAAAAACTGGAAGCGACTTTGGAAGTTTTAGAAAGCTTCTGCGAGTTCCGTAATGTTTCTGAAGAAGATATGAATGTTGCTGGCGAACTCATCACAAACATTTGCGGCGCTTTGGAAGTTCACGCCAATGTAAATAATGGGATGAGCGAAAAAGACGCATTGAATTCATTTGCTCAAAAAGTAATGGGTTCTATCGACAAATAAAAGTTAACTTTTATAATAAAAGGCTTTAGAATTTCTAAAGCCTTTTTAGTTTTTAAGAATCATCAAACTTCTTTTATGATTTTGGAAACCATAATGTTCATAAAGTTTTTTAGCTTTATCATTATGATTTTCTATTTCCAATAAGACTACTTTGAAGTTATTTTCAACAGAATAATCCTTCACAAACTCTAACGCTTTTTTGCCCAGAGATTTCCCTTGGAATTCCGGTTTTATAAATAATTCGTCCAAGAAAAGAATCTCGCCACCAAATTCAAAACTGAAATACTTAGCCAAAATAATATAACCTGCAATTTCGCCTTCAAAAACAACTTTAAAACAATGGCCGTAATTATCATTGTTGATGAACTTTACGAAATTATCAGTCGTTACTTCTTTATCAAAAGGATATAAATCAATCGCATAGAAATCCTTCATCATTTCGCATAATTCAGGGATGTCGGAGATGTTTGCTTTTAAAATTTCGGGATTCATTTTTTCTTTTTATTTTCTCTCCAGAGCCAAGGCGCAATCGGAGCGTTATCTTTCCAAAGTCCTACTCTATTTTCTCGAGCTTCGTTTTCCAGTTTTGCATAAGAAGAATCCTTGGAATATTTTATATAATGCCAAGCCATTCCTTGTTGTAGCATTTGTTTATTCACATTTTGACCTTTATCATTAATGATGATTGCAATCAACCGTTTATATCGGTCATATTTCCCTGCTTGAACTGTGACAATTCTTCCAAAACAAAGATTAGATAAAGCTTGTTTTGCCTGATTACCAAAAGGCTGAGTTCCTCTTTTCTCCGGCGAATCGATGTGAGCAAGACGAATTTTAAATGGATTTTTCTTGTAAAGAACTTCCATTGTATCGCCATCAGAAATCCCTATTACTTTTGCAGAAAATGTTTTATGACTAAGATTTTCCTTTAATTGACATTGTCCAAAACTGAAAATCGAAAATAGAATTAATGCTAAAAATTTACTCAAATTAAATCTCAAATTTCTTTTTAGCCAATTCTTTTCTTACACGGCTCAAACTTTCCGGCGTAATTCCAAGGTAAGAAGCTACCATCCATTGTGGCGCACGTAGCATCAGATTTGGATATTTTTTCAGGAAATCGAGATAGCGCTCTTCTGCAGTTGTGCTGATCAAGGCATTCACTCTATTTTGGAGATTTTTGATGTGATTAAACATCAATCTTTGATTTTTCTCGGCAACATCAGGATAGATTTTCGAAAGATTTTCAAAAAAACCTTCTCTTGTCACAACAATCGTACTTTCTTCGATGGCTTCTATATAGAATCTCGATTTTTCATTAAGCAACTGGCTGGTTGTATCCGAAATAATCCAGTTTTCCGGTGCAAATTGTATCACGTGTTCCTTCCCTGCCTTGTCTATAGAATACATTCTCAACAACCCTTTTTCCACAAAAAAAGTACAGTCAGAAATCTCGCCTTCTCTCAGGATGATTTCGTTTTTCTTAACTTCTTTGATTTCATAAAAAGATGAACATAGTTCTAAGCTTCCAATGGGAACGCCTAGTATTTGAGAAAGATGATTGCGGAAATTCTGATATTCCATTTGTGTTGATTGTGTTTAATGGGAAGATTAATAATTAAACTGTGTCCAAATCAATATTTTGATGAGATGCGTTGTGAGTTGGTTTTCCATTTTCCAAAACGATAAGCTGCGGACTCTGGTGAACAACATCAAAACGGGATTCTATTTCATTTGATAAATTTCTGTGAGCTAGCAAATCCAAAAAATAAAAGGCATAATTTTTATCCGAGTTTTGCATTTGCTTTTCAAAATTTTTCAACACAGTTTTACTGATAAAACAACGTGTAGAATGTTTGAAAATCAAGACTTTTTGCTGAGAGGATTTCTCAACTGCCAAGTCTAAATCCTTTTCAGATTCAATTTTTTTCCAAAGACTTTTGGTCTGGTCCTGCTCTTCTTTTTTACCAAATATTTGATCTAAAAATCCCATAAAATCGATTTGAGTAAAATTATGATTTTCCTATCAAAATAGAAAAATAAATATTACGTTTTTTATTCACCTTAAAAATCACAAAATTTCTCTTCAAATTTGTAATTTCAAAAATCCAGTTGATAATAGAAATTAAAATAATTTCAATATTTCTTTTGTGGTTTTTTATTGATGATGATGAAACAAATGTCCGCCTAATGCCAAAACAATTCCGCAAATGACCAGAACAATCTTTTGCCAGTCCATCTTGTGGTTCTTGTTGCTTTCAAAAATAATGACGGAAGAAATATGAAGGAAAATCCCACCAACTACGGCTAAGAAATAGACTTTCAGATTTTCGTCAAAGTATTTTCCTAAAAGCATTCCCAAAGGCGAAGCTAAGGCAAAAACGAGAACAATCAGCCAGAATTTGGTAGAGAAATTTTTGCTGTGTGCTAAGAAACTTCCCAAAACAAAGGAAATCGGAATGTTATGAAACAGAATTCCTAGCAAATAAGGAGATAACGTTTCTTTCTCGTGTGACAAAGGGATCCCTTCTATAAAAGCGTGAACAAACAGTCCGATAATCAAAGCAACAGGAATAATCGAGTGTTCATCCGAATGATGATGAAGATGCCCGTGTTCAAAACCTTTGGTCAAGCTTTCCAGCAACATCTGGATCAAAACACCGAGGATCACAAAAATCCCGATATTATGGTCTTCGGAATGATAAACTTCCGGAAAAACCTCATTTAAACAAATCGTTATCAGGAAACCGGCACTTAGAATCAAAAGATTTTTAGCGAATTGTTGTTTGCTCCCGAAATACTTTCCGAGAAAAACACCGATCAGAACACTTAAAATTAATAGAATAATTATCATAAACTAAATTTAAAATGGAAGCTGGATGTAAAATACTGGAAATCTTTCACCATCCATCTTCTAACTTCTAACGTTTTCTAAATAAGTTAATACATCTTTGGGAACTCTTTTCATCAAAATCATTAAGCTGATAATCGCCCCAGCGCTGGATTAATTCAAATCCAAATTCATCAGCAAATTTCAGGATTCTTTCAGGCGAAGTCAGCTTAACACGTTCAAAGAAATGAAATTGCTTTCCCTGGTCTTCAAAATCGATTTCCTTCAGTATATATTCGCCTTCAATATGTTTTTTGATATTGAATGTGATGTTTTCCTTTTCAACAGTAGCTTTTGGTGTAATCACACTTTTTACGTATTCTGCATTCAGGAAATCAAGGACAAAATAACCTTCATTTTTCAGAGCATCGGAAACAGAGCGAAAAACACTTTTGTCTTCTTCTTCCGTTTCGAAATATCCAAAGCTTGTAAACAAGTTAAAAACCGCATCAACAGGTTCGGTTTCAATCCTATTTCTCATATCGTGAACTCGAAATTTCAAAGCGTCATTTTCGAATTGCTTATCATAACTGATACTTTGTTCGGACAAATCCAGTCCTAGAACATTGTAACCAAGCTTATTCAGATACACCGAATGTCTGCCCTTTCCGCAAGCCAAATCAATTATTGTTGAGTTTTTCTCGAGTTTCAGAAAACCGGTTAACAGATTCAGAAAATTTTCGGCTTCCTGATAATCCCGGTTGCTGTATAAAATATGATAATATGGTGTATCAAACCATTCTTCGAACCATTGCATCTTGCAAAAATAAGGAAAATAGATGTGAGACCCGCAGATTAAGGAAGAGATTTTCTATAAGTTCAAAAGTCTATTATCTATCATCTAAATATCTATTATCTTTGTGGGATGAATACAGAAAATCTGCAGATACAGATCAAAACTTTTTTCGGGTTGGAACAGGTTTTGGCCGAAGAAGTTAAAAAATTAGGCGGTAAAAAAGTTGAAGCCAGAAATCGTGCGGTGACTTGCGAAGGTGATTTGGGTTTCCTTTACAAACTCAATTATTCTTGCAGAACTGCGCTTAAAATTATTATTCCGATTTTAGAATTCAAAGCCTTTAATGAATCTAAATATTACGATAAATTATTCAAGTTTGAATGGGATCAGTTTCTGGAGAAACATCAGTCATTTGCGATTGATGCGACTGTAAACTCGGAAAGATTTAGCCATTCTCAGTTTATGACTTTGAAAATGAAAGATGCGATCGTCGATTATTTTCAGGAAAAGCATAACATCAGACCGAATGTTAACAAAGACAATCCGGATATCAAATTTCATCTTCATATCGATAGAGAATTGGTGACGATTTCTCTGGATAGTTCAGGCGATCCCCTTTTCAAACGTGGTTATAGAAAAGAACAGACTGTTGCGCCGATCAACGAAGTTTTGGCCAGCGGAATGTTACAATTGGCAGGCTGGGACGGAAAAGGTAATTTCCTGGATCCGATGTGTGGTTCCGGAACATTATTAATAGAGGCAGCAATGATTGCCCTGGATCTGCCGGCACAGATTTTCAGAAAAGAATTTGCTTTCCAAAACTGGAAAAATTATGACGAAGATTTGTTCCAAAAGATCAAAGAATTCCGCATCAACAGGGTGAAAGAATTCACCGGGAAAATTGTGGGTTACGATATGGATGCCAGGGCTTTGAATGCTGCAAGAACCAATATTGAGGCTGCAGAAATGGAAGACATTATCGAAGTCAGAAAACAAAACTTTTTTGAATCAGAGAAAGATATGTTCCCGTTATTGATGGTTTTCAATCCGCCTTATGACGAGAGAATCAGTATTAATGATGATGATTTTTACAAAAAAATCGGTGATACTTTTAAACAACATTATCCAAATACTTTGGCCTGGCTGATTTCTGCCGATCTGGATGCGTCGAAAAAAATAGGACTAAGACCTTCGAGAAAAATCAAATTATTTAACGGAAAACTGGAAACGCGGTTTTTGCATTATGAGATGTATGATGGAACGAAAAAAGTACATAAAATTAAAGAATGAATTTTTTAGATTTTATATTTGAATTATTTTCTCTGTCTGGATTTATTGGAAATGGAGAAGAAAACAAAGTGGACATTGACCCAATCAATCGGAAAATGATTTTGTTTTCAATATTATTATTAATAGCTTCGGGATTGATACTCTATTTCTTCAAATCAGATTTCTTTGAATTGAAGAAACTATTCATTTCATTTTTAATAAGTTTTGGAGGTTCATTATTATTTTCATTTGGATTAATATTAATTCTGAATAAATATAAAATCATTCACTCCTTAACGGTTTCAAGTTTTGTAATTAGTTTAATTTCAAGCTCAATTTTTCTTTCATTAATTATTCTATTATTGAAAATATAATTCCATATTTTTGAGAATCATTATCATATAATTTATTTCTAATTTGAATCCAACAATCTCCATCATTATCGCCATATTCAACAGAAAAGACGAACTCTTCGAACTTCTGAATTCATTATCACGTCAAACCGATAAAGATTTTGAAGTCATTGTTGTGGATGATGGTTCATTAATAAAGCTTCTTCCGACTGTGGAATTATTTGAAGATCAGCTGGATATTCAGTTTTTCCGAAAAGATAATTCCGGTCCGGGATTGAGCAGGAACTACGGTGCAAAACGAGCCAAAAATGATTGGCTGGTTTTTGTAGATTCTGATGTGATTGTAGAAACAGATTATATAGAAAACATCAAGAAAAATCTCACAGAAAATCCTGCAGATGCTTTTGGCGGTGCGGACAAAGCGCACAGAGGTTTCAATCTGATGCAGAAAGCCATTTCTTATTCTATGACCTCAGTTTTCACAACTGGCGGCATCCGTGGCAATAAAAAAGCGGTGACCAAATTCCAGCCGAGAAGTTTCAATATGGGGGTTAACAAAGAAATTTTTCTTAAAGTCGGTGGATTTTCCGAAATGCGAATCGGTGAAGATCCGGACTTGTCTATGACACTTTGGGAAAATGGCTACACAACAACGTTTTACGATAATATCGGCGTCTATCACAAACGCAGAACAGATTTTGGAAAGTTTTCAAAACAAGTGTATCAATTTGGTTGTGCAAGACCGATTCTTAATCAAAGGCATCCACAATATGTAAAACCAACATTCTGGTTTCCAAGCATTTTCTTATTAGGCTATGTCGTCGGTGTCATCCATTATTTTGTTTGGGGAAATGGTTTGATTCTCGCTCTGTACGGACTTTATACTTTTCTCGTTTTTTTCCACGCCTTAGTGGTGACGAGAAACATCAGCATTGCATCAATGGCAATTATCTCAACCTATATCCAAATGTTTTCTTATGGTTATGGTTTCCTGAAATCCTGGTTTCAATTAAATATCCTTAAGCAATCGCCGAGAGAAGCTTTCCCGAAACATTTTCATTAATCATAAAAAAGCCTCATAAATAGTTTATGAGGCTTTTCGAAAATAATATATAACCTTAGTTTAAAGAAACTATTTCAGGGTAATCAGTCTGTTAAAAACATCACCGTTTCTTTCTACGCTAATGAGATAAGCAGGTGAATTATTCGTATTCAAATCGAATTTCAAATTGATTTCGCCATTGCTGGATCTAACAGATTTGTTGTAATATTCGGTGTTGGAAAGGTCAGATACCGTTACAGTCACCGCATCGTTCACATTACTCATATGCAATTTCACGATGTTGTTTTCAATCGTATATTCCGGTTTGTTGAAAGCCAGAACCGGCGTTTTGGCCGCAGTTACATTTCCATTTTTATCGATCGTTACTTTATATTTTTCGATTTTGAAATCCGACTCAGCTACCAGAAAATAATCACCTTCAGCTAATGTAGAAAGATCATAAGATTTTTCAACATTCTCTCTATTCCCGATATTTTCTGAATAGATCTCATCTTTTCTGTCGTTATAGAAATAAAGCGAAACATTTTCCGCATTGAAAATCTCAAAACGAAGTGTCTTAGAACTTGCTTCTGTCAAAGACAAAGAAAAGAATTTATCTTTTGCCGACATACCCATTGAAATTAGCATTGCACCAACTATCAAACTTAGTTTTACTATATTTTTCATAATACTTGATTTACTGATTAATAATGAAGCAAATTTAGATACGATAGCAATGCTATGATACAATTGAATTTTCAAAAATATGTTCTATATTAACATTAAATAAATGTTAACAGGAAAAATATGACAATTTAAGACATATAATATTAATTCCGTAATTTTGTTCTATTGCCGTGTTTGAAAACAAGAAAAATTAATAGAATAAAACCTAACTATGAAACATTACAATCCGGTTCTGGAAACTGTAAGTCCCGATGTCGGCAGTAGTTTTACTTGTCTCAAATATTTTAGAAATGAAAATATTAAGAGTAATTTCTGGCATTTTCATCCGGAGATTGAATTGATCTTTGTGCACAAAGGTTCAGGGAAACGGCAGATTGGGAGCAACATTTCTTATTTTACGGATGGTGATTTGATTCTCATTGGCAGCAATTTGCCACATTGTGGAATGACGAATGAAAATACCAAAAACGAATATGAAGTGGTGATACAGTTCTCAATGGATTTTCTGGGTTCGCAGTTTTGGAAAGCGCCGGAAATGATGCGGATTTCAGCATTATTGGAAAAAGCAAAAAGCGGAATTGTCTACGGCGAACAAATTAAAAAAACGCTGAAACCAAGAATTGATGCCTTGACAGAAGCTACATCCCTGAACAAACTAATTATTCTGATTGAGATTCTGAACCAATTATCCCAGACCCAGGATTACAAAATCCTGAATGCTTCAAAATATTATCTGCAAACTCAAAAGGAAGATAACGACCGAATCAGTGTGATTTTCAACTACGTAAAAGACCATTTTAAGGAGCAAATCACTTTGGAAACTGTGGCAGAATTATCCAATATGACGGTTCCTTCTTTCTGCCGATATTTCAAGAAAATTACGAACAAAACATTTACTCAATTTGTAAATGAATATAGAATCACGCATTCTCTAAAGCTCTTGGCAGAACAACCAATGAGTATTACCGAGGTTTGTTTTGATAGTGGATTTAATAATTTCAGTTACTTCAACAAAACTTTTAAGGAGCATACGCAGAAAAGTCCGTCGCAGTATCGGAAGGAGTTTAGTAATATTTTGGCTTGATGAAGTTCAAGCAATTCAAAAATCCCCATTTTCCAGTAATCATTTTTAAATCTCTACTTTGGAAGGAATTTATTAATAAATTTCACATTAAGAAATCGCTTCAAAATACCTCTCCATCTCTTCAATTGTTCCCAAGCTAATCCGCGTCCACTTCCCTTCTTCCTCATAAGTTTTTCCACCAAGGATTTTTGTATCCTTCAACTTTTTGAAATAATCGCCTTTGTAATTTTCCAAAGAAAAATAAACAAAATTAGCAGAAGACGGAATGGTTTTAATTCCTCTTTTATTAAATTCCGAAACAGTAAAATCTTTCACTTTTTGATTATTATCTAAAACTTTAGAAATAAATTCCTGATCTTCCATTGCCGCGATTGCACCAGCCATTGTCACAACACTTATTTCTGCACCACTCCAGCTTTGAAGTTTTTTAAGATTTTTAATTGTTCCAGGATGTCCGATTGCATAACCTAATCTTGCGCCTGCAAACCCATAAAGTTTGGAAAAGGTTCTGGTAATTATCAGATTCGGATAAATATCAACCAAATCTGATAATGATTTTTGATTCGTAAACTCAATATAAGCTTCATCTACCAAAATCGTAATGTGACTTGGTAAAGCTTTTATAAATCGTACAATTTTTTCTCTTGAAAGTAAATCTCCGGTTGGATTATTCGGGTTACAGATATAAATCAGCCTTGTGCTTTTTCTAATCAAATCTCTCATAGCATCAAGATTGATCCTTTTCTTTTCATCCAAAGCAACAACTGTTTTTGACATTCCCAAAAACTCTGCAATAGGCTCGAAGATGGTGAATGAAGGATTCGGGATAATGAAATGCCCATTCTCCTGAGAAACAAATTTTGTAATCAATTCCAAAAGGAAAGATGAACCAGCAGAAACTAAAATGTTTTCTTTCTTAAGTTGATTTTTCTCGGCTAATTTTTCACATAAAACATCCGCCAATTTAAAATCATACATCGAAGAAAGATTGAGACTTTTTTGCATCGATTCCAAAGCTTTTGGTGAAGTTCCAAACGGATTTTCGTTAAAGCAAAGCCGAATGGCTTCGTTACTGTTTTTTAACTCATTGAAATTAGGGGTCTCCTTTGCCAAAAGCTCTAATGGCGAAAGTGTTAAAGCAGCACTTCCAAAAAAAGCAGTTTTCAGCCAATCTCTTCTGTTGATAGACATAGTCAGGTTTTATTCATTAAAATTAAAATATTATTTGAAAACGAATTTATTTCATCGGAAAAAAGTAGAATTCTAACCGATAAAATTTCTCTTTCACCGATTTTGATTTGAATTCGTTTCTGCCAATTCTACTTTTGAATCAGAAATTAAAACGATTACAATGTCTTTATTTACTCCACTTATTTGGCTTTTGATAATGTTGCCAATCTTTATTCTCGCTTTCTTCAAATCTAAAAAAGGAAATTTTAAATTTCTATTATTATTCGTCATTATATTTTTAGCTGATAATTATTTGCAGATTTTCAGCAAATTTTATTTACCGGATTTTGGATTAAAATTTCCCTGGATTGGTAAATTTCTAAGTCTGACTTTAGCATTATCAGTTATCTTCTTCATCAATAAAAATGACAGAAAAGCAATTGGATTCACGACTTCTACCAATTCTAAAAGTCAAATCAGATATGGGATTTTAGTTTTCCTTGGATTCTTGATTTTCGATTTTATTTTTAAATTTATTCTATTCCCAAAAGGTGGCAAGTTTGATTTGGAAACCTTTGCATTTCAGGCAACAATGCCAGGTTTGACAGAAGAAATATTTTTCCGTGGAATCTACTTGTGGATTTTCGACAAAGTATTTTTACCCAACTGGAATTTCAAAGGAATCCGATTCGGTTGGGGATTTATAACCGTTACATTGCTTTTCGGAATTGCTCACGGAATCATTTTGACTTCAGATTATCAATTCAAATTCGACATTATTACGATTGTTTATCTCACTTTGATTTCATCTTTAAGTCTTGGAGTTCTTAGAAAATTCTCGGGAAATCTTATTTACTCTGTGGCTGGTCACAATGTAATCAATGTGATGAATGCCATTATTAGGATTCTTTAGTTTGATTCTAATCTCAAAAGCTTATTTTTGAAATGCCTTTCAACAAAAGAAAAATGCGGACAAAGCAGAAACCAATCGACTTTATTTCCAATCAAAATATCTTACAGGATTTTGAGAAATTCTATAACCGAAGTACGAAGATAATTTTTCATTTTTTGATGTGGTTTGTCTTTTCGGTTTTGTTGTATCTTAATTATCTCTGGGAACTGAAATTACCTGCTTTCGACAGCATCATTTTGACCATAAGAAATGCTGTCAACAATATGGTTGTTTTCTACTTTTTCTTTTATTTTTTAGTTCCAAAAATACTATTGTTAAACAGAAAGGCTTCTGTAGTTTTACTAATTCTTAGTATTCCGGTTTTAATTTATATTTGGATGACAGTCAATCATTTTATCTTTAAAATTTACTATCATTTAGGATTAGAAATCAACATTCCAGTTTACAAAGACATTATCAAACGAAATGGTTCCCGAAGCTTGATGGAGGCTATAAATATAAAGGCAGTCCTCGCCAATGCGGTTCTTGTTATCTTCTCTATGTTACCATTTTTCTTCGTTAAGATTTTGTTGGAAATCGTTAAAATTTATAACAAGACAACGGAATTACAACAGCAAAAACTGGAAGTTGAAATCCAGAATATCAACATCGAAAAAGACTTTCTGAAATCGCAACTGAACCCACATTTTCTCTTCAATACTTTGAATAATCTTTATGGTTTAAGTGTCAAAAAAGATGATCTTGCACCGGAAGTGATCTTGAACCTTTCCGATATAATGAGTTACACACTTTACGAATCTAATGCTGAAAAAGTAGCTCTGGAAAAAGAAATCGACTTTATCAAAAATTATTTTGAACTGGAGAAAATGCGTTATCCAAAAGATAAAAACATTCAGTTGGAAATTTTGGGCGAAGATGAAATTTCAGGACTTTACATTGCGCCTTTGATGACATTTACTTTTATAGAAAACGCTTTTAAATATGGTTTAAAAAGTTCCCAGCATCAGTTCATCAAACAAGTAATTGAAATCAAAAACAATACGTTTTATTTTGTTTTAGAAAATGACATTGATAAAACTGACATCAAAAAAGAGTTTGGCGGAATTGGATTAGAGAATATCAAAAAGAGACTACAACTCCTCTATCCCAATCAACATATTCTGAATATAAAAACTTTGGAAAATAGCTTCAAAATCGAACTAAAAATCAATTTGTAATCATATAATAAACCACAAAAGTCACAAAGATTTAATTGTAGTAAATTTTTAAAGTTTAAAAAAGTATTTTTATTATTTTGTACTTTAAAAACTTTATTTCCCTTCTTTCTTTTGTGACTTTTGTGGTGGAATATTTTAATCATTTGTAACGATGGAAAAATTACGCTGTGTCGTATTGGATGACGAACCGATTGGAAGAGAAATTATTGAGAATTTTGTCAAAGAAATTCCGTTTTTGGAACTGACAGATTCTTTTGGAGATTCTGTGGAAGCGCTGATGTTTTTGGAGAATAATTCGGTGGATATTATTTTCAGTGATATTCAGATGCCGAAAATCAATGGTTTGGATTTGGTTAAAACTTTGGAAAATCCACCGGTTATTATTTTCATTACGGCTCACAGAGATTTTGCTTTAGATGGATTTGAAACCGGAGCGACGGATTATCTTGTAAAACCTGTTCGATTTGACCGATTTTTAAAAGCCGCCAACAAAGCGAAAGATTATATCAATTTAAAGCAAAATTCAACCGTTCATCAAGTGAATTCTGACCGAATTTTCATTAAGTCTGACGGAAAACTGACGAAGATTCTTTTGGACGAAATCCTGTATGTTGAAGCCCAAGGCGATTATTTGAAAATCGTTATTAATAATGAATCGTACACGACTTTAGCCACTTTAAAATCGATGGATGAAGTTCTGACTTTACCCAAATTTTTCCGAGTTCAAAGGTCATTCATTGTCAATTTGGAAGCTATCCGAAGTCTGAACGGAAATATGGTCGAATTGACGAACGGAAAAAGTATTTCAATTGCTTTGAATAAAAAAGAGGAATTGTATCAGATTTTGGGGATTAGATAAAAAGCATTCAAATTATTGAAGGCTTTTATTTATTTTTAAATTGTAACAGAAACAACTTTATAACCACTCAGTTTCCCCAATTTATCAGCATATCTAGCCACAACTGTTGTTAACTTTTTCCCATTTGAAGATGAAGTAACTGTTTTTGTATTAATCTGTGGAGAGACAATTTCTGTTTGCCAATTATCGCCATATTTCAAATAGATTACATAAGACAGAGCATCGTTATTTTTTGTCCAATTAATCACAACATTATTGCCTTGTTTTTTCAAATCTACATTCAGTTCTGATAATGGTTTTGAAGTCAGCCAAGTTGTTTCAGGAATGAGAACTTTGTCTTTATAAGAATTGTTTTTCAACTCCTGTTGCATCTCGTAATTTTTACTGATTCCTGCGATGCTGTAATGGACTTCGCCAGCATTATTTTTAATAATTTGTCTTGTCACCTCTATTTCTCGGGCAATTTCTGTGGCTTTATTCGGAGATTTTACAGCAACGGTATTCAATCCTGGCCAAAGATGACGACCTTTTGTATTCTCATCATTCCACCATTGCAACAGAAGCGGAAAGCTCTGTCCAGGAGAATCTACAGGCCAATACAGCTGAGGCGTGAAATAATCTACCCAACCTTGATTCAGCCATAATTTGGCATCTGCATACAATTCGTCATATTGAGAAGAACCTTTGATTCCTGCAGGAAAATCAGGTTTCCAAATCCCAAAAGGACTGATTCCGAACTTCACATCATTTTTCTGAGCTTTGATTTCGTCATAGATTCTTTTCACAAATTTGTTGACATTGGCTCTTCGCCAATCGGCTCTGGAAAGCGTTCCGCCAGATTGCTGATAAACGGACCAAGTTTTGTAATCAGGAAAATCTTTTCCGCCATTATATTCGGCATATGGATAGAAATAGTCATCTAAATGAATTCCATCAACATCATACCTCGAAATAATATCTTTAATCACTTTCGAAGCCTGATCTTGTGTTCTGTCATCAGCCGGATCAAACCAATACATTCCGTTTTTTAGCTTCACAACATTGTCAGGCGATTTTCTCACCATTGATTCTGAGGAGATTGCACCACCATTGGAATGATGGGCACGGAACGGATTTAGCCAAGCGTGAAATTCCAGACCTCGTTTATGACATTCATCAATCCAGAATTGCATAGGATCATATTCAGGATAAGGTGCAAGACCAATTTGTCCAGTCAAAAAATGTGACCAAGGCTCGTGAGAGCTTTTGTACAAAGCATCCGCCGAAGGACGAACTTGTAAAATAACCGCATTAAAATTCAGATCAACCAACATATCCAACATTTGTATCGCTTCTTGTTTTTGCTGATCTACGGACAGATTATTTTTCGAAGGCCAATTGATATTTGCAACCGATGCAATCCAAACTGCTCTGAACTCTCTTTTGATTTCAGGTAATTTAATGTTATTCAATTGAACAACTGGTTTGGGCGGAAGCTTGATTTCGGTTTTTGTAATTGGTTTTTTAACACCAGATTTAGTTGGTGATTTTTTAGTTTTCGTAGCACACGAAACTACAAAGATCGCCAATAAAACAATTTGGAAAAATGATAATCTGAAACGCATAGTTTGCAAAACTAAACGATAAAATCAGAATAACAAAAAAAGCATCCAATAATGGATGCTTTTGATATAATATTTGGGAAAAATTAAGCTTTCGCTTGTCTTTCCAATCTTTTTCTTTCTTCTTCAGAAAGGATTTTCTTTCTCATACGGATGAAGTTTGGCGTAACTTCTATCGCTTCATCAGCTTGGATATATTCCATACATTCTTCCAGAGAGAACAGGATTTTTGGTGCAACACCAGTATCTTTATCTTTTCCGGCAGCACGCATATTGTTCAACTGCTTTGCTTCAACAATATTCACCACCAAATCTCCCGGCTTATTTTGCTCACCGATGATCATCCCTGTGTAGATTTCCTCACCTGGATCAACGAAGAATTTGCCTCTATCTTGTAGTTTGTTGATGGAATATTCTGTAGCAGGACCAGTTCCTTTACTTACTAATACACCATTGTTTCTTCCTGGAATCGCCCCTTTGAAAGGTTTATACTCTGTGAAACGGTGCGCCATAATCGCTTCACCAGCAGTTGCAGTCAACATCTGAGAACGTAATCCGATTAGACCTCTGGAAGGAATCTCGAATTCCATATGTTGCATTTCACCTTTGGTTTCCATAATGTGAAGATCTCCTTTTCTCTGAGTGGCCAAATCGATAACTCTAGAAGCAAACTCCTCAGGAACATCAACAACTAAAGATTCATACGGTTCTAATTTTTCACCATTTTCACCTTCTTTCAAGATAACTTGTGGCTGACCAATCGTCATCTCGTAACCTTCTCTTCTCATCGTTTCAATTAAAACTGACAAGTGAAGAATACCTCTACCAAAAACTAGGAAAGTGTTTGCATCATCAGTCTGTTGAACTCTCAATGCCAAGTTTTTCTCTAATTCTTTAGTTAATCTTTCTTTTAAGTGGTTAGAAGTTACATACTTACCATCTTTACCGAAGAAAGGCGAATTGTTGATAGAAAACGTCATATTCAATGTCGGCTCATCAATCGCTGTTCTTTCCAACGGTTCAGGATTTTCCAAGTCAACGAAAGAATCTCCAATCTGGAATGCGTCAAAACCTACAACAGCACAGATATCGCCTGCGCCAACTTCGGTTACTTTTTTCTTTCCAAGACCTTCGAAAACATAAAGCTCTTTTACTTTTCCTTTCACAATTTTTCCGTCAGCCTGCGCCAGACCAATCCATTGAGATTCTTTGATTTCACCTCTTGTTACTTTACCGATGGCAATTCTTCCCAGGAAAGAAGAAAAATCCAATGAAGTAATCTGCATCTGAAGATTACCTTCAGTTACTTTCGGTTCTGGAACGTATTGTAAAATCCCGTCTAGTAATGGGAAAATATTATCTGTTTGTTCTAACGAAGTGTTGAACCAGCCTTGCTTAGATGAACCGTAGAACGTTGGAAAATCCAACTGCTCCTCTGTTGCATCCAGGTTGAAGAACAAGTCAAAAACTTGGTCGTGAACCTCGTCCGGACGACAGTTTGGCTTATCAACTTTGTTAATTACAACCAAAGGCCTCAACCCCAATTCCAAAGCTTTTTGAAGTACGAATCTTGTCTGCGGCATTGGTCCTTCAAACGCATCCACCAACAAAATAACACCATCGGCCATCTTAAGAACTCTTTCTACCTCACCACCAAAATCGGCGTGACCAGGCGTGTCGATAACGTTAATTTTAACGTCTTTGTAATTAACAGAGATGTTTTTTGAAAGAATGGTAATTCCTCTTTCTCTCTCCAGATCGTTGTTATCCATAATCAACTCACCACTCTCCTGATTCTCTCTGAAGATGTTGGTTGCATGAATAATCTTATCAACCAAAGTTGTTTTTCCGTGGTCAACGTGTGCGATAATCGCTATATTTCTAATGTTTTGCATATCCATTTTTTACGCGTGCAAATGTAATGAATTTTTACGGGATGATAAACTTAGATTCAATTATTTTTAAAAATAAGGCGAAATAATTAACATCTAGTTAACGCCTTGTTAATCAGTGAATTAATTTAGATGCTTTTAAGGATTTCTTTTCCATCAACGGATTGCGTAAAAATCAGATAATGATTTCCGCCGTCATTCAGCTTGTATTTTTTCTTGATTTCTTGCGGTTTTAGAGGATAATTTTTGGAAATAATATTGTACTTCTCACCTTTTTTCAAATCTTTAGCGTCGATTTTTTCTATTTCTAAAACTCTTCCAGGAAAATTTTCGATTTTATATTTTGAAGTATAGAAATGTGTGTTTGGATGCAATTTTTTCAATCCAAATTTTTCTGAAATGATATTAAATGCGCCCGCTTTTAAAATTGAATTGTTTGGAATATAGAGGAAATTCAAACTTCCTGAGAATTCTGACTTTGCTGATTTTTCGTCATTGAAATTGAAAGAAAATTCAGGCTCATCGGATTCCAGATCGACACAACGAATCTTAACATCTTTTTTTAATTGATTCTCAATAATTAAAACCAATTCTTTGACTTCATTTCGAACTGCAATAATTTGAATTTCAGTAATATTTTTTAATTCTGAAATGAGATATGAAATATCAATTAATGGTGATAATTTCACAATAATTTTGTCTGCAATCGAATGTAATTTTTCTTCTATTTCTAATAGACTTGGTGATAGATCTTCAAGTAAAAATTTCTTTTTGTTTTGTTGGTCTCTTCTCGCTGGGTCAAGATAAACGACGTCAAACTTTTTAAAGTTGTCAGTCCGAGGCTCTCGAAGACTTTCTAAAAACACTTCCAGATTTTCATTAATGAAATTGGCTTTTCGATTTAATACCCTCCAATTATTTTCAACTATTGAAATCAATTCTGAATTTTGTTCAATTAAAGTAACTTCATCAAAATTCTTTGATAAAAAATAAGCGTCAATTCCAAATCCACAAGTTAAATCAAGGAAAGATTTTTCTTTGAGATTTTGAGCTTTGTATTCTGCAGTTGATTGGGATGAAGCTTGTTCCAGATTGAGATTTGGAGGGAAAATAATTCCTTTTTTTAAAAGGAATGGAAACTTCTTCTCGGCTGTTTTTTTGCCTTTGATTTGTTGTACGATTTCTTGCATCGAAACATTATCAAATGGCGACTTTTTCAATAATAATTTATTTAAATCAGAATTGAGATTTTGATTGATATAATTTTGAATATCAGAAGAAATTAATTTTGAAAAATCCATTGATTATTATTTAAACCGATTTCATATTATCACCATCTCTGAAATTCAGTCTTCTGAAAACTAGACCTGAAAGTATCGTGAGAAATCCTACCAACAAAAATGTGTAACGAAACGCCGTGTGAACCTGATTTTTAACTAAAGTCGTGTCGCCTTCAAACAATTTTAAAACAATCAAACCAAATGCAATCCCGAATCCAACCGCAAACTGTTGATTAACAGAAACCAGAGAATTGCCACTGCTATTTTGATATGGTCGCAGATCAGCAATAGAAATCGTATTCATCGACGTAAATTGAATCGAATTGAAAAATCCAAGAATCAACAAAATCGGAACAAACCAATAAATTGAGCTGTGAACACTCGGAATCGCCAGACAGCAAATCAAAATTCCGATTGTAAACGTATTGACCATCAAAGTTTTGCGATATCCAAACTTATCCAAAATCCCGATTACAAAAGATTTTCCGAACATTGCCGTAAGGGCCATCGGCGCAATAATCCAACCCGAAGTCAACGCCGATTGTCCATAAGCGATCTGGATCATCAGCGGAACCAAAAGCGGGATTGAACTGATTCCCAGTCTTGTTGCTAAGTTTCCAAGAATCCCAACCCGGAATGTTCGAACTTTAAAAAGATTGAGAGGAAAAATCGGATTATTGTCCTTTTTCGCGTGTTTGTAATAGAAGTAAAGCATCAGAAATCCCAAAAAAAATATCATCAGAACGGGTGTGATATTTTGAGCATTTCCCAATAATTCCAACGCACTTGAAAGTAATAGAGAAGCCAAAGCAAAAATCAGAAATCCCTTCAAATCGAAATCGATGACGGGTGATTTGTAATTCGGCATATATTTCAAACTAAGAAGAATTCCCAGAACTCCTATTGGAATATTAATCAAAAAAATCCAGTGCCAGCTGAGATAATCTACCATATACCCACCTACGACAGGCCCCATAACCGGCCCAATCAATGCGGGAATGATGGCGAAATTCATTGCTTTCAAAAGTTCATTTTTGTTGAAAGCGCGAATTAATGCTAATTTCCCAACAGGCGTCATCAAACTGCCTCCAATCCCTTGAATCACTCTGGAAATTACCAATTCGGTAAGATTTTGTGATAATGAGCAAAATAATGAACCTAACGAAAAGACAAACAACGAAAAAATGAATATTTTTTTTGTCCCAAATTTGTCCGCCAAAAATCCGCTGACTGGCATAAACAAAGCTAAAGTCAAAACATAACTGATGATGGCATTTTGCATATCCAATGGCAATTCCTGCAAATCGCGGGCAATGGATGGCAAAGATGTATTTAGAATTGTGGAATCCAGCATCTGCATAAAAATCGCTGTTCCCAAAATTAGAGGAAGAAATTTTTTAACAGAATCGGTGGTCAAATTTTCGTTCATAATTATTTATAAAAAAGTCCGCCTAATGCGGACCTAATTTTATACCAAAGGTTCTTGTTGGCTCAAACAATGGAAACTCCCCAATCCCCAAATAATGTCGGTAGAATCTATCCCAACGACCTCTCTATCAGGAAAACATTTTTGGATAATTTCCAAAGCGACTTCATCTTTGTTACATCTGTAAGTCGGCACAATAACTGACTTATTGGCAATATAAAAATTAGCATAAGAAGCTGGTAATCTTTGTCCGTCACAGTAAACCGGATCTGGCATTGGTAATTGGATGATGTTCAGTTTTTCACCGTTTAGCAAAGTCATTTCCTGCAGTTGACGAAGATTGTTTTGAAGAATTTCGTAATTGTCATCTTCAGGATTATCTTCAATTACGGTCAAAACCGTGTTTTCATTTATGAAACGAATCGTGTCGTCTACGTGACCGTCTGTATCATCACCTACAATTCCGTCATCAACCCAAAGAACCTGTTTTTGTCCATAATATTTTTTCAGGAACTCTTCCACTTCGTCCTGCGATAGATGCGGATTTCTATTTTCGTTAAGCAAACAGGACTTTGAAGTTAAAACCGTTCCGGCACCATTGAATTCAACTGAACCGCCTTCCATAATAATTCCGGGATAAAGAACGGGCAATCCTTTTTCTTCAGCAATTTTAGTCGGAATGACATCATCCAATTCGAAAGGCGGATATTTTCCTCCCCAGGCATTGAAGCCCCAATCTACAATGATTTTCTTTGGTTCTTCTCCATTTTTATTTACTAAAAATGCCGGACCGTGGTCTCTGCACCAAGCGTCATTGGTTTCGTGGAAATAAAATTCAACTTTAGAGATATCAGCGCCAGCTTTAGAAATATGTTCCATTGCAAAAGCCTGCATTTCCTGGTCTTTGACATTGATACAAACGAATTCGCCTTTTGTTAATTCAGCAATGAATTGTGCATAAGCAGGGTAAATCAAATCAATTCTTTCCGGCCAGGATTCTTCTTTGTGAGGCCAAGACAACCAAGTTGCTTCGTGTTCTTCCCATTCTGCTGGGAAGGCGTAATCTGAAAGATTGATATTTACAGGGATATTATTGCTCATTTTGGTTTTCAATATTGATATTTTTGCTCAGAAATTTTAAAATTTCATCACTTGAAAAATTAGATATATTAGGATTTATATTAATTGGAGTTCCTGTTATTTTATAATTCATATTTTTTAGAAATCCTTTTTTAACATATTTTTCAGGTTGATTAACATATATAGATATAAAACTATTCGATGAAATTTGACTTTCTTTAATAAATTCAATTTCACTTTTTGGAATTATAATCATCTCACTATTTAGAAATCCAGTTTGAATTTCTAATGTTGATTGGGTAACTTCAATTAATTTTCTAGCTGAAGTAATTAATCTGATAAGTGATGCCAAAAAGATTAATCCAAAAAAACAAACACAAATTATTCCTAGAAACAATGCTATTTGTGGATTCATTCTCCTCCCATCAAAATAAGAATTATAAATTATCATAATAATTCCCATTGTAACGAACACTAAACCTCCCAGAAAATAAAAAAATATCTTCCTTTTGCTTTCATAAATGATTAAAGTTTTATCATCAATTGATTTTCCAGCTCCAAAATTATTTTTCAAAAAGAAATAAGTAACACCTCCACCCCCGAAAAAAATCAAAGTTCCTAAGTTTATAATGAACTTTCGTTCAGAATCTCCATCTCCATTCACAAGTGAATAGATTGACATAGAAGTAAATAATAAAAATATGATATAAATTAAAATATCTTTTTTATTGGTTTTACTCTTCATCTATAAATCTCTTTGTAATCGGCGAATAAGTTTCGATTCTTCGGTCTCTCAAGAATGGCCAATGTTTTCTCATATAATCGGTTTGGGCAAGGTCAACTTCTGTTACCACCACTTCTTCCTTATCGTGAGAACCTAGATATAAAAGCTTTCCTTGAGCATTGGTCACGAAACTTCCGCCCCAGAATTTCATTGCGCCATCCTGCTCAAAGCCTACTCTATTTACAGAAACTACAGGAACGCCATTCGCAACTGCGTGAGAACGCTGAATTGTCTGCCAGGCATTGTATTGATCTTGATTGGTTTCTTCATCCTGGTCAGTTGCCCAGCCGATGGCTGTCGGATAGAACATAATATCCGCTCCCATCAACGCCGTAATTCTTGAAGCTTCAGGATACCATTGATCCCAACAAATCAATACACCAATTCTTCCGAATTTTGTATCAAAATTTTTATAACCTAAATCGCCTGGCGTGAAATAAAATTTTTCGTAAAACGCCGGATCATCCGGGATGTGCATTTTACGGTATTTACCAAGATAGGTACCGTCTGCATCAATAACAGCTGTTGTGTTGTGGTAAAGACCTTGTGCTCTTTTCTCAAATAACGAAGCGATAATAACAACCCCTAATTCTTTTGCAACCGAAGAAAGTGCATCAGTTGAAGGTCCAGGAATTGGTTCCGCCAACTCGAAATTATCATAATCTTCTACATCACAAAAATACAATGATGTAAAAAGTTCCTGCAAACAAACAATTTGAGCGCCTTTTGCAGCGGCTTCTTTTATTTTTTCAATGGCTTTATTCAGATTTGACTGCTTATCAGCAACACAAGACATCTGAACCGTTCCAATTTTCACTTTTGACATTCTAAAAATTTTTACAAAAATACTAAGATTCTAGGGAATCAAAAATTCAACCAAAATAATTTGCAGATATTTCCAAAAATTAATGTTGTCATCCATAGTTTCTATGATTCTGCGATATTAAATTCTCGAATAAATTTTACCTTTGCATCAAATTAAAATGTGACAGAATTATTATGAATTATCATACCAGAAAATGGATAAAGCCAGAAGACCTTAATCCCAATCATTCACTTTTTGGAGGAAGACTTTTGCAATGGATTGATGAAGAAGCGGCACTTTATGCAATCATCCAACTAGAAAATTCGAGAACAGTAACTAAATATATATCCGAAATTAACTTTGTAAGTTCAGCCAAACAAGGTGACATTATCGAAATCGGAATTGAAGCAGTAGAATTTGGAAAGACATCTTTGACACTAAGATGTGAAGTTCGAAATAAAATGACACATCAGAAAATCATTACAATCGATAAATTGGTTTTTGTGGCGCTGGGCGAAGATGGCAACCCAAAACCTCACGGCAAAACAAAAATCGAATATGTTGAGGATCGACTGTATGTTAAAAAAAATGATTTATAAAGCTTTAATATTCGGATTATAATAGATTATCAATAACATTTATTAAATTTGGGAATTGACGAAGCATAAAATGTCCAAGTTTAGTTTTTTAAAATTCTTAGTTTTAATTTTAATCTTTAAGTCGATTAGTTTAAATGCACAATTAGATTTGGAGCATTGGTTTTCACCAATATTTATACAAAATAGTCATATTATAACCAGTGTTACTCTTAATTTATCGACACCCAGCACTACACCTGTTGAGTACAAAATCTTTGACAGTAATAATGTAGTAAGAAAGTCTGGATTTATAACAAATTCTACTCCTTTAGTTTATGACATACCTTTAAGTATTTATCTTGCGAGCAAATATGAAGGAATGAGACCTATTAAGAAGGGATTCCATGTTTCAGGGGCCAGTAGCTTGTATGCTAGTATAAGGCTTAATTTTGACAATGGTCAAAACACTGAATTGATTACTTCAAAAGGCAAAACAGCAATAGGTAATTTATTTTATTCAGTCAATGCACCTTATCAGGATTTCCCACGAAATAAAGAAGTTAACTTTCAGTCCAATATTATAGCTACTAAGGACAATACTAAAATAAAAATATCAGGCTATAGTCCTAAAATTACTTTTGCTGATGGCAAAAAACACCCTGATGGTATTGAAATCACTCTTAATAAAGGAGAGTCTTATTGTTTTGTCTCTACAAAAGCAGATAATTCCGATAATGATCCAGTCTTAGATTTTTTATATTGGGATAGTTTTATTGGTGCAAAAATAGAATCTGATAAACCTATTGCGATTACAAATGGTAATTTTAAAGGTAATTACTTTTTTGAAAAAGGTGGAAAAATCTTAATGGATCAATCAGTGCCCGTTAAAAAAATAGGTAAAGAATATTATATAAGAAAAGGTTTTGTTTCATTAGATTGGGAAATTGAAGGAGGACTTATAGTTTCTACCGAAAATAATAATAAAATATATCTAAATGGATCATCGACACCAACCTATACATTAAATGAAGGCGATTTTAAAATTCTAAAAGCTATAGATTTTAAAGATGAAGGAATTTTTGTAAAGTCGGAAAAACCAATATACTTTTATCAATTTGCTGGAGGAAACAATAATAATGATAAATTAACTCTTTATCCCTATTTAACACCATCTATGGCATTCGTTCCGCCTTTGGATCAACAATTACCAAATACAATTGGAATAATCAATGACATTGAGAAAATCGATGATTTTTCATTGGAAAATCTTACTCACATCTTAGCCTATAAACCTACAGAACTGACAATTAATAATCAGAGTTATACTACTTTTTCTGATATCCAAGGTAACAATGATTGGAAATATTTTACAATTAAAAATCTAAAAGGTAATGCCAATATTACCTCTGACAACTCCATAATTATGGGAATTATTGGGGGATTTGAAACTCAAAAACGATCTGGTTCATTTGCAGGATATTATACAGGATATTCTAATGATCCGGTTGTACAAGTTAATGGCAATTGCATTCAGGAAGGTATTACACTTAAATTAAGCAATAGTGATTTTGAAAGCTTCCAGTGGCAATTAAATGACGTAGATATTCCAGGTGCTAATTTATCGACATTTTCACCCACTGTAGAAGGCAACTACAGCTGCAATGTTTCATATAGTGGCTTTACTTATAAAGTTGAACCTGTTGAAGTTAAAAATTGTAATTATGCGATAACTGATATTGCATTGGGTACAGATTGCGGCCAAATTATCTTTGAACCCAAATTTTCCGCACCTAATCAGTCTGTAATAATTTCTAAAATTGAAATAATGACTCAGCCTAATAACGGGGAAGCGGAACCTTCAGTTGATAATTTAATAATTAAAGGCAACCCAGATTATAATGGACCTGACAGAATTGTTATAAAATTGAGTGGCAGTGGAATTACAGAAATTCAAAAAATAGATTATACAATTTTTAATAATCCTATTGCTGATTTACTTAGTAATATTGATCCGATAAGAACTGAAGATCAATTTAATATTTATGATCTTGAAAATGCCATTGTTAATTACAACAATGAAACTTTTACTTTTTATAAAAATCATGATGATCTAGATGACGATATACCAATTTCATCAATTGATAAAAATAATTACGAAACCATAGAAGATGAAGTCTATGTTTTAATTAAAAACTCTTTTGGTTGTTCATCAATTAAGAAAATACAATTGAATAAACCAAAGATAATTGATGATGATGCGCTTCTTTTACCCAATGTATTTACGCCAAATAACGATGGTATAAATGATTATTTTGATTTTTCTAAGCTTTCTGATTTTTTAGATTTTCAATTAAAAATCTATGATCGTACAGGTAAAGAGATCTACCAATTCAAAACTGGGATGCCATACAAATGGGATGGAAAAAGCACCTCAGGAATTAATTATCCTAGTAATACTTATTGGGTCATTTATCAAGTTAATGATCCTAAAACAAATACTATTATTAAAAGAAGCCAATGGTTATTATTAAAAAGAGACTGATTAAAAAAATCTGTCTAAATTTGGGACTATTATAAATTAAAGTTTGAAATGAAAAAAATTCTCTTATCAGCTTTTGCTTTGTCAGCAGTAATGACATTTGCACAGCAATACGGAGGGATGTGGATTCCGACAGAAGTTAATGAAAAAGAAATGAAAGAACTTGGAATGAAGATTTCTGCTAAAGATATCTTTAATCCGGAAAAAGCGAGCATCAAAGATGCTGTTGTTCAGTTTGATGGTGGTTGTACTGCGGAAATCATTTCGGGAAAAGGATTGTTATTGACCAATCATCATTGTGGTTATGATAATATCCAGTCCCACTCAACAGTAGAAAATGACCTTTTGACCAACGGATTCTGGGCAAAAGATATGAATGGAGAATTACCAAATCCTGGAGTGACTGTAGATTTCATTACTGATATCAAAGAAGTGACAAAAGACATTCTTGCAGGAACTAACGGTCTAACTGGAAAAGATCTTGATGCGAAAATCAAACAAAATACAGACGCTTATATTGCTTCTCAAAAACCAGAGAGCTATCAGAAAATATCCGTAAGGTCTATGTACTATGGTAATAAATATTATGCTTATGTCATAGAAACTTACAAAGATATCCGTTTGGTTGGCGCACCGCCTTCAGCGATTGGAAAATACGGTTCTGATACAGATAACTGGGTTTGGCCAAGACATACGGGAGATTTTTCTATGTTTAGAATCTACGCTGATAAGAACAATAAACCTGCAGAATATTCCAAAGATAATATTCCCTATACACCGAAACATTTCTTACCAATTTCTATCAAGGATAAGAAAGAGGATGATTTCACTTTTGTTTTCGGATTCCCAGGAAGAACAACGGAATATCTTCCTGCTGTAGCAGTTGAAAAAATTATGACGGAAATTGATCCGGCGATGATTTCTGTGCGTGATGTCACTCTTAAAACGCTTGATGAAAAAATGAGAGTGGACAACGCTACAAGAATAAAATACGCATCTAAGTATGCAAGAATCTCCAACGCCTGGAAAAAATGGCAAGGTGAGATCGAAGGTCTTAAAAAGTCTAATGCTGTTGGAAAGAAACAGCAATACGAGCAATCTTTGATTTCGAAAAATCCGGCTATCAAAACAACAATCGACGGACTTAACAAACTTTATAATGAGCAAGCGCCTTACGCATTGAACAGAGCTTACTACAGTGAATTGCCAAGAAATGCGGAAACTTTGGCTCTTGGAAGTTTGTTTGGGAGTTATGTAGAAGCTGTTGAGAACGGAACGTCTTCTCAGAAATCTTTGGATAATCTAAAATCCAGATTGTCTGAAATTTATAAAGATTACGAGAGCGGTCTTGATGCAAAAGTAACTGCAAAAGTGATTGCACTTTATGCCAACAAAACACCTCAGCAGTTTTTACCAGCTGGTTTTGAAAAATACAAAGATGTTAATCAAAACATTGCAACCATAGAAAATTGGGCGAAAAACTCTGTCGTGATGGGAAGCGGAAAAGTGAATGGCGCAACCGTTTATTCTGATATTAATAAAGTTTTTGCAGATCAGAATGCTTTGGTTCAAGCGCTTAAAAATGATCCAATTGTTCAGCTTTATGCAGCTATCAAAGGAACTTATGTAAAAACAACGCACGAAAAAGTGACGTCCTATCAAACTGAAATCGATGTGTTGCAAAAGCAGTTTATGGCTCAGCAAATGGAAACGGATAAAGACAGAAAATTCTTTCCAGATGCCAATTCTACGCTTCGTGTGACCTACGGAAAAGTGAAAGGCTCTAACCCAAGAGATGCCGTTACTTATGGTTATCAAACGCATCTTTCTGGGGTGATGGAAAAATATATCCCTGGAGATTATGAATTTGATTTGCCTAAAAAACTGATCAATCTTTACAACACCAAGGATTACGGAATCTATAAAGATAAATCTGGTGACGTTCCTGTAAACTTCACTGCAACCAATCATACAACTGGTGGAAACTCTGGAAGTCCTGCTTTGGATGCTTACGGAAACCTAATTGGTCTTAACTTCGACAGACAATGGGAAGGTACAATGAGCGACATCAATTATGATCCTAAATTGTGCAGAAACATTATGGTGGACACCAAATATATTCTTTTCGTGATTGACAAATATGCGGATGCAAAATGGTTGCTGAATGAAATGAAAATCGTAAAATAATTAAATCTTTAAATTAAAATATAGCTTTGCCAAAGATGATTATCTTTGGCAAAGTTTTTTTCTAATGAGCTTTAAAACCAAATTTTTCCGAATCGCCAATCCAATTACAAAGAATTTTTCCTTTGAAAAATTTTTTGGTTCATTACCTTTTGATAATTTGATTTTGGTTTATCATTTGGTTTCTGATGAAGATGTAAAACATGTCAAACATCTTTTTCCTTACCGCTCTGTCAGACAGTTTGAAAAAGATCTAGACTTTCTGTCAAAACATTTTGAATTCGTTAATTGGGAAGATTATCTCAATCAAAAGAAAACTTCCAAGCCAAAACTTCTATTGACTTTTGACGATGGTTACAGCGAGTTTTACAACATTATCTCTCCCATTCTTCTCAGAAAAGGGATTTTTGCCATCAATTTCATTAATCCAAAATTCATTGATAACAAAGAATTGATGTGGCGGAACAAAGCCAGTTTGCTTGTTTCAGAAATCAATGAGAATAATAATTATAAGAATAAGATTAGTAATTTTTCAGGATTAGGAGATAATTTAGAAACTAATATTTCTTCAATCTTAAAAATAAATTATGAGAATAGAAATCAATTGAATGAGATTGCAGATTTTCTTAACATCGATTTCAATGATTATCTCAAAACAAATCCAGTTTACCTAACTACTGAGCAATTAATCAAACTAAAAAAAGATGGTTTTGGAATTGCCTCTCACGGTTGGGATCACCCGCTTTATAATCAACTTTCTCTAGAACAACAAATCGATAATACACAGAAATCCTTAGATTATATGATGGATAATCAATTTCTGAATGATTCTTTTGCTTTTCCTTTTACAGATCATTTGTTGACAGAGCAATTTTTTGATTTGATTTTTAAACAAAATTCTGATTTAAAATTCACTTTCGGGGCTGCAGGTTTGAAACTGGATTCTTATTCTAAAAATATACAGAGAATTCCTATCGAAACTAAAAATTATTCGGCCGAAGAAATTCTTAAAAACGAAATTATCTATTATCAGGTGTTGAAAATGCTTGGCAAAAACACGATTAAAAGAAGCTGAAATTATGCTTTGAATAAAGTGTTTGCTATATTTGTTTAAAATTAATGATCGGTGATAAATATTGTTGGATTAAATAAAGCTCAATTAAAAGGATTTACTCAAACTGCACAATTCAAAAATTTTGAATTTGCTCCCATTTCCGAACTTAGAGAAATTTCTCATATCCACAATCCACGCGCTAATGATATAGACATCTTACTGTTTTTAGCTTATGATGATGATCAATTGGCAGGTTATCTAGGCATTCTTCCTGATGATGTTAATGATAAAAATGGTGGAAAAATCCATTTTGGTTGGCTTTCCACATTATTCGTCAGCGAAAAGCACAGAGGCAAGCAGATTGCTCAGAAGTTGCTTTATTCTGCTGAAGAAGCTTATCATAAAAATCTAATGATTACCGAGTTTACGCCAAGTGCTGAAAGGCTCTACCGTAAAATAAGATTGTTTGAAGATTTGACTTCTAAAAATGCAGTCCGATATTATTATAAATCCAATCTGGCTGAACTTTTACCTTCGAAGAAATCCTTTTTTGATAAGAATAAGATCTGGTTAAAAAGATTTGATAACCTGATTAATATTTTCATTCCTTATCTCAGCGCTGGGAAAAACAATCTTTATAAAATCACAAAAACGATTGATAAAAACTTAAATCAATTTCTCATCAATCAAAAGAAAAATCCGATTGCGAGAAATGCAGAAGATTTCCAATGGATGTTGGATTATCCTTGGCTTTCTCAGGAAAAAGAACAACCCAACTATCTTTTTTCTTCCTATTCCAAAGATTATGAGATGTTTTGGGTCTCGGTGTATCAGAACCAGGAGATTGTTGCGGCAATGTTTTGTTCGGTGAGGGACGGACATCTGAAGGTTCTTTATTATTTTGGAAATGTAGAATTTGTAGCAGGAATTCTTCCAAAAATCATCAAAAGATATAAAGTCAAAATGATGACAATTTATGATGAAAAACTTAATATAATTATCCAAAAAAGTAAAAGTCCAAAATCCATCTACAAACGTCCATTAGTGCGTGGTTATCTGATTCATAAAGAATTCAAAGAGAAATTGGGCAAAGATTTCAAATTCAACTTTACCGATGGTGACGGCGATTTTTCTTTTACCTAAATAGATCAATGAACATTGAACTACAACAATTAAATGATTTAATTTCAAAAAGATTAAGTCTTCAACTTTCAGAAATCACTCAAGATTTGGAATGTGAAGATTATTTTGGTTTTAATTTTAAAATTAATCAAAGCCAGTTCAAATTCCGAAAGTCAAAATTAACACCGAAGAAGATTGGTCAATTCGTGACTTTTTGGAAACGAGATTTGGATGGAAAAACCATTCCATTTGATATCAATGACGATTTTGATTTTTATATAATTTCAATTGAAGAAAACAAGAATTCTGGTTTCTTTATTTTTACAAAAGCTGTTTTAGAAAAAGAGAATCTAATCTCCACCGAACAAAAAGAAGGTAAAAGAGGCTTCAGAGTTTATGCGGATTGGCATTTTCCAAACAACAAACAAGCGGAGAAAACTAAGGATTGGCAGACCAAATACTTCATCAATTTTTCTGATTCTGACGATTCTGTTTTAAACCAATTTAGAAAAATCACAAAATTCTAACACTCTATTCTCAGACTCCATCTTCTATGGCATTTCCTGATCTAAATAACTAAATAATTAGCATTAAGAATAAAATATTGTTGTCTATCTAATGTTTGGGATTTCGTTATATTTACTGGAATAAAATATTTTTGCCGATGTTATTAGCCATTCTTCTACCCTTTGTCTCATTTTTTGTAAGAGGAAAAATCATTACAGCCATTATTTGTTTCATTTTACAAATTACTATTTTAGGTTGGCTTCCGGCAGCCATTTGGGCAGCACTGTCTTTGAATAATGCCAGAGCAGAGAAGCGCAATCAGGAATTGATTAGAGCTATCAAAGGAAATCAGAAATGATAAAATTATTTTTCGACGATGAATGAATTTATAAGCAAAGAAATCAAAAATCTGAAAAAACTACGATTAACAGCTATAGGATTTCTGGTTTTGGTCAATTTTGCCATCATTGGTTGTTTTGTGTACTTATTTTATGAGGTTTACGTCAGCAGGGACATTCAGGAAAACTTTATCAGCTATATCTTTCCGACGGTTTTTTATCTGCAGTTGGTTTTGGCATTAGGTTTTGGTCCACCCATTATAATCATACATAGGAGATTCAGAAGTGTTATTAATGAGCTTGCTGATCTTAATGATGAATTTGTCATCCATTATCAGAATTATATCCGATTGATCCAACGGTTAATGACAGTTATTCCTTTGTATCTGTTTTCCCAGAAAGGATTATTGGTATTTATGAATTTCAAAACACAATTGATTCATCCTAATACAATTAATTTTATCAAGATCAAACGTGTAAATTTTGGACGCTTCAGAAGATGCTCGATTTATCTGTATCAGGACAAAACTTTGATCTCTAAAATAACTTATCACAAAAGTCATCCTGCAGAAGCAGAGTTTTTGAAACAAAATACTCATCTGATTAACAAAAATGGCGTCAGGATTGAAGATTAAAATTAAAAATGAAAACACAACTTTTTCCATTCTTTCTATTGTTAATTTTGATGAGCTGTGACACCAAAGAAACAGGACATAAGAATATCATCATCTCAAAAGCTCATTACAAACCCAATTCAAAGATTATTGATACACTTTGGGTTTCTCAAAATGATTCTATTGTTTTTAATCAGAAAGAAATCATGATTGGCAATCCAGGTCAAACGCCTGAACCAGTTACTATTTACGAATTGAAAAGGCCAAAAGATGGTGTGTATTATTACATTTATGATAATGAAGGAAAGCTTTTTATGGAAGGGCGTTATGATGCTCAATATACTTATGAAGGTCACACCACAAAACAAGGCGATTTCTACAATTCCAAAACCTACAGATATAGAGACAATGGCAAATTGAGAAGCGTTCACTATATGGAGGATGGCAGAAATGTCAAAACGGAATTGTACAACAGAAAAGAACAACTGGATGAAGTCCGATATATTGATAAAAAATCCGAAACTACTACTAAAGTTGAGATCTACGAAAATGGTGAAGTAAAGAAGACCAGAGTCTATACCAGTTTTGATAATTATTATACCGTTCCGGGCGCAACTAAACCATAACATCAAAAACAAAAAAGTGAAGCACTTCTGCTCCACTTTTCTTATTTAAAATTCAATTAAGATTAATATCCGAAAATCTCCTCAAGACTTACTTCTGTGAAAGTTCCCATCTTGTTGATAGACTCCATATTCAGGTTTTCTTTTTTACCGATGATTGCCGTGTTGTATTGCAACGGTTTGATTTCGGTATTGTAGAAACTGGTTAATTCTGGCAAAGTCAGTTTTTGGATCTCGGCATAGATATCTTTTCTCACATCGTAATCTATTCCTAATTTCTTAAGCGATAACTGATTGTAGTAAGTTACCGTTCGGTTGATTCTGTTAGATGCGATTTGTTTCAAAGCAGATCCTTTTGCATTCTCAAACTGAGCCGGGATTTGAGGTAATTCTGCCATTAGATCACCCATTGCAGCAACTGCTAATGGTAATTTGTTAGCTTGAGTTCCGATGTAGTTAGTCACATAGTTCGCGTGATTTTTCTCCGTCGCATTGGCATAAGATACATAAGCTGAATATGCCAGAGACTTACTTTCTCTAATTTCCTGGAACACGATAGAAGACAATCCACGCCCAAAATACTCATTGAAAACACTCGCTTTTCCGAAGTTCGCGACATTCACATTACCAGCTTTTGCAACCTTAGACATTTCCATCTGGACCATATCATACGGCGTGAAATACACTTTTCCGGCAGTTGCAGGTTCAGCATATTCTTTAGCAGCTGCAGGCTGTAATTTTGTATTAACAATGTAAGGCTTCACCGCTTTTTCCAATCCTTTTTGGTCTTCTCCGTAAAGGAAAACTTCGTAAGGATATTCGTTCAATGTTTTGATTTTAGAAATCAATTCAGTTACGTTGATGCTTTTCAAACGGTCTTTAGAAATCACATCCGTCATTCTGGAGTCTTTACCAAATTTAGCATAGTTAGCCAACGCAGCCATTATCCTGTTCTTGTCTTTCTTCGCCACTTCTCTGGATTCCAAAATGGTATTAACCGTTTGGTCGTAGATAGCTTGATCTGCTTTCACGTTATTGATCCAGTGATTCATCAGCTCTACTCCTTTCTTCATATTGCTTTCCAATCCGCTTAGCGCAATAATCATCTGGTCGTTTGACGTTCTGAATTGATTCGTAATTCCCAGTTTGTAGAACTCTTCTTTCAGTTGTTCCGGCGTGTATTTATCCGTTCCAAGATATTGAAGAACCGTTACACCCAGCGCCAGTTCTTTGTCATTATCAGTCCCGAAAGGGAAAACATAATTCACCTGAGCCACTTCATTGTATTTATTCTTGATGAAGCTAACTTTTTTGTCTTTGATTGTAGAAGTTGCAATGGCGGTTTTGAAATCAATAAATTCCGGTTTGATGTCAGAAGATTTGGTATTGATGATGTCTTTCAGAAAAGGCGATTGCGCCTCTCTGTTTAGTTTAATTGGTGTGATTCCCGGGTTTTCTACACGCACCAGTTTATCATTCACACCTTTTTCTTTGTAAACAACAACATAGTTATCCTTGAAGAATTCGTTAGCAAACTTTACTATATCCGCTTTGGTAATCGCTTCGTATTGGTTGATTTCGTCCAGCTCCTGCTCCCACGTTCTGTTACCTATGTAAGTTGAATATAATGTTGTAGCCAATCCATCTGCCGTTTCCCAACGTTTCATTCTCTGAACTTTCAAATCATTTACTATTGCGTTCAGCATCCAATCCGGGAATTGTCCTTTCTTAACTAAATCGATTTGTTCCAATAGCAATTTTTTAGCATCATCGAAGCTTTGTCCATCTTTTGGAACCACGCTTAAAACAAATGCACCATACGTTTTGAAGGGCGATTCGTAAGCACCAGCTCCTAACGTTTTTTGCTTTTGATTGATGTTAAGGTCGATTAAACCTGCATCACCGCTGTTACTTAATATCTCTGCAACTACATCAGCTAATCTGGCTTCCTGGGTTCCGTTAGAATCTGTTCTCCAGGCCAAGGTCATTCTTGGTGCAGAAGGGCTTTTCACGGTTCTTGAGACAATGCTCGTCATTGGCTCTTCAGAAACCATTTTCTTCATCGGCAACTCTTTATATTTGAATGTGCCAAAATACTGATCCACCAGTTTAATTGTTTTATCAAAATCTAAATCACCAACTAAAACTACTGCCATATTATTAGGCACATAATAAGTATCAAAATATTTATGAATCGCCACCATAGAAGGACTTTTCAAATGCTCAGATGTTCCAATTGTCGTTTGCTGACCATTTGGATGTTTTGGGAAAAGCGCTTCCATCATGGCATAATTCACCAATCTTCCATCATTATCCTGAGCACGGTTGTACTCTTCGTAAACCGCTTCCAACTCTGTGTGGAATAATCTCAAAACCAATTCAGAGAAACGCTCGTGTTCAACTTTTAGCCATTTTTCCAGTTCATTGGATGGAATATTGTTTTTGTAAACCGTTTCGTCCAGCCAGGTGTGCGCATTGGTTCCGGTTGCTCCAAGAGAAGAGATCGCTTTATCATACTCATTAGCGATCGCATATTTTGACGCTTCCTGAGAAACCTCATCGATTTTCTTGTATAATGCTTTTTTCTTTGCAGGATCTTTTTCTGCTTTGTGCTGTTCATACAAGTCGGAAATCTGTGCCAACAATGCTTTTTCTTTTGCCCAGTCGCTGGTTCCCAATTTAGAAGTTCCCTTGAAAACCATATGTTCCAGGTAATGTGCTAATCCTGTATTGTCGCTTGGGTCGTTATTAGAACCTGTTCTTACAGGAATGTAAGTCTGGATTCTTGGTGCATCATCATTTTTAGCAAGATAGACTTTCAGTCCGTTTTTTAAGGTGTAAACCCTAACGCCCGATTGGTCATTTTTTACCGTCTCGTAGGTGTAGCCTTGTTTATCTGTAGCGGTTTGTGTTTCAAATTTCTGTGCCATTGCATTCATCATAAATAATAGTGAAATCGAAATAAATAGTTTCTTCATAGTAATACTTTTATTTTTTCGGAGCGTAATTTACGCAACATTTTATTAGTCACAAAGAAGTGAGGATTGTTACTGATGAGAAGAATGAAAAGTAAAGGCAATCCACACTAATTCTAATGTTCCTTAGTTCCAAACTCATTAGCTTTGTTTTGCCTAATGGGCAAAAGGTAGGAATATTTGGGTTTGATAAGACATTTCAAAAGTCATTTATTGCGAAAGAAGTAAAGCAATCTTTTATTAAACTTGATAGATTTGACTCAGTTAACTAAAATACTGATTGGCATAATTTATAAAGTCTTAATTGCATTAAAATTTAAAATAACAGAGAATGAAAACCTTATGATAATTTATACCTCAATCGGTTTAAAAGGTCTGAAATTTGCTGCAAGACTGGGCTGAACAATTAATGGTTTTTCTCAATAAGCATCGGCATTCAATTCTTGTTAAAAACTAAATGTTATTCGGAATCAGTCAAAAAATTAAATCTATATCATATGCAAAACATCACACAAATCATTACCAAGTATTCGGCTGCATCAATGGTTGCTATCTTTACGCTATCCCTTCAATCCTGTTCAGAATCTCCCGACAAATTTTTTGGAATCGCAGTTCTGAATACCAATATCATCAATGATTTTGCAACCCCTACTTTGGCAAAACATATCAATGACGAAACGGTTGAATTTGCTGATATCCCTTCCAGTAAGAATAAAGCTGATGAAGCCATTACTTTCGTCAACAACAAAATCGCTTATCTGGAAAAATCTTTGAACGATATCAAAGCGCTGAATGCTAATTCTGATGATAGAAAGGCCATCAAGGAAAAATCTGTGGCACTATATGAATACGTAATTCCTGTTTATAAAAACGAATACACCAATTATGCTAAACTCTGCGACAGCAAAGCAGACCAAGCCAAGAAAGACGAAATCATCAATGTTATCGAACAAAAATATGCGGCCAAATTCGAACAGATGTACATCGACCTGATGGATGACGGAAAAGCTTTTGCCAAAGAAAACAACCTGAATGTTAATTGGGGAAACTAATAGAATTTGGAAACGATGATTAATATTGATGGAAATTTAACTTTGGAATGAGATTTCACTTTTAGATTCTAGGAAGTAATTCGTTTCTTTGTCTTTTAATATCAATATTATCTCAAATCAACATACAATGTCAGAAGGAAAAAAATTCAAACTAATCAATCTATATCGTCATACGGCTTTGGTGGAAGCCATTTCTTATTTGATACTGTTGTTTATTGCAATGCCTTTAAAATATATTTGGGATATCCCAGAAGGCGTCAAATATATGGGATGGATACACGGTTGGTTATTTCTTTTCTACTTTGCAGTTCTGGTTGTTGCAGCGTTCAAATACCGTTGGAGTATTTTAAGAATAATCTATTACCTGATAGCGTCGGTACTTCCCTTTCTGCCTTTCCTGATTGATAAGCAACTGAAGAAAGAATCTTTAACGGCTTCATAAGAAATAAAAAAGACTAACTTCGATACGTTAGTCTTTTTTTTGAGATTTTATTTAACCAAAACAGTTACAATCTTATCATCTTTGCCGTCACCATCCACATCATCATAGTCTGACACGAACTGCAATTCGTTATTGGTTCTACTTACTATTTCAACATCTTCTCCGTCGATAATAAGTTTTTTTGCATTATGATCATAACTGTAAGAGACCGTTACGATACCATAATTTTTACAATCCCCTGCTCCGTCTGTGTTATAAATATGCGATGTCATTTTATTATCAGACTTGAAATCAAAGGTGCTGGCCTTATAACAATCGGTGTAAGCCGTATTGGAGATGGTTACACCATTGCTGCCAACCACGATTTCTCTGGATGGACTCCAAATGCCAACAATGGAAAACTCCTGGGTACTTTCTTCATCCTTTGAACAAGAGCTTGCTAAAAGACCGATGGTACATAGTGCTAATAAGATATTCTTTTTCATTTTCACAACTTTTTTACTAAAATAAAGATTTTTTTTCACTGACAAATTATTATTTTGAAAGTCACATTCAATTCGACCTTATTACGTCAATAAAAAAAGACTGCCATTGCTGACAGTCTCCTTCAATAGAAAAATTAAAATTTATTTTGCTTTAAAATATACTCTTCTATTAGCTCTATTTTTCCATTCCGGACATTTGGAAGCCGGGTCACATTCCGGATATTTTAGATCGTGCTTACCATTACCCTGGATATCTATTCTGCTAGATTGCACACCATTATTGATCAGATATTGTTTAACATTGCTCGCTCTTCTTTCAGACAAAGTCTGGTTATAAGCATCAGTACCTCTGGTATCTGTTGCACCTACAACGGTATAAGAGTCATTAGAAGAGTTGATATAGCTGATGGCACTGTTAAGGATAGGGTTACTGCTCGGAAGGATTCTGTCAGAATTCAAATCGAACTCAATTCCATCCAGTTTTGTTTCATTTTCGCTCACTAGGCCGTTATTGGAAGTGGTTGTAGGACAACCATTATTTTCTACAGGACCAGGCACGGTTACACATTTATCATATAAATCGATAACACCATCCATATCTACGTCCAGGGCAACACCAGCACCGTCTACTCTAGCTCCTGCAGGTGTGTCAAGCTGTCTGTCCCAGTCATCGCAAACCCCATCGTTATCAGCATCACCTGACTTACAAAGTTGGATATTATCCACTTTGGTTTCCAATTCATCGATTCTGTTATAGATATCTTTCAAAGGATCCACCCACATGATATGGTTAGCATTCTTACCTAGATTGATGGATAAACCAAGTGTTGCATTGAAGAAGTTATCCGAATGTTTAGCACTGATGCTGTTGACAGCACTATATTGGTCTCCACCACCATCAAAAGCATCATCACCTGTTACGACGTACATCAATCTACCTTCGATGTCCACTCTGTTACTGATTTTATATTTCAAACCAGCACCTGCCTGTCCAAACAGGGAATTAAATTTGAATGGTTTATTCTCTGTCATCAGTCTTTGACCGAATTCATCTTTCTGATAAGCACGGTAAGCCAGAACACCAACCCCAGCATAGCCGTGGATCGCCCATCTGAAATCCGCTTTTCTATCTACTCTTCTTAGTAAGTTAGATAGGTTAACATCTCCAATAAGGGAAATCCCATCATATTGTGTTCTTCCGGCAACTTGTAGATTAGCAGCAGCGTTCGCCGGAGCTGCATCTTTTGTATTGAAGTACCCTTGTCTGGTTTCCCCACGGTCGTATTGTAACTTCAGTCCAAATGTATGAGAAAGCGCTTTGTCAATACTAAAGTAAGCTGAATAGCCCACCAATGTATTGCCACTCTGGATAGATTTTAGGTCCGCTTGCTGCATAAATGGAATACCGCCACCAAAAGAGATAGACCAGCTGTTGTAACTTGGCATTGTCTCCATTGTTGTAGGTTCAACTGGAGCTGAGGTGGTCTGTGTCATTTCTTGCGAGAACATCACGGCCGGGCACGCCAAGGCCAGTGACAAAATGGTTAATTTTGATTTCATAAAAAATAAATTTTAATTGTTTTACTTATTGATAGTATAATTGGATTATTATACTTGTTTTCCAAATATTACCATATTCAGAGAGATACACGATCAAATATTCAATTACTATACCAATAATAATATTTGTTTATTTTTTTGAATAATTCAAAAATAATTCAGGTGATTTTTTCATCCCTTTTATAAGCCAATCTATTAGGATTCACCGGAATAGGATGATTTAATAAAACATAAAAAAACCTCTCAAAAATTGAGAGGTCTTTTTCTTATAATTAAGAATCGTAAAATCATTTATAATTCTTAATCTATTATTTATATTGCTACATATACGCTTCAATCGGTTCGCAGGTACAAATCAGATTTCTGTCACCATAAGCTTCGTCCACTCTGGCAACGGTAGCAAAGAATTTGTGTGTTCTTACCCATTCTAGTGGATAAGCTGCTTTTTCTCTGCCGTAAGGTTTATCCCAGTTATCTGAGATGACCAATTGCTCAGTATGAGGTGCATTTTTCAAAACATTGTTGGTAGCATCAGCTTCACCATTAGCAATCTCATCAATTTCATTTTTGATACTGATTAATGCTTCAGCAAAACGCTCGATTTCTTCTTTACTTTCAGATTCAGTTGGCTCAATCATCAATGTACCTGCTACAGGGAAACTCACTGTTGGTGCGTGGAAACCGTAATCCATCAATCTTTTTGCAACGTCGGCCACTTCAATTCCCAAAGATTTGAATTGGCGGAAGTCCACGATACACTCGTGTGCTACTCTGCCGTTCGCATTGGCGTAAAGAATCGGGAAATGTTCTGCCAATAATTCTTTCAGATAATTAGCATTCAAAATCGCATATTCAGTAGCTTTTTTCAAACCGGAAGTTCCTAATAATTTGATATAAGCATAAGAGATATTAAGAATCAATCCAGAACCATAAGGCGCAGCAGAAATCCCTTCAATCGCATCTTTTGTTCCTACTGGAATATTGGCATTGGTTGGTAAGAAAGTGACCAAATGTTCCGCCACACAGATCGGACCAACACCAGGACCACCACCACCGTGAGGAATTGCAAAAGTCTTATGAAGATTAAGGTGACAAACGTCTGCTCCGATATTTCCAGGACTTGTGAATCCAACCTGAGCATTCATATTAGCACCGTCCATATAAACTTGTCCGCCGTGTTCGTGGATTAGTTTTGTAATTTCTTTGATATTCGCATCGAAGAAACCGTAAGTCGAAGGGTAAGTAATCATCACACATGACAGGTTCTCAGAATGCTGTTCTGTCTTAGCTTTCAAATCCTCAAAATCGATTTCTCCATTTTCAAGATTCTTCACCACTACAATCTTCATTCCTGCCATTGCAGCAGAAGCAGGATTAGTTCCGTGTGCAGATTGAGGAATCAACACGATATTTCTGTGCCCTTCTCCTCTATTTTTGTGATATTCGCGGATAACCATTAATCCTGCATATTCGCCCTGTGCACCGGAATTTGGCTGAAGTGATGTTCCTGCAAAACCAGTAATCTCTGCCAAATCTTTCTCAAGCTGCTTAATCATTTCCTGATAACCGCCTGCCTGTTCTGTCGGGATAAATGGATGGATACTTCCCCATTCTGCCCAAGACAACGGAATCATCTGCGTTGCAGCATTCAGTTTCATTGTACAAGAACCCAAAGAAATCATCGAATGTGTCAAAGACAAATCTTTTCTTTCCAGACGCTTGATGTAACGCATCAATTCAGTTTCAGTATGGTATTTATTAAAAACCTCTTCTTTAAGAATCTCGTCAGTTCTCAACAATTCAGCTGGAATCCAATATTCTTCTTTAAGTGTCAGTTTATAACCTTGTTTAGCTTTGAATTGAGCAAAAGCTTCAACCAATCTATTTAGCTTTTCAACAGTCGTAGTTTCATTAATTGAAATACTTACAATACCCTGAGAGAAATAATTAAGATTGATTTTCTGGTCTCTCATCTTCATTCTCAAAGAAGTCTTCTCTTCCTCGTGAAGTCTGAATTTCACCGTATCAAAAACCGGTTCATCCACAATATCATAACCCAAAATTCTCAAAGCATCTGCTAAAGCATTGGTTTTATAATGGATTTGGTCAGCGATAAAATTAAGACCTTTTGGACCGTGATAAACAGCATACATCCCAGCCATTACAGCCAAAAGAACCTGTGCAGTACAGATATTGGATGTTGCTCTTTCCCTTTTGATATGCTGTTCTCTGGTCTGAAGTGCCATTCTCAGTGCACGTCTTCCGTACATATCCTGAGAAACACCGATAATTCTACCCGGAATATCTCTTTTATAATCGTCTTTACAAGCAAAAAACGCAGCGTGAGGACCTCCATAACCAATAGGAATACCAAATCTCTGTGTAGTTCCAACTGCGCAATCGGCACCCATTGAAGCAGGAGATTTCAGTTTAACCAAAGCCATCGGGTCACAAGCGACTACAACCTGCAAATCAAATCCTTTTGCTGAAGTGATAAAATCCGTATAATCCAGAACGATTCCATTTTTGCCAGGATATTGCAACAAGATTCCGTAGTAAGAATCATTAAATTGATGATTATCGTGATTTCCTACAATAATATCGATTCCAAGACCTTCTGCTTTTGTTTTCAATACAGAGATCGTCTGTGGCAATACTAAATCGGAAACGAAGAATTTAATTGCATTGTTTTTCTTCTGATCCTTCGTTCTGTTATTGAAGAACATATGCATCGCTTCCGCAGCAGCCGTAGATTCGTCCAATAGAGAAGCATTAGCCATCGGAAATCCTGTTAAGTCACAAACAACTGTCTGGAAATTAAGAAGTGCTTCCAACCTACCTTGTGCAATCTCTGCCTGATATGGTGTGTAAGCTGTGTACCAGCTTGGGTTTTCAAGAATATTCCTTTGGATTGGAGAAGGTAGGATCGTGTTGTTGTAACCGAATCCGATGTAAGTATCGAAATCAACATTCTTAGATGCCAGATCTTTGGAATGGAGTAACATTTCGTATTCCGAAAGCGGCTCAGAAAGCTCCAAATCTTTTTCTAATCTTATACTGTCCGGAATGGTTTGAGAAATGAGTTCATCGATACTGTTAACCCCGATTTTGTTAAGCATTTCCGCTTTATCAGCTTCATTGAGACTGATATGGCGGTTTACAAATTGCTGTGTGTTCATTTATAAACTTTGAATTAGATTTTACTAAAAAGGTTCGTAAAAATACTAATTTTCAGAGAACTGGGCAATCTATAATATCGAAAATCGAAAGTTCTATTTCCTATCAGAAAGGTAGTTTTTTAAATGAAAATCGACACTGTCCGCCGTTGAAATAAACTGGTAATTAAGCTGATTCCTGATCTTGTCGTTAGAAATTTTAGAATCCAGCTTCAAGGATTCCAAAGAGGTTTTACTCAATAGTCTCAACACCGGGAATAACCATCCAAAAAAGGATAAAATGGGTAAAATATTGAAAACAAAATCAGGAACTGGTTTCGCAGGTGTTTTTCCTAGAGCCGCTCTCACTTTATCAGATATCAAACTGAATTTGGAATTTTCTGAAATAACGATAAAACGTTCACCAAAAGCATTGTTCTCCATCAGCTTGATAGCTACATTCGCCACATCGCGGACATCTACGAAAGCCGTTCCGCCAGTGTAAGTAAACGGATAAGCAGATTTTGAAAATAAATCACCACTACTGACGCCCCAGTTTCCTGAACCAATGATCAGGCCTGGATTAATGATAATCGTATTCAGTCCTTCTGCAGAAGCTCTCCAGACTTCCATCTCGGAAAGATGCTTGGAAATTGCATAGCCTGAATGGTCAAGCTTTGGATTGAAATCAGAATTCTCGTCCATCATTCCGTTTTCGTTATAACCATCCAGAACGGCGATTGAACTTACGAAAAGGAATTTCTTAACTTCGGAATTTTCCACAGCGTACAAAAGATTCTTCGTTCCGCCAATATTGGTTTTGTAAAGCTCTTTGTCATTATTGGGATTGAAACTCACTTTGGCGGCGCAATGATACACTTCATCCACATTTTGCAATGCCATCTGAATCGAATCCAAATCATTAAAATCAATATCAATCCATTGGATCTTATCAAAATAAAAATCCGGCTGATCTGTATAAAAACGATATGATTCTTTAACCTTTTTCAGGTTACTGGAAGGTCGTTTAGCTGCACAAACCTCCTTTCCTTGTTTCAAAAGTTCAAGAACGATAACTCTTCCTAAAATCCCTGTTGCTCCGGTTACTAGAATCATTCCTGTGTGGATTTAATTTTTAAAAATCTTATGATAAATATAGAGTTCATTAAAGAATAAGCGAATATAATTCCTATGAAGAACCAAAAACCTCTGCCTTCCATAGACCAGCCTCCTTTTCCCGCAAAGGAGTCGCGAAGAACAAAAAATAAAAGACCTATCAAAAATAGATTGATAAGAACAGAAAAAAGTAAGATGATTTTATAAATCGTTTCCTGATATTTCTTCATTAGAGATTTTTACAAAGATAATTTAATTCTCCATAAAAACCTGTCTAAACGCTATTGAAATCAATCAGAATCCGTTTGTATTTTCTTTGACAAAATTAAAGGTCTTTTCAAACATCAATTCGTGGTCAGCATCTTTATTAAGTCCGTGATCGCCTTTTTTAATAGAAATCAGTTCATTTTTAACATTATTCTTATCCAGGCTTTCCTTTAAAATTTCAGACTGTGAATAGGGAACAATTTTATCCTTTGTCCCATGAATCATCAAGGTAGGAACAGAAGAATTGCTGACATAAGTGATTGGTGAATAAACATTCAGCAGGTTAATAGCGTCGTCTTTTTCTTCTTTGACATCATAACCTGTAAAACCAAAAACCAGTTTGTTCCTGATGTCATAAATCTTTGGAAAAATCAGTTTAAAAATAAATATTACAAATCCCGGCGCTTCTGTACGGAACAATTTGTTCATATCAGACGGTCCAAAATAATCGATGAAATAATTGACTTTTGCTAAATAATTAGGAAATTTTGTATTTTCTGAAAACTGGGAATCATCCGTATATGCAGCAATCATCCCAATCTGTGAGCCAGCCGAAGCGCCCCAAATTCCAATATTATCAGAATCAAAATTATATATTTCGGCATTTGCACGAATCCAGCGTATGGCTTCTTTTGTATCTTCAATCGGTGTCGGGAAATGTGTCTTTTCATTAAGCAAAGTATAGTTGATACTCACCACGGCGTAACCTTGTTTTACAAATCTAAGAACAAAATCACTGAGGTAATAATCGTCTCTCAACTCTTTATCACCTTGCGCCCAACCACCTCCGTGAACAAAAACCAGAACGGGAGATTTTTTATTTGTTTTTTGAGGAAGATAGATGTCGAGCTTCTGCTGAGCCGTGTCTTTTATTTTGTACGTAACATCTTTATAGTTCAAAGTTTCGGAAAGCTTTTCCTGAGCATTGGTAAACGACAAAATAAAAATCAGGATAACAGAAATCGGCCATTTCATAGAAGAAAATTAAATATGGATCCGATAATACAAGGCTTATACCATTATCAAATCCGTATTAATTTTTGAAATCAGCTAAAGAAGAAAATCTTTCACAGCTGCATTGAAATCGACAGGATTATTGGCCTGAACCCAATGTTCCGCATTTTTGATTTTAATAATTTTGGAGTCCGGAAATTGTTGCTTAATCAGGAATTCGTCCTGTGGTAAAATATAATTGGAATTAGCACCTGCGATGAACAAAGTCGGACCATTGAAAACACCGAACTTAATAGCATTTGAGACAAACTCTGTATATTTTTCAGCTAAAGTTTTCAAGTTAAATCGCCAGGCCAGTTTCTTGTCGTCTGTCCAATAGAGATTCTTCATTAGAAACTGAATCACAAACTTCTCGTGAATATATTCTTCCAAGACTTTTTCCACATCCTGCCTGGATTCTACAGTAGAAAAATCAACAGATTGCAGCGCTTTGATAATTCCCTGATGATGTGGCGGATAAGCTTTTGGAGCAATATCAGCAACAATCAGTTTTTCCAATCGATCAGGAAAGCTGATGGCGAACTGCATTACCGCCTTTCCTCCTAATGAGTGGCCTAGGAGATTTGCTTTTGGAATATTATGAGCGTCCATATAATTAACAATGTCCTGAGCCAAATCATCGTGCGTCATAGAATCTGAATGAAAACTGCGGCCGTGATTCCTCAAATCCAGTAAATGTGTCGGCATTAATTCTCCAAATTCTTTCCCGAAGCTTCCCCAATTATCGAGCATCCCAAACAATCCGTGGAATACCAATAATGGTGTTTCGGTTCTTTGTTCTCCGTATATTTTTGAATGTAAAATTTCCATCAATAATTAAATATAATTACCACTTCGCCAATCTTTTAAGATAAGCCTGAACTGTATTTTCTAAACCTAGATATAAAGCTTCCGAAATCAAGGCGTGACCGATAGAAACCTCCAAGAGATTCGGGATGTTATCTGAGAAATATTTTAAGTTGTCTAATGACAAATCGTGTCCGGCATTGATTCCCAAACCATATTCGGTTGCAACTACCGCTGTTTTAAAATAAGATTCTATTGCTAATTCTTTATTATCAAAATAATGTTTGGCGTAAGCTTCTGTGTAAAGTTCGATCCTGTCGGTTGCGGTTTCTGCAGCAAATTTCACCATTTCCGGATTGGGGTCAAGAAAAACAGACGTTCTGATTCCGGCATTTTTGAATTCAGCGATAACAGATTTCAAAAAATCCAGATTCTTTTCACAATCCCAGCCGGCGTTAGAAGTAATCGCATCATCAGCATCCGGAACTAAAGTCACTTGCTCCGGTTTTACTTCCAAGACCATATCGATAAACGCCTGATGAGGATTACCTTCAATATTGAATTCCGTTGTTACCAATGGTTTCAAATCATAGACATCTTTTCTGGTGATGTGTCTCTCATCCGGTCTTGGATGAATGGTAATTCCCTGCGCTCCGAATCTTTCCAGATCAACAGCGACTTGCGTTACACTTGGAACATCGCCGCCTCTGGCATTTCTCAGCGTTGCGATTTTATTGATATTGACACTAAGTTTGGTCATAATTTATAAATGATAATTGATTTTTATATTTTGTTTACCTGCATTATCTCGAGGTCAAATTCTTTAGAAGCTACCAAAAGGTGATCAAAAATATCTGCCTGAATCTGCTCAAAATTGACCCAATTAGAGTCATTGGCAAAACAATAGATCTCCAAAGGCATTCCTTGCGGTGTAATCTCCATTTGTCTCACCATTATCGTTCCTTCCTGGTCGATATTATGATTGTTTTTCAGATAATTCAAAGCGTAGATTCTGAAAGTTCCAATGTTGGTCAATTGTTGGCCGTTGATAATTTCTTCAGAATTTTTAAGTGCTCCTTTCTGAGAATCAATCTCTTTTTTCTTATCAACAAGATAATCGTGAATCAGGTTGATTTTCAACAACTTTCCAAAAGCTTCATCATCCAAAAATTTGAAGGATTTGATATTAAAGACAATGGATTTTTTTATTCTTCTCGTATTGGTTTCGGACATCACCTGCATATTCTTGATTTCCGTTGTCAGCAAGTCGTAGGTAGGAATTGTGGAAAGAGTCTTATCAAAGTTTCTGATTTTGGTCGTCAGCAAGTCGATGTCTTCGATATTACCTTCGATAGAATATTTTGGAATCGCAACCCAGTCTCCCACTTTCAGATTCTTGGATGTCGCCACGTGAATACCCGTTACAAAGCCCAAAATCGTATCTCGGAATATCAAGACAATAACAGCTGTAATCGCTCCCAGACTTCCTAAAACCGTAGTGCCACTAATATTGAAAATAACACAAATGGCAATAACGCTGAAAATAAACATTCCAAAAATCCTCACGGTCTGCGAAATGGAATTGATAGCAATGATTTTATAATAATCTCTCTGGATCAGGTAATAATTCTGCAACACTTTGATAAACCGGAATGCCATATTGGCTATAGCAAGAACTATCACAAAATTGATCATCCTTTCAAGAAGGTCAAAGCTTTTCGGATGTCTGTAAAAAATAGAATATAAAGCAAACTTCCCGATTATCAGTGCCAAAATATTAGCCACAGAATTGGTAACTTTTGCCTGATATATAGATTTCATTACAGGATATTTCTCTTTATCAAAAAAGAATCTGAAAACAAGATTAATCCCATTTTTCAAGATAAAGGAAACCACATAAACCAGTAGTGTAAGCAATGCAAATTTGAGCGTAATCTGACAAGCCAAAACGAAATCATCAGGAAAGAAATCTTTGCAGAAGAAATGAATTTCATCACTGATTCGCTGAAGAAAATCTTTATAATCTTTGATTTCGTTTTTCATTGTTGGAAATATTTTTCAAATTTAAGGATAAAAAAAAACTTTTGGCATTACTTTGAATGTTGTATTTTTAAATTAATTTAAAAACTATGGATTCTGTTTTTATCGACATTATCGCTTTGGTTCTGCTTTTTGTAGGAATGCTGGGAACTTTCCTTCCCGTTTTGCCCGGATTGCTACTGAGTATCTGTGGCTTACTGATATTCAAATTTGGGACAGAAAATAATATGCCAATGGTTTATGTCTGGATTTTCGCGTTCCTAACTCTTGTTTCCACAGTTCTGAATTACGTTATTCCCGCAAAAACCAACAAAAAATATGGCGGAACTCGCTACGGAAGTATTGGTTCTTTTATTGGAACGCTTCTCGGTTTCTTTTTCATTCATATTCCTTTAGGATTTTTGATCGGAATGTTATTAGGTGTTTTTCTTGGAGAATTGTTACACGATGTTAACGATAGAAAAAAAGCCTTCAACTCTATGAAAGGCGCTTTTATTGGCTTTGTATATGGCACCGGATTTAGTTTAATGGTTGGGCTGGCAATGTTTTTGGTTGTTGGCTATTATATTTTCTTTTAAAATTTTTGAATGATGAAATTTAAAGCACTTTTATTTGCACCTATCCTTTTGTTGATGAGCAATTGCAAAACACAATCTCAAACTTCAACATCAGATAATATTATTAGACTTGGAGTCAACAAAAAGGTTACGATTCCAAATTCAAAGACGAGTTTAGAATTTAAAGAAATTATCGAAGACAGCCGTTGTCCTGCCAATGTAACTTGTGTTTGGGAAGGTATTGCGATTGTGAATCTAAATACATTTTCAGGAAAAGATACTAAAGACATCAAAGTCGCAACAAGAGATTTCTTACCAAAAGAAGTTACCAAATCTTTTAATTATGCGGGTTATAAATTCACAGTGCAAGAAGTAAAACCTTATCCTGGAGGAAAAGAAGAAGCGCCAAGTGTGACTCTTAAATATGAGAAAGAAGAGTAAATCTATGAGATAATAAACTCTAGAATTCTCTTACTCTAAAACTTAATTACCCCCAAACAATTGGATTTTTTCCTTTCTCCAAAAGGTAATTATTGATTTTTGAAAAAGGCTTGCTTCCGAAAAAACCTCTATGAACGGAAAATGGTGAAGGATGCGCCGATTGAATGATAAAATGCTTAGTCTCGTCAATCAGCGAGGCTTTTTTTTGTGCAAAAGCGCCCCAAAGTACGAACACCACATTTTGCTTTTGATCAGAGATTTGTTTAATGATATAATCCGTAAATGTTTCCCATCCAAGGTCTTTGTGGGAATTTGGTTCGTGCGCTTTTACTGTTAAAGTTGCATTGAGAAGGAGAACACCTTGTTTCGCCCAATCCTGCAAATCTTTATTTTTTCTCTCGATTCCCATATCTTCTCTCAGTTCAATAAAGATATTTTTGAGAGAAGGTGGCGCAGTGACATTTTCTGAAACAGAAAAGCAAAGTCCATTCGCTTGACCGTCATTATGATAAGGATCCTGGCCTAGAATCACCACTTCCACATCATCAAATTCCGTGAGTTCCAAGGCGCGGAAAATCTCATTTTTCGGAGGAAAACATTTGGTCGAATTATATTGAATTTTTACTTTCTCCCAAAGATTTTTGAAATAATCACTTTCTTTAATTGGCTTCAGAACTTCTTTCCAGGTCATTGTTCAGATTTTTTACAAAATTAAATTTACAATTCGATTAAAGCAAATTTGTTGACTTTTCTGTGAAAAATAAAGTTAATTTATCTTAAAAGCTATTTGGCTTAATTTTTATTGTAATAAATTCGGGCGATTTTTGAGTTATTATCTATAAAAACAGCCCATCGTAGAATGAAAATCTGGAACAGTTTTATTTTTTCAATATTTTTTATGGTCAATTTATCAGCGCAGAATACCATTATTGTAGGGACTTACACCAATAGTGAGAAGTGCAATAGCGGCGGGATTTATGTTTTTGATTTTGATGAAAACACTTATCAGTATAATCTCAAATATCATACAGAAAATATCATCAATCCTAGTTTTGTGAGTTTGAGTCCGGATAAAAAATTCCTTTTTTCTGTGAATGAAAACGGCGACAAAAGTACAGTCACTTCTTTTACGATTGACGAAGCTAACGGAACGCTTATCAAAAAAGACGAAAGAAAAACACAAGGTGAAGATCCGTGTTTCTTGATTTCTGATGACCAAAATCTTATCGTTGCGAATTATTCCGGTGGAAGCATTAATGTTTTTAAACGTTATGCTGACGGAAAATTATCCGATGTTTTCCAGAATATCAAATTCGAAGGTGTTGGTGTAAATCCGAAAAGACAGGAAAAATCACATATTCATCAGGTTCAGTTTTCTCCGGACGGCCGATATGTTTTAGCTAACGATCTGGGACTGGACAAGATATATGTGTTCAAGTACAATAAAAGCGGCGATAAAGTTCTTGAAAAAGTTGATGAATATGATGCGAAGAAAGGTTCCGGTCCAAGACATATTGCGTTCAATAAATCAGGAAATTTATTCTATCTTGTTCAGGAACTGAGTGGCGACTTGTCTGTTTTAAGTTTTGATGACGGGAAAATCAAATTAATTCAGGAAGAGACATTGTTGTCCAGAAAAGTTAGATTTAATTTCAGAGCTGCGGACATTCATTTATCAGACAATGAAAAATTCCTATATGTGACAAACCGTGATGATGCAGATGATATTACTACTTTCAAAATCCTCGAAGACGGCAAAGTGAAAAGAATCCAACAAATCAAAACAACCGGCAGAAATCCCAGAAATTTCGCCATTAGTCCTAATAATAAACTGGTTTTGATTGCCAACCAGGATACGAACAGGATTAATATTTTCAGCAGAGACCTGGAATCCGGCGAGCTGGCTCCAACCAACAAATCCATTCCCGTTTGCGCACCGGTGAATGTTATTTTTTATGAAAAAGGCAAATAAATTTTTCATCGATACAATATTTAAAATAAAAAATAGTTATTAAAAGGTTAATGCTAGATGAAATCGATGCTTGATTATAAATTTATTCTCTCTTTTTTCCTGATTTGTTGTTCCGGATTGCTGTTTTCGCAAACCGAAAAAGAGAATGAAATCGAAAACGTCGTTATCAAAGGCGTCAAAAAATATAAGAACAAAAAAGAAAACCCGGCTTATGCTATTATGCAGGAAGTCTGGAAAAAGAAAAAATCCAACGGACTTCTGCTCCACAAAGATTATCAATACAAAACTTACGAGAAAATCGATTTTCGTTTGGACAATATTGATAGCGCTTTTACCAAGAAAAAAGCGTTTCGTGGAATGGATTCTATCATTTTCAAATACAATGATTCTTCCGAGATTGCGGGAAAAGCGGTTCTTCCTATCTTCATCACAGAAAGCATCTTCAATGTTTATGGTAAAAATAATCCGAAGAAAGAACGCAAAGATTTGGTTGCAACAAGGCTTTCGGGATTGAAAAACAATCAGATCGTATCCAAGACGATACAGAATATGTATCAGGATATCAATATTTATGACAACACGATTAATTATCTGAATATCGGTTTTGTAAGTCCTGTCTCCAGAGACGGTTTCGGTATTTTCGATTATAATATCACGGATACGATTGAAGTTAATACCGTTAAATCTTACGAGATTCGATTCACGCCTAAAAATCAGGATGCATTGGCTCTGAAAGGGCGACTTTACATTTCTATGGACAAATACAATGTGATGAAAGTGGAGATGGAAACGAATAAAAAAATTAATATCAATTTCGTAAAAAACATTGCTACAGATTTGGAATTTGATAATCCTGACGATTCTACTTTTATCCCAGTCAGAAATGAAACAACTCTGCAATTGGTTCTTAATGATAAGGAAAAAGCAAAATATGTACTTGCAAAAAGAGTTGCCAACTATTCCGATTATCAATTTGACAAAGGATTAACGGATGACTTCCTCAATAAAATCGTTGTTCCGGAAGATGAAATGGTTGCTAAAGACGAAGAATATTGGCAAGCCAACAGAACTGAAGCACTAACAACCAGCCAGCAGAATATCTACAAAATGTACGACGAGTTAGAACATAATCCGAAGTACAAAAAAATTGTCAAAATCGTAGAAATCGGAAACTCGGGCTATATTCCTATCGGGAAAAGTGGTATTGATTTCGGGAATATTTTTCAGTCTTTTGGTTATAACGACATCGAAGGAACAAGACTCCGAGGCGGTTTCAGAACCTATCGCGGAAAAAACGATATGTGGCGAATCCAGGGTTACACTGCTTACGGTTTCCGGGATCAAAAATGGAAATTTGGAGGTGAAGCCAAATATATGTTCAATAAGACCAATCGTTTTCAGGTTGGTGCAGGCTTTAGAAAAGATGTTTTACAATTAGGCGTTCAGTTGACTACGGACGAGGGAATTATGACAAGGTCTTTTGCTTCTTCTTCTGTACTTAACAGTGGCGAAACGACTTCTATGAGTTCTGTCAAACAAACAAGTCTTTATACAAGTATTGAGCCTTGGAAAAATATCCAATTGCGTCTGGATGCCACACAGCAAAGCATCGAATCTGCTGATTCCAACTTATTCAATATCAATTATTACAGAGGCGGCGTTTTGCGAACAGATTTGAATGATACGAGATTCACGGCAACAATTATCGCAAGACCTGGAATCAAATTTTCCACTTATGGTGTTGATCGTTATGAGATGACGGCTCTGGCCAATAATCCAACTTTGATATTAAAATACACAAAAGGCGTTGGTGGCGTTTTTAATTCTGATTTTAATTACAACAAATTACAATTCTATTATTATCAACCTGTGATTTTAGGAAATTGGGGAAGATTATTTGCGAATGTTGAAGCTGGTAAAAACTTTGATGCGCTTCCACTCGCTTTGCAAAATGTGATGCCTGCCAACCAATCTTATGGATTAGTTCGCGGTGTTTTCTCTTTGATGAATTATTACGAATTTGTTGCTGATTCTTATGCTGTTCTGTTTTTGGAACATCATTTCAATGGAAAAATTTTATCTCAAATCCCTTTGATTAAAAAACTAAAATTAAGAGAAGTAGCATTTTTCCGCTCCGGTGTAGGAAGCCTGAGACAAGAATCTATCAATATGAATGCTGGAAACATTAATCTCAGTACACCTGAAAAACCTTACTACGAATATGGTTTTGGAATTGAGAATATTGGTTGGGGCAATTTCAGAATTATGAGAATCGATTTTAATTGGAGAGGAAATTACCTGAACCACAAAACAACTAATACCGATGTAAGAAAATTCGGTGTTCAGTTTGGTTTCCAGATGAATTTTTAGGAAATTTGTGACAATACAGGTTTAATTCTGTAAATGTTTAATTCCAGATTAATTCGTCACCATGAAATTCCAAAAAATTTTTCTATTATTAAGTTTCTTAATTTTCACAAATCTTTATTCACAAAAACAATTTGTGTTTTTTGGTTCTTACAATTGGGACAAAGGTTCGGAAGCGGTTTATGTTTACGAACTCGATCACGAGACCGGAAAACTGACTAAAGTTGCTTCATCTTCTGACGTTATCAATCCAGGTTATATCACAGTTTCGCCTGACGGGAAATACGTTTACGCATCTTCTGATGCCAAAACTCCGAATTATGGAACAGTAAGTTCTTTTGCATTTGATGCCGATAAGAAAACATTAACTTTTCTCAATCAACAAAAAACGGGCGGCGAAAATCCTGTTTATGTGAATGTTGATAAAAGCGGAAAATGGCTTATTAATGCAACATACAATCAAGCTACTATTTCTGTTTTTCCTCTTCTTGAAAATGGTAAAATAGATTCGATAGCGCAACATTTCAAATTCACGGAAGGAAGTGGTGTTGATGCGAAAAGGCAGGAGAAAGCACACACGCATTCTGTCGTTTTTTCGCCCGATTTTAAAACTGTACTTTTTGCAGATTTGGGAGCGGATAAAATTTTGCAATATCCATTTGATGCCAATCAGAAGCAACCTTTAATTGATAGCCAAAATACTTTCATCAATACAAAACCTGGGAGCGGACCAAGACACATCACTTTTAGCAAAGATGGAAAACGAGCATATTCTATTGAGGAATTGGCTGGGATGATTTCAGTTTATGATTTTTCTGATAACAAACTGAAAGAAATCCAAAGAATTGCAACACATCCTGATAAAATCAAGGAAGGTTTTGAAAGTTCCGATGTTCATATTTCGCCAGACGGAAAGTTCTTGTATGCAACGAACAGAGGAAAAGAGAATAATATTGCAATTTTCAAAGTCTTAAATGATGGAAAATTGGAATCTGTCGGTTATCAAAAAACTGGTGGAAAACATCCAAGAACTTTTGCGATTGATGAAACTGGAAAGTTCATTATTGTGACCAATGTTATTTCGCAAGATGTAACTGTTTTCAAAAGAAATTTAGAAACCGGAATGTTGAAGAAAGTTGGAAAACCTGTCCACATCAAAAATGTGACTTGTGTGAAAACGAAGATGTATTGATATTTTCTAACCACAAAAGTCACAAAGTTTTATTTTCTCAAACTATTCAAAAAAAATCTTAATAGATAAACTTTTTGTTTTTTTTAGAAATCCATTTTACGCTTTCTTTTGTGACTTTTGTGGTTTATAATTTCTACTATAATTACGCTATCTTTGCAAAATGGACGTTAGAGCAAAAAAACATCTTGGTCAACATTTTCTTACAGACCAGAATATCGCACGCAACATTGTAGATTCATTATCTTTTGAAGGCTACAAAAAAGTTTTGGAAGTTGGTCCGGGAATGGGCGTACTTACAAAATTCCTTCTCGAAAAAGAGTCAGAAATCTATGTTGCAGAAATCGACCAAGAATCTATTGTCTATCTCAAAAAACATTACCCTAAACTTGAAGAACAACATTTTGTAGGCGACTTTCTGAAAATCAACATTCCGGAAGTTTTTGATGAAGAATTGGCTGTGATTGGGAATTTTCCTTATAATATTTCGTCTCAGATTTTGTTTAAAATTATAGATAATTTCCAGTTTGTTCCAGAAATGAGCGGAATGTTCCAGAAAGAAGTGGCGGAAAGAACCGCCGCAAAACCGAGAACAAAAGATTACGGAATTCTATCAGTTTTGGTTCAGGCTTATTACGATGTGGAATATCTTTTTACGGTTCACGAAAATGTCTTCAATCCACCTCCAAAAGTAAAATCCGGCGTCATCCGAATGACCCGAAATTTGAAAGAAGGATTAGCTGGAAATGAGGTTCTATTCAAACAAATCGTAAAAGCTGGTTTTGGGCAAAGACGTAAAAAGATGAGCAACGCTCTGAAAGTTCTTGGTATCCCTGAAAATATAAAGTCTCATCCTTTCCTTGATATCCGAGCAGAAGAATTGTCTGTTGCTGATTTTATTGCGTTTGCGAATGAGTGGAAAGTGAGTTTGGGAGCTTGAGTGTCTGAGTGTTTGAGTGTTTGAGTGTTTATCAAAAACTAAATTATAACATAATATTTGTCATTCCGTAGGAATCTAAACGTCGCTGTCGAGATTCCTACGGAATGACAAATATTATGCTGATTATTTTAATACATAATGCTCTAATTATCGACAAATGTTCTAAAAAAGACAAATCTAATAGCCCCGATTGTAGTGGAAATCCTTTTTCTTTTCTTTCACATAAGGAAAAGAAAAAGATTGTAACGGAAAGCGGGAAATAGCTCCTAAAAATTTGTTTTAAAATCCTTATTTTTGTTCTATGGAAAAAGTGGTTTTGGTCAATCCTCAGGATGAAGTTTTGGGACAAATGGAAAAAATGCAGGCGCACGAAAATGGACTTTTGCATCGTGCTTTTTCGGTTTTTCTGTTCAACGAAAAGGGAGAAATGCTTTTGCAGAAGCGCGCCGAAGAGAAATACCATTCACCCAACCAATGGACCAATGCCTGCTGTTCTCATCCAAGGCTAAACGAATCTTACCTGGATGCAGCGACAAGACGGATTAAGGAAGAATTAGGAATCGATTGTGAGTTGACGGAAAAATTCCATTTTATTTACAAAGCAGATGTTGGGGAAGGACTTTGGGAACACGAGTTGGATTATGTTTTCACAGGCAACTTTGATGGAGAATTTGATTTGAATCCTGAAGAAGTTTCGGAAATCCGGTATGTTTCTATTCCTGATTTACAAACTGAAATTTCTGAAAATCCGGACAATTTTACAGAATGGTTTAAAATCATTTGGGCTGAATATCGGAATCAGCTAAATTGAAATTCCAACCACAAAAGTCACAAAGAATTTGGAACTTCATTTCTTTTCTGAATTTTTGAAAGGCGCATGCATTTTAAAGCTTTTGTTACTTTTGTGGTTATAAAAATAAAAGCTTACAAAAGTTCAATCCCGAAAATAATCCTTAACTTTATTATCAAATCTCTATTTATGAAAGCTTTGGTAATTGGTGCCACCGGTGCTACAGGAAATGACCTCGTAAATCAACTTTGTGAAGATGCTGACTTCGAACAAATCGATATTTTTGTGAGACGACGTTCTGATTTTCACAATGAAAAAGTCATAGCGCATATTGTGGATTTTGACCATCCAGAAGAATGGAAACACCTTGTGAAAGGCGATGTTGCTTTTTCTTGTCTTGGAACAACTCTGAAATCTGCGGGAAGTAAAGAAAATCAAAAAGTTATTGATTATGACTATCAATTCAATTTTGCTAAAGCGGCGAAAGATAACGGTGTAGAGGATTATATTCTGGTTTCTGCCTACGGCGCCAATCCTGATTCTAAAATCTTCTATTCCAGAATAAAAGGTGAGTTGGAGGAAGCTGTGAAAAATCTGAAATTCGATAAGACAACTATCTTCAAACCAGGAATGCTGGAACGGAAAAACTCTGATAGGAGTGCGGAAATCACAGGTTTGAAAGCAATTAAATTCCTTAATAAATTAGGACTATTCAAAAGTCAACAGCCTTTACCAACTTCTGTATTAGCGAAAGCGATGATTGTTGCTTCTAAAATTAAATCCAATAGTTTTTCGGAAATAAAACTTCATAATATTTTCAGTTTTGCCGAGAAGAAAACACAATAAAAAATCCAATCTGCTTTGATTGGATTTTTGTTTATTAATTATTTCTGTCTTTCAGATATTTCTGCCATTCCCAAGTGGTTTTGAGCGCTTCTTCCAAAGTGGTTTCTGATTTCCAGTTGAGCTCTTTCTCAGCTTTGTCGGCATTAGCATAAGCAATTGTAATGTCACCTTCTCTTCTTGGGCAAATCTGGTAAGGAACCGCTACATCGTTCGCTAATTCAAATGCTTTTACCACTTCTAAAACCGAGGATCCTTTTCCTGTTCCCAAATTATAAATATCCAAAACTGTTTCTTCCTCAGAATGCATCAGTTTTTGTAAAGCTGCAACGTGAGCTTTCGCCAAATCTACAACATAAATATAGTCACGAATAGCTGTTCCGTCTTCTGTAGGATAATCATCACCCCAAATGCTCAATTTTTCTCTGATTCCAGCGGCAGTCTGCGTAACATAAGGAACCAAATTATTTGGAATTCCTGCAGGCAGTTCTCCTAGCAAAGCTGTTGGATGCGCACCAATTGGATTGAAATATCTTAATAGAGTAACCCTTTTGTTATAGGCTCGAGAAAAATCTTTCAGGATATCTTCGCCCATTTGTTTGGTTTTTCCGTAAGAAGATTCGGCTTCTTTCAAAGGCGTATTCTCGTCAATCGGCATTTTGTCGGCTTGACCGTAAACCGTACAGGATGAACTGAAAATAAAGTTGGAAATATTTCTTTCTTTAAATTCCTGAAGGACATTAATCAATGAAAACAAATTGTTCTCATAATATTTTAAAGGCTCGGTCATACTCTCTCCTACTGCTTTTGAAGCCGCAAAATTGATACAACCTTCGATATCGTGCGCTTCGAAAACTTGCTGTAATAATTCTTTTCTTCTCAAATCGAAAGGATAGAAAATTGGTCTTTTCCCTGTGATTTCCTCGATATTATCAAGTATGAATTTTTCAGAATTTGATAAATCATCTACAATGATGACATCAAAATTGTGATTAATAAGTTCAACAACCGTGTGAGAACCGATGTAACCTAAACCGCCTGTTACAAGTATGGACATTTAATTAATTATAAGTTATGAATTATTAGTTTTTTGCAAAAAATTCCAAAACAGAATCTGTAATATATTTCAACTGCTCTTCGTCCAATTCTGTATGCATTGGTAAAGAAATTACTTGGTCAAGTAATTTATCCGTATTGATGAAGTCTGCTGGGTTACTGTCTTGGAAATAAGCTTTCTGTTTTCTAAGCGCCACTGGATAATAAATCATCGCAGGAATTTCTTTCTCTGTTAAGAATTGTTGTAATTCATTACGTTTTCCGTTGGTGATTCTCAAAGTATATTGATGAAAAACATGTGTTGAATTTTCCGATCTTTTGGGTGTCAAAATATTTTCGTGTCCGGCAAACGCTTCGTCATAATAATCTGCCGCTTTCCTTCTCGCTTCATTATAAGAATCAAGGTTTGGTAGTTTCTTTCTCAAAATTGCAGCCTGAACGCTATCCAATCTGGAATTAACGCCAACCTCATCGTGGTAATAACGCTCGTACATCCCGTGGTTGACAATACCTCTCAATCTATGCGCTAATTCGTCATCATTGGTAAAAATGGCACCGCCGTCTCCGTAGCAACCCAAATTTTTGGAAGGGAAAAATGATGTAGTTCCAATTGTTCCCATTGTTCCGGATTTTTTCTGCGTTCCGTCCGAGAAAATAAAATCAGCACCAATCGCCTGAGCATTATCTTCGATTACATAGAGATTATGTTCCTTGGCAATTTTCAGGATTTCTTCCATATTACCACACTGACCGAACAGGTGAACAGGAATAATCGCTTTTGTTTTTGGCGTTATTGCTTTTCTTACAGCTTCTGTATCGATGGTAAAAGTATCATAATCTACGTCAACCAAAACTGATTTTAATTTCAATAGATGAATTACCTCTACCGTTGCTGCAAATGTAAAATCTGCTGTAATCACTTCATCACCTTCTTCCAGATCCAATGCCATTAATGCAATTTGCAAAGCATCGGTCCCATTAGCACAAGGTATAACGTGCTTTACGTCCAGATAATTTTCAAGATCCGATTGGAAAGATTTGACTTCGGGGCCGTTTATAAAAGCTGCAGAATCCAATACATTAAGAACCGCATTATCAACCTCACTTTTAATTTTATAATACTGGCTTTGTAAATCAACCATTTGGATTTTTTTCATATGCTGATATTTAAATTGAATGCTCAAAAATCGTCATTAGATATTTTATAAACGATTTAAAAAGCAAGAACATTATTTTGTAAATTTACATTTATTTATCAGTTTAAAAAATCTAATTCCCCGAAACGTGAGAAAAATCTTTACAATTTTGTCAGTTGGCTTTTCGTTGACAATAAGCGCTCAAACTGAATTGGTCTTTGTTTTCTTCAAGGACAAACCCAACAAAGCAGCTTTTTATGCCAACCCTTTGTCAGAATTAACCCAGAAATCTCTTGACAGAAGAACTAATCTTGGAATTGCACTGAGTGATCAAGATGCGCCGATAGAGCCTTCTTATATTCAAAACGTAAAAAATCTTGGATTTACGGTAACCGATTATTCCAAATGGCTGAATGGTGTCGCTGTGAATGCTACTTCTGCTCAAATCCAAACTTTATCTCAACAGTCTTATGTGGATCACGTCGAAAGTTTTGTCAAAAATCCGAATGGAGGAATACGCAAAGAAAAGCTGGAAAAATTCAAACAGTTTAATCAGGAAATTGCGGAAAAAAGTATTGAAACTGTTTTTAATTATGGAGGTGGGTTAGCGCAAATTAATCAAATTAATGCTCGCGCACTTCACGTTGCAGGATTTACCGGAGCAGGAATGACTATTGCGGTGATTGATACGGGTTTTCCTTCGGTAGATATAGGTAATGCGTTCAAAAGACTGCGAGATAACGGACAAATCAAAGGTGGTTATAATTTCATCAATAAGAGTACAGATATTTATAATACATCATTAAACACTCATGGAACCATTTGTATGGGAGCTATTGGAGGTTATCTGAATAATCAATTTGTTGGAACAGCACCGGATGCAGACTTCTATCTCTATGCTTCGGAAGACGGTGCTAATGAAATGCCAGAGGAAGAACTCTATTGGATAGAAGCTGCGGAAGAGGCTGACAGACAAGGTGTAGATGTAATTTCTACTTCGTTGGGCTACACAGAATTTGATGACAGTAGATATGATTACACTTATGCAGATATGAACGGAACAACATCTTTCATCGCAAGAGGTGCGCAAATTGCTGCTGAAAAAGGAATTTTTGTAACTTTTGCTGCTGGAAATGAGGGTGCAAATGCTTGGCATTATATTTCGACACCAGCAGATAATGCTAAAGTTTTTACAATTGGAGCGGTGAATAATCAGGGACAAGTTTCGTCATTTTCTTCATTTGGACCAAATTCTGTGGGAGTAATAAAACCAGATGGTGCGGCTAGAGGATCAGAAACTTACACAGTATATGGAAGCCAAGTAACCCAAGCCAGCGGAACTTCTCTTGCAAATCCTGTAGCTGCCGGTGCGGTTGCTTGTCTTTTACAATCTTTACCTAATAATATTTCCAGAGAGGAAATCAAAACAAGACTAAGACAAAACGCTTCTCTTTATCCAAATCCATCAGCTCAAATGGGATACGGAATTCTGAATTTCTATAAAACCTATCAGACTTTAGGCTTAAAAGATATTACTAAAACTAATATTAAATTTTATCCGAATCCTGCTAAAGATTTCATTAATATTACTTCTGATAAAACCCTAAAATCTGTCGAAATCTACGATATTTTAGGAAGATTAATTAAAACTGATGTTTCTAATAAAGTAAACATTACCCAATTATCAAAAGGAAATTATCTTCTAAAAATCAAAACCGATTCTGGAGAGATTGTTGAAAAACTGATAAAGGAATAATTAGAAAAGAGAAAGTCTGTTTGAAATTAAAACAGACTTTTTTGATACCATTGCATAACAAATTAAGTTATAAATTTTCATACGTTTTATCAACCAATAGGCTCAAAGCATCTTTTATCTTAGACCTTCCCGCTTCTGTTTTCAAATCCAGACCACAAAATATACTACCGTTGATCTCTGAATACATATTAAGGTAATAGGCGCCGGAAATCAGGATTGCTATTACTGCTCGAAACTCTTCACTTTTATCATTGAAATGCGGATCTGTAATGCTCTTGAATAAAATTTCACCATTTTTTTCCTGCCCTTCTGTCAATTTTCTGAGTGATGTCCGTTCTTCGGAAAGTCTCCAAAGCAGAATTTTTTGAAGTTCCTTATTCGCTGCTACAAAATCGAATTGTTGAGACAACATTTGTTTTACGAACGCCTGTCCGCCATCGGTAATTTCTTCTGCCGAATCTTCTTCTTTCACATTACTCCAAAAATCCTGTGTCTTGATATATTCATCCAGAAGCTGTTCTGTTCCACCGAAATAATTATAGATCAACTTTTTATCAAGCCCGGCAGTCGCAGCAATTTCATTCACTTTAAGATATTTATAACCCTTTGTTTTTAAAATTGTTCCAACAGCATCCATAAACTGTTGTTTGCTTTTTTCTTTATTTTTCACACGGGTTTTTGTGGTCTCTTCCATCATCACTTTTTGATCTTCGCAAAATTAACAATTTTTATTATCACCATTTGGTGACTTTGATTATATTTGTACGATTTTTAGCTTTGCTTGATTTCAAAATTCTTTAAAAACGATTTTAACTAATAACCATGAAAACTTATTTTTCTCCTGTCTTCATTTTACATTTGACTTTTTCCTGATAAGCTTTCTATTGTAAAATAAATATGAAGCAGATTAAAAATAGTTTAATACAGAATTGATTATCGAATGGAATTTAGTTTTATAAACTAAAATCCTACATCTACATAAGCGGCAAAAACACAAAATCCAATCTCAATTAAAGAATTGTCTCACATTTAAAATCATTTTAAAATATTACTTTATCTTTTAACGATTAATAAAACGTTGGGGTAATTTTATGTTGTTAAAAAAGCAGTAATGATGATTACTGCTTTTTATATTGAATAAATTCAGAAAATATAATTGTTTCAAATAGCTTGACGTTTTGGAATATCCTGATGATAATTGTTGTAAATAATATAAAGATCACGGAAGTAAATATCATTCTCAAAATCTTCTATGAAATCTATAGTCTTCACTTGTCCTTTTCCTGGAATAGTGTAGTAGAAAAAATCCTTATTTTTCGCTGTAACATGCTGACAAGTACAGTAACAAAGATCATTTTGAAAGTGATCTTTAAGATCAACAACCTTAACTGTTATGTCAGAATAATTAACAGATTTCTCAAAAGTTTCAGAGTTAAACGTAAACCAAGGTTCACCGTGATAAAAATAATGATCTACAACTTCCGGATGATGGATATCTTTTGGATTAACTACAGTAGAAGAACGATATCCTTTGCATTGATTACATTGCGCTAGCTTTAATTTTATTGACATAGTTTATAATTTGGTTATCGGGTTATAAACATAATTTATGCCATCGGAAGCTTTAATTGTTATTAAAAAGTAAATAATATTGATAATTACTAAATTACCAATTAAATATGATCATAGATTTCTTCATTAAGGCTTAAGCCACGTTTTTTTCTTCAATTGATCTTGCTCAAATTTCTTCTTCAAACCTCTTACATTAACTACTACAAATGCAGTAATACAAAGATACATCGAGAAATAAATCAGCAACATTTTCAGGCCTGAAACGCCCATAAACATCAATAAAATTTGGGAAACAAAACCCATCAACCAACCAACCATCATAATAACTACTATAGAAAAGCCAAATAATCCCAATTCTTGAGCAGGTTTGTAAATCCCTATCTTTTTAAAAATCCCGAGCGGAATAAGCAACAACAGCAGCGCAAATGGATGAAAAGCAGCGAAAGCTACCAAAATACCTGGCTCAGCTTCGATATTCTGTAGAATATCTATGATGTTAAAAGGCAACTCCATCGTATTTTTTTTCTTGTTCAGAGATTTGAAGTAACTGTTTTTTGCCGTACATCATTGGTTTGGCAAGCAGTAGATTAGGGAATTCTGCGATACCAATATTGTACATCGTAACGCTTTCGTTATAAAATTCTCTTCTGTCTGCGATTGCATCTTCGATTTGAGAAACACGACCTTGAAGCAATTGAAAATTCTGACTGGTTTTGATATCAGGATAATTTTCCGCTACTGCAAAAACTGATTTCAACTGATTCTGCATTTGGTTCGACAATTCCACTTTTTCCTCGGTCGAATTAGCATTTAGAAATTGAGTCCGAAGCTCCGTTAGTTTCGTCAACATTGATTCTTCGAATTTCATAGATTCTTTGACCACTTTGATTAGATTTGGAATTTCGTCTGCTCGTTGTTTCAACAGGACATCGATATTTCCAAAAGATTTATCGACATTATTCTTTAACATTACTAATCTGTTGTAAGTGGAAACAATCACATTCAGTAATCCCAAGACGACCAATCCGATAATGACGTAAGCGAAAATTTGTATCATAGTTTTTATTTTTATTCAGTTTGTTTTGATTGTGTTGACTCTGTCGCAGGAACCGGTTCAGCACCTGAAGCTGGTTGAGAATATATTTCTTCTTCAGGTTTAGATTCGTAACTGTCGTAGATATTATCATAAAAATCATCCAGTGATTTCACCGGTTTGGAATTCTGGAAAGGCAAATCCAGATTTATTTTCCCGATCTCCAATTGATTATTTCTCAGTTTCACAGGCGTTAAAAAAATCAATGCAATCAGAATCACCCAAAAGTAAATGAAATAGCCCGCCGACTGTAAAATAGGACGCAACGTATTATGATTATCAACACTTTCCACAGTTGCAATCCCGAACACATTTTTGATTTCCTCTTTCTCAAAGACAGGTTTATTATTTTCTTTCACACTTGCTTTACCAATCAAGAGAACTTCCATATTCTCTTTAAGGAGATATTGCGTATAGCGCTTGTTTGAGGATTGGTATCGTTCATCGATTTCAAAATCAATAAATTCAATGCCTTCAGTTATAACTTTAATTTGTCCGGATTTGTCTTGTACATAAAACGGTTTACAAATCGTTTCCGAAGATTCTAAAGAATAGGAATCCTTTCCATCTTTATCCGTCGAAACAGTCTCTATTGTATAAAGAAAACCAATACATTCTTTTTTACCAATACGCGAAATCATCGGCTCAATCATCTTCACGGTTCCGGAAATCTCTGCCAAACCCATCGCAACAGAACGAATATTGGAAGTGGGTAATGTGCGCTGAATTCTGTAAAATCTTTTCTTATTACTGGGCTTAAAAATCGAAGTTAAAAACGGAAGAATAATAAAAACAATCAGGATGAAATAAGGGACGCCCAACGTAAGAACAAAACCAAAAAACAACAATCCTGATACAGAATAAAGAATTTTTTTCCAAAGCGGAATTTTAGCTAATCCTGCTCTTTCTCTCCGCTCGCTTTCCTCTTTGGAACTTTGATAAGAGCTCCTGATCATCGCATAGATCATCCCGACAATCCCCAAAACAAAAACCGAAAGAAACAAACCGATTGCTACTAATGCAGCTAACTTGTTATCATACAGCGAGCAAAGCCCAACTGATAATGGATTTAGTACAAAAAACAGCCATTTTGGTTTGAGATTGATTTCGTATAATCCAATTAAAATAAAAGTATGGAAAATAGCAACAAAGAAACTCATCAGCATCAGCATCAGCATTACTATGAGACCTTTATCAACTTCTAGAGTGTTATAAAATGCAAGGAAGTCGTCCATCAAAGGTTACTAGTTTTTTATTATTTTGACTTTTTTGGCATCAACAAAAGTGCCAACCGTATTGATTTTACACGGATAAAGATATTTAATTTTAACCGATAATTGGAGTTATTGTAAATTTGTTTTAATACTATGGACAAAACAAGCATCAACAATTATTTCCATTCCTTATTTCCGATAGAAAAGGACGTTGTGGAAGAGATTACAAAGACCTTTACCCAATTTTCTATGGAGAAAAATACGATTCTCCTGGATAACGGAATTATCAGCACCAAAACTTATTTTCTGGAAAAAGGCTATGTCCGTTCTTACATTATCAATGAAGACAATGAGGAAGTTACAACCAATATCTTTTTTGCGCCTTGCTTCGTGAATGATTTTTTATCATTCTTCAAACAACAACCAACAAAAGAAATCTACGAAACAATTACTGATTGTTGGTTTTGGGAAACCGGACTGGAAAATGTTCAGCAAAATTTTCATAACATTTCTGATTTCCGGGAATTCAGCAGGCTTTTGTTTGTCATTAATTATTATCGACTGAATGACCGAGTTATTGAACTGACGAGCCAAAAAGCAGAAACCCGATATCTGAAATTGCTAAAAGAACATCCACACGTTTTCCAGCACGTTTCACTGAAAGTCATTGCTTCTTATCTCGGAATTACCAACAGTTCGCTCAGCAGAATCCGGAAAGAAATTACTAAAATCTGATTTTTTGTCATTTGACAATCGGACTTACGTTGCAAGTATTTTACTTTTGACAAAAAATTAATGAGAATGAAAAATATAGTAGTTGTAGGACTTGGCGGTGTTGGCGGTTATTTCGGGTTTAAGATCAATCAATTTAATGAAACGGCAAATCAGTTTACGATTTCTTTCATCGCGAGAAATCAAACTTATGATATTGTAAAAAATAATGGATTGACATTACTTTCTCCGGAACATCCAAACAGTGTTACAAAACCGAATCACGTCTTACAGAATATTTCTGAAATCAATGATCCTGAGCTGATTTTGATTTGTGTGAAAGAATATGATTTGGAAAATGTCTGCAATCAATTGAAGCAAGTTATTACAAATAAAACCATTCTGCTTCCATTGATGAACGGTGCAGATATCTATGACAGAGTCAGAAAAATTATTCCTGATAATACGATTTTACCGGCTTGTGTTTACGTCGCTTCTCACATCAAAGAAAAAGGAATTGTAGAACATAAAGGTAAAGCCGGAAAACTGATTTTTGGAAAAGATCCAGCCCATCTTTCAACAGAGATTAATTGGATTATTGAACTGATGAAAAATAGTCAAATTGATTTCGATTTTAAAGATAATTCTTTTGCTGATATCTGGACCAAATTCTTTTTTGTATCAAGTTTTGGATTGGTTACAGCCAAATATAATTCTTCAATCGGGACAGTCTGCACAGATGAAATTCAAAAACAGGAAACAACGAAAATAATGAAAGAAGTGAAACTGATTGCTGACAAAAAAGGAATTAATTTACCAGATGATATTATTGAAAAAACCTTTGAAAAAGCAATGACTTTTCCTCCAACCACTCCAACATCTTTACAACTTGACATCAATGTAAAAAAAGAAAATAGCGAATTGGAATTGTTTGCAGGAGCGATTATTAATTACGGAAAAGAACTGAATATTAGAACACCTTTTACGGAGAAGATTTATAATGAGTTAAAGGAAATAATTCAAAGCAAATAATTATTTTCATTATGATTTATAGAAGCAGCAATATTTACGATTGTTGCTTTTTTATTTGAAAATTCACAAATATTATTTATTATTTTTGAGATAAATAAATCTCGAATGTCCAAAATCAAGCTATTCCTTTTTTGCAGTTTTCTTTCTTTAGCCTTCAAATCTCAAGAAATGAAAGATTGGATTACAAATCCCGTAGATTACGTTAATCCGTTGATGGGAACACAATCTTCGTACGAATTATCGAATGGCAATACTTATCCAATTATCGGGTTACCTTGGGGAATGAATTATTGGACGCCGCAAACCGGTAAAAACGGAAATGGCTGGCAATACACTTATAACTCGAATAAAATTCAGGGGTTTAAACAAACTCATCAACCATCACCCTGGATGAATGATTATGGGCAATTTTCCATTTTACCAATCGTTGGAAATCCTGAAATAGACCAGGAAAAAAGAGCAAGCTGGTTTTCTCATAAGACAGAAGTTGTAAATCCTTATTATTACAAAGTTTATCTCGCAGATTACGATGTCTGGACAGAAATTGCACCGACAGAACGTTCAGCAATGATGCGTTTTACTTTTCCGGAAACCAATCAGGCTCAGATTCTTTTGGATGCTTTTGACCGAGGTTCTTATGTGAAGATTATTCCTTCTGAAAGAAAAATCATCGGCTATTCTACAAGATATTCGAGAGGAAAAATGGAGAATTTCAAAAATTATTTTGTGATTCAGTTTGACAGAGATTTTGTTTCCCAAAATGTCTGGAGCGGAACAGAAATCCAAAAATTGAATCTTGAAATCAAAGCTGATCACGCGGGAAGTCTGGTCAAATTTCCTCAACTTAAAAAAGGAGAACAAATCACAATCCGAGTCGCATCATCGTTTATCAATCCGGAACAAGCAGAAATTAATCTGGAAGAATCCAAAGGTAAATCTTTTGACCAGGTAAAATCCGAAGCCAAAGAAATCTGGAATCAGACTTTGAATAAAATCCAAATCAAAGGTGCAAGCATTGATCAGGCAAGAACATTCTACAGTTGCCTTTACAGAAGCGTACTATTTCCTCAGAAACTTTATGAGAAAGACAGAAACGGAAACATCCAGCATTACAGTCCTTACAATGGAAAAATAATGCCCGGATATTTGTTCGGTGGAACTGGCTTTTGGGATACTTTCAGGGCGCTCTACCCTCTTCTGAATCTGGTTTATCCATCTATCAATGTTGAAATGCAAAAAGGTTTGATTTCAGCGTATCAGGAAGGCGGTTTTTTACCGGAATGGAGCAGCCCGGGATTTGCGGATATTATGATTGGTAACAATTCTGCTTCGGTTGTTTCTGATGCTTATCTCAAAGGTCTTAGAGGTTATGATGCTGAAGTTCTTTGGCAAGCTCTGAAACATGGCGCTAACAACGAAGGTCCAATGAGCGCAATCGGCAGAAAAGGTGTAGCAGATTACAATTCTATCGGTTATGTTCCGACGGATACTGGGATTAATGAAAGTGCAGCCAGAACTTTGGAATATGCTTATGATGATTATGCGATCTACGAATTCGGGAAAGCTTTGAATAAATCTGAAGAAGAGCTGAAACCTTTCAAATCAAGAGCTATGAATTACAAAAAGCTTTTCGATCCGAAATACAATCTGATGCGAGGTAAAAAGAAAAATGGTGAATTCCAGGAAAACTTTGATCCTTTCGAATGGGGAAATGCTTTCACAGAAGGTAACAGTTGGCATTACACGTGGAGCGTTTTTCAGGATATTGAAGGATTGAAGGAATTAATGGGAGGAAAGCATAAGTTTGCTAAAATGCTGGATTCTGTATTTGTGATGCCTCCGACATTTAATACCAATTATTATAAAGAAGTCATCCACGAGATGCGGGAGATGCAAATCGTAGGAATGGGACAATATGCACACGGGAATCAACCAATTCAGCACATGCTTTATTTGTATAATTATGCCGGTCAGCCTTGGAAAACACAATATTGGGTAAGACAGGCGATGGACAAATTATATAAGCCAACGCCTGACGGTTATTGTGGAGATGAAGACAATGGGCAAACTTCTGCCTGGTATGTTTTTTCGGCTTTAGGATTCTATCCGGTTACGCCAGCGAGTACACAATATGTTCTGGGCGCTCCACTTTTTAAATCGATTAAGATCGATCTGGAAAATAGTAAGACCATTCAAATTGATGCACCCAAAAATTCGGAAAGCAACATTTACATTAATCAATTAAAACTCAATGGAAAAAATTATTCTAAAAACTGGATTGATCATTTTGACCTGCTGAAAGGTGCAAAATTAAAATTCGACATGGTTTCAAAACCCAATACAGAAAGAGGAATCCGGGATTCCGACGCACCATTTTCTATGAGTACATCTGACAAATAGCATATAAATAATTTCCGCAAATTATTTTACCATCTTTTTTTTTACTAATTTTATTTGATTAAACCCTTTTTGAATGAAAACACTTTTACTTGTTAGACATTCCAAGAGTGACTGGCCGGAAGATATAGATGACTTCGATCGACCATTAACCGAACTTGGGAGAACAAACGCTCCGAAGATGGCTGAGTTTCTCAGATTCAACAATATAGACATTGACAGTTTTGTCTCAAGTCCTGCTGTGCGAGCCAAACAGACTTGTGAGTTATTTTCTCAGGTGTACGGAAAGGATTACAGTACAAAAGAAAAACTCTACAGACCCTCTGAGGAAAATTTTCTCTCAGTTATATTTGATACGGATGACAGTGTCAACAGTTTAGCCTTGTTTTCTCACAACAACGGGATTTCCAATTTTGCCAATTCACTTTCCGATGAGATTGTAAATTTACCAACTTCCGGTGTGGTAGCTTATCAAATCGACTGCGACAAATGGAGCGATTTCGAAACGGCAAAAAAGAAGTTTTTATATTTCTATTCGCCGAAGAACTTTAATCAATAAAATAATTTGGGCAGCTTAATCCGTCTTCCACTCCCGCTTTTTTCTTTTTTATCAAAAAGAAAAAGAGCTCCGTTCAAGCCGGGCTGCGTACAATTCTAAGTTCCAAAATACAATTCAATAAAAAAACGCCCAGATTTGGGCGTTTTCTAATTATATGATTAGAAATTTATATTTCCAAAGCTTTCTGATAAGCATTTTCAATTCCGTCAAGATTTTTTCCACCAGCAGTAGCAAAACCTGGATTACCGCCGCCACCGCCTTGGATTTCTTTGGCTAATTCCTTTACGATATTTCCTGCGTGGTAACTTGCTTCCAAATCTGCAGAAATACCAACTGTAATCATTGGTTTTTCGCCAGCATTAGAAATAATAATTGTAATAGAATTTGGAATTTCTTTTTTCAATTGGAAAACGATATCTTTTACAGAACCTGCATCCAGAGAAGTTTTCTTAACCAATAATTTTTTTCCGTTTTTATCTTCGAAATCGTTTTTCCAATTTTGGATTTCACCTTTCGCTTTTTCTTTTTTGAAAGATTCAATTTCAGACTTCAAAGCAGAATTTTCCTCCAGCAATTTCTCAATTGATTTTGCCAAATCTTTTGATTTCAACAATTGAGAAATCTCTGTAAACTGAGTTTCCAAATTCTTGAAATATTCTTCTGATTTTTCACCGGAAATAGCCTCAATCCTTCTGATTCCAGCCGCCGCAGAACTTTCTGAAACGATTTTAAAATGACCAATTTCACTCGTAGATTTCACGTGCGTTCCTCCACAAAGTTCTTTCGAAGTTCCAAATTGAATCATTCTGACATTGTCACCATATTTCTCACCAAACAACGCCATTGCACCTCTATCCAAAGCTTCCTGAATCGGAATATTCCTGAATTCCTGCAACGCGATATTTTCCCTGATTTTAGCATTCACTTTTGATTCCACCAAAGCTAATTCATCGTCAGTCATTTTAGAAAAATGAGAAAAATCGAATCTCAAATAATCCGGACCAACATAAGAGCCTTTTTGTTCCACGTGAGTTCCGAGAACTTCTCTCAAAGCCTCGTGTAACAAATGCGTTACAGAGTGATTTGCCTGAGAATTTTTTCTGTCAGGCACATTCACTTTGGCATAGAAAACTGCGCCAGCATCTTTTGGAAGCGCGTTGATCAAAGAAATAATCAATCCGTTTTCTTTTTTAGTTTCCAAAACTTCAAAGCTTTCGGTTGCATTTTCAAGCGTTCCTTTATCGCCGACTTGTCCTCCGCCTTCCGGATAGAATGGCGAATCACTTAAAACAACTTGATAAAATTCGCCGTCTTTATTTTCTACTTTTCTGTATCTTGTGATGTAAGTTTCCGATTCTAATTGATCATAACCTACAAAGTTTTCTGGTTTTTCTTCTAAAGTTACCCAATCGTAAACTTTCTGAGCCGAATCTGCTTTAGAACGCTGCTTTTGTTGATTTAAAGCCTGTTCAAATCCAGCTTCATCGATGGTTAATCCTTTTTCTTCCGCAATAATTCTTGTTAAATCATCAGGAAATCCGTAAGTATCATACAATTCAAAAACTTCTTCTGTCGGCAATACTTTTTTACCTTCAGAAATCGTCTGCTGAATTAATTTATCAACTCTGATTAAACCTGTTTCAATCGTTCTAAGGAAAGATTCTTCTTCACTTTTAATCACTTCGGTGACCAAAGTTCCTTGTTTTTCCAATTCCGGGAAGAATTTGCCCATTTGCTCTTGTAAAACAGCAACTAATTGATAAAGAAAAGGTTCTTTTCTATCTAAGAATCTGTAAGCGTAAGAAATTCCTCTTCTCAAAATTCTACGTATAACATAACCTGCACCACCATTGGAAGGCAGCTGTCCGTCTGCAATCGCAAACGAAACTGCACGGATGTGATCTACAACCACACGGATTGCAATATCTTTTTCGTCGGTTAAAATTCCTGTATACTTTTTACCGGAAAGTTCCTCAACCTTAGCAATCAAAGGTGTGAAAACATCGGTGTCATAATTGGATTCTTTCTGTTGAAGTGCCATACAAAGACGCTCAAAACCCATCCCTGTATCGATGTGTTTTGCCGGAAGATTTTCCAGAGATCCGTCCGCTTTTCTGTTGAATTGCATAAATACGAGATTCCAGATCTCAACAACTTGAGGATGATCGTTATTTACTAATTCTAATCCTGAAACTTTCGCTTTTTCTTCAGCAGTTCTTAAATCAACGTGGATTTCTGAACAAGGTCCGCAAGGTCCGCTTGCACCCATTTCCCAGAAATTATCTTTCTTATTTCCATTGATGATTCGGTCTTCCGAAATGAATTGCTTCCACAAATCGTAAGCTTCTGTATCTCTTTCAAGGTTTTCATTTTCGTCACCTTCAAAAATAGTAACATAAAGATTTTCTTTCGGAATTTTATAAACTTCTGTCAATAATTCCCAAGCCCAAGTAATCGCTTCTTTTTTGAAATAATCACCAAAAGACCAGTTCCCAAGCATTTCAAACATTGTATGATGATAAGTGTCACGACCAACATCGTCCAAATCGTTATGCTTTCCGGAAACTCTAAGACATTTTTGCGTATCGGCAATTCTGGATGATTTCGGTTCTTTGTAACCTAGAAAATAATCCTTAAACTGTGTCATTCCGGAGTTGGAAAACATCAGTGTTGGATCATCTTTCAGGACAATTGGCGCAGAAGGAACGATCAAATGTTCTTTGCTTTTGAAAAAATCTAAAAATTGCTGTCTTATCTCTTGTGAAGTCATTTTTTTTGTCAGTTGTTGATTGTCAGTTGATGGTTTTTATAATCAACTTTTGGTTGGCAAATTTAATGTTTTTGTAGAGATTCTTTAATACTTAACATTGAAATATTTACGAAAATCAAAAAACCGAAAACTAGATAGAAGCTCTCTTTGGAAAACTTTTGTAAATAGAACTGAAAATCGTCAAAAAAAGAAGGTTTATATTCATCATAAATAACATCATTACAAAGCAAACATTCATATTCCATTTCTATCGTATTTGGATCTCTATAATTAACTAAAGCGAAAAAATGCCCGCTTTTATCTAAATCTAATCCATACATTTCATGTTTAGAGATTGCCATATCATTGAGTAAAGAAATAAGATCATCATAAGAATTGTCATCATTTATAATGAATTCAATTCCTGTTTCTTTCACATTTCTTTGCTGTAAATTTTTAATTTCAGAAATATAAAAATCTGAATTTTGTCTTGCAGTATTTGGTTTTACAACAATCTTTTTGTAGTCCCAATTTCTTAACGGTTCAAAAGAATTTTGATAAATTCGATCTTTCTCTTCCTTTGAACTTGTCGAATGAACTTTCGCAGGCAAAACAATATCAATTACTCCGACATTAACTTCCTCAAATTTTCGATTTCCATAAAACCAAAATAGAATTGGAATCATGCAAGCGCTTATCAAGCCTGGAACATAGAAAATCTTTCTCAATTTTTAATTTTTATAATGTCTAAAAATCCCAAAATCTGTAGGTGTCCAGAATGCAGCTTTTTGACCGGCAACTTTTAGTCCATCATTCGCCCAAGTGTTGCAAGTGTAAGCAAAATTGTAACTGCCTTTTGCATCGTAAAAAGCATCATTATTGCCGTAAACGGCATCAGTTTTTATCAAAATATATTTCCCAGCTGAATCTTTATCAAACTTATCATCTATGAATTTGATTAAATCTTGATATTGTTTCTCTGTCAGCATTATTTTTTTACAATCATCCGCAACAGTCATTTTTTTGTAATAAGTGCAATGCATCGCCGATTCGCTGAGCCAAAACGCCGCTTTGAAAGCAGTAGAAAATTTGAGATCAGCCCAAGTTGGTGTGTCCAGATAAAAACCTTTATCGCCCCAACCGAATGCAATATAATCCTGATCAGAATCTTTCCCTTTCGTATTTTCGAAAGGCAGTTTCTGGCTCCAATCTATATATTTTGTTTTCACAGGAACGACCAGATCGGTATGGACACCATTGGTTAAAATATAAGCTTCTATAGTTTTAGGATCATCAGTTTTCTTAGCTTTTACAGGAATCATCGGAAGTAATAAACCTAATATGATGTATAAAAAAACGACTCCAATCAAGAAGCCGATTATTTTAAGAATTAGAAATAATGTTTTTTTCATTCTATGGTTTTTGCCAGAGCGTCCAACTATAAAGTTAGTAAAATTTATGATACAAAATCAAAATGTTAATTTTTTTTAATAAATCTTGGTTTTATTGAAATTTTTATTGAAATTTAATAACAAAATAACACCAAAATATGCCGAAAAAACGCCAATCCAACAAAAGATTAAAAATCAGAGTTAAAGTTGCCCCAAAAAGATCTCAGAAAAAGCGATAATTTTATTCTTCTGATAAGAAATCAAGATTACGTTTGAGACCAGCAAACTTGGTCCGTTTAACCGCCGACTTTCTGAAAACCGAAGAGAAAACTTCTTGGGTGATGTCTTTCCACTCTTGTTTTGTAAAGTTTTTGATCTCAGAATTCGGTTTGAATTTCTCCTCTAATGTAGGAGCAGAAAATCTATTCCACGGACAAACATCCTGGCAAATATCGCAACCAAACACCCAGTCTTCCATTTTATTTCTGAAAAAATCCGGAATTTGATCTTTCAGTTCAATTGTGGCGTAAGAAATACATTTGCTTCCGTCAATGATTTTATCGGAAATAATTGCTTGAGTTGGACAAGCGTCGATACACTTTGTACAACTTCCGCAATGATCTGTCACAGGATAATCCTCGATTAAATCTAAATCACAAATAATCTCCGCTAAAAAATAAAAAGACCCATTTTTTTTTGTAATAAGATTCGAGTTTTTACCAACCCAGCCAATTCCGGATTTCTTTGCCCAGGCTTTTTCCAAAACCGGCGCAGAATCTACAAAAATACGAAAAGAGAACTCCCCTATTTCTTGCTGAAGTTCAGCAACCAGTTTTCTTAGTTTTTCTTTAATAACCTCGTGATAATCTTCACCGTAAGCATATTTTGCCAGTTTATAATCCTGATTGGTCTGAACCTCTCCAGGAAAATAATTGTAACTCAGAGAAATCACAGATTTGGAACCTTCTACCAACAATCTCGGATCGAGACGTTTGTCGAAATAATTCTCCATATACTTCATTTCGCCATGGAAATTGTTCCTCAGCCATTGTTCCAGATGCGGCGCTTCTTCTTCCAGAAAATCAGCTTTGGAAATACCACAAGACTGAAACCCGAAAGCCAAAGCTTTGGATTTTATCAGATTGCTGTATTTCTCTTTACTACTCATTGGAACTGCAAAATTAATATTTTAAAAATTGATATTTTTTATCGGAGTATATTCAATTTTTTAAAAATTTAAATTGTAGTTTTGTTAGCATCAAACAGTAAAATTTAGAAATTATGGCAATAGAAGACGTATTAAGAGCAGGAAACTATCATTTAATTGATGTTCGTGAACCTATGGAATTGGAAGTGGACGGACACATAGAGGAAGCTCAAAATATACCATTGGGAGAATTGGAAGAAAGAAAACAGGAAGTTCTCAATCTAAGTGGAACCAAAATTTTTTTCTGCAGATCGGGAAACAGATCAGGAAAAGCTACGGAATACTTCAAGTCTGAAGGAATGACCGATGTCTACAACGGTGGCGGATACAACGATCTAAAGGAAACTCTAGATAATCTTTAGGTTTAATTATAAAAATTAAAGCGGGAATGTTCCCGCTTTTTAGTTTTTACCCCTCGATAACAACCACATAACTAAGCCGATAACGCCAACTACGAGGATAATTCCCCACCACATTCCGGCTTTGAAAATAGTTTCTATTGCTTCACAACTTGTCAGAATTCCTAAGATTAAGAATAATGGAAGAATATTAAGATATCTTTTCATAATTTATTTATTTCTGAGAAAAATTCAAAACTTGAGCCAAAATGGTATTTCTATCAGTTAAAAATGGTTTTATGTTTGAATTTGCTGTTATTTTTCAAAATAAAAAACCGCTGAAATTCAGCGGTGGTTTATGATGCTTTGATAGCTTTTGGAGTTGGCTTGTTAAAGCGTTCCTCAATTTTTTTCACGATGTATCCAATAACAATTGGCGCAACCCAAGTCAAAGCCATTCTTAACAATCTTGATTTCATAATTTTAAATTTTTAAGATTGTTACAAGAAGTAAGCCATTATTAATTTTCATCAGGAACATAATTCTGAACAGCTTCTTTTAAACTTTTATAGATTCTTTGCTTCAGTTTTCGAGGTCCTAAAACTTTGATAAATTCCCCCATTCCCAGAATCATTCTCTCCAACTCAAAGTTCAGCTGAACACAAATTTTGAAAGTCGTTCCGGATTCTTCTTCTTTAACAATCTCCTGAGAATGATGAAAAGGTTTAGTCTTGACATAAGGTGCATGCTTTCTGGCGATAAAGAAAATCACATTCTGCGGGCGCTGCGTTTCGGAAACGGTTGCACCGATCACTTCTCCAAAATACCGGTCTGCATTGAAATCCTTGTCAATATATTCGGTTTTTTCATCCACATCAATCTCTTCTATTCTGTCCAGTGCAAGGTTCATGATGCTATTTTTGCACCAGCAAATAAGAAACCAACGGTTGTTATATTCTTTCAGTAGCTGAGGATGTACTGTAAAATAATTGGACTCGCGCGCCTTGAAGCTTTTGTAAAGAATCTTCAGGACTTTTTTATTTAGAATACTCTCGTACAAAATATCGATATATTCCAGTCCTTTTAGTTGTTCATTTTTGTCAAGATGAATGATTGATTTTTGATTGGTTGAATGAATCGAATCTTCAAGCTTTTGAATCACTCCATTCATATCCTTAAACATCGAAAAATCCTTAAATTGTTTCAGAATCTGAACGGCATTATTCATTGCTTTCAAATCACTTTCATTAACTGAAATATTATGAATACTGTAATCCGGATCGCTGTATCGGTAATATCTTTTTTCATAAACTTCAATTGGCGCTTCATAACCGAATTTCTCACTCCGCATATTCTGCAAATCCAATTGAATAGTTCGTTTGCTGACAAAAGATTCTTTGCCCTCAAACTCAAACAAAGCTTCGGAACATTCGTCCTTCAGATCTTCTAAAGTATATTTTTTGTACTTATTCTTCAGACATTTGTCTAAGGTTTTGTAGCGGATTAATGCATTTTTGTTGGAAGACATAGAATAATTATAAATGATTAATTATGAATTATAAATGAATTTGAATTGCCGTAAAATTTGACAATTTTCTAAACTCCAATAAATCCTAATCTTTTTTCCTTAAAGCTTCGCCTTCAAACGAAATCCCGTCCCAACCAAACTTGATAAAATTTCTGATATTCTGATGATCGGTTCCTTGTGGGTTTTTCAAAACATCTGTTCTGTAGAAATCTCCGAACAAAGACAAAGTTTCTTCTTTTGAAAGTTGATGCAATTGAGCAAAACTGAAAAGTTTGCACGAACCATTGTTTTGATTGGCTTCGTTAACCGTATTTCCATTCGCGAATTTCGTTGGCGTAAAATCATAATTCTCATCGATAAATGCAATGACACTTTTGAAATCAATGGTTTCCGGAGAGTTTTTCAGTTGTTCTATTAACATATATAAAGTTTTTTAAGACCATAAAAGTCATTAAGAATTAAACAAATCAAGTTTAGCATTATTAATATTTAAGATCACATTAGTTTTAAAACTTTTGCTTCTGTGAATTTCAAAGATTAAACCTGAAAATTTTTGTGGCTTTTGTGGTTCAGATTAAATTTCATCAAAAATAATTAAAAAAAATTTCAACAACGCAAAAACATTGCGCACTTGCATAATTACTTTGCATCATCAAAACAAACAAAAATGAAAACAATTACAGGAAATGATTTAATCGCTTTAGGATACGCGCCGAAAAAATGGTTTGCCGAAGCTTTGGAATATATTAACAAAAATCAATTGGACGAAAATCAAATGAAGGAATATCTGGAACAATTTAAATCTCCAGAACCGATTTCCTTATTAGAAAATCCTGCAGAATTCATCATCAACATCAGAGCTGAAGATGAAAGCGAAAATGACAACGTAGAAAAAGTCATCAACACAATGAATGTCTTGATGAAAACACCTACTTTAATTGGTGGTGCTATTATGCCGGATGCTTGTCCAACTGGACCTGAAGGACATATTCCTGTTGGCGGTGTTGTGGTGGCGAAAAATGCGATTCATCCCGGATTTCATAGTGCAGATATTTGCTGTTCTGTGATGTTGACAGATTTTGGAAAAGTGAATCCGAAAGATGTTTTGGATGCAGCACATTCTATCACGTATTTTGGTTATGGTGGAAGGCCAAGAGGTGAGCAAATGCCAATGTCTCAGGAATTGATGGATGCTTTCAGAGAAAATCTTTTCCTGAATGACGAAAACCTCATCAGCATCGCACGTTCGCATATGGGAACTCAGGGTGATGGAAACCATTTTTTGTTTGTCGGAATTTCTAAAAACACGGGAAACACAATGCTAGTGACCCATCACGGTTCCAGAGCGCCTGGTGCAAAGTTATACGACAAAGGAATGAAAGTCGCCAACCGCTTCCGAATGGAACTTTCGCCGGAAACATTGAAGGAAAACGCCTGGATTCCGTTTGAAACTGAGGAAGGACAGCAATATTGGGAAGCTTTGCAATTAATCAGAAAATGGACTAAAGAAAACCACGAATCCATTCATAATGCGACTTTAGACAAATTAAATATCGAAAAATTAAACAGATATTGGAACGAACATAATTTTGTATTCAGAGATGGAGATTTATTCTACCACGCAAAAGGAGCAACACCGCTGGACGACAAATTTTTGCCGGATATTACAGGTCCAAGACTAATTCCTCTGAATATGGCGGAACCTGTATTGATTGTCCAAGGGACAACGAACGACAGAAATTTAGGTTTTGCTCCTCACGGTGCAGGGAGAAACTTCAGCAGAAGTTTTCATAAAAAATCTCTGGCGCACAAAACTATTGAGGAAGTTTTTGCTGAGGAAACCCAAGGTCTGGACATCCGCTTTTTCACCAACGAAATTGATATTTCCGAATTACCTAGCGCCTACAAAAGTGCCAAAAACGTAAGAGCCCAAATCGAAGAATATGGACTTTGCGAAGTTCTAGATGAAGTGATGCCTTACGGTTGTATTATGGCTGGCGATGTTGGGAAAAATGCACCTTGGAAGAAGAAGAAGAAGAAGTATTTTGTGAAAAGATAAACCTTATGAGCATCTGCCTTCTAAGCAGACGGTCATAGGTTCGAGTCCTTTCACGCTCACTTAGAAATTTAAAAACAATGAAAACAAAAATAATAGATAAATTAAAAACTCTTGAAAAAGAGAAAAATATAGAGATACTTTTTGCGATAGAATCAGGAAGTCGTTCTTGGGGATTTGCCTCTCCCGATAGCGATTACGATATACGTTTCATATACAAACATCCTATAGATTGGTATCTTTCGCCTTGGGAAAAGCGCGATACAATAGAATTTATGACCGAAGAGGATTTGGATGGTTCTGGCTGGGACTTGAAGAAGACTTTTCATTTATTGAACAAATCGAACGTTCCGCTTTTGGAGCATCTGTTTTCACACATATTTTATATAAAAAATGATACATTCCTGGAAAAGATGATACCTTTAGCAAAAGAAGCTTTTTCTCCTGTTTCAGTAGTTTTCCATTATTTATCAATAAGTAAAAAATATTTGGAATCGTGTAATAAAGATAAAGTGAAGCTTAAAGATTATTTCTATTGTCTAAGGACAACTTTAGCCTCAAAATGGGTTGTTGAGAAAGGAACTTTTCCGCCGGTAATATTTCACGAAATGTTAGATTTGTTACCAGAAAATATATTCGATAAAGTTCAATTTTTACTGAATATAAAATCTGGAAACGGAGAAAAGTATTTCCACGCTCAAGATTGGGAACTTTTCAAATATCTTAAATCAGAAATAGAAAAACTTTCAGAAAAAGCGAAAACTTTGAGCGCAGGAAATCTTGATAAATCAGAAGCTGAAAGAATATTTGTAGAATTATTAGAAAAATAAAATTTGTATTAAAAATGGATACTAATTCAACCCCACAATACAGAACCAATGTGAATAACCAATTGAGAATGAAGCAAGATTATATTTTTGCTTATTCTTTTGGTGATGGATTTACAAAGTATCTTTTTAATTGCGATTTATTAATTGAGAATTCAGGAAAAGCATATTTATATTATTCTGGCTTTCAGTTAGGGAGTAAATATGAAATTTTAGAAAATATCCCTGAAACAATTTGGGAGTTTTTGAAGTATTTAGATTTAAATCCTTTACCTGAGGATTATTATAGTTTTCATTATGGACTATATTTATCTGATATTGGTTCTCAACAAATTTTCATCAATTGGAATGAGAGATTATATTACTTTTTTATTGAAGGAGTTGAAAATGTTAATTTTGAAGTTGAAACAGAATGGAAAATTAAATTTTCAGAACTGCAAAGATTTTTGTTAGATTTTGCCAAACAAAAACGCAAAGAATTAATACCCGAAAACTAAAATGACCATAGATTTTTTAAAACAAAATAACCTTATCCTTTTCGAGGCCATTTCCGGAAGCAAGTCTTTCGGATTGGCGACGGAAAATTCTGACACAGATATAAAAGGTGTTTTCTATTTACCGAAAGATTTGTTCTTTGGTTTAGAATATATTCCACAAGTTTCAAATGCAACTAATGATATTGTCTATTACGAGATTGGAAGATTCACTGAACTTTTATTAAAGAATAATCCAAATATTCTGGAAATATTAACAACGCCGGAAGATTGTATTCTTTACAAAAATCCGATAATGGATCAATTTCGTCAGGAAGATTTTCTATCAAAACTTTGTAAAGATACTTTTGGTGGATATGCGTCAACTCAGATTCAGAAAGCAAGAGGACTTAATAAAAAGATTGTGAATCCTGTTGAAAAAGAACGAAAAGGAATTCTGGATTTTTGTGTAATTTTGGAAGATTCAAATTCAATTCCTGCAAAAGATTGGTTGAAGGGAAAAAACTCTTTACAAGAAAATTGCGGTTTGGTAAAGATGCCCAATTCAAAAGGTGTTTTCGCTTTGTTTTATGATGACTTGGGAGATAAGAATTACAGTGGAATCTACAAAAATGAAGATTCTAATGAAGTCAGTTTATCATCTGTCCCAAAAGAAGAAAAGCAAGAAGCTTATTTGTTTTTCAATCAGGATGCCTACTCTATTTATTGCAAAAACTATAAAGAATATTGGGATTGGGTCGAGAAAAGAAATGATGACCGATACAATACCAATCAAAAACACGGCAAGAATTATGACAGTAAAAATATGATGCATACTATTCGTCTTTTGCAATCGGCTGTCAATATTTTCAAAAATAATAAGATTGAAATCCGTGTTAAAAACCGTGATGAGCTTTTGGATATCAAAGCAGGAAATTGGGATTATGATGATTTGCTTTTGTTGGCTGACCAATTAATAGAAGAATTGAATTTGTTAGCTGATAGATCTTCTTTACCAGATTTACCAGATAAAGAAAAAGCTGAAAAAATATTAATTGAGATCAGGGAAGAATTATATCAAAAGTAATCTCAATATAATTATCCTTAGCTTTGAATTATCTTAAGTTTTGAATATCAATTACAAATATAAAATCAACACTTAACTGAAGGTTAATGATTTAATTTACCTTCATAATTTATCCTTATTATAAATAAATTATTTTTTGTAATGTATCACTGAAACATTCTTCAAGATCTCCGCACTCTGCTCCGGCGTAATATCACGTTGAGCTTCAGCGAGCATTTCGTAGCCAACCATAAACTTTTTCACTTCCGCACTTCTCAGCAAAGGCGGATAAAAATGCATATGAAAATGCCATTCAGGATGCGGTTTTTCATCGGTCGGAGATTGATGGATTCCTGCCGAGTATGGAAATGAAATCTCAAAAAGATTATCGTATTTCGTGGTTAAATCTTTTATAATTGATGCTAAAGATAATTTTTCTTTTTCGGAGAACTCAGCCAGATTTTCAATTTTTCTTTTGCTCACGATCATCGTTTCGTAAGGCCAGACTGCCCAGAAAGGAACTAATGCGACAAAATCCTCATTTTCAAGAACAATTCGTTCGTTGATTTCCAGCTCTTTTTTCACATAATCTTCCAAGAGTGAAGTTCCGTTTTTGTCAAAATATTTTTTAAGGTTTCCCTGGGTTTTTACAACAATAGATGGCACCGACGATTGTGCCCAAATCTGTCCGTGCGGATGCGGATTGCTGCAACCCATCACCTGACCTTTATTTTCGAAAATCTGAACGTGATTGATGTAATCCAGATTTCCCAATTCTTCGTACTGATTTTGCCAAACATCAACGACTTTTTTGATGTCATCAACTTCCATTTCAGGCAGTGTTAGACTGTGATTTTCTGAAAAGCAAATGACACGATTGATCCCTCTTTCGGGTTTTAATAAAAAGAAATCCGACGCTTCCTCAGAAAACTCAACATCGTCTTTCATCAATGAACCGAAATCGTTATCAAAAACATAAACACCTTTATAATCAGGATTTTTTTCACCGTTAACACGAACATTTCCCGAGCATAAATAACAATCCGGGTCGTGAGACGGAAGCTGTTCCTGCGTAGTTTTTTCGGTCTGTCCTTGCCAAGGGCGGTTTGCTCTTTGAGGCGACACCAGAATCCACTCGTCCAAAAGCGGATTATATCTTCTGTGGGGGTGATTTTTTTGATTAAATGACGAATTCATTTTCTTTGTATTCATTAATTCCGTCCGATATTTTCACTCTGTAAACTTTCATTCCGATATCAAAAGCTTGTTTATATTTATCTGTAATTGTTGAAATCACATCATCTACATTTTCATCTTTAATAAGGTTAATGCTGCAACCGCCAAAACCGCCGCCCATAATTCTGGCTCCTAAAACGCCATTTTCCTTTAAGGTTTCTTCCACCATAAAATCTAGTTCGTCGCAGCTTACTTCAAACTCGGTCGAAAGTCCGGAATGGGTTTCATTCAAAAGCTGACCAAGATATTCTACATCACCTTCTGATAAAGCTTTTGCAGCTTTTTCCACCCTTTTGATTTCTTTGAGAAGATAGTAACATCTTTTGTAGGAAATCTCACCCATTTCTGTTCTTGCCTCATCAAGCATTTCAAAACTGAAATCCCTGAATTTTTGTATTTCAGGAAACTTTTCCCACAATATTTTTTTGCCGTTGTCAACATCTCTTCTTCGGTCGTTGTAACCGGAAGTAAGATGGGTATGTTTTACGCAACTGTCGAAAAGAACTAAGCTGTAACCATCAATATTCGCTTCAAAATACTGATGTTCCAAAGAATTGCAATCGAGCATAATCACTTTATGCTCTTTTCCGAAGACTGACGAAAACTGGTCCATAATTCCGCATTTTACGCCTACAAAGGTATGTTCGGATTTCTGACCAATGACCGCTATTTCTTTTTTATTTAAATGTAAATCGAAAATTTCGTTGAGAATATAAGCAAACCCACATTCCAAAGCTGCCGATGATGACAAACCTGAACCCATCGGAATCGTGCTGCTGAAAGCAATCTGCAAACCTCCGACTTCTTTTCCCGACTCCTGAATGACATTAAAAACGCCCAACAAATAATTGACCCAGGTCTGCGAAACCGGAAACTGTTTTTCATTAACATCAAAACTGAAAGAATCGTTGAAATCTTTGGCAAAAAAAGAGATTTTAGAATCTTCTGTTTTTTTTACGGCAAAACAAATATGTTTATCAATGGCAGCCGGAAGTACAAATCCGTCGCTGTAATCTACGTGTTCTCCAATAATATTGATTCTTCCCGGAGCAAGAAAAATTCGTTCCGGCTCCGATTCAAAAGCCGACCGAAAGGCCTCTTTTGTGTAATTGATTAATTTCTCCTGCATAAAATCTGCAAATTATATTTTGATGGGAAAGTTTAAATTTTTAAATTTTGATTAAAGTTACGGTTTTCTGTTCAGGTGACTGTCCTGCTCAATCGGAGAAGACTGTTGGTGGCGTGACGGATTTCATATTGATAACCGAGACCTTCTTCTTTTTCTGTTTCGATGACCTTCTTTTTAACCACTAAGAGCACAAAGAGATTCACAAGGAGCACAAAATTTGTGACCTTTGTGGTTTAAAATAAACGCAATTGCAAGCACTTTTCTAACCACTAAGAGCACAAAGGAATTCACAAGGAGCACAAAGCTTGTGACCTTTGTGCGAACTTCGTGTTCCTTGTGGTAATAAACGCATTTTCTAACAATGCAATATTACAGACTTTCTGATTTTCTGCTCATCACTTTTTTCACTGCTTCAACAATATCATTTGCAGTTAAACCATATTTCTCCATCAGCTGGTCGGGTGTTCCACTTTCTCCGAAACTGTCGTTTACGGCAATATATTCTTGAGGTGCAAGATATTCTGTAATCAGAAGCTGTGCAACGCTGTCGCCTAATCCGCCGAGCCTATTGTGTTCTTCTGCCGTAACTACACAACCTGTTTTCTTTACAGATTTTAAAATCGCTTCAGAATCCAATGGCTTAATGGTGTGGATATTGATAATTTCTGCGTCTATGCCCTGCTCTTCGAGAATTTCGCCGGCTTTGATGGCTTCCCAAACCAAATGACCTGTTGCAACGATCGTAACATCTTTTCCTTCATTCACCATCCAGGCTTTCCCGATTTCAAATTTCTGATTTTCATCGGTGAAAACAGGAATCACGGGACGTCCGAAACGCAAGTAAACCGGACCTTTGTAATCTGCAATCGCAATGGTTGCCGCTTTGGTCTGGTTGTAATCGCAAGTGTTGATGACCGTCATTCCGGGAAGCATTTTCATCAATCCGATATCTTCCAAAATTTGATGAGTAGCACCGTCTTCACCTAAAGTTAAGCCAGCGTGGGAAGCACAAATTTTCACATTTTTTCCGGAGTAAGCAACTGACTGGCGAATCTGGTCGTAAACTCTTCCCGTAGAAAAGTTGGCAAATGTTCCAGTGAACGGAATTTTGCCTTCCGTTGCCAGACCTGCTGCCATTCCAATCATATTGGCTTCTGCAATTCCGACCTGGAAGAATCTTTCCGGTGCTTTTTCGATGAATTTTTCAAATTTTAATGAGCCAATCAGGTCAGCGCAAAGTCCGACAACATCGGGATTTTTATCGGCCAATTCTGCCATTCCGGCTCCGAAACCGCTGCGGGTGTCTTTTTTTTCTGTGTAGGTATATTTTTTCATTTGATTAATCTGTTGATTTTGTTTTAAACGCAAAGAGCGCAAAGATTTTTTTATCTTATTGAGGATATTTTTTCGTTCGCAAAGGCGCTTCGCTCAGCTAAGAAATTTAATCTTCTGACTTTATCGATAATTTATTTTTTTGGGAACGGCGAATCTCTCGCAGCCCGGCTTGAGTGGAGCTCTTTTTGTGGCATTGCGCGCTGTAACGTTCTGTGGATTGCTTCACTTCGTTCGCAATGACACAAAAAAGCGGGAACGGAAGACGGATGAAGCTGCCCAAATAATTCTCAAATTAATAATCACCTAAAGTTTCCTCGAGTTGATCTAAAGCTTTTTGTAATTGCTCGTCATTCGGTGCTTTCCCGTGCCACGCGTGAGTTCCCATCATATAATCGACACCGTAACCCATTTCCGTTTTCAGGAGAATACAAATCGGCTGACCTTTCCTTGTTAAAGATTTGGCTTCGTCCAGAACTTTCAGAATTTCTTCCATATCGTTTCCGTTTTCTACCTCAAGTACTTTCCAGTCAAAGGCTTCGAATTTGGTTTTAAGATTTCCGAGAGAAAGTACTTTGGATGTTGGACCGTCAATCTGCTGACCGTTGTAATCGACCGTTGCGATGAGATTATCAACTTTGTTGTGAGAAGCGTACATAATGGCTTCCCAGTTCTGCCCTTCCTGTAATTCGCCATCGCCGTGAAGACTGAAAACGAGATTCGGATCTTTATCTAATTTTTTACCTACTGCGTGACCGATGGCAACGGACATTCCCTGTCCAAGCGAACCGGAAGCAATACGAACTCCGGGAAGATGCTCGTGCGTCGTCGGATGTCCCTGCAATCTGGAATTCAGCTTTCTGAAAGTTGCCAGCTCAGATTTGTCGAAATATCCTGCGTGCGCCAAAACGCTGTAAAAAACAGGAGAAATATGACCATTGGAAAGGTAAAAGACATCTTCGTCTTTTCCTGTCATATCGAAGCCTTCTTTTCTATTCATTGCATCAAAATAAAGAGCTACAAGAAAATCTGTGCATCCTAATGAACCTCCCGGATGCCCCGACTGGCAGGCGTGAACCATTCTTACAATATCTCTTCTGACCTGAGAAGCGATACTTTTTAGTTTTGAAATATCGTGCATATTTTTATTGCATTTTTTGTGAGTCTTTGATGAACTGCTCCAGACCGCTTGCTGTTAAAGGATGATTAAGCAAAGACAAAATCGGTGGCAGTGGACACGTCACGACATCGGCGCCGATTTTCGCACAGTTGATGATGTGCATTGCGTGACGGACAGATGCCGCAAGAATCTCGGTTTCAAAACCATAATTATCAAAAATGGTTCTGATTTCCTGGATTAAATGAAGACCGTCTGTGGAAACATCATCCAGCCTTCCTAAGAATGGTGACACATAAGTTGCTCCTGCTTTTGCTGCTAAAAGAGCCTGTCCGGCTGAGAAAATCAGGGTACAGTTGGTTCTGATTCCTTTTTGCGAAAAATATTTGATGGCTTTGATTCCGTCTTTGATGATGGGAACTTTTACCACGATATTCGGATGGATGGCTGCCAATTCCTCGCCTTCTTTGATCATTTCGTCATAAGTTGTGGAAAGGACTTCTGCCGAAATATCGCCATCTACAATTTCACAAATATCTTTGTAATGCTTCAAAATAGCTTCTTTCCCGCTGATTCCTTCTTTTGCCATCAGGGACGGATTGGTTGTAACGCCATCGAGAATTCCCAGATCCTGAGCTTCTCTTATCTGATCAAGATTGGCAGTGTCAATAAAAAATTTCATAGATTATATTATTAATTTTATTTAAGTGTTAAATTTACACTTAATTTATAAAACAAACAACTTCCTGTCTCAAAAAGATTCAGAAAGTTATTTGTTTAAGTTTAAATGGATTGATTAATTATGATGTCCCATATTGAGCTTGATTTTCTTTAAATCCTCAAGCTGGTGAACAGGTTTTTCGATATCAGACGGAATTGGTCTTTTGGAAAAGGTCTGAAAATACAATAGACACGCATCTTTCCACCAAACGGCATCTTTTGCCTGAATTTTCAGTTTATCCTGAACCTCAGAAAACCTTTGCTGATCAATATAAGCTTGCATTTTGTCCCAGGTTTTCTGATAATCTCTCATTTCGTGGACACCCAAATCATATTTATAGCACAGCTCATCCCAAAGGGTTTTTCCGTCTTTCATCCTGTAATCCCAAGGAACGTGATGAAACCATAGAATCAAATTTTCTGGAGTTGTTTTAATGTTATTATATATTTCGTTAAGCGGTGGAAAATATTGCGAAACCGCATTGCTTCCGGTTTTTGTTCTGTCGAATCCGATTCCTTCTGCATTAGCCTGATGATAATAAACCGGTGACCAATCGGGTCTTCCGCCTTTGTAATCGCCCCACGGTTCCGGACCGTAATGGTGTCCGCCGGCAAAAATGTGGTGAAGACCTAGCGGCATCATATAATCTACGGCAGTTTCACGTGAAGTAAGCATTATTTCTTTGACTGGATTTACGAAGTCTTTATTATTAGTAAAAGTCATTTTAAGCCATTCATCTGCAATCTGTTTTGATGACAAATCGTGATTCCAGGCCAGACGTCCGAAAGCGTACCAATTGGCCTGTGCAAAGTGATGCCCCGTCCAGTTTTTATCTTCTCCTATATTGGCAACAGCGGAAATGGCCGTCAGTTTTGCAGGTCGTAAGGTTCCGTCTGTAATTTTAGCAATCGTAGAACCTTTCCCATCCGAAAAAGTATCACTGTCCAACGTTTCTTTGAATAACGGTGCCAGAAAAACCAGATGATTAGCCTGTCCCAAATATTCCTGAGTAATCTGAAATTCGACCATTTCTGAAGTTTTTCTCAATGCTCCGAATAGTGGATTGAATGCTTCTCTCGGTTGAAAGTCTATAGGTCCGTTTTTAATCTGAATAATGACATTGTCTTTGAATTTTCCATCTAAAGGAACAAATTCCAGATGTGCCTGTTTCGCACGGTCTTCTTTGCTTGGACTGTAAACAAATGCTCTCCACATCACGATTCCGCCATAAGGTTTCAAAACATCTGCCATCATATTGGCTCCGTCTGCGTGCGTTCTTCCGTAATCCTGCGGTCCGGGCTGGCCTTCGGAATTGGCTTTTACCAAAAAACCTCCGAAATCAGGAATCAGTTTGTAAATTTCTGCCGCTTTATCTTTCCACCATTTCTGAACATCCTGATTCAACGGGTCCGAATTCTGTAATCCGCCCAAAACTTTTGGTGAAGAAAAATTGACAGACAGATAAACTTTGATTCCGTAAGGTCTGAAAATATCAGCTAAAACTTTGACTTTTTTAAGATAATCTTCACGAAGCATATTCGGTGAAGCATTTACATTATTAAGAACTGTTGCGTTGATTCCGATGGATGCGTTGGCTCTTGCATATTCTTCGTATCTCGGCGAAAGTTTATTAGGTAAGTCTTCCCACTTCCAAAGCGAATGGCCGGCATAACCACGTTCAATGGTTCCGTCGAGATTGTCCCAATGGTTAAGAATTCTTACATCATAGGAAGGTTTTTCTTCAAGTTTCAGATTAGAAAAATCGGCTTTCTGCTGCTGTAAATTCAACAGATGATAGCTTCCGTACAACAATCCTAAGTCTGTTTTTGCCAAAATGCTGATTTTTTTCGGAGTAGAAACGATCTTATATCCGTCTTTATAATTTTCCGGAAATTTGTCAATCTTTAAATCAACAGCTTGTCCTGCCCAATGTTGATTGAGTTCCTTTTTAGCGATTTCAATGGTAGGACTTTTACTGTTGGAATTCACAATATTTCTTGGCTTTGGATTTACCGGATATCTCAGCCATAACTGACTTCCGTCTTCAGCAAAAGCTATTAACGGAAGGATTAGAAACAGTAATATGTAATGTCGGAAATGTTGCATTATTTTAAATTTTTGCTTTAAATTCCATAGGTTCTACCTACGCCTATTGATGTTGAACCCTTCGGGTTCGGTCTTTATCTTTAATATTCCATAGGTTTCACCTACGGCTACTTTTGTTGAACCCTTCGGGTTCTCTTTAATGAAAAAATCTTTGTCAAAGTTTTGAACTTTGACAAAGTTGTAGAAGTTATTGATTGTCTTCCAAGCCTTCAATCGTTTTGATTTTACCGTCGTTATCGTATTCAATTTCAATAACCTTCATACTTCTTAACCACGTTCTTCCGCCGCTTGGAACAGAATCGTGGAAAAACAGATACCATTTCCCTTTAAATTCCACAATGCTGTGATGCGTGGTCCAACCTACAACAGGCGTTAAAATTTCGCCCTGAAAAGTAAACGGACCGTAAGGATTATCGCCTGTTGCATAACAAATCAAATGCGTGTCTCCAGTGGAATAAGAAAAGTAATATTTTCCATTGTATTTATGCATCCAGGATGCTTCAAAAAAACGGTGTTTGTCACCGTGAAGCAAAGGATTTCCGTTTTCGTCCAAAATCACGACATCTTTCGGTTCTTCGCCAAATTCCAGCATATCATTACTTAAAGCTACGACTTTTGATGAAATGGCAGGCTCATTATCGGCAGGAAGGATGGCAGATTCCAATGCTTTGTTATTTCTGTAACGTTGCAATTGTCCGCCCCAGATTCCTCCAAAATACATATAATGCTTTCCGTTATCCTCAAAAAGACAAGGGTCTATGCTGTAACTTCCCATCATCGGATGTTTTTCAGGAACGAATGGTCCGTAAGGTTTATCGCTCACCGCAACCCCGATTCTGAAAATATCGTTCTTATCTTTCAAAGGGAAATACATATAATATTTGCCATTTTTGAAAGCTACATCGCAATCCCATAACTGTCTCCCTGACCAAGGAATATCCTTCACCGAAAGGACAACGCCGTGGTCCGTAACTTCGCCATTTTCCACATCATCAAGGGAGAAAACGTGATAGTCGTTCATATCGAAATGGTCGCCGTTGTCGTTTTCTTCAATGCCACTTTCACGGTCGTGTGATGGATAAATGTAAAGTTTCCCTTCAAAAACGTGTACGGAAGGGTCTGCCATATAATCGCTTGGGAAAAGGTATTTTGCTTTGTTCATTTTTATAGTTTAGATATTTAGATAATAGATTTTATTTTTTAACCACAAAAGACACAAAAGAAATGATTGAAAATTTTAGCTAATCAAAAGTTCAAAAAAGGAAGCCGCAGTAGACGTTTTGCTTTTTTGTTCTTTTGATGCTCTTAACTGTAAAGTAAGTCTTTTGTTACTTTTGTGGTTTAATAATTATTTTTCTTTCGTTAATTGAATTAATTTCTCTACAACTGGTTTTGCCTGGTAATTTCTGTCGAATGGCAGCGGATAATCGGTTCTGCCTTTTACAGGGAAATCGTTTTTCCAGGATTGATTGTCGGTAACGCCCCACAAAGTCACTCGTCTTATTTTATCCTGATGTTTCAGGAACAGTCTGAAGAAATCGAGATAGCGGTTTTCCCACTCTTTCGTCACATTTTCAGGTAATCCTTTGGTGTAAGGATTCATTTTTGCTTCATATTCTACTTTGTCGGAAACGTTGGCAGAAGTTCCCCAAGGTGAAGGAAGAGCGCTGATTTCCATTTCGGTAACATTGACTTTTACTCCGGCCGCTGCGTAATCTGTGATTGCTTTTTCGTATTCTTCCAGTTTTGGATTGTCTAATCCTACGTGGGTTTGCATTCCGACTCCATCAATGCGAATTCCTCTGGATTTTAGATTTTTAACAATTTTGGTAACGGTTTTTACTTTTTCCGGAAACCATTCGTTGTAATCGTTGTAATAGAGTTCGGCATTCGGGTCAGCTTCCTGCGCATATTGGAAAGCGAGTGGAATGAATTCTTCGCCGAGAATTTCGTAAAATTTGCTTTTGCGGTATGTTCCGTCTTCCATAATCGCTTCGTTTACCACATCCCAACCTTTTACACGACCTTTGTATCTGCCGACCAACGTTGAAATATGGCTTTTCATTCTCTGTTTCAGAACTTCGGGCGAAACATCTTTTCCGTCCTTGTCCACGAAAAACCATCTTGGTAATTGTGAATGCCAAATCAGTGTATGACCGATGATGAACATTTTATTTTTTTCTCCGAATTCCACGAATTTATCGGCATCACCAAAGAAGAATTTTCCTTCCTGAGGTTGGATAAACATTGATTTCATACAGTTTTCCGCAACAATGGAATTGAATTGCTTTTTGATGATTTCATCCGATTTCACATCAGTACCGTCAATTTGCGGAAGGCTCATTGCGGTTCCGATGTAGAATTTATTTTTGTAGGCATCTTTCAGGGAATCTTTTGAGGATGCCGAACTTGCTGTTTTGCAGGAAACGGTCAAGGCTAAAATTCCTAATAATGCGGCTATTTTTTTCATTGTTAATTTTTTTATTAATTATCCTGAAACTTTAACAGGTCGCCTCTACGAGGCTTGATGGCTTATCTTATATATTGGCTATTAACAGTTCGCTCCTACGGAGCTTTTGCTATTTTTATTTTCTTTATTAAAATTCTAAATCTAAAGAATAACCCATATTGTCTTTAATGGTAAAATTTGTTTTTATGCTGAATCTCGCAGCCCGGCTTGAACGGAGCTCTTTTTGTGGAGCAAAGCGGAACAAAAAAGCGGGAGTGGAAGACGGATTAAGCTGCCCAAATAATCAAACCAACATTAATCTTCTTTTTTCCTTCTTTCTTTGAGTTCCTGTTCGATTTGGGTTTCCATTTTTTTGTTGATTTCGTAGAACATTAATAATCCACACGCCGCAAAGAACGGAATGGCCGGAAAAATACTGACCAGCATCTGAGCGCCGTTTGCAACGGATTCCGGCTGGATAACATTTTCGGTTCCTTCGGATGAAATGTAGCCGTAATGCCCGATAATGGAAGAAACCAACGAACTTCCGATGCTTAAACCAACTTTTAATCCTACCATCATTGCAGAGAAAATAATTGCTGTGGCACGTCTGTTGTTTTTCCACTCGGAATAGTCGGCAACATCGGCAATCATTGCCCAAAGCAATGGGGTGCTGATTCCGTAGAAAAAGCCGTGCAGAATCTGGGAAAGGAACATTAATCCTACCGATTTTGGCGGATAAAAGATGAATGCAACAATAAATAAAGTAGAAATGAATAAGGAAGCGATGAACGCGTCTCTTTTCCCGTATTTGTCGGCAAATCTTTTTGAGAAGGTAATCCCGATAATCATCATAATGATTCCGCCGGCATTGAAGAGCCCGAAACCTGCTGAACGAGGGTCTTCACCGAAAAAATTCATCCCGATGGAACTGAAAAAAGCGGTAATCGGCGAAATGAAATTTTTCAAAGAAGTTTCATCGACATAATTGTTGAAATAATAAACGTACGAACCACCTTTCATTGCCAAAGTAATGAAAATCAAAGCTGTAACCACTAACATAATGATCCACGGCTTGTTTTTCTTTAAATCTTTTAAATCGGCTCCCAAAGAGGATTCCTGCTCCGGTTTTGGAATGACCCTTTCTTTGGTGGTGAAAAATGTGATGAGCAACATAATCGTTCCGATAATCGCCAACCACGTCATTACAATTTCGATTCCGGCTGCTTTGTCACCTTTCCCTGCCGATAAAATTATTGGCAACATAAATACCTGAACGAAAAACTGTGCAAACATCACCGCCACAAAACGGTAAGATGAAATACTGTTTCGCTCGCCCATATCGCCTGTAATCACGCCGCTCAGTGCTGCGTAAGGTAAATTATTAGCCGCATACAGGAGTAATAAAATTGTGTAAGTTGCTGCTGCATAAACCATTTTTCCCTGATACGAAAAATTGGGTGTACTGAATGCAAAAAGTGCTGCTGCACCGAGCGGAACGGCAGAAAATAAAATCCACGGACGGAATTTCCCCCACTTGGTTCGTGTTCTGTCTGCCAAAGCACCGACCAGAGGATTGAACCCGAAACCGGCAATGAGCCCGACAATCAAAGTAATGATGGAGGCGTCTTCCGGTTTTAATCCGTAGATATCGGTGTAAAAGTAAGCTAAGTAAGTCACCAAAGTCTGAAACACCAGATTGGCCGCTAAATCTCCCAAACTGTAGCCGATTTTTTCAACGACAGATATTTTCTGAGATGGATTGTTCATATAGTTTATGGTTGTTTTATTTAGATAAATAGATAATAGACTGATAGAAAGATTTTTTAAACATTAAGAATTTAAGAGACTTAATTTTTCTTAAATAAAATTGACTTGTTAATTTCTTAAATTTTCACTTATTATTAAATTTCTTAAATCCTTAATGTTTAAATAAATTAAAATAAACAAGTTTATTTTAATTTAGGTATTTAAGCCTTGAGTTATTCCGTTGTGAAAGGTGATGCAGGAAGTCCGGTTTTGTTTTTCAGGTTTCCATCGGGATTGTCTGCCCAGTCGTAACGGACTGCAATAGGATTTGTTACCGAATCATTCCAAACCACAATTGTTCTACCTTCGATTTTTGCTTTTGCCCAAGCCCATTTCCCTTCGGCATTTTTGATGGCAAAACCTTTCAATTCTGGAACTGGCGCAAAATCATCGGTTTCTTTTTTGAAAGTAAGAACGATTTTATTTCCGTCAACTTTCATCGACTGATAAACCGGTCCGTCTGCAACGATGTTTTTTCCGTAAGCCAATTTCATCGCCTGCAAAGCCAGCCTGTCTCCTACTGTTTTTTTATCGAGCGGATGAATGTCATTCCATTCACCAACATCGATGATTACAGCAAGTCCGGCATTCGGAACTTGTAATGACACTTTACGTTGCTGGTCTCTGAGTTCCGCCCAGTTGCTTTCTATCGGCTGTGCTTTTGACTCCATAAAATTGGCTAACTGAACGGTGATAAACGGCATTTCCTTGTTATTGAATTTGTTTCTCCAGTCTGTAATCATTGTCGTCAGCAAATCGCCATATTCTTTAGGTTTTCCGGTGTTGCTTTCGCCCTGATACCAAAGTGCCCCCGTGATATTATAATTAATTAAAGGATTAATCATCGCGTTATACAAACCAGTCGGTTTCCAACGTATGAAGGTTTGTCCGGGAGCCATTCTGTCGACTTTTGCCCCGATTTTATATTTCCATTCGGATTTTAAATCTATTTTTTGTCCGTCGACTTCAAGGTAATACGGCTTGTCTGCAATGAACTGTCCTTTTCCGCTTCCGTTGGAAACTCTCACAGCAATGACGTTTTTACCTTCTTTTAAAACTCCTGCTGGAACGTCGTACCAACGTGGCGGATATTCGTAAGTCACGTTTCCGACTTTTGTCCCGTTGATGTAGGTTACATCAGCATCTTTGATTCTTCCAAGATTTAAAAATGCTGATTTTCCTGCCTGACTTTTCGTTAAAGTAATTTCTTTTCTGAACCAAACCGAACCTTCAAAAGAACCTTCCTTATCTTCCCAAGAACCGGGAATCTGCATCGTTTTCCAATCAGAATCATTCAAATCAAATTTTTCCCAATGTTGATTGAGTCCAATATCGCTTTGGTCTAATTCCGCATACCAAGCCTTGCTAAGCGCCTGTTCATTGGATTCTGTAGATTTTATAAAATCATCGTTCTGCCATTTTTTGGCTTCTTGCAGATATTCAGGATATTTTTTCAAAGAATTTTCATCCATCCAAGCCTGAATCGGAGAACCTCCCAAACTGGAATGAATAATTCCTACCGCTACTTTTTCTTTTTCACTGATATCTTTGGCGAAAAAATAAGCAACACCAGAGAAATTCAGAATGGTTTGAGGATTTGTAGCTTCCCATTTCCCACCGTCCAGTTCGGTCTGTGGCGATTTGAAATTATATTTCTGAGGAACCGTGAAAAACCTGATATTCTGATTATTTGCGTTTTTGATTTCATTAGCATACAAAGGTGTCAGTCTTTGCATCGGCAATTCCATATTCGATTGTCCTGAAGCCAGCCAAACGTCGCCAATCAAAATATCTTTCAGAGTAATTTCGTTGATGGTCATTGTGTATGGACCGCCTGCTTTTTGCTCCGGAAGCACGATTTTCCAGTTTCCGTTTTGGTCCGCAGTGGTTTTGTAACTTTTATTGAGGAATTTCACTTCTACTTTTTCATTGGCATCGGCTTTTCCCCAAATATTTAATTTCTGGTTGCGCTGTAAAACCATTCCGTCTGAAACCAATGCAGGAAGCTTGATTTTAGCTTCAACACAAAGACTGCAAATCAAGAGGAATAAGCCCAGAATTTTAGTGAAAATATTATTTGACATATTAGTTTTTATTTTGGTAATTCGTTCAGTAATCTCACTTCAATAATTTTTGGAGTCAGAGATTTTTCGCCTGAAATAAATTTTACGGTGAGTGTCTCTTTATTCTTTTCCGATTCGGGAACCGGGATTAACAATGTTTGTGGTGAGCTTCCCATTTTTCCTTCAAAATCTTTGGAAAATGTTTTAATTCCGTTGATTTCAGCATTCAATGTACGATTGTTATTGGCATCGAAATACAAAAGGTAAAGATATTTTGCATTTTTAGCCTTATTTCTCATTTGATAACTGAACCAGCCTTTAGCATCGCGGAAATGACGGTCTTCCATATAGCCATCGTAAGCATCTTTGCTGTCAAAAAAGTGGTCGGATTCCGGCTGTTGCTCGCCTAACTGAATTTTGTCTATGGTGATGTTATCCAGTTTTCGGACAGCTTCTTCTTCCTGGGCTTTTTTCTGCTGAATGATTTCGATTTTATCCTGAGTTGCCTGAGGAAAATAGATGATGTAACGCTCTTCCTGAATCTGATAAAACGGAACAAGTTCTAATCCTTTGTTAAATTTATTATGAGGATAAAGACCGTTAATTCTAAATATTAAATCTTTTTCATTAACAGGCTTTAAATGATCCAAAACTGTTGTCGAAGATCCCAAAATCGTCGGAATATCATTCAACGGAATTTGAGGTCCGTGCGCAATATGTCCGCCACGGCTGTCATCGGCAAACAATCCCTGCTGATTTTCTTTTCCATATTTGGCTGCCAAAACGATGGGTCCGTATCTGAACGCATAATAATCGGAATTATCCGGAAGCTGTTCCGCAGAAAGATGCATCGGCATTTTCATCTCGATGACATCGCCTTTTTTCCATTTTCTGTTGATATTAATATAACCTTCGGAATCGACAGAAATATTGATATTTTTTGAATTGACGGAAACACTTATCTGTGAAGCATTCGTCCATTCCGGAGCTCTTAATTTTAAATTGATTTCGGATTTTGGGGCAAGGTCAAAAATTAATTTTGTGGAAGGTGTCTGTGGAAAATTATTTTCCTGTCTCAGAATCAACTTCTTCTCTGACCATTTTAAAACAGACGGAATAAACAAATTCACATACAAATCATTATCTAAATGTGCATAAATCATTTCGCCATACTTCGCGTGGTTTTCCATTCCTGAACCTACGCAACACCAGAAGCTGGTTTCCGGCTGTGAATAGACCCTGTAATGACCAGGGCGCATCGGTGTAAAATACACAAAACCGCCTTTGTCAGGGTTTTGCGTCGAAAGAATATGATTATACAAGGCTCTTTCGTAATAATCCAGATAAGACGACTTTGGATTGGTGGCGAAAAGTTCTTTGGTCAGTTTCAGCATATTGTAGGTATTACAGGTTTCGGGACCTTCAATGCTTTTAATCATTCCGCTGAAATCGGTTGTTGGATTGAAATGTTCGCTGACACTGTTTCCACCGATAATTGCAGAACGTTTTTGCGTAACATTCGTCCAGAAAAAATCTGCCGCACTGTCCCACTCCTTATTATGTTCCAAATCGGCAATCCTTTTAAAACCAATTACTTTTGGGATTTGTGTATTGGCGTGAATTCCTGTCAGTTTATCTTCGTGAATCAGCAAAGGATTTAAAATGGCCAGATGCGAAAAACGATGCGCAAGCTTGAGATATTTTTCATTTTTGGTAATGTCGTAAACATCGGCAAAAACCTCATTCAGTCCGCCGTGTTCGCTTCTCAGCATCTCCTGAATCTGCTCATCGGAAAGTCCGGAAACTTCATCCGCCATCCAATCAGTAAGCTTGATGAGCATTTTCTTTGCCTTTTCGCTGTCGGCATACCAATAGGCATCACGCAAACCTGAATATATTTTGTGAATATTATATAATGGCACCCAACGGTCATTCAATCCGAAAGCCGATGCGCGGATATTGCCATCCGAGATTTCTGCCCAGATTTTTTTGCCGTTTGGAACGCCGGAAAGATAGCCGTTTCCTGAAAGATTCTGGCAACGCTCCAGCTCATCAATCATATAATCGAGGCGCTGTTTTACTTTGGCATCGCCTGTAGAAGCGTACATCAACGCTAATGCTGAAATATAATGGCCGCCAATGTGACCATCCAATCCTGTGTTTTCCCAGTTGGGATAATTTGTTTTTTTAGGATTAAGTCCTGCTTCTTTCAGATAGGGCGCCAGTAAACGGTCGGCATCCATCGACATAATGTAGTTTTTATCCATCTGCATCGCCTTGCTGAAAACACTTTCCGACAAAGCAACCTTATTCAGAGGAAAATAACTGATTGTTTTGCTCACCTGCCCAAAAGCAAGCGTACCTAAACCTAAAAATACTATCAGCGATTTTTTATTCATTAATAAATGTCTATTCAACATTTCTAAAAATAAAAGAAAGAATCAATATGACAAAGAATTTTGCAGAATAAGCCGATGGAATCAAAAAAAAGTATATTTTAAAGTCTTAGAAAAAAGCTGAAAACAGCAAGGACTTATCATAAAAATTAAGATTATTAAAAATCACGATAATCAGAACCATACGGCTAAATCGCTTGTATAAAAATGAATACAGAATACCGATTGAAGGCATCAGTAATTTATATAAATAACTTATCGTATTTTTAAGACTAAGCCTCAACTATAGTTTTCGGGTAAATTTAAAATGAAAAGAAACTTAATTTTAACATATTTTTAACGTTGAGTTCATCTGTTTTTAATGTTTTTAGTGAATAAAATGTAAGCTTCAGAGCTATTAATTGCTCCCAAAATATTAAGGTAAATGATGAAATCTGGATTTTTTAAAAATAAAAAGTAAAATAAAGTGTATAAAATACATTTATATGGTTTCAACTGTAAAATCAAAGCCTAAAAGCATTAACTTTGCATAAAAATTATAATCGATGACACAAGACTATTCTCATTTTCCACGACATCTGGTAGCTGTTGACTGCATTATTTTCGGGTTCGATGGCGAAAATCTTAAAATCCTTCTGGTACAAAGGAATTTTGAACCGAAAATGGGAGAATGGTCATTAATGGGTGGTTTTATCGGGGACGAGGAAACCTCTGATGAAGCGGCACAGCGTGTCCTGAACACACTTACCGGGCTGGAAAATATCTATCTTGAACAGCTCAATTCCTATACTCAAATCGACCGCGAACCGACGGCGAGAATTATGTCGATATCATATTATGCACTGATCAATATTGAAAAAAATATTCAGATCAATGAAAAATACAGTGCGAAATGGTTTGATCTGCAGGATTTTCCGACTTTAATTTTCGACCATAACGAAATGGTGAAAGATGCGGTTCTGAGACTGAGAAGAAGGGCTTCCACACGACCTATCGGTTTTGAGCTTCTGCCGGAAAAATTCACGATGAAAGATCTGCAGACTTTATACGAAGCTATCTTCAACGAACAGTATGACAAGCGGAATTTCATCAGCAAAATCAATGCGCTGGATATTCTTGTGAAAACGGAAGGAAAAGATATGAGCTCGTCTAAAAAAGGGTCTTTTCTTTACACTTTCGATGAAGAAAAATACAATAAGAAAATTGCGGAAGGGTTTATGTTTAAGATTTAAACTTAAAAACTTCCTGTAAATTTCACTTTGATTCCCAGCTGGAAATTAGCAATGGTTTTGAAGATTTCGATTAAAGTGACACGCTCTATTTTGGTAAGTTTACTGATTTCAATATAATTATCAGGATGCTTTTTATCAATATTGATCTGGTTCGCCTGATTTTTTAGTCGAAGTGCCATCAGATAATAGTAAGACTGATGCATTTCATTGTATTGCTGTTGCGTGAAAACTCCGATTTCCGTCAGCTTTTTCATTCGTTCACCGGTATTCTCTATATCCAACTGATTTTTCAACGCATACACACGAAGCAAATCAACAATTGGCGACATCGCAGTTTTGATATCAAAAACCTCTGATTTCCCGATGGTCTGGGTTTTAATTCTTTTCAGAAAAGTCAAAGGCGGTTCGTACTGTAAAGCATTTTTGGCAATATGAGCAAAAAACAGCTGATTGGGTGAAGCTAATTTTTCCTTGATATAGTTTTTCAGGTCTTTCACAATACTTTCTTCACCATAAATAAAACGGAAATCGAAAAAAGTGGAAAGCTTCATTGCGGTTTCCGGCACCGATTCTTCGATCCATTGGTTGTAATTTCTTTTCCAGTGAGAAAGAGAATGGGTCCATTTGGGATTGCTTGCCATAAAATTTCCTCTGCAGTATTCAAATCCAATCGTATTGAGATCATCCGAAACTTTTTTGGCAAAATCCAGAAAATATTCCCTTACCATTTCGCGGTGTTCATTGGCTTTATCTTCATAGATAATTCCGTTGTCCTGATCTGTGCTTAGAGTCTGTTCTTTCCGACCTTCGCTCCCGGTCACGATAAACGCAAATTTTGCAGGAGGTTTTCCTATCTGCCTGATAACTTTTTCAATCACTTTTCCGGTAATGGTATCGGCAATTGTAGTGATGACCTGGCTGGCAATTTCGCCGTGCACTCCCCTTCCCAACAATTGAGTAATAATATCCGGAACCTGCTTCCATTTTTTCTTAAGTTCTTCTACACTTTCAGCCTGTTTTACCGATTGTATAAAAACAAGCGGACTCTGTCCCTGTTCGCTCAACAGACGGTTTCTGCTCAGAAAGCCTACATACTCGCCATTATCTTTTACGAGAAGATATCTTGATTTGGTTTTAAACATCATCAGAACTGCTTCATAAAGATAGGCGTCGCTGGAAATACTTACAATGGGATTATCCATCACCTCAGAAATTGCAATTCTGGAATCCAGGCAGTGGGCGATAACATTATCTCGCAAGGTAATATCTGTCGCATAGCCGATAATTTCCTCACTTGCTGATTTTTTCACAAAGATGCAGCTTACTTTATGAGTGGCCATCATTTGAGCCGCCTCAAAAACAGGAGTATTTTCTTCGCAGGAAACGATACTTTTATAAGTAATTCCTTTTATTTTTCTTGAGTAAAGCTGGTCAGCCGCAAAATAACTTTCTTCAAACGTTGCAGGGGTTTTCACAAAATGAGAAAATTCCTCATCCAGCATTTTTTTGCCAAAATCTGATGTAAAATAATGGAAAAAGTCTTCGTAGGCGTTACACAACTCGTAGAATTCCTTTTTTGGCAATGTATAAACAACAGTTCCCTTTTTGGCAATCGCCGATTTCAATGCACGTACTCTGTTCAGAACCACAGATATCCCCCCAAAACAATAAGGCGAATGGTGTATCGAAATACATCTTTTGTTTTCCGCTGCATCGAAAAAAAATGTTTCGTATTCTCCGGATTCAATAATGTCTACTCCTCTCATTTCCGTCACTTCCTGGCGATAGACCAAGGTATCTTTGGAAAACTCGGTTCTTGTGAATGTTTCCGAGATTTCTGCAAGAACGGTTTCGGGTAAAAGATGAAAGGGTTCTGTTATTTTTAAAAGTGAAATAATTTTTTCCTGCATTATAGTTATTTCATTCTATGGGTTAAAAACTTTAAACCGGATTCGATTTTCCGATGAATATTCTGAAAGTCGGTCTCTGAAATCTCTCCCCGTTTCCGGATTTCAAAAAAACATTTTGCAGTTATTTCTGCATCGATCATCGCATTGTGGAGATATTCCATTTTTTCATTAAAAAGAAACTCGTAAAGCTGAGGCAGTTTAAAATAATCAGCTTCCGGATTGACAACATACTCTTTACTTTTAAGCATTGTGCAGTAGAAATGACTCTGCAGAAAAGGATTTTCCAGGTTTGCCCTGTAAAAATCGGCGCTCAGTGTGTGAATATCAAACTCTGTAAAATGTCCCGTAATCAAGGGTTGAAATTCTTTTATATCCGTTGAAAGCTTTTCTAAAACCAAAGTTCTTTCCTGTCCGTTTTTACTTAAGAATTCTTTGGTAATACCGTGGATTTTCAATGACTTCGAACTGATTTTCAAATCCTCATTAAAAATATAAAAATTTTCACGTTTAATTTCCTGGGCATTTTCATCATAAATAACCCAGGCCACCTGAACTGCGGAAGGCCAATTATCTTTCTCAGAATAAGGCAGACTCCATCGTTTCGGGATTCCTGTAGTTTCGGTATCGATGAAAAGAAAATAGGTTTTCAAAATACAATCAAAATTATAAAAAATAAAAAAAGGATGCCTCAAAGGACATCCTTTTTATAATACCTTAAATTTACCAAAATCTCACGTAAAGTGCAGTTAGTAAAAGTAATGTTACAACAATTAAAACCAATGTTCTGTTGTCCACTTTGAACATTGATGCATCGATTGCAAATGCTTTCGGGTTCACTTTCGGACCTGCAAGACTTATCCCAACCATCGTCAGAACCGTGAAGAAGAATGACCAGCCCATATTAATCAGGAACGGAATTTCAGTAATGGTGTGAACTACGCCATTTTCCAGTTTTTCATAAGTGAAAGCTGTGTATAACCAGGTTTCTTTTCCGAAAATTTCCACAGCAAAACTGTTGAAGAAAATTGCCAGAACGAATCCTAAAATTACGCCTACCAACGCTGCAGTTCCGGTTGTTCTTTTCCAGAACATTCCCAAAAGGAACATCGCAAAAACACCCGGACTGATAAATCCTGTATATTTCTGAATAAAGGTAAATCCACCTTCACCACCAATTCCCAAAGCATCTGTCCAAGTAAATGCCAAAGCCACAAACATTGCAATGATAATTGCCCATCTTCCGGTTCTTACCATCTGGATTTCCGTTGCATCAGCCTTCAAATATTTTTTATAAATGTCTAATGTGAAAATCGTTGAGATACTGTTTACTTTCCCTGCCAAAGAAGCAACAATTGCCGCCGTCAAAGCCGCTACTGCAAGACCTTTCAGACCAACCGGCAAAAATCCTAATATTGCAGAATATGCTCCGTCTTTCACTCCGTTAAAGCCAGGTAAGTGACCTTTGGTATACAAAACGTAAGCTGCAATTCCCGGAAGCATAACGATAATCGGCATAAATAATTTAAGGAATCCTGCGAATAAAATCCCGGTTCTCGCCGTTTTTAAATCAGCTCCCAGAGCTCTTTGCGTGATGTACTGGTTGCAACCCCAATAATTTAAATTAACAATCCACTGTCCTGCAAAATACATTGCCAATCCCGGTAAAACCACATATTTCTGAACATCCAGATTTTCAGGCATTGCTAAAGTAGTTGTTGTCTTAACAGGTTTTTCAAGCATTAATTTGAAATGTTGCGGTGCTTCATTCATCAAGGTCTGAAAACCTGCAAAAGCATTTCCTACAGCCGCTCCGTTGATTCTCTGGTCGACAATCTGAAGCGCCATATAAACTGTCGCAAAACCACCAATAATCAAAACCGCCACCTGAATTACGTCGGTGTAACCGATTACTTTCATACCGCCAAGACCGATTAATAATGCCATTAGAAGCAATCCAATCATAATGATATGAAGATGACCGCCGCCCAATAAAGTATCGATCGCCAAAGCACCCAAATAAAGAATGGAAGTCAGGTTGACAATCACATATAAAAACAGCCAGAACACCGCCATAATCAGGGAAACCGATTTGTTGTAACGGGTTTCCAGGAATTGCGGCATCGTATAAATTTTGTTTTTAAGATAAATCGGAATGAACCAAATGGCAATAATGATAAGTGCCAATGCTGCAATCCATTCATAAGCTGCCACCGCTACACCCACGAAAAATCCTTCGCCGGACATCCCGATGAACTGTTCCGCTGAAATATTGGAAGCAATTAAACTCGCTCCAATCGCCCACCAAGTGAGTGAACCTTCCGCAAGGAAATAATCTTTACTGCCTGTTGCTGCAGATTTTTTTTTGTTATAAATCCAGATTCCGTAACCGGCTACCACCACAAAATAAATCAGAAATATGATGATATCAATAGTTGCTAAATTTCCCATACTTTATTTTTTAACTGAGAATTTGTAAATTGTTTTCGACTGGTATTTTTGTCCCGGCTTCAACTCCGTAGAAGGGAAAGAAGCCTGGTTTGGAGAATCCGGAAAATGTTGTGTTTCTAAACAAAAGCCTGTTCTGAATTCATTTTTTCCGCCAGTCTTTGTATCAAATTTTCCATCCAAAAAGTTTCCGGAATAGAACTGAACGCCCGGTTCATCGGTCAAAACTTCCATTACTCTTCCTGATTCAGGATGATAAACTTTGGCAATGCTTCTCAATCCGCTTCCGTTCAGAATCCAGTTGTGGTCGTAACCTTTTCCTTTTTTCAGTTGGTCGTCATCTGCATTGATATCTTTTCCAATTGCTTTTGAAGCTGTGAAATCGAATACACTTCCCTTCACCGCTTTTTGCTCACCTGTAGGAATTAGAGTTTCATTAACTGGTGTAAATTTATCCGCATTAATCTGCAATTCGTGGTCAAGAATTGTTTTTGAAAAATTCCCTGAGAGATTGAAATACGAATGTTGAGTTAAATTAACAACAGTCGGTTTATCGGTTTCCGCTTCGTAAGAAATTTCAAGTGCGTTGTCGTCCGTCAAAGTATACAAAACGGTTGTCGTTAATTTTCCCGGATAACCTTCTTCACCGTCTGCGCTGGTGTAAGTCAGTTTCAAAGTCGGGAATTTTGCATCTTTTACAGGTTCAATATTCCAGAATTTGGTATGGAATCCTTCTTTTCCTCCGTGAAGACTGTTTGGCCCGTCGTTTTTATCAATGTCATAGGTTTTACTTTCCAAAGTAAATTTGGCATTGGCAATTCTGTTTCCGTAACGGCCAATCAATGCTCCGAAATAATATGGATTTCCGTTGAAATAATCTTCAGGCTTTGTAAATCCTAAAACGACATCTTCGTACTTTCCGTTCTTGTCGGGAGCGGTAAGTGAAGTGATAATTCCGCCGAAGTTAATGACTTCCAGTTTCATCCCGTTTTTGTTGGTCAAAGTATATTTTTTGATGGAATCACCTTTTGAAGTGACTCCGTAATCTGAAACCTGTATGTTTTCCATTGTTTCCGGTTGAGTTTTTGATTGATTTTCTTTTTTATTGCACCCGAAAATACATAAAACAGCAAAAAGAATTATCAGGTTGATACTTGTTTTTCTCATTTTTTAGAAGTTTTGCAAGTTTAACGATAATATATTTCATTCCAGCGAAGCGTGTTCTTAAAATCACGAATTTTTGTATCTTCATCAATAACAAGCGATTCGATACCTGCAATCTCCGCAAAATCTTCCAATTGTTCAACGCTGATGTTCTCACTATAACACGTGTGATGCGCACCACCTGCCAAAATCCAGGCTTCAGCTGCAGTGTACAAGTCAGGAAGTGGTTTCCAAAGAACTCTCGCAACAGGAAGTTTTGGCAATTCTTCGGTGATTTCCAATGCTTTTGTTTTATTGATTAACAGTCTGAAATGATTTCCGAAATCCATTAAGGCTGCATTTAAAGAATCGATATTTCCTCTCGAATTAAACACCAGACGAACCGGGTCAGCTTTTCCGCCAATTCCTAACGGATGAATTTCACAAGAAGGCTTGTCAACCGCTAAAACAGGATCAACTTCCAACATATGTGAACCTAAAATCGAAGGATTGGAAGGATTTAAATGATATGTATAATCTTCCATAAAGGCGTTTCCGCCATCCAAACCTTGTCCCATTGTTTTCATTGCACGAACCAAAGCGGCAGTTTTCCAATCGCCTTCTCCGGCAAATCCGTAACCCTTTTCCATTAATCTTTGAACAGCAATTCCGGGCAATTGTTCCAAACCGTGAAGATCTTCGAATGTATCGGAAAAACCTTTGAAATTTCCATCTTTTAGGAATTTTTCCAAACCTAATTCAATTCTTGCGGCAACTTCCAGAGATTTTCTGTTTGAACCTCCGGAAAGAAGGGATTCTGCCATTTTGTATGAAGCTTCATATTCTTCAATTAAGGTTTTGATTTCGCCATCACCAATCGAGTTGACAACGCTTACCAAATCCCCGATTCCCCAAGTGTTGACGGAAAATCCAAATTTAGTTTCCGCTTCTACTTTATCTCCGTCGGTAACGGCTACAAATCTCATATTATCACCAAAACGGGCGAACTTCGCACCTTGCCAATCATCCCAACCTGCGGCAACTCTACTCCATTCTCCAATTTGTTTCTGAACTCTTTCTTCCGCCCAATGTCCTACAACGACTTTTCTGTTTTTGCGCAGACGGCTTACCATAAAACCGAATTCCCTGTCGCCGTGCGCAGCCTGATTCAGGTTCATAAAGTCCATATCCATCGTAGACCAAGGAATATCCTGGTTGAATTGCGTATGAAGATGCAACATTGGTTTTTGTAATGCGGTCAGTCCACGAATCCACATTTTTGCGGGTGAAAACGTGTGCATCCAGGTTACGATTCCGATACAATCTTTTGCGAAGTTGGCAGCTGTAAGTGTTTCAAAGATTTCTTCTGTGGTTTTTACGGTTGGCTTCAAAATAACTTTTACAGGAATCTGCGACGAAGCATTGAACGCTTCCACGATTTTCGCTGAATGTTCTGCAACTTGCGCTAATGTTTCAGGGCCATATAAATGCTGGCTTCCGGTGATGAACCAGATTTCTTTCGTATTGAGAGGTGTTAACATATTTTTTAGTTGATTGTTTTTGGTTGATAGTTGATAGTTTAATATTGTGTTTGTCATTCCGAGGAACGAGGAATCTTTGTTTATAATAAAGATTTTTCACTACATTACATTTCGTTCAGAATGACAGACTTTATTTAATTCTATTATTGTCCGTAATAGGCATTTTTGCCGTGTTTGCGTTCGTAATGTTTTTTGATTAATGAATCTTTTAAACGAGGCGCATTCGGGTTGATTTGCCTTGTGAGATAAGCCATCTCGGCGATGGTTTCGAGTACTTTGCTGTTGTAAACGGCTTTCTCTGCATTTTTTCCCCAGGTGAACGGTCCGTGATTTCCGATGAGCACCATTTCTACTTTCTCGTAAGACAAATCTTTTTCGTTGAAACAGTCGAGAATCTGGATTCCGGTGTTGTATTCGTAGTTTCCTTCGATTAAATCATCACGCATTGGTGGTGCGCAAGGAATATCTGACGTTAAATGGTCTGCGTGCGTCGTGCCAAAAATTGGAATATCCAGTTGCGCCTGTGCCCAAGCTACGGAATAGATAGCGTGTGTATGGGAGATTCCACCGATGTTTTCCCAATTTTTATAGAGATAAGCGTGGGTTTTGGTATCGGAAGACGGTCTTAAATTTCCTTCAACGACATTGGCATCATAATCTAAAATCACAATGTCTTCCGGTTTCAGTATTTCGTAAGGAACGCCGCTCGGTTTGATGGCAAAGATTCCTTTGTCACGGTCAACGGCACTTACGTTACCGAATGTGTAAACAACCAGCTTCAATGCATCGAGTTGCATATTGGCTTCGTAACATTCTCGTTTTAATTCTTTATAGATGCTCATTTTATTTAATTTTTTTTACCGCAAAGTGCGCAAAGTTTTTTTTGACTACTAACTGTTTTTAAGTTCGCAAAGGCGTTTCACTCAGCAAAGACTAAGAGTTTTCCTAATAGTCTTGTATGGCATTACCTTTTTCAATTACGTCGGGCTTTAGCCAAAACCTATTATAAATTTTGGCTAAAGCCGAATTTGTTTTCGGTTTTTGTAGACGGGCTAAGGTCCACCTCTATTGAATAATCGTATTCAAACTTTAAACGCCGAATTGCACGCAGCCCGGCTTGAGCGGAAATCCTTTTTTTGCGTTGGAAAAAGCCCTGGCAAAAAAAAGATTGGGAGCGGAAGACGGATAAAGCTGCCATAATTATTTTGGTTGTTAGTTTTTGGTTGATGGTTGTTGGTTTTTCACTTAATGTAAATATTTAACAGGTCGCCTCTACGAGGCTCTCTTTGTGATGACAATATTTACATATTTGCTATTAACAGGGCGCTCCTACGGAGCTTTTCTGCTTTAACCTCTATCAACTATAGACTGTCAGCTGTCAACTTTTTCTTTGATTTGATATTGTTTTCTGTGAAATCTGCGAGAATCTGATACTGTTTCATAAATTCTGTATATTTTTCTACTTTTTCCACTTGTGGGAAATATTCTGCTTCGAAATCGGAACCCATTTTTTGGCTGGCTTCCTGAACAGTCGGGTAAATTCCTGCGGCAACGGCCGCATAAATGGCTGCGCCCAAAGCCGGAGCCTGGTCTGAAGCTGCAACAACAATCGGCATATTAAGAATGTTGGCCAACGTCTGCATAATGAAAGGTGATTTTCTGGCAACGCCTCCGATTCCTATCACTTTTTCGATTTTTATGCCTTCTTCTTCGAAACGGTCGACGATTTTTTTGGCTCCAAAGCAAATAGCATTCACCAACGCTTTGAAAATATGCGGTGCTTTTGTTCCCAATGAAAGGTTGCTGATCGCCATTTTCAGTTCCTGATTGGCATCTGGTGTTCTTCGTCCGTTAATCCAATCCAATGCAACCGGAACAACCTCCGAAAGTGGAATTTTTTCCGCTTCCAAAGTGAGATTGCGAATAATATTGTTCTCTATTTCTTCTTTCAGCAACTGTTTTTGATTTTCATCAATCACGTTGGAATTCATCAAAATATGGTGTGTCGGCCAAGTCAGAATATCTTTGTACCACGCCAAAACATCACCAAATGCGGATTGCCCCGCTTCCAATCCCATCAACCCAGGAATTACAGAACCATCGACCTGCCCGCAGATTCCTTTAACTGTTTTGTCGCCGATGATTTCGTTGGGAGCCACCATAATATCGCAGGTTGACGTTCCCATAATTCTGATTAGTGTATTCTTCTCTACTTTTGCTCCCACCGCTCCTGAATGAGCGTCGAAAGTTCCGACAGCAATTACCGTATTCGTTGTTAAGCCCAATTTTGTTGCCCATTCTTCGTTCAGATTTCCGGCAACTTCATCGGACGTGTAGGTTTTATCGTACAGCCTGTCACGAAGTTCTGCCAGTGAAGAATCCAGCTGACCGAGAAATTCTTTGGAAGGAAGTCCATCCCACGATTCGTGCCACATTGCTTTGTGACCCGCTGCACAACGGCTTCTTTTAAATGTCGCTAAACTCTGGTTGTCGGAAAGTAAAAATGTGAGGTAATCGCAATGTTCCATCCAGCTGTATGCGGCATTTTTAACGGCTTCATCTTCTCTGTTGATGTGAAGAATTTTTGCCCAAAACCATTCGGAAGAATAGATTCCGCCTTCAAATTTTGTATAATCTTCACCACCCCAGTTTCTTGCCAGATGATTGATTTCTTCGGCTTCATCAATGGAAGTATGGTCTTTCCACAACACCATCATTGCATTCGGATTTTCTGAAAATTCAGGCAAAAGTGACAAGGCAATTCCATCCTTATTCACGGGAAGCGGTGACGAACCCGTCGTATCTATACAAATACTGGCGATATTTTCGGGCGCAACGCCACTTTCTTTGACAACGGTTGAAATGGTTTTTTCCAAGCCTTCGATATGGTCGAGCGGATGCTGACGAAATTGGTTTTCTTCCGGTTTGCAGAATTTTCCTTCTTTCCATCTTTTATAGTAGCTTACGGAAGTTGCCAGTTCTGCCCCGTTTTCCGTATCAATCAAAACGGCCCGAACAGAGTCTGTTCCGTAGTCTAAGCCGATAACGTATTTTTTCATTAACGAAAGTGATTTATTTTGATTATTGTTTTTAGCTCTTTTTAAAATAATTGATGCAATGGATTACATTCTACAAAGATTTTTCATTAAGTTTTCATTTACCTTAAAGAATTCTCCGTTTTTCTGTTTAAGAGCTAAAAACAAATATAAGATTCTATTTTAAATAAATGTAATATTTACACTTAATTTTAATTTTTCCTTTATTTATGGTATTTTAAAGCTATTTTATTTTCAAAATAACTAAAGAATTTGCCGGAATTTCAACAGAAATTTTCCCTTTTTTAATAGCCTGTGTTTCTTCTTTTGGTGTAATGGTTTCTGATTGGAAATTATTTTCATCGGAAAGTCCTGCAGAAGTCAGTACAATTTTGGTGAATTGACTGCCCATTTTACTATTTTTTGGGTTGATTTCAACTGAGGTTCCCTCAGAATTAGCATTAACAATTTTAATAATGGTTTCTTCCTTTTTAAGGTCACGAACTGCCGATGCATAGAGATTATTCTCACCTTTCAACGGTTTTCCGTTTTCGGAGATTTTAATTAAATCCGTTCCTTTGTTGTTGGAGAATAATTTCTGAACATAATAATTCGGAGTGGCATAAGATTTTAAATTATTGAACCAAATCAAATCCGGCGTCCATTGCCAACCGTCTGCGTGGGCGAAAAGCGGAGCGTAGGAAGTCATCGTCACTACATCTGCATTGCGCTCTAATCCGGTCATAAAAGCGGCTTCCGAAAGTGCGGTAAGCCAATTGTTTTTATTGTCAGGTTTTACAACGCCAACCGATTGTGCGGCATATTCTCCGGCAAAAACTTTTGGTCCGAAACGGTCGTATTTATCATATCTGTCAGCATTTTTTAAGAACCATTCAGGGGAATTGTAGTAATGTTCATCCACAAGCTGAGCGTTGAGTTTTTTAAGTTCTTTCCAGCCGTAATCGAAAAATTCGCCATCGGGAGACGGTCCGCTTCCGGAAATGATTTTGATATCGGGATATTTGGCGTGAATCGCTTTTTCAAAAACTTTGTAACGTTCGATATAATCCGCTCCCCATTGTTCATTTCCAACGCCTATGAATTTCATATTAAAGGTTTTCGGATGTCCCATTTCTGTACGAATTTTTCCCCATTTCGTGTTGGAATCGCCGTTTGCAAATTCAATCAAATCCAAAGCATCCTGAACGTAAGGATCCAAATCCTCCATTTTTACAAGTTCGGCTGTATTGAACTGGCAAGCCATTCCGCAGCTGAGAATCGGAAGTGGTTCTGCGCCTAAATCTTCCGCCAATTGGAAATATTCAAAAAAGCCAAGTCCGAAAGACTGCCAATAATCGGGAGTAAGACGGTGGGCAAATCCATTGTTCCATTTATTAATCAAATTTTCGCGGTCTTCTACTTTACCAATCGTTTTTTTCCATTGATAACGTTCCGCCAAGGTTCTTCCTTCGACAATACAACCGCCCGGAAAACGTAAAAATCCCGGCTGTAAATCGTATAATTTCTGCACTAAATCTTTTCTCAAACCTCCTTTTCTGCCTTTCCAGGTGTCTTGAGGAAACAGTGAAATCATATCCATATTCACAACGCCTTTTCCGGTAAAAGTGATTTGAAGCTTTGCTTTTTCAACGGTTTTAGAAGGTACAAAAACAGCATTGTATTTTTGCCAGCCTCCGCCTTTGATGATTGTAGAAACAGAGGAAATCACTGTTCCGTTTTCATCAATCAGGCTTGTATTGATGGCAGAAATATTGCCTGACACATTTTCCAGATTGAAGCTTAAATCATATTTCTCTCCTTGATGCAGACCGATTCCTCGGAAACCTTCGTTTTCCAACGAATAGTTTTTATCATTCCAAACCGTAATTCTTGCGTAGTTTTTATTGGTTTTGGATTTGTCGGTTATAATTGTTAAAAAACCGGAATCTAAATTGGGAGACAATGTTTTTGTGTTGGGTTGTTTCCAGCCGGTTAAAGGTTCATCAAACTCAAAACTGCGGTTTTTAATTAATTCAGCATATAATCCGCCGTCTGCCGCAAAGTTGATGTCTTCGAAGAAAATCCCGTACATTGTTGGCTGGATTTTGATGTTGGTAGAAGTTCCGTCTAAATCGAGGAGATGGGTTTTGATATTTCCTTTTTGTGCCGAAAAGATAGCTACGCTTAAAGAAAATGCGGTTGCGAATATTTTGGATTTTTTCATTAATTAATTTTAGTTAGATAAAAACATTTATACTCTCGCAGATTTTTTTGATTTTGCAGATTATACTGTTTAATCAATTTTTAAAGATTTTAATTAAATTTCAGAAATTATTTAACCTGTAATTGAAGATTCTTCAATCCGGATTCATCGGAAGTTCCCCCGTAGAAAATCGTGTAATCTCCTGCTTTCGGAGCCAAATCATCTACTTTTTCATCATAAAATGTAAATGAATCTTTAGAAATCGTTAATTGAATATTTTTTGTTTCCTTAGATTTAATTAAAACCCTTTCAAAAGCTCTCAAAGTCTTTACTGGTGCCGAAGAATCATTATTTCTTTTTACATATACCTGAATCACTTCCTCACCGTCTCTTTCCGAATTATTGGTAACTGGAACTGTAATCGTCAGATTTTCATTAGAATTAATGGTGCTTTTGGCCAGCTTAGCATTTCCGTAAACAAATTTTGAATAACTCAACCCGTGACCGAAAGCGTATAATGGCTTTTCCGTCATATAACGGTAGGTTCTTCCGACCATATCGTAGTTTTCAAAATCCTGATGTTTGCTGGTTTTAGACAAATTATTGTCAAGCTGTTCCAGATTTTTATAGAAGGTAATCGGTAATCTTCCGGACGGATTGTAATCTCCCGCCAAAACGTCTGCAACGGCAGTTCCGCCGGATTGTCCGCCATACCAAGCGCTAATCAAAGCATCATAATTTTTTTCATCCTGCGCTAAACCCAATGAACTTCCCGTACAAAGGACAAAAACGACAGGTTTCCCTGTTTTTCTTAGTTCAGCCAGCAATTCACGCTGAACTTTCGGAAGGTCGATAGACGTTTTATCGCCACCTTTGAAACCTTCTGCATTCACCATCATTTCTTCGCCTTCCAGACTTGGAGAAAGTCCGCCTGCGAAGACAATAACGTCCGCATCTCTCACTTTTTCCTTTACGGCAGCAAAATTAACAGGATCTTTTCTGTACACGTCAAAAGTGATGCTTACATATTTCCCTTTTTGGGTGTGACGTAATTCTATGTTATACTCTTTCCCTTTTTCCATTTTCACAGGAAATTCTGAAGGATGTCTTGCATCGGGACCTTTTCTGGTGGCGATTTCTTTTCCGTCAACAAAAAGCGTGTAAACATCTGATGTTGATGGTGAAAGAATCACATCGCCGGAGTAATTGCTTTTGAAAACGCCGGAAATAATAGCCGATGTATTTTCTCTTCCGACATTCGGGGCAAGCTGAGTTCCGCCAAAACTGTTGTAATTGATTCCTGTTTTATTGACAGAAACATTGGCGGGAGTTTCCTTAAATTCATTATTGTTGAAAAATGCTACTTTCATTCCTTTTTCGCCGTTTTTCTGGCTTAAAAAGTCTTGGTAAAGCGAAGTTCTGGAAGATGGATCGGCAACTTCAGTTCCTTTTTCATAAATAATTTCTGCGTTTGGAAATTTGGTTTTGATTCCGTCCAAAATCGTTACGATGGAAGAAGGTGTTCCGTTATAATTTCCCAGCTGCATCAGTCCGTCATCAGCATTCGGACCGACAACGGCAATTTTTTTGATGTTTTTATTTAAAGGCAAAATATTATTCTCATTTTTCATCAGAACAATAGATTTCTGAGCCATTTTTAAAGCCTGTTTTTTATGCTCTTCAGAATCCACAACAGAATATGGAATGAAGTTCCAGTGAACGGAAGATTTCGGATCCAGCATTCCCAATTCAAACCAGCCTTTCAGAATTCTTCGCATCGAAATATCGAGGTCTTTCTCCGTGATTAAACCGCTTGCGAGAGATTTGTTTAAATTATTATATGTATCGCCACACTCCAGATCTGTAGAATGTTTCAAAGCATCTGCGGCGGTACTTTTTTCGTCAGGATGTGTTCCGTGGTATTGTTTCTGATAGAAGTCTGCCAAAGCCCAGCAATCAGAAACAACCATTCCGTCGTAGTTCCATTTTCCGCGAAGAATTTCTGTCAATAAAGTATTGTTAGCACAGCAAGGCTGACCGTCAAAGGCATTGTAAGCGCACATCACTTCCCTTACATTTCCTTCCAGAACCAATGCTTTGAAAGCCGGAAGATAAGTTTCGTACAAATCTCTTTTGGAAACTTCGGCGTTGTAAGAATGTCGGTTCCATTCCGGGCCGCTGTGAACGGCGAAATGTTTGGCGCAAGCGTGAGTTTTGAAATATTTAGGGTCGTTTCCCTGCAAACCTTTTACCGCAGCAACGCCTAAAACTGATGTCAAATACGGGTCTTCACCATAAGTTTCCTGACCTCTTCCCCATCTCGGGTCGCGGAAAATATTGATATTCGGTGTCCAGAAGGTAAGACCTTCGTAACGCCCGGTTTTTTGGGATTCATCAAAAGATCTATTGTATTTTGCTCTGGCTTCATCGGAAATCATTTCAAAAGTTTTGAGATGTTCCGGAACGTCCCAAGTCGCTGCCATTCCGATTGCCTGCGGAAAAACCGTTGCTGTTCCCGCTCTTGCGACGCCGTGAAGCGCCTCGTTCCACCAGCCGTAACCGGGAATATCCAACCTCGGAACTGCTTTCGAATTATCCATCATCATTCCGATTTTTTCATCAACCGTTAATAATCCGAGAAGGTTTTCAATTCTCTGCTCCACCGGAAGTTTGGGGTTTTGGAAGGGATATTTGAAATTCTGTGCGGAAGAGATTGCGCAGATTAAGACCGATAAGGAAAACAGGATTCTTTTCATTATAATTGATTTAAAATATCAGATTGATTTCAAAGACTGACATTCGATATTGATTATTAACAAATATAAGATTCTATTTCTAATAAATGTATAAATAACACTTAATTTAAAATAATAATATTTACAGCTTGGTTACTAACCAATTTTTTTTATATTCGAATAATAGGATTTTTGCTCATATTAATTAAAAAAAGTCACCAGAATAAACGGTGACCTTTAATAAAATTTGATTTGAAAATATGATAATTATTGTTTAATAAATTTCGTTCTGATGCTTTTCCCTGCTTCGTATATTTCAATAAAATATACTCCGGAAGTAAGTTTAGAAATATCAATTCTATTTTTACCACTGACAAGTTTCGATTGATGTGAGATCAGGCTTCCTTTAGCATCAATAATCGAATAAGCTGCATCGGAAGATTTCCAATTAATAAAGATCTCGTTTTTAGCAGGATTTGGATAAAGCTGCAATTTGGAATCAGATATACCCTGAACAGCAAGTGTTTCAAATTCCAATGGCAGAAGTGAAGCAGAATAAGCATTTTCTTCAGAAATATAAGCGCTAAACACCGGAACAGTCTCGCTTCCACTACTTATTTTATAGAATCCTGTAACTCCCCCAACTGTTTTGAGAACATAACCTCCTGTGTAAGCTTTTACAGTGCTATAGTCTGCATTGAGCTGATTAGAAACAATCGCTTTTGGTGTAGAAACAGATCCTGATCCTGTGAAAGTAAACGTTCCGTTTCCATTAATCAACACTGGTGTATTAGCCGGAATTTTTCCATTCGGAACACTGGTACATAAAACTTTTGATGACGAAGGCAACATATTGTAAGCCTGTACACCAACCGGAACATTAGCTTCAAATGGCAATACAATCACGGCATATCCATTCAATGTTTTTGTATACGATGCGGCTGTTGCAGTGAAAGCGAAAGGTGCATTAAAGTCACCGCCCTGATCGGATAATTCCAATGATGCAGCAACAGTTCCTGAAACAACATTTGTATTGTTTGCTTTAGAATCTTTGCGGAATCCAGCTCCACTACTAACATAAAATATACTATTGGCATTAGCCATTTTACTTTTCCAGTTAGCTGAAGTATTGATCCCTGTTACACTAGTAAAATCCAATGACGTGTAATATGTATTTTCATAAACATCCATCAGATTGCTGTCTCCATCTGAATAAACGCCGGCAAACTTCATCGCTTTTTCATTTGAAACTGCAAAATAGACATCACCAAAATTGAATGTCAATACAGAACTGAAATTACCATTTCTAAGTCCAATAATTCCTTTGCAGCCAGTTGTAAGAACTGCTCTGGAGATATCAAACGTCAAATCGAAATTAGACGAGCCGGACGATGGCAAGTTAACTGTTCCATAATTATAAGATTTCACAACGCCTGCATTGTCAACATAATATAAAGTCGTGTTGGACGAGGTTGGCAGATTGCTTGTTGTATAACTATTCACGTGGAAAACCAATTTATTATATCTGTCGTCCAGGCTGACATAGCCGTTCGCATCATTCATATTGGAACTGATCAAAGGTGTAGAATTATACAAAGTCGCTGTTTTGCCACTCAATTGATAAGCTGTACCAAAAGCAGGATTGGTAACAGATTGGCTTTCAATTTTAGTATAATTAATATCCTGACCCGTCATATTGGAAACTTCTCTGATATTACTTTTATCAAAAACAAAAGTGATAACACTTGAAGGATTGACCTGAATAGTAGGCCGGAAGGTTTCTGTAAAGGTCTGATTAGAGGAAACCATATTAGAAGTTTCATTGGTCATAATTTTTTGTGCTGAAGTCGTGTAGAAAGGCAAATCCACCTTCAGTGTGTAGGCATTAGCCGATGAGTTTAAAATCATCAATGTCACTTTATCTCCAGAATCATTGATGAAAGCAGAACCCTGCATTGCGCCTTGGTCGCTCCAGATAGCATCCAATCTTTTGTAACCCGTTGTATATTTTGCATAATGAGAGAGAATATGACCACGCTTGGTGATTTCGCCAGCTACCGTTCCGTAGAGCCCATCTCCCATCATTCCGTAATATCTTTTTGTAGCATAATGGATCCAGGCATTTCCACCGCCTACAATAACATCATTGATGCTTTTTGCAAAGTCAAATGCATCTGTGTTCCAAGAAAAATTTCTTGTGCCGCCATTGGAATTCCAATTGATCAGAAACTCTGTCATCCAGATTTCTTTATTTGTATTAAGGAAACCTTTGTATGCAGAACCTATTCCTCCATATTGATGTCCAGCGTAGATTTCAAACTTCGGCAATACATCTGTGGCAAGAAGTGCATTAGCAAAGTTGTTTGACAATCCCACAGTTTCCGGCGCAATAATCTTACAACTAATAACATCTGAATAATTCTTCAGAAAATTGGTCATTTGAGTAGTTGTCCAAGTGCATCCTGTATATTCTACTACATAATCTGGCTCATTTTGCAGAGAGATACCTTCCAGCTCAACACCATTATTTCTTAGATAAATAACAAAGTCATTCAGGTAATTTGCAAAATCTCCATAATGCTCAGGTTTGAGAAAACCTTCTACACCATTGTATGTTCCAGCATCATTTCCGTTGGTTTTCCATTCTGCAGGTGGCGACCACGGACTTGCAAAAATAATCAGACCTAGAGATTTTGCTTTTTGTGCAGTGGCGAGAGCCAAGTTCCAATTCTCTCTGGTTGTGGGAATATAAAGTCGCATAATATTGTATCCAGCTTCACTGTTTGTTCCCCACATTTTTTCGATTTCTGCAGGCGTCATATGATCATAGGCAAACTGCGGACTGCATACGAAACCACCATAACCAGTAATTTTTTGCCGTGGCGTGTTGTCTATTCGGACTTTCGGTGTTTGGGCATTTGCCAGAAAACTTAGGAATACCATCGCGATAAAGGCAAGCTGGCCAAGTGATTTTAAAATAGTTTTTTTCATAGCTTAAAGATTTTTACAATAGTTTTTGAATTTTTATTTTTTCAGATAAGGCATAAGAATGACCGGATGCCGTTTTGGAGAGCATCTTTGTACAGAATGAAAAATTTTTGTAAAACAGTTAAAAAGAAATTTCGAACTGATTTTTAGTTTTGTTTAATCCTATCTCGGATTATCGGAAAAGTAAATTTTTGCTTCCATATATTAATTAAATAATTAAGTGTTATTTCAACACTAATATAATAAATAACACAATAAAACAATACTAGAGCCCCTGAAATTCGCAATATTTTTAGAAATTATTATTTAACAGAATAATTTAAATTTGAATTAATTATGATTATGTTATCATTATGTTAATGATTATGTAACGTTGAAATATAGATTTAAAAGCATATTCTAAAAATGAAAATTTTAAAGCATAATCACCATGTAATCTCACATTATGATAAGCATTTATATAAATACATTAAAAAAAAACAATATTTATTATTATAGTATACAAAATCATATCATTTTTAATTGATTTAAGTCTAAATTTAATCCGAAAATCAATTTCAAATTCACCGAAATAGTCTTCAAAATTAAAATCATAAAGAAAGTAAAATAGAAAAACCACTCAAAGACAAATCGTTGAGTGGTTTTTTTATTTTAAATTTTAAAAATGAAGAATAATTATTTTCCTGAAATCTCACTTTCGGGAGCACCCAGATAAGAAGGCTGTAAACCTCCTGTATTGATCAATATTTTTTCAAGCACGATTCCCGGCTCAAGCACTCTGAATCGTAACGTATGTTTTCCAGGTTGGGAAATCTGGTGTTTCGTTATAGATTTAATAATATGTTCGGACTGCCATCTTCCTAACTCTCCTCTGTAATGACCATTGAAATTGACAACCTGCGGAGTTCCGCCATCAAAGGAAATCTCATAACGCAATCCTTTATTATGATTGAAATTCAAAGTTGGGGCTAATAACAGCTGAACTTCAAATTCGCCTTTTGATTCAAAATTTATATCATATTCCAAATAAATATTTTCATCAGATTTCGGATAAATATTTTGCGGAAAGGTTGTTACGCCGGATTTTGTCTTTCCGAAATCAGGAATCACTTCCCAATGGATACGGTCTGAATTGTTCATTCTTGCAAAATTTTCCGCTTCTATTGAAACATAGCCGTCTTTTTCCCGGAATACCTTTTCTTTGGCAGCGTTGTCATCATATACATAGGTTACTTCAGGCATTATATTTTCTTTTCCGTCTGCCCAGGTTTTATATCCTATTCTCATCTGATCCATCATATGCTGCCACTTTCCGCCGGCAATCTCATTGTTGTATTTATGATCCAAATAAGCATTTCTTTCAAAGCATTCTTTCACTTTATCAGCGTAATAATTTGCTTTTAAATCAAATTTCGCGGCTAATTCTCTGTTTTTGGCAACGGCATAATACATTTCATACAAATTGCTGCAAGCATCAATAGGATAAAGAACCAACTGATAATAAGCATCCTGATATTCTGCAGGAATCTGTTCTTTCAAATGCAATGCATCGACAGCCAATGCCCTGTAATCATTTAAAACGGTTTCAAATTCGTGGTAATTTTCCAGACTGAATGTTTTGCTGTTCAGTGTTTCAGGCGTTACACGGCGGTTGTATTTTGAATAAAGATTGATCATTCTTGCAATTTCTTTGGCATATTTTCCACCAAATTGCTGTGCTGCCCATCTTTCAGTGTATTTCAAAAGATTTTTCGAATTGAATTGCTTTGGATTCCAGGCCATTTCCAGGAAAAAGCTGATGGGAAATTCCATCGGCTTCAGATCTCCGACATTTACGACCCAAACCTTATCGACTTTATGCTCGTAAGAAAGATTCATCTGTTCCCAAACTCTCTGAATCGGACTGATATTAATCCATTTTGAGTTTCTCGGTCCGCCCACATAATCGAAGTGGTAATACATCCCGTAACCGCCTTTGTGTAAAGGTTTTGAAAGGTCCGGAAGTTTTCTCACATTGCCCCAGTTATCATCACAGAACAACAGAATAACATCGTCCGGAACGCGCATTCCTTTGTCGTAATAATCCTGAACTTCTTTATATAAAGCCCAAACCTGAGGCGTTTTCTCCGCTTTTTTTCCTGTTACATCTACAATAATTTTTCGCTGGTCTTTTACGATTTTTTCAAGTAAGGAAATATTAGTTCCTTCTCCCATCGCTTCATCGCCGTCGCCGCGCATTCCGACGGTGACTAATTTTTCCCAGTTTTTACTTCTTTCGAGCCCCAATTTCCAGAATTCCTGCAAAACTTTCTCATTTTTTGAATAATCCCAAACGTTCGGCAAATTATTTTTTTTGATGTATCGATGCCAATCGGTTTGAGCCTGAGCCATCGGTTCGTGGTGCGAAGTTCCCATAATGATACCCATTTCATTGGCTAAAGGTCCGTTCAAAACGTCATCATCATAAAACGCCTTTCCCCACATTGCAGGCCAGATGTAGTTGCCTTTCATACGAAGAATCAGTTCAAAAACTTTTTCGTAAAATTTAGAATTGATTCCTCCAAAAGTCGCTCTTGCCCATCCTCCGAGCGAAGGTTCTTCATCATTCAGGAAAATTCCGCGATATTCTACTGCAGGTTCTCCGTCTGTGTAAATTCCTTTTTTAAAATAGATATTTTCTTTTTTCTCAACCGGAACATCCGCCCAATAATACCAAGGTGAAACCCCGATTTGCTGGGACATTTCGTAAATTCCGTAAATCGTTCCGCGTTTGTCGCTTCCTGCAATTACAATCGCTTCGGAAACGCCGGGAAACGGATTGCTGATATTTTGAATGATATATTTTTCATTCTTTCCTTTGATTGAATTTCCGTCAATTTTTTTAGCTTTAATCAACGCATCAATGGTTTTGCTTTTCCCAGCTTCGCCAATAATGATGAGCATTCCGCCCGCCCCGGAATTTTGGGAAATAAGAGTAGGCTGAACACCTGTTACTTTTTGAAAATCAGATTGAAGATTCGCAACCGCACGAAGAATTCCTTTATCCGAATCACTATCCGAAAACAGCATCAAACCTGAATTGAGTTCTTTCAACACAACCGAGTTTTCCGTTTTAGTAAAAGAAATAAAAGGGTCGGCAGCTTTTACAATTGTTGTAAAAACCAACGTTATCAAAAGAGAAAAACAGTTAAAAATCGTCTTCATAATCAATATTTTATGAGTATTTTATTTTAATATTTACTGATTTTTAGTCAGACTTTGAAATTTTGAACACTAAGTTCACAAAGTTTTTATTTTAAAAAAGAATTGTTTTGAGACTCACAAAGCCGCTATCGCTTATAAAAGTCCACTATCGGTTAAATTATAAAAACTACCAATCATCCGTTCTGAATGGCGACGCCAGCAAACCTTCTTTATTTTGAAGGTTGGCATCTTCGGGATTATTGCTCCACGCATATCGAACTGCAACCGGATTTTTGATTTCCTTGCTGGTTACAATGATTGTGTTGCCTTTAATTTTTGCATCAGCCCAGACAAATTTTTTGTCGCTTCCGGCAATTGCAAAATGTTTCAGGTTTCCGTTTTTACTTTGCAAACCGCTTCCAACATTGTCAAACGAAAGGATGATATTAGAATTTTCTACCTTCATAGACTTGAAAACAGGTCCGCTGCTTACCAATTTTTCACCATACACCAATTTTCGGGCAGCCAGAAATAGACGTTTTGCCATATCTTTTTTATTGAGAGGGTGAATGTCATTCCATTCGCCAATATCGTAATTGACACTCATTGCCGTGTACGGAACAGTCTGTGACGTTTTAAACTGAGCCTCACGAATTCCTGCCCATCCGCTTGGCGCATTCGGGTCGTTTGTTTTTTCCATAAAATTGGGAAGCTGAACCAATAAAAACGGCATCTGATTCCATTGAAATACTTCCCGCCAATTTTCAATAAGATTTTTCAGCAAACCGGCATAATCTTCGGATTGACCGGCATTGCTTTCGCCCTGATACCAGATAGCTCCCCGGACTTTGTAATCCCGAATCGGGTAAATCATTCCGTTGTACAATCCGGAAGGTGTGCTTCTCAGGTTTTTTAGTTTTGATTTATATTCTTCATCTTTGCTCGTATCTCTACCGATGTTATATTTCCATTCGCCCGTTAAATCAACGGTAACGCCGTCTCCTACAATTTTATACGGTTTATCGGCTACAAATTCTCCGTTTCCAAAATTGGAAGTCAGCTGAATGGCAATCGTATTTTTTCCCTGTTTTAAAATTCCGCCCGGAATATCATATTTTCTTGGTGGATAAGTGTATGAAGTAGAACCTACGAATTTTCCATTTACAAAAACGGAATCGCTGTCCACCATTACTCCCAGATACAGACGGGCAAATTTTCCGTCCATTGAGGCTGGAAGTTCAAAGTTTTTCCGGAACCAGACCGTACCTTTTGCGCGGATTCCATTATCTTTCCATTTTCCGGGAACTTTTGCCTTTTCCCAATTCCCATCATTAAAATCCTTTTGATTCCAAAGATTTCTTCCCTGGTCCAGTTTTGAAGAATTGAATGCTGACAATGCCTGTTTATCAATAATATCATCAGGAAAATTCTTAAGATGCTCCTGACTGACCCAACTCTGAATTGCCGAACCACCCAAACTGGAAACCAGCATTCCCTGCGGAATTTTGGTGTGTTCATATGCTTCTACCGCATAAAAATACGCAAAGGCCGTCCAATTCATTACTTCCGAAGCCGTCCCTGTGAACCATTTTCCGCCGGATGCTATATTTTCCCGCACAGATTCAACATTATCCTGTGTAGGAACTTTGAAGTAGCGGATTTTATTAAAATCAGAAACATTAATCTCCGGAAAACGGTCTGTTAACCTTGCAATAGGTGTTTCCATATTGGACTGCCCGGAAGCTAGCCAGACATCTCCCACGAGAATATCCCGAATCGTAATTTCGTTAATTTCCATCACAAACGGACCTCCTGCTTTCTGTGGTTTTAATTGGACAGACCATTTCCCGTTTTTATCCGGCGACGTATTGTAGGTTTCGTTTCGGAATTTGATGGTAATATTTTCACCATTATCTGCCCAACCCCAAATTTTAAGCTCGACATCACGTTGCAAAACCATCTTGTCACTTACCAAATCAGGAAGTTTTATTTTGCCAAAAGACAACTGATGACTAAAAAACATCATCAAAAAGACAATTTTAAAAATCGTTGAGAATTTGAAATTTCTGGGTTCCATTAAGATTTATTTTTTCGGGTTAAAATGAAATTAATGAATTACAAATCCGCCTTTGGATTGAATTTCTATTTTGAGTTCTCCGTTTTTGCCAACAGTAATTATTTTTTCAGAAGTCTCCCCTTCCGAATCATCATTGATGAATCTAACCGATTTTCCGGCAAGCATCGGAAGTTTTAAAGTAAGCTTCTGAACAGCATTTTCAGCGTTCACCCCTGCAACAAACCATTGATTCTGATGTCTTCTGGCAATCACGGAATATTTTCCGGGATAACCGTCGATGAACACTGTTTCGTCCCAAAGTGTCGGAACTTCTTTCATAAAATCGAGCTGGAATTTCGGTGCGTCGCTCAGGCTATTTGGCATTACACCAAACATCTGAACCGGATTTTGAAACAGAACAGCCGTTGCCAACTGGAAACCATCTGTTGTGTATCTTTTATTTTTATCCTTGTTGGATTTTGTTAAATATTTGTTGAGGAAAGTTCCGCCAAACTCCATACTTCCGACCGTATTTCTGATGAACGGATGCAACGTCGCAAAAAAAGCTTCCTGTTTGCGGACGTCTTCTGAAAAATAAAGCATTTCCGAAGCTAAAACGGCCTCGCTTCCTGCATAATTCGGGTACATCACTTCCCAGCCTCTCGGCAAAGTTGCTCCGTGGAAAATAATTTTTAATCCAAAATCATTGGCATCGGAAAGAATATCTTCGTAAAGGCGCATCGTTTCTTGCTTGTCGCCACCGAAGAAATCGACTTTCAGTCCTTTTACACCGATATCTTTCAGCCATTTCATTTCTTTTTTTCGTTCGATGGATGAGCTCATTTTGTTTCTCGGTCCCATCGGCGCATCATTCGCAGCACCGTTGGAATTGTACCAAAGCAATACCTCAACATTTTTGGATTTGGCATATTGAATGAGGTCTTTCATTCGTTCTTTTCCGATATTTTTGTCCCAAAGCGCATCAATCAAAATGTATTCATAACCCAATTTTGATGCTAAATCGATAAATAGGCTCTGGTCTTCGTAATTCATACTGTTGTCCTGCCACAAAATCCAGCTCCAGGTAGATTTTCCGAAAGTGTATTTTTGTGAAGGTTCATACATCGGTTCTACGACATCAAAAGGAATCGTCGTTTCAATAATCGGTTTCAGAGAATCGCCAATGGTAATGGTTCTCCAAGGTGTTTTTCCCGGAAGTGAAATGGCAGCTCCGGTGCTTCCAAAACCATTGTTTTCGGCCATATTCGGGTAAGCAACCTGATAAAGATTTTTTTCTGAAGTCGTATCCAAATGGGAAGCGCAGTAGAGGCTGTTTACGCCCGTTTCGGACAATAAAATCCAGCCATCATTTCCAACGTGAAATAAGGATGGAAAAACGTAACCATAATCCGCTTTTGTTCCTAATTCCGCATCAGCTTTGTAACCGCTTTCATAGCTTGGAGCGGTTCTGGCAAAACCCATCATCGGCTTCATCATCGGAGAAAGGAAAGTTGTGGTTTGAGACTGAAATCTGTAACCCGTAATTTCTAACTGCACGACTGCGCTCAAACGGTCTTTCATCGGCTGAATCTCATACCTAAAAGCTATATTATTATCACTCACTTGAAATTCAATTCCGATATTGAAATTATCTGCATTGGTAAAATTGACTGTCAGAGTATTAGCCGCATAACTGACTTGTGATTTTTTGATTTTTTCGTTCGTGTAATTTTTGGAAACCTTATCTTTTTTGCTGTCAATGAATTTTAAATTTTTAGAGAAATCAGATTCATTAGTGATTAAACCCAAAGGTGATTTTTCCAGCATTACTTTTCCCAGAAAACTAACGTTATACAAAGCCTTTCCGTTTTCAGAAAAGATATTCAGTTTTAATTTTCCGTCCGGACTTGAAATTTCTGCGACTTGTGCAAAACCTGAAATGCCGGTCAGGAAAAAAAATAGGATTGATAAGTAGGATAATATTTTAAACATAATTAATTATTTTCAAGAAAAGTCCAATAATCGAAAAACATAATATCTTTTGTTGCTTTTCCATTAAATACAAAATACACATCGTGAACACCGGAAATTTTTTCCTTTAGTTCAGTTTTTACGGTTTCCCAGCGGTCATCTCCTCCAGTCAACGGAACTTTTACCGTGGCGATAATAGGTCCGCTTACACTGTCCAGATGAACATCCATCGTCACATCGCTGTTATGTGTCGTGCCAACTCTTGCCGAAAATGTTGATGCTCCTTTTTTGCCAAAATCCACATTTTTCACACTCGTATAAGCGCCACTTTTTTTAGCTTTGATAAAAACACCCGCTTCTTTGTTCTGATAAGATTTCACATTTTCAGACCACGCAATCATTTCTGCCTGATTAAAAGCATAAGGATTAACGGTTGCAATGGCTTTGGTAATTCCATTGGTCATTTTGATGGGCGAAATCGAACCGTCTTTGTTAAAATTAAGTTCTTCCACACTCACCGACCTTGTGAAACCACTTCCTCCCGGCAAAGCACCGTTGTGATAAAAGAAATAGGTTTTCCCTCTAAAATCAACAATTCCGGGATGATTGGTAAAAGATTTCCCTTCGGTTGGCATTACAATTCCGCCGTATTTCCAGGGTCCCTGTGCACTTTTGCTGGTAGAATATCCAATGAATTCAGGGAGCGGACCGCCCGGCCAGAACAGATAATACAGGTTTTTTCTTTTATACAACCAAGGTCCTTCTTCGTATTTTGTAGGTCTTTCAGGGTTTTCTTTTCCGTCCCTTTTTCCGAAAGATTCTGCGGTCATTGGCACTTCCACAATATTGCCGGAATAGGAAATCATATCCTGATTGAGCTTAACCATTTTAAGTTTGGGATTCCCCCAATACATATAGGCTTGGCCGTCGTCATCAATAAAAACCGTCGGGTCAATATCCCCCCATTCACTCTGAACCAATGGCTTTCCAAGCGGGTCGTGAAATGGTCCAAACGGACTGTCACCCACCGCAACACCAATTGCTCCTTTATTGTTGGTTTTGGACCACATCGGAACATACATAAAAAATTTGCCGTTTCTTTCTACGCATTGCGCTGCCCAGGCATCACGTTTTGCCCAGTCGAAATCTTTATAGCTCAGAATACTTCCGTGGTCGGTCCAGTTCACCATATCGTTGGTGGAATAAACTTTCCAGTCGTTCATCACAAACCACGTGGAATCGTCCTCATCGTGAGTGGTATAGACGTAAAGCCTGTCGTTATACACCATTGGCGCAGGGTCTGCCGTATAATTGGTCTGAATAATGGGATTCTGAGAAAATAATATTCCCGAATATGCTATTAAACAGAGATTGAGTATCGTTTTTTTCATATTTAACTTTTTTGATTTTGAACACTAAGTGCGCAAAGTTTTTTTATAAATATTTTCTTTAGTTTCACAAAGCCGCTAACGCTTATAAAAGTCTTACGTTATTAATTCTAACAAAAGAATTTAATTTATTTTTTCTGAAAACTCCAGTGGTCGAAATTGAAAAGCACTCTTCCGGCTGTAATGTTTTTCCCTTTAAAGACAAAATATACATCGTGAACGCCGGAAACCGATTCTGAAATTTTTGATGTCAGGGTTTTAAATTCTTCCCAACCTGCGGTTCTCGAAACTTCAATCTCGGCAATTTTATTTCCGTCCACCTTATCTAATCTCACTTCTAAAATTCCTCCGTCAACACCTGCAGCAATTGACGCTGAAAATTCAGAGGCGCCTTTTTCAAAATCCACCGAACGGACTTTGATATAACCTCCCACTCTGGTATCAGAAACATACACTCCTGTTTTTTTGTTTTCGGAAGTGCTGCATTTTTCTGACCAGGCTATTGTTTCCGCTTCGTTTCTTTTATAGGGATTGAGTGTTGCAACGGGATTTACGCCTTCTTTGGTCATTTCAATTTTCGGAATGCTGCCATCCTGATTGTATTTGAATTCTTCAATAGATGTTGACCTTCCGTAACTTCCTGCGCCGGGCAATAATCCTGTGTGATAGAACAGGTAGGATTTCCCTTTAAAATCGATAATTCCGCCGTGGTTGGTAAAACTGTTGGTCGGCTGACCAGTCATTATTTTTCCCTGATATTTCCACGGTCCGGTCGGTGAATCGCTTATGGAATAAGACAGACATTCGGTTCGGTCGGTCATTCCGGCGTACATCACATAATATTGCTTGTTGCGTTTGTAGAACCAAGGTCCTTCCACAAAAACATCTTTAAACTGTTCCTGTTTCTGCAAAACCTCATCGCTTCTTCCGGGACGTCTCAATCCTCCAAAAGCTTCCACCGACTGCGGAATTTCGGTGATTTTTCCACCATAGGAAACCATATCTTTGTTGAGCTTCACATAAAATAATTTACTGTTTCCCCAATAAAGATACGCCTGTCCGTCATCATCAATAAAAACCGTCGGGTCGATATTATCCCAGGTTCCCGTCGTTACCAATGGTTTTCCGAGTGCATCTTTAAAAGGACCTGTCGGACTGTCGGATACCGCAACGCCAATCGCCATATTGTTATCAACGGTCTGAACGCAGATGTACCAATAGAATTTGCCGTTACGTTCAATACATTGTGCCGCCCAAGCTCTGTCACGAGCCCAACTGAAAGATTCCAGTGACAACGGAGAACCGTGGTCGGTCCAGTTGACCATATCATCCGACGAGTACACTCTCCATTTCGTCATATAATAAAAATCATAGCCGGGAATATCGTCTCCGGTATAGACATACATCTTGTTTTTGTACACCATCGGTGCAGGATCCGGTGTAAAATGAGTCTGGATTACAGGATTTTGGGCAGAAATATAAATTCCTGCCAGCAAAAATGATAGGGCGATATATTTTGATTTAAATTGAATCATATTTAAATTATTTTGATGAAATGAATTTATAATAAGCCACACCGTGCGCCGGAATATCCAGTGATAATGCCTGATTTGATGTATTGATTTTGGCAATATCCTTCTGTCTCCAGATATCTCTTACGGTTTGACGATCGGAAATCCCGAGCTGCCTGAAATCTTTGTAAGACATATTCACTTTTTCCCTTCCAAAATTGGCAAAAGCCACCGCTTTTCCGCCGTCTTCAAGGTCTTTTACATAAATTTTCAATTCGCCAATGGTCTGCAGACAAACGCCCTGTTTTCCCAGAGCATCCTGATTTACAGCAATAACTTCATCATTCGTTAAAAGATTTAAAGTAAAATCATCCAGTTTCTCAAGATCACAGCCAATCAGCAACGGCGCAGAAAAAATGCTCCAAAGACTGATATGTAAATATTGCTCATCCGGTTTCAATCGGCTCTGGTGCGGATTTCCCCAACCTACAACGCCTACTACCAACATATCCGGGTCATTCCAGTTGCCGGGTTTTGCATAAGGAGCGGCTTTATCCTGAGCCAAAGCAATATTTTTAACACTTGCCCAGGTATCGGTGATGTCATTGGTTGTTCGCCAGGATTGCGCATCGGCATCATTTCCCCATTTCCAGACATCGCCCATTCCGTATTGACAAAGATTATACACAATATCACGAGGCTGATTTTTTAATAAATCGCCCATCAGTTTAAATGGTTTCACGCCTTTATCCAAATCTCCTCCACCCTGAAAATTGAGTGAAGAAACTTTATTCGGGTCGTTATCAGGCAAACCGTCAATCACGCCTCCGTAGCTGCACCAGTCGTATTTCAGATAATCGATTCCCCATTTGGCGTAGCTTTCGGCATCCTGCTTTTCGTAACCGTAGCTTCCTGCACAACCACCACAGGTCCAGGGTCCGGGAGAAGAATAGATTCCTGCTTTCAAACCTTTTGAATGAAAGTAATCGGTTAATTCCTTCATATCCGGAAATTTGGAATTGGTCAGAATATAACCATTTTCATCACGCATTTTCCCTTTGAAAGACGGGTCTTTTCCGTCTCTGTTAAATTGCCACGAATCATCGATGTTGATATAATTCCAGCCGTGGTTTACCAATCCTGTTTTAACCAAAGCATCGGCAGCTCGTTTTACTTTATCGGCAGAAACTTCGTGTCCGAAACAGTTCCAGCTGTTCCATCCCATTGTTGGTGTCAAAGCTATTTTATCGCCGCTTTCGATTTTTAATTTTTTTGAAACTGAGCCTTTAGCATTTTTAGCTGATAAAAGGACTTCATAGGTTCCTTTCGTATCTATTTTTCCGGTGATGATTCCGGTTTGTGAATCTATTGTTAAACCTTTCGGAAGATTTTTTGCCGTAAAAGTCATTGGCCTTTCACCTGTTGCTGCAACCCTGAACAAAAAAGGTGAGCCGGGACGAACGCCATAAACGCCTGCTGAATTAATTTTTGGAGTTGCCGCAGGTTTTGGTGTCAGAATATAAGGTACTGATGAAATCGGATTAAATGTTATCAGTTTTGCACCGTCTGCTGTTTCAAATTTGGCATCTGCCCAATCGGCGTGGTCATAATACGGTCCGTTTCCGCCATCTGTTACGACTAATTCTAATTGTTTTACACCTTCCAGCGAAACGGAAACAGGTTTTGCTTTGTCGCCTAATTTCATTATTCCGCTTGACCAAAGCTTTTTATTGTCGCCATAAATTTCAAATTCGGCAGCGGGATTTTGACCTTTGATTTCATCATCCATTCCTACCATTGCGGAAAAGCTTTTTGCTTTGCCGTTTAATTTAATCAACAAAGAACTTTCAGCGTGCGTTCCGAAACCTCTTTTGAAAACATCGCCGGCAATCGTCAAAGGTTTTCCGTCCACCGAAGTATTGATGCCGGGTTTTCCGTGTCCCTGTGTTGCTACGCTTAAATCCAACTGGTCTAACCAAACGGTTGACTGCGCCTTGGAAATATTTCCCGACAGCAAAAATGTTACAGCAATTAAAAGTATTTTCGTCTTCAACATTATTAAAAATTTGGATTTAATTAAATTTCCACCAATCAAAATAGAAAAGGTCTTTTTCTCCCTTAAAAACAAAATATAAATCGTGGATTCCCTTTGTACTTTTCAGAGGTGTATTAATGGTTTTATATAAGTCGCCCTCACCTTTTCCTGTAACGTTAACAACTCCCAGCAATGGCCCATTAAGAGCATCTGAACGCACTTCTATTTTTCCGCCATAGAGAGAAGCGACATTCACATCCAAAGATTTTACGCCTTTGGAAAAATCTACCCCCTGGATTTTAATATAATCACCATTGTTAATAGAGGTAACAATGACACGGTCTGTGATTTTTTTACCTCTGTTATAGGGTTGATTGCGTTCCCATTCTGTTACCATTTCTGTTTTCAGACCTTCGCTGTAAGCCATCGTTTCTGCTTCCACTTTTTTATAAGGGTCCAGAGTACCTACTCTTTTTGCACCATCCGTAGTCCAGAAAGGAAGCTTCTGAATGGTTCCATCTGCATTGTAGGTAATTTCTGTGACACTAACAGACCGGCGTTCGTAATGTTTGCTCATCGTCTGCATCCTTAGCATATGGTTGAATCCGAAAACATAAGATTTACCTTTGAAATCTATGATACCGGGATGATTTCCGCTGGATCTCTGGTCGCCATCCATTATCACGCCTCCATAATTCCAGGGACCTGTAGGCGATTTTGCCATTGCATAACCAATCCCTTCCGGACAACATTTAGAAGCGTAAGCCATATAGTAAATTCCGTTTCTTTTCCACGCCCAAGGTCCCTCCTGATATTTGAAAGGATCTGGCTGGTCTTTAACCTTCGCAAACGAAGGGTCTTTGGTAATTGGTCCGGCAAGAGATATCATATCTTCGTTGAGTTTAGCATACCAAAGATTCGGATTTCCCCAGTACAGATAAGCCTGCCCGTCGTCATCAATTAAAACTGTGGGATCGATGTCATCCAGAGAATTTTTGATCAAAGGCTTGCCGATAGGATCGGTGAAAGGACCATACGGACTGTCCGCCACCAATACCCCAATACCCATATTGTTAGGCATTGGACAATACATATAGAATTTTCCTTTTCTTTCAACAACCTGTGGCGCCCAGGCACCGTTGTCGGTATTTACCCATTTAAAATCCTTGAGCGAAGCCACTACACCGTGGTCTGTCCAATTGACCATATCGGTGGACGTGTATAGTAACCAGTCTTTCATTTTGAATCCGAAGGCATCGTCTTCATCGTGGCTTGTGTAAAGATAAACCGTATCCTTATAAACCATTGGTGCAGGGTCTGCAGTGTACTTGGTTTGGATAATCGGATTTTGAGCGAAGGAAATCTGAAAAAATCCTAAAACCGTTATTAAACTTAAAAATTTCATAATTAATATTTTAAGATTATTTAAAATTGACATTCACTTTCTTTCCTGAATAACTCAACGATTGCTGCTGTCCATCAGGAAGAATTACTACAAAGTTTCGTTTATCAATCATTCCTTTAAAATTTCCTTTTCGGGAATCTATCGTTAAGGTCTTTGATTTATCATTCCAATGAAAAGGGATTTCGGTATAATTTCCTTTTTCGTAATTGTAATTATCAAATTCATCTTCGTATAAAACAAAGTCTGAATCTGCTCCCGGATAAATTTTTATGGTAAGATTATCCCATTTTTTCTCGGTTGCGTATTGTACATAAGGACCAAACGGAATGATACTTCCCGCTTTCACATACAACGGAATGCTTTGAAGGTTAACGGATTTTTCAATTTCCTGACCGCCTTTGTGTTTTTCATCCGTCCAGAAATCAAACCAGTCTGCACCTGCGGGAAGGTAAACTTTAACTGTTTTATTTTGTGTAAAATCTATATTGGAAAGCGAATTTTCTTTTTTGGTAGCATCGGTTTTATTCCAGCCTTCATTTTCATCGGTTTTAATGAATTTTTCAGGTGTGTATTGAGGATTGAGAATTGGTACTACTAAGAATGATTTACCAAAAAGATATTCATTGTTAATATCCCAGGTTTTTTGGTCTGATGAAAAATCCATCGAAAGTGCCCTCAAAAAACTTGAATTATTTTTAGAAACATCCCACGAAGTCGAATAAATATACGGCAACATATTGTAACGCAACCTGATGAATTTCTCGATAATATCATAAACCACATCTCCTTTTTGTCCAAACTGATAAATTTCCCTCGGAATATCGGTTCCGTGGGAACGCATCATTGGCGTGAAAGTGCCGTATTGCAACCAGCGAACATACAATTCCTGAAACATCGAATTGTTGGCGCCTCCGTTTCTTTTATAAACACCAGCAAAGAAACCGCCGATATCAGAGTTGAAATTCGGATTTCCTGTGAGGCTGAAATTTAAACCTGCCGGAACCTGATTGCGCAAAGATTCCCACGAAGAGTTGACATCTCCCGACCACGTATTAGCTGCGTATCTTTGCTGTCCTGCAAAAGCCGAACGCGTCAAAATAAAAACCCTTTTATCACTCGTAGTGTCACGCTGATGGTCGTAAACGCCACCAACTGTCATCAGCGGATACGCATTTCTCACTTTCCGGAATGAGCCGAGGTACGTTTGGGTGTCCAAATCTTCCGGTTTTTGGCTGAGATGATCCGGTTCCGTAGAATCCATCCACCAAGAATCTACACCAAGACTGAAAACGCCTCTGTTGAGATATTTCCAGTAAATATTTCTGGCTTCGGGATTGAAGGCATCGTAAACACGGACTCCGGAAGGATAATTCATATCGGGAGGCCAAACTTCAAGGCCAGATTCCGGCCAGGTTGCGAAATTAAACAGCATTCCTTTTTTATCCATTTCACGGTACTGATTGGTCATCGGTCCAAAAGACGACCAAATGGAAACGGAAAGATGCGCATTCATATCGTGAATGTCCTGTATCATTTTTTTGGCATCGGGAAAATCAGGGCTGATGAAATCCATCGCATTCCACTGATAATTGTTGCCCCAATATTGCCAATCCTGGATAATTCCGTCTAAAGGAACTTTCAAATCACGGTATTTTTTAACAACCTCCAAAAGTTCATCCTGACTTTTATAGCGTTCTTTGCTCTGCCAAAAACCGTAAGTCCATAAAGGTATCATCGGCACTTTTCCCGTAAGATTTCGCATTCCGGCAACTACACCATCCGCATTTTTTCCGTAGATAAAATAATAATCAACACCCTCCCCAACTTCCGATGAGAATGTTGTTTTGTCGGGCTTATCAGTAAATTGCGTCGGAGAATAGTTATCCCAAAAAACGCCATAACCTTTTACAGACTGAAAAAACGGTACAAAATCCCAGGTGTTATTCTGAATCATTTTCACATCCGTATTTCGCTGTGACATTTTACCGTTTTGTAAAATTCCTAAACCATAGATGGGTTCTTCTTTTTCCAGCTGAAAAGACTGTGTCACTGAATAAGTCGGGTTTCCGGCATCATTAAAAGGTTTGAAATCGCTTCCTATTTCCTTTAAAAGTTCTTTTCCTGAGGATGAATTGTAAGTGATTTTACCATTTTTAGCATCAATGAAAATATTTAAATCATTTGTTTTTAATGAAATAATATGATTGTTTTCTGAAACTGAAAATCTGGTTTTCTGTTCCTGTCTAATGACCGATAAACTATTTTTGACAAATGATTTTCCGACGGGATATTTAATAATTCTAATCGTATTTTCTCCATACAATTTTACTTCAACATTCATATTATCATTAGAAAACTTCAATCCTGAATCTGTCTTCAGATAAGATTGCGCCGTGATATTTCCCGATACAATAACGACCGTGATAATAAGTGTTTTGATTTTTATTCTTTTGAAATTCATTGGTGGATTGATTTTGGATTAGAACATTAAGAAATTAAGCCTGATTTATCAATTTTCTTTATAAATATTAATAGTATAAATCAACAGGTCGCTCCTCCGGAGCTTTGTTTTTTTTACTTTGTTTTTTCTACTATCAGAAAGTCCCGCTGGGACTAAATACAGCTCCTTTGGAGCGAACCGTTAATAGAAAACAATATTTTCAGAATTAAAAGCTCTGTAAGAGCGACCTGTTTTATTATATTTTATTTTTATCAGACAAGAATTTTAGCAAATCATTCTAAGAATACTTTATGCTTTTTCAAGAACAAACAAGTTTATTTTTATTAAGCAAATAAGACAAATCTGTATTTTTATATTTAATGTTTATTTAAAAAGCTCCTGTGCAAACTGATGCAAACTGTCTCTCCAAACCGGCCAGCTGTGACCGCCAGGATAATCTCTGTAAGAATATTTAATTCCGATTTTGTCTAATTCTTTCAGCATTTTCTGACCGTTTTCGTAAGCGATATCGTCTTTTCCACCCATTGAAATCCAGAAATTTTTGACATTGGATGAAAAGGCAGATTTATTTTCATTTAAAAATTTGTATTGTTTGTCGGCAACGTCCTGAAGCATTGGCAACATATATCCTGAACTGAAAACACCCAAGCTTGAGAACATATCTGAATTCTGAATTCCGGCATACAATGTATAAATCCCGCCCATAGAAAGTCCGGCCAATGCACGGTTTTCTTTACCTTTCTTAATTCTGTAATTAGTCTCAGCAAAAGGAATGATGGATTCTTTCAGCTCTTTTTCAAACATCTGAAGATTACGCTCGCCAAAATTTCGGAGTCCGCCTTGTCCGATATTGGCATCCGGCATAATGATAACCATCTTTTTAGCTTTCCCTTCCGCAATCAGGTTATCCAAAATCAGATTGGTTTTGCCCTGATTCGCCCAACCGCTTTCATCTTCGCCACCACCGTGGAGAATGTATAAAGCTGGAAATGTTTCGGATGCATTTTGGTCGTAACCTGGCGGTGTGTAAATGAAAACTCTTCTCCAAGAATTGGTCACTTTGGAATAGAAATTTTTGACGCGGATATCGCCGTGCGGAACATCTTTTAATGCATAGAAATCATCGCCATCAAAAGGAATATCGATTCCGCTGGCATATCTTCCCATCCCGTAGAATGTTTCGCTGGACGGGTCTGCAACTGCAACACCATCAATCAGCAAAGAATAATAATGGAAACTTCCGCTTTGAGGCTCGGTTGTGCCCGTCCAGAAGCCATCTGCGTCTTTTTTCAGGTCATATTTTTTTCCTAAATCGATTTGAACTTTTTGCGCTTCCGGCGCTTTTACCTTGAACATTACTCTTCCGTCGGGAAGAATTTGAGGGTATTGTGCATTCCTGATATTGGTTGCAGCGGGTGTTCCTAAAACAGTAAATCCATCAAATTTAGTTTTATCGACAGGCTTAAATAAGAGCTGTGAAAAGATGTATAAATCATTTTTCCAAACCTTGAAATCGTGACCGCCCGGTTCGATGTAAAAAATATGCGGGATTTTATTTTTTTTCAGATAATCGCTGGTTCTTTTGCTGAAAGGCATCAATCCGTCCGCATCGCCGCAGGAAATAAATATAAGTTTCATTTTCAATGCTTCCTGTGGATTGGGTAAAAGCTGAGTCGGTTCTTTCGTGTTGGGTGCTGAAGAAAATGCGCCCAGCCACGCAAATTTATCGATGTTGCCGAAAGCAAAATTCTGTGTTTGTCCGCCTCCCATCGACAAACCCGCTAAAGCCCGGTTTTCACGGTCTTTTTTGACAGGATATTTTTTTTCTACAAACGGAATCAGGTCATTCAGCAAATCTTTTTCAAAAGTTGCGAAAGCTTCTACTTTATCCGGAGCCATAATATTTCCTGTTGCCCTGTCATCTTTCATTGCACGGCCGTTCGGCAAAACGACAATCATCGGTTGCAGCTTTCCCTGTGCGTAGAGGTTGTCCAGAATAACATTAGGTTTTCCTTGGTTAAACCATTCTTTTTCATCGCCGCCAATGCCGTGAAGAAGATAGAGAACAGGATATTTTTCCCCTTTTTTGAATCCCGGCGGTACGTAAACCAATGCTTTCCTTGTAGTTCCAACCGTTTTTGAAGCATATTGAATCGTATCAATTTTTCCGTGGGAAATCGTTGGGTTTTCAACATCAAAACCTTGTGGAGCCTGTTTATCAAGTGTTTGTGCCGAAACAAAAGTGCCTGACAGCACAAAGCTTACTGCTAATATGATGGATTTGTTCATTATTTTTATTGTATTTTTTACACTTATTAATTTAGATAAAAAAATTATTCCTGCAAGATTTAATTAAATATTCATTAAAGAATTTATTTTATGGTTGAAGAATTTGTATATCTAAAAAAATCAACATCTACAAAACCTCCCAGATTTTTCGTTGCATAATTGAAAATCGCAAACTTGGAACCCATAAAAAATCTCCGGTAATCGAAAATCATTTTGTAATCTTTCGCCATTTCGGTCCAGTTCTTTTGGTCGGTGCTGTAATAAAAATCGGCCAAATCTTTTCCAAGGTTGAAATCGGCATCAATTTTAAAATAAACTTTGTCCGAGTTTAATGGGATTCTCTTTTTTTCTTCTTTTTTAACACCTGTAACCGCCTTAGTTTTATTATCTAAACTGACTTCATTCGTTGAAAAGATAATAAACTTTTTACCATTTTCCATTACCACAGACAGAATCCCGGAATCGCCATTGAATGCGCTAAATCCTGTAACATCACCGTCTTTCATCTCTTTGACATCCAGAGCAACAATACCACTGGATTTCGGGCCTTCCATTCTTTGGGTCAACGTATTCGGAGCGAGGTACAGATTAGCAACGACTCTATTGGTTTTTAACCTTAAAAAGCCTTTTCTGTCGGATAAAGACCAAGCTGTGTTGACAGGATTATGATTCCATTGCCACTGGATTTTCATTTTTTTGTCGGAGAATTCGTCGCTTTCCACCAGATGATTTTTTGGTTTAAATGGCGAAAGCGGGACTTCACCTGTCACAGGCACTTTTCCGTTGTCGCCCAAAACCGGCCAGTCGTTTTCCCATTTTACCGGAAGCAAAATCGGGACACGGCCTACACCATTTCTATCCTGGAAAATCAGCGAATACCAATTACCATTTTTATCATCGATTAAAGCACCTTGTCCGGCGTATGAAAATCCAAGAAAATTGTCTTCAAGAATAACTTTTTTCTCATAAGGTCCAGTTACTTTATCAGCTCTGTAGACTTCCTGACGACGTTTTCCTCCTCTTGGCCAGGAAATCATCATCATATAATATTTTCCGTCTTTTTTAATGATTTGGTTACCTTCCAAAAGTCCGGTTTCCGAAGCATCTTTTTGAAAAACTTCCGTTCCGTCCTGATTCCCGATAATGGTTTTAAAATCCGGGCTCAGCTCAAAAACTTTGTTGGAAGTAAAAACGTAAACTCTGTCATCATCATCAAAAAGTAAAGACGCGTCGTGAAAATGCCTGGTTCTCGTGATAAGCTTCCAATTGCCTTTTTCAGGATTGTCGGTAACATAAAAATAGGATTTGAAAGGCTCGTCATTCGGAGAGAACAGAACGTAATATTTTCCTTTGTGATAACGGATGGACGATGCCCATTGTCCGCGCCCGTAAACGCTTCCGTCAATCAAATCGTATTTTGAATTATCATTTAGTGTATCAAAAACATAGCTCGACATTTCCCAATGGACCAAATCTTTGGAATGCATTACCGGAGCGCCTGGCATAAGATGCATTGTAGTGCTTATCAGGTAAAAATCGTCGCCGTTTCTGGTGATTGATAAATCCGGGGCATCTGCCCAAATGATTGGGTTGGTAAATCGGGTTGTCGCCTTTTCAGAGTGATTTACCTGGGCTGAAAGGTGATTCAGCCCGATAAATCCCAAAAAAGAAACTATATAAAATGATTTATTAATTTTCACGGTTTTGATATTTTGGTTTGGTTGATTTTAAGTAATCTTAAAAAACACTTCGACAAGCTCAGTGTGACATTGCTAATACTAACTGTTTATTTCAAATTGGCTTATCAAATCAAGCTTATATTATTGTAAATTTGGGCTAAAGCCGATTGATTGTTTTCTTTGAAAACGGGCTAAAGCCCGTTCCTATTGATTTTCTATTGATATTACTACTTTTACGTTACAAAACCTTCAAGGTTTTTGAAACCTTGAAGGTTTAGAATGATTAAATTAATTCGGTACAATATCGTTTGAAGACGTGCTATAAAGACCGATTAAACTTCCTGTGAAACCGCCTGCAACATCCGTTGAAAGGATATCTCCTGAAACCGGACCGCCAAGATTTTTGAAATTTTTGCCGTCCAAAGAATAATTGAAGCTAATGTTATCTTTCTCGCCAACAGCCTGGAATCTGATAGTCTTACCTAATGAAATTTTCTCGCTGGCAATGAGTTTCGAACTTCCTTTTTCGGTTCTTTCTAAAACGATATAGAAGTCTTTGTCTTTCTTCGTAATGCCGAAAACGTAATTGAATGTTTCGCTTTGGTAGAGCGTAATTCCAGCCAATTCTTTTTCTGATTTCGGCTTAAAATCAAGTGTCACGGATGTTTCAAAATCTTCGTGCTGTAATCTGTGGAATAATGACGAAACTGGAGCCAAAGCTTTGATATTCGTTTCCATCGGGTTTACTTTAACACCCGTCTTTGTAGCTGTAATGAAATTTTCGCGGGGACCACGCATTGCAATCCAACGGAAATCAAGGTTTTTATCGGTTAATTTATCGTTATAGGTAAAATTTCCGTTCGGGAAGAATCCGGTTTGTCCGGTTTGATTCTGAACACCTTGTGGCATTTTCAATTTCGGTTTCATCGGAACCAGGCCATTTTGGAAAACAGGATATGTTCCGCTCCAGTCAACCGGAAGAATGAAGGTTTCACGACCTTTGTTGACACGATTATTGACATTCGGGCGAATGGCTAAAAATACGCCGTACCATTGTCCGTTCGGTCCTTCCACCAAATCAGCGTGACCTGCCCAATCTACTTTTTCTTTTCTGTCTCTAGGAAAATATCTTTGCGTAAGAATTGGATTGTTTTTAGCGGGAACAAATGGTCCTTTCGGAGAATCTGCCATAAAAATCACTTCGCTGTGGTTGCCTCCGGTTCCGCCTTCCGCACACATCAGGTAATATTTTCCTTTGTATTTGTATAAATGTGGACCTTCAATCCAAATTGGTTTTTGAGAAAGATCAACGCCGCCGTTTACAATAATCCTGTCTGAACCTGCGACAACCTGATCTTTTTCCAAATCGTAATCCCACATTTTGATGACGCGATGACCTTGATATTGCTCGGTTCCTTTTGGTGGAGCGTCGTTGTGAACGATGTACGCTTTTCCGTCATCATCAAAGAAAATGGCAGGATCAATACCGTCAAAATTCAATTTCTGGACTTCACTCCAGCCTTTTGATGGATCTTTGGTTTTCACGACCATATTACCGACTCCGCCTGCGATTTGGGTTGTAATCATATAAAATGTGTCGTTGTACTTGTTGTATTTGATATCCGGTGCATAAATTCCCTGAGAAACACCACCTTTTTCAACTTTCAGCTGTGAAGGTCTGTCTAGAACGTGCCCAACCTGCTTCCAATTCACCAAATCTTTAGAGGTAAAAATCGGAACACCCGGAAACATTGAGAAAGAAGAGTTTACCAGATAATAATCATCTCCTTTTTTGGTGATGCTTGGATCGGGATAACAGCCCTGAAGAATCGGTGAATAGAATTCGTCCGGATTCAGAGGATTGTCGTTGTATAATTTGTCGTTTCCTTTATATTGAAAATCGGTGAATGTCTGGGCTGAGATGCCGGTCATCGACAGTAAAGCTGCTGCTGCAAAAATGCTGGTCTTGTTTTTTAGGAAATTGGATTTCATTGTTATCTTTTTCATATATAATTTTTTATTTAATTTTTTGTTGAACCCTTTCAGGGTTCGTGGTTTATTTTCACATTGTCCCACAGGTTTCACCTGTGGCTATTGTTATTAAACCCTCCGGGTTCATTTTATAGGATTTCATCCTATTCTCGTTTAAATCGTCCCCTCGGGACTTTGATTCACATTTAAATTTTGGCTAAAGCCAATTGTTTGATTCATTTGTTAAACGGGCTAAAGCCCGTTCCTATTAATCAGCTTTTCATTTTCAGTTTGTATGTTTTTCCTGCTTCAGTCGGGAAATCGTACATTACCGATTTTTTTATTTCTATAGGATTTAATTTAGCTTCACTGGAAATCATTGGTTGCTTAATTTCAGGGGTTTCAAAAAAAGGATTCGGATTATTGCCTTCTGCTTTTTTCAATTTTACATTTCCTTTTAATTCCATTTCGTTCGGAATTCTGATTCTGCAGTTTCCACCCAAATTTGATTTTATGGTGATTTCCTTCACTTTATTATTTTCCCAAATGATGCTGATTTCAAAATCGCCATAGGTTTTAAGACCTGAAATTTTTCCGTTTTTCCACTCGTCGGGAAGTGAGGGAAGAATATCGATGAAACCGTTTTGGGTTTGCAAAAGCATTTCGGTAATTCCTGAAGTGCAGCCAAAATTTCCATCAATCTGAAACGGCGGATGTGCGTCGAAAAGATTGGGGTAAGTTCCGCCTTTGCTGCCCCAGCCGTCTTTTTCTACCAGCGTTAATTGGTCTCTGATTAATTTGTTGGCGTGATTTCCGTCTAATAATTTTGCCCAAAGATTGACTTTCCAGCCCATACTCCAGCCTGTGGAAACGTCGCCACGATGAAGTAAAACGGTTTTGGAGGCATCCAACAATTCAGGTGTCGTAAAAGGATTGATTTGGTTGGACGGAAACAATCCGTAGAGATGCGAAACGTGCCTGTGATTATCTTTCGGATTGTCCCAGTCTTCTGCCCATTCCTGCAATTGACCATATCTTCCGATTTTCATCGGTGGTAATTTTGAAATGATATTGTTCCAAACCGGGATTTTATCTGAGTCTATATTAAGAATTTCTGCCGCTTTTTTTGTCTTCGTAAAAAGGTCAAACATCAGCTGATTATCCATCGTATTTCCTGCTGCCAAAGCACTTCCCTGATGTCCGTCCGGAATATTCTCAGGAGACATTGAAGGACTTATGACCAGCCATTTATGCGTTGGTTCTTCAATTAAAAAATCTTCGTAAAACTGAGCGGCAGATTTCAGAATCGGATAGATGGATTTAAGATAATTTTTGTCGCCGGTGTACAGATATTTTTCCCAAAGATGCTGGGAAAGCCAGGCTCCGCCCATCGGCCACATTCCTGCGTTGGCAAAATCTATGACTCCTGTGATTCTCCAGATATCCGTATTGTGATGGGCAACCCAGCCACGACTGTTGTACATTACTTTCGCAGTTTCTTTTCCGGATTCACTCAAATCTTTTATCATCTGAATCAGCGGTTCGTGCATCTCGGAAAGGTTGGTTTTTTCCGCCGGCCAGTAATTCATTTCCGTGTTGATATTGATGGTATATTTGCTGTCCCAGGCGGGTTTGTTGGAATTATTCCAGATTCCCTGGAGATTGGCTGGCTGACCTCCTGGTTGTGAGGACGAAATCAGGAGATAGCGCCCGAATTGGTAATATAACGAAATCAATTCCGGGTCGTAATGGGTTGCGAAATTTTTAATCCGAATGTCGGTTGGTTGTTTTGCTGCTTCGGAAGTTCCTAAGTCGAAATCGACTCTTTTGAAATATTCTTGATACGAAGCCAGATGATTTTTCAGCAACGTATTGAAACTTTTCTGTTCTGATGCTTCGATGTATTTTCTGCTTTTTGAAACTTCGTCTGTATTTAACGTTTTGTAATCTGTAAAGTTAGTTGCAATGGAAATCAGAATTGTAACTTCATCGGCATTGCTTACCGAAATCCCGTTTTCTGAAACTTCTGTTTTGCCACTTTTGTTGATAATTTTTGCGATGGCATTGAATTTAACCTGACGTTGAACGCCGTCTAAAGTTGAAGACAATCCGTCCATTTGCAAAGTTTTTGAATCAATGGCTTTGCTGGTTTTTTTGAGTTCGCTGTTGAAATTGGCTGTGAAATTCAGTGCATTTTTTTTGTCCGAACTTAATTTAATTACAATAACATTATCAGGAATTGAAGCGAACACTTCCCTTTTGAAATTAATTCCGTTGGAAGTAAATGTCGTGGTTGTGATTGCTTTTTCAATATCTAATTCCCTGTAATAATTTTTAACATCATTAACATTACTAAAATCAAGCGTAAAATCACCAATATTCTGATAGGCCGAACCGTGAAGGCTTTTCGCTGTCAATCCTTTATCCGCAAGAATCTGAGCTCTTTTGTAATTCCCATTAAATAAATAATATCGGATAGAATCCAACACTTTTGGTCCATCCGGATTATCGTTTCTTGAAGGTCCACCTGACCAAAAAGTCGCTTCGTTCAGCTGAAGTTTTTCCTGAGAAGGGCCGCCAAAAACCATCGATGCTAATCTTCCGTTTCCAACCGGTAACGCTTCTACCCACTGTTTGGCGGGTTTGTCGTACCAAAGCTTGTTCTTTCCTCCTTTTTGAGCAAAGGAAAATCCGCTTAGGAAAAGACAGAAGGTTAATATGGAAAACTTGAAGTTCATTTTTTTAAATTTTCTTTTCTGAGACAGAATTGACGGTCGTATTTCTATTAATCAACCAAATAATTCCCCAAGCTGCAATGTAAGAAACACCAGCTATGAAAAATATGATATTGTAACCACCATTGATATTTCCCGCTTTTTTGAATGTATCCAAAATAATTCCGATGAAAAGAGGAAAAAGAATTCCGGCAGCTGACCCCAGCATTCCGCCAAAACCAATGACCGAACTCACATAATTATTGGGAAGCTTGTCGCCCACGCTTGTCATCAGATTCGCTCCCCAACCTTGATGTGCAGCTGTTGCAAATGCAATTACAACCGTTATCATCCACATATTATCCAGGTATTTTGAAAATATCACCGGAACTACCAGCAATGCAAACAATAGCATTGTAAAATTCCGGGCTCTGCTGATTTCCCAGCCCTTCTTGATTAAAGCAGAAGACAAATAACCGCCGCCAATACTGCCTATTGTTGTTCCTCCATAGATTAAAATCAATGGTAATGAAGGTTTCGTCAAATCCATTTTAAAAACGTCTGCGAAATAAGCCGGAAGCCAGAACATAAAGAAATACCAAATCGGGTCGGTAAGGATTTTTCCGATGGCAAAAGCCCAGGTTACTTTATATTTTAATAATTCCGAAAGCGGAACTTTGGACTGTTCTTCCGTTTGTCCAGCCTGATCACTTTTGATGTATTGAAGTTCTTCCTGACTTAGATTTTTAGTTTTTTCCGGAATATTGTAAAATCTCCACCACAAAACAATCCATAATAAACCCAATGCGCCAATCCAGACAAAAGTTTCTCTCCAGCCATAATGCCCTAAAATAAAAGGAACAAGAAGCGGTGCTAAAATGGCTCCAACTGTTGCACCCGAATTGAAAATTCCGGTTGCTAAGGCTCTTTCTTTTTTCGGAAACCATTCGGCGACAGATTTTATGGCTGCCGGAAAATTTCCCGCTTCACTAATTCCCAAAGTACTTCTCGCAATTAAAAATCCGACTGTACTTTTCACAAAACCGTGCCCGATAGACGCTAAACTCCAGACTATCAAAGAAACTGCATAACCAATTTTAGTTCCTACTCTATCTATGAATCTTCCCATTGCGAGATAACCGACAGCATAAGTCGTCGTAAAAGCCATCACAATGTAGCTGTAATCCTTCTCGTCCCAGCTGAATTCCTTTTCCAGAACAGGTTTTAGCAAGCCCATTACCTGACGGTCGAGATAATTGATGGTCGTTGCGAGAAAGACCAGAGACAGCATAAACCATCTGATATTTCGGTTTTTAGGAGCCAGCATTAGTTTTGATTAAGTTGTTGTAATAAATTTTTCACCTTTTCGGTAAGTTGTTCTTCGTTTAAATCTGATTTTACCAAGGAACTGCCCAATCCAACGCCCATTGCTCCGCCTTTGAGCCATTCTTTGATATCTTCAACATTAGCATTTACTCCGCCGGTTGGCATAAAATTCATTCCCGGAAAAACGGGTTGGATGGATTTAATATAATTTTTACCTAACGCATCAGCCGGAAATATTTTAACTAAATTAAGTTCGCTCTGAAAAGCTAAATTAACATCAGACGGCGTAAAACAGCCCGGAATCAGCAGCACATCTTTCTTTACCGAATGTTTGATAAGCTTCCTGCTAATAACCGGTGTAATAATGAAATCAGCTTTTGCATTGGCATAATCGTCCATTTCTTCGGTATTTTTAACAGTTCCGATTCCTAATAAAAGTCCGGGAAATTCTGTAGAAGAAATTTCTTTAAGCCTGGTAAAATTTTCCAATGCCTGATCGCCACGGTTAGTATATTCTATGATTCGGATTCCACCGTCATAAAGCGCTTTTATAGTACTTTTTGAAACCTCAAAAGATTCGTTGTAGAACAACGGAACAATTTTCTGGTCTTTTATTTTTTGTATGATTTTTAAACTCATAAATTTTCGATATTAATCGTTTCGTTGATGGTATCGCCTTGTACAAAAAGTTTTTTGAAAGCCACTTTTACAGCATCATCCAGGATTTTTTGGATTGAATTTCCTTTTATGCTTCCGTGAATCAAAGCTGCCATAAAGGAATCGCCGCTGCCGACTCTTTCCAAAATCTTATCCGAACAATATTGCTCTGAAATGAATAATTTATCTTCAGAATATATAGTCGCAAAATAATTGACCTCATCACCTTTTGTGAATCGGAATGTGTTGACAATCAATTCTACATTAGGATATTGTTTCTGAATTTCTGAAGCTGATTTTTCAGCTTGTTTTAGAAGGTTCTCATCATTAAAATTTCCATTCAATTCGTATTCGATTGGGATATTTAAGAATTCCTGAATCGACCAGATATTTCCCATTAAAACCTTAACAAATGGCATTAATTGAGAGATTTTATCGTAAGGATTCTGATGCTGCCAAAGCGATGCACGGTAATTCAAATCCAGAGAAACTTTGATATTTCGGGCATTGGCTTTCTTCATCAAATCAAGACATTTCCGGAAAGCGTTCTCGCTCAAAGCAGGCGTAATTGTACTGATATGAAGCCAGGTTACATCCTTAAAGACTTCGTCATCAGAAAAACCTGAAAAATCCGATTCTGTGAAAACTGACGGGAAACGGTCGTAAATGACTTTCGCATTCTGCATATCGCCATCAAAAGGAAGGTAAAAAGTTCCCATCCTGCCATTTGACTTCTCTGCAAGAACTTTTATTTTTTCATCATTTAATTTTAATTCCAACTGATTGCCGAGATAATTTTCCGGCAATGCAGAATATAAAGAAACCTGATTTCCCCATCTCGAAAGTGCAGAAGCAACATTATACTCAGCTCCGCCAACGTAAATTTTGAGAGCTTGATTTTTCAGCCAAGTTCCTTCAGAATCCGGAGCAAAATGCAAAAGCAATTCGCCGAAACATAAAATTTTATTTGAAGTTTCCTGAGCCATTCTTAAAAATTGAAATAGTTTTTCGCGTTATAATAACAGATATCCTGAATGATTTTTCCAACCCATTTTTCGTCATCGGGAATAAGACCTTTTTCCATCTCGTTTCCGAACATATTACAAAGCAATCGTCTGAAATATTCGTGTCTCGAGAATGACAAAAAACTTCTGGAATCGGTCAGCATTCCGACAAATGTGCTTATCAGTCCAATATTGGAAAGCGTGTTCATCTGCTTCTGCATCCCATCCAGCTGGTCCAGAAACCACCAGGCGGCGCCGAACTGTACTTTCGACTTGATTCCTGATTCGTTGAAATTGCCTGCAAGAGATGCCAGAACTTCATTATAAACCGGATTCAGATTATAAATAATTGTTTTTGCAAGCTTACCTTCGGAATTGAGCTCGTCAAAAAGAATGCTCATTCTTTGTGCAAAATATTGTTCTCCAATTGCATCAAAACCTGTATTTGCTCCGATATTTTTCAGCATCAGGGAATTGTTATTTCTGGTTGCTCCAACGTGAAACTGCTGAACCCAGCCTTTATCAGAATACATTTTACAGAGCTCTTTCAAAAGAAATCCGCAAAGCGCATCCGGATTGGAAAATGTAAGTTGGTTACCTTTTAGAAATTCTGAAAATTCTTTTTCTAAATCCGAATTCCACCGGGTCGTGTCCGGAAAATATTCGAAGCCGTGGTCCGAAACTTTTGCGCCAATCTCATCAAAGTAATTGATTCGGGATTCAAGCGCGTTTAGTAAATCTGAAACTGAATTAATATTGATTCCTGAAGCTTTTTCAAGTTTTTTAATATTGAGAATATAAGATTCGGAATCAATAATGTTGATGTAAATATCCGGACGAAAGCTTGGTAAAACCGTTGTAGTAAAGTTACTTGCTTTTAATCCTTTATGATAATCCAGATTGTCAGCCGGGTCATCTGTTGTACAAAGAGCTTCCACTTTATAATTTTTGAGCAGATTCTGTGGTGTAAATCCGGGTTGCTGTAAAGTATCCTGCATCGAGCTGTAAATTTCGGCCGCATTTTTGCCAGACAAATATTCCTTAATCCAGAAAGAATTTTTGAGCTCCAGATGTGTCCAGTGAAACAAGGGATTCCGAAGCGTGTAAGGAACCGTTTCTGCCCATTTTTGGAATTTTTCCTCGTGGGTTGCCTGTCCGGAAATGAATCGCTCATCAATTCCGAAATTTCGCATCGCACGCCACTTATAATGGTCGCCATCCAGCCAAATCGCTGTCGGAGAACGGAAATTCTGATTATCTGAAATGACCTGAGGCTCCAGATGGTTGTGATAATCGATAATCGGCATCTCTTTCGCATAGCCAAAATAGAGATTCTCCGCCTTTGCCGATTCCAGCAAAAATGATTCTCCGAAAACTTCTATTTTGCTTGTGAAATGAGTCATTTTTAAATTTAAATTGATTTTGACTTTTGTGAAAAATCTTTAAAAACAAGACCTTAATTATGAGAAAATCATTAAGGCCTTGCTCAGTATATAAAGAAAATAATATTCAATTTTAAACCCCGCTGAAAGCACTGAAACCACCATCTACAGGGATTAAAGCACCAGTAATGAAACTTGCGGCATCCGAACAGAGAAACTGTACTGTTCCATTGAGTTCTTCCACCTCTCCGAATCTTTGCATTGGTGTCTTGGCCATTACTTTTTTGCTTCTGTCTGTTAAAGATCCATCAGGATTCAGTAAAATGGCACGGTTCTGATCTCCTATGAAAAATCCAGGAGCAACGGCATTGACACGGATTTTATCTCCGAATTTTAGAGCCAAATCAGAAGCCAGCCATTGTGTAAAATTGGTGATTGCTGATTTCGCCGCCGAATAACCTGCCACTCTTGTAATTGCCGAATAAGCTGCCATTGAGGAAATATTGACAATACTTCCGCTGCCCTGTTCCGCCATCACTTTTCCAAAAACATAGCTTGGATAAACCGTTCCGTTTATGTTAAGATCGGTTACCTCATCCCATCCTGCAATATTCATATCGAAAAATGACTGCTCTGGAGACAATGTTGCTGAAGGAATGTTTCCTCCGGCAATATTCAGCAAAATGTCTATTTTACGATACTTTTCTATGATTTTCTTTGATGCATTTTCGAGGCTTTCGATGTTCATTACATTAGCTTCAACGGCAAATGCATCACCACCCGAATCTGTAAGTTCCTTTACACGAGAATCAAGTGTTTCCTGATTTCTTCCCAAAGCCACTACTCTTGCTCCGGCTTCGATAAAACTTTTGGCAAGGCTTCCTCCCAAAACGCCGGAAGCTCCTGTAATAACTGCAACTTTATCTTTTATGCTGAATATTTCGTTCATTATGATATTGATGATAATTGATGGTTGATAAATGATATTGAACCCTTCGGGTTCGTTGAAAATTGTCTTTCATTTTTTCCATAGGTTTTACCTACGGCTATTTATATTAAACCCTTCGGGTTTTTTAAAGTTTTTTGGACATTTCGTTTTGTACTGTTGCCATTACCCCTTCAATCTGTCCTAAAGCCAACATTCTTCCTAAGAAAGAATAGCCTGGATTATAACCTTTATCAATATCTTCCGATAATAATCTTCCGTGGTCGATCCTCATTGGCAAATCCGGATTTTCTTTTTCGAATACGCGGATCACTTCGATTAATTTTCCTCTTCCCACTAAATGATGGGCTTCAATGAAGTCTCCGTTTTCAAAAACATTGGTGCTTCTTAAATGAACAAACTTTGTTCTGTGGGCAAATTTCTGAGCCAGCTTCGGAACGTCATTCTGAAGATTGGCACTCAAAGAACCTGCGCAGAAAGTCAATCCATTGTGGGGATTATCCACTGCATTCAGGAACCAATCGATATCTTCTTCATTGGTTACGATTCTGGGTAAACCGAGCAAAGCAAACGGCGGGTCATCTGGATGCACACACATTTGAATGTTCCATTCTTCGCAAACCGGCATTATTTTTTCGAGGAAATATTTTAAATTTTCACGAAGTTGATTTTTATCAATTCCGTCATACAAAGCCAATAAATTATTGAACTTTTCTACCGGATTCAAATCGCCTTCTTTAATATTCCCATTAACGAATCCCTGTGTTTTTACAATAACTGAATCTATCAAATCATTGTTATCTTTCTCTGTGAGTGTATTTTTTAATTCTTCAACTTTTTGTAGAATCTCAGGAGTATAATCATTTTCTGCACCTTCTCTTTTCAGAATATGAATTTCAAAATAGGCAAATCTTGCTTTATCAAAATACAATGACGACGAACCGTCTTCCCATTCGTGGAAAAGATCTGTTCTTGCCCAATCTAAAACCGGCATAAAGTTGTAACAAACGGTAGTTACGCCTGCTTTTCCTAAGTTTTCGAGACTTTTGATATAATTTTCTATCAAAAAATCACGGTCTGCACCTCCGTATTTGATTGCTTCGCTTACCGGAAGACTCTCCACAACAGACCAGCGAAGACCGTGACTTTCTATATAATTTTTGTAATCGTTAATAGCCTCTAAGCTCCAGATTTCTCCGTTAGGAATATCGTGCAGCGCAGAAACAATACCTTCCACACCAATCTGTCGAAGTGTTTGTAATGTAATTTTATCGTTCTTCCCAAACCAACGCCATGTTTTTTCCATAATACTTGTAAATTTATTTCATTAAACAAAGCAGGTGCAGCATAACACCTACTTTGCTTATGATTGATATGAATGTGAAAATTATAATTAATTATATCCCGGATTCTGATATTTTGCTTTTTCTTCAGGCGAGACTTCCATATTATCTAGTTGTCCTTGTGGTATTGGTCGTAAATAATGGAAAGGTTGAATATTACGCATAACGGTTTGTGGTGTATGATTGCCATAGGCATCTCCACATATTGAATAAGTAGCCGAATACTCTGTCCACTTCTGAGTTCTTACTAAATCATACCATCTATAACCTTCTCCATAGTACTCTCGGGAGCGTTCTGCTAAGATATAATCTATGGTAATCGTAGAAGGTGTAGCTGCAATCATCGCTGCACTATTATCTTGTATCTTCTCAACGTTACCATTATTATCCCAGCGCCATTTTCCAGCTCTTGCACGTATTACATTTATTAAATCCCGAGCAGAGCTACTTCCGCTTGCACCTTTTACTGCAGCTTCTGCTGCAACAAAATAGAATTCTGAAAACTTAAGTGCATAGAAAGGTCTAGTATGGCTAGGATTTGGGTATCCCAAACCATTCCCATTATCTGTTCTATAGGGACCTATTTTCCATAAGCCAGGATAAACAATTCTGCTAATTCCATTAGGTGAAATGACCCAATCCGATCTTCCTGGTAGGCTACCAGCACCTACGCCACTTTGCCCAGCACCAGATGTATAGCTTGGAATTTGCGAATCATCGTTTAAAAATGTAAGCACGGGATCGTTAGGTTTTATAGGAAGGTTATTGGCATTGTATAATGTACCCACAGTTGTTAATCCTGTACCTTCTTTGTTCCAATTTCCTCGATATACTGTGGTGAAAGTTCCATCGTATCTTGAGTCATTTATTTTATCTGCAAAAGTATTTTTAATAACTCCGATTGGAGGAGCCATCCTTACCCAAGGTCTTCCCAATGGTTGAAAAGCTGCTCTTTGCACAGAGCTTGCGGCTGTCCAAGAGGTATTACTTGTACTACTTTTAAGGTTAGTATAATTCCAAGTCATCATCCAAGAGGCAAAATTATTTGGAGACCATCCGTCACCATAACTTGCCTGAATCACCCCTTCATTAAAGTAAGCACTTGTTTCTGTATGATCAGCGTATAACATCGTTTCATTATTACGGTCTTTCGAACCTAAATTAACATCATAATAAGTAGGTTGTAAAGCGTATGGTCCAGGATTATTAATACCTTCCAAAGCAATATCATAAGCTTTCTGGAAATACCATTGTGGATTGTGCCCATCCGGGTCTGTTCTTGGTGTTTCAGGATAAGTTGGAATATTATTTGGATTCTGAAGCCACCAACCATATGTGAGATAAGCTTTTGCTAATGTCAATCTAGCTACATTTTTAGTAATACCTCCCTGTACTCTTGGATTCGTAGGAAGATTTGTAATCGCAGTTAATAAATCTGGAAAAATAGCTTTTGTATAAACCTCGGTAACGGTATTTCTGGTTGATGTCGTTTTTGGGTTAATATTGAATGCCAATTCTCCTGAGCCAAGATCTAATGGTACTCCACCATATGTTTGAACTAAAAGAAAATAATAAAATGATCTAAAGAATCTTGCTTCTGAAATAAGAGATTCAGAAATACCCGCTGCAGAGCCATTTTGAATAATCCCATTTGCGGTGTTGATTGATGGAAAAACAGCACCCCATACCATACTTGTCGGGAATGTGTTAGAGTTTATACTCCCCGTTCCTCCTGTCATATCCAAATCTTTAAAATTACCATCAGCACTTTGACCCCAAGTGGCCTCGTCCGTACCTGTCATATTGGCATTTAGCCAATAACCATTTCCATATAGTAATCTTAATTGTCTATACAAAGATGTAACGCCTTGTGATATACCTCTTTCAGTGGTAAAATCTTCCGGAGTATAAATACCTCTAGGCTGTTCGTCTAGTATCTCATTACATGCAGTATTAAAAACTAAAGATGCCAAAAATAAAACAGCAATAATTTTTTTATTTAAATTAATCATAATATCTGACTTTTAAAAGGTTAAGTTAAGACCTAAAAGGTAGTTTCTAGTAGATGGGTTATTAGTACCGATAACCAACTGATTTCTCTTGTAGGAATTTACAGCTTGATTTTCGTCCCCTCTTGAATTTGGTTCTGGATCCATTCCAGAATGTCTATAATACGGTGATGCAAAAACAAATGGATTCTGAAGCGTAACATATAATCTAAGATTGCTAACTCCTAAATCATCTAAAATCGTTTTATTAAAATTATAGCCCAAAGTTATAGTTCTTATTTTTACAAAAGAGCCATCAAACAATGCTAATGTCGACGCATATTTAGGATTGTCTCCACTTAGCAATCCACCAGGCTTTGGATATCTCACATTTGGATTTTCTGCCGTCCAATAGTCAACGTCTACGTTATTTGCACGTCCTGTAAGTCTATTAAGATATCCGGCTGATCCATAAATTGTACTTACGAGTACTCCTCCACTTTGAAAAGCTCCAACGATACTTAAATCTAAATTTTTATAAGCTAAACGGGTATTAAAGCCACCTACAAAATCAGGATTTGTATTAATAATTTGTCTATCAGATTCATTAATTGCTCTTGTAGGCGTCCCATCAGCATTGTATGCCCCTGTGTAAAGAACTTTTATCATACCTGGTGCTGCTCCTGATTGAGGTTCAAGAATATTTAAATAAGGGTCGCCCTGCTGCCATAAACCAATATTTTGATAATCATAAATGGCGTTGATGTTATAACCAACAAACCAAAGATTTCCAACATTTCTGTCCTGACCGGATGCTAAAGCAGTAATCTTGTTTCTGTTGGCCGCCAAGTTTCCGCCTACTTCCCAACTGAAGCCTTCTGGATTATCAATAATAACACCATTGAGGGATATTTCCAGACCTTTGTTTTGAGAAGCACCAACATTTTGTAAGACTACACCTAATCCACTAGATTGAGGTAATACTTTATCTAATAATAACTTTTCCGTATTGGTCACATAATATTCTATAGTTCCGGAAATACGCTTGTTAAGTATTGAAAAGTCTAAACCATAATTCCAAGTTTTTGAATATTCCCAACCCAAAGAATAGTTTGGTGCTCTGTTTACAAAATTTCCTACAGCATAATTACTCCCGAAATTATATGGTGTTGTACTTAGACTCCCAAAGGTCATATATGGATCTACAGCCTGATTAGATGTTTGTCCGAAACCAGCTCTCAATTTTAGCATATTAATATATCTGGAATCTCTAAGGAAGCTTTCGTTTGCAACATTCCAACCTATGGAAACTGCTGGATATGTATGCCATTGATAGCCTTTGGCCAGAACAGATGAGCCGTCGGACCGAACTGTTGCCGTTAGCATATATCGGTTATCATACTGATACATTGCTCTTCCCATCAATGACATTAAACCTCTTCTCCAATATCCTTGATTGGCAGGATTAATTGTTATTTCACCCTGCGCCTGACCGAGATTGAAGTACTGAAAAGCATCAATAGGTACGTCTCGAGCTCCTATTGAAGAACTATTGAACCTCGTCTGCTCAGCAGAATAAAGCGCTACCGCATTGATTTTATGTTTTCCAAATGTCTTATCATAAGTTATTAAATTTTCCAAAACCCACTGTGTAGTTAAGGAATTACCTATACTAGCAGAAGATAGCGTAGCAGGTTGGAAGTTTAATGCTCCAGTTCCTAAATAGTAACCACTATTAGAATTTCTGTAAGTCAAACCAACATTTAGCCTATACTTAAGTCCATCAACAGGAAATTTAATTTCACTGTATAGATTATTATATGAACTAAATGCATTTGTACGGTCTGCGTAAGCATCTCCCAGACTTTGTAATATTGTTCTTGTTTGGATAGCTGTCTGATCTAAGTTTGCAAATGTTGTTCTTAATCTTGGCGAACCATCTTCGAGATAAGGTTTTCCCAATGGCGAGTAACCTAAGACTGGAGCTCCACTAACTCCATTAAAATCATTAATCGAAAAATTTGAATTAGTTGAAAAACCTACTTTAAGCCAAGAATTGACTTCTTGATCCAAAGCTCCACGGATAGAAAGTCTCTTATAACTTTGTAAAGGCACAACACCATTTTGCTGGAAATATGCTACTCCAAAATTATAACCACCTTTTTCTGTACCGCCTGTAACTCCTATATCGTGATTCATCATAAGTCCTACGCCATAATATAGGTCTTGCCAATCTGTATTAACATCATTAGCTTCATCTGGACCATTTGTGAAAAGATTAGCATCCGCTCTCAACTTTGCGAACTTCGGCCCATCCATCATCGGATATTTTGAAAATATTGTCTGGTATCCAGTATATCCATTATAGCTAAATTTTGCTTTTTGTCCTTTTCCTCCTCTATTTGTAGTGATTATAATTACACCATTAGCACCTCTTGAGCCATAAATTGCAGTTGCTGAAGCATCCTTCAAAACATCCAAACTTTTTATATCTGATGGACTAATATCGCCCAAACTACCTATAAACGGAATACCATCCAAAACAATCAGCGGATCATTGGATCCTGTGAGAGAACGTTCTCCTCTGATTCTTATCTGCTGCACTGCACCCGGCTTTGTTGAAGTTCTACCAATATCTAAACCAGCTACTCGACCTTGCAATGCATCAGTGACGTTTGCTGATGGTACTTCTTTCAAAGCATTTCCACTTAGAGATGCAACTGACCCAGTCACTGCCTCTTTCTTCTGAGTTCCATATCCAATAACAACAACCTCCTCAATCTGCTTCTCCTTTTGTACAGTGTCCCGTTTGCTCTGCGCATAGACAAGACCTGTTGGTAATAGAGTCATTGCGAAAAACAATGCGGCTCTATTGGTTTTACTTAAATGAAATAGATTCATAATTATTATTTTTAAAGTTAGTTTTGATAAGAAAGTTGTCGGTTCCCGTTATTGAGATTGACGTAACTCTCTTTATGCATTTTTTAGATATACATATTCACAATAGCTTCGAAAAGTTCCTGTTTACCGCTTTTCGGCATTGGTTCTCCTGACTCGTGAGCAATCTTCTGAAGGTCTTCTAATGTTAGTTTGCCTTCTTCAAATGCTTTCCCATTACCATTGTCAAATGATGAATATCTCTCGTTTCTCAGTTTGTTGTAATCAGAATTTTCAAGAATATCTGCAGCTACCAATAATCCTTTTGCAAAAGCATCCATGCCCGAAACATGTGCGATGAAAAGGTCTTCCGCATCTGTAGAGTTACGACGGATTTTCGCATCAAAGTTGACTCCTCCTGTTCCTAAGCCACCAGCCGGAAGAAGTACCAGCCAGGCCTGAATCATCTCATAGTAGTCCACCGGAAACTGATCTGTATCCCAGCCATTCTGATAATCGCCCCTGTTCGCATCAATACTTCCCAACATTCCTGCATCTACAGCTGCCTGAAGTTCGTGTTCAAAAGTATGTCCGGCCAAAGTAGCGTGATTGACTTCAAGATTCAGTTTGAAATCTTTATCAAGACCGTAATGTCTCAGGAATCCAATTACCGTTTCTGCATCATAGTCATACTGATGTTTTGTAGGTTCCATTGGTTTAGGTTCAATCAAAAATGTTCCTGTAAATCCTTGCTTTCTTGCATAGTCTCTGGACATCGTAAGGAATTGTGCAAGATGGTCTTTTTCACGTTTCATATCGGTATTCAGAAGACTCATATAGCCTTCTCTTCCACCCCAGAAAACATAATTTTCTCCACCAAGCGCAATGGTTGCATCGATAGAATTCTTAACCTGAGTACCTGCGCAAGCTACCACATCAAAGTTTGGATTGGTAGATGCTCCATTCATATATCTCTCGTGAGTGAAAACGTTGGCTGTTCCCCAAAGTAATTTGATTCCGGTTTCCTGCTGTTTTTGCTTGGCATAATCTACAACAACCTGAAGATTTTTTTCATAATCTCTCCAATTATCAGCAGGATCTACAAGATCAATGTCGTGGAAGCAATAAAAATTGAAACCCATTTTCTGCATAAATTCGAAACCTGCATCCATCTTGTGCATTGCCCTGCTCACAGCATCAGTTCCCATATCCCAAGGATGATGGATCGTTGGTCCCCCGAATGGATCGCTACCGTTTGCACATAGCGTATGCCACCAAGCCATTGCAAAACGTGTCCAGTCCTTCATAGGTTTTCCCATCACTACTCTGTCTGCATCATAATAGCGGAATGCCAATGGATTTCTGCTTTCTTTTCCTTCAAATTGGATTTTGTCGATACCTGTAAAAAACTCTTTTGTACCTGTTAAAGTGTTCATTCTTTTTATATTTATTTTTTAATTATTCTCAATTTTGACATAAAATCTCCCTTCCTCATTGATTTTTAACATCAATAAGTTAATTGCTAAGTTTTCTTTTTGTGGGAATTAAATTATTTTGTTAAGATGATTCTTCCATCTTGCATAGGCTTCTAGATATTGTTCTCTTTTCTCGTGTTCCGGTTCTATAACAGTGATTTTTTCTAACGAAGAAAATGCTTCTTTGGAATCTGCATAAAAACCGATTCCCATTCCTGCGGCTCTTGCGGCACCAACTGCTCCGTCTGTATCAAACAGTTCAATTGTTGCATTGCTTACACTCGCCAATGACTGGCGGAAAATCGAGCTTAGGAACATATTGGCATTTCCTGCGCGGATTACATTGATATCCATCCCGATATTCCTCATAATATCCATTCCATACTCATAGGAAAATACGATTCCTTCCTGTGCTGCGCGCAAAATATCACCTTTCGAATGGATGTTAAAGTTGATACCGTGGATACAGCAACTTGTGTCCTTATTCTCCAAAACCCTCTCTGCCCCATTTCCGAAAGGAATAATGCTCAGCCCTTTTGATCCAATCGGTGAGAGCGATGCCATATCATTCATATCACCATAAGATGCGAGCGATGTTGCAAAGTTGTGCTTTAGCCAAGAGTTCAGAATTCCCGTTCCATTGATGCATAGCAAGACTCCTAATCTTGTCAATTCTTCGGTATAGTTCACGTGGGCAAAAGTGTTGACTCTGGAAAATTTATCATAATCCAGCTTATCCAAAACTCCATAAACCACTCCCGAAGTTCCTGCTGTGGAAGCAATCTCTCCCGGATTAAAAACATTCAGAGACAAGGCATTATTTGGCTGGTCACCTGCTCTGTATGATATTGGTGTCCCTTCTTTCAGTCCCAGTTCCTGTGCTGCAGCTGCAGAAACTGTTGCCTGAATCCCGAAAGTTGGTACAATATCCGGGAAAAAACTTTTCGGAATACCATAATAGTTGATAACATCTTCTGAGATGCAATTGTTTTTAAAATCCCAGAAAATCCCTTCTGACAGACCTTCTACAGTAATTCCTATTTCGCCTGAAAGTTTCATTACAATGTAATCTCCAGGCAGCATGATTTTATCAATTTTATCAAAAAGCTCTGGTTCATTCTCCTTTACCCAGGCTAGCTTAGATGCTGTAAAATTTCCCGGCGAATTGAGAAGATGTGACAAACACTTCTCTTCACCAATAGCTTTGAATGCTTTCTCACCATAAGGTACAGCTCTGCTATCACACCAAATGATCGACGGACGAAGAAGATTTTGATCTTTATCCACCAATATCAATCCGTGCATTTGCCAAGTTATCCCGATGGCTTTGATATCTTCCGGATCAATACCGGCGTGGTGCATTACTGCTTCGTGCGCCAATTTCAGATTTGTCCACCAGTCAGAAGGATTTTGTTCTGCCCATCCCGGCTGGATAGCTGTAATCTTCATCTCCTTTTTTGGTGAAAAATCGGAAGCAATAATTTTTCCGCTGGAAGCCTCCATCAGACAAACTTTCACAGACGAGCTACCTATATCATATCCAAGCAAATACATTATTATTGAGGGCTTATTTAATTAATTTGTTATTATTTTTTTTATAAACTTTAGCATCAAACTTATAATATCTGGCTGCACGGTGCGAAACTCCTTTTTCAATTTCGTTCAATGGAATAATGTAATTGAATGAAGATATTTTTTTATGAAAGTTTTTTATATCAATCTGCTTTTCGCTCAAAGCATTATAAAGCTGATATAATTGTCTGATTGTAAATTTCTTTGGTAAAAGCTCAAATATTATTGAGAAATCATACTCTATCCATCTCTTGATTTCTACAAAAGATTCTTCGATAATCTGATTGTGATCAAATGGCAATGACGGTACTTTATCTATTGGACACCAGTCAACCGTATCGTATTTTGAACTGTTGATCTTATGATCTATTTTACAAAGTGATAAGTACGCTACGGTGATGATTCTGTCAATATTGTGCTTGTACTCTTTGTCCATCCATTGGATATCGTCCGTATTGCTAGCCCGTAAAGGATCTGCAAAGCATTTGAACTGCTTCAGAACCATTTTTTTAATTCCAGTTAATTCGTGCAAAACTCTTTGTGCCGCATCATCTACATCTTCATCACTCAATATTAAGCTACCAGGCAGCTTTTTTTGTTTCTCAGCAGGCAATGCATCCAGAAATCTTTGAACTAATAAAATGTTCAAACGATTCTCGTGATCGAAACCAAAAACAACACAATCTACAGAGACGTAAGTATGAATAAAAGTTGAACCCATTAGCGCGTTAACATTTACGTAACATCACAAATATAAAAATAGAATTGAGAAAAAAAAATATTTTTCCCATTATCCGCTTAATACCAACTAATTACATATCGGTAAAATATGATAAGAATTGAATACAAATTATGATAAGCTTATCATAATTTTTATGATTATAAATTCAAAAATCAACTGTTAATATTAATTTTACGGTCATTTTTTTATTCTTTAGAAAATTAAATTCAGATAAGAAATATCTATGATAAGAATGTTAAGAAATCACATCAATATTTTTTTAGATTAAGTGTAATTTTCATACTTATTATTACACAAAATAGATCAAAGAGGAGAAAAAGCTTTAACCATTTTTGGCATTAATTTTAAAAATTGATTAAAAACTTAGAAATTTTTGTTAGAATTAGATGTATAAATTCTAACGATATCTTCTTTTTGAGATAAGAAATATTGTAATATAAAAAAACATCATCGGAAATGAATGATGTTGGGATTGCTTATTCAATGACCTTAGTCCTTTTCCTGACGGTGTGTGCAGAAAAGTAACCTAATGCGCCATTACTGATATTGCTTGGCGGATTTGCGGGCGTAACACCTCCATTAGCTCCACCGTTTGCAAGCTGCAAAAGCGCAGAATAATAGGTGTACACTTTTTCATCGATACAACGCATCTCTACATTAATCGTATCGCCTACTTTAACTTTAACACTACCATCTTCATCATCATTGGGAAGAATGAGAGGCCTCTGATTAAGCATCCCGTTATTGATATTATCAGAAAATTCCTGAAAATTACTCTTAGAGCGATTGTTGACATTATAGCTGAAAAGATAACGGTTTCCTAGGGCTTGCGGATCTGTAAAAATTGGTAAAAGCGTATAACTTGTTTCACCTCCAACCATAAAAGAATCCTGTTCAAGACCATCAAAAGGTACCGCTTCAGGCATTGTACTTGTTGAAGTGTATTCTTTTCCTTCTGCCTGAATTTTTAAAGTGTATGTTCTTCCGGATTGTCCAACAAAAGTTGAGGTTTGGTATCTTCCGTTTCCAATGTATTGTAAAGTTTCGGTTTGTCCGGTATTGTCGCTTAAAACAACCTGTGCATTTTCTATTGCTGGATATTGATTCGCCTGAGTAAATGCAACAGATTTTGTGATTTTAACGTAATACGGACCAGCCTGATCGGTTACATTTCCTTCAATCACAATATTCCCGCTTTGATCTTCCAGATCGAGATCGATTTCTTTTTCGCAAGATGTGACCAGAAATAATGAAAGTATCATTAAAAATATATTTTTCATAGCTAAATTAAAATTTGAAGTTATACGTAATGTTTGGAACCCAGCGGAATAACGAAGTCTGCATTGCTCTTGTCGTTCCCGGCTTGTCTGGATTGTCTTCAAAATTAATAGTGTACGCATTTTGTCTGCCATATACATTGTAAATTCCGAATGACCAGGATCCTTTCCAACGTTTAGTAGAAACCGGTTCATAGGTTGCACTCAGATCCATTCGGTGATAAGCAGGCATTCTGTCTGCGTTTCTGTTGCTGTACTGGAAAACTGTTTGTCCGTTCAGTTCATATTTCCCGGTTGGGAAAGTTACTGCATTTCCTGTGCTGTAAAGGAATAATCCGGAAAAAGACCACTTTGGATTTAACTGATAAGTTGCGACAACAGAAAGATCGTGTGTTTTATCCTGTCTTGCATCGTACCATTGATTGTCGTTGATTCCTTCGATTTTCCTCTCCGTTTTAGATAAAGTATAAGAAATCCAGCCCGTTAGTTTTCCGCTTTTCTTTTTGGCAATTAATTCCAGACCGTAAGCTCTTCCTTTTCCGAACAACAATTCACTTTCTACGTCTGCTGCCGTATCAAAACTGATTTGCGCACCGTTTTTATAATCAATCTGATTCTGCATCGATTTGTAATAAATCTCAGCATTCAATTCATAATTATTGTTGTTGAAATTTCGGCTGTAACCTGCACTGATCTGGTCTGCAATTTCAGGCTTTACCGTATAGCTGCTTCCAATCCACTGATCGGTCGGATTTCCGCTTCCGCTGTTGCTCAAAAGGTGTAAATTCTGCGTGTTTCGGGAATATCCACCTTTCACACTGCTTACTTCGTTAATTCTGTAATTCGCAGTAATTCTCGGTTCAAGATTTACGTAGGTTTTACCAAATTTTCCTTTTTCTAAATATTCAGAATCCGTTAAAATTCCGTTTTCGTAAGTATTAAAAGTATCGCCACCCAAAACACTGAACATTGAAAGTCTTGCCCCGTAATTGATGGTCAGCTTTTCTGTTGCTTTAAAATCATCATTAATATAAATTGCATTTTCCCAAGAATATCTCGGGTTTCTCGGAAAGCTGCTTACACTCGTTCCGGAAGCACTGCTTGGAGTAATCGTATGATAAATCGACTGAAAACCAAATTTTACATTATGTTTATTTCCTGCAAACCAAGAGAAATCCTGCTTCAAATTCCAGTCTTCAATCTCCGAATCCAATCCGAAAGTATTGTTGTTACTGCTTAAACTTACATTATAATTGTAGTTGCTGTAGATAAATGAAGTATTTGAAAATAATTTACTGTTGATAATACTGTTCCAGCGCAAAGTTGCCGTGGTATTTCCCCAATCTGTTGAGAAAGTATCACCCAAACCTAAAACATCTCTTCCAAAATATCCCGACAAATACAAACGGTTGTTGTCATTAATCTGATAATTGGCTTTTAAGTTTAAATCATAAAAATACAGTTTGCTGTCTTTAAAATCATCGGTAGTTTTTAAAAATAAATCAGCATACGTTCTTCTTCCGGAAACGATAAATGACGATTTTTCTTTCTGAATTGGCCCTTCCACGCTTAATCTGCTGCTGATTAACCCGATTCCGCCGTTGACGTTGTAATCTTTGTTGTTTCCGTCTTTCATTTTGACATCCAGAACAGATGAAAGTCGGCCTCCGTATTGAGCAGGACTGTTTCCTTTGATGATACTTACATCTTTCAAAGCATCGCTATTGAAGGTACTGAAGAATCCAAGTAAATGCGATGCATTGTAAACTGCTGCCTCATCCAGTAAAATTAAATTCTGATCGGTCGCCCCACCTCTTACCGAAAATCCGCTGCTTCCTTCTCCGTTGCTTTTAATTCCCGGTAAAAGCTGAATGGTTTTCATCACGTCTTTTTCACCAAACAAAACAGGAAGTTTGTCAATCTGTTTAATGCTTAAGGTTTCCGTTCCCATTTGTGCCGATGAAAGATTTTTGTCTTTTTTAACCGCAGAAATGACGACTTCATCTATTTGTTTTACTCTTTCATCACTTCCTTCCTGATTGAGCTGTAAATTAAGCTTCACATCATCCTCAACATTCACAATCTGCTGAAAATCTTTAAACCCAGGATTGGAAACGACCAAAGTATAAGAGCCTTTCGGAAGTGAAAGTGAGTAAAATCCGTATTCGTTGGCGACAACAGAAATGGTAGGATCTTCGGCAACTTTTACAGAAACACCGATGAGCAATTCACCGTTTTTCTGATCTTTTACTGTACCACTTACCGAATATTTCTGCTGTGCAAAAATGGCTGTACTGAAACAAATTGCTGCTATTGAAGTTGCAATTTTCAGGGATGATGTCTGCATTTGATCTATTTTCGACAGTAAAGATATTATTTTCTTCCGGTAAAGGTGCTTTAAATGGGCGTTTTATTAGCAAATGAAACAGCATTGAAAGTGTCCGCTGATTTCTATCCAGATTTAAGGCGTATTCATAAGTTTTATTATTCTCGTTACCAATTTCCTTCTCATATTCAAAACATTACAATGAGTATTGGGTTATTTTTCATCTTTAAAATCAATTAAATCATTATTGGCCTCTTCTATGTTTCGGTTAAATCTTTTATCGTATTTAATTTTCAGAAATAATACCATTTTTTTAGCGGCTGTAAAAACTATTATCCCCAAAATCCAGCCGGAAATCAATCCGAAAACAATTCCTGCAAAAATCGAAATATCATTACTCCACCAATGTTCAATCTTATTTAGAAACCAAAAGAAAATTACCGAAATAATAGTTGTACCCAATATTGATGATGATAAGAAAAGTGTTTTGAAGCCTTTACTTACAGACTTTTGCTGCAGACCTACCAAAACCGATGCAGAAATCAATCCTCCGCTGATTAATACTAATAAAATTGCGAAAAATATCAATACCAATGCAACACCAATAATAACGGCAAACAAGCAGAAAAATGCGCCCATTATTAAAAGTACCGCCAGAAAATCATCATCATTTCTGAATGAATCGATCAGGTAAAAATTAAAAACTGAACACTTTAAGAACAAGTTCAATATAAAGGTTTTCATCATTTTTTTTTATTAGTTCAATTTTTTGTAGTTCTCAGAAGGCATCATTATGATGAAAAACAGCAGGATAATCTGTATCATAATGATTCCGAAAGCATATATCTGAGTTTCAAAAGCAATGCCTGACTTATCTTTTTCATTTTGTCTTTTTGTCTGAATTTCTTTTTTCAGAATTTTCTTTTCACAATCGTCAATATCGGTTCGCTCTTCTATTTTACGAATAGAATCCATCACATACCAATCGGTTTTATTGGATGCAATATCAAGGGAATCTAACTTTTTTACAATTAAAAATCCGCAGATGATCATCGTGATAATACAAAGAGAAACAGCAATTAATTTTTTCATATCAATAATTTTCAATCTTTAAATTCAGCTCCCGACATCAATGCCAAAGCCAATAAAATATAAACGAATATCACAAATAAAACAGGGACTGCAACGACAAATGATACTAATGTAATGTTGATATTGTATTTTTCCTTCATTATTTGCTTTACCAGATTATCTATTCCGTACCAAGCTCCGGCCAAAAGCGGAATTAATATAATAAGAAACAAAATGGTCATCGCTAATTCAGTTTTCCTTTTTGCATCAGTCTCCTAAAATGCAGAAAGCAAAGTAAACTAATCGCCAGATGAGGTAAAACCACACAAGCTGCAAATTTAAAACCCGACTTTAGATTCTCGTACTTGAAAGATTCCTCGAAAATATCCCCAAAAACTATCGACAGAAAAGTACCAACCGGAATCAACAAATAAGTCAGCAATGACAGGAACCAATTGCTTCGGATTTTTTTAAATAAATTCAGGAAAATAGTAATCGAAGATAAAGACAGGAAAAAGACAAATCTTAAGGTAAACACAAAGGTAATGCCTGAAAAAATATCCAGCCACGATACATTGTCATCATCGCTTAATCCTAAATAATCGATGAGCAACAATCTTGAAACCAGAAAACTGACGATCATAATGATCAGCCAAGTGAGTGTGAAATATCCTGACATTTTCATAAACAGATATTAAGTTATTAAGGCTTAGAAACCGGAACATAAGCCACACCAGTTACTTTATAACCTTGAACAGTTGTATTCCATTTGGGCATTTCGCCGATTTTTGCAATCAAGGCTTTTTCGGTTTCGTTTTTTAATAAAAGTAATGACAGATTCTGTAAAGTTGCTGTTCCGTTCTCATCGATTTCCAGAATAAGAACAAGATCTTTCGTAGCCAATTCTTTTTTCAGAATTGGTGTGATATTTTTCTCAATCCACTTGTTCAGTTCTGCATCGCCACCAACAAATTCCGGATGAATCGGTTTATTGTTTTTAAATTTTGGAGGCAAATCTGCCGGATAATCCTTTAAGCCGACTTCTTTTTTGGCTAAAACCAATTTCCCGTTCACATCAGGAATATAAACATAATGGTCCAGCGTCGGCGTTTCTTGGGTCTGATTGAATTCTATAAAATGAATTTCAGAATCGTTTTTTCTGTAAATCCCAAGAAATGTTTCTTTGTTCAGCTTCTTATCGAAAATTCTGGCAATGTGTTCCAATTTGTTACCTTTGGAATCGATGATCTGATATTTGGTAACATCAGAATCTTTTTCATTGGAATTGATATCATAGACTTTGAAATCAGAGCTTTTTAGTTTGATTTCTTCTCTCAGATCTTGAGCCTTAATATTCAGACCGAAAAATATTATAATCAGCAATAAACAGTTTTTCATTTTCAGGGTTTTTGTAAGCTTAGAAATAACAATTTAAAATATTCGTTGTGGTTTAGAATTAATACATCACGAAATCGTTTCAGGAATTAATTTTCTTTGTAAAAAACTTCCGACGTATCGGGTGATTCTCCCCAACCCGTCCAATAATTCCTGATAACCAACTGGTAACCGTCGTAAGATTCTATTTTCCTGATCCAATTGGACGGCGGACAATCTTCGTTGACTTTTTGGGTAAAAGTTGCCACAAAAGTTCTTTCATCAATCCATTTCACCCGCATCGTATCGGGATCCATCGGAAACATTTCGTTGGTCCAGGTAATCGTTTGGTTGTCTACGAAATCGAATCCTGCATAATCTGCTCCTTTTAGAATGAATTTGCCTTTGAGTATTTTAGAAAAATCGGTATCCTGATTAGATTTTTTATCAACTGTTTGTTTGGGATTTTCTACCGGAGTTTTTGAAGCCGGAACCTCAATCTTTTGTTTTTTTTGATAAAAGTCTTTACCGAAAAAGCCTAAAGCAAAAAATATAACTCCTATCAGTAGAATGGTTATGAGTGTTTTTGAGTTCATTGGTTTGAGTTTTTAATTAAGTTTTTTCAATTCTACCAATCCAAAATGCAGCCAAACTCCGAAAAACCCTGTTTTGGTTAAAAATGTTCCTTCTTTCTGAAAATCTACCGTTGTATCTGGTTTTGTCTGACAAATGAAAAAATGACCGCCATCGATACAGTTCATTTTTCCTTCCTGATAAAGCCTTGTCCAACCGAATTCTTTGTATTCATCATCCTTATTTTCAGGATTAAAAATAAACCGGCGAACCACTTCTGAGTCTCCCCTTTTATCTTTTTTGGAAATAACTGTCCATCTTTTCAAATCAACCTCAAATCTGGAAGGAACATTTTCGGGTTTTACATCTTTGGTTTTTGCAATCACTAATGTATCTAAAGCTGTTTTATCATCTTTTATCGAATAAACAGCGTAACTCCCACTCCAGATGTCTGCTTCAGAAGTATTTTGCGCTTTGAACAGAAATGAAAAACTCAATAAAATAAAGGTCAGTATTATTTTTCTCATTTGTTATTTTTTTTAATTCTATAAATTAAGAAGCGAATAAAAGCCAGAAGAGCCAAACAGCCCAAAAGAACAATCGTAAAAAGCTGGAAAAATGCTTCAGCAACATCCTGACTTTCCCCATCGCAATAGACTATATCGCCCCAAATATCAACTCCTTTTTGGCCTTCATACATCGTTTTGTCACAAGCGCAATATTCAGGAACGACAATTCCGAAATAGAACAGTAAAGCCGGAATAAAAATGAACAACACCAGAACCGCAATGATTTTCAGAAGGTGAATATAATCAGCTTGTTTCATTTCTTTTGAGAATTAATCGATAATTAATTATAAAAATTACAACAACAGACATTGTCAGAATTGGAAATAAGCTACAATACAAAGTTACAAACAACTCCTCGGTCAAAAGATAAGTACTCCACGATGATTCTCTATCTACAAAAATCTCGTAATTCCAAAAGAACCAGGTCGCTGTTGTAAAAAATAATTCTGCCGCGATTTTTAGAAATCTATTATTAATTTTTGATATAAATGAAAAAATTAATGAAAGCAAAATTCCCGTAAGAATCGAATACAAAAATATATCCTCAAAGAAACTACATTCTAAACAATGACTTGAAGTATTGTCCGACAAAAATCCCATTGCCCAATAAACCTGTAAAAACGTTCCTGCAAAAATGACAAGAAAGTAAAACGTTGAGTTCTTCAGGAAAGGTAAAATTCTCATTTATAAAAGTTAGTTCTTAAAAATTCAAATCAGCTGAAACTTTGATTTTGTTAAGATAAAAAACGCATAAACAGGATTGAATTGTTTACACGTTTTTAAAAGATTTTTATTGTTGCAATTAATTCAAAATAGGAACATCAACTTTCAGATTGGGATATTTGTCACCCAGTTTTTTGAGGAAATCATTAGCGATGACGTTTTCCTGTACCACTTTCTGCATATCCATCGACAACATATTGCTTGCCGTATTCACGTGGGTAAAAACAAGCGCCGAAAACAAAATCAGCTCTATCGGTTTATCATCCGTCGCTAAAGAGATTTTGTACGCTTTTACCGTATCACCTTTCTGTTTTGCAAAAGCTTTCATTGTTCCTTGCTGCGGAATCTCCACCAGGCTCGATTGTGAAAGCCTATGACTGTCAAACACCAAATGATTGCTGATATCGCCATCGGTATCGGTATCCAAAAGATGAAGTTCATCATTACTCAAAATCAAATATTTCGGAGTCTGAACGGTTTGATATCTTACCGTTCCCAAAGTCGCCATACTTTTCAAAGAATCTTTCATCCCGTCTTTGATGGCAGTTGCGCCGGAATATTCAAGGTTTGCAAAATTGAATGCATCAATAGGTTTTCCGTTCATCTGGGTTTTCAGATAACTGTAATCGCCGTTCAGAAAATTGGATTTGTAAGTTTCTGCCCGTTGAAACTCTGATTTGAAATCTGTACTCTGCAGAGTTTGTTTCATTTTTTGCTTTTTAGCGTACATAAAATACATCACGCCGCCATAAAAAAGCACCATAAATCCGATAATAAAAAAAATTGTACTCATAGTTTTTGTGTTTTAAATTTATATTTTCGTAGGTTCTACTCTTTTTTTCTTCGAAGGAATTACGCCCCAGATCATAAAAGCAATAAGAAGCAATGCCACCAGCTTTCCACCATATCTTGTATAAAAAGGAAGTTTATTGAGGTCATCTTTTTTGAGCTTTTGAGAGGCTAAAATCGCATCCATTTCCTTATCCGGAATATTATAGAACTCATCCGTTTTTTCATCATAACCTACTAATTTGGGTTCTTCAATGACATATAATGGGAGGATATAAGCGATATTAAATTCTTTATGCAGGGTGGCAAGATCGAGATAGTTCCCATTGTTAAGTTTGTATTCTTCGGTATTGGGAAGGTCATAAACTTTTGTGAGTGCCTCTCTTTCGCCAATAGGGATTTTGGCTTTTGCCGATAGAAAATTGCAGGCAGAGAGCATCAATGCAGATACCAGAAAAATTGGTTTTAAATTCATCATTGTTTGTTTTTTAAGTTATACAATTTTTAGATTAGAATAAAATTGTTCACTTTCTAAAGATAATTAAAATTATAAAAAATTGAAAACATTATTTGCAATTTGTTGAAAAATTAATTACAATCTGGCTGTTTTATTATTTCATTTCCATCTTTTCAGCCATTTCTTTTCTCTTTCGGTTAGAGTTTCCGTTTCCGGTTTATAAGCAGGATTAGGAATGTACCACTCCATTGTTTTGTAAAACTGACTTAATTCCGGATTCTGAAAAATATAACCGCGTCTCGCAAATGGTAAATTTTTGAGTATTTTTCTTTCCAGATCATTTTTAGGTTCCGCAATATTTTCTTCCTGATAATAAGAGAACGGAATGTATCCCAAATCCTGAATTCCCAAATAGTTTTGAGCATACAAAAACAAATCACCATTGATTTTGAAATTCTTCTTCCGGAAAACAATGTTGCCTTTTTGTAAATGAAATTTCAAAGCATCATTTTCGATAAAAGAATTTTTAATTCCTTTGATGTCTTCTGTTTTTCCGATGCCGTTAATCTGCCATTCATTAGAATTTTTGAAGAACGTTTTGTTGATAGAAAATGTTTCAAACTCGCCAACATCAATAATCAATGTAAAATCATCAATCTGTTTATTCGCCCAACGCTTGGCCGCGGTCAAAACATATTCAAATTCATAATTATAATCTATCGAACCAGAAACGTCATAATTGTAAGTATGTTTGATGATGTTGAGTCCTTTTTTGAAATTGGCTTCAAAATGATAGACGTAAAAGAAATCGACATTATTCCCGCTTTTGTTACCATTGAATTTGGCTAAATCCAAAGACTTTATATTTCCATTTTGATTGTATAAAGAGTCGGCAACGTAAGAAACATTATATTTCAAAACCGAATTATTGAGCTCCACCTTGAAATCTCTCATATACGGATGTTGCCCATTTTTTGGCGCGCCATCCACATCTCCTTCCGGCGAAAAAGCTTCAAAACCAACGATGATTTTCTTGTCTTCTTTCGGATTGAAAAACTCATAATAAACCGTGACTTCAATTACCTGATTTCGCACTTTTTTCAGAGTTAAAATTTCCTTTTTGACCGTAATATCGGTTTCATTGATTGGAATCAACTGATTGCCTTTCGCGAAAAATGCGCCATCATTTGCAAAGGCCGAAACGCTTGTTAATATTAATACTATTTGAAGTAAAAACCTGGTCATCATTTTTTGTTTTAATTCAATTATCAATTCAATTTTTAAAAAGGTATCTCAACTTGTCTTCCCTTATAAATGTCGTTTTCGATTTTGAATAATGCGACATAAGAACCCGCTCCGTCGGAATTTGACAAATGGATGTATATCGAATTATTTACTTTGTCATAATAACATTCGGTGTAACCATTGTTGAGATTGAAAAGGTCTTCGATATCTTTCTTGGGGATTTCGATCTTCTGATTTCCTATTTTCACAGTAATAGACTGGTAATAACTTTTAGGAATTGTTCCGTCTGTTCCCCACATTTCGCGGCCTTTGTATTTTGTGATTGGAAAATCTGTTTCAGAAAAGTATTTTTTGTTGGATTCATAATCAAAATCACCCGTTTTGATATTGATATCGATATCGTTTAAATGAAATACCGCCTTGTTATCGTGAGTATCTACAGAAGGTATTTTCTCAAGATCTTTGATATATTTGATCCTTGAACGGTGTATATAACCGGATTTTCTATTGTTATCAAAGCTAATATTCAACCAATCTGTGTCTAAGTCTTCAAAAATAAAAACCGCTTCTCCCGATTTTATCTTTCCGATGATTTTGCTGTTCGCCGACTCTTTTTCTCTCACATTCACGTAACCGTCTTTATCGACAATCACAGCAAAATTGCAAAATGACGTTATATCAGCTTCTTCAGAAATTGGCTTTGTTTCTGTAATTTTTTGAGGTTCTTTTTTTCCAATTGTCTTCTGCTTTTCTTCTATGCAGGATTGCAAAGTGAAAATTATAATTAATAATAAAAACTTCTTCATTTCAATCATTTAAAATTCTATTTCCACCATTTCTCATTCTCTTTCTTCTTTCCCAGATTGGTATCCAACTCCGTTTCGCCATACATTGAAAGGATATAATATTTCCAGCCTTTGTCAAAATATTTTGGATCCGGCGAAAATTCTCCCGCTCCAATATCCAAATCACCACTTTCCGGAATTCTGTAATCGCCCCAGTTGCACTTTTTTGAAACGCCTGTTTTATAGCTTGTCCATTTTCCTTTAAACTCATTATTACTAAAACCATCGGTATCATAAGCCAAAGAATTATACTTGAGTTTATTTTTATCAATGATGTATCCCACAGTCATTGTACCTTTGATAGAACCTGTGGAAGTCATTTTCCGGTCTTCATAAAAATTGATTTCGCAAGTGGCAAAACCTTGAAGATGACTTGGGAAATCAGCATCTTTTCCAACCGTGGCACTTTTGATCGTCAACATTCCCTGAAAAGGTCGAATTGTTTCTTTCACCTTAGTTTTTCCCTGAACAAGATATTCGTAAGGATTGTCATTATTCTTAATCACTGAAATAAAATGGATATAAAATCTCTGATAATCGTTCCCGATAAAACCAATCGGTTCGGGTTTTTTCAAAGTTTCATTATCATCAGTAATTATAGTTTCAGCCGTAAGAATCCCGGAAATATCATAGTTCTTAATATCGTTGTAAAAGTCATTACTCTTGTTTTGAGCAAAATTTTTACTCAAACAAAACATTAACAACAAAATAAAAAAATTGATTTTCATAGCATAATTTTTAGTTTAACTAATGATTTTCAATGGCTTTAACTTTCCCTGTTTTCTTGTCAAAAGTAATTTTGTAATTAGGTCCGCCATAAAACAAAATAAGGGTTAAAATATTATCTGTTTCATTATCAAATCGGATGTCTTTCGCCAAACTAATCCTCAAATTTCCATCATTTTTAAAAATATCGTGATCTGTAGAATGGATAATTTGCTGTTCAAAAATTCCTTTTTTCTCAATGATTTCCAGCCAAGGACGCGTCATCACGCTGTAACCAACAATCTGAGCTCTATAATTTTGATTCAGATCTTTCTGCATTCTGGAACCGAAAGGTGTCATCGCAAAAAATATGGTGTAAAACGGCAGCATCATCGGTAAAATACTCAGGATCAATGCCACGATCAATGTTCCTAATAATAATTTCGCCAATAGTTTTTTCCAAAACAGAACGATCACTGCAAAACTTGTTAAGATCCAAAGCCAAAACAAAATAACATCGCTGTAATAACCTGCAAAACTGATTTTCCAGAAATAATACAGCACGCTATCTGACACCAAAAGTATCGAGAGAACTAGATATATTTTTAGTATTATTTTTTTCATCGGTTTAATTTTTCCTGAAATATTTGTCTTTGAAAACCTCATTTTGTACTTGCTTTGCATACTCTTTCACCCAATCTTTGTAATAATATTCGGCATAGAGAATGTTATTTTTCAGTTTGTATTTTGCAAAAGGCTTTCCAATTGTAGGAACATTTTTCAGACCAAAGTTTTCATCCGTACTGTTATCAAAAACACAATCCCTATCTCTTGCCCAAATCATTTCAAATTCATTTTCATTGATTTTTCTAATGGGATAAGTGTATTGACACTGGCCGTGATATTCGAAAATCAATTCATTCTTTAAGACATTTAATGATACAATTCCGCCAAACCATCTTCCGGAAATATCTGATTGAGTTGGCATTTCTTCCCGATTGATAAATTTGATTTGGGTAATTTTCCAATCATTTTTTTCTTTTTCTAAAAAGACGGTTGACAAAGGCGTACCGACAGTATCAGCAGAATCATACTTTTCATAAATATCGAGCGAAGTATTATTCTCATTGATTTTTTTGACATTCTTCACAGTAAAACTACTCGGACTATCCTGACTTTTCAGCCAATACATATAGTAAATATCGAGGCAATATTCGTCATATTCATACAGATCTGCATTCTCATATTCCGAATAATCCAAAGTCGCTATAAACTCGGCGCAAGGCTGCAATCTCTCCCTTTCCTGAAGAATAAATTTCTCCGAAATAGTTCCCAAACCTCGCAAAGTTTTGAAATAAGAAACCGTATCCACCAAGCATTTCCCGTCTTTACGTTTAACAATATCACAGTTTGGAAATTCGTTCTCGAAATACCAATCATAGAAAGACCTTCCGTTTTTTTCAATGACTTTCAGCTCGTCGGCAGGCTCATTTTCAAGTTTTGTAATTGGTTTTGATTCATTGATTTTTTCTTCTTTGGAATTACAACCTATCAGAAAAATTGAGATTAATAATAGAATTAGTTCTTTCATTGTGTTTATTTTGAGGAATTCAAAGATCGTTACAGTCTTTGAAAAGAATACGGTTGAGATAATTCTGAATGAATGACGAATCGCGATCAGGCTGGTTATTTTTCATTTGTAGTTTTTTGTAAAAATATTAATTTTTAACGTACTAATATTTTAATTATAATAATTCTTATTCCTGAATGACCCAAAATTCTACAAAGGCTAAATCAATTTGAGTAAAAATACTGAACAATAATCCTCAGAATCCCATTAGTTTTGCCACAACAAAGATTTTTTATGTTTGGCTCGTACGACAGTTATATTATCAGCTTACTCGTTTTATTGAATCTGATTTTACTTTTTTTTATCCTGAAGAAAGATTGGTCCATTCATAATATTATCAATATCATTAGAGAATATGTTAATTTTTTTAATCGGAAAAGATGAAGCATCATTCCGCTCATTGGGCTTTGTTACTATTCTTGTTTTCGCACACATTCTGATGACTGAAACTTAAAAAAATTAACGCCTTTTATGAGATCGTAAATTTTTCCGGTAACTGTAATTTTATATTTTTGTAGAATTAGTTATGAAAAAAATTATTCTGATAGAAGACGAATCCAGTGTTGTTTCCTTTATCAAAAAAGGATTACAGGAATTGGATTATGAGATTTCCGTAGCTTTGGACGGCTCCACAGGTATCAAGTTGGTTGATGATAATGATTTCGATCTCATCATTTTGGATATTATGTTGCCCGACATCAATGGCTTGGAAGTCTGTAAAGAAATCCGAAAGAAGAATAAAACCGTTCCAATTTTGTTTTTAACCGCTTTGGATTCTTCGGAAAACATCGTTCTTGGATTAGAAAGTGGCGGCGATGATTATCTTGTGAAGCCTTTCAAATTCATAGAACTGGTGGCGAGAATCAAATCTCTTCTCAGAAGAAGCGGCCATAGTAACGGAACAGAATCTAACGAAATTGATGATCAAAACACGTATCAATTTTCAGATCTGACAGTTAACGACTATACCAAGAAAGTAACTCGAGCTGGAGTAGAAATTTCATTAACCTCAACAGAATACAAACTCTTACTTTATTTTCTGAATAATCCTGAAAAAGTGATTTCCAGAGCAGAAATACTGGAGGCGGTTTGGGGCGTGAACTACGAATTGGGAACCAATGTTGTGGATGTTTATGTTAACTATCTCAGAAAAAAACTCGATAATCAGGATGATGATAAATTGATCCACACCGTCATAGGAATGGGCTACGTCCTTAAAAAATCATAACAATGCTGAAAGGAAATCCTACCAATCAAACAAAAACAATGCTTCTCCTGATGCTGGTTTTTACAGTGGTTATTCTGCTGTTCAGTGGATTGGTCTATTTTTCCATTGTTAATTTCTCGCATCAGCGTTTTTACGAATTACTGAAAATCCGGGCGACAACGATTGTCCAAATCGAGAAAAGCAAAGAACATCTCGACATTCCCGAAAATCACATCCTGAATAGTCTGAATGACGAAGAACTCCCGATGGAGAAAGATTACGTTTTCGAGGTTCCGAAGGATTCTAATTACAGTCAGATTTCTAATCAGATCCATATTCCGGATAGTTTTTTCAAGAGTATTGTCAAAAAAGGGGAAGCCAATTACAATGACAAAGAATTCTATTACATAGGGCAGTCTTTCAAATCTGATAATAAAACTTACATTGCCATTGCATCTGCTCAAAACCATTATGTTGTTTATTATCTGGGCTATCTGAAAAGAACCTTGATCACCTGCATGATTCTGGCTCTGTTCTTCTCGATGATCTTTTCTTTTTATTTGTCGAAGACATTGTTTCGTCCGATTCTTAAGATTACAGGAAAAGTAAAGGAAATCAGTTCTGAGAATCTCCATCTGAGATTAGAACCCCAGCCGGGAAATAAAGAATTAAATGAATTGGTTGACACCTTCAACGATATGTTGAACCGGATCGAAACGTCTTTTGAAACCCAAAATCACCTGATCGGGAATGTTTCTCACGAGCTCAGAACACCTTTGACTTCGATTATGGGCGAAGCTGATGTGGCGTTATCTATCCCAAGATCAAAAGAACATTACCAGGAAACACTTCAAATCATCCTGAATGAAGCCGAAAAACTGGATAAGAAAATCAAGGCTTTATTAATGATCGCTCAAACTGGATTTGACGGGAAAATCCAGAAGATGGATAAAGTAAGAATGGATCAGCTACTTTGGGATGTGATCGAAACGGCAACAAGAATCAATTCTAAGAATAATGTTTTTATGGATATCAGTATGTTGCCAGAAAATCCCAAAAAACTGAAAGTCCAAGGTAACGAACAACTTCTGCATCTTGCAATGGCAAATATTATCAATAATGGTTGTAAATATTCTAATTTTCAACAGGTTAAAGTTTCTCTTGGCGCAACAGATGATCACGTTTATGTCATCATCAAAGACAGCGGAATCGGGATTCCGGACTCTGAAATGGATAAAATCTACGATCCGTTTTTCCGTGCGTCGAATACGAAAAACTATGAAGGATATGGCATCGGATTACCTTTGGCAAGAAATATTATCAGAATCCACAACGGCGAATTGATCGTGAATTCTAAAGAAAATGTTGGAACTACGGTTCAAATCCGTTTTCCTATTTATGTTCCCACGGAATAAAAACACTGAATCTTTGCAGCCCGACTTGAGCGGAAATCCTTTTTGTGGAGCAAAGCGGAACAAAAAGATTGACTTCGTCGAACCACTACGTTAGGTTTGGGAGCGGAAGGCGGATAAAGCTGCCCAAATCATTATTTAAGCTTAGATAGTTATCTATTTAAAGGTAGATTTTGTTCCAAAATTAATTTCCTTAAGTGAAATTCTAATCTCATTTTAATCTCTTTAATTACATTTTAATTTCGTTCCAAAGACTTTCTAATTTAGTGAGTATAGTTTTGTATCATCAAAAAGTAACAACTCACAAAATTATATAGTTATGATCAAAACCATTTTAATTGCTACGGATTTTTCTTTGGAATCTCTGGACATTCTAAAAAAAGTTTTAAAAAACAAAAATGATCAAAACGATGACAATCGATACAACATCCTTTTCGTAACTGGTTACGATATGGGTGATTCTATCAGAGATCTTTTGTTTAATTCCAAGAGTACCATCTTCACCAAGATAAGGCCGCAGGAGTTCTGTGATGCTTACAGCATTATCAATAACAAATATCCAAACCTGATCAACAAGATCTCTTGTGATATTTTCACGGGAAGTTTCCAAAGGACTTTCAATAATTATGTGGAAGCTACAGAGATTGCAGAAGCTTACTACTCATCTTCAAAAAGTAATAATCTAAGCAAAGGACAATTTGATATTACACCTTATGTCAAAAAATGCAAGCATCTGCAACCCGTGGAGATCGTAACACAAGCTCCGGAATTTGTTCACGAAAAAGGAAGATTGGCGGAAGTTTTCTCATAAAAATTTTGATTCTTGAAAATCAGAAATTAAATCATAAAATAAATCACAATGTTAAGAAATTATAGTAACAGCAGAACGTTGGGAGACAACATCAGACTGGGGACGCTGACTGCCTTCACGGCGGGGACTATAAATATAGCATCTCTATTGATATTCTTGTCTTTTACATCCAACGTAACAGGACATTATGCGATTTTGGCAGCAGAAATCAGCCAGGGAAACTGGACTCAGGTTGCTGTTGTCGCCGGATGGATTTTCTTATTCTTCTTCGGTGGATTTGTGGCGAATATGAGTGTCATCAACTTTAACAGGAAAAGTAAATATTTTGCCCACGCTTTACCAATTGTTTTGGAGATTTTATGCCTCTTGTTTGTAGGATTCTACGGACAATTCTATTATAAAAAAACACTGGAAGAGACGGAAGCTTTGGTAGCATTGATGCTATTCGCAACGGGATTGCAAAACGGCTTGACAGCGAGTATCTCCAACTTCTCCGTGAAGACCACCCACTTGACAGGAACAACGACCGATTTGGGAATCCTATTCTCGATGTTTACTCAGAAAAAATTCAGAAAAAACCCTGAATTAATTGCACGTGCTAAACTGCTAATGAGTATTATGACGGCTTATGTTTTGGGAGCGGTATTCTCAGGACTGACTTACTATAATTTGGAATTCCGTGTGTTTTATGTGATAAGCGTTTGTCTTCTGGTGGTCATTGGTTATGATTTTTATAAAATCAACCTTAGACATTTCCATACAGAATACAGATATTACAAAATCTATCACAAACCGACCCTGATAGCGTTTTTGTACTACAAGATCCATAATAAAGAAGAGAAAAGAACTGTAAGTAGACCTAATACTAATGCAAAATTGGCCTTTAGCGACAAGTAATTATTCCTCCAAAAAAAACACTTCATCATAAATCAATTTTTTGTAATAGTTCTTTATTGAAAAACCGCCGGAGAAATTCTTCGGCGGTTTTGATTTGTGATATTAATAAATCTTTCAATTATTGTTCAACCCAAGTATGGTTTTCTCCGGCTAATTCGCCAAGATATTTCTCTGCATCCATTGCTGCCATACAACCACTACCAGCAGCAGTAATCGCTTGTCTGTAATGGTGATCCTGAACATCGCCTGCTGCAAACACACCTGGAAGATTGGTTCTTGCAGATTTACCTTCTGTGATGATATATTCGTTTTCGTCAAGGTCGATTTGTCCTTTGAAAAGTTCCGTATTAGGTTTGTGACCGATGGCAATGAAAATCCCGTGAACATCTATTGTAGAAACCTCATCTGTCAAATTATTAACCACTTTAGCTCTTTCTACCAAGAAGTTTTCTCCTTCGATTCCTATTAATTCGTGGTTGTATTTCACTTCGATATTTGGTGTACTCAAAACTCTGTCAACCATTACTTTTGAAGCACGGAAGTGGTCTTTTCGTACTAACAATGTGACTTTGTTGCAAATCTTGGAAAGATAAGTTGCTTCTTCTGCCGCCGTATCGCCTGCTCCAACTACAATCACATCTTTTCCTCTGTAGAAAAATCCGTCACAAGTGGCGCAAGCAGAAACGCCGCCGCCAGCATATTTTTTCTCATCTGCCAAACCCAGATATTTTGCGGCAGCACCCGTAGAGATAATCACACTTTTCGCCAAAATCTCACGAGAGCCTGTACTCAGTTTATGAATGCCGCCTCTTACTTTGGAAAACTCAACTTTGGAGATCATCTCGTAATGAACTTTGGTCTCGAAACGTTCCGCTTGCTTTTGTAACTGAAGCATCATTTCCGGCCCGGTAATTCCATCCGGATAACCAGGGAAATTCTCCACTTCTGTTGTTGTTGTTAGTTGTCCGCCCGGTTCCAATCCTGTGAAAAGTTCAGGTTTCAGGTTTGCTCTTCCTGCATAAATTGCGGCTGTGAAACCAGCTGGTCCGGAACCTACAATGACACAGTCTAAGATATTGTTCTCCATTTTTATTATTAAATTATTTTTTTAGGATGAATATTTCTTTCGAAATAGGAATTTTCAAATATAATTCTTTGTTTGAAAAATCGGGTACAAATTTCGGGAATTAATTATTCAGAACCTATCTAAACTGTCAATGCAAAATATATGAATGATAAATAATCAATGACTGTTAAAAACAAAAGCCAGAATAATCAACACAATATCAATGGCTACAAGAATCCAAACTAATTTGAGGTCCGGTTCTGCAAAACCTTCTATGAACTGTCTTATTTTAAAAGATAAAATACTGCTCAAATTGGTATTTGGGTTTTTAAAATCGACATCATCCATTTTGATTTTTTTCAGAATGAATTTGATGATTCTTTTCTGTAGCTTAGGCGTTTGCGAATCATGATTAATTGTATCCAGCAGTTTTACTTTTACCACACTCCAATCTGAAATTTTCTTTAGAAAATCGGGTTGTTTCTGAAGAATTTTATCAACGTAAAATTCAATCTTAGGTTCTATAAAATCCGCCAACTTGAATTTCCAGATATTATAAATAGCGGAAGCAATTGCATTTTTATTGGCTAAAATAATGAACAGAACTGGCGTGAGAATTCCGACCGTTAATAACAAAGCCGACCAAAACTCCACCATAAAAAGGAAGATAAATCCCATAACGGCACCGAGAATCCCGGCGTGGCCTGAAGCCGGAAATCCACCACCCGGATTATCACTAAATAAAATCACAGCAATTGTAATATTGGTAATCATAATAACCACTCCAATAAAAGCGACTTTTATCCAAGCGAATAAGGATTTTGCTGTGATTTTCCCGAATAATTTGAAGTTACTTGATGCTTCGTTTTTCATTTGTTTGTGTTTTAGTTTTATAATTTAGTTTAAACCTTCATTTTCAATTCATCCACTTTTATGATTTTGTAAACCATTTCTTTATAGATTTCTTCATCTTCCATTTGTCTTACGCCCAAACCTTTAGATTTTAAATCCATCTCACGAAGAATTGAAATCACTCTTGTAGCGTGCTTCAACGGATAAAACCTTGCCGCTTCCGAATAATCCTTGATAGCATAAGGATTTACACCCATTGTAGAAGCTATTGTTTGAGGAGATTGGCCTGACAAAGTATGATAAATAATAATGTTGGAAAAGAAATTGTAAAGCGCACCAAAAGCCATTTGCACAGGATTCGATTTTTTATTTTTTCCCATGTAGTAAGCGATACTGAAAGCTTTTGCCTGGTCTTTCGTCGCTAATGCTTTCTGAAGCTCGAAGATGTTGAAGTCTTTACTGATTCCGATATGTTCTTCAATAATTTTACCATCGAGAACAGCGCCATCTTTTAGGACGATTTTCAGTTTATTCAGTTCATTCGCAATTCGGGAAAGGTCATTCCCAAGATATTCTGCCAAGAGATGACTGATGTTGGGTGCAGATTTGATCCCCATCACCGACATTTCCCCTTGAATCCAAGTCGGAAGCTGATAATCTTTCATCTTCTCGCTTGTGAAAAGCATTCCGGATTTGACAAGAGTTTTCGCCACTTTTTTTCTGGCATCCAGCTTTTTGTGTTTATGAGCAAAAACCAAAATGGTAGAAGGAACAGGATTTTCCAGATAAGTTTCCAAAGCTTTGGATTCTTCTTCATTCAGTTTCATATCCTGCGCTTCTTTCACAATGATGAGCTGCTTATCTCCCATCATTGGATATTGCCTCGCCAAAGAAAGAACTTCCAGATAATTGGTATCACGACCGTACGCAACCGTTTGGTTAAAAGCCTTCTCGTCTTCTTCCAAAACATCTTGCTCAAAATGTTTGACCGCCAAATCGATATAAAAAGCCTCGTCGCCCTGAAAAAAATAAACCGGTAAAAGTTCTTTATTTTTAATATTTTTGAGGATAATATCTATTTCTTTCATCTTAAAGTATGCAGGTTCCCAAACTAAATTTTGAACATCAATTTGATTTCCAAATCAAACAAGACAAAGATACATTTTTTATCTATGATCTGGTAAGAAAAAGCTGGCTTGTCTTGACACCGGAAGAATGGGTAAGACAGCATTGGCTGCATTATTATCGTTTTGTACAAAAGAAAAATCCATCGTCATTAATTCTTGAAAGAAAGCTGGAACTGAATGGAACTACGAAACGAATTGACCTGCTTATCACTGAAAAAACAAAACCGAAAATCCTTATTGAATGTAAGGCACCGAATATTGTTCTGAAGGAAATCCATTTTGAGCAAATTGCCCGATATAACAGCCTAATCGGTGCTGAACAGATTATTATCAGCAATGGTTTTCATCATATTTTTGCGGATTATAAGGACGGTAAATATCAGTTTTTGAATGCGAAAGTATAATGAAGTTAAGAATTCTACAAATTAAAATCCTTCTTCGGATTGAAAAGATAAATCAAAAAGAAAAAGAAAACTGATACTCCTAAAAAATATTGATAGTAGTGCACTGCAGATTGTGAACTGATAACAGTTGTTATGCCGGAAGCCGTGGATTTGTGTAGCTCATTAATAAGATTGTTAATCGCATTGTCCAGATTATTTCCATCAAGATAACTTCCGCCGGTTGAAGATGCAATATTTTTCAATGCTTTGGTTTGTAACTTGGAAACGACTGTTTCGCCATACATATCGGATTTGTAGCCCATTAATTGTCCGAAATAATATTCCGGAATTGGTGCGCCTTCTTCGGTTCCGACACCAATTGTTGTAACTCTTATTCCTTCTTTTTTTGCGAGGTTAATTGCTTCATCCTCGTGACCTTCGTTATCTTCACCATCACTTATTAATACAATATTCCGAGAACCTTTTGTTATATTTTTGAATTTCTGAGCCGCGATTTGAATCGGTTTCAAAAAATCGGTTCCCTGGTTTTGAACTACACTGGTTTCGATTCCCAAAAGGTAGTTTTCTGCCGCCGAATAGTCGCTGGACAAAGGCATCACAGAGTATGAATCGCCGGCAAATACAATGATTCCTACTCTATCATTCGACAGCTTTTGAAGAGAATTAATGATAATATTCTTTGCTTCCTCTAATCGGCTTGGTTGGATATCCTGGGCATTCATAGAGTTGGAAACATCCAGAACAAACATCGTACTGCTGACATTCTGCTTGACACTGATCTCCTCTTTTCCACCCAAAAGGTCAATAATCGAAAATATCAGGAATAAAAAACCTAACAGATACAAAACCGGAAACAACTTGGCAAACCAAGATGTTTTTTCAAACAACGTATCCTGAAATCTGCCTTCTGCAAAAAGGTTTCTTTTGCGGTTTTTCCACCGGATATAATGGATAATGAAGTAACCAATGACAGGCAACAAAAGAAGTAATAACAGATACCAGTAATTTCCTAAATACCAATTCATCAGCTTAATTCAAAATTTTAAAAATAACCCAACGGAACAACGCATCCAACAATAGAAATCCTAAAGCCATCCAAAGGAAAATCCTGAAATATTCTTCATAATTATACAATTTTGAAGTTTTGACATCGGATTTTTCCAGTTGATTAATCTCGTCATAAACATTTTGCAGGCTGCTGTTAGACGTGGCGCGGAAGTACTTTCCACCGGTCAATTGTGCGATATCGATCAACGTGTTTTCATCGATTTCGGTTTTCTGTTCTGTAAAAACAATATCTCCAAAAATATTAGTTCCCGTCGGGAAAGCGGCAAAACCATTGCTTCCAATCCCGACTGTATAAACTTTGATCCCGTTATTTTTTGCTAATTCTGCAGCAATTTGTGGAGGCATCGCATTCAAAACGGTATTGACGCCGTCAGTCATCAAGATGATGATTTTACTTTTAGCTTTGCTTTTTTTCAAATGGTTTACAGCAACAGAAAGTCCTTCTCCAATCGCCGTTCCAGGTTGTAATTCGAGAGGATTTAATTGATTCAGTTCATCTACTACAACTTGGTGATCCGTTGTTAAAGGAACCTTGGTGTAAGCTTCTCCTGAATATGCAACCAAACCAATTCGGTCGTTGTCTCGTTTATTAACAAAATCAATAGCGATTTTTTTAAGCGCTTCCAACCTGTCCGGATCAAGGTCTTTCGCCAACATACTGAGCGAAACGTCCACGGAAAGCATAATATCAATGCCTTTGGACTCATCTCTATCCTGGGAAATCGTGTAAGTTCTCGGTCTTGCCAAAGCAATGATCAAAGCGGAAAGTATGAAATATTTCGAAATCTTAAGAAAAGTCATCACAAGAGAAATGCTTCCTGTCGGCTTCATATTTTTGACAGAAGGCACTGCAATTCCCCGACTCTTTTTTTTGCCAGCATCCAATATTAATAATGGGATGAACAATAAAAAAAGCAGTAAAAAAATCGGACTGTAAAACTCGAAATTCACGGGTTGATTATAATTGAATTTTGATTAATGATTTATTTGAGTTTTCGTAATTTGGATTGGTCTTCAGCTGAGATTTCTGTGACAGAATTATTTCGAAGATTCTCCGCTTCCACGTCTTTGGTAGAACGTTTTACGAAATCCCGAATTGCTGTAAAATCTTTTGACATTATCTCTTTGGTCGGAATCGTTTTCGCAAACTTTACCAAGTCGCCACGCAAAAATATATCTTCCACTATTTTTTCATTTTCCTGAGAAATAGCGTTCGTATTTTTCATATAATCGATTAAATCATCGGTCAGCAAAACATCTGCAGGAATCTGATATTGCTTGGTAATAAAACCTCTGGTAATTTCAATCAGTTCAACATAGAAAGCACGGAAATTTTCGTTCTCGATATAATTTTTCTTTCTAAGTTTTTCCAAATCCTTTAAGGTCTGATTCGTAGTAACTACAGGGCTATCTTTTCGCTTTCTACCCCATTTTACAATGCCAATAATCAAAACAATAATTGCAATAATTATCAAAGCCAAAAGAACGTAGAACTTGTATAGATCCCAATAGTCTTTGACATCCAACTCCACTTCCTTGTTCTTCATAATGTCATTAATCTGGTCGCCTTTTTTTGCGGTATTAATGACTTCCACTTCGTACGGAATAGTTTTAAGGATTTTATCTCCAACTTTTACCTGAATCTCGGGAATCTTAAATTTTCCTTCCTCAAAAATGGCAAATTTTACGGAGCGCAGATAGATATCTTTCTGTTTCGCAATACTGTCATTGACCATTTCGAAGTGAAAAGGCAGCAACTCGTTCCTTGGTGCAATCTGAACATCTTTCCCGTCCAAATCCAGAATCTGAATCTTGAAAACCGCCACTTCGCCCAAAGCCAAAGTGGTTTTGTCCAGATTCGAAGACAAGGTTTGTGAAAATCCTAATGAAAAAAAGAATATAAAAAACGAAAAAAATATTTTGAATAGTCTGTAAGGCATTTATATAATTGACAGTTGTTGTTTGATAGTTGTTAGTCTATTGTGTTTTGATTCTTTGTTCTTTTACTATTGCTTTTTCTATTTCCTGAAATATTGATAAAGTAATTTGCTGTAATCATCAGAAGTATTGACATCAAGAAAATGGGCAGAAGAATTTTCAAATTCTTCTTTAATTTGGCGCATCTTCTGCTTTTGCTGTTCCGCAAATTCATAACGCCACCTGGAACTGGAAGTATTTGCCCAGACCTGTTTTCCGGTTTCTGCATCGCGGAATAGTGCGTAACCGATATCAGGAATCTCCATATCTTTTTCGTCAAAAACCCGAAGTCCCAACAACTGATGTTTTCTTGCTGTAACGTTAAGGATTTTCTGGTCAAATTCATCTTCAAAATCAGAAAAAACAAACACCAAGGATTTTCTTTTGAAAACACTCATCATATAATTGAATGCCGAATTCAAATCCGATTGCGCCGGAACATAGTCTGCAGTAAGGATATTGCTGATAATCGACAAAACGTGCTTTCTGCCTTTCTGTGGCGGAACAACTTTCAGCACTTTATCAGCATACAAAATCAATCCGACCTTATCATTGTTTCCCGTCGCCGAAAATCCGAGAGAAGCGCAAATCTCTGCAACGTATTCTCTTTTCAATTGACTTTTCGTCCCGTAATCCATAGATGCAGAAATATCGACAACCAGCATCATTGTCAGTTCCCGTTCTTCTTCCATTACTTTCACGAATGGTTCACGGAAACGCGCTGTTTTGTTCCAATCGATTCGACGTGTATCGTCTCCGAACTGGTATTGGCGAACTTCCGAAAACGTCATCCCCTGACCTTTGAAAGCGCTGTGATATTGTCCCATAAGCGATGCTTCCGTTTTCTTTCGAGTACGGATTTCTATCTGCTTTACTTTTTTGACAATGTCTTTTATTTCCAATTTAATTTTTGATATTTTTTGTCGGTCATCAGTTGATAGTTTTCAAATCATCTCCTATCATAACAATTCGACAATTGACCACTATCAACAGATAACCAGATTTTTAAGACGAAATTTGTCTTAAAAATTTTAATATTTAGTCCAGCTACTACGGAGCTGTTTCCATTCACGGATGATTTTCTCTAAAAACATTTTGTTCCTAAGTAACTTTCCAGCTTAAAGCTTATCAAGTTAAAAACTCCTTAACGCTATAACTCACAAACACTCGAACCAGACTAAGGCGCTTGAATTTTACTAAGAATTCTATTGACAATTTCGTCCTGAGTCACTTCTTCCGCTTCCGCTTCGAAACTCAATCCGATCCTGTGTCTCAGAACATCTTTCGCAATTTCTTTCACATCTTCCGGGATCACAAAAGCTCTTCCTTTGATAAAAGCATAAGCTCTGGAAGCAATCGCTAAATTGATACTTGCTCTCGGCGATGCACCGAAACTGATGTAATTTTTAAGGTCAGACAAGCCGTATTTTTCAGGATAACGGGTTGCAAAAACCATATCCAGAATATATTTCTCGATTTTCTCATCCAGATAAATCTGATTAATAAGTTTCTTGGCTTCGACAATTTGTTCAAGATTAACAACCTGGCGGATTTGCGGAATATCCTGCGTAGAAATCATTCGCATTACTTTTCTTTCATCTTCAAACTCCGGATAATCAATTTTACACTTCAGCATAAAACGGTCGGTCTGCGCTTCCGGCAAAAGATAAGTTCCTTCCTGGTCGATTGGATTTTGAGTGGCTAAAACTAAGAATGGTTTTGGCAAGGGCATTGTTTCGTCGCCAATCGTCACTTGCTTTTCCTGCATTACTTCAAGAAGTGCGGACTGGACTTTCGCCGGCGCACGGTTGATTTCATCCGCTAAAACGAAATTAGCGAAAACAGGTCCTTTTTTTATAGAAAAATCATTGTCTTTGACATTATAAATCATTGTTCCCACAACATCTGCAGGCAACAAATCCGGTGTAAACTGAATCCTGGAAAACTCCCCGTCAACAGCTTCGGACAAAGTTTTGATCGCTAAAGTTTTAGCTAAGCCGGGAACACCTTCCAAAAGGACATGACCATTTCCCAAAAGTCCTATCAAAAGACGGTCAATCATATAATCTTGACCAATAATAGCGCGGTTGATTTCTTGTTTTAGAATATTAAAAAAGTAATTCTGTTCTTTTACTTTCTCTGTAAGCTGTCTGATATCTTCAGCTTGATTCAATTCTGACATAGTTAATCTTAATAATTGGTAAATTTCATATAAAAACCTGCAACGGCAAACACAATAATTGCTAATCTTGCGTTAAATATTTGTTAAAGTATAGATACAAATGTTACAAACTTTTGCGTCGGATTCTAATAAATATGGATTATTTGTCGTTTATTTATAATTAATATAACTTTGAACTAAATAAACTTTTATTCAAAAAATGAATTATCATTTTGCCAATCACAGACAAGTCAGAAAAAATCTGCTTGATATTTTACAAAATACTTCGGAAAAAGACCTTCTCACGATCCCTGACGGATTCAATAATAATATCTACTGGAACATCGCCCATTGTGTTGCGACACAACAATTGTTATGTTATTACCTTAGCGGAAACCAATTCCGGATTGATAAATACTGGGTGGAAACTTACAAAAAAGGAACTTTTGCTAATGTAGATGTGAAGCAGTCCGAAATGGAAGATCTATCTTATTTGTTAATCGAAACATCCAAAATCCTGATGAAAGATTATGATGCCGATTTTTTCCCGGATTACACACCCTATTCCACCAGTTTTGGGATTGATTTGAAGAATATTCAGGATGCAATTATTTTCAACAATATGCACGAGAGTATCCACTACGGTTATATCCTTTCTCAGAAGAGAGCTTTGATTGGCGAAGGATTGAGTTTGTAAACTATTATCTATGAAAATCACAAAACTTGTTTTATTATTTAATTACAAAAAAATTCTTCTCGGCTTTCTGGTGGCAGTAATTTCCTTTATTGTTTCTAATCAATTTGCGGCAGATTTTAATATCTTACTGAAAGTCTTTTCAATTTTAATTATTCTCAATATCATAGCTTCAATCGTAGCTTCTTATGTACTTTATGATAAATCGGATTTGTATAATGTTAAAAAGTTGAATAAAATTATTGATTTTAGAAAAATTGAAAACGCTATTCTGATTCACGCAAGTTTTGACCCACTTTCACAAAAAATTGAAGAAAAATTTCCTAATATAAAACTTACTACCTGTGATATTTATGGAAATCGGCACGAACACGAAAGTGGAATCAAAATTTCTAAAAAAGTTTTTCCTCCAAATCCTAAGGAAATAAAAATCAATCCTAGCCAATTGCCTTTCGAAGATAAATCTCAAGATATTGTAATCGCTATTACTGCAATCCACGAAATTCTTGACCATCAGCAAAGAGTTTTATTTTTTAAAGAAGCTAAGAGAATTTTAAAAGCTGAAGGGAAAATAATTCTTTCTGAGCAATTTCGTGATACCATTAATTTTATTTTCTTTAATATTGGAGCGTTTCATTTTCTAAGTGAAAAACAATGGAGGAGAGCGATTTCGGAAGCTGGTCTGAGAATACAGGAAAATTCAAAAATCACATCTTTTTCAAATATGTTAACAATAGTTGCCGAGTGAAAATATAAAATCACAATGAACTATAGACTTATCTTACCAATTTTTCTTCTTCTATTTTCATCTTTTTCAAAGTCGGAAAATGAGCGGTTCAAATATTATCAGCCAATTAGCAAAACTCAGGAAATCGAAGTGCTTTATCTGACCTGGACTGATACCAATTTACCTAATTTCATAAAAATAGCGGATTATAATAAGTACATTGACAAATCGGAATTAATTGATCATTGCTTCTATGTTGATTCCAAAAATCCGGAAAAAAGGAAGTTCAAAATTCCGGTGATCACTGATAAATTGATTAAGAAAACCCCATTGAAACTCAAAGGCAAATTATTCAAAACCAAACAATTTAACGATACTTTTCCTACGCCGCTTTTCGAAGATCTCAGAAAAACCGGTGATTTGAAATTCAAAACGGAGAATGATGAATTTCTGGTTTTTGTTTTGGATTAAATTATACAAACTACAAAAATTAAAAAGTTTTTTAACTTAATATTTCGTTGAAAGTTCAAAAACAACTTTATAAGTTTTTCTTTTTCAACTTATTCCAAATCAATTCTATAATAATTTCCTTTTGTGCCTTTTGTGGTTAGAAATTTTACATTTTTCTTAAGATAAAACTAAAATCAAAAGCCTTACTTTTGTCAATTCAAAATCTCATTAATGAATCAAGAGAAAAAAGACGATTTTATTTTCGGGTTAAGGCCTGTATTAGAAGCTATCGAAGCAGGAAAAACTATTGACAAAATATTTGTGCAGAATGCGTTGCAAGGTGAAATCTATATCGAGCTAAAACAACTTCTTTCAAAACACAATATCCGTCCCAACTACGTTCCTGTAGAAAAACTGAATCGTTTTACCAGAAAAAACCACCAAGGTGTGGTTGCTTTCATTTCTGATGTTCCATTCCACAAAATCGAAGATGTATTGCCTCAACTTTTTGAAGAAGGTAAAACGCCTTTTATCTTAGTTCTTGACCGTTTGACCGATGTCAGAAACTTTGGTGCCATTTGCAGAACTGCAGAGTGTGTTGGCATACACGCCGTTGTCATTCCTGAAAAAGGTGCTGCACCGATTAATTCTGATGCGATTAAAACATCTGCCGGAGCGATTTACAACATCAAAATCTGCAAAGAAAAAAACCTGGCGCATACTGTTGATTTTCTGCAGCAAAGCGGAGTTGCTGTCTTTGCAGCGACAGAAAAGGCGCAGAAATTGATATATGATGTCGATTTTAAAGAACCTTGTGCCATCGTAATGGGAAATGAAGAGACAGGAATTTCCAAAGAAGTACTTCATCACGCGGATGAAAAAATAAAACTTCCGATAGAAGGTAAAACCCAATCACTGAACGTCTCTGTAGCTTGTGGTGCCATTCTCTATGAAGCGGTGAGACAGAAGTTGAGTTAGGGGTTGGAGTGTTAATGACCTCTATTTTCTGAAACGTACAACTGGAAAATGCAATAGGGATAGTAGTGGAAATCCTTTTTATTTTTGATGGCATTGAGCTTCGGGAAAAATAAAAAGATTGTAACGGATAGCCCGGCCCGAGCGGTGGCCTTGAGCTCTGGCGAGGGAATTGCCCAAAATATTATATTAAACACAGAATGGTAAAAAATCATTCATCATTTATCAAATATCATTTATGAAAAAATTAACGGCGCTTGCGCTCATTGCAATAACATTAACAGCTTGTAAAAAAGAAACAAAAACCGTTACAAGAGTGGACCCAAAAACGGGAAAAACGGAAACTGTAACGGTAGAAGTTTCACCGGAAGAAGCGGCAAAACCAAAGGCGATTGCTGACAGCAGCGGCGTTTACAAGCAGAAATTTATCCTTGAAAAAGGCACGACTTATCCGCTGGTTTCTTACCAGAGAGAAATCCAGACTTTCACTTCGCCGGACGGAAAAACAATGTCGGGAACAAATGAAACAACAGACGAAATGACCGTAACTGTAAATGATTTCAAAGACAACATTTATGATATGACGTTGAATATGGTCGGCAAAAGAATGTCGAGTTCCGCCAACGGAAAAACAGTTGTTATTGACACCAAACAGGCCGCTCCAAAAGAAGAACAGCTGAAAATGGATTACCTTGTAAGCAAAGGTCTGGCAGGCAACAAACTGAATGTAAAAATGGACGCTTTCGGAAACATCAAATCGATAAATGGTTTCGAGACTGTTCATAATAACCTGAGAAAAGCAATCGCAGGAACAATTAAAGATAAAAAACAGCAGGATGCGATTATTGAAAGCTTCAAAGCAGGCTTCAATGAAGCAATGATGAAGGAACAGTTGGGCAAAAATCTGAAACTGATTCCGGCAAAAGGAGCAAAAATCGGAGAAAAATGGACGACTTCTGAAGACATCGATCCAAGCGGAAAGCTGAAGCAAACGTTAACTTTCACTTTGGTAAAAGTGGAAGATGGAAAAGCAGAAATCAGCGTAACTGGTGTGATTCCGTCCAAATCTGATAAGCAATCCAAAGATGGAATGACGCACACGATGAGTATGGGCGGTTCTGAAAGCGGAAAAATTATCATTGACGAAAATACGGGCTGGCTTCTGAACCAGAATCTGTCGGTAAAAACCAATCAGAAAGAATCGTTGTCAGACGGTAAACAGACGCAAAGTATGTCGAAAAACTCGACAACGTCTATCATTATTAATCCTTCTTATAAATAACATCAGGAAATGAAATACATTTTCGAATTCATATTAGCAACTATTATTATATTCTTCGTTTGGAATATTTTGAAAAGATTGTTTTTTAATGCATTCTATAAAAATTTCCCAACATTGAATCCTAAAAATCAACAGCAGAACCAACAGCAAGCCAGTTCTAAAAAAATGCCTGCGAAAAAAGTAAATTGGGATGCGGAAACTGTAGATTACGAAGAAATAAAGGAAGAGAAGAAACCTTAGTTTAATCTTATGCAACCCCTTCAGAGTTTGAAACTCTGAAGGGGTTTTGCCTTCAATATGCAAAAAGAAATTTTAGAATTTGGACAATATTATCATATTTACAATCGGGGAAATAATAGAGATGCTATTTTTTTCGAGGAAGATAATTATAGATATTTCTTAAAATTACTACTAAAATATATTTCTCCAATTGCCAATGTTTATTGCTATTGTCTTCTCAAAAATCATTTTCATTTATTAATTAGAATAAAATCTGAGTCAGAAATTGATGCTTCTGATTTCAAATTTTCAACAATTGAAGAATCAACATCAATCAATCCCTCCAAACAGTTTTCTCATCTTTTTAATGCTTATACTCAAGCTATCAATAAACGCTATAATAGAACAGGAAGCTTACTGGAGAAACCATTTGAACGAAAAAAGATAATTGAGGAAAACTATTTGAAACAAGTTATTCTTTATATTCACAACAATCCGGTAAAGCACGGGATTACAAAAAAGGCAAACCAATACAATTGGTCTTCGTACAATTCAATTTTATCAACTAAGTCGTCAAAATTAAGTAGAAAAGAAGTTTTAGACTATTTTGAAGATGAGAGTAATTTCATATTTTCGCATAATAATTACGATTCACTTAATTTACCTTATTAAAAAATTTAACCCCTTTAGAGTTTGGAACTCTGAAGGGGTTTCAAACAAAATAAATTATGTTCAAAAACAACAAAAATCTAATATTCGTTCTTGCAAGTCTTGTCCTATTCATTTTGCTGGCGGTGATTTATGCCAATCCTGTGATTTCAGGAAAACGATTGATGCAGCACGATATCGTATTTTACAAAGGTGGCGCAGAAGAGCTGTTGCAATACCGTGCGAATAACGATAAAGAAACCTATTGGAGCGATGCAATGTTTGGCGGAATGCCGACTTATCAAACAGGAGCACAATTCCGTGGTGATGTCATCAAAAAAATTGATGATCTGTTTTTGTTTCTTCCAAAACCCGCCAATTATTTATTCTTATTGTTTGCCGGATTTTTCTTTTTAGGAATGGTTGCGGTTCGTAATTGGAAATATGCTTTATTAGGCGCAACATTCTTTGGATTATCGACTTATTTCTACATTATTATTGCGGCCGGACATAATGGGAAAGTTCATACGATTGCTTATTTCGCACCACTTTTAGCCGGGATTATTCTGGTTTATTTCAGGAAAAAATACATTCTCGGATTCATTGTTACAGCGCTTTTCGCTGGTTTACAGATTTGTGCGAATCACCCACAGATGACTTATTATCTGTTCCTTGGATTAGGATTCTTATTCCTATCCGAATTGATAAGAGCTTTCAAAGGAAAAATTGAATGGAAACATTTCTTGATTTCGTCCGGATTGGTCGGATTAGCAGTAATCATCGGTGTTGGAATGAATTCCCAAAGAATAATGGCCAATGCAGAATATGTGAAAGAAACCGTTCGTGGAAAACAAATCCTTAACACAAGTTCTCACACTGCCGGAAAATCCGGAATGGACAAAGAAAGCATCACGATGTGGAGCTACGGAAAACTGGAAACCCTTAACTTATTCATTCCGAGATTAATGGGCGGTGGAAGCCAGGAACCAGGTTCTGACAAAATGATGGAAAAAGTGCAGGAATTGGCTCAGGAAAATATCAAATCTCAACAGGAATACGAAATGATGATGAAAGGCTTCGGAAGCCTGACTTATTGGGGCGACCAACCGAGTACTTCCGGTCCGGCTTACCAAGGTGCGGTTGTCTGTTTTCTGGCAGTTTTAGGCTTTTTCTTTGCCGGAAAAAAATACAGATATTGGATTTTAGGGGCATCGATTTTGACAATTTTATTAGCTTGGGGAAGCAATTTCTCAGTTCTTACGGACTTTTTTATTGATTATATTCCGATGTATAATAAATTCCGTGCACCATCTTCTATCTTGGTGGTTGTCGAGTTTTTGTTCCCACTGATTGCGATACTCGGATTATATAAATTCTTTACTGATGAAAAGCTGGCAGAAGAATACAAAAAGAAAATCTTGCTTTATGTTTCGGGAACGGTTCTCGGAATCACGTTGATTTTATTGGTTTTCGGGAAAGGAATTTTAGGCTTCTACACAGCCAATGAGAAAACTTATCTTCCGCCATTTTTGCTGGATTATTTAGTGAGCGAAAGAGTATCAATGTTCCAGGCTGACGCTATCAAAGCCATTATTTATGTTTTAATAACAGCGGGCGCTTTGTTTTTAGGATTAAAGAAAAAACTGAATGTCAATATTGTTTTATTAATTATCGGATTCGTGAGTTTGTTCGACCTTTGGACCGTTAACAGACGTTATTTGAACGATGATAACTTCGTCGATAAAACTTTTGCTGATTATCCATTCCAGACCGAAAATTCGGAATATCTGATGAGCAAAGCTGGGAACGATTCTTTTGTTCAAAGTCTTTTGCAACAGACTGAAGTTAACAAAGCGTTGCAAACAATTGCTGAAAAAGACAAAGACCATTACAGGATTTTCAATAATATTCTATCTACTTTCAGTGAAACGAATACGTCTTATTTCAAATCTTCAATCGGTGGTTATCACGCCGTGAAATTGAGACGATACGATGACCTTATCAACAAATATTTCTCAACTACTGACCAGGTGAAAACGGTTAGAATCCTGAATATGCTGAACACCAAATATTTCTTAGTAGGTGACCAGCAAAAACCGGAAATTACACCTAATCCAGACGCCAACGGAAATGCTTGGTTTGTTTTTGATATCAAATTCGTGAATAACCCAAACGAAGAACTGAACGAAACCGGAAATGTTGACACCAAGACTATTGCTGTCATTTCGAAGGATGACAAAGCTTATTTCAATGGTAAAAATCTGGCAAAAGACTCAACCGCTTATTTGGATCTGAAAACTTACCAGCCTAACGAATTATCTTTTGAATCTTCATCTAAAACACCTCAATTAGCAGTATTTTCAGAAGTTTATTATCCGCACGGCTGGAATGTTTATCTGGACGGAAACAAAGTGGATTACATCAAAGCGAATTATCTTTTGAGAGCGCTTTACGTTCCTGCGGGAAAGCATAAAATAGAAATGAAATTTGAACCTGCCGTTATCGAAAAAGGAAAATTATTCTCTTTGGTAAGTTTTGGCTTGTTTATTTTGTTGAGTTTGGTTGGGGTTTATTTTCTGTTTAAGGATTCTCGGAAATCTGAGGTTGCGGAAGCTTAGTTAATTTAAAACGTTTACACTAAAAATATGGATTACAGCTTTATTGTAACAAACGAAAAGATAACTATTCCTGATAATGTAATTTTCTTTCAAGTAAGAGATTTAATCACTTTCCCGTTAGATATAGACGGATTTGAAATTGAATTTTTTATTGAAGAATTTGAGAATAATCAAGATGATAATTTAATTCTCAATCTATTAAGGAAAATAAATTTAATAGATAAAAATTTTATAGTTGGACATTCATCTGATTTTTCTGGTGTTACTATGGAGGAATATCAAGCTGGATTTAAAAATGGAAAATTAATTCCAGAAACAGTCTACCTTAATGACTCAGAGCAATACAAATCAAAATATGATAAAGCATTTAGTATAATGAATTATAATCCTAAATTTGTTAGAAAATTTACGAATTTTATAACTGCACAAATTGAGTTCGATAGAGATAGAAAAAATCTAAAATAAGACAAGATATTTAATTACAACAAAAGCAACTCGATTGAGTTGCTTTTTAATTAGATTTGAAAATTGAATCAACAAAAACCAAATGAAAGAAATTCTACAAACCAAAAGACTTTTACTAAGAGAATTAAACCTTGATGATGCAGAGAAATTCTACAAACTAAACCTTAATCCAAATGTGATAAAATACACAGGAAATTCTGCTTTTAAAAATATTGATGAAGCCAAAGAATTTCTTGAGAATTATCCGGATTATAAACTCAATGGTTTTGGAAGATGGGCTGTGATTGAAAAATCAAGTAATGAATTTCTCGGTTGGTGCGGTTTAAAGTATGATAAAAATCTGGATGAAACCGATATTGGATTTAGATTTTTTGAGGAACATTGGAACAAAGGTTTCGCAACAGAAAGTGCAAAAGCTTGTATTGATTATGGATTTGAAACTTTAAATTTGAAAACAATCGTTGGCAGAGCAATGAAAGAAAACTTGGCCTCAATTAAAGTTCTTGAAAAAATAGGATTTAATTTTGAAAGAGAATTCGATTTTGATGAGAATAACAAAGGCGTGATCTACAAAACCGTAAAATAAAAAAAGCAACCCAGATTGAGTTGCTTTTTTGTTTTACCTGAATTTGGAATTATTTTCTGATTCCTAATTCTGCGATAATCGCTCTATATCTATTGATATCTTTATTTTTCAAATAATCAAGAAGAGCTTTTCTCTTCCCTACCAATTTTACAAGAGATTTTTCTGTAGCGAAATCTTTGTGGTTAGCTTTTAAGTGCTGAGAAAGGTGGTTAATTCTAAAAGTAAATAGAGCAACTTGTCCTTCAGCGCTTCCTGTGTCTTGTGCAGATTTACCGTGTTTTGCGAAAATTTCTGCTTTTTTTTCTGTTGTTAGATACATTCCAATATTGTTTTAATAATTATTATGTAATTCGGGTGCAAAGATAGGATTATTTTTCGGATTAAAAACTGTAAATCAAAAAATTATCACTTCTCTTCCATCAGATAAATTTTCAAAGATTCAAAATCAACAGAAAATTCTAAGGATTGTTTTTCTTTTTTGTTAAATGCTTCCAGTTTTTCCGGGATTATAACTTTCTCTTTCAGAACCTCTTCCACTACTTCCACAAACTTCGCCGGGTGAGCGGTTTCTAATAAAATCCCAACAAAATTTTCACTTATATTGTCACTCAGAGCTTGTCGAAGATTCTCCAATCCAAGATAAGCAACAGCTCCGTGTGGATCAAGTGTATAATTAAAGTCTTTCTTCACTTTTCGCATTGTATTTTTTGTCTCTTCATCCGAAAAAGAATAAGAAACAATCTCTTTTCTGAATTCTGAAACGTCATTACTGAATAAGCTTTTCATCCTTTCAAAATTGCTTGGATTCCCGACATCCATTGCATTACTAATGGTTTGTTTGGAAGGTTTTGGTTGGTAATTTCCTGTTTCTAAGAACTTTGGAACAACATCGTTCTCGTTGGTTGAAGCAATGAATTGGTGAATTGGCAATCCCATTTTCTTGGCAAAAAGTCCGGCTGTCAGGTTTCCAAAATTCCCACTCGGAACTGAAAACACAATTGCTTTTCCTAATTTTTGTAATTGAGCATAAGCCCAGAAATAATAAAACGATTGCGGAATCAGTCTCGCAATATTAATACTGTTCGCTGATGTCAAAGTGAATTTTTGATTCAGTTCTTCATCAGACAAAATTTGTTTTGCCAAAGCCTGGCAATCGTCAAATGTTCCGTCGATTTCTAAAGCTTTGATATTTCCACCCCAAGTTGTCAATTGTTTTTCCTGCAACGGACTCACTTTTCCTTTTGGATAAAGAATATAAACCTCGATTCCCCGCACTCCGAAAAATCCTGAAGCAACCGCACTTCCCGTGTCACCAGAGGTTGCAGCAATGACTTTCATCGGTTTTCCTTCCGAGAAATAAGACATCATTCTTGCCATAAATCTCGCGCCCACATCCTTGAAAGCCATTGTAGGACCGTGAAATAATTCTAATGAATAGATATTCTCAGAAATTTTCATAACAGGAATTTCGAAGTTTAAAACCTCATCTATGATTTCTTTTAAGTTTTCATCTGAAATAGATTCACCGAGAAATTCTTTCGCTACTCGAAAACCGATTTCCTGCAACGTTAGATTGGGTAAACTTTCAAAAAATCCTGAGTCCAATTGCGGAATATATTCTGGCATAAAAAGTCCACCGTCATCTGCTAAACCTTTTAGGATGGCGGTTTTTATATTGGTTTCTTCTTGTTGTCTTGTTGATATGTATTTCATTATTATTCGATAAGTTAGATATTTTAACCACAAGGTTCACAATTTTTTTTTCACAAAGAACACCAGTTTGATTCTAAATAAGCCAGATAATTACTGAAATACAGAAAATAATAATTCGTTGTGACCTTTGTGAAAACCTTTGTGCCTTTGTGGTTTAAAGAACTCTTGCGCCGTAATCATTAATTTTTGTAACAAATGCCTCGCTTTCGATATTTTTTTGATTGAGTAATTCTTTTATTTTCAATGAAATTTCTTCCGCAATTTCCTTTTTTCCACACAAAGCAAAAACCGAAGGACCAGAACCCGAAATCCCAAAACCAATCGCTCCGTTGTCCAAAGCCAGCTGTTTCATCTCATAAAAATACGGAATGAGCATCGCACGAACAGGCTCTATGATGACATCTTCCATACTTCGACTGACCAAATCCAAATTGTTAGTGCAAAATCCAGCAACCAAACCTGCGACATTTCCCCATTGCTGAACCGCAGATTTGAGACTGATTCTTTCTTTGATGATTTTCCTAGCCTCGCCAGTCGGAACATCCACGTGCGGATGAACGGAAACCACCGACAAATCTTTTGGATAAGGTAATTTGAGCGCGTCCAAAGGTTCGTAACTTCTTACCAAAACCAAACCTCCCAAAAGTGCAGGCGCAACATTGTCGGCGTGGGCATTTCCGCAGGCAATTCGCTCGCCTTCCATTGCGAGAGGAAGTAATTCTTCTTTAGAAAATGGTTTCCCCATTAATTCGTTAATGGCAACCAAAGCTGCAACACTACTCGCAGCGCTGGAACCCATTCCGCTATTGAGTGGCATTTTTTTATATAATTCAATATCAATCCCTTGATTAGAATTTATTTTTTCTAAGAATAATTTAATGACGTGCGAAACGACATTTTTCTCTGGGTCTTTTGGAAGTTTCCCATTATCGCCCTCGATTTTTGTAATAATGATTTGATTGGAATAGTTCTTTCTTAGAATAATTTCATCGCCCGGTTCTTCTATTGCAAAGCCAAGAATATCGTAGCCACAAACAACGTTAGCGACCGTAGCCGGAGCAAAAACTTTTATAGAGTCCATTTTTTAATTATTAATTGTTAATGGTAAATTGTTAATTGATTGCTGTTGAAAATTAATCATTAACAACTATTATTGCGCTGTAACTCTTACCAAATCTGCAAAAACGCCTGCAGCCGTCACTTCTGCGCCCGCGCCAGGGCCTTTCACTACCAGCGGCGTATTTTTGTACCTGGAAGTTGTGAACGAGATAATATTATCGCTTCCTGACAATCCAAAAAATGGATGATCAGCATCAACAATCTGAACTTCGATGTTAATTTTTCCATCTTCGAGAACGCCGATTAATCTCAATTTTCTGCCGGAATTTTCAGCTTCGTTTTTGAACGATGAAAAGTAAGGTTCGTGTCTTTCCAGTTCTTCGTAAAAAGCAGGAATGGATTCAGCTTTGAGACAAGCATCCGGAAGAAAATCTTTGATATTAACATCCGACATTTCCAACGGCAAACCAATTTCTCTTCCGAGAATCAGCATTTTTCTGGAGAAATCCATTCCGTTCAAATCGTCTCTTGGGTCTGGTTCTGTATAACCTAATTCTTGGGCTGTTCTTACAACCTCAGCAAAAGTTTTATCTCCAACATAATTATTAAAAATATAAGAAATCGTTCCTGACAGAATGGCTTCGATTTTCAGGATTTCGTCACCGGAAATCCAAAGGTCATTTAAGGTTTTGATGATTGGAAGTCCGGCTCCAACATTAGTCTCATAAAAGAAACTGACGTTATTCTTTTTCGCTAACCTTTTGAACTTACTGTATTGCTCGTAAGAAGAAGAATTTCCTTTTTTATTACAAGTCACAATAGAAATATTATTGTTAAATAATAACGGATATTCTGCGACAACATCTTCACTAGAAGTATTATCCACAAAAACCAAATTCGGTAAGTTTTTGTATGAAACTAAGTTTATAAATTCTTCAAGGTTTGCTTTTTGCGGATTTGTTCCAAAACCATCCAAATGGAAAACAGATTCAGGATTATCAAAAATTTTCATTTCACGACTGTTGGTAATTCCTACAACATTGATTTTAATCTGATGATTTTCTTCAAGATTTTTCTGTTCTCTTGCCAATTGTCGGAACAATTCTTTGCCGATATTTCCAGTTCCTGCAAACATCGCATTGAAGGTTTTAACCGGAGAAAGCAACAACGAATCGTGAACAACATTCAAAGCTTTAGACAATTCATTTCTTTCAATCACCGCAGAAATATTAAGCTCCGAAGATCCTTGTGCAATCGCAATAATATTGATTCCGTTCTTACCCAAAGCACTGAAAAATTTACCACTGATTCCTCTTGTTTTTTTCATATTCTCGCCAACGACAGAAATAATACTGAGTTCATTATCGAACTGTGGCTCGTCGATTTTATTGGAATTCAATTCAAATTCAAACTCTTCCCGGATGGCTTTTTCCGCTTTTTTCTCATCATCCAAAGAAACAACAAACGAAATGCTATGTTCCGAACTTGCCTGTGTAATGAGAATAACATTCACGTCATAGCGCGCTAAAACATTGAACAATCTTCCACTAAAACCCTTCATTCCAATCATTCCGTTTCCGGTAATATTGATGAGACAAGTTTTTTCGATAGACACAATTCCTTTGATTAAACCTTTTGAAACTTCAGATTTCTGATGAATCAAAGTTCCTGCATTTTCCGGCTGGAAAGTATTTTTGATATAAATAGGAATCTGACTTTCGATAGCCGGAATCATCGTTGGCGGATAAATCACCTTTGCGCCAAAATACGACATCTCCATCGCTTCCTGATAACTCAATTGCGATTGAGAAAATGCATTCTTTACCAATCTTGGATCCGCAGTCAGAAAACCGTCTACATCGGTCCAAATCTGGATCTCAACAGCTTTTAAACCCGAACCTAAAATCGCTGCGGTGTAATCCGAACCACCTCTACCCAAAGTTGTTGTGTCATCATTTTTGTCTTTGGCGATAAAACCTGTCACGACATAAATTTGATTTACCGGTTTCCAGTTCTTTAGATTTTCGTTGGTAGTTTTGTAATCAATGTTGGCATTTCCAAAGTGAGAATCCGTTACAATCAATTCTCTGGAATCTTGGAAAATCGCTGGAAAACTTTCAGATTGCAGAAAAGCTGCGACAATTTTGCTCGACATTTGTTCCCCATAGGAAAGCAATCTATCTTTGATCCTGTTTGATAACTCACCCAAATTTTTCACACTGAATAAAATATCCTCAATTTCATTGAAACTTACTTTTACCATCATTAACAATGGATTCTGAGCAGTTCTTGGTAATAATGCTGAGATGAGCTGATAGTGTTTTTCTTCCGCAGATTTCAGGATTTCAGAAAAATCGTTTTGCTTCAAGGCTTCTTCTGACGATGATAAAAGCGCATTGGTTATTCCTGATAAAGCGGAACAGACGATGATTAAAGGTTCGTTTTTGCTAAATTCTTTTTCAACAATTAATTTGACATTCCTTAATGCTTCTACACTTCCAACCGAAGTTCCTCCGAATTTTAATATTTTCATTTGTTATTATTTAGAAATGAAAAAAAGCCTTTCTGAAGTCAGAAAGGCTTTTTTTATGATTGTTTATTCAAATTCACAAACGCACCTTCCTGCAACTTACAGATGTTGTAGTTGTTGATGTAGACGTTGTTGTTGTGAAAATGAAATTCATTATTTTGTAAATCTTTAACGAAAGTATGAAAACTTTTTACGTTTGCAAATATTTATTCAATATTTTTTGAATTTTATTGCATATTTGACACAAGCCTTGTCAGCGCATATCCAAACTGTTTTTTGAAAGCAAAAGAAAAATGGGACAGATTTTCAAATCCGGTTTCGAAATAGACATCTACCGGTTTTTTATGTTTCTCGGCAATTTCATAATGGGCTAATTCCAGACGTTTTCTCGTGAGCCACCTTTGTGGTGTGGAATTGAAGGCCTTATAAAAATCACGTTTGAAAGTCGTCAAACTGCGACCCGTGAGATATCCGAATTTCTCCAGCGGCATATTGAACATAAAATTCTTTTCCATAAAAGTTACCAGATCAATTTTTCCCGGTTCATCAAAATTATTAAGAACAGCATCAATATTTTCGTCAATTGTTCTGAGAATATTAATCGCTTCGTTAATTTTCAGTGAGGCAATATTTTCCGGGAAATTATTTTGCATCTCAAAATACGGGATCAACGAATTCAAACAGCTTTCCAATAAAGGATGTTTCTCGAAACTGATAATTTTATCTGTTGGACTTTTTGATTTTAATTGATTGTTACTGTAGAATTCACGGAGTCTTTTTGATGACAGATGCATTGCAACAGCTTTGTGAGGCAATCCATCTTTCGGATAGTTGATAATGGTCGCCAACTGGTTTCTTGGAATCAAAAAAGTGCTTCCTGCACTGAAAATAAAACTTTCGTCTGCCTGGATAATTTTAGTTTCGCCCGAAATCAGCCAAACCAAAAAATGGTCTTCAAATGCTGCTTCGGTTTTGAACAACTTCCCTTCGTAACTGGAAAGTTTGATTTCAGGGTTGATATAATTAACTTGATAATCCATAATGCTTCTAACACAAAGTTACGAATATCAATTGATGTCAAATGGAATTCCCGTCATTTCTTCGCTCAATTTCCATAATCTTTTGGCGTTGCTTTCATCCAGAGAATATGTTTTGATTCCACCGATAATTTTCACATCGGAACTCAACTCCGCAACATCAACATTTTCACAATAAACGCCTCCCAAATTATTAAGCACTGGACTTGTAGCGCACCAGACTGTGGTTGCAGCACCCTGAGAAATGGTTTTAAGAGAAGCTTTAACTTCCGGCAACAAATTCCCTTCTGAATCCACATAACCTAACTTTTGAAATAAGTCCAAAGGTGCTTCTCTCCCTAATTCTGTTCCGCCGACTGCGCCCGGACATAATGCGTAACTTCTCACATTGAATTCTTTTGCTCGATTATCCAATTCCAGCGAGAAAAGATTGACTGCAGTTTTTGATTGTCCATAACCAAGCAATGTTTCGTATTCTCGATTGAGAAAATTCGGGTCTTCAAAATTAAAATCAGAGAATTGATGTCCGCCTGAAGATACATTTACTATCCTTGCGCCGTTTGCCTGTTTCAATGCTGGCCATAATCTTGCTGTTAGCTGAAAATGGGCCAGATAATTGACTGTCAATTGCGATTCGAAACCGCGACTGTCTCTGCGAAGCGGCACCCACATTATTCCCGCATTATTAATTAGCAAATGAAGTGGTCTTTCTGATTTTAAAAACTTTTCGGCAAAAGTGTCAATCGAATTTGGATTGGCTAAATCTAACTCTTCCAATTCAACATTAGGAATTCCATCGAGATTTCGTTTTGCTTTTTCGATATCTCTTGCGGGAACGATAACTTTTGCGCCAGCTTTCGCCAAACTTTTGACTGTTTCTAAACCGATTCCTGAATTTCCGCCGGTTACAATAGCGATTTTTCCTTCGAGACTGATTCCTTTGATAACCTCTTCTGTTGTTGATTTTGCATTGAAGCCGGAATTGATTGGCTTTTGTAATGCTCCTTGGTAATTGTTCATTGTTTTAATATTTTATTGAAGCAAAATTAGAACAGAAATTCATCATCAATTTTGTTTAAACGTCCGAATTCAATTTGTTTAAAAGTTCATTTGCTATTGCAATGTTAGATTTATTCACCATCTTTAATTTTTATCATAAAAATTTTACTGCTGACAATCAATAACTTAAATTAAATATTTAAAAATATTTACTACTTTGTATTGCATAATACCATTTTGTTTATATATCTTTGCAATGTAAAGTTAGAGAAGCAGATTCGAAGTCGAATAAAAAACAAACGACATTAGACTTTACATTAACCGATTAAACCAAACAATTAATATGAATACGGAAAACACAAAGGCGCAAATGCGTAAAGGAATTCTGGAATTCTGTATTTTGAGTCTGATTCAACAACGCGAAATGTATGTTTCTGACCTGATAGAATCTCTCAAAAAAGGAAAACTGGATGTAGTGGAAGGAACTCTTTATCCTCTCCTCACAAGATTGAAAAACGGCGAATTTCTCGCTTACAGATGGGAAGAATCTACAAGCGGACCGCCAAGAAAGTATTATCAGATCACTGAAAAAGGAAGTCTCTTCCTCGCAGAATTACAAACCACCTGGCAGGAACTGACAGACTCTGTGAACCAAATTACAACAAACTCTCACTCTCAAAATTAATACTATGAACAAGACATTATCTATAGCACTCGCAGGGTTCTCTTTTATGATAGATGAACACGCTTATATCAAGCTCAGCGATTACCTGAACGCCTTGAGGAATTCTCTGGATGCTCAGGAAGCAGATGAAGTAATGCACGATATTGAAATCCGAATGGTCGAGATTTTCAAAGAAGTACTTGCCAAAAGAGAAGTTATCAATGATTCTGATGTTGAAAAAGTAATTGCTCAAATCGGAACACCTGAACAAATTGATGAGCAGGAAGAAGCTTATTTCTCTGAAGGAAAACAAAATAAATCAAAATCTTCTACAAGTTACAGCAGCTACAGCAGCAATTCTCAGAAACAGCTGTTCCGTGATCCGGAAAGACAAAAAATTGCCGGAGTTTGCGCAGGCTTAGCCGCTTATTTCGGAATGGATATCACTTGGATGCGACTAATTTGGGTTGGTGCATTTTTGTTCCTTTGGGTTGCGCCAGGTTCATCTTTCTTAGTTGTGATTTTGTATTTCATCCTTTGGGCAGTTTTACCAAAAGCAGAATCAGCTTCTGACTTTTTGAAGATGAAAGGAAAACCATTAAACTTCGATAACTTAAAGGAAGAATCCAGCAAAATAGTGCAGTTTGCCAATGAGACAACAACAAGAGCAGGAGAAATCTATAACGAGAATCGTCCGAAAATAGGTTCTGCAGGAGACTCTTTCCTGAAAGTTCTGAAATATTGTCTTGCTATTTTGCTAGCATTGATGGCAGCTGGATGTTTCATCGGATTGTTTGCAATGATGTTTGCTTACGGTTCTGACAAATTCGGGATGGACAATAATCTTGGATTCTACCTGGAAGAAAACAATCTTGGTTACTTACTACTTGCTATTGCAGCTTTGCCAACAATCATCTTCGGAGTAGCATTTTTATTATTATCAATCAAATTATTCTCTCCAAAGTCAAAATTCAATTATGTTGGGCCGGTTCTTGGAACATTGGGAATCATCTGGATTATTCTTATCGGAGTTTTGGCGGCGAGCGCATCAAGCTTCAACTTCCGATACAGCGGCGAAAATGAAGATTATGAAAATATCTCAATTGCAGCTCCAAATGACACCATTTACCTTGACAGCAAGAAGGTAGCAATTCCTGAGAATTTCAAAGCTTATTTTGGAAGAATCTATTCTGATAAAGCTACCATCTATAAAAAAGACTGGCCGAATGTAGAAATCACAAGAAAAGATGACATCAAAACACCTTATCTCATCGTGAAAAAAGAAGCAGACGGCTACAACCAGCCTCTTAAGATGAAGGTTCCTGTAGAAATCAGAGGTAACAGAATTTTTCTTCCCAACTATTTCGAATATCCTTATGAATACAGATTCAGAGATTACAGATTAGATTATGAATTGGTAGTTCCTACCAGAATGAAAGTAATCAATGAAAAGGAATACGAAGTCAGCACCCGTGGCGATGATGGACAAAATGAAGACGACCACGAAGATGACAACCATAATAGCAATGGAATCACTGTTGAGAAAAACAAAATCAACATCAACGGGACGACTATCGAATATAATTCCGATGACAGTGACTCGGTAAAAATCAATGGGAAAAATTATTCTAAAGATTCTGCGGATGTCGTTTTAGAAAGAATGAAAATTGATCAGCAGGTGAAAAAGAGCTTCAAGGATATGAACATCAATATCAAAGATGGCAAAAAAGAAATCCATATTAAAACTAACTAAAAATTGAGAGTGGATTAGTTGAAAAGCGGACCAAAAGTCTTCGGGCTTCCGCTTTTCTCCTAGTTCCCTTAAAACAAGATCACGAAAATTAATATGAAAATCTATACTTTTTTACTCTTGATATTGCTCACCACTCTATCAAAAGCCCAAACACACCGCTTCATTTACGAATACCAATTCAAGCCGGACTCGTCTTCTACCAATTACAGAAATGTTAATATGGCATTGGACATCAATCCGAAAGATGTAAAGTTCTACCATTACGAAAACATCATCAATGATTCCCTGAACAAGAAAGGTGGCAGAAATTATAACTGGAACGGAACACCCGCTGTAAAGAGAAACAAAAATTCTTATCAGAATACGAATTACGAGATGATGATGGATTACTTCTCTTACACCACCGACGATAAAATGGACTGGAAACTGGAGAACGAAACCAAAACTTCTGGACAGTACACACTTCAGAAAGCAACGACGAATTTTGGAGGAAGACATTGGACAGCGTGGTTTTGCAAAGACATCAACATCTCCGAAGGTCCTTACAAATTCCGTGGGTTGCCTGGATTAATATTCGAGCTGAATGACAGTAGAGATAATTTCATTTTCAAATTGGTAAAAAGCCAAAAACTGGAAAAAACTTATGATACATCAGATTTCCTGGAAAGTTTCGGAGGGAAAAAACCATTGAATGTGAAAATTGTAGATCTGCATAAAATGATGCTTCAGTTTTACAATGACCCGATGAAGGAACTGAGAGAAAAATTTGATGATGTGCCACCGGGAACATTTCAGGTTGGCGGAAAGAAAATTACCAGCAAGGATCAGTTCAAAGATATGGCAAAAGTGATGCAGGATTTCATTGCCAAGAATTACAACCCCATCGATTTGACAACAGCCGTGATTTATCCGAAAATAAATTGATACTTTAATAAAACTTTAACCTTGAAAATCAGGATGGAACAAAAATTTTATTAAATTTGTTACTTAAATAAAATCTAAACACCAAAACCTCAAAAATGATACAATTAGTTTTAGAAATCGCCATCAAGATTGTAGATTTCATCAGCAACCTTTTTTAGACAGCCAAAGAATATAATTTTTTATATTTCTTAATAAATAAACATATTTTGTAAATTTGTAAAGTATAGCCGTTATGGCTGTACTTTTTTTGTGGATTCACTTTTGTAATCTCATTCGGCAATTCAATAATAAAAGCCTCGTATGAAAAAACTCTTTGCGAAACTAATTCTTAAACTTATCGGCTGGAAGATTGTACTTCAGGGCGATGTCGATAATCTGGACAGATGCATCCTTGTCGTTGCCCCGCACACGCATAACAGCGAATATCTGTTGGGAAATCTCGCCTACTGGGCGCTGAACAAAAAACTTAAAATCATCATCAAAGACGCACATACCAAAAATCCTTTCTACGGATGGATCGTAAAAGGCATTGGCGGCATCGGGATTGACCGCAGTCAGAAAAATGATTTGGTCAATTTTGTAGCGAATGAATTTAAAAAAGATGATTTCAGTCTTGTGATTACGCCGGAAGGTACCAGAAGCTGGGTTCCGAAGTGGAGAAAAGGATTTTACAATATGGCTCTGGCAGCGAAAGTTCCGATAGTTTTGGCTGGTGGCGATTACAAAAGAAAAACCATTAATCTCGGCTATCAGATTCCCTACGAAAAATTGGAAACGCTTCCTTACGAGGAGATTATGCAGGAGATTCAGGATTTTTATGTTAAATATGACATCACGCCGAAAATTCCTAAAAACTGGAATCCGAAAATCTATTAATTTAATTTCAAAAAAATGGAAGAGTCAAGAAAAAAAGAAATACTAGACCAGCTCAATAACGCCAGCAAAAATACGTTGGGAGAGACTTTGGAGATTGTTTACACAGATGTTTCCGATGATTTTTTATCCGCAACAATGCCGGTTAATTCCAGAGTTCATCAACCTTATGGTATTCTTCACGGTGGTGCGAGTTGTGTTTTGGCGGAGACTCTGGGTTCTTGTCTTTCATTGATTAATATCGATACTTCCAAAGTTGTTCCTGTTGGGACAAATATCAACAGCAATCACTTGAGAGCAAAACGAGAAGGCATTGTAACCGGAACAGCAACTTTTATCCGAAAAGGCAACACAATGCACGTTTCGCAAATCGAAATCCGTGATGAGAAAGGTAATCTCATCAATCACACCACAATGACCAATAACATTGTTCCAATCGGAAAAGTCTAATTTATTTTCGAATCAATGCTTATTTTCAGATTACCCGATTCAGACGTTTTCCACACGCTGGAAGCATCTCAGGAAAAGTTGGTTTCATTTGTCAGCTTCGATACCAAAACCGTTTTGGACTTTAAAGGAACCATCAAAGCAATTTCTATTGAAGCTATTGAGAGTCAAAACATCTCGCCGAAAAGCAAAAGCCAACTGATAGAAATAGCCAAAGAAACCCAGGAATCTTATGCTCTTAAAATATCTCAGGCCAAAGACTTCATCGAAAAAAATGAGCTTAAAAAGCTGGTTCTTTCCAGAAGGAAACTGTTGATGTATCTTGACATCGATTCTGAAAAAAAACTATCATTAACCAAAAGTTTTCTAAAATTCTGCGACAGCTATCCTTCCGCTTTCTGTTATCTGTTTGAAAAAAACGGTGAGATCTGGATGGGCGGATTTTCGGAGGTTTTAGGAAAATTCGATAAGAGAAATAACTCTTTCCAGACGATGAGTCTTGCAGGCACGCTCCCACTGGATGAAAGCTGGACTGATAAAGAAATTGAAGAACAAAAAGCGGTTACAGAATATATACAGTCCATTTTAAGGAAATTCTCTTCCAACCTGAAAGTTTCCTCAACCAAAGATTTGATATCAGGCAATATCAAACATCTGAAAACTGATTTCTCAGCAGAAATAAGTCCCGAAAGTCTGGACAAAATCATTTCAGAACTGCATCCTACTCCGGCAGTTTGCGGATTCCCGAAAGAGCTTTGCGCACAAGGCATCAAAAGTATCGAACATTTTAACCGGGAATTTTACGCAGGCTACATCAAAGTTGAAACCGAAGATTTTATTTATTATTTCGTCAATCTAAGATGTGCCAGTTTCTTTAAAAACTACGCTTTTCTCTTCGTAGGCGGCGGCATTACGCTAAAAAGTGATGCTGAAAAAGAATGGCAGGAAACCGAATTAAAATCTATGGCTATCCAGAATAACCTGGTGTTCGAATAATTTTATTTTAAATCTATCATAATCGATTACATTTATTAATTATTCAAAAAATATTTAAAACAAACAAATTATATACATTAATTTATTATTTTTACAATAAATAAATTAAAAAATGAATCAACTTCTGAAATTAATCTTGGCAGGAGTTCTTATTCTTTGCTTTTTTAAAATGTCTTATGGATTTTACAGGATTTCGGAATTTGCTCTGTTTGCAGGATTTGGATGGCTGGCTTACGATGCCTTCCACAGAAGAGATTCTCTGGATGTAAAAATTTTTGTAACTCTTACAATTTTCTACAATCCTTTCATTGGTTTGCCAATACCTAACATTCTCCAGGTTATCGTCAATGTGATTGTGATCATAGGCTTGGTTATAAACATTCTATTTGCACAGGAAAATCCTTACGAAGATTACACAAAAAAAGATGACCGCTAAGTCATCTTTCTTTTATTTCTTATAATCCAACCTGGATCTTGAAGGAAGAATTAATTCTTATTTTCATCTGATCCACTTTATTTTCCGGACCTTTGACCTTGATGTATATTGCAGCCTGAGTTGATTTTAAATAATTCATCAACTCTACAGTTGTATCTGGAGTGAAGCTGAGCGCTGTCTCACTTGTATTATTTGTGACAGTTGCGATGACTTTATCTTCTTGTCCTGGTGCGCTGATCCACAATTCTGCATCGCTAACTGCTTTCAGATTAATTCCACCTACAGATGAGACTTGACTAATACTAAAGCTCGTTAATTTTGCAGATTTAACTGTTAAGTTACCTTCAAATCGTTCCTTGATCTCTTTATCCAGATCTAAACCTAATGGAATGCTGGGTGATTTGACATACTCTGTTGCAACAGCAAAAGGAATCTCGGTTTCTATGTTCACCGGAATATCAAAAGGTACCGGAATCGTTATATTATCAATGATATCATCTACTTTGCTGCAACTGTTAATAGTACTGATGCCAACAATTAATGCTGAAGTCATGAATATATTTGTGATTAACTTTTTCATTTCTTTTATTTTAAATAACTGTATTCAAATATGTGCCAAATTAATGTGTAATATTTTGAACATCAGCTTCTGAATGTTTATGTTTAAAAAATATTGCAAATAAAACTGCGATCACCAGAGCATAAGCAGCAAAATAAAGCCAGATATGCGGCCAGTTTTTTACCATCACAATATTCGATAATGTGCCATCCGGATTAACTGCGGAATTAAATGAATTCTTTAAAATTTCTAAAAATGTAGAATCTGTAGGAGACGTTTGAAGATAAGAGGATAAATCTGCTGCAGTTGTAAATTTGATTGTAAAAAATTTATCTATAGCCCAGCCTGCGATATAACTTCCAAGCACAGCGCCAAATCCATTGGTCATCATCATAAACAAACCTTGAGCTGATGATCTGATCTTTTTATCCGTCGTAGTTTCCACAAAAAGCGAACCCGAAATATTAAAGAAATCAAATGCCATCCCGTAAACCACACAAGATAAAATAATCATCCAAAGTCCGTTAACAGGATCTCCGTAAGCAAAAAGTCCAAATCTAAGAACCCAGGCTAACATACTGATTAACATTACTTTTTTAATTCCAAATCTTCTTAAAAAGAACGGAATCGCCAAAATAAACAGGGTCTCAGAAATCTGCGAAATCGACATAATAATTGTTGATTTTTCTACTACGAACGAATTGGCATATTTTGGAAAATGCGCAAACTCACTCAGGAAAACATCGCCATAAGCATTCGTTAATTGTAATGCAGCTCCTAATAACATTGAAAATAAGAAGAACAAAGCCATTTTAAAATTCCCAAACAATTTGAAAGCATTCAGTCCTAATTGCTCAGACAATGGCGCGTTTTTGTCTATTAATTTCTGTGGTGGACATTTTGGAAGTGTCAATGCATATAATCCCAACAGTACAGCCACTCCACCTGCAATGTAAAATTGTCCTTCAGTAGCCTTGTTTCCTGTAAGATTAGTAATCCACATCGCTACAATGAATCCAATTGTTCCCCATACCCTAATTGGTGGAAAATCTTTAACAACATCCAAATGACTGTTTTTCAGTACCGTGTAAGAAATCGAATTCGTTAATGCAATCGTCGGCATATAAAAACACATTGCGACCAACATTATAGAGAAAAACGAGTTGGGCGTCTCTGTATGCGGCAAAATAAAGAGAACTACACCATAAAGAATCTGTAAAACCGAATATATCCTCTCTGCGTTTACCCAACGGTCTGCGATAATTCCTGTAATAGTTGGCATAAAGATAGAGGCGATCCCCATTGTTCCGAAAACAGCTCCAAACTGAGTTCCGTCCCAGTGTTTTGTTCCAAACCAGAAGTTAGCCATTGTGATTAGCCAGGCTCCCCAAACAAAAAACTGAAGAAAGCTGAGTATCGTTAATCGTAATTTTAGATTCATATGTTAAAATGATGTTTGTCTTTTTTGTTATTCTATTTTTTTATTTCTTCTTTTGATCTCCTCCTGCAACCTGAGTGCTGTATCATAATCTTCTTCTTTCACAGCGTCGTTCAGCAATTGTTCTAATTCTTCCAATGAAATCCCTGAAAGATCATTAAAATCCGAACTCTCCTGCTCGCTCTCCTCTACTTCCAATTTCGGATTCTCTTCTAACTCAAGCAAGATCCCTGCTTCATTAAGAACTTCCGATGTTGTATAAATAGGTGAATCGAAACGGACAGCCATCGCAACAGCGTCTGATGTTCTCGCATCCAGAATCAGTTCCTCTTCTGTTAACGGATTTTTGAAATTAATATTGGAAAAGAAAACGCCGTCTTTGATCTGGTAGATAATTACAGATTCTAATTTGAAACCTGTATTTTTCACAAACTGAGCGAAAAGATCGTGGGTCAAAGGGCGAGGTGGATTGATATCTTTTTCTAATCCTAAAGAAATGGATTGCGCTTCAAAATTCCCAATAACAACAGGTAGTTTAACCGATGTTTCTTCATGTTCCAACAACAGCGCATACGCTCCCGATTGAGTCTGGCTGTATGAGATCCCTCTAATGATTAATTTTTTATAATCCATTTAGCAAATATAAAATTTTTTGTTAATTTTCATTCAGGATTTGTAGATTTTTACATTGTTTGCGTTATAAAATCATTATAGTTTCAAGCATTTTCTTTTCCGTATTCATAACGCATTGAATTGCAGCAGCCCGACCTGAGTGGAGCTCTTTTTCTTTTTTTGCAAAAAAAGAAAAAAGCGGGAACGGAGGGCGGATTAAGCTGCCCAAATCCTTACATTAGTTGAAACAAAAAAAACCTGAATCAATGACTCAGGTTTATATTTTTATGAAAACTGAATTAGGCTTTCAATGCTTTGATTTTTTCTGTCAGAGCAGGAATGATCTGGAAAGCGTCACCCACTACGCCGTAATCCGCAGATTTGAAGAAAGGTGCTTCCGCATCATTATTGATGACTACAATGGTTTTAGAACTGTTAACACCCGCCAAATGCTGAATCGCACCGGAAATACCGACTGCAATGTAAAGATTAGGCGAAATTGCTTTTCCAGTTTGTCCAACGTGCTCTGTATGAGGTCTCCAACCGATATCGGAAACTGGTTTTGAACAAGCCGTGGCTGCGCCAAGAACATTTGCCAAATCTTCAATCATTCCCCAATTTTCAGGACCTTTCAAACCTCTACCAGCAGAAACTACGATTTCCGCTTCTTTAAGGTCAAGTTTTCCTGATGACTGTTCGTGATTGACCACTTTTGTATCCTCATTGGCGATGCTTAATTCCTTAACTTCTTCTGAACCTGAAGCTGCATTTTCTTTAACACCAAAAGCATTTTGAGAAACTGTTACGATAACACCAGCTGCATCAGCTTTTGCGTGCATGAAACCTTTTCCGGAGAAAGCTTTTCTCTTAACTTGGAAAGGCGAAGTGCTTTCTGGAACATCAATCACATTAGTAATCAATGAATAATTTTTCTGAATTGCCAACATTGGCGCTACAGAAGACGCATCTGTTGTATGAGAGAAAACAATAATGTTTCCGTCAGCAATTTGGTTAACCGCTTCTGCATAAGCCTTGGCACTGAAGTTTTTAAGACCTGCATCTTTGACATTCACTACTTTATCTGCTCCATATTTGTAAAGCAGATCCGAAGAATCTGTAGGGTTGATAGAAATTGCAGTTACTGAATCTCCTGTTTTTGCTGCAATAGCTTTTGCGTAAGAAACGGCTTCAAATGCTGCTTTTTTGTAAACTCCGTTTATATTTTCTGCGTATACGAATACTGCCATAATTTTTAATTTTTGTCAGATGTCAGATGTCGGAAGTTTCAAACTTGACTCTGAAATCGTGGATTTGATTAATTAAATAATATTTTTGTTAAAATTGAAATTCTCATCGGATATCTAACTTCCAACTTTAGATTACTTTCGCTTCTTCGTGAAGTAATCTTACCAACTCGTCTAGGTTATCCGCAGAAACCAACTTCACAGCTGCTCTTGGAGCAACACTGTCAAAAGAAACCGCTTCCACTTTCACTTCAGAATTGGAAGGTTCAACCACCTGAAGAGGTTTTGTTCTTGCGGACATAATGCCTCTCATATTTGGGATAATCAAATCTTTTTCGTCAACCAGACCTTTTTGTCCTGCAACAACCGCCGGTAACTTTACCGAAATCGTTTCTTTTCCACCTTCTATTTCTCTAACTGCAGTTGCTTCTGAACCATTAACATCCAAACCAACCGCTGCATTAACAAAAGCGTAATTCAGTAATTGAGCAACCATTCCCGGAACAGCGCCACCATTGTAATCAATCGATTCTTTTCCCGTAAGAATCAGATCATAACCGCCGTCCTGAGCAATTTTTGCAATTTCTTTGGCTACAGAGAAACTGTCTTTCGCTTCGGTGTTTACTCTTACCGCATCATTCGCTCCGATTGCCAAAGCCTTTCTGATAACCGCTTCTGTTCCTGCATCGCCTACATTCACAACTGTTACCGTTGCACCTTGGGATTCTTGTAATTTTATAGCTTTTGTTAAAGCAAACTCATCTAATGGATTAATCACCCACTGGATTCCGTTTTTGTCAAAAGCAGATTTATCTGCTGTAAAATTAATTTTACTTGTAGTGTCCGGAACACTACTGATACAAACTAATATTTTCATTTTAAGATGATGTTTTTATTTTACTAACTGTGCTAATATATATAAAAAATACTATGCATGCATAATTTATTGTTATTTATTAAATAACATCGAAAACCTCTTTAATACAAGGGTATTTAGATTCTTTATAAATAATTTTATTTATTTGAAGCCAATTTTGCAGAATTTAGACTTAACAAATATCTGGGTCAAATTATCGAATTTTCAAAAAAATCAATATTTTTATTTCTTCACCTGACTTGCTCTGAATTCTATTTTACTTGGCAAAACACGTGGATTCATATTCAGCATATCAAGAACCAGATTCCCCATATCTTCCGGCTGGATTTTCCATTCATCTTTTTCTGATGGAACATTTCCATTGAAATAAGTCGCGACTGAACCTGGCATTATGGTTGAAACTTTGATATTAAATTTTCTAAGGTCAATCATCGCAGCCTGTGTAAAACCAACAACTCCAAATTTCGAAGCATTATAACCTGCTCCATTTTCAAAGAAATTAGTTCCAGCAAGACTTGCAATCGTAATGTAATAACCTTGAGATTTTTTCAGTTCTTCAACAGAAGCTTTCAATGTATAGAAACAACCTGTTAAATTGGTTTCCTGCATTGCGTTCCAGTCTTCTATTGTTAATTCATCCACTGGTTTGAAAATTCCCAAACCGGCATTGGCAATCACAACATCCAAGCTTCCGAAATTCTGAACAATCTTTTGAACAGCCGATTCCTCATCCTCGAAATTTCTGACATCAGAACTCACTCCGAAAACACTTTCAGAAATTACTTTAAGTTCAGAAACAGCTTTGTCCACATCTTCCTGCTTTCTTCCACTAATAGCCACTTTGTGACCGTTCTTCAATAATACTTCTGCAATTCCGAAACCTATTCCCTTGGTTCCGCCTGTGATATAAATAACTTTTGACATAATTTTTTTGATTTAATATTAATAAAAAAGACAGCCTAAACTGTCTTTACATTTTTATCCTTTTGCGTAAAATTCAAAGAAATAAGGGATACTTTCAATACCTTTATAATAGTTATACAATCCGTAATGTTCGTTTGGAGAATGAATCGCATCTGAATCCAAACCGAATCCCATTAAAACAGATTTAGCGCCAAGAACTTTCTCAAACAAAGAAGTAATTGGGATACTTCCACCACTTCTGTATGGTAAAACTTCTTTTCCGAAAGCTTTTTCCATTGCTTTTTTAGCGGCAAGGAATTCTTTGGTGTTACTTTCCAAAACATAAGGCATTCCACCGTGATGTGGTGTCACTTTTACTTTTACACTTTTCGGAGCAATTTTCTCAAAATACTTTGTGAATTTTTCGGTAATTTCTTCAGGCGTTTGATTGGGAACTAGTCTCATTGAGATTTTAGCAAAAGCTTTAGAAGCAATCACTGTTTTCGCGCCTTCACCAGTGTAACCGCCCCAAATTCCGTTCACGTCCAAAGTTGGTCTGATAGAAGCTCTTTCCAAAGTCGTGTAACCTTCTTCACCCTGGATATCATTCAGATTGATAGATTTTTTATAAGCTTCCGGATCGTCCTTTAGTTTGTTCATTTCCTTTCTATCTTCGTCGGAAACAATCAGAACATTATCATAAAAACCATCGATTGTGATGTGTCCTTTGTCATCAATTAAATCGCCTATCATTTTCGACAAAACATTGATTGGATTGGGAACTGCACCGCCATAGAGTCCGGAATGTAAATCACGATTCGGCCCTTCTACTTCAACTTCAACATAACTCAATCCACGTAAACCTGTTGTAACCGTAGGTTGTTCGTTAGAATAAATATGCGTATCGGAAATCAAAATCACATCGCAGCTTAATTTTTCTTTATTCTCTTCAAGGAAATCTGCCAAACTTGCAGAACCAACTTCCTCTTCTCCTTCAATCAAAAACTTGACATTACAAGGCAAAGAATCAGTTTTCATCATTGCTTCGAAAGCTTTGACATGCATAAAGAATTGCCCTTTATCATCCGCAGAACCTCTTGCGAAAATCGCACCTTCCGGATGCAGTTCTGTTGTTTTAACAACCGGTTCAAAAGGATCGCTTGTCCATAACTCCAAAGGATCAGCTGGCTGAACGTCATAATGGCCGTAAACCAAAACAGTCGGTAAATTAGCATCAATGATTTTCTCCCCGAAAACGATGGGGTAACCTTTGGTTTCAAGGATTTCTACATTGTCAGCTCCGGCAACCTTGAGATGTCTAGCCACTTCATCTGCGCATTTCAGGACTTCTGATTTGTAAGCCGGATCCGCACTGATAGAAGCTATTCTAAGGATATCAAATAATTCATCAAGAAAACGTTGTTTGTTTTCTTGGATGTAATTTTGTGTATTACTCATTTTATTTTATTAATGATAAATGATGATTGATAAATGATTTTAAACTTTGTCCAAAATGAAAAAGTAAGGTTCGTAAAAATAAAAAATGTCCTGCAATTGCAAGACATCTTTTGTTATAATATTTTTATAAAATTCTGATTAGTGTTCAGCCTGACGTGGCGCTTCTAACTCTGGTTTAGCAGCAGGTGCAGCCGTTTTTGCAGAATCCGCTACAACGTGAGGTATTACTTTTGTAGAATCTTCAGTTGGCTTATAAGTTCCGTGCGGCGCATTGGGGTCATCATATCTTACTACTTCGCCTTCTTTTTTAAGACGTCCTTTGTTCCCACCAGCAGGAAGATCACAAGAAACAACTAAGATCGCAGAAGCCAACAATATTACAGATTTTTTCATTTTTTATTATTTAACGTGTCAAAAGTAGTAAAATTGAGATTTTCTGCAAAATTATTTTTGTAAAATGTATATTGTAGAATGTATTCTGTAATGAGTCTAATCTATTATTCTCAATTCCATTAACAATCTAAAAACAAATGACAAAGCCTCTACTTGCGAAGCGCGCCCCGACCTGAGTGGAGCTCTTTTTCTGTTATTGCGATTATACAAAAGTTCTACAGATTACTTCACTTCTTTCGCAATGGCAGAAAAAAGCGGGAACGGAGGGCGGATAAAGGCGCCCAAATTATTGAGCTAGTGAGTTGGAAAGTTATAGAGTTGGAGAATTTGGGTCAATAACAAAACCTGACTCAAATGAATCAGGTTTTGTTATTATTTTGCTTTTCTCTCGAGAACCTCGTCCACCATTCCGAAGCTTTTCGCTTCTTCTGATGTCATCCAATAATCTCTGTCAGACGCTTTTTCTACCCATTCGTAAGTTTGACCGGAATGGTTGGAAATGATGTCGTATAATTCTTTTTTCAGTTTCAGCATCTCTCTCAGGTTGATCTCCATATCAGAAGCTACACCTTGTGCACCGCCGCTTGGCTGGTGAATCATTACTCTGGAATGCTTCAAGGCAGAACGTTTTCCTTTTTCACCTGCCACCAAAAGCACGGCGCCCATAGATGCTGCCATCCCGGTACAGATTGTTGCTACGTCCGGCTTGATGATCTGCATCGTATCATAGATCCCCAAACCTGCATAAACGCTACCACCAGGAGAGTTGATATAGATCTGAATATCTTTGCTAGGATCTGAACTTTCCAGGAACAACAACTGCGCTGTTACGATATTCGCTACCTGATCATCTATCCCTGTTCCAAGGAAAATAATCCTGTCCATCATCAATCTGGAAAAAACGTCCATCTGTGCAACGTTCATTCTTCTTTCCTCCATAATATAAGGTGTCAGATTGGTCGGGTTGAACATTCCCATATATTGATCGGTTACCAAACCGTTGTTTCCCATATGCTTAACTGAGAAATCTCTGAATTCTTTTTTAATGTCCATATTATATTTGGTTATTTTTAAATCTTGTTTGAGTTTGCAATTTCTATTCCTTTGCTAAAGTAAGTCATTCTGTCACAAAATACGAAATAATTCGCTGTCCAATTTGTTTTTGAGTTGTGTCAGAAGAATTATTTTTTGATAAATCTCTGTATTATCATCTTCATTACTAAGAGACTTTTTGAGATCATTAATTAATTTGACAATATATTCTCTTTTATGTCTTAACACGATATCGGAAACTAACTTAGGAACCACTTCTTCCTCTGAACTGAAATAGATATTATACTTGTTCCAGTTACTTGTGTGATAGTTTTCTATCAGTGCGTTGGCCAATTTTCCGGAAACTTCTTCATCCATAAAATCGAAGAAAAAGTTACCTGATCGTAATTCGTTCTGGAGAATGCCTTCTTTGATTTCGGAAACGATTTTTTTATTGATATCCAATTGGATTTCGCAATCGTCTTCGTCCAGGTGATTGAGGATTTCTTCGATAACCGTGATTTTATAATCATTACCTTCAGCATCTTTTCTATCAAGAACAAAGTCGCCGTATTTCAACATCAGATCTACCAGCTTTTCTTCCTGAACCAACAATGGGTTAACAGAGAAACCAGCTTCCTGAACGATTTCTAGTTTTGGCGTTGCTTTTTTTTCTTCAAATCTAGGTTTTGATTCCTGCTGCTGTGTTACATTCGTCTGAATCTGAAGTTCATTGAATAAACTCTGCTCGCTCAACCCGAATTTACTCGAGACTTCTTTCAGATAAACTTCACGCTTTAACGCATTTTGAACAAAGGCAACCGATTTTACGATATCACGGATTGATTCAGCTTTTCTGATTGGATCATTTCCGGCATCTTTGAGTAAAATCTCTGCTTTGAAGTCGATAAAATCTTTCGCTTCTTTGTCAATAAAATTCTCAACAAATTCCTGTGGATGTTTTCTGGCAAAAGAATCGGGATCGTCTCCGTCCGGGAAAAGAAGAACGCGGATATTCATTCCTTCAGACAACAACATATCGATGCTTCGGAAACTGGCTTTGATTCCTGCATTATCACCATCAAAAAGAATCGTGACGTTTTCCGTTAATCTTTTGATGAGTTTGATCTGTTCGGTTGTCAAAGAAGTCCCGGAACTCGCCACAACATTCTCGATTCCGGATTGATGCAGCGACACAACATCCATATAACCTTCCACCAAAAGGCAAAGATTCTTCCTGGAAATGGATTGCTTGCTTTGATTCAGCCCATAAAGAACATTGGACTTATGATAGATTTCGGTTTCAGGAGAATTGAGATATTTCGCCGTTTTGACATTATTCTTGAGAATCCTTGCTCCAAATCCAAGCACTCTTCCCGAAAAACTATGAATCGGAAAAATAACCCTGTCACGGAATCTGTCAATTCCTGAAGGTGTATTTTCCGGAAAAATGGATAAGCCAGATTTTTCTAATATTTCTTTTGAATATGCTTTTTCAAGCGCGAATTCCGTAAATGCATTTTTCTTTTCGGGCGAATATCCCAGCTGAAATTTCTTAATAATATCATCCCGAAGTTCTCTTTCTTTGAAATAAGAAAACCCAATCATCTTACCTTCTTCCGATTCCCAAAGCTGCTGCTGGAAAAAATCATTGGCAACTTCGTGAATTTTGTAAAGCAGATCGCGCTCTGTCTGAGATTGTTTTTCTTCTTCGGAATATTCCCGGACGTTTTCCTCTATCTCAATTCCGTACTTTTTTGCAGCGTGGCGAAGCGCTTCGGGATAAGTGAAATTTTCAATTTCCATTAGGAAAGAAATGGCAGTTCCGCCTTTCCCGGTCGAGAAATCTTTCCAGATCTGTTTACTTGGAGAAACCACAAAACTTGGCGATTTTTCCTCGTGAAAAGGACTCAGACCCTTAAAGTTAGAGCCTGCTCTTTTCAACTGAACATATTCGCCAACAATCTCTTCTACCCGGATGGTAGAAAATATCTTGTCTATGGTTTCTTTAGTAATCAATCTTGTGTAAAATTTTGGGGAAAAATTGAAGTGGTAAAGTTAATATAAGTTGATTAATTACACTTAAAAAAACATTTAATAATTCAGTTCTCAAATCTTATTTTTGTGAAAAATTTACAGATGCAGTTTACAATCCATCAGCTCGAAGAATGGAAAGACGTTGTCATTCAAATCATTCCGAATCTTCACCATAACATTCTTTTGCTTAGAGGCAATCTTGGCGCTGGAAAAACGACTTTTACTCAATACTTACTGAAAGAATTTGGGAGCGATGATGAGATTTCGTCGCCAACCTACTCTATTGTCAACGAATATGACACGCTAAAAGGAAAAGTTTATCATTTCGATTTGTACCGACTGAAAAATGTAACCGAAGCCTATGATTTCGGGATTGAGGAATATCTGGACAACGGTTTTCTTTCTATTATCGAATGGCCGGAAATCTATATGGATGAGCTGGAAGGTTACGATTTTCACGAAATGACTATAGAAAATACCGAATCCGGAAGAGAAATCGAATTTAATTAACAGATACTGTAATTTGTTTTATCTTTGCCTAATGTTTTTGATTATAATGTTTTGATTTTATGAGCAGCACATCAACCATATTTACGCCTTTTTCCGAAGAAGAACTGATTCCGAAGGAAGAAAAACTGGAAGTGGTCAAAAAAGGAAAAACCTTCAGCATCGGTGTTCCCAAGGAAACTTGCCTGAGCGAAAAAAGAACCTGTCTGATTCCTGATGCTGTTCAGATATTGGTCAATAACGGTCACAAAGTGATTATAGAAAGTGGTGCCGGCGAAGGTTCCCATTTCTCAGATTTGCTTTATTCAGAAGCAGGAGCAGAAATTACCAATGATCCAAAAGTCGCTTTTTCGCAGGATCTGGTGCTTAAAATCAATCCACCAACGGAAGAAGAAATCGAATATCTGCGACCGATGACCTATTTGATTTCTGCGTTGCAAATTAACCTGAGAGACAAAAATTATTTCATTAAACTGGCAACAAAAAAAGTCAATGCGATTGCGTTTGAATTCATTATGGATGAGTACAAACAGCTTTCATTGGTAAGATTAATTGGTGAGATTGCCGGAAGTGTTTCAATTCTTTACGCATCAGAATTATTGGCGATGTCCAACGGTTTGATGCTTGGTGGTATCACAGGCGTTCGTCCGACTGAAGTGGTGATTTTGGGTGCCGGAATTGTGGGCGAATTTGCAACAAAAGCAGCAATTGGATTGGGTGCGAGTGTCAAGGTTTTCGATAATTCCTTGTCAAAATTACGAAGACTTCACACGTTGGTGGACAGCCGCGTTCCGACTTCCATTATCGATCCAAAAGAACTGACCAAATCTCTCAGACGTGCTGATGTTGTTATCGGTGCTTTGCCAAGACTTAACCTGTCGCCAATCGTAACGGAAGATATGGTGATGAAAATGAAAAAAGGAAGTGTCATCATTGATATTACCATAGATAACGGAAAAGTTATCGAAACATCGGAACTGACCTCTACGGAAAAACCATTCATTATCAAGCACGGTGTTATCCATTGCGGATTGCCGAACCTGACGTCAAAAATGCCAAGAACGACGACCAAAGCTGTGAGTAATTTTTTCTTAAGTTACCTATTAGGCTATGATGAAGAAGGCGGTTTCGAAAATATGTTGGTTCACAAAAACGAAATCAAGCAATCCTTGTATATGTACAAAGGCCGACATACCAAGCTACTGATTTGCAATAAGTTCGACCTTCCTTACCACGACATCAATCTGCTGATTTTCTAAAATCAAACCATGCTCAAAAAACTTAAATTCTATTTTATCGGACTGGTTCCGGGATTATTAATCGTTTTCTTTGTCCTCAATCAGAAAGGGGCAAGCTGTTCGTATTTTCCCAATGACAGAGTGATTGCGGAAACTTTGACCAAAGATTTTTCTTATTCTGACCAATTCAAAAAAGAAATGGAAACGAATAAAATCTCTGAAAAATTCCTGAAAGACGATATCATATCCAAAGGTAAAATCGATTTCGACAAAAGCAATGCTCAGAAAAAACCTTGCCCGGAATATATCTTAAATTATCCTAAAGACAATCCGACCTATGAAATCCATTATTCCAAATGCAAGGAAAAAGCAGAATTTATCGGTCTTAAAAAGTTAAAATAAACGATGAACGGCAAAAATCTTCTTCTACCCGATTATCTTTTATTTGGTGGGATTTTTGTTATTTTTTTCCTGTTGGTTCTGAGTTTTTTTCTCTTGGGAAAATATAAATCCGTGAAGGCAAAAAATAAGCTCCTCGAAGACAATTTCAAAACGCTGGAAAGCAAATTGGACAATGTAAGACTGGAGCAGATTGAGACCAAGCTCAATCCGCATCTTTTCAAAAACATCCTGAATTCGGTTCAGTCTCACGCTTATCAGACCTATATTTCATTAGACAAATTAGCAAATATTCTGGATTACATTCTCTACGAAAGCGGCAACAAATTTGTCAGTCCAAAAGAAGAACTGGATTTTGCAATGAATCTCATCGAAATCAACAAAATCAAAATCAATCCTTTGTTCGATTTCAGAATTAAGACCAAAATCAACAAAGAAGATCCTGTTTATCAGGAGAAAGTTTTTGCACCGCTGATTTCTGTTGATTTGATTGAAAACGCTTTTAAACACACAGATTTTCTGGCCCAGGATTCTTTTATTTCCGTTAATTTAGTTTTGGATGACGGAACATTTGAAATGAAAGTTTCGAATAAAATTTCAGAGAAAACGCCGTTGCAAAAGGAAAACAGTGGATTCGGAAGCAAATCTTTTGACCAGCGTTTGAAATTGATTTACAAGAATCATTACAAACTCAGCAAAAATATCAGCAATGGTATTTTCACAGCACATCTCACCATTAATCTTTCAGAATTTTATGATAAAGTGCGTTATTCTGGACGATGAGTTACTGGCAATCAGCTACTTGAAATTGCTTTGCAGTGAAATGAAAAATATCGAGGTGGTCAAAGCCTTTAACAATCCAAAAGTTTTTTTACAGGAAATCAACGACATCGATTGTGATATTTGTATTCTTGACATCGAGATGCCGGGAATGAACGGACTTCAAATTGCTGAATTAATCCAAGACAAAAAAATCATTTTTACTACGGCTTACAAAGAATACGCAGCAGAAGCTTTTGATCTTGATGTGGTGGATTATGTGCGGAAACCCATCAAAAAAGAACGTCTCCAGCAGGCTTTTGAAAAGGCAGAAAAATTACTCGGTGAACAGCGAAAAAATCAGTTTTTTGAATGGAACACCAATCTGGGCAAAACCCGAATTTTTGTCAGTGATGTAGTTTACATCAAAACATCGGAAATCGATAGTCGCGATAAGAATTTGAAGCTGAAAAACCATTCAGAAATTATTCTTAAAAACTTAAGTTTCAAAAACTTATCCAAATTATTGCCTCAGAAAAACTTTGTTCAAATCAACAAAAAAGAAATGGTTAACATCGATTTTATTAAGGTTTTTTCCTCTTCGGAAATTATTCTGGATTTGGCTTCATCAGAAGGAAATCCAATAAAATTAAATGTCAGTGATACGTTTAAATGCCAGGTTTCCGAAAAACTTTCGAAATAATTTCAGCGCAGAAAAAGGCCGATTCATTACATTTTTGAATTTGATGTAAAATTCATATTCAAAAACTTCTCAACTTTACATCTTGAAAATTAGGTAAAATTTAAGTCAATGATTATGGCAAAGTACAGGAATATTATATTTTACGTTACAACAATTCTGGTTTTTTCGGCTTTGATGTATTGGTTTTTTGTGGAAGGAAAAACGCTGGAAGCCGGCGAAAATATTATTCATAAAACCAGCAACGGCACAATGTGGGACAATTTTGTCGACTCATTTATGACCAACCTGCATCATCCGCTGGCATTGCTTCTTATCCAAATCGTCACAATAATTTTTGTGGCAAGATTGTTCGGCTGGATTTGTATGAAAATGAAACAGCCTTCTGTTATCGGCGAGATGATTGCCGGGATTGTCTTAGGACCGTCGCTTCTAGGGCTTTATTTCCCTGAATTTTCAGCTTTCCTTTTCCCAAAAGAATCACTTCCTAATTTACAGTTTCTCAGCCAGATAGGATTAATACTGTTTATGTACATCGTGGGAATGGAGCTGGATTTGAGCGTTCTCAGGAAAAGAGCGCACGACGCCGTTGTCATCAGCCACGCTAGTATCATCATTCCATTTGCATTGGGAATCGGATTATCCTATTTCATTTATAAGGAATTTGCGCCGGATGGTGTCCAATTCAGTTCGTTTGCGTTGTTTATCGCCATTGCAATGAGCATTACGGCATTTCCGGTTTTGGCGAGAATTGTGCAGGAACGGAATCTCCAGAAAACCAAACTTGGAACCATTGTCATCACCTGTGCTGCAGCCGATGATATCACAGCCTGGTGTATTTTGGCAGCCGTGATTGCAATTGTAAAAGCTGGCTCTTTTGCCAGTTCAATTTATGTCATTCTGATGGCGATTGCCTATGTTTTTCTAATGATAAAAATCGTAAGACCTTTCCTGAAAAGAATCGGAGAACTGCAGGCAGGAAAAGGCGTCATCAACAAATCTATCGTTGCGATTTTCTTCTTAACACTGATTATCTCGGCTTATGCGACGGAAGTCATTGGGATTCACGCATTGTTTGGAGCGTTTATGGCCGGAGCGATAATGCCGGAAAATGTGAAATTCAGGAATCTTTTTATTGAGAAAGTTGAAGATGTCGCATTAGTTTTACTACTACCACTATTCTTTGTTTTTACAGGATTAAGGACCCAAATCGGATTGTTGAATGACGGACATCTCTGGATGACGGCAGGTTTGATTATTGCGGTCGCTGTGACGGGGAAATTCATTGGAAGCGCCCTGACTGCAAAATTTCTGAGAATTAATTGGAAAGATAGTCTCACAATCGGTGCGCTGATGAATACCCGAGGTCTTATGGAACTGATTGTCCTCAACATCGGTTATGATTTGGGCGTTCTGAGTCCCGAGATTTTTGCGATGATGGTCATAATGGCGCTGTTTACTACCTTTATGACGGGACCTTCTTTGGATTTAATCAATTTTCTTTTCAGAGGAAAAAAATCAATGAGCGATGAAGAAAATAGTGATAATAGTGGAAAATATAAAGTTTTGCTTTCATTTGAAAATCCAGAATCCGGAAGTACACTCTTGAAGCTAGCTGATAATTTCACCAATAAAATGAACGGCAACAAAAGTGTAACCGTGATGACCATTGCACCTGTCGATGAGCTGCACGCTTTTGACACCGATACTTATGAAAAGGAATTATTTTCCAATGTTATTGATACGTCGCAGGAGCTTAAGCTGGAAGTTACTACCCTTTTCAAAGCTTCCAATGATATCGAAAATGATTTGGTGCATATCACCAACAAAGGCAATTATGACTTGCTTCTGATAATGCTAAGAAAATCAATCTATGAAGGAACTTTGCTTGGAAAATTACTAGGCTTTACGACCAAAATCATTAATCCAGAAAAATTACTGAACACGGTTAAAGGCAAATCTTACATTTTCAATTCTTCTCCTTTCGATGATTTTACGTTGAGCATACTGGACAAAACCAATATTCCCGTGGGAATTATGGTGGACAAAAATTTCGAAAGTGCGGATAAAATTTTCATCCCGATTTTTGACTTGAGCGATTTTTATCTGGTTGAATATGCCAAGCGACTCATCAATAATAACGATTCTCAGGTCATCATTTTGGATGCTGCCGGACAAATCCGTAGAAATACGGAAATCCGTGAACTGATCAGGAATATAGAACATATCGCACCGAATCACATCACGCTTTACAACGAGAAAACCATTGAGAAAGAATTTCTAGAATCTCAGGATCTGATGCTCATCAGCAGCAAAAGCTGGAAAAACCTGATTGACACCAAAAGTCTCTGGTTATCGGATATTCCATCAACGTTAATTATTTCGAATCCATAATTTTTTTTGAATTTAATAAAATTAATTCTATCTTCGTTCTGTGAAAACCACAAGCAGAACATATTATTACGTAATTCAAAACCTGGAACAGGATTAGGATTCGTATGTAGAAATATCAAAACCTCGTCCTGATGACGGGGTTTTTTGTTTTAAAATAATTAGAAAACTATTAAAGATGAGGATAGGAATTATCGGAACCGGATTAATCGGAGGTTCCATTGCATTGAAATTAAAAGAGAAAAACTTCACCAATTTCGTTTATGGAATTGACCAAAATGAAGACAACCTCAATAAAGCACTTGAACTTAACATTATTGATGAAAAAGCAGGTTTCGAAACAGGAATCCAAAATTCGGATTTGATTATCATTGCAATTCCGGTAGATTCGGCCAGAAAAATATTACCTGATGTCTTGGATTTGATTAATGATAATCAGGTCGTGATGGATGTTGGTTCCACGAAATCCGGCATTGTGGATTCTATCAAAAATCATCCGAACAGAAAACGTTTCGTAGCATTTCACCCGATGTGGGGAACGGAAAACTCCGGTCCAAACGCAGCAACCAAAGATAGTTTCACAGGAAAAGCAGCCGTGATCTGCAACAAAGAAGAATCCGACGACAATGCTTTAGAACTTGTAGAAAAACTCATTGAAACATTAGAGATGCATCCAATCTATATGAATGCCGATGCGCACGATGTTCATACGGCTTACATCTCGCATATTTCGCATATTACTTCTTATGCACTTGCAAATACGGTTTTAGAAAAAGAGCGTGAGGAAGATACTATTTTCCAGTTAGCGAGCTCCGGTTTCTCGAGTACGGTTCGTCTGGCAAAATCCCACCCGGAAATGTGGGTTCCGATTTTCCGCCAAAACAAAGAAAATGTTTTGGATGTTCTGAATGAACATATTACGCAGCTGAGAAAATTCAAATCCGCTTTGGAGAAGGAGAATTTTGATTATCTGGAAGAGTTGATTGTGAATGCGAATAAAATTAGGGGGATTTTGGATAAGTAAAATTATATTTAGATAAAATACGGTTTTCCGTAATTAATTTCATTTTCAATGATTTAGTTTTGTTTTAGATTCTAAAAACTAATCAATGAAAAAAATTTTTTTAACAAGCATATTTGTAATCAGCATTATTTCTTGCAGCCAAAAATGGGAATATAAAACAATTACTTATAAAGGAAGTGAACAAGACGAACTCGCAAAATTTGCGTCAAAAAAAATCGATATAGCAAACAGTTCCCTTAACTCATTAGGCGAAGAAGGCTGGGAATTGGTAGATGTTTTCGAGAAGACAGAAACTGTTCATCCTAATTTTGGAAATACCGAATATGTTACTGGTTTACAACCAAATGTCAGAACTTCAGAAATTAGTTTTGTTTTTAAACGCAAAAAATGATTATTGTAATCTTTATCATTCCATAGGAATCTAATCAGTTGAGATTCCTATGGAATGACAAAATTGTATCTTATGACTAATCTTATTTTATGTTGAATCTGCAGCCCGGCTTGAGCGGAAATCCTTTTTACGCAACGAAGTGGAGTGAAAAGATTGACTTCGTCGAACCACTTCGTTAGGTTTGGGAGCGGAAGACGGATTAAGCTGCCCTAACCACTCTACTTATCAAACTGATTCGGATGTTGTTTTTTGATAGCTTCAACGGTTCCAAGAACTTTATCTTTAAGAGAATCCTGGTATTTTTGTAGTTTTTCAGAGACTTCGGAATCGCACGTTCCGATGATTTTCGCTGCGAGAATTCCGGCATTGGCAGCACCATTCAAAGCAACTGTTGCAACAGGAATTCCTGAAGGCATCTGCAAAATCGACAACACCGAGTCCCAACCGTCAATAGAGTTACTTGATAAAATGGGAACGCCAATCACTGGCAACGTTGTACAACTGGCGACCATTCCCGGAAGATGCGCCGCGCCTCCCGCACCCGCAATGATGACTTTCAAACCTCTTTCCTTCGCTGTTTTTGCATAATCGAACATACGTTCCGGTGTTCTGTGTGCGGAAATAACAGTTAGTTCGTAAGGAATTTCCAGAGATTTGAGAAAATCAGCCGCTTGTTCCATTATTGGCAAATCGCTTTGACTGCCCATTATTATTCCTACCATTTCATTTTTTATTAGATGCTCAAAGATAAAAATTTATAGGCAAAATCGGAGTTTTTGGAATACCTTTGGCTTAGTATTTTTTTTCAAATAAAAGCTTTGAGTTCAAAAACCATTATCGCAATCTTTGTTGTGGCTATTGTCTGGGGAACGACTTTTCTCGGCATCAAAATAGGTGTAGAAACTGTTCCGCCGTGGTTTGTTGCAGGGTTACGCCAATTTTTGGCATCGCTTGTCCTGCTTCCCATTCTGATTTATACAAAAAACCTGAAATGGATTGGCTGGAGAAATTTCCGAATTCAGATTACACTGTCATCATTAATGCTGGTTGGTGCGAATGGTTTAACAACGGTTGCCGAGGAAAATCTCACCAGCAGTTTAACCTCGCTAATCAGTGCGCTATCTCCGATTTTCATTTTTGTTGCGAGTATGGCTATTGGAATGGAAAAATTCACGTACCGGACGATGGCAGGACTTCTAATGGGATTTTTTGGTGTGCTTTTCATTTTTTGGGACGGCATTAATGACCTTATGAATCCCAGCTACAGATTAGGACTGCTGATTCTGATTATCGCAATAATGAGCTGGGGACTGGGAACAATTTACACGAAAAAGATTAACGTTGAAAATAACAATCTATTTCTGAATCTTTTCTACCAGTTTGCATTTGCAGGAATTATACAGTTGGTTTTCGCTTTCTCGTTTTCAGAAACCATTGATGTTTCAGCCTGGTCTGTAAAAAGTGTTTCAGCGATTATCTATCTTGCTGTTTTCGGTTCTGTACTGGCATTTTTCTCGTATCATTATCTACTCAGAACATTACTGCCAACACAAGTTTCGATTTTGTCTTATGTGAATACTATCATCAGCATTTTCCTCAGCTGGTTGATTCTTGGAGAAACAATTTCCACTAAATTCATTATTGCTACAACTTGTATCATCAGCGGTGTTTTCATTATTAATTATAAACCCGGAATGCTAAAATTCAGGCTGATGCAAAAATATTTAAAACGATAAAATTTGTTGATTGAGATATTCTTCGAATTAATATATTTACAATATTATAAAACACATTTATTAACCAAAATAAAATCTTACAATGAAAAAAATCTTATTGACAGCTTCCGCAGCTGGATTATTATTCGCAACGTCTTGTACCAAAAAGGAAGAAACTGTTGTTACAGATGCTAACAAAGATACTGTTGCTGTTGTGACTTCCGAAACCACGCCGATGACTGAAATAGATGCTAAAGCTGCTGTGGACAAAGCACAGGCTGACCTGGATGCTGCTATCAAAAAAGGTGATAAAGATGCCGAATCTGCTGCCAGAAAAGCATTAGCGGACGCCAATATGGCTTGGGAAAATACCAAGACCGTTGTTGGTAATGCAGCACAGGACGTGAAAGCAGGCGTTGACAACGCTGTTGATAAAACAAAGTTGGCTGCAGAAAATGCCAAGCAGGATATGAAAGCTGCTGCGCAGGATACAAAAGAAGCTATTAACAAAACGGCGCAGGATGCCAAAGAAGTTTCTAAAAAAGCGGCGGGCGATGCAAAAGATGCTTATAACAATGCGTTAGAAAGTGCCAAAGCCAAATAATTTTTTAATAAGAAACGGTCAGATAATTCTGACCGTTTTTTTTATGCTTATTATATTGTGATAATTTTCGTATTCCATTAATTCTCTTACTTAGTTTATGGTAGTATTAGTCGGTTGTTGTAATGCAAATTGTTGATTGAGTTTGATTTGTCCAAATAAACATTTTTGAAAGTAATGAATGGTGCCAAAATGTGTAATTTTGTTTTCATAGATTATTGTTTTGAAAATTTGGTTATTAATCGAATTTTTTATCAAAACGTCCATCTGTTATATTAATGATATTTCCATTGTTATCTACTGCTTTAAATTCAAAGGTTCCAGATACGATTTGATTTTGAAGATCGAGTCTTGTTATTTTTATTCTACCTGTATTATTGGGATTTGATGAGTAACTAACTTTATCATTACTCGTATAGCTTGCATAGTTGTAACCATCGTCAGGTGTTTGATTAATGACTTCATATGTTTGGTTAAGCTCTAAATTGGAGATGGATACAATTATGTACATAGATTCAGTGTATCTGTCAGGATCTTTTCTTAAATCTAATTTTATTAAATAGTTATCATTCAATTTTTCGCAATATGTACCCGCGTTATTGCTGTTTAGCTTTTTTGTAGTAGCTACCCAAACTTTACCATTTATCAATGCCCCAGCAATATTTTTGCCAGATTGTGTTGCTTCAGGTAATACATTTTGATCCTGCTCATCATCTTTACAAGAAGAAAGAAGGCCTATTGATAATAGGACAAAAAAAAGTAATTTTTTCATAAGGGTGTAATTTCGTGGTTATTAAGAGGTTGTAAATTAAACAATTTTTTATTTAATCACGAATTCTTATGCTATGACTCTCACCAAAGACTTGATATGAATCAATTTTTCCATTAATTCCTCTCTGGAATCTGCCAGAACATTGATGTGCCCCATTTTCCTTCCCGGTTTTGTTTCAGTTTTTCCATAGAGATGAACATAGGTTTTTGGTAATTTCAGAACTTGTTCAAGCCCTTCATATTTTACTTTTCCTGAATAATTGTTTTCACCTACAAGATTCAGCATTCCGGAAAATTCGAATGCATCTGTATCGGCTAAAGGCTGATTGGTCACGACTCTGTAAAATTGCTCAAACTGCGAATTGGCGTTGCCTTCCTGCGACTGATGTCCGGAATTGTGAAGTCTCGGCGCAGTTTCATTGACCCAAACTTTTCCATTTTTATCAAGGAACAGTTCAATCGCAAAAAGTCCGGCAGAATCTGCACTTTTGATAAATTGGTTCGCAATCACGTCGATCTGTCTTTGAGTTTCGTCAGAAATATCGGCCGGACAAATGTTGAAATCCAGGAGATTCAGTTTTGGATCTGCAACCATTTCTGTTACTGGAAACGTTTTGATCTCACCGTTTTCGTTTTTAGCAACAATTACCGATAATTCTTTATCGATATCGACCAGATTTTCCAAAACCGATTCCTGAATCCAAAGATTTCTCCAATCATCATTTGAACGAAGTAACTGTACGCCTTTTCCATCATAGCCACCGGTATTAAGTTTTTGAACGAAAGGCAATTGGATTTTGATTTCGTCCTCGCTACCGTCCATAATTTCGAATTCAGGAGACGGAATTCTATTTTCTTCATAGAATTTTTTCTGCAAAATCTTCTGTTGAATGATTTTGATAATTTTAGAATTGGGAACCACTTTTACACCTTGATTTTCTAATGTTTCAAGCGCATCTGCATTCACGTGTTCAATCTCAATCGTCACCACATCTTTGTCTTGTCCGAATTCCAAAACAGTGTCATAATCATTGAAATCACCTCTAGTGAAACGAGAAATATGCGCACAGGAGCATTCCGGGTTGGGGTCCAGAACATAGAATTCGTCATCATATTTTAATGCTTCCTGGATGAACATTCTTCCCAATTGTCCGCCGCCTAAAATTCCGATTTTCATAACTTACTCTTTAACTTTCTTTTATTTTTAGATTTATTTTTTGAACACAAAGTCCACAATGTTTTTTATACTATATGCTTTTAAGTTCACAAAGTCACTTCGACAGGCTCAGTGTAAACTTCAAACTTATCAAAGATTTAATTCTAAGTTTTTACTTCTTACAATTATCCTTTCTTCTTGTATCGATAATATATTGGATTTTCCATTCGTTATTGGATTTCACCAATTGAAAAGAATTGACACCGCAATGCGAGAATTGACCTTTGTAATAAAACTCATAAGGCGTCCAAACTGAAGCCAGATTTCCATCAATCAGAATATTTGAAAATATGATTCTCTCATCCAAACTACCTTTTTCAGCTTTAGAAATACTCAACGCAAAATCATTGATACTTTCATCTTTAACCTCTGCAGTTTTTGTAATAGTCTGCAAGACGGCATTCTTATGAAATGATTTTTTAATCAATACAGAATCGGAGGTTTTCATTCCATTAAATAATTGATTGACTGTCGATTTAATTGATTCTTCTTCAGATTTTTGGGCCAAGAAAAACGAAGAAACGAAAAAGAGTATTAGAGAAATTGCTTTCATAACTATTTGATTTTAAGATAACCTATTTTCATTACATTTTCCTGATGTTCAATATCAGATTTTTCAAGGATAATGGAATATTTTTCTTTAGAATTTTGCGACAACAAATCATTAACATTGTAAATATCATCGATGTCAACGCCGTGTTTATCATCAATATGGCTTACAGCGTTTGCAAAACCCATTGTTTTATAAAATTCGGTTTGCTTCGCTCTTTTGATAATATCGCTGAGAGATTTTCCAACCATCAAATGCTGCTCATGAAATTCCTCAAAATGCCCGGGCTTGTAACCGCCAAGATTGATAAAAAATAATTGATCAGACGACTTTTCGGGTATTTTGTCAATGACTTTCACTTCAAAACCATCGGCAAAACGCACCTCCTGATAACAATCGATATGAATTTTGGCATCTGCCCAAAAATTTTTCAACTCTGGAATCAGGTCTTCAAAACGCTCTGCAATTCCGAAAAAAACATCGTGTTGTTCGATATTTCTGCCTTTTGGTGCTGCGCCTAAAATAACATAGAATAATTTCATTCTGAGAAAATGTTTCACAAAAATACTTAAAATAATGTGCAAAACACAATCTGTAAAATAGGCTCATCCAAAGAAGTCAAAATGTCAATTCCTACAATGTTAATAGACTATATATGAATTAATTATTTTAAAAAATGTCACGATTTGAAGGTTAAAATATTTTTCAAAGCTCTATATTTGTCCTATGTCAGAAATCATTATTCTATTTATTGGAGCTATCGCTGCGGGATTGATGGGTTCTCTTACAGGATTGGGCGGCGGTGTTATCATAATTCCTCTATTGACTCTCGGTTTTGGCGTTCCGATGCATTATGCAATCGGCGCTTCTCTGGTCTCTGTGATTGGAACTTCTTCAGGTGCTGCAGTTGCCTTTGTGAAAGAAGGTTTTACAAATATGCGGATCGGGATGTTTTTGGAAATAGCCACAACAATGGGCGCTGTAGTTGGCGCTTTGGTTTCCGGATTTCTAAATCCGAATACAATCGGGATTATTTTTGCGAGTATTTTAATTCTTACCGTGCTCTTAAATCTCAAAGGAAAACCTGACCATCAGGAAGAATTAATCAAAGGAAGTCTTGCTGATAAACTCAAGCTCTATGGGACTTTTCCAGATAAAGACGGGATAAAACACTATGCTTCCAGAAATACAATTCCGGGATTCCTGATGATGGTTTTTGCAGGCGCCATGTCCGGACTTTTGGGAATAGGTTCTGGTGCATTGAAAGTTTTGGCAATGGATAATATGATGAAATTACCGTTCAAAGTCTCTACGACTACAAGTAACTTTATGATTGGTGTAACAGCTGTTGCCGGGGCGTTGATTTATTTTCAGCGAGGGCAGATTATTCCGGTGATTGCTGCGCCTGTTTTGATTGGCGTCGTTGTCGGAAGCTTTATCGGCTCCAAAACTTTGATGATTTCTAAAACGAAGAAATTGAAAGTATTTTTTGCAATCGTGATTACATTGCTTTCGATTTATATGATGTATAATGGCGTGGCAAAAAATTTCCATTAATGAGAACAAAACCATTCACAGACGTTGATCTAAACCGCTCCGTTGGAAATCTTTTGAGATTAGGCGTTATTCTTTCCGTGGTGACTTCCCTTATTGGGTTTATTAAGTTGTTTACGGAAGGCTTCAAAATGCCCAGAAAATACAATCTTCTGGAAATGGGAGATTCGTCCGAAAAAGTCTGGGGAAGTTTCTGGGATTCGCTTTGTAGAGGCGAAGGAATGGCGATTATCCAGCTTGGGATTTTGCTTTTGATCCTGACACCTTTAGTAAGAATTATCTTTGCATTAATCGGTTATCTGAAAGAAAAGGATTACACTTATGTTATCATTTCAATGATTGTTTTAACCATTATGATTGTAAGCTTCCTGACAGGTTATGCGCATTAGTAATAAATATTAATGATGAATTATAAGTAATTTTTCTAATCGATTATCTATCCGTTTATACTTAAACCTCGTAAAATTCCAGAGGTAAATCATCCGGATCAGAAGTGAAAAAAAATTTTTTATCTGTAAATTCATCGGTTCTGATTTCTTCACAATCCAAACCTTTTTTGATTAATTCATTTCTTTTATCTTCAACACTTTCGACGGAGAAAGCTAAATGGCGAAGTCCGCAACTCTCAGGCCTTGATAGACGTTTTGGAGGATTGGGGAACGAAAATAATTCGATGACATAATGATCTCCGATTGCTAAATCCAGTTTGTAGGATTGTCTTTCTTCTCTATAAACTTCACGAATAATACTAAGCCCTAAAACTTCTGTATAGAATTTTTTGGAAACTGCATAATCGGAACAGATGATGGCGATGTGATGGATTTGCATAATTAATTGTAAAAAGTAGAATGTATTACGTATAAAGTATTATTATTTTGATTCCTCTTTTAATTTTTCCAAATAATCATCTTCCAATTCCTTCAGATACTTAAAATAATTCTCCTTATCCATAAACAATTTCGGATTGTAAGCATCGCCTGGTTTACGTTTCTCATGCAAATCGAACTGGCTGGCGTGTGAAGCGACCCAAATATCGAAATCCAGATTTTTCATAGCTTCCAAAGTATAAGCATAATCTTTTTGCATATCAGGATAAGCATGAACATCAGAAAACTTATGGTCAATGATGATGGACGGCATATTGGCAATCAAAACTTTATAAGTTCTGTCTTTATCTTTCGTTTCAAAGATAAAGCTGCAGGAACCTTTTGTATGACCAGGATGATGAAGCAAAGTCAATGTTGTACTGCCTAATGTGATTTTATCATTATTTTTCAAAAGAAAATCGGGTGTCAAAGGCTTAAATGTCACGCCATATTTCCCCAACTCGTAATCGGATTTTCCACCAGATTTCAGCTCGGCCAGCTCCGCCTTGTCTACATAAAGTTTGGCGCCGGTTTCTTTTTTGATATCAGCCATTGCGCCCATATGGTCAAAATGTGCCTGAGTCAAAGTCAGGATTTTGATGTCTTTATATTTGAATCCCAATTTCTCAATATTGGTTTTGATTTGAGGATAAGAATCAGCCAAACCTGTGTTGATGAGGATATTTCCTTTATTTGTAACGATGAGATAAGATGCCAAATCATAAGTCCCGACATAATATAGATTCCCAACAATTCTAAATGGTTCATAAGGCTGTGACCATTTTTCCGGGTTGTTTTTTGGTTCTGTTACGGTTTGTGCATTTCCGGAAAAGGAGATGATTAGTAGTAATAGTATGGTGATTTTTTTCACTTTTTCTTTTTTATAATATTAATATTGTATGTAATATTTGTTTTACTGTGGTATCAAAGAATAGTCCCAGTGTAGAAAAAATAAATATACGATTAAAATTTTTGTTGGAACAGATGTTTCAAAGCTCAATATTACTTTGTTAATTGTTTAATTCTAAATTTTCATTCCTTTTACGTTCAATAGCCTGATAATCCGCTTTAGATTTATATGATCTTTTTTGACTCTTGTGGTTTCATCTACAAAAAAAATGGCATCGAGAAAACTCCAGATGCCATTTCAAAACAAAATAAAAACCTTAAAAAAATCAATAGTTAAAAAGAAACGGTTAACTTGCTAAACACATATCTTCCGTTCTGTCCGAACTGTGATGTTGATCTAGAATAGATAAATTGATCATTATTCGTAGAACCTGTCACATTTTTAGTTGGATAAATATCAAATAAATTGTTTGTTCCAAGCGTTAAATTAAAATTCTTGCTGATATCATAACCAATGGATAAATCGGTAACAATCTTGTCCGAAATCAATTGATGGTCGTACGCATTTCCATTGAGACCATCCGCACCATAAACTTTTCCGTAATAGGTATTTCTCAGATAGAAATTGAAATCATTCCATTTAAAATTATTGGACAAACTCGCTTTCACTTTTGGAACAGAATCTTCTAGGTAAACTCTAGATTTTTCTCCAAAATAGGTATTTTCCAATCCTGCATTTTTCAACAAATCAGAAGCGTGGATATCGCCAACTTTTCTGGTTCTGTTGAAATTGATAGCAAAATCATTTGTGAATTTGAAACTTTCCTTTGTCAACGTATGGCTGATTACAACATCAAAACCTTTGGTCTCCGTATCAATAGCATTAGAGAAAAACTGAGCCGCATTCACATTGGCTTTTACAAATTCGTTTGCTAATGCAATTTGTTCGGGTGTTGTTGGATTGCTTGGTCTTGAGAATTGATCTGTCAAAACAATTCTGTCATCAATTCTGATAAAATAAGCATCTGCTGTAATATTCAAATTAATTGCCGGGATTTTATACGTGAATCCCGTACTTACAGATTTTGACGTTTCTTGTTTCAACTTCGGAATTCCAAAACCTTGAGCAATCTGAGAATCATTACTGAAAGTTCCTACTTCTACAAGAGTTGGTTGCGGATTAGGATTTTCAGGGGTTGCCGGTAATGTTGTAAATAAAGTGGAAGTGGTATTATAATAGATTTGGTGAATTGATGGAGCACGGAAACCTGTTGAACCTGCAAAACGAAAATTAAGATCGTTTGATAATTTGATTCTTGACGCTAATTTATAGTTGAAAGTCGAACCAAAATCAGAATAATTTTCATATCTAATTGCTGCATCTACCAGCCACCAATTGGTAAAATTAAATTCTACATCTGCATATGCCGCATAAGCATTTCTATTTTTATTAACCCTATTTTCTGGTCTGAAACCTGAGAAAACCTGAGAACTTCCTGCCAATGCCACTCCGAAGAAATCAGTTGGATTAACAGATGTTGAAGTTTGTGGATTTCCATTCACATCATAAGCTGTGTAAGACGCTTCTTCACCCGGATTTTCTTTAAAATTCTCGTGACGCTGCTCTGCTCCGAAAGCGACATTCACACCTTCCAGCCAATTAAATGATTTGCTGAAATCTAAATTAATGGTGTTCTGCAAAAACTGCAACCCACCGGCTTTGAAAGAACTTGGAGAATTGAATCTCAAACTTGTGTTTCCTGTATTTTCAATGGTATAATCAAAACTGTTTTGCCCGAATGTGTTACTGAAGTCTACATTCCATCCGTCCCATTTTCCTTTGATTCCAGCAGACAATGACACATCCTGAATCTTAGTATGAATCTCTGGCAAATAACCGTCAATATATAAACCTGTAAATGTTCTGGCCTGGTTTGGTCTTCTGTAAAAACCACCGGAAGCACCATCACGGATTGAATAACCTCCGAATGTGTAAACTTTCCAATCGTCATTCAAAGGCACTTCTACATTCGCAAATAACTGATGATTATTTAGCTTCGATTGTCCAACTTGCTGATTAAAATCTTTTCTGGTCTGTCCTCTGTAAGCCAATTCCTGATCTGTATAATTAGCGCCTAACAATCCTTGTAAAGCAGAAATATTTGATGCATTTTGAATACTTGACTGGAATCCGGAATCAAAATAATTCACACCTTGCGCATATTGATGAATTAGATTTACGAAATCTTGTTCACCAGCCGAGCCTTTCAGGTTATTGATGTTATTAAAATAAGAAGACAGATTCACGCCGGCTTCTGCAGCTCTCTTCTCAATAGCATTGTAAGCATTGTAGATATTTCCGCTTTCTGTTCCAGCTCTTCTTGTTGGGTCACGGAACTGGGAAGACCAAGTCAAATTATAAAAACCACCACGTTTTCCAATCTTGTTTCCGTAGTTCAAATCTAATTGAAATTGTTGTCCATCATAATTTCCAGTATGGTCATTGGCAGCTTTGGTAAGGTAACCACCATAATTCAGTTGTCCTGTCAGTTTTCCAGTATCTCTTTTCAATTGTAAGTTCATTACACCGGCAATTGCATCAGAACCATATTGCGCAGAAGCACCATCTCTCAAGACCTCGATTCTTGAAAGTGCAAAAGCCGGAATAGCGTTTAAGTCCGTTCCAACTGTTCCCCTTCCCGGCGCACCGTTAACGTTGACCAAAGCCGATGTATGTCTTCTTTTTCCATTAATCAAAACCAAAGTCTGGTCTGGTCCCAAGCCTCTCAACTGCGCAGGATCCGAGTGATCCGATCCATCAGCATTAGTCTGAATAGTTGACGTAAAAGATGGCGCAATCGTATTTAGGATCTGATTGATATTGGTTTGTGGTAAACTTTGTTGAATATCTTTCAAATTGAAAACATCCACAGGAACCGGACTATCTGTTTTTGAACGTCCTCCACTTCTGGAACCTACCAAAACAACTTCTTCAATTTGTTTATCAGAAGTAGAATCTTTTACAGCCTTCGTTTCCTGTGCTTGAGTCAGATAGATTCCGGAAAAGAAAACTACGGCTGTCGATATAACGGCTCTTTTGCTGGAATTAAACATAGTTTTTTGGATCATATTTTTAAATTTTACGTTTTATACAAAAAGAAAACTTCTCCCAGACAAGTCTGAAAGAAGTTATATTGAGACGGCATCACAACCGCAATTAAACATTTTCAACTTATCTTTCCTTTTTTCAAAGGCTGAATGTAACACCTTACCTAATCAGCAGGTTGTTAAGACTTCAACAGGTCAGTTCCCTCGGTCTTTCTTAATAAGTATGACAGCAATTCATTATCACAGTGCAAAACTATGATAAGAATTTTTCTTCAGCAAATTTAATTCATACTATTTTGATATGATAAATATCATATTAATTTTAATTAACTGATTTAATGCAAATTGGCATAAGTTTTAATTATAAAATAAAATGAAAAATTCAAAAGAAAAATATCATATCGGCTGTTCAGGATTCTATAATACAGACTGGAAAGGTTCACTTTATCCGGAAGATTCTAAGAATAAAGACTTCCTGAAATTATATTCTAAAGTCTATAACACGGTCGAAATCAACAGTACATTTTACAGAAAACCAATAGCAAAAACGCTCCAAAAATGGAATGATGAGACGCCTGATGATTTTAATTTTTTTATTAAAATTCCAAAAACAATTTCTCATTCCGGCTATTCTGAAAGTAAGAAAGAAGATTTTTTTGACTTCTGTAATTATATTAATGAAAATATGGGGAACAAATTAGCTGGTTTTTTAATTCAATTTCCATCATCATTTCATTGTACTGAGAATAATATCAAATGGCTAACAGAAACTTTATCTGATGATTTTTTGATTGCAGTCGAATTCCGACACGACTCTTGGTGGAATGATGAAATTTTCGATTTGTTCAAAAAACACCAATGGATTTTCTGCGGTGTTAGTTTTCCTGGAAAAATCTCGGAAGATGTAATTATTACGAATTCTAAAATCGGATATTATCGCCTGCACGGAAAACCGATACTTTATAAGTCGCTATATTCAGAAGAATTTTTGGATTATCTAGTTAAAGAAATCAAAGCTAAAAATCAAGAATTTTATATTTACTTTAATAACACTTGGGGAACTTCTGCCATAGAAAATTCGTTATATTTAAAGAAAATTTTAGATTAAAATGAAAAAACTGGTTGTACTTTCCGGTGCAGGAATTTCGGCAGAAAGTGGGATAAAAACATTCCGAGATTACAATGGACTTTGGGAAAATCATCGCATTGAAGACGTAGCTTCTCCGGAAGGTTTTGCTCGAAATCCGCAATTGGTTTTGGATTTTTATAATGCCAGAAGACAACAATTGAAAGAAGTAGAACCCAATGCGGCGCACAAATTGCTTGCAGAATTGGAGGATTTTTTCGATGTTCATATTATTACTCAGAATGTAGATGACCTTCACGAAAGAGGCGGTTCCACCAAAATCATTCATCTTCACGGCGAATTGACAAAAGCAAAATCTGTAAACGAAAACAGCGAAATCATTGATTATATTGATGATATCAAGGTTGGAGATTTACACCCGGACGGCTCACAACTTCGTCCACACATTGTTTGGTTTGGAGAGATGGTTCCGGAGATGGATAATGCGATTGATATTGCTTCTCAGGCAGATTTATTTTTGGTCATTGGAACATCTATGCAGGTTTATCCGGCTGCATCGGTTATCCGATATGTTCCTGAACATTGTGAAATTTTCGTCATCGACCCCAATATGGAAAATCCAAATGCTTTCACAAAAAATGACAACCATTTCAAAACTTCTGCAACGGAAGGAATGAAACAGCTAAAGGAAATATTAATTAAAAAATATCAATGAAACCACAAAAGACACAAAAGCTTTTAATATAATCAATATTCTAAGAAAAAAGAGGTGACAAAGGCTTATTTTCACTTTAAGATAAAATCAAATATGTTACATACTATCTTTTGTAACTTTTGTGGTTAATCAATAAAATATACAAACTATGCAGGTAGAAATCAGAAAACTAAACATTGATGATTATGATGACTTGGCAGAAGCAATGCAAAAAGCTTATCCCGATATCGATGATAATGTCTGGAGCAAACGGAATATCCAGAAGCTGACTTCCATTTTTTCGGAAGGTCAAATCTGTATCACAGTTGATGGGAAATTGGCTGCTGCGGCATTATCCATTATTGTTCAGTACGAATTGTACGGCGACCAACATACTTATCAAGAAATTACCGGAAACGAATCATTCAATACGCATAGTAATGTCGGAAATGTTCTTTATGGCATCGAGGTTTTCGTTGATCCTGAATTCAGAGCATTAAGGTTAGGACGAAGATTGTATGACGCCAGAAAAGAACTTTGTGAAATTTTGAATTTAAAATCCATCATCATTGGCGGAAGGATTCCTAATTATCATCTTTACAGCAAAGAATTATCGCCCAGAGAATACATCACCAAAGTTCGAAATAAGGAAATCTATGATCCAGTTCTCAGTTTTCAGATTGGGAATAATTTTTCTCCGGTTAAAATTATAAAAGGTTACCTGAAAGGCGATTCCGAATCCGAGGAATATGCAGTTCTGTTGCAGTGGAACAACATCTATTACACGGCGAAGAAGAACACGATGCAGGACAGCGTGATTCGGCTTGGTTTGGTCCAATGGCAAATGCGGCCTCTGAAGGATTTGGAAGATTTTTACAACCAAGTTGAGTTTTTTGTAGATGCAGTCGCAGGTTATCAATCAGATTTTTGTTTGTTCCCGGAATTATTTAACACGCCTCTACTCGCGCCTTTCAATCATATGAATGAGCGGGAATCAATGGAGAAACTGTCTGAACTAACCGAAGAAATAAAAGAAAAAATATCAGAATTTGCGGTGAGTTACAACGTGAATATCATTTCCGGAAGTATGCCGATTTTGGAAGAAGGGAAATTGTACAATGTCAGTTATCTGCTTCACAGGGACGGAAAAATTGACGAATACAGAAAAGTTCACATCACGCCAAACGAAAAGAAATATTACGGAATGACTGGTGGCAACGAAATTAAGGTTTTCGATACAGATTGCGGAAAAATTGGTGTCATTATTTGTTATGATGTCGAGTTTCCAGAATTACCAAGATTGCTGGCTGACCAAGGAATGAAAATTTTGTTTGTTCCATACCTTACAGACACCCAAAATGCTTACACAAGAGTTAGGCATTGCGCCGCAGCAAGAGCCATCGAAAATGAATGTTATGTTGCCATTGCTGGTTGTGTCGGGAATTTGCCAGGTGTGAACAATATGGATATTCAGTACGGACAGGCAACGGTTTTCACTCCTTCGGATTTTGCTTTTCCATCCAATGCGATAAAAGGTGAAGCTACGCCGAATACGGAAATGACGATTATTGTGGATGTTGATCTTAATCTATTAAAAGAGCTTCATTACAATGGCGCTGTGAAAACAATGACTGATAGAAGACAAGACTTGTATGATGTGATCTTACGAAATCAGATTTAATTTTTTGAGGTATTTAACTTCAATCAGATTTAATCATCTAATTTTGTAAAAAATATATTTAATGAAAAAGAACTATTTAATTGCTGCAGGATTACTATTTTCAATTTCTACACAAGCACAGCTTGGTGACCTTTTAAAAGTAGTTAAAGACAAAACAGGTGTTGACCTCAGCCAGGTCAAAACTTCCAACCCTACATCTACTAATACAACAACCACGAATTCCAATATCAATCTTGGTAATCTTACCCAGACCGAAATTTCATCTGGTCTGAAACAAGCTTTGAATCTTGGCGTAACAGAAGGTGTCAAAAAATTAGGCGTGACCGACGGGTTTTATAAAAATGAACTGGTAAAAATTCTGATGCCGGAAAAACTGAGAAAAATTGATACGACTTTAAGAACCCTTGGTTTAGGCAGTTTAGCAGACAAGGGTGTAAAATTACTGAACAGAGCTGCGGAAGATGCCGTAACAGAAGCTACTCCGATTTTTGCGAATGCGATTACGTCTATGACAATTACCGATGCAAAAAATATTCTTTTAGGAAGTAATAACGCAGCGACTAATTATTTACAAACCAAAACTCAAAGTCAGCTTTTCACAGCGTTTCAGCCGAAAGTAAAAGCTTCACTTGGGAAAGTAGGCGCCGATACGGTCTGGAAAAATCTGATTTCGAAATACAATACATTAACTGGTCAAGCTGTAACTACCGATTTGAATGAATATGTAACAACAGAAACCATCAATGGTGTTTTCAAAATGGTGGCGGAAAAAGAAACCGGAATCAGAAATAATTCTGCGCTTAGGACGACTACTCTTTTGGAGAAAGTTTTTGGAGCGGTGAAAAAATAGAAATTTATAATAACCACAAAAGTCACAAAAGATAAAGTAATTCTTTTGTGACTTTTGTGGTTTAAAATTAGAATTGCATCTCAGGAATTTCTCCTTCAATAATCAAATCCGCTTCTGTGGCTTTCACAATATCTTCAACCGAAATTCCCGGCGCTCTTTCCAATAGTTTGAAACCTTTATCTGTGATTTCCATAACGGCTAATTCTGTAACTACTTTTTTAACACATTTGACACCTGTTAAAGGAAGTGTACATTTTTTCAAGATTTTTGATTCGCCAGCTTTGTTAACGTGCATCATTGCAACAATGATATTTTCTGCAGAAGCTACCAAATCCATTGCACCACCCATTCCTTTTACCATTTTCCCGGGAATTTTCCAGTTGGCAATATCGCCGTTCTCAGAAACTTCCATTGCACCAAGAATAGTCAAATCCACTTTTTGACTTCTGATCATCCCAAAACTGAACGCGGAATCAAAAAAAGAACCACCTGGAAGAATCGTGATAGTCTGCTTTCCTGCGTTAATCAAGTCTGCATCCTCTTCACCTTCGAAAGGAAATGGTCCCATTCCCAAAACTCCGTTTTCACTCTGAAATTCCACCGAAATATCCTCCGGAACATAGTTGGCCACCAAAGTCGGAATCCCGATTCCAAGGTTGACATACATCCCGTCTTTCACTTCTCTTGATATACGTTGTGCGATTTGTTCTTTTGTTAGCATAGTAAAATCTTATACCGCAATATATCAATATTTCACGTGATAGAAAAATGCTTTTTCCGTCACAGTAAATATTAATAAAACAATCAGATTTATATCAGTAAATTTGCGATTCTAATTATGAAGACATTATTACATTACCTCAAACCACACAAATGGCTGATTATCGTCTCGTTGGTTTTAGCCGCTATAAATCAGGTATTTTCATTATTTGCACCAGCAATTACAGGAAATATTCTCGACCAATTGGTAACACATCCGCATTTTTTCGACAAAGAAAAAATGATTCCCAGAAATCTGAATCAATTCTTGTATGGAACCGATATTTACCACGGTGCTTTTTACTTTTTAGGTTTACTGATTGGAACAGCAATGGTCAGCAGAATTGCAAAAGCGTTTCAGGATTACGCCGTTAATGTCATTACGCAGAAATTCGGGGCTAATATTTTCACGGACGGTTTACAGCATTCTATGGCGTTGCCTTATCAGGAATTCGAGGACCAGAGAAGCGGTGAAACGTTGTCGATTCTGACTAAAGTAAGAGAAGATTCGGTGAAGTTTATTACTAATTTCATTAATGTATTTTTTGGGATTCTGGTAAGTATTATTTTCGTTTCAGTCTATGCAATTAGACTGCATTGGTCGATAATGCCGGTTTACATTGTCGGGATTTTCCTAATTGCATTTGTAACGAATCTTTTAAGTAAAAGGATCAAAAATATTCAGAAAACAATTGTTATCGAAACTACAAGTTTGGCTGGAAGCACCACCGAAAGTTTAAGAAATATAGAAATTGTAAAAAGTTTAGGTTTGACCAAACAGGAAATCAAACGTCTGAATAACAATACTTACAAAATCCTAGGACTCGAACTTAAGAAAGTAAAAAGCATCCGTTCATTGAGTTTCATTCAGGGAACGATGGTAAATTTTCTTCAGCAATTGATAACTTTGACACTTTTATATTTGATTTTCAGAGAGGTTGTAACGCCGGGACAATATCTGTCATTGATGTTTTACGGATTCTTTATTTTTGGTCCGATGCAGGAAATCGGAAATATCATCATTTCTTATCGTGAGGCCGAAGCATCATTGAAGAACTTTGATAACCTGATGAAAAAACCTGTGGAAGAAAAACCGCACACACCAAAACAAATCGGTTCAATCAATGAGCTGGAGTTCAAGCACGTTTCTTTCAAACATCAATCCGCTCAATATAAAGCTTTGAATAACATTTCATTTGATGTCAAAAATGGAGAAACCATTGCGTTTGTTGGTCCGAGTGGTTCGGGGAAAAGTACGTTGGTAAAATTACTGGTTGGATTGTACCGACCTCAGGAAGGTAATATTTTCTATAATCAAATCAACGGGAAAGAATTTGACTTTGATGAATTAAGAAATCAAATCGGATTTGTAACTCAGGACACACAACTTTTTGCAGGAACAATCAAAGAAAATCTTCTTTTCGTCAATCCTAACGCCAGCGAAGAAGACATCGAATTAGCATTGAAAAAATCAAGCACTAAAACTTTACTCGAACGCGCTGAAAAAGGAATCGAAACTGTCATTGGTGAAGGTGGACTGAAATTAAGTGGCGGTGAAAAACAAAGAATTGCGATTGCAAGAGCATTACTCAGAAAACCAAATTTATTGATTTTTGATGAAGCGACTTCCGCTTTGGACAGTATCACGGAAGAAGAAATCACTTCAACCATCAAAGATATTTCACAACAAAAAGAACAAATTACAGTTCTAATTGCGCACAGGTTAAGTACGATTATGCACGCAGACCGAATTTACGTTTTGGAACGCGGACAAGTCATAGAAACCGGCTCCCACGAAAACCTGATTGCCGAAAAGGGTTTGTATTATGCGATGTGGAGACAGCAGATTGGGGAGAGGAAAAGTTGAAATTTAATTTATTAAATTTAATTATTATATTTTGACAGAAAATATAATTGTAACCAAATTATATGGCAAAAATATCTGAAAGTCTAATTATTCTAAATTTTATAGGAATAAAATTCGAAAGCTTATTTAAAGTTTTGACAGATAATGGACTTACTGATTTCCATACAGGAATTCAAAGAAACGTTTACAGGAAACTATATAATCTAGGAATTGATGAAGAAACTCTTGCATCAGAAAAATATAAATCATTTATTAAAACTGAAAGCTCAGAAATTTTTCCATTAATCCACGAAAATATCTCTAAAGGTATAATTGATTTATATTCTTTCAAACAAGAATATGATGGATATTTTAATTCGAATGATAATGATGACAAAGAACTTAATGCAAAAATTTTAAAATTCAAAGCAGAAAATAAGTCAAGACTAAACGAAATAGATTGGACAGAAATTAAAGATTTAAGAAATACAATTCTATCACATAATTTAAGAGATAAAAAAAGAAATAATGCGATTGCTCACAATAATATGCAGAAGTTTGTAAAATTATCTTTAGATTACAAAAAATGCCTCTTATATTTTACACAAATGAGCATATTGCATCATAACTTAAAGAACGAATTTAGCACAGAATTAAAAAATGCGGAGAAAGAATTGCTATTCGGAGAATTAGAAAAATAAAATTGTAACAAAACAATTACTCTCTCTTCCTCACAGTCCTCTGCTCTATCCTTTTCTCATAATTCTCGCCTTGGAAAATTCTTTGAACCATAATTCCGGGAATATGGATTTCGTTTGGGTCCAATCGTCCTGGTTCTACCAACTCTTCTACTTCTGCAATTGTAATTTTTCCGGCGCCTGCCATTGGAAAATTAAAATTGCGAGCCGAACCTTTGAAAATCAAATTTCCTGCGTGGTCGCCTTTCCAAGCTTTTACAATTGAGAATTCAGCGTTGTAAGCGTGTTCTAAGATATGAGGTTTCCCGTTGAAATCTTTAACTTCTTTACCTTCCGCAACTTCAGTCCCGAAGCCTGCCGGCGTATAAAATGCCGGAATCCCAGCTTGTGCCGCTCTGCATTTTTCGGCAAGCGTTCCTTGAGGTGTCAACTCTACTTCCAATTCTCCGGAAAGCATCTGACGTTCGAATTCGGCGTTTTCTCCAACATAGGAAGAAACCATTTTCTTGATTTGTTTTTTCTGCAGCAATAATCCTAAACCGAAATCATCAACGCCTGCGTTATTGGAAATGCAAGTCAGATTGTTTACATTTTTCTTTACCAATTCTGAAATACAATTCTCCGGAATCCCACAAAGCCCGAATCCGCCAAGCATTATCGTCATTCCGTTTTCTATATCTTTTACCGCTTCCTGAGCGTTTTTGACTCTTTTATCAATCATAAAACTGAGTTTTCTTTTGTTCAATTTGTTGGTTTATAAATATAGAAAAATCCCTTTATTAGAAGAAAGAAAATAGAGAAAAGATGAGAGACTTTAGATTTTGGGATTAATTACCACAAAAGTCACAAAAGAAATGGTTTTACAATTAGCCTATTTATTTGATTACAAAAAGGCTTCGACTCCGCTCAGCCTGACAATCTTAAAAGCCTTCGAGACCATCAGGCTGACAGAAGCGATTAGTATTAAAATGTCACACTGAGTATTTTAACTTTGCTAAATATAAACTTAATCCAAGTATTTAGCAATCGAATTGAGAAAGTGGAATTGCACACAGACCGACTTGGCATTTTGAGAGCCTCAGTGTGACAAAATTGCGAATAGAAGGCGGATTATGCTCTATAAATTATTAGTCATAAAAAAAGCCATACACCAAAAATGTATGACTTTTTACTAACAATTTTAAACTTTTAATTCTTATCGGTTGTCTATGGTAACGCTCACCGGCATTACATAAGATGATGCTAACATTTTTTGGCTCAGTTTGTCCATATCTACTTTGTAGATGAGGTGTGACAATACGTTCTCGATTTCTTTGCTCACGTTTTTACAGTCGCCGTTGGCATGAACGTTGGTGATTTTACCTTCTTCCGAAAGACTGAACCTAACATCGGAATTCACTACGCCTTCTTTGTAATCTTGGTTTGTGAAGTCGAAATTATCCTTCAGCAATTTCCTTAATTCACCGAAACCGTCTCCAGAATTGATGAAAACTTCCTGTATCTTGTTGTCTGTCGTTTGAGCTTTTACTAAGTTTAGCGTTCCTAAAAATCCAAATAAAAATATTGATAACGCTAGCATTTTCTTGTCCATAATCAATTGATTTTAAGTTATTACTTATCTAATGTTACGACAAAGTTACATAAAATTTACATTCAGTTAATGTTAAATTAATATTGAGGGTCAAAATTTAACATTGGGAATCTAGAAGAAAATTAGAATATTATAAACAAGGTAAGCCTAAAAGATCCATTTCTGAACTCCAAAGCATTTTTATGTTCCCTTGCGAATCAACTTCAAAAACAGCACGTTCAGGGAATTGACAATCTGAATCGGAATCTTTGTTATACCATTTGAAATCATCGTAATAAGTGAAATACAAATTATTGTAATTAGAAAAAATAATGGGATTGTATTTTCCAACTCCGTACATCGTTTCTGTACTTTCTTTTGCCGCAAACTTCTTGATCTTTGGATTAATTCCAGAATTGTCATTGTTATAATTCAGAGGAATCTCTTTCTCAGAAGCAATTAGAGGATTTCCACTTATCTTTTGATTAAAATCCAAAATGTATGCGATATAATCGTTTCCGCAGTCGTTGGATTGAAAAACGACTTTTTTTATTTTACACAGCTGTCCAGATTTTGTCCCATAAACGAACAAACTGTCTTTCATCTTTTGCCTGAAGACATTTTCAAATCTCTTATTATAAATCAATCTGTCGATATGCAAGGTGTCATAATATTTATAATCTTTCATATCTTTCCCATAAATCCACGGCAGAGAATCCTTCTTTAAGAAATCTTCGTACTCTTTAGATAATGGCAAATCTCGGTTGTCAAACTGAACCGGAATGCAGATTGCGAAATCTTTGTCCGTCAACTGATAAACCCCAAAAACTGAATTTTTATCGAATTCATATTTTTTTTCGCTTACCACTTTATCTTTTATTTTCCTTGGAAGATTTTGTGAAACCGTTTCTTTTTTCTGACACGAAACGAAGACTAAACAGATTATTATTTGGACAAAAAATTGCTTCATTTGTATTTTATTTAATGATTTAAAAATAAAAAAGGATTCTGAAATTTCAAAATCCTTGATCTCTATTTATTTGTTTTGTCCCGGAGCAAAGGGCTTTGCAGACTTGGTTCCGTAGATTTTTTTGGCTTGTCCCGGCGGCATTGGTTTGGAACCGTGTCTTGGATGTTTTGGCGGCTTCGGCGGTCTTGGTGGCGCTGCACAAGCGACAAAACTTAAAGAAAAAATAATTGTTGCCAAATAAAATTTAAATGATTTCATAACTGCTTTTTTTTACAGAATGACAAATCTGATACCAATTATAATTTTTGTTTCAACTATGGATATTTTTCCCAGTTTCTTTCTTCTAGATTAATCCGTTTTTGGATTTCCTCATAAGAAATTTTGGAGTCAAAAAGTGCTATTAATTGCTTTACTTTTTTTGCTGTGTTAGAATTTGGATTTTCTTTGATGAATCTTCTAAATTCCATTTTGTTTTCTTCATTCAAACCATAATTAGTTTCACCAACAATGTTAAAAGTTGAAGTATTATCCAAGCCGAAAAGATAATCGTGTAAGTAATTATTATAAAATTCTTTAGCATTAGAAACCAAAGGACTTTTTGGATATTTTTTGACAAAATTTTCCCAGAATATGGTTCTGTTTCCTAATTCTTTCCAAGAGATATTAAGAGCTGCATCGCCTTGATACAAAACTTCTTCTTCATTCGACAACTGATAAATATAAGTTTCGTAGTCTGCAGTTACCTTACCTTTGAAAATCGAATAATAATGATTGGGCAACGATCGGATTTCCGTGTAACCTTCACCAATATCCCAAAACTCAAGACCTGCTTTTTCAAGTTCGGATTTAAGTTTTTTCACATTTTCTGGAAACTTATAACTATCGCTTTCTGAATCGTAATAATTAACATATTCTTCTAAAATTTTGCTCTCAGCATTATTTAGACAAGCAATATATTGATTACGGATTTTAGAATAATCATCGTACAATTTATCGTTCCGTTCCGGTAAATTATTGGCTGTCTCATTTTCCGTTTTCTTCTGATACCACTGAAATGCGAGAACATAATCTCGAGTCGTATTCTTTGCCGAACAAGCTGTATCAATTGGTTTAAAAGATTCTTCTTTAGAACCCACAGCTGAAATTGTATCGCTCACAACTAAGTTCTCAGAAGTTTTTGTTTCTTCTTTTTTGCAAGAAAACATCACTGAAAAAACCAGTAGAAATTTTAAGCTGTTTTTGATCTTATTATTCATTTCTAAAGTTCTTTTTTCAAAAACTTAGCCGTCAGACTTTTCTTAGATTTGATAATCTCTTCTGGTGTTCCTTCTGCAATGATTTGTCCGCCGTGTTTTCCACCTTCTGGCCCAACGTCGATAATGTGATCAGCGAGTTTGATCACATCCATATTATGTTCGATAATGATGAAAGAATTACCCAAATCCACCAACTGTTCAATGGCTTCCATCAAAATTTTGACATCTTCGAAATGAAGTCCTGTTGTTGGCTCATCTAAAATATAAAGTGTGTTTCCAGTCTGTTTTTTAGAAAGTTCGGTTGCCAGTTTCACACGTTGCGCTTCTCCTCCACTCAAAGTTGTGGATTGTTGCCCAATTGTGATATAACCTAAACCAACATCTTTCAAAGTCTTTACTTTATTAAAGATTTTCGGAATTGGCTGGAAGAATTCTACCGCTTCGTTAATTGTCATATCGAGAACATCAGAAATCGATTTTCCTTTATAACGAACTTCCAGAGTTTCTCGGTTGAAACGTTTTCCGTGGCAGGTTTCGCAATGAACATAAACGTCCGGAAGGAAATTCATTTCAATTACTTTCAAACCGCCGCCCTGACAGGTTTCACATCTTCCGCCTTTTACATTGAAAGAAAAACGTCCGGCTTTGTACCCGCGGATTTTACTTTCCGGTAATTCAGCAAAAAGGTTTCTAATATCTGTGAACATCCCCGTATAAGTCGCAGGATTGGAACGTGGTGTTCTTCCGATTGGACTTTGATCAACATCTACGATTTTGTCGATATTGTCGATGCCTTCGATACTTTTGTATGGCAAAGGTTCCTGGATGGCCCTGTAAAAATGACGATTCAGAATCGGGTACAAAGTTCCGTTGATCAACGATGATTTTCCACTGCCCGAAATTCCTGAAACGACAACTAACTTCCCAAGTGGAATCTCCAGCGTTACATTTTTCAAATTATTTCCAGTAGCACCTTTCAGAACTATCGATTTTCCGTTTCCTTTTCTGCGTTCTGCAGGAATTTCGATTTTACGTTTTCCAGTGATATAATCGGCCGTGATTGTGTTGGCTTTGGTAATATCTTTCGGATTGCCCTGCCAAAGGATTTCGCCACCGAATTTTCCCGCCTTCGGACCAATATCCAAAACGTGGTCGGCTTCCAGAATCATATCTTTGTCGTGTTCCACAACCAAAACCGAATTTCCGATGTCACGCAATTCTTTCAGAGATTTAATTAATCTTTCGTTATCACGTTGATGCAATCCGATTGAAGGTTCATCCAAAATGTAAAGGACATTTACCAACTGAGAACCAATTTGAGTTGCCAGACGAATACGTTGGGATTCGCCTCCGGAAAGTGTTCTTGAGCTTCTGCTGAGACTCAAATAATCCAAACCGACATCCAAAAGGAATTGCAACCTGGTTTCAATTTCTTTCAGGATCTCGTGAGCAATCAATTTATTTTTATCACTGAATTTATCCTTAACATCCGCCAACCAATCTTTGAAATCCAACAAAGACAATCCGTTAACTTCTGCTATATTTTTTCCATCGATTTTAAAACTCAAACTTTCCTGACGAAGACGTGCGCCTTTACAAGTCGGACAAGTTTCTTCGGTTGTGAAATTTCGTTCTACCAAAACCGCATCGTAGTTTTCTCTCTCTTCAACAATTTCTTCAAGGATTTTCACTAAACCTTCGAAATTGATTTTGATTTTTTTCGAGATTCCGGCATGTTTCAGTTCTTTTATAATATCACTGCTGTAACCGTAATAGATGTATTCCAAAGCTTCTTTCGGAATATCTTTAAAGGGCGTTGTCAATCCTAAATCAAAAACTTCAAGTATCGATTTGATCTGAGACAGAATCCATTTGTTGGATTTGATTTGTTCTAAAGGCAACAATGCACCTTGGTTAATTGATAATTTATCATTTTCAACAAAATAATCCGTATTGACTTTTTTTATGGTTCCAAGACCCTTACAAGTCTCGCAATGACCTTTTGGAGAATTGAAAGAAAAGGTGTTTGGTTCTGGTAAAGCCAAGGAATCTCCTGTAGAATCATCCATCAAATTCTTACTGAAAAAGTGAACTTCATCCTGTCCCATTTCCTGAATCGCAATGATTCCTTCTCCCATTTCCAAAGCCGTTTTCAGCGATTTTGACATTCTGGCTTCAGAAGCATTTTCGCCAATGATCCAACGATCAATCACCACTTCGATGTCGTGCGTTTTGTAACGGTCAAGTTTCAAATCGTATTCGATGTCCTGCAAGACACCATCTATTCTGGCTTGTGAATAACCTTTTTTGGAAAGGTGAATGAATAACTCGTGGTAATGTCCTTTTCTCGAACGCACAACCGGAGCCAGCAGATAAACTTTTTTCCCTTTGAAGTTATCTTTAATGGTTTCCAGAATTTGTTCCTCGGTATAACTTACCAAACGTTTTCCTGAACTCAATGAATAAGCATCCGAAACTCTTGCAAACAAAAGTCTCAAAAAATCATACAATTCCGTAATGGTTCCAACGGTTGAACGTGGATTTTTGTTCGTCGTTTTTTGTTCGATGGCGATAACCGGCGATAAACCTTCGATTTTATCAACATCCGGACGTTCCAATCCGCCCAAAAACTGTCTTGCATAAGCCGAAAAAGTTTCGATGTAACGGCGTTGTCCTTCCGCAAAAATCGTATCAAAAGCCAAAGAGGATTTTCCGCTTCCGGAAAGTCCTGTGATTACTACCAATTCGTTTCTTGGAATTTTTACGGATATATTCTTGAGATTGTGTTCTCTAGCACCGTAAACTTCGATAAATTCTTGATTATCTTTCATTAAATGGGAAAACGCAAAAATACGGAAATTAATCGACGATTACACTTTAGCTTAACTTAAGTTTAATAATATTTAACAATGTTTTTTAGGGAATAAAACTATGGCTAAAACTATCTTTGTAGTCTGAAATAAATTTAAAAATGAAAGGTATTTTATCAAGATTCGTGTTCTCTATTTGTATTTTATCATCGCTTTACTCTTTTGCTTGGGGATTGACAGGACACAGAATTGTGGCAGAAATTGCACAGCATCATTTGAGTTCCAAAGCTCAAAGAAATATCAAAAAATTGTTTGGAGAACAGAAAATGGCTTATTACGCCAACTGGCCGGATTTCATCAAATCTGATACGACAGGCGTTTGGAAAGAAACGTCGTCTTGGCATTATGTGAACATCAATCCACAAAAGAATTTTCAGCAATTCAAAGATTCTTTATCTGTTCAGAAATCTCCAAATCTTTATACTCAAATCAGAATTTTATCTGATAAAATCAAAGACAAAAATGTTTCTGATAAAGATAAAAAAGAAGCTTTGATTTTCTTAATTCACTTAATTGGCGACCTTCATCAGCCTTTACACATTGGAAGAGCCGAGGATTTGGGTGGGAATAAAATCAATTTGACTTACTTTGGACAAAATACCAATTTACATTCGCTTTGGGATTCCAAATTGGTTGATGACCAAAAGTATACTTATACAGAATTTGCGAATCTTCTAGACGTAAAATCAAAAGATGAAGTGAAGCAAATACAAAGCGGAACTTTAGAAGAATGGTTGTTCGACAGTCACAAAATTGCCAATTCAATCTATTATCAAACTCCGAAAGATTCTAAACTAAGTTATGCTTACAACTATCGTTTTGAATCGACACTTGAAAGACAATTGCTTTACGGTGGATTGCGATTAGCGAAAGTTCTAAATGATATTTTTGGGTAGAATCAAAATTTAAAATTAATTCTCTAACAAGTCCAATTCCAAAAGGTTATTGGACTTTTTTATTTGATTAGTTTTCAAGATTTGTTGATATAATCTTAGTCCAACTTTTTAATCATCCAAAGATTACAACCGGAATGTCCGGAATTTCCCAAAGCTTTTTCCAAATATCGAAATCCTTGCTTTTCGTAAATGGAAACAGCTTTGCTGAATTCTGGTAAACTTTCCAGATAAACTTGTTGATAGCCTAATTCTTTTGCTTTTTCAACACATTTTTCCATTAATAACTTTCCGATTCCTTTTCCTCTGGCTTCTTTTGTAAGATAAAACTTGACTAGCTCTGTCGTATTTTCAGGAAGATTTTCTGTTGGAAAAATACCGCAACAACCTAAAATCAAACCATCTTCTTCGGCAACAAATAAAGCTGATTTCCCAGTCTGAAATAATGAATACAAATCATCCGTAGTTGGGTCAGAATAAACTGTTCCATTGGTAGAACTTACTTCAAAATCGTGAAAAGAAGTTCTGATAATCTTTGCGAGTATCTTGTTATCTTCTTTTCTATTTTCTCTAATAATTACTGACATTTTTTTCAAAAAAAAATTTAAATTAACCAAGGATATTTGTGGAAAATCCCGTCAAACAACATTGCTAAAATCCCGAAGAAAATCCAAAGTCTAAGAAGATTCAGAGATTTGAATTTATCATTTTTCTGATTTCGAAATAACATAAAAACAGTTCCGATAATAACAAATATAGTTGCTAAAAAATACCACGCCATTATATTTTTGAATCCGATGCCAACACTCAGAATCACAGAAATTGCAAAGGTAATTATTAATAAAATTAATAAAATCGACCTTGTATTTTGAAACCCCAATCTGTTAGCGATTGTATCATAGCCGAACATTTTATCGGCATTTTTTGTTAATGTATCTTTTATAACATCAATAATAAACAACATCAAAAAAAGAAAAATTGCCAGAAACAAGATCTTGAGCGAAAATGTCTGGTAATAAATCAGCATTCCGAAAAACGGATAAAGCGTTAACGACACAAAAGTGAAATTGTTGAGAACAATAATTTTGCTGAGTTTGTGACTGTAAAACCACATCAAAAACTGATAAATCAGAAAGAAAATAAAAACTCTATGCGACACAAAAAATGCCAATCCAAGTGACAAAGTGTTCAAAACAATATAAGCTGTGAGAAAATATTTTTCTTTTAAAAAGTTCTGCAATCTGGAACGGAAAGGCTTTGTAACCTGGTCTTTTTCTTTGTCATAAAACCGATTGATAATGCCACCAGCTAAAATGCTAAGAACGGAACAAATGATAATGGAGTGAACTTTGTAATCGAAGACAAAATTCCTGAAACTTTCTTCTCTATTAAATAGGAAAAACGTGGAAACATAAAGCGCAAAAGTAAGCAGAACCGCCACAAAAAAACGAGCACCCAAAAGAAAACCCATCAACTGAGAAATACGGTAGAGAGCATTTCGTGAAGTCGGTTTTGCTTCCATTTTTTAGTTTAAATAAATATCTTGACTAGAAACTTCTGAATTAAACACAAGGCTCACAAAGTTTTTTTAAAAATTCATATGCTTTAGGGTCACAAGGATTTGACTTCGCCAAATTTCGAATGTAAATCTAATAGTGTGCTTTGTGAGAACTTTGTGACTTTTGTGGTTCAGACTAAAATCTGTAAATCACTTCTTTGTGGAATCCCTCCAACATCTCTTCCGCTTTTGCATAATCTTTTGCAAAACCAAGGATATAACCTCCGCCTCCACTTCCGCACAGCTTCAGGTAATAAGCGTTTGAATCGAGACCTTTTTTCCAAACATTGAAAAGATTTTCCGGAATCATCGGGCGGAAATGCTCGTAAGCCCAAACCGATAATTTTTTCAGATTACGGAAAAACGGATTCATATCTTTTTTCAGGAAAGCGTCGATACAAGCATTGTTGTAACGGATGAATTCCTCTTTCAAAGTTTTGCGGAAACCTTCGTTTTTCAATTTCTCAAAGAAAATCTGAATCATTGGTCCAGTCTCGCCGGTAACGCCTGAATCAATCAAGAAAATGGCGCCTTTGCCTAATTCTTCTTTCGGGATAGAAACTTTGTCCACGCTTTCCTTGCTTTCTATCAGAATCGGAAGATTCATAAAGCAAATCAACGGATCAATTCCCGAACTTTTTCCGTGGAAATAACTTTCCAATCGTCCGAAAATTACTTTCAAATCTTTCAGTTCGTCTTTTGAAATCGTTTCAGGATTTCTTTTTATAAGAGAATATTTTTCGAAAATCGCTGCTACCAAAGCACCAGAACTTCCAACGCCGTAACCTTGGGGAATATTAGAATCAAAGAACAAACCTTTTGCAATATCTGATTGGAACGATTTAACATCCAGCTGATAGTCGGAAGGTAATTCTAATTCTGAAAGATAATTGGAATATTTTTCCAGAGATTGATTAGATTTTTTTTCAAAATCATTATCCAGATCTGAGAATTTCAAGGTTCCTTTATAAAAACTGTAAGGTAAAGTAAGCCCCTGAGAATCCTCAATGATGCCATATTCACCGAACAAAAGAATTTTTGCGTAAAATAAAGGGTTGTTCATATCGTGTTTTGATATTGCAAATTTACAAAATATTTTCTTTCGAAAATTATCAATTATCGAGCCTAAATTTTATGAATTCAATATTAATAAACTTAATTAATCGGATTTTGTTTTGACGAACCTTACAAACACCAATCCCAAAGCAAAGAAAATACTCATTGATAATGCTGCGAATCGCATATTGTTGTAATGTTCAATCAATGTTGCGAAGATGAATGTTCCCAAAATAATCGCCAACTTTTCCAAAACATCATAGAAACTGAAATACGTTGTATTGTCCATAGAATCCGTCGGAAGTAACTTAGAATAAGTTGACCTAGACATAGCCTGTAAACCACCCATTACCAGACCAATTACAGCGGCAACACCGTAGAATTGATATTCAACATTTGGATTTTCTTTGTTCAGATAATAAGCCGCAAGACAAGCGCCGATCCACATTGCAACAGTGATACTAATTACATTTTTGTTTCCGATTTTCTTAGATAACCAAGAAAAGAATAACGCCCCAATAATCGCTTCGATTTGGATTAATAATAATGTCATTATCAGTTTATCTTGAGCCATATTGATTTCACTCTTTCCAAATAATGTTGCCATCAGGAAAATAGTCTGCATCCCGACACTGTAAAAGAAAAAGCTGGTCAGGAAATATTTCAGATTTCTGTCTCCGAAAAGATGATTTCCAACTTTGAAAAGCTCTTTAAAACTTTGCTTAACGATGTCGATATAAAAACTGATGTTATCTTTGAAAACCTCAACAAAACCACCCTGCTCAGCGTGACTTTTGAAAATGTTTTTATAATTAAGCAAAACCAAATCTTTTGGCAATTGCTCTTTAACTTGTCCAAATTGTGGTAAATGCTTGAAGGTATATTGTGAAAATCCAAACCACCAGGCTCCAGTTAATAAGAAACTAACTCTGGTATAAATTGCTGCCTGCTTAGGTGTTTCTGCACAAACCTGAATCAGAACAAGGCAAATCACAACCAAAATCACAGAACCAATATAACCATAAACATAACCTTTTGCAGACAAAGCATCCTGTTTATCAGGCGTTGCAATATCCGGTAAAAAGGAATTGTAAAAGACCAAACTTCCCCAGAAACCGACACTCGCCGTCACACTGAATAATAATCCCAACCAAACTGTTCCCATTCCTGTGAACATTGCCAATCCCATACAAGACGTCGCTCCCAGATAACAGAAAAACTGAAGGAATGATTTCTTATTTCCAATCGTATCTGCCAAAGATGACAAAATCGGTGATAATAAAACGACAATCACGAACGAAAGCGTTAATGAATAACCATAAACCGCATCCGGCTGATACTCTTTACCAAATATTTTAATGAGATTTCGCACTGGAACTTTTATCCATTGTCCCGTTTCTTTCACATACTCATCTTTCTCATAAGCTGTTGTGAGAATCGAGTAATAAATTGGGAAAATGGTAGATGTAATTACCAGTGAATAAACCGAGTTCGCCCAATCGTACAATGCCCAGGCGCGCATTATTTTCGGGTTATTTTTGATTGAGTTTTCTGTGGTTGTTGTTTCTATTTCTGACATTGGAAATATATTATTTAGACAAAAATAAAAAAACCATTAAATAAAATGATTAATTAATGGTTTTATTTGTTTCAAGTTTAAGATTACAAGTAATTAAAACTGTAGTTCGCCTTTGCAATCTTTAGCCGAGCCTTCCAAGTTAGTTGGTGAGCCGAAGAAATAGATAAGCGAACTTACATAAAACATAGGCTCGCCTACCAAAAACGTAGGCAAGCTTAGGAAATAGTTAAGTGAGCTTACATAAAACATAGGTCCGCATACCAAAAACACAGGTGAGCCTATGAAATATATAGGCGAACCTGAAAAATCGGTATGCACCCCTAGTAAATTACAAACTCTAAACCCTTTCAGAGTTTGAAACTCTGAAAGGGTTCTTAAAAATTATACTTCAAAATTATTATTGTAAATTCTCGATAACAATCGCTGTTGCGCCACCGCCACCATTGCAAATAGCAGCTGCACCATATTTTCCATTATTCTGTTTCAGAACGTTAATCAACGTTACGATAATTCTAGAACCGGAACTTCCCAGTGGATGCCCAAGCGACACCGCACCACCGTTCACATTCACTTCAGAATCATCCAAACCAAGTATTTTGTTATTTGCCAGACCAACCACAGAAAATGCTTCATTGAACTCGAAGAAATCAATATCATCTTTGGTGAGGTTTGCTTTTTTAAGCGCAATTGGTAAAGCTTTGGAAGGCGCCGTTGTGAATCTTTCCGGCTCAACCGCTGCATCAGCGTAAGAAATGATTTTAGCTAATGGCTTCAAACCTAATTCTTCCATTTTTTCTTTTGACATCAGTATCAAAGCAGACGCACCGTCATTCAGCGTTGATGCGTTAGCTGCAGTTACTGTTCCGTTTTCTTTTTGAAAAACAGTCGGCAAAGTTGGAATTTTATCAAATTTAACTGCTTTATATTCTTCATCTTCTGAGAAAACAATTGGTTCTCCTTTTCTTTGAGGAATGGTTACAGGAACAACTTCATCTGCAAATTTGCCGGCTTCCCAAGCTGCAGCCGACCTCTTGTAAGACTGGATTGCAAAGGCATCCTGCTCTTCTCTTGTAATATCATTTTCTTTGGCACACAATTCCGCACAAACGCCCATATGAACTTTGTTATAAACATCGGTTAAACCGTCTTTTAAAAGTCCGTCCTGCATTTTAATTTCTCCTAATTTCACACCGCTTCTCCCGTCCAGATAATGCGGAACGCTTGACATATTTTCCATTCCTCCGGCAACAATAACATCTACATCTCCAGCTTTAATTGCCTGAGCAGCCATTGTTACTGCTTTCATTCCGGAAGCACAAACTTTATTAATGGTTGTAGAAGGTGTGTGATTGGATAATCCTGCACCCAAAGCGACTTGTCTTGCCGGGGCTTGTCCTAAATTCGCCTGAAGAACATTACCCATATAAATTTCCTCAACCAAACTTGGGTCAAGATTGATTTTGTCTAAAGCTCCTTTTACCGCAGCAACGCCCAATTGTGTCGCAGGAACGCCGGACAGGCTTCCCATAAAACTTCCCATTGGTGTTCTAACTGCTGATACAATGAATACTTCTTTCATAATATTTTTAATTTTTGATTTTGATTATTTTGTTTTACACAAAGTGCAAAAGTTTTTTTACTAAATATTTTTAAGTCCACAAGGTTTGACTTTATCAAATTTTTAAATCAATTGTGTCCCTCGTGTAAATCTTCGTGTCTTTTTGATTCAATTCTATTTTCTTGATGCGATTAAAATTACTACTGCTCCTAAGAATTCGATGAACCATCCCCACGATAATTTCACAATTCCTGCAAATGTCGATTGCCAGGATTTGAATGGTAAAAAACTGAAATAATCTAAAGATTTCAGTTTAATAGCAACAATTGTGAAAACAAAAAGCAATATCATTAGAAATACCATTATTTTCACGAATTTATTTTTGCCTATTAGAATGAAAACCAGCGTCAATAAAGAAAATCCCCAAACCGCTATCGAAAGCGTATGGTCAACTTTCCAATAGTTCCAGTTTCCAACAATAGGAATATGAACCAATGGCAAAAAACTGCCTGCCACAACCAAAAACAAACCGATTAACTGTAAATTTTTCATTCTTAATTCTTGTTCGCCAATGTAAATAAAAATTCTTGACTTGCAAAAATGTAATAAATGATTTTCTGAAGATTATTTGTAATTTGGTTAAAATTTAACAATTGAAAAAAAACAGAATATTAACTTATCTACTTTTCTTTATAATCTATTTGATAATGACCTATTTCTTTGTCGCAATAGCTTATTCAATAGATTTTTTTAATTATCCGAATGTTATCCTGATTTTAGAATTCGGAATACTAAATTTCGTATTGGCTAAATATTTTCTAAAGTTAAATACGTATTTAAATATTTTATTTGCATTCATTACATCATCAGTTGGAATTATAACTGTATATCTTGGATGGCATTTTAAAATTGCTCCAGATTGGGATGCTTATGGGATACTAACGGCTGTTCTTTCTAACATTCTTGTATCACTTATTTTTTGGGAAATTGCTTTTTGGTTAAAAAGAACTTATATTAAAGACTAAAAAATCACATCTCTTTCAAGATGTGATTCAATAAGAAAATAGTGTATAAGAATGTTCTATGAAAAATTAAATGTTCTTAAAAATCAATATTGGCAATTTCGATTCCGATTTGGATTCCGTTTTTATTTGGCAAGTTGGCTTTGCTATTAAAAATTGGAGTGAAATCTTTTTTGATGAATAAATTAACGCCGCCATAACCCAAACTGAATTTCCCTCCAAATAAGAACGCATTCACACCGTCATCCAAAGTATAGTCATACTTTCTGAATTTATCATCATCATTATAGTATTTCACTTTCACAATGCTTCTCGTGTTGATTCCTGCATAAGCTCCCAATCCAACTTTCCACATTTTTTTTCTCACATCCAAATATTGTTTACCATCATATTCTGTATATTTTGGATTAAGATATAATTGAAATTCAATTGGCAATGTCAAGTAAACATTTCTCAATTTTGAACGTTTCAATCTTCCTTCCTGAAAATCCTCAAGAAATAATTGGGAATTATCCTGAACAAAAACCTGCGGACGTTTTGGCATATAAGTATCGGTTCTATAAGCCAAACCATATCTTATAAACCAAGGGCTTGTAAAACCTCCTAATTGGCGATCTGTACGAAACTGAACTTCAACACTGTGTGAATTTCCGATTCTCATTTCAGAATCGTTTTCGAAAGGATTAAAACTTCCTTTATCTTTGGTAAGATTGGCAAAAGCATAACCTACACTCAGAGTACTACTTTTAAGATATTGCGCAGGAGATTTTCCTCTTTTCCTTATTGTTAATCCTGAAGTACTAAAAACAAAAACATCTTTATTTTTCAAAGTATCGGGTTTTGTGTTGTAAACAGAATTTGTAACCGCTGTTTTTGTAAGCTCATCCAACTGAATTCGTTCGTTTTCAATCTTATCATTGATAATAGCTTCATATTTTTTGGAAACTTCTTCCTTCTGAGAGATTTGCTCCGCTTTTGTAATTTTTCCAGAGCTGAAAGCTTCATCAATTTTATCCGTCTCTGTTTTCATATTTGCTTTCTCTGTTGATACGATTGAATTAACTTTCTCGGTATAAGATTTCATTTGATTATCGAGCGTAGTTTGTGCTGTAGCAAAGCTGGAAAGCATTGCTAAAAGTAGAATTTTAACTTTCATAGTTTAATTATTTAGTTGGTATAGAATCTTTGTCGTAGATCGTGATTCCAAAGAGTTTGATACGTTTTGGGTTAGGGAAATCAGAGTCATTTGATTTTATCATATTGATTCCCATTGCAGATTTTGGTGTTTCAGCTTTGGCTTTGTCTATTTCAACTCCGAAAAGCAAATCAGACGAAGACACGTATTTTACTTTTTCTTTTGGTTTTTGAATATCAGTTTGAGCCAATTGCTCTTCAGGTTGAGAAGCGATTTGCGGCTCTTCTTTTTTTATGATTAATTCCTTTTCAGGAATTTGATTTGAAATTGATTGTTCTTTATTAACTGATTGATTCTCATTAATATTCTCAAAAGCTAATTTTTCATCCTCAGTTTCAGAATTCTTAATAGGGATCGATTTTTGAATTTCATCTGTATTTTCAGAATGCTGACGTACACTTGAAATTTGATTTTCAATTCGAGGAAATTTAAATTCCGAAGTTTCTTTCACTTTATTTTTGATATCAGTCATCCAAGAAATTGCACCGAAATTCACAATTAGAATAATCACAGCAACAAATCTCCACCAAATCACTTTCGGTTTCTTTTCTTTAGCAGGAGTTTGGTCGAGTTTTTCTTCCAATCTGTCCCAAAGACTGTCGGAAACTTTCATTTCCTGTTGTTCGTATTTAGATTTCAGATTCTGCATTTTGTCTAGTGTTTTGATGTTGATTAAAATAATCTTGAAGCCATTTTTTAGCTTTACTCAATTGGCTTTTGCTTGTTCCTTCGGAGATATTTAAAATTTCCGCAATCTCCTGGTGTTTCTTTTCTTCAAAAACAGCGAGGTTAAAAACCAGTTTGTAACCAATCGGCATTTCCTTGAAAATAATATCTAAATCTATATCCTGAGACAACTCCGAAACATCTTCCGTCTGTTCTGCAATAGAATCCGTAAATCCAGTTTCAGCGTACAAAATATGCTTGTTTTTCCGGATGAAATTAATCGAATCATTTACCACAATTTTCCTCAGCCAAAAAGGAAATGATTCATAATTTTTACAATCTTCGATCTTCGTAAATGCTTTATAAAAAGAATTCATCAAAACATCTTCCGCATCATCACGATTATTAATATAAGAATTTGCAACCGACAACATCTTACCCGAAAACATCTCGAACAAACTCTTCTGAGCCAGCCGATTATTTTTCTTTGCTTTGGAAAAGATATGTTGTAAATCTTGTTTCATCTGTTATTTTACAGTTTTTTCGGTCAGATGGAACGCTCATTAATTTTCTAAATCAAATTTAAGATTGGTGTAAGCGTTTCATTTTCTCTTTCTGACTATAAGACGACAAAAATCCGAAATGGTTGCCTCAATTTTTTCAGTAATTTAAATTTATTTTTTAATTCATTGATTTTTAATGATATAAAATTCAATTTAAAATCTAAAATTTATAACTTATAATTTAAAGTCTTTCTTTGTATTTTTGCAAAAATTAAAACAAACGTGGTAAACACAGACCAAATAAAAGATATACAATCCAGAATAGAAGACCTCCACAAGTTTCTTGGCATCGAAAAGAAAAAAATTGAAATTTCTAATGATGATGAGAAAACTGCCGCTCCGGAATTCTGGGAAAAACCAAAAGAAGCCGAAGTTTTCCTAAAACAACTTCGTTCCAAGAAAAAATGGGTAGAAAGCTATGAGGAAATCCATTCCCAGTTTGAGGATTTGCAGGTTCTTTTAGAATTTGCCAAAGAAGACCCGGACTCTGAAAAAGAACTCGACGAATCTTTCCCCAAGTTAGTAGAAAAAGTAGAGAATCTGGAATTCAAAAATATGCTTTCCAACGAAGGCGATGAATTGTCAGCGGTTCTTCAAATTACTGCCGGAGCCGGCGGAACAGAGTCTTGTGATTGGGCAAGTATGCTGATGCGTATGTACACAATGTGGGCAGACAAACAAGGCTACAAAATTCGTGAACTGAATTTCCAGGAAGGCGATGTTGCAGGCGTAAAAACAGTAACCTTAGAAATCGAAGGCGAGTTTGCTTTCGGTTATCTGAAAGGTGAAAATGGCGTTCATAGATTGGTAAGAATTTCACCTTTTGACAGTAATGCCAAGCGTCATACGAGCTTTGTTTCGGTTTATGTTTATCCTTTGGTTGACGACACGATTGAGATTAATATTAATCCTGCTGATATCAGTTTTGAAACAATGCGAAGTTCCGGAGCTGGTGGACAAAACGTAAACAAAGTTGAAACCGCCGTTCGACTTCGTCACGCACCGACAGGAATTATTATCGAAAACTCTGAATCTCGTTCTCAGCTTCAGAACAAGGAAAAAGCAATGCAATTATTACGTTCTCGACTTTACGAAATCGAACTTGAAGAACGAATGAAAGCCAGAAACGAAATCGAAGCCGGAAAAATGAAAATCGAATGGGGTTCTCAAATCCGAAATTACGTGATGCATCCTTACAAATTGGTAAAAGATGTTCGTTCCGGATATGAAACCTCTGATGTGGATGGTGTAATGAATGGAAACTTGACTCCTTTCCTAAAAGCTTACCTGATGAATGAAGGACAAGGTTCTGCTGATGAGTTGGATGATTTATAATAAATAATATTTTAAAAATATCAAAGCCTCAGAAAATTCTGAGGCTTTGATTTTATATTTCTGTATTAAGATCCCAATTTTCCAGATAATCGTTGACGTGTTTTAGGAACATTCCGCCAAGACTTCCGTCCACCACTCTATGGTCATAAGAGTGTGACATAAACATCTTCTGACGGATTGCAATGACATCTCCAAATTCCGTCTCGATAACAGCAGGTTTTTTCACAATCGCACCAACCGCTAAAATAGCAACTTGTGGTTGTGGAATAATTGGTGTTCCCATCAGATTTCCGAAAGTTCCAACATTAGAAATTGTATAAGTTGCACCTTGCGTATCTGCTGGTGTTAGTTTTTTATTTCTTGCTCTATAAGCCAAATCGTTGATTGCTTTTGCCAATCCTGATAAGCTCAATTGGTCTGCATTTTTGATAACAGGAACAATTAGATTCCCATCTGGAAGAGCTGTTGCCATTCCGATATTAATATTTTTCTTTTTGATGATTTTATCACCATCCACAGAAACATTAATCATTGGAAAATCCTGAATCGCTTTTACAACCGCTCGGATAAAAATCGGCATAAAAGTCAACTTCTCTCCATCTCTTTTTTGGTAAGAATTTTTGTTAGCATTTCTCCAAGTCACAACATTGGTCACATCAGTTTCGATAAATGAAGTAACGTGCGGCGAAGTATGCTTACTATTAACCATTGCATCTGCAATGATTTTACGGACTCTGTCCATTTGGATAATTTCGTCGCCGTCGTTGAGTTGAAGGGTTTGAGAGCTTGAAGGTTTTGCAACCGAAACAGCGTCTTGCGGTTTAGAGCTTTCCAATACTCTAACATTATCACTCTCCGACCTAGCGCTTCTGTTTTTCACAAAACCGAGAATATCTTCCTTCGTGATTCTACCTTCCAGTCCACTTCCTTTGATGGATTTCAATTCCGCATCAGAAATTTTTTCTTCCTGAACAATTGATTTCACCAAAGGCGATAAGTATAAATCTGAATTTTGATTACTGAATGAATTCTCTGCATTACTTATTAAAGGTTGTTCCAAAGTTTTTACAACTTCCGGTTCTGGCTGGACAATCTGGTCTTTGACTTCTTCGTAAGATTTTGGTTCAGGTGTTTCTGAACTTGAAGAACCACCTTCTGTTTCCAAAATCGCAATGGCTTCACCAATTTTGGCAACTTCATCTTTTTGTTTTAGGATTTTAACGATTTTTCCCGATACAGGTGTGGGAACATCCGAGTCCACTTTGTCCGTTGCAATTTCTACCACAGACTCATCCTCTTTTATAAAATCGCCTTCATTAAACAGCCAGCTGATAATTGTCGCTTCCATAACTCCCTCGCCCATACTCGGGAGCAATAGTTTATATTCTGCCATTTTTTTGCTTTTTTGAATTTTCCCAAAAGTACATTTTTTTTTATTAATTATATAATTCTATTTTTCAAAATTTCTAAGACTCTATTTTTTATAAATTTGATAATCCATTTTTTTAGAATCAGACAATGACTATTTATCTTAGTGCCATCATCCACAACAAAGAAAACTCGATGATGGATGCTATCGAATTATTAAAGCAATTAGTAATAGAAACCCGCAAAGAAACTGGCTGTATCCAGTATGAACTTTTCGAAGACAATAGAAACAAGGGTGTATTTTTTATCCACGAGACTTGGGAAAGTAATGAGTACCTGCAACAACATCAGGTTTCTGACCATATGATGAAGTTTCGTGAGAATATTGCTTCACTGTTAGAAAAACCAAATATTGTTTATATCGGCAACAGGCTTTTCTAATTAAAAAATAATCAATAATTAAGTTAAATTTTTGTCATTAATTAAAATATTCGAATTTTATTTGTATTTTATTCACTAAATAAGAATATTTTAAATATTTTTGCTAATCTTTTAATTTAAGTAAATAATAAATTTAATATGAAAATAAATCAACTCTCTAAGTCAGTTGGGATTGGCGTTTTCTTTTTGTTCGCTAATCTAAATGCCCAGTCCAATGAAAAAATTATCAGAAATTTCATTAATACAGATGTTTCCTTCAAAAACAAGTCTGGTGCAGATTTTAAAATTCAGAACGAAGATAAATCCGGTAGCTTAAACGCAGAAATTGTAAATATTCAGCAATACTATAACAACACCCCAATCTATAAATCTTTGGCAAAAGCAGTTATCAGGGATGGTAAAGTGCTTTCGTTAAATAATAACTTCCGACAAATAGGAAACAATAGTATTATTGCTGATAAGATAGACAAAACAGAAGCGTTATCAACAGCCTTAAGATCTGTGGATATAAAAGATACAGGTTTTGAACTTTTAGATGAGAAGAATGGTGATCTTATTAATCTTCCTGATAACCAAGTAGCAAGTATCCGTTTTTATTTTGAAAGAAATAACAGTTTGATTCCTGCCCAATTATTTTTTATCAATCAAACTAAAGAAAATAAATTTTACGGAATCCTTGTAAGTCTTACGGATGGGGAAATCCTGGAAAAGAATAATATGATTGATGAATGTAAATTTGAAGACAATCATTTTGCAGGCGATACAGATTCAACATCTAATCATCTTTTAACGCATTTCAACACTTCTGTTACAAAAAAGAATCAGACTAAAGCAGCAACTGATGCTTCTTACAACGTATTTCCTTTTCCGGTAGAGGCACCAACCTTCGGTTCAAGAGCCATCGTAACTAACCCGTGGGATTTAACTGCTTCTCCAGAAGGATGGCATTCTAATGGGACATCTAATTTTTCCAACACTTATGGCAACAATGTCTTAGCTTATGTAGATAATAACGCGAGCAATACGGCAGGATTTTCCCCTGTTAGCACAACAACAGGAAGCCTTACTTTTGATTTCCCATTTGAAGAGTCAGCATCATTAAGTGCATATGATAACCGCGCTTCTGCTGTAACCAATCTTTTTTATGCTAATAACATGATTCATGATATTATGTATAAATTTGGTTTTACCGAGTCCACTAGAAACTTTCAAAGCAATAACTTTGGAAAAGGTGGTGCCGGTAATGACGCAGTAAGAGCAGAGGCTTTTGATGGAAGTGGATACAATAATGCAAACTTTGCTTCTGGTTACGAAATTCTTAACGGCAACGGTTCTTACACGACTCAAGCTCCAAGAATGCAGATGTACCTGTGGAATTACAGCGTTCCTGTTAAAAAAAGATTATTCTATACCGACCCAACATTAGCGACCAGACCAACGGTAAATACCGGAGCTGCAAATTTCGGAAGACCATTAATGGAAACGGGAATAACTGGAGATATTATAATACCTTCCGTTGCAAGTGGTTGTACTGCTTTGACAGCGGGCAGTCTTACTGGCAAAATCGCAATGGTTAACACAACAGGTTGCGGCTACAACATCAAAGCAAAGACTGTACAAGATGCTGGCGCAATTGGAATGATTGTCCATAGAACAACATCTAATAGTGTTACTGACATGAACGTTTCCAATGTGACTAACGTCTCTATCCCATCCATTATGATTCCAAAAGATGAAGGAGATTTCATAACTGCGGAACTTACAGCAGGAAGAGCTGTAAATGTTAACCTCAAAGATCTTGCGGTTGGTTATAAAAATTCAAGTTTTGATAATGGAGTAATGATACACGAATATGGCCATGGTGTCTCCAACAGATTAACCGGCCAAGGCTACAGTTGCTTAACCAACTTAGAACAAATGGGCGAAGGGTGGTCTGATTTTTTTGCATTAATGCTTACAAACACACCTAGTTACACCGCTACTACAGGAAGAGGAATTGCAACTTACTCTGTAAATACAGCGCCTACGGCTTTAGGCATTAGAAGTTACCGTTATACCACAGATATGTCTGCTAATCCTTTTACATATGGAGACACTAACACTACAGGAGGGCAGCCACACGCTGTTGGACAGATTTGGGCAACGATGCTATGGGATCTTCATTGGAAAATGGCTGAAAAATACGGTTACAATTACGATGTAACCGCTGATCCGAACTCAGGTAGTGCAAAAACATTACAACTAGTGATGGATGGTCTCAAATTACAACCATGTAATCCTAACTTCGTATCTGGTCGTGACGCAATCCTTCAAGCTGATCAACTGGCAGGCGGCGCAGATAACTGTTTAATTTGGAATGTTTTTGCAAGAAGAGGCCTTGGTGTTAACGCTTCTGCGGGAACCGCCAGCAGTATTACCGATCAAGTAGAAAATTTCGATGTTCCTGAAGCTTGTATTCTTGCAACAGAAGATATAGCCAAAAACAAAGCATTCGGAATCTATCCAAACCCTGCAAAAGGTGAATTCTTCATCAAAACAGCACCAACTGTTGGTAATACCACTGTTAAAGTCGAAATTCTTGATTTGAATGGAAAACTGGTTAAATCTCTTGAAAGAAAGAAAAACAGTTCAGACTCCATTTCAACAAAAGGATTAACCAGAGGAACATACCTTGTTGTTATTACTGAAAATGGTAAATCTAACGCAGAAAAATTAATTGTAGAATAAATTAATTACTCCTTACATAAAAAGCTTTCTCATTTTTGAGAAAGCTTTTTTATATCCAATCTTAACAAAACTTTATTATTTCTTTGGCGTTGGCATCAATATTGAAAAAGTAACTTTGTTAAAAATTTAATCTAATTAATAAATGAAAAATTATTTAAAGGCATTTTTGACTTTAACATTTGTGGGAAGCAGTTTTATTGCTCATTCCCAAAGTATCGATACCAAATCGAAAACCATTTTAGATGATATTACCAAAAGTTACAAAAGCAAGAAAAATTCTTACTTCAAATTTTCATACGGAACGGGCGCATCAAAAGTAACCCAAACCCAAACCGGAATTTTTTATTCGGACAATACGAAATATAAACTTAAGATTATGGGTATCGAACAGATATTTGACGGTAACAAAGTTTATAATATCAATGATGAAGACAAAGAAATTACCATTTCAAAGCCTAATGAAAATCAGACTCATTTTTCCCCGTTAAGCTATCTGGATTCTTATAAAAATGAATATAATGTCACTTATTCTGGTAAGAAAAACATCAGCGGAATTCCTGTAGACGTTATAAAAATGACGCCGATCAAAAATAATGGCTTAAAAAATGTCACGCTTTACATCAATACACCGCAAAAAAAGCTAATCAAACTGGAACAATTATCAAACAATAATGATCTTGCTGTTATTACAATCAACAATTATAAAGAAAACCAAACTCTGTCACCATCCATTTTTAGTTTTGATAAATCGAAATATCAGAATTATCTTATAACAGAATTGTAAATATCTATTCAGAATAAAAAAAGCATTACTTTTTGTAATGCTTTTTTATTATTTATTGACTTTGTATTCACTTGCTCCTGGATAGGGTTTAAGATAACCAAGATTCCAGTTGGATTGCAAAAGCGACTCTATAAATAAGTCATCTCTATATTTGTGAGGATCGTAAGGCGTTTTCAGACTCACATCAGCAACATTACCTTTAACATTCCACCAAAAAGCACTCCAACCACCCCGCAATTCCTTGATGATTTCATATACAGTTTTTCCTGTGGCTCTGTTCATTAGTTTTGCAAAAACCTGACCTTCTGTAGTCGTAAGTGCACGCAATTGTTTTTCGTAACTCGCAGCCAATTCAGTTTGCCTTTGTCTCATATATCGGCTTCTTTCGGAACCTTTCAGATTAGCACTCTCCTTTTGGATATCACGATATTGTTCTAATGCATCTAGGAACAATGGATAGACGCGATTCAGTTTTTTATTAAGGAAGAAATAAAAATTTCTATCGAGTTGATTATTAAAGTGTGGGTTAGCTCTCAATGTCAATTCATCCATCACAATAACCTGCTCTCCGTTTATTTTATAGATTTTTGCTTTTTGGGCTTCATCATAATAATATTCATTTCCATATTCATCTTTTTGAAGCTTGCTTTGAGGGATATCATCAAAGGATTTTATCTGCAAAGTATCTTGTTGCGAAAAACAAAATACACCAACAAACAGAAAAAGAATCGGAATCAATTTACCAAAAATCATTACTTTTACTCTCATAAATAATTAACAAAATTTAATATCAAAAATCATTCCTTTCCTGTATGAAATTCGAAAAGAAATCACTTAAGTTCTTAGAACAATATTTAAATACAGCTTCACCAACCGGCTATGAACATAACGGACAAAAAATCTGGATGGATTACATCAAACCATATGTCGACAAGATTGAGGTTGATCACTATGGAACAGCTTATGGAATCATCAACCCGGAAGCAGAATTCAAAGTTGTAATAGAAGCGCACGCAGACGAGATTTCCTGGTACGTTAATTATATTACAGATGACGGCTTAATCTACGTCATAAGAAACGGTGGCTCCGACCAAACAATCGCTCCTTCCAAAGTCGTGAATATCCACGGAGAAAAAGGCATTGTAAAAGGCGTCTTCGGCTGGCCGGCAATCCATACAAGAAGCGCCAATCAAAATGAGCCAACACCTAAAATTGAAAATATATTTATCGATTGTGGCGCTACTTCCAAAAAAGAAGTAGAAGAATTAGGAATTTTTGTCGGTTGTATGATCACTTATCCTGATGAGTTTTTTGAACTGAATGACAGATATTTTGTTTGCCGGGCATTGGATAACAGAATTGGTGGTTTTATGATTGCGGAAGTAGCCAGGCTTCTGAAAGAAAATAAAAAGGAAATACCTTTCGGATTATACATTACTAACTCGGTTCAGGAAGAAGTCGGACTTTATGGCGCCGATATGATTGCTGACACCATCAAGCCAAATATCGCCATTGTGACAGATGTGACACACGACACAACCACACCAATGATTGAAAAGAAAAAAGAAGGCGACCAAAAATGCGGCGACGGGCCGGTGATTTTCTTCGCACCAAGTGTTCATCACACTATTCGCGAATTGATTATCGATACAGCAAAAGGAAAAGAGATCCCTTTCCAAAGAGCCGCTGCCAGCCGTGCAACAGGAACGGACACCGATGCTTTTGCTCATTCCAACGGTGGCGTTCCAAGTGCTTTGATTTCTCTGCCATTGCGGTATATGCACACCACGGTGGAAATGGTTTCAAAAAAAGATGTTGCCAATGTTATCCAATTGATTTACGAAAGTCTTCTGAAAATCCAACCAACAATGAAACTGAAATATCATTAAACAATGAAAAAATTTTTGATCGCATTATCTTTGATTTCATTTTTGTCAGTATTCTCACAATCTAAAACTGAGACCGACCTTCTGGAAACAGATAAAACTTTGGCAAGATTATCTACCGAAAAAGGGATCAGAATTGCATTTGATGAATATCTTTCCGATAATCCCACAGCATTTCCTTTTAATAAAGATGTATTGACTGATAGAGTGAAAATTCTGAATGGCTACGCTGGCTTAAAATCTCTAGAATGGGTTCCTTTAAAAGCCGAAGTATCAGAATCCGGAGATCTGGGGTACACGTATGGAATTGGGAAAATAACGGTAGATGATGAAGGGAAAGCAAAAATAAGTTATTCCCATTATATCAGCATCTGGAAAAAAGACAACGCCGGCAAATGGAAATTGATTTTAGATACTGGAAACGATTGTTCGGAAGAAGTTGGCAAAAAATATTTTAAATAAAAATTGTAAAATGAAAAACAAACTCATAGCACCTTCCCTGTTGTCTTCGGATTTTGGAAATCTACAGAGAGATATCGAGATGCTAAACAACTCTCAGGCAGACTGGGTTCATGTAGATGTGATGGACGGACGTTTTGTCCCAAATATTTCTTTCGGATTTCCAGTGATGAAAACTGTTCAGCAGCACGCTAAAAAATTTGTGGATGTTCACCTTATGATTGTGGAACCGGAAAAGTACGTGGAAGAGTTTATAGATTACGGTGCAGACCTGGTTTCCGTACATTTTGAAGCTTGTACACATCTTCATAGAACCATTCATCAGATTCAGGACAAAGGCGCAAAAGCAGGTGTAGTTCTCAATCCGGCAACACCTGTTCTGATGTTGGAAGACATTATTGCAGATGTAGATCTTGTCTTGCTGATGAGCGTTAATCCGGGTTTTGGAGGGCAAAAATTCATTCAGAATACGTACAAAAAAATCAGCGAAACCAAAGATTTGATTTTAAGCAACAATTCTACAGCGTTAATCCAAATAGATGGCGGCGTAAATTTAGACAACGCTTCCAAACTTTTCGAAGCTGGCGCAGACGTTTTGGTAGCAGGAAATGCCGTTTTCTCTTCAGAAAATCCGGAGAAGACCATTGAACTATTGAAAATTTAATTTTTTTAGGAGCTTAATCCCGCTGTCCACTATATCTTTTTTGTCTTAGACATTTTGTCATCGAAAGAAAATTATCAGAAAAGACAAAAAAGGATGCCGTTCCCATCGGGGCTATTTACAAATTATCACAAAAAATAAGGCTATCAGTTATGATAGCCTATTTTTATATTAGTCTTTCAGGAAAATTAGAAAATCTCTCTTCCTGAAAAATGAAATTGAGCTTCGATAAGAGCATTCTCGTCAGAGTCAGAACCGTGCACTGCATTTTCCCCGATGCTTCTTGCAAAAAGTTTTCTGATAGTCCCTTCAGCCGCTTCAGCAGGGTTTGTAGCCCCAATTACAGTTCTGAAATCTTCTACTGCATTGTCTTTCTCAAGAACTGCAGCTACGATTGGTCCGGAAGACATAAAGTCAACCAACTCTCCGTAGAAAGGTCTTTCAGCGTGTACTTCGTAGAATTTTTTAGCATCAGCAACAGTAAGCTGAGTTAGTTTCAACGCTTTGATTTTAAAACCAGCTTCGCTGATTTTCCCAAGAATCGCACCAATATGTCCATCTGCAACTGCATCTGGCTTAATCATGGTAAATGTGATTTTTCCTGACATTTTTTTATTATTTGTTTAAGAGGTTGCAAATTTACAATAATTTTTACTTAAATTTGCAAACGGAAATTCTTTTTCAAAGGAGTCAATTTTTTGGCACAGTATTTGTTACAATTAATTCGATTCTCATGTTTAATTTGAGTTTTCATGGTTATTAGTTTTTACCCCAACTTCGGTTGGGGTTTTTTTGTTTTTAGTAATTATTTGAAACAATAAAACCGCCAAACAAATAATTTGTTTGGCGGTCTTGTTTTATATAATTGATTTATATCAACTTGATTTTTGTCACGCGCAATCCAATCAGCGAATTTTAGTAGCCCGGCTTGAGAGGAAATCTTTTTTTGCTTGTACTCAGTTCTTTTAATCTGAATTGTCTGCAAAAGCTCAGGATAAACTACAGACGGATCAAGCTGCCAAAAAATTTAATCCCCCTGGTCAACAAAAGCCAATTCATCTGGATTTTTCACAGGATATTTTTCTGTAAAACACCCGAAACAGTGATTAGGCGAACCCAGAATATTAACCAGATTATCTACGCTTAGAAATTCTAAACTGTCAACATCAAGATATTTTCTAAGTTCATCTTTGGTCATATTGGCAGAAATCAGGTCATCCTTTGTTGGTGTATCAATTCCTAAAAAGCAAGGTGCAATGATTGGCGGCGATACACTTCTGAAATGGATTTCTTTCACCCCAGCATTTTTCAGTATTTTCACGAGACGCTTGGAAGTGGTTCCACGGACTATAGAATCATCGATTATCACAACTCTTTTGTCCTTCATCTCAGAAATAATCGGATTGAGCTTCAGGTTGACAAAATGCTCTCTCATCTCCTGAGACGGAATGATGAACGAGCGTCCAATATAACGGTTCTTAATCAAAACCGGCCTGAAAGGAATGCCAGAAGCCTTGGAAAAACCAATCGCAGCGGGAACGCCGGAGTCCGGAACTCCAATCACAATATCCGCATCAACAGGCGCTTGTTCCCAAATTTTCATCCCAGATTTTTCACGAACTTCATGAACATTAATTCCTTCTAATGTAGAATCTGGTCTTGCGAAATAAATATATTCGAAAGCACAAATCTTGTTGACACAATCCTCCTTAACCAAATAAGATTGTAAACCTTTTTCGTTATCGCTTGTATAAACAATTTCGCCAGGTAAAATATCACGTACATACTGCGCTCCTACTCCATCCAGTGCACAACTTTCAGACGCTACAACAAATGTGTTTTCGTCAATTGCACCGAGAACCAAAGGTCGAATTCCGTTGAAATCTCTGAACGCAAAAAATTTGTTTCTTGTAATCCCAACCACAGAATAAGCACCTTCGATTTTTTCCATAGTCGCTTTGATTGCGCCACGAAGTCCAAGGTCAAGATTTTTTTGAATTAATCTTAAAATGACTTCGGTGTCGGAAGTTGCACGAAAAACCACGCCTTCATATTCTAATTCTCTTCGAAGTTGTTTTGCATTGGTCAGGTTTCCGTTATGAGCGATGGAAAGAATAATTTGGTCATATTCGTTCTTGGCAAAAAAAGGCTGAAAATTATATTTTTTCTTATCTCCTGCGGTCGTATATCTCGTATGTCCGATCACCGTACTGCCCATAAATTTTTCCGGTTCTTCTATTGTTTTGAAAACGTCTAAAACCAGACCTTCATCTTTTACAGAAAGTATTTTCCCATTGTTCCCTACAGCAATTCCGCAAGCTTCCTGACCACGATGCTGCAGTGCAAAAAGTCCAAACTGCGAAAGCGAAAATGTATCTTGTGTTTCTGTAGAATGTAATCCGAAAACGCCACATTCTTCTTCCATTTTGTCGAAAGGATAAGTTCCTAATTCTTCTCTTGAAAGATGTTTGGCCTCTTCGAATTCCTCATAGCGATTTTGAAATGCGTATTTCGGTAATGGGCTATATTTTTGAAATTCTAAATCCATTTTTATTTTTAATCTCGGATTTTATTTTTCTAAAGCGATTTGTAATCTATTGTAAATCTCGACATAAGCTTCTGTAATTTCACCCAAATCTCTTCGGAATCTGTCTTTGTCAAGTTTTTTCATTGTATCCTTGTCCCAAAGCCTGCAAGTGTCTGGAGAAATCTCGTCTGCTAAAACAATTTTGCCATCAGAAGTTTTTCCTAATTCGATTTTGAAATCTACAAGAATAACATTGGCTTTGTCAAATAAAGCAATCAATAATTGATTAATCTTATCTGTCAAAGCGTACATTTCATTCAGTTCTTCATAGGTTGCAGCACCAAGGAAAACAGCGTGATGGTCGTTAATCAACGGGTCACCCAATTCATCTTTTTTGTAACAAAGGTCAAAGATAGTGACAGGTGATTTCAATCCTTCTTCCACGCCTAATCTCTGGGCCATACTTCCCGCAACGTAATTACGAACAACCATTTCCAAAGGAATAATGTCCACTTTTTTTACCAATTGCTCTCTGTCATCCAATTTTGAAATGAAATGCGTAGGGATTCCGTTTTCGATAAGATACCCAAATATTAGTGTAGAGATCGCATTGTTCAGTTCGCCCTTTCTATCGAACTGTCCGCGTTTTTGTGCATTGAAAGCCGTAGCATCATCTTTGTAACGTACAACGACTTCGTCAGGTTTATCGGTAGCGAAAACCTGTTTAGCTTTACCTTCGTAAAGCATTTCTTTCTTTTGACTCATAATTACTTTCATTTTTTTAAACAGAATTTGCCACGAAGCAATTTCCATTTAAACTTTTTACTATTAGATTTATGCACAAATTTACGAATTTTATATTTCTTTTTTATAAAATTATAAATCCAGTAATAATTATTGATTAACAAACACTTGTTAGGTATTAATCTTGATAAAAAGAAGGTGCTAAATCTAATTTATGAAAGAAACTTTTGGCGAAAAAGTAATCGATTTTAATCTCAATTTAAAATATTCCGGTTTACTTCCGGATGGATTCCGAGTTTTGAATCCTTATTTAGATAATCCAGAAACTTTGGATGTTATGCAACAATTTTATCACAAATATTATAATGATTCGGAAGTAAGAAAATTCATCATTGGAATTAATCCAAGCAGACACGGCGCTGGCGTAACTGGAGTTCCTTTTACCGACACGAAACGGCTGAAAGATATTTGTGGAATCGAAATGAAATCGGCTTACACGCACGAGATTTCGTCGGTCTTTATTTATGATATGATTGAAGCTTTCGGAGGTGCGAAACTTTTCTATCAAAAATTTTACATCAATTCTCCCTTTCCTTTAGCAATCATCAGAAAAACCAAGGAAAATAAATGGATTAACGCCAATTATTACGATGATAGAACACTCTTCGAAATGGTAAAAGATTTTATGATTGATTCTCTGAAAAAGCACATCAGCTTAGGAATCGATACTTCGAAAGTTTTTGTTTTGGGAAAGAAAAATGCAGATTTTATTCAGAAATTAAATCACGAAGCAAAATTATTTGATGAATTAAAAATACTGGAACACCCGAGATTTATCCAACAATACAAATCGAAAGAAAAGCAATTGTATATTGATAAGTACATTCTTACTCTTAACAATCTTGAAAAATAAAAAGCATTTCTTATTTGAAATGCTTTTTTAAATTTATTCTAAAATGAATTTACTTCTTAATAAACTTCACCGATTTTCCGTCGATGTTCAATATGTAAGTGTTCGGAAGTAAAGACTGAACGTCAATTGATTTCTGATTAACAAATGGGTTACTGATTTCTTTTACCATCTTACCGGAAAGGTCATAAATCTTCGCCGATTTTGCTTTGCTGATTTCGCCATTGACATTAAGCTGATTACCAACCGGATTTGGATAAATATTGAAATCGAAAGTTCTATTCGCAATATCATTAATTCCCAAAACGCCTAAGCCTTGACAATAATCGGACGCATAACTTGACCATTCATTCATATCAAAAGTAGCCGTTGGATTGGTGATTTCTGACTTTCTATAAAGCGATTTGTTGGCATTAGAATTATCCTGACCTTTGACACCAATTGCATCAATTGTGGTTGACTTATAGGATAAATCCACATAATTACTTCCCGAAAAAGTTAAAGAAGGTGCAGCTGTCACAAAAGCCGCATTGGAATTATTGAAGCAACTAAAGTTTGCATTGGGATTAATAACAACAAAACTTTGATTGTTTTCTACCTCGCCTTCCAGTTCAAAAGGATTTTCGAAATAATATACAGTTCCTTTGAATTGTATAGACAATTTATAGCCCTGAAGGTTGACTTTGTGACCAGTCTTGTTGACAATTTCGTAAGCTTTGTTGTCACCGGTTCCCTCCAGATATTTTATGATTTGTAAATCTTTTGCAAAAACATCTGTTGTAAGCGTAGTCACATTCATCGTATTACTTTGAGGACTTTCCAGATAAGAACTGTCGTAAGCTTTGACTGTAAAATTATATGTTGTAGCCGGCGTTAAATGGTCGATAGAAATTGTTGTAGCTTTAGATTTAGCGACTAAAACTCCATCTTGGTAAATGTTATACCCCAAAACATCATTTTCCGGACTGGCCTGCCAGTTTAGATTAACAAAATAAGCCGAATTTCTTTCCAAAGAAAGTTGAGATGGTGCTGATGGCGCAATATTATCGGGCGTCTGGTTCCAAATCAAACCAACCCATTCCGGATGATCGATAAAAGGATTTCTGTTTTTCTGAAGGTTAAAAACAGCATTATTTCTATCGATCTCTCGCTGAGAAACAGGGTCTAATTGATGCCAGGAAAGCAACATTGCAACATACCAGTTCTCATAAGCCTTTTCTTCCGTTCCGTCCAAAGGATTTTGGTCTTTTGTAGGGTCATTGGCGTTGGTAGTAAAATTGAAACTGCCTAATTTCCCCTCATATCGCACAGCATAATAAAGCAAACTTCTGGCAATATCACCTTTGAACTCGTCAATCGGTTCGTAAACTCTTCCAGTATAAGTGGCATTAGGCGTTCCGTTGGAAGCCTGCTTTGAACCATTTGTGAAATTATAGTAAGTTGTTGAGCCCGCTTTCCCATAAGGATAATTGCTTCTTAACTGATTGATCCTCGCATCTGTAGGAACCACAAAAAACAAATCAGAATACATCGGATATGCACTATTGAATGAACTTTGCGGCATCATATGCTCCCGGTTCCAACCCAGGCCTTCTGCATTGGCACTGCTGATTATATTACTCAATGTATAATGATAAGCCGTCGTTCCAGTAGGATTATTGGAATAAATATCTAATAAATAAGTCGAATTACTCGCATCGTAATCATAATATCTATCAATATCTGTCTGTCCATACAAAATTTTCAAATCATCATAATGATAATTGTAAGTTTTGGTAGAGATGATATCGTGAAGTTTGCTCTTCAAAGCATAACCAGAAAGGCTTTCTGTTCCAGAATAGTAGCCTTCTGGAGCTTGCGCAGATAGAATGGCAGGAAAGGCAAAGATCGCGAATAAGTATTTTTTCAGCATATCGATATTTTTAAATAGAGGGTCATAAAAGTATCATTTTTTTATAAGACTTTATTTATTTTTTTGAATTTGAATATTAATAATTATTTACAAACCAATACCAATAAAAAATCCCCTGCAAAAAGGGGATTTAAATATCATTAATTAATTTCTGTTATTCTCCAGCAATAATATTATGAAGCGTCACTTTCAAACTTTCCAATTGTTCTTTTTTAGAATCCAATTTATCATAAGTATCTTTCAATAAAGGATTTTCACGTGTTGGAGAATTGAAGAAAGCCAAATTGTTTTCCAATTGTACCACTTCTGATTCCAAATCAGTGATTTGATTTTTGATTTTTCTCGCTTTATCAGTTAATTGATTTTCAGTAAGATTCTCTTCTTTCAAATCAAACTCATTGATTTTGTTGAGTTTCAATTTCTCTCTTAAAGTTTTGTTGAACTCTGTATTGATGGACAATTTATCCTTAGGAACTTTCCCAATAGCATTCCAGGAATTTTTGATTGTTTCGATTTTTTCTACAGCGCCTTCTTCATCACTCAGAGCTTTCAACTCTTCTAAAAGCGCTTTTTTGTTCTTATAGTTTTCTTTCCAATTGTCGCCTGTAGCGTTATTTTTATCTCTGTAATTTTTGAAAAAAGTATTACAAGCATCACGGAAATCATCCCAAACTTTGTTCGCCTGACTTCTAGGAACGTGACCAATTTTCTTCCAATCTTCCTGCAGTTTTTTGAAAAGCGGAACCACGGTATCCCAATCTTCAGAATTCATATTATCCTGAGCCGTTTTGATTAAGGCTTGTTTTTCTTCAAGATTCTGAATCTGAGATCCCTTCAGGTTCTTATAAAAATCATTTTTAGCTGTATTGAAATCTCTAAGAGATTGTTTGAAATCTGTCCAGTTTTGATTGGATAACTTTTTTGGAACAGCGCCTAATTTCAGGAATTCGGATCTGATCTCTTCTACTCTTTTAATAGCTTGCTGCCAATAGGTATGATTGATGTTCTGAGGAGCGGAAAGTGTTTTCAACTCTTCAATGATCTTATTTTTCTTTTCAAGATTCTCTAATTGTTCAGTTTCTATAACTGCAATTAATTCAGATTTTCTCTCGTGAATTTTATTAGAAATCTCTTTGAACTCTTCCCAGGTTTTTTCACGGAATTCTTCTGCAACAGGCTCCGCTTCTTCTTTCCATAGTTTATGAAGATATTGTAGTTCATTCAGTGCTTTTTGAACCACTTTCTCATCTAACAGTTCTTTTGCTCTTTGGATAATATGCTGTCTTTTCTCAAGATTATGAGCAAATTCCTGCTCCAGATATTCTTTATTCAGATCCAGCATCTCATTGAACATTTTAAGATGATGGAAATAATTATTATTTAGATTTTTGAATTCCGACTTAGCAACCTGACCTGCATTTCCCCAGGCTTCTTTGATTTCTCTTATCGATTTGAAAAGATTAGTTCCCGGTTCAGAATTGGTGTAAAGGTTTTTCAATCGCTCAATGATTGCTAATCTTTCTTGCAGATTTCCTTGATGTTCAGCTTCTTGTTGTTTATGAAATTTATCTTGTTTTTCTTTGAAAATATTGACAAGAGCAGACAATTTGGAAGCCTGTGGATGATGATATTCAAAATGTTCTTCAGGATTTCCCTGTTCCAGATACTCGTGTTTTTTGTCTTCGATTTCATCAGACAATTTATGATTTGCCTGTTCTCGCAGTGTATTAAAACGTCTGGAAAAAGATGACGCATCGTCTTTGTTGACTATTTTTTCCATTTCGTCCAAAGCTTCTTTTAAAGAATAATGAGAAAAATCTTCCTCAACCACTTCGGTTTCCTGATGTTCAGATTCGGTTTCGGTTTCTGAATTTTGACTGGCCACTGTTTCTTCTACTGGTTGATTTTCAGCAGCATTAGTTTCCGGATTCAAATTTTCATTCTCAGGATTTTCATTTTCAATACTCATAACAAAGCAAATTAATTGACAAAAACAACTTTTAGATGCACTAAATTAACTGTTTTTTACAGAAAACACCAAATATAAATACTAAATTTCTGAAAAAAACATTAATTGTATATTGAAATCATTAATCCTGATATTTAAAATTAATATTTACTTGACAAAGGCTCTTTGATGTCGTATCTTTGCACCTCGCAAAAATTTAACCACAGGCTAGTCCTGTAAAAACAAATAAAATCCGTAAATTTTATGAAAACATCTGATTTCAATTTCGATTTGCCAGCAGAGTTGTTGGCAGAACACCCGTCAGAAAACCGTGATGAGGCAAGGTTGATGGTTCTTAACAGAAAAACTGAAACTATCGAGCATCGCCTTTTCAAAGATGTTATTGATTATTTTGATGAGAAAGACCTTTTCATTTTTAATAATACCAAAGTTTTCCCTGCAAGATTATTCGGAAACAAAGAAAAAACAGGAGCTAAGATTGAAGTTTTCTTGTTGAGAGAACTGGATGCTGAAACTCGTGTTTGGGACGTTTTGGTTGACCCGGCAAGAAAAATCAGAATCGGTAATAAATTATTCTTCACAGAAGATGAGTCTCTTGTTGCAGAAGTTATCGATAATACAACTTCTAGAGGAAGAACATTGAGATTCTTGTTTGATGGTTCTTATGAAGAGTTCCGTGCAAAACTGACAGAACTTGGAGAAACACCACTTCCTAAATACATCAAAAGAGAGGTTGAGCCGGAAGATGCAGAAAGATATCAAACCATCTATGCCAAAGTTGAAGGTGCTGTAGCAGCTCCAACTGCAGGTCTTCACTTTTCAAAGCACTTGATGAAGAGATTAGAGATCAAAGGAATCGATTTTGCAGAGATCACACTTCACGTTGGTTTGGGAACTTTTAACCCAATCGAAGTTGAAGATCTATCCAAGCACAAAATGGAATCTGAAGAAGCGATTATCGATGAGAAGAACGCCGCGATTATCAACAAAGCTGTAGAAGAAGGACGCAGAGTTTGTGCCGTGGGAACAACGACGATGAGAGCTTTGGAAACTTCTGTTTCTTCTAACAAAAAAATCTCAGCTTACAGAGGCTGGACCAACAAGTTCATCTATCCACCTCACGAATTTGGTGTAGCCAATGCAATGATTACCAACTTTCACACACCTAAATCCACGCTGATTATGATGATCGCCGCTTTTGCGAACAAAGATTTCATAATGAGAGCTTATGAGGAAGCTATTAAAGAAAAATACAAGTTCTATTCTTACGGAGATGCAATGTTGATTCTTTAAGATTTGAATTTTTCAAAAAACAGAATGCACAATTTTTATAGTTGTGCATTTTTTGTTAAACCATAAAAGTCACAAAGATTTTTATAAACTGTCTATTTCAATTTTGTTCTTTTGTGACTTTTGTGGTTTCAATCTCCATTATTTTCATTAATTTCATCCTATGAAAGCATTTTCTTTTTTAGCATTATTATCCATTACATTTTCCTGTTCCCAGACTCAGGAGAATTTTTCAACACTAGCGAGTCTTCCCAAAAAGCTGAAAGAAGCTTCGGCTTGTGAAATCTCAAAAGCATCGCCGTTGATTTGGACAATTGAGGACAACCATAATCACAATGTTCTTTTTGGGTTTAATGAAAAAGGAGAATTAATCAAAAAAATCACCATCACCAATGTTGAAAATAATGACTGGGAAGATTTGACTTCGGATGATGAAGGCAATATTTATATTGGTGATTTTGGAAATAATGATAATGACAGGCAAAACTTAGCCATTTATAAGATCAGTGCTTCAGATTTGAATAAAGATGAAGCTAAAGCAGAATCAATTGTTCAGTTCTATTATCCCGAACAAACCGAATTTCCTCCAAAGAAAAAAGACCGCATTTTTGACGTTGAATCGTTCTTCATCCATAACAACAAATTTTTTCTTTTTACGAAAAACAGAAGTTCAAAATTTGATGGAACCACGGTTTTATATGAAGTTGATAACAACTCCACTCAAAAATTAACTGCTAAGAAAATCGGGAGTTTTGTGACTTGTGAACAGTTCAATCATTGTGCTGTGACTAGTGCAGACATCAGCCCGAATAAAGATAAAGTGGCTATTTTAAGCTCCGATAAAGTTTGGATTTTCACCAATTGGAAAGGCAATAATTTCTTCTCCGGAAACGTCGAAAAAATTGAACTGAATCATCATACTCAGAAAGAAGGTTTGTGTTTCAAAGATGAAAATACAATATTAATGACCGATGAAGGCAACAAAACACACACAGGAAATCTTTATCAATTGAAGTTGAAATAATTCAATCACAATAATCTTGAAGCGGAAAACTTCGCCACAAAATCCTCAAATTCTTTCTTATGACTTCTACCTACAGGAAGGTTGTATTTATTCAATATAATTTCATTATTATTGAATGCAGTCACATATTTTGAATTGATTAAAAAAGACCTGTGAATCCTTACAAAACCCTTATCAGCAAGTGAATTTTCCAAATCAGTGATTTTATTTTTAGTAACGATTTTTTCTTCGTTTTCTAAAATGATTTTCACATCATTTCCTTGGCTTTCAAAATAAAGAAGATCAGATAAAATGATTTTCCTATTCAATCCATTAGATTTGACAATAATGAAATCTTCAACTTGTTCATTATAAGAAATATTTCTCAACACACGCTCTACAGATTTGAAAAATCTCTCGAATGTAATTGGTTTCAGAATATAATCAACCGCTTCTAATTCAAATCCTTCTATGGCAAATTCGCGGTAAGCTGTGGTGAAGATTGTTTTAGGTTTTTGATGAAGAGATTTCAGAAATTCGATTCCGTTAAGATTGGGCATTTCAATATCGAGAAACATCAGGTCAACAGGTTTTGTCTGCAATATTTGATAAGCTTCAATCGCGTTTTTTGCAGTTGCGACCAGTTTCAGAGAATCAATCTTTGAAATATGATTTTCCAAAAGCTTTACAGCCAGAGGTTCGTCATCAATTATAATACAATTTATCATTCTGTTGCGGGCGTAATTATTTCTACTTCATACCAATTTCCGATTTCTGAAACATTAAATTCAAATTGATTCTCATAAAATATCTTCAATTGCTCTTCTATATTATTTAATCCCAAACTTTCACGTTCAGATTTTAAAGTTTCTGAATAGGTATTTTTGATTCGAAAGACAGATTGATTTTCATCCGTTTCAATTTCAATATTAATTTCAATATCTCCAACCGATTTTCCAGCGCCGTGTTTGAAAGAATTTTCAACCAGGGAAAGATACAATAATGGCGGAATTTTGTTTTCAGAATTTAGTTTTTGTCTTTTGAATATTTTCAGACGTTCGTCATATCTCAGTTTTTCAAGCTCAATATAATCATCAATAATAGAAATCTCATCCGAAATATTAACAGTTTTATTCTGACCTTTATAAAGAACATAGTCCAAAATTTCCGAAAGTCTGCTGACAGATTCTGATGTTTTACCTGAATTAATAATGGAAAGCGAATAAATATTATTGAGTGTATTGAACAAAAAATGAGGATTAAGCTGCGATTTCAGAACCTTTAATTCTAATTCTGCTTTTTCCTTCAAAAGTTTGGTTGTGTTTTGTTTTTCACTTTTATATCGCAGCATAAACATCACAGAAACAAAGGCAAAAGCTCCTGTAATAATAGAAAAAGTATAACTAATCAATAAATATCTGATGTCTGTAAAAATACTATAAATGCTGTCCTGTGGAAAATTACAAAAGAAAGGTTCGGCTATGTAAACAATAAAAAGACGATTAATAACAGAAAAGACATACAGAGAAACAAGCAGTAAAATTAAAAATGAGAGATACTTTTTTCGGTCGAAAAAATGCTTTATAAGAACATAATAAATAAAATTGGCGCTGATAATCTGAAAAATCCAATGGCATAGATCATAGTAAAAAATCAATTGAATATCAGCATTATCATATTCTCCATAATTTCTCGCTTCTATCAAAAGGAATAATGCTATCCAAAATAAAATTTGAAAGCCAATGTTTGATTGATATTTTTTCCAAGTTCCGATTTTCACAACCTTCAAAATTATAAATTATAACCCGATAAAATTTTTTATGAATGTAGAATTGACAAATCGAATGACAAACAACCAGAATTACAATCCAAAATGCAGAATAAGTAATTCAAATAAAAATCTCCATTTTCTGAATATCATTTTAAAATTGCAATAAAAATCCAACCATCTTGCAGAAAAAAAATAAATGCAAACAACTTTTTCTCAAAGATTCAATGGATTAGACCATCTAAGAGCCATTGCAATTCTTTTGGTATTAATGTATCATTATCGCGCTTTTATTCATCCAGATTGGATAGACACTTATGGACGTTTTGGCTGGACAGGAGTTGATTTGTTCTTTGTGTTAAGCGGTTTTTTGATTTCAAATCAATTATTTCAGGAAATTAAAAATCGTGGGAATTTCAGTTTGAAATCATTTTTCATAAAACGTTTTTTCAGAATCATTCCGCCTTATTTTTTCACATTGCTGTTATATTTCTGCTTTCCTTTTTTCAGAGAAAGAGAATCGCTTTCGCCGTTATGGAAATTTCTCACTTTCACTCAGAATTATGGCTTAGATGTCATCAACAAAGGAACGTTTTCACACGCCTGGTCTTTGTGTATCGAGGAGCAATTCTATCTGATTCTGCCTTTTTCATTTCTATTACTCATCAAATCGAAAACATTGAAATATCTAAAATTTATAATCTTCATCATTATACTATTTTCGATTTTGGCGAGATATTTTTCCTGGCACGAATACGTATTTCCCAATATCAATTCGAATGAATTTTGGAAAGTCTGGTATATGAAGATCTATTACCCGACACACACAAGATTAGACGGATTGGCAGTTGGTGTTTTGATTGGATATCTGTTTCAATATTCCTCAAGATTCAGAAAATTGACTGATGAAAATGGTAATTTGTTTTTGCCGTCAGGTTTAGCTTTTCTTGGCTTCTCTTTATGGGTTTGCAATGACCAATCTTCTGAATTTGCATCGATATTTGGATTCACATTCGTTGCTGTAAGTTATGGTTTTATAGTAATTTCTGCGATTTCGAAATCCTCATTCCTGAACAAATCAAAAAACTATTTCACAACTCAATTAGCAAATTTATCTTTTGCAATCTATCTTTCTCACAAGGGAATTATCCATATTATTCAAAGCCTGATAGAATATTACAAAATTTCCATTTCGGAAAATTTGTTATTGATCACCTGTTTAATCGGATGTATTATTGGTGGATTATTTTACAGATATTTTATTGAGAGGCCAAGTTTAAAATTGAGAAATAAAATCCATACTAATCTGTCTTCGTAAATGAATAAAGCAACATATCCGTAAGAACTTCTTGTCGTTTTCTGTAATCGTTTTTCAACAAGCCTTCAAACTCGAAATTGCAGAATTCCGCTACTTTTTTGCTGGCGATATTGTCCGGTGCGATTTTCATAAAAATTCGAAGCATTTCTTTTTCATTCATACAAAAATCCCGAAACGCTTCCAAAGCTTCATAAGAATATTTGTTTCCGGAAAAATCATTGAAGATAAAATAGGCCAACTCACCTTTCGGAACCGACCAATCGATTTCTGTAACTGAAATATGTCCAATCAATTCATCTGATTCTTTGAGAAAAATCCCAAAATAGAGACCTTCTTCACTTTTAAAACTTTCAATCTTTTTTTGGAAATACAATTTGGTTTCTTGCAGAGTTTTCGTAACACTTAAAGTTCTCGAAAAGTAATCTCCCAGATAAGTTTTGTCATTTTGAAATTTAGTATAAAATTCCTCAGCAAAATCCAGCGAATAAGGTTTTAGAAGCAGTCGTTCAGTTTCAATCATCACTACATTTTAAAAAGTCCCGCCAATCCCGACAACCAATCTTCCTCCGTCTGACGATGTAAAATAAGAAATATTGGCAGAGATGGCGTCAATTGCATTCAGCCAAAATCCACCACCGTATGAGTTGTGCCATTTGTTGGAATTTTCATTAGGATTCCAAACTCGACCTAAATCAAATCCACCGAAAAATCCGTAACTCAAAGGTAAAATCGAGTTTTTGATTTTGCCTATTTCATAACGCAAATCTGAAGTTTGGTAAAAAGAGTTTTTCCCATAAAAACGGTTAAAACGGAAACCTCGCAAATCTTTGTTTCCGCCCAACGTCGCCAATTGATAAAACTCGTAATCGTTACCGAAAAGCCATTTTGCCTTCGCATAAGAAGACCAAACCAATCTTTGATTTTGCGTCAGATAATGCAGAAAACCAAGTCCTGTTTCCAGTGAAGTATATTGTCTGTCCGTATTTTGAAGATTCATATTCCAAACGGTTCTGATATCGAATTTCATTCCCAATTTTGGATTCGCTTTGTTGTCATAATTTTCATAATTGAATGATAAATCCGCTCCACCAAACTGTTTTGATTTGAAAACATCATCATTCACAACATTTGGTAAAGAAATATAACGATTGGCTGTTCTGTCGATTTTCAGAATTTCGTAATTCAGTTTTGCAGAGAATGTTGATGTATTTTTGTTCCAGTTAACAGATGGCGAAAATCCAAATTCCCGAGCTCTCACATTATTGAATCGATTTCCGAATTCTTCTTTTGGATTAACCGTTTCATTCCCGATTCCGTAGAAATTTCTGATGTAATGTGAACTCGTCACTCTCGTATCCAAACCGTAAAACCAATTGCCTTTCAACATCGGAAACATTGCCTGATAAGCAAACTCATAACCTTTGGTCCCCGTAAAATAATTGGCTGTAAAATGGTGCTTCTGAGAAAACGGATTCTTGATAAAATCATTCACGGTATAATCTGCATTAAAACCAATCGCCAACGCATCATCCGGATTGAAATTGAAGTTCATAAATGTGGTAAAAACATTATATTTCGGGTTTCTGTAGTTGTACTGGTTGATGTCATAGTCGTCGGTCAATTTCAGGGTGGCGTTTCCTTTATTTTCAAAGTTATTTGGTTTACTTTTATAATCGTAAATCGTCACTTTTCTGGAGTTGGAAACCGAATATTTATCATTATCCAACCCTCCCAAAAGTTTGATTTTGATGCTCGAATGTGGTTTTCCTTCAACAATAAATTCGTCATCGTCATCCAGACCATACAATATGATTTCTTTGGTCATCAATCCAGAATAAAGCTTGGATGATTGCAATTCTTCACCAGATTTTTTCAGTCTGATGATTTTGACTTCGGTTTCGTTGTTCGGTAATCTGGTGACTACAAACTTGTCTTTTTTGTCAGTTCCGGTCAATACCACTTTTTCCTGAAGGAATTTGAAATAAGCCGAAGCATATTTTTGAAGGTCATTTTTTCTCGTCAGTAATTTCTGAATCAAATCTTCTGAAACGTTGTCCTGAACTTCTTTTGGCAGATTTTTAAAAGCTTCTCTAATGTCATTTTCCGACAAATGATTTTGAATAAATTCTGCTACACCCTGCCAGTCTTTTCCATTAGAATTTTTAGCAAAAATCAAATCCAACGGATAAGGTTCACGGTTAAACCACTTCACGCTTTCAATCTGATGATCAAAAGTCTGCATATGCTTCAATTCAGGAAATTCCATCAGGATTCCCGTGATAAAACCGTCATATTTTGAAAAAGCCTGGTCTCTGTCTTTCGGAATCGGGCTGTAAATCACGCTGCCATTTTCTTTCCTGGATTCGAATTTCCATTGATCGTGATGCCTGTCCCAATCGCCAATCAGCATATCGAATAAACGTGCTTTTATCCACGCTTTTTCATCCATTTTGTACTTTTCGTCTTTGGCAAGGTTCAGGATTACTTCATCGGTTCCTAGAACTTTGTTCGGATTTTCCTCGGTTTCCATTGGTCGGTCTTCGAGATAATACAATTCGTCACCAAAATTCTCATTGAAGTTTTTAAGAGTTTTCTGTTTTGGAATGTAAAATAACTCCGGTGTTGTGTGACGAATTCCCAATTTGTCTGCCATCCCACCGATTACCAGAGGCGTGTAAGGATGAGAAGTCGTGTAAAAATCCAGCAAAAATTTGTCCGCATAACTATTCGAAAAATCATCAATTACATATTGATTTTTGAACGCCACAGCCTGCAAAAATCTTACACCGCTTTTTTTCAGCGCACGAATCACGTATTCATTTCCGGATTTGGTTTCCAGACGAAGGGATTTAGTTTGATGTCCGCCTCCTGCTCTATCGGGTTTCACGCCACCAAATAATGTGTCCAATTCCAGATTTTTGACATTGATTTTTTTCGAATAATATTCACGGTAATGCTTTCCCCACAGAAACTCGTAGAACTTACTTTTCTTCGTCATTGCAGAATCATAAATCGAGGCTTCTGTATTTTGAGGAAATTGATTCGGGTAATCTTTCGCAATTTTCGATTCGTTTTCCAAAACCGTTTTTCTGAATAACAATTCCGATTTTTTTGGATTAAGACTGTAAAAACTCACTTCAGCATTTCCTGATTTTGAGATTTTCAGTTCTGCATATCCATTTTTTCCAAATGAAAAATCATTGCTTCCAACGGCTTTTGCAGATTCGGTTTTGGAACCTGCTCCGCTTACTATTTGACGAATGTCAGCTTGCTCGATGTATTGTAGATTGTGGTCGTGACCAGAAACTACGATGACATTTTTTCTTCCGCTAATCAATGTTTTCAGTCGGTCTGCCAGATTTTTATAATTCTGATTGCTGATATCCTGATGTGTGATTCCGCCGGTTGCCCTTGTCAAATTGATAATTGAACCTAAAACCGGGAGTGGAATTTTATTTTCCAGAGGAAAAATCTGCTTTTCCCAAGAATATTTTCCGCCGTGTGAGCCGTTCGTCATCAATGGATGATGTGTTGCCACAACAATGGTTTTGTTCTGATTTTTATTCAGCTGGTCTTCGAATTCTGTATAGAAATCTTCGCGGGTTTTGAGATCGCATTTTTCATTGATACCCGGATTTTTGTCCCAATTTGCCAAAACCCATTCTGTGTCCACTAAAATCAAAGTCAGTTTTTTGTTGATTTTTCTGGTTTCAATGGGACAGCCGTTTCTTGGTCCGAAAGCCGATTTGTCATTCAATTTTTCTGTGACATAATCTTCTTCTCTTTTCAAACCTTTGATGCCGTTGTTGTACCAATCGTGATTGCCGGGAATGAAAATCGTTTTCCCTTTGAACTGTTGAGATAATAAAATCTGGTTATCCATTTTTTTCTCCGCCAAAGCTCTATGTTCGTCCTCTTTTTTTGGCATCCCGACTGGATAAATATTATCTCCCAAAAACATCAAAGTACTATTTTCCGGAGCTTTGGACAATGAATCTTTCAGAATATTCATATTGTGGAACGCTTCGTCCTGATCTAGATTTCCAGCATCACCAACAAGATAAAATGTATGAATGATGCTATCTTTAATCGTTGGATTTTTCACAAAGTCTTTGGCATTTTTACCGTAGTCAGCGTTTTGAACGACACAGGAAACCGCAACAAACAGAAGTATGATAAAAAGATATAATTGGTATATGTATCTCATAAATGATTTTCAATATTAAAGGTAATCTATTACCGATGAATTTCACGCAGCCCTACTTGAGCGGAAATCCTTTTTTGCTTACACTTAAATTCTATTGAATCTAAAATCTTCTGCAAAAAAGATTGGGAGCCCTTCGACTTCGCTCAGGATAAACTGCAGGCGGATTAAGCAGCCATAAATAAAATTAAATATTTAAGTTAAAGGCTTCGACAAGCTCGGCCTGATGATTTTGATTTCAAATATTCACGAAATTAGTCAAACTCTAACAATATTTAACAAAATTAAAATTAATAAGCTATAAATACTTTCTTAAATTTGTTCCAAATTGCTTTTATGGATATTTTGAAAATTTCGGAAGATTATGTTAAAAATTTATTCAAAGATAGATTATCTTCTGCTTATACTTATCACAATCTTGACCACACGATTCAGGTTGTTGATAAGATAAAAATCCTTGCAAAAGAAGAAAGCATTGGTCCCGAAGATACAGAGAATCTGCTTTTGGCAGGCTGGTTTCACGATTTGGGTTATATTGATGATGCTGACAATCACGAAGAAGAAAGCCGAAAAGAGGCTGCAAACTTTTTAAAGCAATATGGTTTTCCCGAAGATAGAATTGCCAAAATCGGAGAACTGATCCTGGCTACGGATAAATTTTACAAGCCTAAAAATCATCTGGAAGAAATCATAAAAGATGCAGATTTGTATCATCTGGCTTCGGATGATTATTTCAGGATTTGTGAGAATCTGAGACAGGAAATCAAAGAGGTTCATCATCAGAAATTCAGCAAGCAACAGTGGTCTGAGCTTAATATTGTTTTCTTTTCAAAACATCAGTTTTACACCAAATTTGCTAAAGAAAACTGGCAGCCAATCAAAGAGAAAAATGTGGATAAAATCCTTTCTCACATCCAGAATCTGAAAGAAGAAAAAAAGAAAAAAGCGGCTGAAGATAATGATAAAGCACTTCTGAATAAGAAAAAGCTTGAGAAACTGGAAAGCCCTGAACGTGGTATAGAAACAATGTTCCGGGTGACATTGAACAACCATACTAAACTGAGCCAAATTGCTGACAGCAAAGCGAATATTCTGCTTTCCGTCAACGCGATTATTATTTCAATCGCATTATCATCTTTGATTCCAAAACTGGATGCGCCAAGTAATTCGCATTTGATTATTCCGACTTTTGTGATGGTCATATTCAGTGTGATTTGTATTATTTTGGCGATTATGTCTACGAGACCAAAAGTATCCAGCGGAACGTTTACCAGAAAGGAAATCGAGGAGAAAAAAGTGAATCTTTTATTCTTCGGAAATTTCTACAAAATGCCGATGGAAGAATATCTCTGGGCAATGAAAGAAATGATGAACGACCGACAATATTTGTACGATACAATGATAAAAGACCTCTATTATCTGGGCGTTGTTCTTAACAGAAAATACAAATTATTGAGACTGACTTACACAGTTTTCACAATTGGAATTATTGTTTCTGTGGTGGCTTTTGTGATGGCTTTTCGGAATGTGACGGTTTAGATTATTAGTTTAAATGTGAGATAAATATATGACAAAAATAATTTCTGAGGATTCAATTTTAAACTATCTACCTATTGAATTAGATAAATATCAATTATTAATTTTTGATTCAATTAGAATTACTCTTCAAATGATTCAAAATGATTTTGATTTATTGGAGCAATTAATAGAAGAAATTGAAGATGACTCAGTAAATTATCAAAACGATAGAATTAAAGCATTCGGATATGTTTGGGGAATAATTGACAAGACTCATAGATTAGTCAAAATTTATAAAAAATTACCCTCAAAAAGTAAATATAAAGTCCTTGATAAAATAAAAGTTGTAGACAAGTTTAGAAATACTTTTCAACATTTAGACGAAAGAATTGATGAATCATTAGTTAAAAATAAGTTGCCCTTCTATGGAACAATTTCTTGGTTTTATTTTGAAAATGATGAAATCAAAACTAAAATGATTGTAAGTGGAATCATTTACGGATTAAATGTTCAATTTATTTATCCTGATAAAAAAAATTATAGCAAGAAGATAAATGATATTACTTTACACGCTGTTGATCGGAATTCTTATATTAGTTTAAATATTAGTTCATTAATTAATGATATAATTGAATTAAAAGATCAGAATGAAAATCTTCTTACAAAAATTTTTATAGAGAAGAAGTGGAATTTAAGAGATTGGACAGCTGATAGGGATATTTTCATTACTTTAAAATCTGAAAAAGAATAAAATCAAATCCCTTCCACAAACTCATAATCCACATCTTCTGCCTCATAATTCACAGCAACACGCAACGCTCGCAAGCCATTAATCCCCTGTAAATCTTCAACTTCCAATTCTTCTATAGTTGAAAGTACATTTTGGTCCTGAAGGATTTTGATTAATTTCAAATATTCTTCACGTTCCCTATCCTGAGAATAGATAATGCTGATTTTTCCGGGTTGTGTGATTCGTTCGTCAGAATTTTTGATCAGGGATTTGTCGATACGTTTTTTAATCATTTCGTAGCGGGCATTATAACTTCCGTCCACATCAAAACGTTTTTCATCCATCCTGAACCTAATACTGATCGGCGTGCTGTAAACTAAAATCAAAGACGAAACATCCAGAGAATAATCCAGCGTTTCTTTATATTTTTTGTAATGCAATTCGGATTCGCAAATCACACGCAGTTGCCATAACCTGAGATTCTTAAGGAAAATTGGGTCGTAAGTCAACTCCGGTTCAATCGATGAACCGATATACATATTATGTTCTACGCCGTCCGTCTTGAAACGCTCGTAGTAAAATGGAAATCTTTGCTGTTGCTCTTCCTGACGTTTGTCCAGGATATCCGCCAAAAATTTATTGACTGATGACAAACTATCATCAAATTTCTTCCTGAACTGATAAACCAATTCCGTTTTAGAATCCAATTGTTTGTGATAATCTGTAACAATTTGATTATAACTCACATTCTGAAGTTTAATCGATTCCAGCAACGGATGAACTTCCTGATGAATAAAATTCTGAACCTGACTTTCTGTGTCAGCTTTTAAATCTCTTGACAATAATTCTTGAAAATGAATCAGTTTTAAATTAATGGATTCCAAATCATTGTCAGAAATCAGATTTTTGAAAACATCAGAAATCAGCATCAGATTGATTTCTAAATCTTTTTTAATGGCCAGATTTCTGGAAACAGAAGAGTTTCTGATATCCGTTTGTCCAAAAAGTGGTGTCAGATTTTCAAAAGTGATTTTTCGGTATGGCAAATCGAATTCCTCTCTGTAGAAACCGATATGACGTTCAGCTTCTTGTCTGAATTTCCAATAAACACTTGGATGTATCGATGTATATTCCCGTTGAATAATCGCTTGGATTCTTGTCTCAATCCCGTCATAAAGTCTGTCCATCGTATCCTCCAGATAAGGCATTACTATTTCCATTTTTTGAGCATTGATGCTGTTGAGCAATTTTTTTCTGGAAACGAGTTCGATAATTCCGAGAACTTTTTTGTTTTTGATAATAGGTGCAAAAATCGCACTTTTGATTCCCGATTCGTAGAAATGTCTGGCAAAATCACTGTCCGGAAACTCCCGGTAAACTTTTTCAACATCAGAAATGCTGAAATATTTCCTTGATTCTACCAATGTGTTGAAGTTCTTTTCGCAGAGCAATTCATTTCTGGAATGATTCAATCCTGACAGAATAAAACTATCAATCACACCATTGATGGGCGTTTTTACAAACTTGTTTTCTTCGTGATTGATGGATGTATAGCCCAATTCCAAATCAGGAACCTGAAAAATAGAACGGAAAATCTTGTTCAGTTCCGGTTTCAGATTTTCATCATCTTCAAGATTAATCAACTTGGTTTTGAGATTGGAAACTGCAATTTCAGTTGTGGCGTCAAAGAAATTAACGACAGCAAAACCTTTCAGCTCCCAGCTTTTTGGCGGAAATTTTTCTTTCCAAAGCTCATAATCTTCGAAATTATCCAGCAATTCAGAAATCTCTTCTTCAGTTAATTTTGTGAAGTTTTCCAATGGATGGACATCCATAAAATCGGCATTAGTGAGAAATCTGTAATGCTTTACAACTCCATCTTCATTCGGAATATCAAATATAAATGGCATCGAAACGTTAAGCGGAACCCCATAAAAATCATTAAGGATGATACAGCAACTCATCACATAAAAGCGGTGCGGATCCATATCTTTGATAATCATATCAAAATTGTCACCTGCTTTTTTGATAATGCGCTCAAACCTTTTTGTAGGGTTGAAAAAGAAATTATAAAAAGGAAAACTGATGGCCTTGATTTCATTTTCCGTCAACATTGGCGGAAAAAGGTCGCGCAACAGTTCCTTCATCAAGGTTTCATTTTTCTCGAAAAAGTCAAGACTCGTGATGCCATCCAGAAGCTCGGGAAACTCTTTCGCTTTATCCAGAATTCTCTGATGTGACAACGCATATTCCGGGTTATCAGAAGCTTCTGCTTCCATTATTTGAATGAGCTTTTCAAAGGAAAAATTCAGTATGAATGGGCTATCGTAAAAGGCTTGGAATTTCATCGGGTAAAAATCAATGCAAATGTAAGAATTATCAATCTATTAATAAAGTCGAATTATAATTCCCAATACTTTAATTTCAATAATTAAAATTACCGTTTCCAAGTCATAATTAATTATCAATGTAAAACTTAGCTAAGAAATTATCTTTCAAAAAAAAGAAAACTCAAGATTATCAAATGTATCTATCGTTTCATTATTGGATTTTTAAATTGTTACATTAAACGTATCTTTGCAAAAATTTTCAGAAAGCATTGAAAGATATCCGCACACTTTCCCTCGATCAGCTCAAAGATTACTTCAGCACAATTGGTGACAAGCCGTTTCGTGCCAAGCAAGTCTATGATTGGCTGTGGAGTAAGAATCTGCACTCTTTTGATGAGATGACCAATCTTTCAAAAAATCTTCGTGATAATCTTTCCCGCGATTTTTTCATCAACCCGATTGCTGTCGATCTATTACAAAAATCAACGGACGGAACCATTAAAAACGGCGTCAAACTTCACGACGGATTAATGGTAGAATCGGTTCTGATTCCGACAGAAACGCGTTCTACGGCCTGTGTCTCTTCTCAAGTTGGCTGTTCTCTGAACTGCGAATTCTGCGCCACAGCCAAACTAAAAAGAATGCGAAATCTGGAAGTGGCAGAAATCGTAGACCAAGTTGCTTTGATTGACCGACAAAGTAAAGAATATTTTGACAGACCGCTCACAAACATCGTATTTATGGGAATGGGCGAACCGATGATGAATTACAAAAACGTTGTCGAAGCTATTCATAAAATCACGAAACCAGACGGTCTGGGAATGTCGCCAAGAAGAATTACCGTTTCAACATCCGGAATTCCGAAGATGATAAAAATGCTGGCCGATGAAGAACTGAAAGTAAAACTGGCACTGTCTCTCCACTCTGCAATTGAACATAAACGTAATGAAATAATGCCTTTTTCTGATAAATTTCCTTTGACTGATATTATGGATTCGTTGCAGTATTGGTATCAGAAAACAGGTTCTCCGGTCACTTTTGAATATTGTGTTTGGAAAGGAATCAATGACGGCGATGAAGATATCAAAGCATTGATCAAGTATTGCCGACAAGTTCCAAGTAAAGTCAATCTAATCCAATATAACCCGATTGGCGAAGGAAAATTTGATCACAGAAGTATTGAAGCCGAGCAAAAATATGTCCGCGAACTGGAAAAAGCCGGAATTACTATTGTTGTAAGAAAAAGCCGAGGTGGCGATATCGACGCAGCTTGTGGACAATTGGCGAATAAAACGGCGGAGTAATGATTGCTTTTTTAGAAATAATTTATTTTATTTTTTTCAGTATATCAGTCATTTCATTTTTGATATATATTTATAAATCACTGAGAAAACAATCCGATTTCAAATACTTTTTAATTACATTATTATTTTTTGTCATTAATATATTTATTGATAATGAATTATCAAATTTGGTAATAAATGAAATTAAAACAGAAATAAATAATTCTAATAAAATTATTTTTATTAATGACAATAAGAATCAAATTGAAATCAATAAAAATTCACCCGAATTAAAAATCAATACTAGTTCTCGAAAACATAGCGAGAAAAAAATTGAAAATTATCTTTTAATGTCTCCAAAAAACATAAGAATAATATTAAAAGAAGATTCGAAAAGCAAAGGTAAATTCTGGATAAAATATCCAAAATATTATTTTTCAAATATTAAAGCAATCGGTTATTTAGAAGTTAATTCTAGGTAAATTCTTTAACAGTACTTTAATCCATAAAATTTTACGTTCAAAAAATCAATTCTTATTTTTACAAAATATGAAAAGGATTTTTTACATCTTATTGATTCTCTCAGGATTTCAAATCTCAGCACAGAAAGCGCAGTCACTGAATCTAAAGAAATATAAAATCGCTGTTTTAAGCGATTCTTTGCAAGAATCTTCTGGTTTAACTAATATTAATGGAAGACTTTTCTCGTTCAATGACAGCGGCAAAACCAGCGAAATTTTTGAAATAAAACCAGGGAGTTCAAATATTGAAAAGACTTTTCAAACCGGATTAAAAAACATAGATTGGGAAGCTATTACGAATGATGGTGAAAATTTTTATATTGGAGAATTCGGGAATAATCTGGGAACAAGAAAAGATTTGAAAGTGTATGAAATCCCTTTCAGAAATGATTCTTTGATGGTTAATTCTATCAAGACCATTCCGTTCTTTTATCCGGAACAAATTGATTTTTCGCCAAAAAACATCAATAATAATTTTGATGCGGAAGCGATGATTTTCTTGGATGGGAATGTTCATCTTTTTACCAAAGAATGGATTACAAATACGGTTTCTCATTATGTCATCGACAAAAACCTGACAGAAAATCAGCCTGCTCAAAAACTGGAATCTTTTAAAACTGGATTTGTTGTGACCGATGCTTCTTTTTTTGAAAATAAATTATACGTTGTAGGTTACACCAAAAAAGCTTCGGTTTATCTTATGATTTTCGAAAAAGATGATTCTGGAAATCTATTTTTCAACAAGCCACCAAAAAAGTTTTCTTTAGGAAGAGCTTTCAAAATTGGTCAAATCGAAGGTATTACGGCAACTGAAAAAGGAATTTATATCTCTGGAGAGCGATTCAGTATCAAAATCAAAAAAGTGCCTCAAAGTCTCTACTTTGTTCCGTTTGAAGATTTGCAATAATTATATTTGCATATTACTTTAATCAAAATCCAATAAGAAATGAAAAGAATTACGGTATTCTGTGGTTCAAGTTTTGGGACAGATGACGTTTACAAATCGCAGGCAAAATTATTAGGAAAAACATTAGCAGAACATCAAATCGAATTGGTTTACGGAGGTGCTAATGTAGGTTTGATGGGCGCAGTAGCGGACGGCGTTTTAGAGAACGGAGGAAAAGCTATTGGTGTTTTGCCTAACTTTTTAAAATCCAAAGAAATTGCTCACGAGCATTTGACAGACCTTATTTTGGTGGAAACGATGCACGAAAGAAAAACCAAAATGAACGAGCTTTGCGATGGCGTAATTGCTTTGCCGGGCGGTTTCGGAACTTTGGAAGAGTTTTTTGAAATGTTGACCTGGGCGCAATTGGGACTTCATAAAAAACCGATTGCCATTTTGAATACCGCTGGTTTTTACGATTCCCTAATCACTTTTGTCCAAACTATGGTTGACAAAGGTTTTCTGAAAGAAGTTAACCGAGATATGATTTTAATAAGCGATGATACTGATGAACTTATCGCAATGATGAAAAACTATGTTGCGCCAGACGTTGCAAAATGGATTAATAAAGAACGTGTTTGATTCTATTGTTAATTTAAAAATGCATTAATTCTACATTGTAATGGATTTTTATTCTGTGATAAAAATCAAAAAGCGTTTCAAAGTCTTTATTTTATTCCTTTGAAAGATTTATAATATTTATATTTGTAGAATAGTTTTTGGTCAATCGATAGACAAATCTTCAACATAGCCCCGATTGTAGTGGAAATCCTTTTTGTTTTCCCTCGGAAAACAAAAAGATTGCAACGGAAAGCGGGTTAGAATGTTGATAATAAGTTGAATGTTGTTGCTCCAAAAATATAATCTCTAAACGCAAACAGTGGCCAATACAGTAGAACTAATCAAAGCTCCGATTTCTGAAGAAATGAAACTTTTTGAACAAAAGTTTTATGAATCGATGAAAAGTAATGTTGCTCTGCTGGATAAAGTCACACGTTTCATTGTTACCACAAAAGGGAAACAAATGCGCCCGATGTTTGTTTTTCTATGCGCAAAACTGGTCGGAAATGTGAACGAAAAAACGTTCCGCGGCGCCAGTATGATTGAGTTGATTCATACAGCGACTTTGGTTCACGATGATGTTGTGGATGAGAGTTTTAAACGCCGGAATTTCTTTTCCATCAATGCACTTTGGAAGAATAAAATTGCAGTGTTGGTTGGCGATTATCTACTTTCGAAATCGGTTTTGCTTTCTACGGATAACAAAGATTTTGATTTGCTAGCTGTGATTTCCAGAACGATCAGAGAAATGTCTGAAGGCGAATTGCTTCAGTTGGAAAAAGCCAGAAAACTGGACATCACAGAAGATGTTTATTACGAAATCATCCGTCAGAAAACAGCCACTCTTATTGCGGCTTGCTGCGAAGTTGGTGTTTTGTCCAATGGCGTGGATGAAGCGACTGCGAAAAAAATGCAAGAATTCGGCACTTACACGGGAATGGCTTTCCAGATCAAGGATGACCTTTTTGATTATCAGACAAGCAATATCATTGGAAAACCTGTAGGAATCGATATCAAGGAACAGAAGATGACTCTGCCTTTGATTTATACTTTGAAAAATGCGAGCCCTGAGAATTACAAAAAATATTTCGCAACTATAAAGCGTTATAACAACGATTCTAAAAAAGTTCGCGAGCTGGTAGAATTTGTAAAGTCTTCCGGCGGAATGGATTATGCTATCCAGACAATGAAAGATTACCAGCAAAAAGCACTTGACATTCTTGCTGAATTCCCAGACAATGAGGCCAAAGCCTCTCTTAAACTGATGCTGGATTATGTGATTAGCAGAAAACTTTAATTTTATTTTTCCCGATATTCCAAAATATCTGCAGGCTGGCAATCCAGAACTTTACAAATTGCCTCCAAAGTACTGAAACGAATAGCTTTTGCTTTTCCGGTTTTCAAAATCGAAAGGTTGGAAAGTGTTAAATCTACTTTTTCAGACAGCTCATTCAATGACATTTTTCGTTTTGCCATCATTACGTCTAGGTTTACAATTATTGGCATAAGTTAAACTGTTAAATCGTTTTCTTCCTGTAATTCCACGCCTCTTTTGAAAATCTGAGCAATAATATGAATTACAGCTCCCATAAAAATAAATCCTTCACTATCTGCCAAAAATTGGTTTAAGTTGGCAGGAACAAAACTATGGTCATTCAAATTTTCAACAACTTGTTTTGCAATGTAACTCAATAATCCTATTGAAAGGCTATAATAACTAATCATAGAAATTTTCTTTGCAACAAAAGTGCTGAAAGGTTTTGACAGATTCATTTTATGCATTAGTGTAATCACCGTATAAAAAAGAACAGCTTTTAGAATTGAAATGATTAAAATAAAGCTGTAAATGCTAAAAAACTCAAATCTACTTTCTTTATACATTTGGGTTAAATCTAACTTTTGATAGAGGTTCTGGATAAGCTCAGGATTATAAAGATGGAAAACGAAATTGACGATTAATCCTCCTGCTTCAATCGATAAGCCTACAAATATTATCCAAGCTATGGCATATAAACCCCAAAATATGAAATTGTTTGTTTTTGACATTTTTTTTAAATTTTAAATATTATTCAAATGTAATAAATATTTATTGATAAACAATAAATATTTTCTCCTTATCAAATAATTTATTTTTTAACAAAGTTAAAATTTCAACAAAGTCTTTTAATTCCGTAATTTTGAAATATGAACAATTCTCCACTTGCAGAAATCTTACGTCCGAAAACTCTCGACGATGTTTTAGGGCAAGAACATTTGACCGGAAAAAATGGAACGATCCGCAAAATGCTGGAAAATGACACCATCAATTCATTGATTTTTTGGGGACCGCCGGGAACTGGAAAAACAACACTGGCAGAAATTATCTCTGAAAAATCCGGCAGGAAATTCTATAAACTATCTGCTGTTTCTTCTGGAGTGAAAGATGTAAGAGACGTGATTGATGAAGCTAAAAAGCAAAATCTTTTTTCAGGAAAAAGTCCTATTTTGTTCATTGATGAGATTCATAGGTTTAATAAGTCTCAACAGGATTCTTTGCTTCACGCCGTTGAAAAAGGTTGGATTGTTCTTATTGGTGCTACAACAGAAAATCCTAGCTTTGAAGTTGTTTCGGCTTTACTGTCACGTTCTCAAGTCTATATTTTAAAAGCATTGACTTTTGAAAAACTGGAAGAATTAGCCGACATCAGCACTTCAAAATACAACGAATTAAATAATACCAAATTTTCTCTTGAAGAAAAGCAAGCCTTCATCCAATATTCTGGAGGTGATGCAAGGAAATTGATTAACTCTGTGGAGTTGGTTCTTAATCAATTCAAGTCAGCGAAGAAAAATAAAATATCCAACAAAGACGTACTTTCTGTTTTGCAGGAAAATATGGCTTTGTATGATAAAAATGGTGAGCAGCATTATGATATCATTTCAGCTTTCATCAAATCGATGCGAGGTTCTGATCCCAATGGCGCAGTTTATTGGTTGGCCAGAATGTTGGTTGGCGGAGAAGACATCAAATTCATTGCCCGAAGAATGATGATTCTTGCAGCAGAAGACATTGGTTTAGCCAATCCAAATGCATTAGTAATCGCAAACAATTGCTTCCAAGCTATCAATGTAATTGGAAATCCGGAAGCAAGAATCATTCTGAGTGAAACCGCTGTTTACCTTGCCGTTTCTCCAAAAAGCAATTCAACTTATAACGCTATCAACGAGGCAATGGCTTTTGTGAAAAAAACCGGCGACTTGCCCGTTCCGTTACATCTCAGAAATGCACCAACCAAACTGATGAAAAATCTCGATTATGGTAAAGATTATCAATATGCGCATTCTTATGAAGGTAACTTTGTAGATTTAGAATTTCTACCAGATGACATAAAAGGTACAGCATTTTATCAACCGGCTAATAACTCTACAGAGAAAAAAATCAAGGAACAACTCAAAGACAAATGGGGCGACAAATATTACTAAACATCGTGGTTTACGTTAAATAATCCTAAAAATTTATTTTAAACCAATTATTTCAGATTGCTTTTAATATATTTGCTGAAGACATATATCTATGGAACACTTCGAGAGTTGGAAAGACTTACTGAACCCAGAATTTTACATCAAATTAGGTGGGTTTTGGCTTATTTTATTCATCATTTTTGCAGAAACCGGGCTATTTGTAGGTTTCTTTTTACCGGGCGACAGTTTACTTTTCATTTCCGGGATTTACGCCGTTCAAATCATTGATACCACTTTTGGTTCCACAGGTTCAGATTTTCTGGATACTACTATTTTAGCAACTGCAGTTGCTATTGCAGCTATTATCGGGAACGAAATTGGTTATTGGTTTGGTTACAAAAGCGGACCATTGTTGTATGAGAGAAAAGACTCATTCTTTTTCAAGAAAAAATACTTGTTCAAAGCCCACGATTTCTTCGAAGAACACGGCGCTGTAGCAGTTATTTTATCCAGATTCTTACCCATCGTGAGAACCTTTTCCCCTATCGTTGCGGGAATTGTAAAAATGAGCAAACCAAAATTCTTCTTTTATAACGTTATAGGCGCTATACTTTGGTCATTCACAATGATTTATGCAGGACATTATCTGGACAAATTATTTATGGATCAATTTGGAATAGACCTCAAGAAAAAACTGGAAATCATTATCCTAATCATCGTTTTGGTCACCACTTTGCCAATTATTATCAAATTCTTTTTCTCAAAAGACAAAGAAAGACCAACACAGGAATAATTTTTGATAATCAATATCAGACAAAATATAGAAACCGGAAGTCATTTCCGGTTTTTGCATTTTTAAAATTTGACTATGTTGAATCTTTTTTTAGGTTTGGGCAGCTTTATCCGTCCTCCCTTCCCGCTTTTTTCTTTTTCTGTAAAAAGAAAAAGAGCTCCACTCAGGCCGGGCTGCTTGTAATTCGGTGTTTAAAACCTTTTATAATAGAAGCGCTTTCGTGAACCTAAAAACATACAGGTTAAATAAAAAACTTTGAGAGCTTTGTGTTAAATTAAAAACCAACAAATTAATATTAATCAATTCAAAAATGAAAGTATTCATCAACAATAGAATTCCACAAATAGGAATTGGTATTTTAAAAGAAAACAATCTGGAAATCATAACTCCTGAAACCGAAAATCCATCATACGAAGAATGGCTGGAAAACTGCAAACAAGCAGACATCATTCTAAACATTGGTGGAAAAAATAAATATAACAAAGAATTCTTCGACAACTGCCCCAATGTAAAAGCCATTGCACTATTCTCGGTAGGTTTTGACCAAGTCGATATTGCAGAGGCTACAAAACGAAAAATTCCAATTGGAAACACACCAGATGTTCTCAGCAGAGCCACCTCCGATGTAGCTTTTCTTTTAATGCAAATGGTTTCCAGAAAAGTCAATTATAATATCGAAAAGGTAAAATCCGGAAATTGGAAAGACTTTGATGCTTTGGAAGAGCTCGGTCAAGAATTATATAACAAAACTTTAGGCATTTTTGGACTGGGAAGGATCGGTTTCGAAATGGCAGAAAAATGCAAAGCCGCTTTTGGAATGAACATCATATATCATAACAGAAGTCATAATGAACAAGCTGAGAAAGAACTCGGAGCAAAATATGTCACTTTTGACGAATTAATTCAAGAGTCAGATATCATCAGTATTCACGCCAATTACACAGCAGAACAAGCTGGTATTTTCAACAAAGAAACGTTCGAGAAAATGAAACCAAATTTGATTTTCATCAATACAGCACGAGGTGGTTTCCACAATGAAAAAGATCTGTTCGAAGCATTAAAATCGGGAAAAATTTGGGGCGCAGGTTTAGACGTAACTAATCCAGAACCGATGGATAAAGAAAATCCCCTACTGCAACTTCCGAATGTTTGTGTTCTTCCGCATATTGGATCAGCAACCATAGAAGCCAGAAATGGAATGTCAAAATTGGCGGCGGAAAACATAGTGGCTTTCGCAAAAGGCGAAAAAATGCCAACTTGTGTCAATCCCGAAATTTATGATAATTAATTCTTAAAAATCTCAGCTTGGAATCATATTTGTCTTAGCTGTCTTAACTAAAATCAAAATATTATGACACCAGAAGATAACATCAACGAACAAGAAAGAAAATTAAGAGAAATGGATTACAATCCGGGCGAAGATATCTTTAACCGAGAAGAACACGTTCCTTTGGACGGCGATGGAAATCCTATAAAAGATCCAAGTCAGGTGAATGACGAAATGCCATTCGGACTAGATGTTCCGGGCGCAGAAGATGATGATAATTTTGAACAGATCAATGATCAATTGCCTGACGAAGAAAATAATTATTACAGCCAAAGTGACAACGAGGACGACCACGAAGAACAAAACGAAGACCTCATCGAATAAAACCAAAAGCTTACTGAATACAGTAAGCTTTTTTATTTCTAGTTTTCAAAGATTCTTGCCGGCTTTTTATTTTCATCAATAGCGACAAGAGTAAAATCTCCTGAAACAGCTTTTTCACGAGTGTCAGCATACATCTCCTCGATGAATATTTCAATATTGACTTTTACGCTGGTATTCCCAACATATTTTACTTTTCCAATCAATTCTACCAAAGTATCTGCAGGAATCGGTTTTTTAAAATCTATTCTATCACAACTTACTGTTACAAAGGATTTTCTGGCGAAACGAGTAGCAGTCATAAAAGCCACTTCATCCATCATTTCCATTACTTTTCCTCCGAACATTGTATTATGATGATTGGTTGTATTTGGGAATACAACTTTGAAGACGTGGGTTTCCGACTCCTTAATTTTGGCTTCGTAATTCATTTCTTTTTTAGAATTTAGATTAAACATTGAAATGAATAGAAAATCAAATTTCTACTTCAAATCGCGAAAGTTTTTGGGGATCCGACTTTCCGCCTCAGCGAATCACGGTTGCGCGACAGTTCGTGACTTGCACACGATTCACCCTTTATTTTTATGAGTGCAAATATAAGTGATATCAATTTATATGAAAGATTTTGTTAGTGTTTTTCAAATTGAATATCTTTAAAACCACAAAACAAACTTTAAACATTGAACCTTAAACTATAAACTTTCAATGACTTTCCAACAACAAATACAACAGGGAATTCCATCCGAACTACCTCAGCCAAAACCATACGAACAAAGTATCAATCACGCGCCGAAACGTAAAGAAATCTTAACGGATGAAGAGAAAAAATTAGCTCTGAAAAATGCTCTACGTTATTTCAATCCAAAATTCCACGCAGAATTGTTGCCGGAATTCAAGGAAGAACTGGAGAAATACGGAAGGATTTATATGTATCGTTTCCGTCCGGATTATGAGATGAAAGCGAGAGATATTGCAGAATATCCGGGAAAATCGGAGCAGGCAAAAGCGATTATGCTGATGATCCAAAACAACCTGGATTATGCCGTGGCGCAACATCCTCACGAATTGATTACTTATGGTGGAAATGGTGCAGTTTTCTCGAACTGGGCGCAGTATCTTTTGACAATGAAATATCTGTCTGAAATGACTGACGAACAAACATTAACGATGTATTCCGGACATCCGATGGGGTTATTTCCTTCACATAAAGATGCACCAAGAGTAGTGGTAACGAACGGAATGATGATCCCGAATTATTCTAAACCCGATGATTGGGAGAAATTCAACGCTTTGGGTGTGACACAGTACGGGCAAATGACGGCAGGATCTTATATGTACATCGGTCCGCAGGGAATTGTTCACGGAACAACGATTACGGTTTTGAATGCTTTCAGAAAAATAAATAAAGAGCCAAAAGGCGGATTATTCGTAACTTCAGGACTGGGCGGAATGTCCGGAGCTCAGCCAAAGGCTGGAAATATCGCAGGTTGCGTAACTGTCATTGCAGAAGTGAATCCAAAGATTACCAAAATCCGTCACGATCAGAAATGGGTGAATGAAATTCACGAAAATCTGGATGAATTGGTTGCAAGAGTGAAAAAAGCTCAGGAAAATCAGGAAACAGTTTCTCTGGCTTATCTTGGAAATATCGTTGAGGTTTGGGAGAAATTCGATGCAGAAAATTTAAGAATCGATATCGGTTCAGACCAGACTTCGCTACACAATCCTTGGGCTGGAGGTTATTATCCGGTCGGACAAACCTTTGAGGAATCCAATACGATGATGGCAGAAGATCCTGAATTATTCAAAGAAAAAGTTCAGGAAACCTTGAGAAGACACGCTGCAGCAATCAATAAACATACAGAAAAAGGAACGTATTTCTTCGATTACGGAAATGCTTTCTTGTTGGAAGCTTCAAGAGCCGGAGCCGATGTAATGGCAGAAAATCCTACGTTGGGAAGAGAATTTAAATACCCAAGTTATGTTCAGGATATTATGGGACCGATGTGTTTCGATTATGGTTTCGGACCGTTCCGTTGGGTTTGTACCAGCGGAAAACCGGGAGATTTGCAGAAAACAGACGAAATTGCCTGTCAGGTTTTAGAGGAAATGATCAAAAATTCTCCCGAAGAAATCCAACAGCAGATGAAAGACAACATCCAATGGATCAAAGGTGCGCAGGAAAATAAATTGGTTGTTGGTTCACAGGCGAGAATTTTATACGCCGATGCCGAAGGAAGAATGAAAATTGCAGAAGCTTTCAACAAAGCGATTAAAAACGGAGAGATTGGAGCTGTAGTTTTAGGAAGAGATCATCACGATGTTTCGGGCACGGATTCGCCGTATAGAGAGACTTCCAATATTTATGACGGCTCGAGATTTACGGCAGATATGGCGATTCATAATGTGATTGGCGACAGTTTCCGTGGGGCGACCTGGGTTTCTATTCACAACGGTGGTGGCGTTGGCTGGGGCGAAGTGATCAACGGTGGTTTCGGGATGTTGCTCGATGGAAGTGATGATGCCGACAGAAGATTAAAATCGATGCTGTTCTGGGACGTGAATAACGGAATTTCAAGACGAAGCTGGGCAAGAAATGAAGGTGCTGTTTTCGCCATCAAAAGAGCGATGGAAGCCGAGCCGAATTTGAAAGTGACGTTGCCGAATTTTGTGGATGAGAGTTTGTTTTAAAACTTTTTAGATATGGAAAAACCTGCTGTGAGGCAGGTTTTTTTATTTAAGTAATAAAAACTATAGTTTAGTTGCTAAAGCTTTAAAAGCAGACTTTGTATCTTCAGGTAAATCAGGATTTAATTCAACGCCCTGAATTTTAACCCCTTGTACATTATCAAATGTATCTATTTCTATTCTGTCTAAATGAAAATAATTATAAGTATACTTTCCTTTTTCAGTTTTTTTTATATATTTTATTAATTTTTTATTATTCCTAATCGTAGCTTCATAGTCTATATGGTCAAAATAATTATCAAAATTAGGGTGTATAAAAAAGTATTTATTTGAAATTCTATAATCAGGCTTTATTGTTTTTAGATCAACAATAAAATCGATTCTATCATTTTTGATAGTCATATTACATCTTTTACACGAAATGTTCAAATTTTCAATATCAAACATATATTCTTTAAATAAAGAATTAGCTTTTGGAAGAATATGTTCAATATCAATCACCATATTAAATTCATCTTGAAAATCTCTTTTACAATAGCAACACTGCTCAGAATCATTTGTCCTGTAATGAGTTTTAATCCTTCTCTTAATTGGATCTAATATTTTATTTTTCCAAATATCTCCACCTTCAGATTTTGCTTGCTCGATAATCTGTAGTTCTTCACTTGTATAAACCATTCTAAGAGTAATTTTTTGCTAAATCTAAAATTCCTAACAATGCATTTTTTTGTTGAACATCATACGAATTATTTATTAGGCCATTAATGATGTTTTCAAAATTTGAATATGAGATTTTTAGTTCAGTCAATAAATTGAATTTATCAATTACAAATTGCGAAATAAATCTATTTTCCGGAGTCGTGACGTCAAAATAATAATCATATATTTCTTCAACATTCTTTAAATCTTCAGGTTGTTTAATGAATTCACCAAATGATTTTCCTTTAAAAATATTGACATTTTTAATATTTAATTCTGCACCATTAATAATTAAGGGAGAATGCGTTGCAATTATTATTTTAGGTTGATAGAAATAAAATAAGTCAATTAATTTTTTAACATACTCAATCTGCCATTTTGGATGAAGGCTGTTTTCGGGTTCATCAATTATGATTACAGATTCATTTTGAATATTTGCACTTATATATATTAGAGATGCTATTAATGTTAATTCCCCTGAACTAGCATTACTTAATAGAAAAAAATTATCATTCTTAAATAATGTTACATCTATTTTTTTTAAAACATTAATTTTTTTTAGTTTGTTTTCATATTTTAAAATTCTCAAAAATAATCTGTTTTTATATTTTTCATAATCATTATTATTGCTAAAATCCAATACAAATCTAGTATCACCTTCATAAAATAATTCAAAAGAGTTGTTTAATGAGATTACTAGGTCTTCTTTTTCAGAATCATTAAAGATATTTGACATTAAAATCAATTCTCTGTAATCCGAATTTAAACTATGTATATTAAATTCAATAATGGGCTTAAAATCTATATAATTAAATACGTTAGAAAGATTAAAAAAGCTCTTAGAGTCATAACTATCTAGTAAATTTATAACTTGCGTAATAGACTGCTTAGCAATATTTTTTCCTTTTGAACTTTTAAGTATTTTAGCTTTATATGACTTTAATGTAAATTTATCATATATAGTATTTGCAATACATATGACTGGTTTCCCTTTATTTAAATGGTGTTTTGCAATATCATTTAAATAAGTACTTTTCCCGCATCCATTTACACCTACTAGAATGCTAACATCTTCATCTGATATTGACTTTTCAAATAATTCAATATTTTCATTGTTATTAAAAAAAAACATTTTATTATGGTTAAAAGTTTATTATTCAAATATAATAAACTTTTAACCTTCGTTTAAAAATTAATAGTATTTACATTTATTACAAATTACCCTATTTGTAACCAAATACAACTTACATTTTGATAAAACAAGCTTGTTTGTAATCAAATACACTTTACATTAGTTTAAAACAGGGTTATTTGCGATCAAATACAACTGTATTTTGTTTCCAACAATATTGTTTGTGAGTTAATACTAAATTTTTATATTTGTTTTAAGGATTTAGTTCCATTATTAATAACAAAAACACATTTTTACTGATGAAAATTACATTAGCACGTCTGAGCACCAAAGACCTTGCGACTTTGGCTCAGAGAATTATTTCAAACATTCAGTCAGGAAAATATCCTGTGATCTCCAACCATCCTTTGACCGCAACTTTGCAGACCTCCTACTCGACGTATGATCTGGTCTATACTAAGCAGATCTACAGCGGGAAAGGTAAAGAGGTGGCCACGGCAGACCACGAAAGAGATGTATCTTACACCAATCTGAAAGCATTTCTTAACGGTTACCGAAAACTTCAGACAGCACCTAATTATCAGTCGGCGGAAGATTTGTACAATGTTTTCAAAACTTTTGGACTGAATCTTGACCGTTTAAGCTATTCCTCACAAACCGCCCAGATGAAAAAGCTGATCGAAGAACTGGAAACTCCGCAAAACCAACAGAAATTAACGCTTCTTTCCCTTAATCCTGCCTTTACGGAAATGAAAACCAAGCACGAGGCTTTCGAAACCATATTCGCAGATCAGGCAGAAGCTAATGCAGATCTGAGACAGATGACCAGCGCCTCTGCCATCCGCAAAGACCTAGAGAAAAACCTGAAAGCGTATCTCAATCTGTTGACAGTCATGAAAGAAGTTCCGGGTTGGGAACTGCTCTACACCGATACGAATGAGCTGGTAAAGGCAGCGAAAAATTCTGATGTCAAAAGGAAGGAAGAAAAACCAGTGTAAATTATGAGAACTCAGCGGAATGCTGAGTTTTTTTGTTGTTTTGCATGCACCGTCACCTCGAGTAACGTAGCGAAGCGGAATGTATCTAGAAGTTTGGGTTTTGAAAAATAGTTTTGTTGTCAGTTCAAGGGTTCTCGATACATTTTTTCTACACTTCGTTTCGAAAAAACACTCGAACTGACGAGGCGAAATAATGGAGCGCCATTGCGAGGAGACACGACGAAGCAATCTGTTGAACTTATTACGTCATCCCGAACAGATTGCTTCGTCGTTCGTGCCTCACTTCTCGCAATGACGACGATACAAAAACAATTTTTATTCATTGTAATATACATTAAATCGATATTTTTGAAGCATCGAAATAAATCAATGAAAAAACTAGGCATCATCGGCTGCGGCTGGCTGGGAACCCACATCGCAGAAAGAGTATCTGACCGATATGAAATCTTCGCAACTACAACTACAGAATCAAAAATAGAAGACTTAGAGTCTAAAGGATTTCGTACTACTTTGGCGTGTTTTCCAGATGAGATCAATCCTGAAATGAAGGAATGGGAAGTTGCATCTGAACTTGATGCTGTCATTGTTACCATTCCGTTTTCCGGGATCAGAGGAATGCAGGTTTCCATGAAGGAAAGGCAGCAAAATCTTCTCAAATTTTTAGGAGATTTCAAAGGGCAGTTATTCCTCATGAGCTCCACAGGCGTTTATCCGGCTTGGGATAAAGACTTCGTTGAGGAAGACCAATCGCCTTTTGAAGTAGAAAGCGAGGCATTCATTTTAAAACAATTCCTCCAGACCAACATTTTGAGATTAGCCGGACTGATGGGTGATCAGAGACTTTTGAAGAATTACAATATTTCTCAGCTGGATCAGTTAGTGAATCATATTCATTATGCGGATATTTGTTCTGTTGTAGAGAAAATGCTGAACAATCAATCGCAATCCAAAGTTTACAATGTCGTTGCACCCATTCATCCGAACAAAGAAGAAGTCATCAACGCACAGAAAGGACTCTCCTACTCTGATGAGCGTACGACCAAAGGCAGAACGATCTCTCCTGAAAAATTAATTAAGGAATTGGATTTTGAGTTTCAATATCCCGATCCACGGTATTTTCATTTGTAGATTTGACCCAAAACCAAAAAAGCAACTCTGGCAAACTGTCAAAAACATATCTATGAAAACAAAGCTTTAAAGATATTTTAACATCCCATTCCAAGCTTTGGAATCATTCTTGAACCTCATCCAAAAAAATAGTTCAAAAATGGAAGCCAATACAATCAAAACCATCGCAAAATACGGATTAGGCGCAATGTTGATTTCGGCAGGAATCGGACACCTCACATTCGCTAGAAAAGAATTCCAAGCCCAAGTTCCAGAATGGGTGCCATTGGAAAAAGATGACACCGTAGTCTATTCCGGAATCGTTGAAATCGCAATGGGCGTTGCAGTGATTGCGACACCAAAGAAATATGAATCGCTTGTTGGAAAAGCGGTCGCTGGATTATTCACCGCCGTTTTCCCTGGAAACTACACCCAGTACAAAGAAAGAAGAAACGCCTTTGGACTGAACACAGATAATAAAAGATTCGCCAGATTATTTATGCAACCAGCTTTGATCGCTTGGGCTTTGAAGTCTACAGACGGCAAATGATTCTCTTACAAAGTCTTCGACTCTACTCAGACTGACATCTCTAGCAAATTGCATTAGAATTGTCCTGCTGAGCGGAGTCGAAGCATCTGCAAAAGATTCGAATCAAAACTCAATTTACAGTTGAGTTTTTTTTATTTCTGCATAGAATAAATCTATGTTAACAAACACTAAGAATCAATCTTTATCTCTAAATTTATACTTCGAAAAATCGAATTTAATTTCACATTAAATCAAAAACTATGAGTTCAGCACAAAGTAATTTCAAAAACTTATTCAAATCAGAAAACGAAATTCCCGAAGAATATCAAGTTCCCATCATCCATCAAAGAGAATATCTTCTCAACGGAGAATTGGTTCAATGGAACGGCGATGTCACCGAAATCTATTCACCAGTTTGCATCCCAACAGAAAACGGATTGGAAAGAAAACTTCTAGGTAGCATCCCGAATATCGGTCCAAAAGAAGCTCTTGATGTTTTGGATGCTTGCGTAAAAGCCTATGACAATGGACTCGGCGAATGGCCGACAATGTCTGTAGAAGGCAGAATCCAATGTATGCAAAAGTTTGTTTACCTGATGATTAAAGAACGTGATCTGGTTATCAAATTACTGATGTGGGAAATTGGTAAAACTCTCCCCGATTCTACCAAAGAATTTGACAGAACCGTAGATTACATCAACCAAACAATTGACGCACTGAAAGACCTCGACAGAGAATCTTCCCGTTTCCAGCAAGCAGAAGGAACCATTGCGCAAATCAGAAGAGCGCCACTCGGAGTTGTACTCAGTATGGGACCTTTCAATTATCCATTGAATGAGATTTTCACAACGTTGATTCCTGCCCTGATAATGGGAAATACAATCTTATTCAAATTACCAAAACACGGTGTTCTCGCCCATTATCCTTTATTGAAAGCTTTCCAAGAAGCATTTCCGAAAGGAACTGTGAATACTTTATATGGAAAAGGTTCAGAGATCATCACGCCAATTATGGAAAGTGGAAAAGTGAATGTTCTGGCTTTCATTGGATCAAGTAAAGTAGCGAATGGATTGAAAAAACTTCATCCGAAAGTGAACAGATTGAGAGCAATTCTTAGTCTTGATGCGAAAAACGCTGCAATTGTTACCAAAAATGCTAATCTGGATATTGCAGTCAGCGAAATTATTTTAGGTTCATTATCTTTCAATGGACAACGTTGTACAGCGCTTAAATTAATCTTCGTTCAGAAAGATGTTGCGGAAGAATTTACTCAGAAATTAACAGCAGCTGTTTCGGTTATGAAAGGAGGATTGCCTTGGGAAAAAGATGTGAAAATCACACCACTTCCGGAAGTCAACAAACCGCCTTATTTGGAAGAATGTATCGCTGATGCTATCTCAAAAGGTGCAAAAGTACTGAACGAAAATGGTGGTTACAACGAGGCTTCTTTCGTTTTCCCGGCCGTAGTTTACCCTGTGAATGATCAAATGAAACTGTACCACGAAGAGCAATTTGGCCCGGTGATTCCGGTGGTGCCATTTGAAACGATAGAAGAACCCATCGATTATCAGGTCAATGCAGACCACGGGATGCAGGTGAGTATCTTCAGTGAAGATGCGATGGAAGTGTCGAAACTGATTGATCCGTTTGTCAACTTGGTAAGTCGTGTGAACATTAATTGCCAGGCGCAACGTGGACCGGATGTTTTCCCTTTCACCGGAAGAAAAGACAGCGCAGAAGGTACGCTGTCTGTTTTTGATGCGCTGAGATCGTTCTCCATCCGATCTTTAGTCGCGGCAAAAATCACAGATTCCAACAAGGACTTACTGAACACCATTGTGAGAGATCACGATTCTAATTTTCTAAGTACCGATTATATTTTTTAAAAATGCTAGATCTATTCTAGTTTTTTAGACCTTTCAAATTCTGTCCGCAGTTGGTATCAGCTGCGGACTTTTATTTTTATCATTGAATTGCACGCAGCCCGACTTATCTCCAATTTCTTATTTATTTTTATTTGAATCGATGAACCACTTCGTTAGGTTTGAGCGAAAATCCTTTTTACGCAACGTAGTGGAGTGAAAAGATTGACTAAGTCGAACCACTCTGTTAGGTTTGGGAGCGGAAGGCGGATTAAGCTGCCTAAAATAAAATTTATAAAATATTGCTAAAATTCTGGAATCGATTTCAGTATTGCTTTTTTTTACAGTATTTTTGAAGTCTAAATTTCTGAATTGAAAAAATTAGACCAATATATCATCAAGACTTTTTTCGGGCCGTTTCTGTTTATCTTCAGTGTATTGTTCTTCATCTTCATTGTGAACATTATCTGGACACAAATGTCGCAGCTGACAGGAAAAGGTCTTACTTACTGGGAAATTACCAAGTTTCTTTTTTATCTGGGAATCAGTGTTGTGAGCATGGTGTTGCCACTTACCATCCTACTCTCTTCCATTATGACTTTTGGAGATTTTGGAGAACGGTATGAGCTGGCTGCGATGAAAGCCGCGGGAATCTCGCTTGTACGGGTGATGATGCCACTTTTCGTAACGGTGTCCCTGCTTTCTGTCGCACTTTTCTTCTTTTCCAATAATATCATTCCCGATTTCCAGCGGAAAGCGAAGAATATGATGTTCAATATCATCTCTTCCAAACCTGCGATCAACTTTACACCTGGGGTTTTTATCGATCAGATCTCGGGTTATTCAGTGAAGTTTGATAAAATCTACGGAGAGAAAGGTGAAAAACTGGAAGGCGTTTTTCTTCACAAGAATGCAAGTCCCTACGACGATCAACAAACCATTATTGCAAAAAGTGGAAAATTTGCTCCTGCTGTTGACAGAAATTATCTGAAACTGATTCTCTATAACGGTTATGTTTTCACAGATGATATCTCGAATAAATCCTATAACGAGAGAATGAAACAACCCAATCAGTCGGTAAGATTTGATAGTTTGGTCAATCATTTTGACATCAGTGAGTTGATCAACAACGCCATCGAAAAGGAAAAAATTACAGACGACTATCGTTTCCAGACTTACAGCGAAGTTAACGAAACACTGACCAAAAACAGAAAAGATAATAATGTAACACTCAGCTCAATCGCATCGCCGATTATCTCTCAGACGAACAATTATGTTCAGTACATTGATAAATCCAAAACCAAAGAAAAAATCAAAGAGCCTTATAAAATTGATACGCTCAAAAAAGATAAAAAACTGGAGATCCTCTGGAATGCTTACAATAAAATAGATGCCCTGAAAACAAGTGCCGAATCTAATGAAAACTCGATAAAAGATACAATCAAACAACATAACAAGATTGTAATGTACCAACAGAGAATCATATCCTACTCCTTCACTTGTATCATTTTCTTTTTGATTGGGGCCAGCTTGGGATCGATTATCAGAAAAGGTGGAATGGGGTTACCAGTTGTTATCGCGATTGTTATTTTCATCATCTTCTATGTTTTGAATTTATCCGTAGAGAATCTCTCCTGGAAAGGTGCGATCAATCCTTATCTAGCCACCTGGATCCCGAATATGGTTTTGTTTCCGTTCAGCGTATGGCTGACTTACAAAGCATTGACAGACTCCCAGTTATTTGATATCGAAAAATACCGGGCTCTCTTCAAACCAATTATTGAGAAGTTTTCCAAACCAAAAGAACATCAGCGTTATCAATAAAATAAAAACCTCTGACAGCATTCTATCAGAGGTTTCTTATGAAGAAGAAAGAAAAGATTTTAATTTTTAAAAGCCAGCTGTAAGAGATGCTTTTTAACTTCGCATCGCAAACAGCTCAGGATACATTCTGTAAAATAATTTTGCGCATCTATCGCTTTCGTTAAAGGATGCAGCTCTATCTTATCGGAAAGAATAATCTCCCCAAGATAAGAAATGCTGTAATAAGCAAAAATCTCTTCACCCGACTCCGGAACCGGCGTAGCATAACCTGTAGTAGCAATAGACCAGTCTGTCCCAAACTTCTCAGCAACATTAAGCGCCATTAGTTCCGTGATCTCCTGGGAAACACAATTCACAGCTCGTGCTTCTGAAGGATCAATACCCAGATGTTTTACTTTCTCTTCCAGAGTATAAGCCGTTAATCCTCCTCTGTAAAACTTTTCTGCATCGGGCATCTGAGAAAAAGCCAGCTGCACAAATCCCGATGTTACACTTTCTGCAATAGAAATCGTCTCATTCCTGTCGATCAGATAATAGCTGATTTTGTCTAATAGTATCTTTGGAAAATCCATAAGTTTGATTTTTGATGTGGTTAAATATTATTATTAATCTCAGCCTAACAAAAGCTTTGCCAGACCTTGTTTTCAAACCGAAACATTAACATATTTTTCAAAATAATGGAAATCTTCCTTCTTGGTAATGGTAAGATGAAACATCAGCTGGATCGGATCTTTGATACCAATACTTTCAAAACAATCAAAATTAGCAATCGATGCACGGATTTTTTCCATTTTCAAATCCTTTAAAATAACAAACAGAAGGAAAATATTACGGTTGATTTCCTTGGCATAGATCACTGCTTCTTTCTCGAATTTTTTACCATTGTTCAAAACATTCAGGAAACTTTCGGACTTAAGAGATTTTTGTAGCTTTTCACAGTTCATATCATATATATTTTAGAAGGTTAGAAGAAATTACCTCTCAAACTCATCAAGAGAGGTAATTTCGAAAAGAATGGATTGATAAGAGTCTATTGTGAATTATCTACCTCAACATTTTTGATTCATTAAAAAACGAAGAAGCATAATATAAAGTCTAAAGCATTCTCTTAAAAAGAGACTTTTAAGTTATTGTATACCAAAGGTAAACAATATGACATTTGTCAGTTTATGATCCAAATCATATCTTTCAAAAATAATTCTAATACAGAATTTTTCTATTCCGGATTTTCAGGAGATTCTTTTTTTCCATCGCCTTAAGCGTTCTGATTGTGGTTTCTACACAAAGCCCTGTAAGATTCGCCATCTGTTGCCTATTATTAATAAATAATATAAATTGATTAATTAACTAAATATTATTCAAATTCAAATAAAATAATTAACAATAACGAAAATAAAACAAAATGCAATTTCGCAATAATAGAAGCAGATGAAATGGTGTCAGCCGGTAATATTGGAGAATGGATAATTCGGAATGAATATACATTTTAATTATAAAAAAAATTTAGTAAAAAAAACATAATTATAATTAATTATGTTTCAATTAATTATAAAACAAGATTAATTATTACTATCAGCCTTAGATAAAAAAACATGTCTTTGAAACATTAATTTTCAAATCATTATGAATTATGATTATAAAGTATCTATATTCGTATATCAAAAACTGATGTTATGAGAAAAATAATTCTATCTGTTTTTGCCGTCGCAATCCTGCAATCCTGTGTTGTTTCTACGGCCGCAAAAGTGGTAAAAGGTGTTGCTAAAGTCGGCTACAAAACGGTAAAAGGAACCGTGAAAGGCGTAAGCTGGGCAGTCAGCAAAGCTAACGGAAAAATTGATGAAGACCGTATCGACGGAACCTGGAAAGTAATTGGTGTTTACAAAGGTTCTTTTGAGGCTTTCACTAATGACCAGAATCCGGACAGTTCTTTCGAGAGCGAATGCACCGAGGGTTTTGACCAGATTATCTTCAATTCCAAAAAATCGAAATTCAAACCTGTGCATTGCAGCACAGAAAAAGTGGATTGGGAAAAATATGATTTCGAATTTGGCAAAAATCCTTTAACCAAAGAGAAAGAAAACTATATAGAATATAACTCCAGCAATTATATTTCTGTAATCGACATCAACAGCAAAACAATGATCCTGGAAGGTAATCTGATGCCTAAATTGGCTTTCTCCGGCGGGAAGCTGTACCTTTTGGAAAAGGTGAAGTAACTTAGATTTGCATAAATAAAAAAGCCGTCTAAAATTTTAGATGGCTTTTTTGTTTAAGTTTTTCAACTCTGCAGAGAGGAAGGGATTCGAACCCTCGATACAGTTACCCGTATACTACCTTTCCAGGGTAGCTCCTTCAACCACTCGGACACCTCTCTAATTGAGGTTGCAAATATAATGAAATATCCGAAGTTTCAAAACGTTTATTGAAAGTCTTCGGAAATTTCTCCGCAAATAGTTTCTGTAAAAGTCTCCGAAAAAGGTTTATGATAGTTCGGATTCTTCAAAATATGCATCACTTTGGTAATTGCTGCTTCAGCCGTCATATCTTTTCCGCTGATTGCTCCTACTTTTGTAAAAATATTACTGTTGCTGTATTTCCCGAAGCTGATGCCGCCGGAAATACATTGACTGATCACTACAATTTCAATTCCACGGTTTCTCAATTCCTGAAGTACATTTTGGGTTTTATCGCTATTAAAAATAGTTCCCGAACCAAAAACCTGTAAGACAATTGCTTCCGGCGTTTTGAGTTCCAATAAAGACTCGAAGTTCATTCCGGGGAAGATTCTGTAGAACAAAACATTTTCATTGAGATAAGTGTCCAGTTCGAATTCGCCTTCTGGTTTCCAAAGCAAATCTTTTTCGATATTAAGATGAACGCCGGACTGTCCAAGAATAGGATAATTAGGACTTTGATAAGCGTCAAAAAATTCGGCAGAATATTTCAGACTTCGGTTTCCACGCAGAAGTTTGTACTCAAAGTAAACTGCCACTTCTTTTATAACAGCATCATCATTTTCATAAAGACTGGCGTAATATAAGCTCGTCAACAGATTTTCTTTTGCATCCGTTCTCAAATCTCCAATTGGCAATTGAGAACCCGTCAAAATCACAGGTTTACCAAGATTCTTCAACATAAAACTAAGTGCAGAAGCCGTGTAAGACATCGTATCTGTGCCGTGAAGAATCAGAAAACCATCAAAAGCATCATAATTTTTATGAATCCATTCTGCTATCATCCGCCATTCCCGAGGTCCCATATCGGACGAATCGACCGGATTTTCGAATGGATGAACAGAAACTTCGCATTCAATAAGATTCATTTCCGGAATTCTTTTGAAAATAGTTGAAAAATCGAATGGAACAAGGCTTCCTGTGTTGTAATCTTTTTCCATCCCGATGGTTCCGCCGGTGTATATCAATAGGACTTTTCTTTTCATAGACTAATGTTGATTCGAAGGTCAAAACTGCAGCCCGACTTATCTCCTTTTTCTTTATTTTCTTTTTGAATCGATGAATCTCGTTACTCGATTTGAGCGGAAATCCTTTTTGTGGAGCAAAGCGGAACAAAAAAATTGGGAGCGGAAGGCGGATTAAGCTGCCATAAAAAACCTCAGCAAAAGTAAAATTTTAATCTGAATCGGAAAAATAAAAAATGCCCGTCTAAAAACGAGCATTGATTTTATATTTAAGTTAAATTATTTAACCAAAAGAATACTAGCAATCTGATTTGCCAACTCGGTTCCGATTCTGTCCTGAGCTTCCTCTGTAGCCGCTCCGGTGTGAGGTGTCAAAGAGATTTTTGGGTGCGTCAGGATTCTCTCAGAAGGTGTAGGTTCGTTCTCGAAAACATCAAGACCTGCAAAAGCCAACTTTCCAGAATCTAAAGCTTCTATCAAAGCTTCTTCATCAATCACGCCGCCTCTGGCACAGTTCACAATCGCTGCGCCGGTTTTCATTTTATCCAGTTCCGCTTTACCGATGATTGGACCATTCTGAGCCGGAACGTGAAGCGTAATAAAATCCGAATGCTGAATCAACTGCTCCAACGGCTCCGTTTCTATCTCCACATTGATATATTGACTGTTGTAGAAATCTACACGTACACTTGCTTTCCCGATTCTGGTGTCAGAAGCAATTACTTTCATTCCCAATCCAAGTGCGATTCTTGCAACCTCCTGCCCGATTCTTCCGATTCCTACGATTCCGATAGTTTTACCTCTCAGTTCAACGCCTTTTTCGTAAGCTTTCTTCAATTTTGCAAACTCAGTATTACCTTTCATAGGCATCTGCCTGTTAGAATCTTGTAAAAATCTGCTTCCTGAGAAAAGATGCGCGAAAACCAATTCCGCTACAGATTCCGAAGAAGCTGCTGGCGTATTAATCACGTGTTTTCCTTTCTCTCTCGCATAGGCAACTTCGATATTGTCCATTCCGACACCACCACGGCCGATAATCTCCAAACTCGGGCAATTATCTACCATTTCCTTGGTCACCTTCGTCGCACTTCTCACAAGCAAAACTGTAACCTGATTTTCATTGATATAAGTGATTAGGTTTTCCTGAGCTACTTTATCAGTAATTACCTCGAACCCGTTTTGTAATAGTGCATTGATTCCGGACTGTGTAAGTCCATCATTAGCAAGTACTTTCATTATATTTTATATTTTTTGAGAACAGAATCTGTTCATTAATTAATTGGTTTAGGAGCTTAATCCCGCTTTCCGTTGCAATCTTTTGCTTTTTCATAGGTGAAAAAAAAGCAAAAGGATTTCCACTACAATCGGGGCTATGGGATTTGTCATCCAATCAAAAATTCCCGAAAATAGAAACTTCGGGAATTTTTGATTGGAAATATTTTTAGTCACGGAAAACCTCTATGGTCACTTGTTTTTCCACCATATCTGTGAATTTCCCTTTGTATCTTGTGGCTTTAACCAAATGGTTATCAATCCAATGGTAATTTCCACCTCTTGGTTTCCCCAGCAAAACGCTGTGGTATTTGAAACCGTGTTTCTTCAGCCAGGTTTCTGTAATCTCTCTCAAATCCTCCGTTCTGGAAGTGAAAAAACAAATCTGATGACCTTCATCATACCACTTGTTGATGGTTGCCAAAGCGTCCGGAAAAGGTTCACAAGTTACCATTCTTTCTGGCTCTTCATTAGGTACATCATCCGTAATCGTTCCATCGATATCGATCAGATAATTCTTGATATCGCCTTTCAGCATTGGGCTCAGATGTTCTACATATTCTAATTCCATGAGGTTCAAAATTAAGTTGGCAAAATTACACTTTTATCTCCAGCACTACAAATCCTTAGCTAAAGTTTAATAAAATCTTAATTTTAAAGAATATTTTTCAGAATATTATTCGTTTAGATTGATCCGAATTTTATATAGAACGTATTTTTTTAACTCTGGAATAACAATTCTCACATTTCAACACCATAAATTAGACTTGAAAAATTTTATTATTACAAAATAAAAAGGGAGACAAGCCTCCCTTTTATAACACTGTTTATATTTGAAATTTTAAAAAGGATTATACCAAGCTGTACCATTATAGATTAGCAAACTTATTTTATAATTATCATAGTCAGCATATTTAAAACTAGAAAAAGTTGTACCATCTTGTATAATTATTTGCTTCCCATTACCATTAATAGTACCTACCGATAAAGGACTAATAATATAGACTAACTGGCCATTAGCAGGTATAGCAGGTAAATTTACAGTAAAATCTCCCGCAATATTGACAACCTGGTTATTTGTATTTAATGTTATACCAGACGTTACAGATGTAAATACAAATCCGTTTCCACTACCACTACCTGGTGTAGACCAAGTACCATCCCCTCTAAGATATGTGGAAGAGCTTGCCGTTCCTGATGTTGTAGAAATTTTAGCTACAGTAACACTTGCATCCGCAATTTTAGCAGTTGTGATTTTAGAAGCGCCTACGGTTATTACCCCGGCGGAAGTAATTGTCGCATCTCCAGTCATAGTCACAGGAGCCATTGGCGAATATGGCGCTACCGAACTAGTGAGAATCAACTGTGCTCCGGTTGTACCATTTGAAATACCAGCACCCGTACTACCGGTTGCCCCAGTAACACCCTGAACCCCCTGTGGTCCTTGAGGTCCTGCCGCACCGACTGGTCCTACTGGCCCTTGAGGTCCGGTTGCTCCCGTCAACCCAACACCAGTTGCACCGGTAACACCCTGAACTCCTTGGATCCCCTGTGGTCCTTGAGGGCCTGTTGCCCCGGTTACTCCTATTGGCCCCTGAGGTCCGGTTGCACCTGTCAATCCAGCAACACCAGTTGCACCGGTAATACCCTGAATTCCTTGAATCCCCTGTGGTCCTTGAGAACCCGTTGCCCCAGTTATTCCTACTGGCCCTTGAGGTCCGGTTGCACCGGTCAATCCAGCAGTACCAGTTGCACCAGTAACGCCCTGAACACCTTGGATCCCTTGTGGTCCTTGAGGGCCCGTCGCTCCAACTGGACCAGGAAGAGAGCTTCCTGAAGTTTTTGCATACAATGCATAAGGAACACTTAACAATTGGGAAGTTCCTGTTATGGTATAGTTTGTTGAACCTGTTGGATCTGTTTCTATCTTTATAAAGTAAGTATCAGCACCCCAATCAATTGTTGAATAAGAACCACTCACTTGGTTCCCAGCACCAATTTTCACTGTCACTAAACCATTTAGATTCGTTGATTGAGCTTGTGTTTCAGAATATACCACAGTTCCAGAAGGAGAGCCTTTCAATATAGAAAATCTCATCCCTACATTCTGATTCTTGACTAGTTCATTGCTTGAATTTCTTATGATTGCCTGATAACTCATAGCATCCTGGACTTGCGAAAATGCCAATGCAGAAGCCAAAGAAGCGGCTAAGAAAGAGAGCTTTTTCATAGTTGATTATTTTTATTTATTATAGTTTATTTATCCGTTTTTAAAACTTTGAATACCTTCATTGCTTTACCATCTTTTATGATTTTAAGATAATAAACCGCTGCAGGATAAGAAGCCATTTTAATGGATGTCTGCGACTCATTAATAGCTTTACCTGATAATGATTTTCCACTATTGTCATAAAGTTCATAGCGGTATTTTTTATAATCATTAAATCCTATTTTCAGGTTAAGAATATCCGGAGTCGGATTGGGGTAGATTTTCAGACTCATATTAATTTCTGTGATGTCAACACCCAATGTTTCCGTAATTTCATAAGCCTGTTGAACGCCCGCTGCAACACTCCCGCTTGACGATGTTGCTGTATCGTAAAAAACTTCTCCAATAGAAAAAGCGACATTTCCATTAGATCCTGAGGAATTGTCTCCACTCGTATTAACAGACGACTGAGCGTAAGATTGTATCGATAATCCTACAACAAATACTATTTTTATTATTGATTTCATTAGTTTAATTTATAATTTGTGATAATTATATTGATTGGATTTTCAACTGTGAATTTAGTATACAAACCACTTATTACCATTGAAAATTAGGATCATTCCAATATTGTTTCCATTGGTGGATGCATCTTTTCCAAATTCACTTATTTTTGAAGCCCCATAATCTTGTCCATTTTGACGGAATTTTTTAGTGCCTGGATCTAAAGTAGCAGTTTTGCTATCAGTAGATACATAAATCATTAATCCCGTGCTTGGATTTGCTGGAAGAGTGATAGTATAAGCTCCTGTAATGTACACCATCTGATTACTATTAATTAATGTAATATTACCCTGAGCAGTAGTCATTGATAAACTGCCTCCGCCTCCACCGCTTGGGGTAGACCAAGTACCATCACCTCTAAGATATGTGGAAGAATCCTTGGTCCCTGTTGCAGATATTTTTGAAACCGTCACTTTAGAATCTCCAATAGTTGTTACACCTGAAGCTGATATAGACACGTCTCCACTCATAGTGACCGGTACTGATGGTGAATAAGGCGCTACTGAATTAGTCAAAATCAACTGTGCTCCTGCTGTACCATTAGAAAAACCTGCTCCAGTATTTCCTGTAGCTCCGGTTGGGCCAGTATTTCCAGTTGTCCCCTGAATGCCTTGAACTCCCTGAATGCCTTGTGGACCTTGAACTCCGGTTGGACCAGTTATACCTTGAACCCCTTGAGGTCCTTGTACTCCAGTTGGACCAGTTATGCCTTGGATACCTTGTGGTCCTTGAGGGCCCGTTGCCCCGCTTACTCCTACCGGTCCTTGCGGTCCGGTTGCTCCCGTCAATCCAGCAACACCAGTTGCACCAGTAACGCCCTGAACACCTTGGATTCCCTGTGGTCCTTGAGGACCTGTTGCCCCGGTTACTCCTACTGGCCCCTGAGGTCCGGTTGCTCCGGTCAATCCAGCAATACCAGTTGCACCGGTAATACCCTGAACTCCTTGAATCCCCTGTGGGCCTTGAGGACCTGTCGCTCCTGTTGGACCAGGAAGAGAACTTCCTGAAGTTTTTGCATACAATGCGTAGGGAACACTTAACAATTGGGATGTTCCTGTTATGGTATAGTTTGTTGAACCTGTTGGATCTGTTTCTATCTTTATAAAGTAAGTATCAGCACCCCAATCAATTGTTGAATAAGAACCACTAACTAAAGTCCCGGCACCAATTTTCACATTGACCAAACCATTGATGTTTGTTGGCTGAATTTGCGTTTCCGAATAAACGACGGATCCTGTAGGAGAACCTTTTAATATAGAAAATTTCATCCCTACATTCTGACTTTTAATCAGTTCATTACTAGAATTTCTGATGACTGCTTGATAACTCATGGCGTCTTGTACCTGCGAGAATGCAAAAGTTGAAACAAGAGAAGCTGCCAAAAAAGAAAGCTTTTTCATAGTTGATTAATTTTATTTTTGTTTAATATTTTATTATCCTGTTATAAAGCCTTCTATAATTTGAAAGCTTATTATCTTCTATTCTGGATAGAAACCAACCATATCAAGCTATAAACACAAAATAATTATCAATTTTATTAAAATTATTTCTTATGTTTAAAAGATTACCACACCTTTAACAAAAGTATAAAAAATATATTCACAATAAATATTAATTTTTCACAAAAACACAAACAACCATTAGCTTGATGTTACAAGAGAATCGCCCTTTATATTTATAAAAAAAGCAACAAGATATTGTTGCTTCTATTAATAAATAATTGTTGAGGATGTACCTTAACTATTTTATCCTAAGATCAAGTTTTTTCCAATCATTATTATTCTATTTCATTTATTAAAATTCATTCCTAACTTTAAAAATAATCCGCCATCATAGACTTCAAATACTCTCTATTCTGATTTACAGAAGGACAATCGGGCCTTGATACGGAAGCCCTCTCGTTATATTCATTAGCTTTTGGATAATCTCCTAAAAATGAAAGACACACACAGGCTTCCAGATTTGGAATATAGCCGGAGTAATCAGAAAACACAAAACCCACATTATCAGACACCACAACCTTCGTAGCCAAATCAAACCATTTGAATGCCTGATTATAATTTTGTTTTTCTTTATAGTAATAACCTAACTCACAACAGATTTCCGGTCTCGGAATATCATATTCAAATGTTTTAAATAATGTTGGTAATATTTTTTCTTCAGATCCAATCTTTTTATATTCGATGGCCAATTGATGGCAGCAAGCTATTACATCTTCTATCCAACCCAATCCGGTTGCCAAAAATTTTTCATAATAAATGATTGCATTTTCAGTATCATTATGATCTTTGAGTTCCCGAGCATAATAATACAACTGTCTTGGAGAAAACGCTTTTCCGCTCTTCTCCAAAGCCCTGTAAATATCAACATTTCTGGTAGATACAACTTCTTGTCGGGTTTTCTTGTGCCAGATTTCAATATCTGTATATTGTAGGTGTCCAATCAAAGGAATACATTCGTGGACAGGATCAATCCATTGATAATTCTTACTTCTTTTAAATAACCTTTCACGTGTTGAATGAAAAGTAGGATTATTGTTGTGATCAAATGACAAAACATATTTCATCGTCACAATTTCAATATCATCACTTAGAGCTGTCTTTAAATTATTGATTTCTTGAACGGATTTTTCAGGTACAATATCATCTGCGTCCAGCCACATCTGATAATCCATTGTCGCTTTGGAGAATGCAAAATTGCGTGCTGCAGAAAAATCATTAATCCATTCAAAATCATAAACTTTATCGGTGAATTGCCTGGCAATTTCCTTAGTTTCATCAGTAGAACCTGTATCAACGATGATGATTTCATCCGCAAAATCCCTGGCACTTTCCAGACATCTTCCTAAAACTTCTTCTTCATTTTTAACAATGAGACACAGACTGATTTTCATAGACTAAAAATTTTTCCAGGCTAAATATACAGGTTTTAATGTCTTGATTATTATTATATTTGATTATTAATAAAAACTATGGAGAAAAAACTCAAACTTTGGGACGCTGTGATGATCGTAATGGGATCAATGATAGGGAGCGGAATTTTTATCGTGAGTGCAGACATTATTCGGAATCTTGGTTCCGGCTATTGGCTAATTGTTGTTTGGTTAATTACAACATTAATGACCATTGCTGCAGCCATAAGTTACGGTGAATTATCAGCAATGTTTCCAAAAGCTGGCGGACAATATACTTACATCACAGAGATTTTTGGAAAACTAATGGGTTTTCTCTATGGCTGGGGAATGTTCACTGTCATCCAAACCGGAACAATTGCCGCGGTTGCTGTTGCTTTTGGGAAATTTACGGCTTATCTTATTCCGAGTCTCAATGACGCAGCTCCGATTTTCCAAAACGGCGACTTTAAAATCACGTGGATTCAGATTCTGGCGATTGTCGTCATTCTGTTCCTCACTTTTGTGAATACTAAAGGTGTTCAAAGTGGAAAAATTCTCCAAAACGTTTTTACTTCATCCAAAATCATCGCACTTCTTGGTTTGATTGTTCTTGGTTTCGTCCTGATTTCTCAATCCAATTGGAACTCTAATATGAGCTTTGGCTGGGACGCTTTCCAAAATCTGAAACAAACCGAATGGAAAAGTATTTCCGGAGCGACTATTCTTGGCGGAATTGCCGCAGCAATGGTTGGCTCTGTTTTCAGTTCTGTGGCTTGGGAAAATGTGACTTTCATTTCCGGAGAAATCGAAAATCCAAAAAAGAACGTGGTGAAAGCAATGATTTTGGGAACTTCTGCCGTGATGATTCTTTATCTTTTAGTGAATTTTGTTTATCTCAACGCACTCGACAGAGATTCCATTGCTTTTGCAGCGAATGACCGTGTTGCCGTTGCTGCAGCTGAAAAAATGTTTGGAAATGCTGGAACAATAATCATTGCAGTTCTTGTGATGATTTCGACTTTTGGTTGTGTGAACGGCATTGTTCTCGCTGGTGCAAGGGTTTTCCAGACAATGGCAAAAGACGGATTGTTCTTAAAATCTGCGGTTGAAAATAACAATAATGGTGTACCTGCAAAATCACTTTGGATGCAGGGGATTTGGGCAAGTTTGCTTTGTCTGAGCGGACAATATGGCGATTTGCTGGATATGATTTCGTTCGTGATTGTTTTGTTTTATATGATTACCGTTTTTGGTGTGATTTATCTGAGAATCAAAAAACCTGAACTGGAAAGAGGTTACAAAACATTTCTTTATCCTTTCACGCCAATTCTTTATCTTTTGATTGGAACCGGATTTTGTATTCTGTTATTCATCTATAAACCTCAATATACGTGGCCTGGATTAGGATTGATTTTGCTTGGATTGCCGGTTTATTTTTTTATTAATAAGAAAATTGTAAATTAACAAGCAAATTTTTTTTAATTTAAAATAAAAAATTAATATGTGGCCAAGAAATAGATATACTGGTCCTGGTGGTGGACTTTATACTGGTCCTGGTGGTGGACTTTATACTGGTCCTGGTGGTGGTGCATACACTGGTCCTGGTGGTGGACTTTATACCGGTCCCGGTGGTGGACTTTACACTGGTCCTGGTGGTGGACTTTATACCGGTCCCGGTGGTGGACTTTACACTGGTCCTGGTGGTGGACTTTACACTGGTCCTGGTGGCGGATTTTATACGGGACCTGGTGGTGGACTTTATACTGGACCCGGAGGAGGAATGTATAGTGGACCCGGAACTTATTTAAGCAATTGGCCTCCAATTCACATTCTAATTTTAGAATTGGAAAAAAGAAATATGAAAAGTTATGCAAATACGCTCAGAAAATATGGCTTCTAATTTTATAAGAAAATTTATATTTATTATAATCTTTTTAAATTTTTTTTCAGGATTTATATTTTGTCAAAAAAATTTTAGTCCAAAGCAAACATCTAAAACTGAAAAAATTTTAAATACAAAAAAAGATAAAATTGATATTTTAGAAGATAGAATTGAACAAGCAACTGAAACAATTTCTAATCAAAACAGTTTGATTTCAAGCTTTGGAACCATATACACAATATTAACCATTATTTTTACTGTAATTGGTCTAATAGTTCCAATTGTAACATATTTCTTTGGAATTAAACCTTCTAGAGAACAAATCAAAAACCTAGAATTAAATTTCAATGAGAGATTAGATTTATACCTTAAAGAAACAAAACAAAAAGAAATCAATTTTGCGATTGAAAATATCACTAAAGGTTCTCTAGAGCAAAAACAAAGTTCAATTGCTTATCTATCGATTATACAGCACGAAAAACTCACTGACGACCAATATTTTAAGTTATTTAAAATATTGAGTAATAACAAAATAGATATAACACAAGCATATACTCTTGCATATGTATTAATAGGTAAAAAAAATGAATACGCTACAGAATATTGTTATGATATTTTAAAAAATAAAATGGAATTTATGGAGTTTATTGCTGTAAAATATTTTTCAATAATCGGCTTAAAAGATTCAATTCCTCATTTTATAAAATATTTAAGTGAAATTTCAGATAAAAATAGCGCTTTAATTCGTATTATATCTTATATGAAACAAATAACACTCGAAGCTACAGATGACTTTTTAAATTCAGATATTACAAATGTTTTTGTATTGGAAGATAGAAAATCAATTAGTAGTAATCTTCTTGATTTCACTTTTCAGTCACAACCAGAAAAAGAAAGATTTAAAAAAACAAAATTTTACGCAACTTAATATAATGTTTGCATTATTAAACATTGATCTTTATTATTCTCTTAAACTATGATAAATTATTCTATCCCTCCAACAAAAACTCCTTATAATTCCCCAAAAACTTAACCTCTGCACCAATCGCTCTTAGTTCATCAATCGAATTGATATAAAGTACATTGTTCCAATCGCCGACAACGGTTACAAAAAAGAAATAATTCCCCAGTTTGGTTTTCAAAGTTCGGGATTCGATTTTGCTAAGGTTCATATTTCGCCACGCAAAAACCGATAAAACCTGATGCAACCCTCCGGCGTGATCTTGGGGTAAAGTAATCAGAAGCGCTGTTTTTTTTCCGATACTTTGCATTTCATTTTTATATGAATTCTCGGTTTTAGAAATAACAATGAATCTCGTATGATTTTCCTCGACATCGTGAATATTTTCGTGGATAACTTTTAAGCCGTACAGACTTGCCGCAAATTTGTTGGCGACTGCTGCTATTTTTCGGTCAGGATTTTCGGAAACACGTTTTGCTGCTGCTGCTGTTGATGCAAAATCCTGCTTTGGAACATCGGGGTATTTGTCATTCAGGAAATGAAAACTCTGCGCAAGCGCTTGCGGATGAGAATAGATCTTCTCAATTGCAGTATCATTTTCTTGACCCGGATGAATCATCAGATGATGCGCAATTGGCATTACTGCTTCTGCTTCAATCTTGATTTCCGGCGTCTGATAAAGATAATCCAAAGTCATAGAAACAGTTCCTTCTATTGAGTTTTCCAACGGCACAACCGCTTTATCCACTTCATTATTTTGAACCGCCAAAAAGCAATCTAAAATATTGGCTTTTGGAATCAATTCGTCATTGGGGAATAATTGAGTCGCGGTCAACTGCGTAAAAGAGGCTTCAGGTCCTAGGAATGCTATTTTCATTTTGCGAAATTAAAGATTATTCTTTATTTGAACCACAAAAGACACAAAAGAAAAGTTAGTTGCTCTTTAAGCTAAAAATAACCATAAAATCCTTCGACTCCGCTCAGGATGACAATTCTAAATACTAAACTATAATTATTAACAGTGTCTGCTGAACTGAGTCGAAGCCTTTAAACAACTTAAACTTTTGTGACTTTTGTGGTTAACCTAATCAACCGTTTTCTTAGAGAAATCAAAATTAAAGTTGGCGCTTACGATAAAACCATTGTTGTATTGGAATACATTTTTACCTTCCACTTCCCTTCCCAATTGAACAATTTGATTCAGATAACCGCCTTCTACTCTTACCAAATCATTGAATTTATAGCCTAACAAAACTCCGATTCTATTCTGATCAAAAATATTCTCGCCAACATTTTTTCCGAAACCAATCATTACCTCATCATAAACGGCAACATACGGTGTTTTGTCCGCAATTGAATTTCCTTTTAAAGGCATTTGCAAACGAATCATATACCGCGCTCGGTTCATAAATGGATATTGGTCTTCGGAAGTCAGATTAGCATTAGAATATCGCCCAACCCAACGCTGTTCCAGCATAAAACGATGTGACAAATCGATTTTTCCAATCTTGTCGGTTACAGTTGCCATCTCATAAATCCTATGTTCTGTGAAGTCTTTTCCCATTCCATTCAAAGGGATTTCACCGTAAGGAAAAGTCTCTGCCCAAGCGTAACCTAAGCGCAATTGCAAGTTCGGATTTACCTGATAATTGATTCCCAAACGTAAAAGACTCTGCTGCCAAGTCGTGATATAATCATTTCTTCGCCACTGATATTCGGTGTGAATAGAAAATTTGGAATCTAATTTAAACGTTCCGTTGTAAGCGTACCATCCGATATTATTATGATTGCTGATACGGTTTTGCGCGGAAAAAGAATTTGAAATTGAAACTAAGAATAATGCGCTAAAGAATAATTTTGCTTTAGTGAAAATCATATTGAAATTTTATCGATTTCTACAAAACTAACGATTCAGAAAGGGAAAAGCAAATTGGTTAGGCTACAATTAGTTTTAACGCAAAGGCACAAAATTATTTAAATGAAAATTTATTTTTTAAGGCACAAAAATTTTAACTTCGTTAAGATTTAATTAGTTTCTATGCTAATGGCAGGAACTTTATAATTATTGAATTTCTTATCTGGTTGCAGAATTCTAGCTCTTTTCAAAAGGTCTTCCGCAATCAGAATCGATTCGTTATGAACTTCGATATCATTCAGAAAAAATCTGGATTCTGAAGTAAGATTCAATCTTTTCTTGGCTTCGGAAACAGTTACTTTTTCGAGATTCAGAGGCTTTTTCATGATGATATTAATCAAACCATTTTTCACAAGGTCGTCGTATTGTTCGATTTGCGAAGATGGCGATTTGTAAACCTGAACACTTTCGATGTCTTCCGGATTGAAACTATGAAGCAACACATTAGAAACAATTACATTATCAACAATATAAATTGGGCTCACTTCAGATTTCTGAGCAAAAGAAAATTGAACACAAAAGAAAACGGCGAAAGCAAGAATCAGCTTTTTCATAAAAATTGGATTTAATTTTAAAATTAAAGAATCAGCAAAATTATTTCTCGCAGATTTTTTAGATTTAGCAAATCATCAAAAAATCTGCTCAATTTGCGAAATCTGGGTGAAATTTTATTTTAACAAAGTCTAGTTAGCGTCGCCCTTTTCGATGCCTTCTTCGATTTTTTCAAAAACCTCTTCCTGTTCATCATTAGAAATCCCGAATTGGTCTTCTTTGTCTTCGTTTCTTACAACCAACGAAATCCAAATCGGAAAATGATCAGAATCAACAGATTTCATCACTTTCATATCAACCAATCGGAAATGTGGGCTTACGAAAAAATGGTCAAGAGGCCAGCGCAGAAACCAATATTTGACGTGAAACGTATTGAACATTCCTCGTCCGCGTCGCGGGTCGAGCATTCCGCTGGATTTTAAAAATAATTTAGTCGTTCTGGACCAGGCGACATCATTCAAATCTCCAAAAACAATGGAAGGTTTACCGTAATTTCTCGCTTTTTCTCCAACCAAAAGAATCTCGGCATCGCGTTCTGTACTTTCAGGATTTTCCTGTGGAACCGGCGGTGTCGGATGAATTCCGAATAATCTGACTGTCTGATTATTATATTCCAAATCCGCTACAATTGACGGAATATCATCATCAATCAAATAATTGACTTCGTAATTTTTAACCGGAAAATGACTGTAAAATAAGAGTCCGTAAGTGTTAGCTAAAGGAACTTCAATTTTGTATTCGTAATGTTTTGTAACCGTTTTTAAGGCATTTTGCCATTCTTCATCGGTTTCCAGAAAAAACAAGACCGATGGATTTTGTTCTTTAACCAAATCAATTAATTTCTGATAATTTCTGTTATGCTGGTAAACGTTACAAACGAGAATATCGAGAACTTTCTCACTAGGATTTGGTTGCGTTTTATCAATCATCGTCTTCCCAAAATCTGTGTAAGGAAGGATGATGTAAAACAAATAGCCGGCACAAATAATCTCAACAGCTAGAATAATCTGCTCATAAATATTTGGATTTTCGAAGGCGAAAAACCAAGCGAAAATGAGAATTAAAAGAATAACAAATTTCTGAAAACGTGGATAATCAAAAACGCGAAAAGCCCAGTAAGTGTTTCTGATAGCCGGAATCAGCACCGACAGAATCGCTAAAAAGGAAATAATCCAATACAAACAGTGTGCGATATTTTCCATTTAGGCTAATTCTTAATGTTTTTCCCAAGAATAATTAAACTTCTTTTTTCCCCGTCGAGTTCAGCAATATTTTTAAGATTCGCCCACAATTCAAACCCAAATTTTTCGAATAAAGTCAAACTTGGAAGATTATGAGCAAAGATAAATGCGAGAAGATTTTCGATTCCGAGATTTGGCGCTTTTTCGATACAAGATTCCAGAATCTGCTTTCCGTAGCCTTTTCCACGAGATTGCTCAGAAAGATATATACTGATTTCAGCTGTTTTCTGATAAGCCGGTCTTCCGTAAAAATCCTGAAAACTAACCCAGCCAATGGTATTTTTTTGAGAGTCCTCGACCATCCAAAGCGGACGAAATTCTGAATTATGCTGATGAAACCAATCGAGTTTGCTCTCGACAGAAACAGGCTCCAAATCAGCAGTGACCAAGCGTGATGCGACAGTAGAATTATAAATTTCCACAATCTTCGGAAGGTCATCTAAAGTCGCATCACGAAAAGTCATACTTTTATTATAGCTGATGAATGATGATTGATAAATGATTTTATCATATTCTCAATCAATAATCATTTATCATTAATCATTTATTGAGTTAAATGCTTGTTCCAAATCGGCAATCAGATCTTCTGCATCTTCGATCCCGACACTTAGCCTTACCAAATCATCTGTGATTCCCAAAATAGCTCTTTTATCTTCAGGAATCGAAGCGTGCGTCATCATCGCAGGAAGATTTGCTAATGATTCTACTCCACCCAAAGATTCTGCCAAAGTGAAAACTTTGATATTTTCTAAGAATTTGATCGCATCTTCTTTTTTTCCGGACTTGAAAGTGAAAGAAACCATTCCACCAAATTCCGTCATTTGTCTTGTCGCCAAATCGTATTGCGGATGAGACGATAATCCCGGATAGAAAATTTTATCGACCAAAGAATGATTCTCAAGATACTTAGCAATTTCAAAACCGTTATCAGAATGTCTTTGCATTCTGAGTGCCAAAGTTTTGATTCCCCTTAATACCAAATAAGAATCGTGAGGTCCCAAAATTCCACCACTCGCAAACTGAATGAAATGTAATTTTTCTCCTAATTCCGCATCTTTTGCAATCAAAGCGCCGGCAATCACATCAGAGTGTCCGCCCAAATATTTGGTTGCGGAATGCATCACAATATCTGCACCCAAATCCAATGGTTTCTGAATATAAGGTGTTGCAAATGTATTATCAACAGCTACCAAAATATCTTTACCTTTCACAGCATCAGAAACCATTTTAATATCTACCAATTTCATCAAAGGATTGGTTGGCGTTTCTAGCCAGATTAATTTGGTTTTATCAGTAATAACACTTTCCAATTGCTCAACATTATCAAAACCGATAAAAGTGAATTTCAGCTGATACTTCTCAAATAATCTTGTGAACATCCTGTAAGAACCACCGTAAAGATCATCTACAGCAATCACTTCATCGCCAGGACTTAGCAATTTCATAACACAGTCTATCGCAGCCAAACCAGAACCGAATGCCAAACCTCTTGCTCCGTTTTCGATACTTGCCAAAGAATCTTCCAGAGCTTGTCTTGTTGGGTTTGCTCCTCTGGAATATTCGTAGCCGGAAAGCAATTGTCCCGGACTTTTTTGTGCAAATGTTGATGTTAAAAAAACAGGAACATTGACCGCTCCAGTCGCTGGTTCGTGGTGTTGTCCACCGTGTATAACTTTTGTATTGAATTTCATATTGTTGATTTTTAAGTTGGAAGATAGAAGTCTGAAGACGGATGAAAAGCTTCCAGCATCAAACTTCCAACAATTATTACATTTTTATCGCCGACTTCACAGCAAATTCCTCAGCCATTTCTCCAATCCATTGCGCTACATCTTCTTCACTGGTTGCTCTTTCGTAAGTATGTCCGATGGAAATTAAGATTTGGTGGAAAAACCTTTTCATTTCGTCAACAGGCATATCTTTTGTCCAAAGATCGATTCTAAGTGCTTCCATAGCTTTGCTATCCCAAACGGAAATCATCGCAGCTTTGGTTTCCTGTCTCTTGATTCCACCATCTTCGGCTTTCCAAAACATTTTTTCCGGAACGTGATTATCGTCCAGCTCTACGTCTATAACGATTTTTGTTTTTTTCATTGATTTTATTCTTATAAAATTTTAAATATTTAGAAATTAAGTGATTCTGAAAATGAAACTCATAATTAATAATTCATAACTAATAATTATTTTGGTCTGTATTCTGAACCATTGAAGATTTCTGTTGCATTCTTTTTCAAAAACACTTGTAGTTTTTCTTCCGGATGTGCTTTCAGATAATGTTTACAAATCTGCCAGCCTGTCCAGATCGCGATTTGTGGGGAACTTTCTCTATCCACTTCCGTATAGAATTTTGAAAATGGTCCAGGCGTGATGAATCTTTCGGAAAGATTTGGGTCAGCACTGAAAAGCAAATCGCTTTCCACAAAATAATTCCAGATATTAGCTTCATTAGCAACCGCCCAATCGTATTGTTCTTTGGTATAATTAATTTTCAAATAATCTGAAACATTAGGTAAAAATGCGTCTTGGAGAATCTGAATCTTTCCCTGATAAACCATTTGATCAAGAAATTTCTGTTGATCCAAAGGCACAGGAACTAATCTTGCTGCAAAAAATGCCGAAATTTTAGGAACCAAATTTTCCGGATTCATCGATTTTTGAAAATATAATTCTAAACCTTTGTAGTTCTTGTTTCCATTTCCTAGAAAACCTGTAATATCAACAAAAAGCATATTCTGATCTTCTCTCAGGAATATCGGATCCGTTACATTTTGAGGATCAATAACCGATGAATAAAGGTAAATATGAGGTGGAATAAAATTCGGAAAATAGTTTTTGATACGTGAAAAAAGATCGATTAAATCTTTATTTAACTTAGTTTTATCAATCTTGGAAATCGCTTCTTTATAAATGCGAACTTCCATTGTATCTTTTCTTCTTTCACCATATTCAGAATCCGGAACAGAGCCTTGAAACCAGGGATATTTCTTTTTGAAATCGTCCAAACTCACCGATGAATTGTAAAACTCACCGGATAGATCTGTGACCTCGACTTTTTTGACCGGATTTTTGATTTCGACATTCCATTGGTTTTCATTTTCTTTTTTACAGGAAATCAATCCAAAAACTAAAACTGCAGAAATCGTGATATATCGGAAAAACTTCATTATTTTTACATTAAGATTTTCGAAAAGCAAAAATACAATTTTAATAGATGAAGCTCCCAATATTTACAGAAAGATTAACGCTAAGAAAGATAACAATAGATGACGTCGATAATATTTTTCAACTAGACAGCAATCCTGCAGTGATGAAATATGTTGGAGTTCCACCTGTGATCAACAAACAAGAATCTGCAAAAATGGTTGAGAATATCATTAATCAATACGAAAAAAACGGAACAGGGAGATTAGCAGTTATTGAAAAAGAAAGCAATCAGTTTATCGGCTGGAGCGGAATTAAACTTTTGACAGAAGAAGTGAACGGTTTTAAAAATGTATATGAATTAGGCTATCGTTTTCTTCCTAAATTCTGGGGAAAAGGTTACGCAACCGAATCAGCAATAGCTTCATTAGATCTTGGCTTCAATCAACTTAATGCTGATAAAATCTATGCTTACGCTGATGTTGAAAATGAATCTTCCAATTACATTCTCACAAAATTAGGTTTTGAAAATAAAGGAACTTTTCTTGATAAAGGTGATATTTGTAATTGGTACGAATTAGAAAAAAATAAAAGAAAATAAAAATAATGCAGACACAAAAAGTAATAGATCATATCGTCAACTGGTTAAAGGATTATGCAACCAAAGCTAACTCAAAAGGTTTTGTAGTAGGCGTTTCCGGAGGAATTGATTCCGCTGTAGTTTCAGTTTTAGCAGCTAAAACGGGACTGCAAACTTTGGTTTTGGAAATGCCAATTCGTCAAAAGGCTGATCAGGTAGACAGAGCTCAGGATCACATCGATTTTCTGAAAGCTAATTATCCTAATGTAGAAGGTTTCCGGGTTGATTTGACGCCTACTTTTGAAAGTTTTGAAAAAACAACAGAAGGCTACAAAGACGAATCGCCGAATAAAAATCTTGCAGAAGCCAACACAAGATCAAGACTGAGAATGATAACACTTTATTATTATGGTCAAATCAACGGATTATTGGTAACCGGAACAGGAAATAAAGTGGAAGATTTCGGAGTCGGATTTTTTACAAAATATGGTGACGGTGGCGTTGACATCTCTCCTATTGCTGATCTTTATAAAACTCAGGTTTACAAAATTGCAAAAGAACTAGGAATTCTTGAAAGCATTCAGATAGCAAAACCTACAGATGGACTTTGGGAAGTTGAAAGAACGGATGAAGATCAAATTGGCGCCACTTATCCGGAATTGGAATGGGCAATGGAACAGCAGATCGCAGGAAAAAATGCAGAAGATTTTAGCGGGAGAGAAAAAGAAGTGATGGAAATCTATCTGAGATTCAACAGAGCAACTCAACATAAGATGAATCCAATTCCTGTTTGTGAAATTCCGCAAGAATTAAAATAGAATTTAATTTTTTGACAACTACAAAAACAATAGTTTATGCAAGAAGAAATCAGCAAACATTCCAGAAAAATTTATAAAACTGTAAAAAATCCAAAACATACAGTCAACGAAAAAATTAAAGAAATCATTGTCGAAATCTTTATTATTGTTTTTGCAGTATCACTTTCTATCTGGCTTCACGGCTGGAGCGAGCACAGACACGAGCAAAAAGAATCTAACAAATTTCTAAAAGAACTGAAAACTGATCTGGAAGCAGATGCAAAACTGATTGAAGAAAATAAAAAAATATTGTCAAGTCTTGATAGTGATTATAAATTTATTCTCTCTTTAAAAAACAAAAAAATACCTGTAACAGACAGTTTGGTAGGTTCTCATTCAAATTTTTATCTTTTGGGCTCTGCTTTCAATGTTGGAAGATATGAAGGTTTCAAATCGAGTGGTAAAATTGGAACAATAGAAAACGATTCTTTAAAGAACCAAATTTTGGCATATTATCAACAAACTTTACCTAATCTTACATTCAGAGTTAATTTTATAAATTCTGAACAACTGAAAATAAAAGATGCGGATCCCGGTAATCTTAATTTATCCGATTTTTATAAAAGTCAAAGAATGCAGTCTAATTATTCTAATTTGAGTTATAATAGTAAAGGCTTGATAGATGAATATCAAAATGCATTAAATCAGATTAATCAAATCCTAAAGGAAATTGATTCTGAAAAATAAATTAGAAGGTAATTAGATACAAACAACAAATCTAAAATATATGAAAATCAGAAACCTACTTGCTATTTCAATCGGCTTAGCTTTTTCATCCCTTATTCACTCTCAGGAAACTAAAACAGAAGAAACTACAGCTCCTGCTCCTGTTGAAGTGATTGACAGACTTAATATTCCGGGTCCGTTGACATTTAATGGCAATGAATATTTCCTGGCTTGGAGCAAGCAAAACTCAGCGACATGGGCGCAGCAGCAATATATTTTAAGAGATGATGATTTCAAAAATTATAAGGAACTCATTAACATTTCATACTTTGATAAAGAAATTGATATCGAAACGGCTGTAAAACAAAAAGTGGAATATGTTGAGAAAAGAAAGGAAAGAACTCAGGATAAATATTCTTTTGTGAGCGTAACAGAAAGTCCGGATGGCAAGGAAATCATTGTAGATTACCTCGTAACGGTTGTTCCACAAGAAGGCGAATCTTACGCAGAATATAATATTGATCGATTCAAAAATTTTGATACCAATGGCAAAAAGTCGTTCGTGATTTTTTCTTATTCAAAAAGAATTGCCGGCGATTTGAAATACTCAAGCAAAACTCTATCCAAAGAAAGAAGCCGACTGATGGAAGCGGTCATTACGACTGCAGTTCCGATGGTAACTTACAAACCGACTGCGGTAGAACCGAAGAAATAAATTTTATTAGAAGTCAGAGTTAAGATGTCAGAAGCTAAAAATGATGATGAGTTTTACATCAAACGATGTATCGAATTAGCCGAAAAAGCTTTAGGAAAAACCTACCCCAATCCTTTAGTTGGTTCGGTAATCGTTTATAATGACCGAATTATCGGCGAAGGCTTTCACAAGAAAGCAGGCGAACCACACGCAGAAATCAACGCAATTAATTCCATTAAAGACGAAGACCAACATCTGATCCCGGAATCCACCATTTACGTTTCACTGGAACCTTGCGCTCATTTTGGAAAAACGCCACCTTGCGCTCTTAAAATCAAAGAATTAGGCTTCAAAAAAGTGGTCATTGGCGCAATGGACAGTCACGATAAAGTGAATGGAAAAGGAAAAAAAATCATTACTGAAGCTGGAATCGAAGTGGTTTCCAGCATTTTGGAAAATGAATGCAGACAACTGAATAAGCGATTTTTCACTTATCACGAGAGAAAACGACCATTCATTATTTTGAAATGGGCACAATCTGCGGATGGTTTTATGGATAAAGATTTCAAACCAATTCAAATCAGCAATTCTCTTTCCAAGCAATTGGTTCATCAGATGAGAAGTGAAGAACACGCAATCCTAGTTGGAAAAAATACTGCGCTTCACGACAATCCGAGCTTGACGGTAAGAGAAATCGAAGGTCGAAATCCTATTAGAATTTTGATTGATTTCAATCTGGAAGTCTCTGAAAATTCTAATATTTATAATGACGAAGCAGAAACAATTATTTTTAATTCGGTTAAGGACTTAGAAGATAAAAATCTGAAATTCATTAAAATAGTAAGAGAAAATTCACTTAATCAGATTTTAGAAAAATTATATGAATTACAAATTCAGTCTGTGATTATCGAAGGCGGAAGCTTTACGTTACAGGAATTCATCAATCAAAATCTTTGGGATGAGGCTTTGATTTTCAAAAATCCAAATCTTAATCTGAAAAACGGAACCAAAGCTCCGGAATTCAATTTCAATCCTCAAAAAATAGAAAACCTGAGAGACACGGAAGTTTTATTTTTCGTTAATCAAAGCCTTGATTAATATCAGAATGACGGGTCAGAAAAAATCCGTAAATTCGCACCTTTAATCATTCTATGAAAAATCTGAGCGCATCTGTAAAAGGTTTGATTTTTTCTTTGTTGGCAATGGGATTTGCTTTTGCTGTTTACTTTTTGTTTTTGGCAAAACCGAATTATTATTTGGTGGACAATCCTACGCCGGAAACTTATTATTTCAAAGTCAATAATGGCGAAGAAAAAGTGTTGTCTGCCGGACAATATCTTAAAGTTGACCTTAAAAAAGGGAAAAACAAGATTCAGGTTTTTGATCAGAACAAACAAATGCTTTACGATTCTGCCTTTACAGTAAACAAGGTAAGAGGTCTTCTTAATATCACACACAAAGATTATTATATCAACAATCAATATTATGGCTACGGTTTGAACAAAGATTCGCTGATGGCGACAAAACCGGGAATCGAGATTGACAAGAAGCTTTATCTTGGCGATGTTAAGAAAATGAACAAGCTGTATTCTGAAGATTTTTACTATAACCTGGACGAAGATTATGACCGCGTGATCAAAAATGTAGCAAAAGTTGAAAGCAGATCTAAGATTTTCAGAAAGCAGGATTTCATTAATTATTATAACAATTATTACAAATTTTGATGATTCGGTTGGAGCAATCGTTTATCAATTATTATTTATCAACTATAAAATGGAACACAACAACGTAACACCATATAACTCCGAAAACAGCAAGAAAAGTCAGGTAGAAGATATGTTTGACAACATTGCGCCAAAATATGATCTTTTGAATCACGTTTTATCCATGAAAATTGATGTGCTTTGGAGAAACAAGTTGGTAGATATGCTGAAGCAAGACCAGCCAAAATTGGTTTTGGACGTTGCAACAGGAACCGGAGATCTGGCAATTACCGTTCAGAAAGGAACCGGCGCTAATGTTGTCGGACTCGATCTTTCTCAACAAATGTTGAACGTTGGAATTGAGAAAATCAAGAAACAAAATCTTGACAGCAAGATCACGATGCAGAAGGGCGATGCGGAACAACTTCCGTTTGAGGACAATAAATTTGATGGCGTTACCGTTGCATTTGGAGTAAGAAACTTTGAAAATCTGGAAAAAGGATTGTCAGAACTCCGAAGAGTGGTGAAAGAAAACAAAAGTATTTATATCTTAGAGTTTTCTAAAGTCGAAGGATTTTTAGGACCTTTTTATATGTTCTATTTTAAGAACATTTTGCCTGCAATCGGGCGTTTGGTTTCTAAAGACAATCGTGCTTACACGTATCTTCCGGATTCTGTAAACGCATTTCCCTTTGGAGAAAAAATGAAAAGCATTCTTTTGAATACAGGTTTCAAAAAAGTTGAATACAAAAAACTAAGTTTAGGAATAGCCACCATTTATAAAGCTACAAAGTAGAATGAAGCATCTATTTATCAAGATCTTATCAGCAGCCGTCATCCTTATCGGAAATCAACTTCAGGCTCAGACTTTCAACAACTTGTTCAGAACCAGGGACAGACAGGAGAATAGAGAAGGTATGGATCTGGAAAAATTCAGTTACGGATTTTACCTGGCCGGTAACAATTTTGATTACAAAATGGTTCTCAATCCTGCTTATGGGATGGATGGCAACAAAAATTTGGTAGAATCCAAATCCACTTACAGCTTCGGCGCCGGATTGATTGGAAAAATGAGACTTAATTATTATCTGGATCTCAGGATAGAACCAGGTTTGCATTTCGTTCAAAGAGATTTGACCTTCAATACTTTTGATAAAGTCAATGCAGCATTTCCGGGTGGTTTTATATTGCCCGACGGAAGTGTAACACCCAATATTGATCCTCCAACTGATGTGGATCAAAAAAGAATGATAAAATCCACTTATGTTGACGTTCCCATTTTGTTAGAAGTCCACGGCGACCGCTGGTACAACTCTCGTCCTTACGCAGCTGTTGGGGTCAATTATCTGATGAACCTCCAGTCCAACGAGACTTCCGAAGGTGACAACAGTGTGAATACTTTCCGTACTACCACACATAATTTCGGTTGGTCAGCAGAGATTGGGATTCAGTTTTACTTCAGCAGATTCAAGCTAACGCCAGCCATCCGGGGAACATTCTTCACCAATAACGAGCTGGTTCAGGACAAAGCAACCACGCCGCCGTATTGGACACCAGCCATTTCCACAATGCAAACGCGGGCATTTATGTTCGTTCTGAAATTCGAATAAAATCAACCAAGCTTTCTCTTCAGGAAGCTTTTTTTGGGCGTGCCCTTTTGTCCCGATTGCATCGGGACAAGCAGGTCGGTCTACAGGCAGTCGCTTCCGCCAAAGGCGGAGAGCTCCAACAATGCCTTCCGCCCTCACGCAGCTGCGCAAAAAACACAAAATCTTAACCCAAATCAACAATTCTCTACCGTTCAGAAATTTTAAATCCTTATAAATCAAACAAAAAACCCATCATTTCCAGAAAAGAACAATATCCTGTTAATTCATCATTAATTTTTCCTATTTTTGTAAAAGTTAGAATTTAACTCTGGTTATGTTAAGTGAATTAGAAAACAATTTTTCTGTTTTGGAAAAAAAGATTCTCGGTCTTTACAAGAAGTATAAGAATCTTTCGGAAAAACATGCAGAATTATCTGATGAGCTACAAAAGTTGAAAGAAGACCATGCAGAAGAAAAACGCAGAAACCAGATATTAGTAGAAGAAAATAAAGAATTAAAGCTCTATTCAGCAATATCCGGGAACGCAGAACACAACCGACTGATGAAGAATCACATCAACAGGTTGGTCAAAGAAATTGACATGTGCGTCTCCGAACTACAAAACAGCGGTTTATAAAGATGGATTTTAGAAGAATAACAATCAATATTGCTGGGCGAAATTATCCGCTGAATGTTCCTGCTGCCGAAGAAGAAACACTTCGTAAAGTAGGAAAACAGATAGAAAGTATGATCAAGGATTTCGAGGCTAGCTTCGATGTAAGAGACAAACAGGATGCTCTTGCGATGTGTGCCTTGAAACTGGGAACCAATGCAGAAGTATATTCTTTAAACAACGAAAAAAATATTAAAAATACAAACGAGCGCATTAGTAAGATTAATACGCTTTTGGAACAGCTGGAAAAGTAATTTTCCGGTTTACAAGTTGCCTACAATAGTTCTAACACAAAGAAGTAAACTCAACAATTAAAAATTACCGGACGAAAGTTCATTAGATGGCGTGCTGCCTTGCGCAGATTACAGACAATGAAAATCAGTCCAAATCGTGTTTTTATGGAGTTTACTCTATAACTGAACTGTTGTAGGTTTTTTTATTTAAGATGGAAGATTGATGACGGATGCGGGAAGTAAAAAATAGAAAATTTAAGTGGAAAAACATCCATCTTCCCACTTCTGACTTCCAACAATTAAAGAGACAATTAAAACTCAATATATATAAATTTATGGACACAATTACCATTATTATCGGTGTTGTAGCACTTCTTATCGGAGCTGTTGGTGGACTTTTCTTCGGGAAAAGCGCTATCAATTCAAAAGCGAAATATATGATCGAAGATGCCAAGAAAAGCGCCGAAAACATTATAGAAAAAGCGAATGTACAGGCAGAAGCCGTTAAAAAAGAAAAGCAACTTCAGGCCAAAGAAAAATTCCTGGAACTGAAGTCTCAGCACGATGCGGACATCCAGTCGAGAGAGAAGAAAATGCAAGAGGCGGAAAAGCGTACAAAAGATAAAGAAAACAAGCTGAACGACGAACTCAGCAAAGCCGGAAAGCTGGAAAAAGATCTTGAGAAGCAGATTAATGACTACAACAAAAAGCTGGAAATTATTCAGAAAAAGCAACACGATCTGGATGTCGCTACTGCTCAAAAAGTAGAGATGCTGGAAAAAATCTCCAACTATTCCGCAGAAGAAGCGAAAAATGAATTGGTAGAATCTCTGAAGGCTGAAGCTAAAACCAAAGCTCAGGCACACGTTCAGAGCATAATGGAAGAAGCCCAACTGAATGCTAAGAATGAAGCCAGAAAAATCGTTATTCAGACTATCCAGAGAATTGGAACGGAACAGGCGGTTGAGAATTCGGTTTCTGTATTTAATATTGAATCAGACGAGATCAAAGGTAGAATCATTGGGCGTGAAGGTAGAAACATCCGTGCATTGGAAGCGGCTACAGGTGTCGAAATCATAGTGGACGACACACCAGAAGCCATTTTATTATCCTGTTTCGACCCTGTGAGAAGAGAAATCGCGAGACTATCCCTACATAGATTGGTAACTGACGGAAGAATTCACCCGGCAAGAATCGAGGAAGTAGTTGAAAAAACGAGAAAACAAATTGAGGAAGAGATTATTGAAGTCGGAAAGAGAACAATCATTGACCTTGGTATCCACGGCCTGCACCCGGAATTGGTTAAGATTGTTGGTAGGATGAAGTTCCGTTCTTCGTACGGTCAAAACTTGTTACAGCACTCTCGTGAGGTTGCTAACATCGCTGCAACGATGGCTGCAGAATTAGGCCTTAATGTTAAGCTGGCGAAAAGAGCTGGTTTGCTACACGATATCGGGAAAGTACCTGAGCAGGAATCTGAATTGCCACACGCCCTTCTTGGAATGCAATGGGCAGAAAAATATGGCGAGAATGCAGAAGTGATCAATGCGATTGGGGCTCACCACGATGAGATTGAAATGACTTCTCTCCTATCACCTATCATTCAGGTGGCTGATGCGATTTCCGGAGCCAGACCAGGCGCAAGAAGACAAGTTCTGGAATCTTATATTCAAAGACTGAAGGATCTGGAAGCAGCAGCATTGAGTTTTGAAGGTGTTTCAAGTGCCTATGCGATTCAAGCTGGTAGAGAGCTCAGAGTAATGGTAGAAAGCGGCAAGGTGAATGATGAAAATGCGTATCAATTGTCTTATGACATTTCGGAAAAAATTCAGAACGAACTGACCTACCCTGGCCAGGTAAAAGTCACCGTGATTCGGGAAACCAGAGCGGTGAATATTGCGAGATAATTCAGAATAATAGATAAAAAGGCTTCCAGTTTTGGAAGCCTTTTTTGTATGACAAAATTTCACTTTGGAAATGACAAAATTTCTACATCCTATATCTGGCATATTGTTGGAAATATGATTGGTGAGTTCATTAAAATAATTGTTAAACCTTTTAAATCTAGTTTGTTATGTCAATCGTAAAGAGAAACACTGGCGACTTGTTCCCTGCCAGTCCGAGAACACTGTTCGATGACTTTTTCAGCCGCGAACTTTTTAACTGGGGCAATAATAATTTTTCATCTACCCGTTCTACACTTCCATCCGTCAATATCAAAGAGCAGGATGATCGGTTTGAAGTAGAAGTAGCAGCGCCGGGAATGGAAAAACAGGATTTCAAAATCACCTTGGAAGGTAATCTGCTTACCATCTCTTCTGAGAAAAAGACGAAGGCAGAGGAAAACAATGCACAGTATATGCGCAAAGAGTTCAGCTACCAATCGTTCAGCAGAAGTTTTGAACTAGCCAAGGATGTCGTGGATGAAGAACGCATAGAAGCCACTTATGACAATGGCGTTCTGCGACTTTTAATCCCGAAAACCGAGAAAGCTAAAAAGCAGGAACCAAAACTTATCGAAATCAAATAATAGCAGCAAGGCTTCCAAATTTTGGAAGCCTTGCTTTTGTCTTTATTTAAGAGTAATCATTTATTCTACCGCTACAGAATCGTCGCCTCTTCCATCCGCTACAGCGTGGATATTCTGATGATCATCTATCAGAATGATTTCGGTTTTGCCAATCTGTTTGATTTTCTCGAATTTATAATTCTTTTTTTCAAGCGCTTTAATTGTTGTCTCCGGAAAATCGTATTCTACTTTCACCACCTCCGGCAGCCATTGATGGTGAAACTTCGGCGTATTAATGGCGAAATTAGCATTTTGATTAAAGTCAATAACACCTACAACCGCCTGAAAAACAGATGTCGGAATAGTCGTTCCGCCAGGCGTTCCAACTACCATTCTTACTTTCCCGTTTTTTAACACTATCGTTGGTGTCATCGATGACAGCATCCTTTTTCCCGGCTCTATCTTATTAGCTTCGCCGCCTACGGCACCAAACATATTCGGCACACCAGGTTTAATCGAAAAATCATCCATCTCGTTGTTCAGAAAAAATCCGGCGCCGGAAACCACCGTTTTGCTACCATAATAACCATTAAGTGTCGTAGTGATGGAAACTGCATTCCCGAGTTTATCCAAGATTGAGATGTGTGTGGTTTGCATACTTTCTTGCGGCTGTTTCACAATTGTTCCCACATCTTTGCTTGCTGTAGACTGATTGGGATTGTAAGATTTCCAACGGCTTTTGAGATATTCATCGGAAATCAACATTGATGTTTTATCTTCAGTAAAGTCGGGATCACCCATATATTCTGCTCTATCCGCATAAGCTCTTCTTTCCGCTTCTACCATTATTTGCACTGCTTCTGCCGAATTTTGCTGATATTTGGAAAGATCTTCATAGGAAGCCATTTTCAACATCTGTGCAAGCAAAGTTCCGCCACTAGAAGGCATTGGCATTGATACAATTTCGTTTCCTTTATAATCAAAGGTCAGAGCTTTTCTTTCTTTGGTTTTATAGTTTTTAAGGTCTTTTGCCTGGATAATTCCGTTCCCGAGTTTCATCTCGGCAAGAATTAGTTCCGCTGTTTTTCCTTCATAAAACTCTTTTTCCCCAGCTATTTGAATTCTTTTTAAAGTTTCTGCTAACTCCGGCTGGATCAAAAGGTCTCCGGCTTTCCAGCCTTTGTCATTAATAAAAACAATCTTATTTTTGTTATGTTTTTTGAAATCAGCTTGATGACGATTTAGCAGATCAGCTTCCTGTTCTGTAATAGCAAAACCTTTTTGTGCCAGATCTATTGCCGGTTCTATCAATTTTGAAAATGGAAGTTTTGCATATTTCAAGGTTTCAAACATTCCGGAGATGCTTCCGGGAACACCAACTGCCAGTCGCCCATATTGTGACAAATCTGTATTGGCATTGCCTTTTTTATCCCAATACATATCGAAACTTGCTTTGGACGGTGCTGTTTCTCGATAATCTAACGCTACTTTTTTCCCATCAGAAGTTACCGCAACCATAAATCCGCCACCGCCGATATTACCGGCCTGCGGATACACAACAGCCAATGCCAATTGAGTTGCAATGGCAGCATCAAAAGCATTTCCGCCTTCTTTCATAATCTTTGAACCCGCTTCACTTGCCAACGGATGGGCAGAGACAACCACACCTTTGTTTTTAACTTTGACTTCTTTGATGAGATTGAAGTCTTTATATTGTGCAGAAACCGTTACTGATAAGAGTAAACTTGCATATAGTATTTTTTTCATATTGTTTATTTGATTAGTATTTTATTAACCCCTCGAATTTCAAAAATGAATTGAAATCCATCTCTCCAAAGTAAGGGGAATTCTGACGTGCAAATTTAGTCTATAATTATTTGGAGCTGATGAAGTAATCCAGCGAGATTATCTCTTGAGAATTTTGCTTTTTTCAATTGGTTTTGATTTGGATTGATAGAAAAATGATGAGCAGTTCTAAAATCCGAATTGTCCAAGATTGTTCTGTCAAAAACGGCATTCAGAAGACTAGAATTATTGAAAACCGAACTTGAAAGATTCGCTTCTGTAAAATCGGCTTCACTGAGACTGCAATTTTTAAAAATGGTTTTTCTAATATCCAACTGATAAAATGACGAATGATTCAGGATACAATCTTCAAACTGGAAAGAGATATTGAATTGATGCGAATCTTCAAAACTGAGTCCAATCATCTTACAATTTTTGAATTTAACATCCCTAAATGCCGTGTTATTGAGCTTTGAATTGCTAAGATCACAATCTATAAAATCACAATTGGAAAATTTATAATCCGACAGATCATACCCGGAAAAATCAATCCCGATAAATTCGCATTCTTCATAATCACCTCTTTCTATTTGATGCGCTTTATAATCTTTGGAGGAAAAATTCTTCCCAGCTTCGTATATCATTATGCAATCTTTTTGACATATAAAATTACTGAATAGTTAGTGGATGCAGAAATAAGAAAATGGAAAATTCTGAAAAAAAATCATCATCATTTTGAAATAAAAACCTCAATCTTTCGACTGAGGTTTTTTTTATTATCTATGTTTATTTGGACCACCTTTGTGATGTTTATTAGGCTTGGGTCGGTTGAAGTTTTTGTGATGAAAACCCTTATTTGCCGGATGTCCGATTTTTGCGTACTTACGAACGGGAGAATTAAAATGCTTGTTCCTTACGTTTTTCTTAAAAGGTTTAGATTTATAATGATATCCATTATTACCTGCAATCAATCTTGGTGCATGATTTCCTCTGTACTTGGCATATTGCTTATAATGTACTTTATGTCTCTTGAATGGGTATCTGTCAACCAAAACCACTTTGTGAGTCCGATAGAGATTGATATGGCGGTAACTTACAGGCAAAACTGATGAATATAACCATCGGTTTCCGGAAAAATAATAATATCTGTGTTTTGGAACATTATAATAGATATCATATTCTGGCAGGTAATAGGATTCAACATAGTTGTAACCTCTCGGTCCCCAATCCGGCTGACTGTTTATATTGATATTAACATTGACCTGTGCTCTAAGAAGATTCGCAGTGAGACCTACAGTCATCAATACGAGTAATAACATTAACCTTTTCATATTTCATATTTTAAAACAAAATAGGTTCCAACAAAGATAATACCACAAGAAATATGGTTTGGAAATCGGCGGTTCCATTTTTAAGTATAGAATCATTTTGAAATCGCCTTAAAAACAGATAAATTTACAGAACCGTTTTGAGTTTACAGAACGTTTGAAAATGGAAAAAACGAAAAAAGTTTTAATTGTCACCTACTACTGGCCGCCGGCTGGCGGACCTGGCGTTCAGCGCTGGCTGAAGTTTGCCAAATATCTTCCTGAATTTGGTTTTGAACCAATCATTTATACACCTGATAATCCAAGCTATCCATTAATTGACGAGACACTCAATCAGGAGGTTCCTAAGAATCTAAAAATTGTTAAAAGCAACATTTGGGAACCTTATCAGATCGCGGAAAAATTCAGTAAGAGTAATAAAAAATTCAAAGGTGGACAGTTTGATGTTGGGAAAAACCAATCTTTCATTTCTAAACTTTCAATTTTTATAAGAGGAAATTTTTTCATTCCGGATGCGAGAAAATTTTGGATAAAACCTTCGATTCGGTTTTTGATGCAATATTTGGTTGAAAATAAAATTGAAATGATTGTTACGACTGGTCCACCGCACAGCTTGCATTTGATTGGTTTGGGCTTGAAAAAAGAATTACCTCATCTGAAATGGATTGCCGATTTCCGAGATCCTTGGACTGAGATTTCTTATTACAAACATTTGAAATTGACCTCAGCTTCTGACCAAAAACACAGACAGCTTGAAACATCTGTTTTTGAAAATGCTGATTTGACACTTGCAACAAGTTATACCGATGCCGAGAACTTCAGAAAAAATGGAGCAAATGCTTTTTGCGTGACAAATGGATTTGACAAGTCGGAGAGTTTGAGAATTCTAGAGTCTGAGAGTGGGAGCAAATCTCAAACTCTAGAATTCTCAGACTCTCAAACCCTCAAACCTAAATTCACGTTGAGTTATGTTGGTGTTTTGGAACAATTGAGAAATCCTGACAATCTTTGGAAATCTTTAACCGAACTGTGCGAAAAACATCCTGATTTTGCGAAAGATTTTGAACTGAAATTGGTTGGAAGAGTTGATGATAAAATTTTGAATGATATTGAGAGTTCTATTTTAAAAAATAATATTAGGAATCTTGGATATTTGGCGCACAATGATTCTGTGGATGAAATGGAAAATTCAGATTTGCTTTTGATTACTAATTTCCCAAACGAAAGTTCCAAAGGAATTATTCCCGGAAAGTTGTTTGAATATCTGGCGACTGGAAAAAAGATTATTTCGTTTGGACCAAAAGATGCAGATGTTGAAACGATTCTTAACAAGACCAAAGCAGGGAAGCATTTTGATTATTCTGCTAATGGGGAAATTCAGGATTTTATTTATTCGCTTTATAAAGATTGGAAAAGTGGAAAATCTATTCGGAATTCTGCAAATATTAATGAGTTCAGCAGAAAAGAATTGACGAAACAATTGGCGGAACTGTTGACAAAATTAGATTAAATGCTGACTGGTTCTACCCTGCGCAGCACGTGAGCGATGGTAACGGCTATCCTTTTGTCTGGCAAAGGACAAGCGCCGGCGACAAAAGATAATAGTGGACAGCGCGACCCTGGCCTTGGGAAAGCTTTGGAAAAGGGGCACGTCCTAAAAATAATTTTCGTTAAAATTAATCTGTGGCATAAATTTTTCTACTAACTTAGTATTCAAATATTAATATAAAAAATTATATCATGGGAAACAAGACGAATGGCCTGTTGGCTTTGTTAGGACTAGGAGCACTTGCTTGGTGGAAGTACAAAAAATCTTCTCCTGAAGATCAGCAAAAAGTGAAAGATACGATCAATAACGCGAAGGACAATCTGACGAAATTTGGTAACGATCTGAAGGATAAAGCGAACCAAACGGTAGATCAGCTCAAAAGTAAGGCTGAAGATTTTAAGAACGAAGCTCAGCAGTCTGCTGAATAAAATAAAAACGTCTCACAAATTGCGAGACGTTTTTTTATGCTTTAATGTGACATTCTGATTTCGTTTTGGCCATTCTTGGAAGGTAAATTCATCAAGACAATAGCGAATAATATCAAAACGATTCCCAGCCACTGGATCAAAATGACCTTCTCGTTCAACAGCATAAAGGCCATTGTGACAGAAACCGGCAGCTCCAGAGATGAGATGATACTTCCTAATCCAAGGCCAGCATTTGGGAAACCCAAATTGAACAAAATAGGTGGAATGATGGTTCCAAATAAGGCTAAAATAAATCCGTAGGTCCAGAAAATTGAATAATCGAACGGGCGGATATGTTGTGTATTCTCTGTAAAATTGAGATAAAACGATCTAAGTCCGTCAAAATACATCGGTCCAATCTGTGCAAAAAACAAAAATATAAGGACTACAACGGTTCCGCCACAAAGCATTGTTATACTTTTCCTAAGCACCGGCAAATGGGTGGCTAATGTGTTGGAGGTGAACATTGTCATCGTGAAAGATGCTGCCGCCAATAGACCCCAGAATATGCCGTGCCAATCGATCTCAACTTCCATATTGATCAAATTGGTCGCTAAAACGGTTCCCAGCAGAACGATAATTGTAGCAATGACTTTTTTTGCATTCGGGAATTTTTTGGCCATCACACTTTCTACCACCACACTGAACCATACGGACTGCATCAATAACACAATCGCAATAGAAACATTGATATACTGAACGGCGATGTAGTAAAACAAGCTGGTACAACCCAAAGATGTTCCTGCGAGCATCAGCATCTTAGCTTCTTTTGCGGTTGGTGCTGATAATTTTGTTTTGGAGGTTTTGGTCTGGATTATATTGAGTATTAATAATCCTACGAGTCCTAATATGAATTGTGCAGTTGTGACTTCTGAAGTGGTGAAGCCATCGTTGTAAGACATTTTAACAAAGGTTGCTAACATCCCATAGATGCTCGCACCCATCCCAACGAATAAAACTCCTTTTAAAATATTTTTCTTTTCCATAATTTTTTAGAGAGCCGGCGAATTTACGATTTAATATTTATTCTCCCTAAGACTTAAATAAATATGTTTACAATCTTTTGAAAGAAAAAAAAGCGCTTCGGGATTCGAAACGCTTTTTGTTTTAGTCTTTTATTAACTTAGTTTGTTTCTTGCTCCCATCTTTGTTCTCAATTGTCAGAATATAGACTCCTTTTTTGAGATCAGAAAGTCTGATTTCTTTTGAAGTTACAGCTAGTGTTTTGATATTTCTTCCAGATATATCAGCAATTGATACAGATTTTACTGCGTCTGCATTATCCAAATAGATGACTTCTTTGAAAGGATTTGGATATACTGTAGTTTCTTTCTTAGTAATATCGGAAGTTGCCAAGAATGGAGATTGAGAAATCTTGACATCATCCAAGATCACCCAATAATCACCAGAAGTCCATTGTCCCGAGATTCTAAATTTGAAATCCGCTCCAGCCGGAACCGAACTTTGAGGAATAGATCCTGACCAATTTGCACATGGCGCCACAGATGTTAAATTAATCGTTGACAAAGTCTGATAATTCTGACCACCATCAGCAGAGTATTCAACTTTTAGATTTCCGTTAACAGATCCGTTACTGTATATAAAAGTTTTATATTTGAAAGAGATATCCAACTTTCCACCATTAGATGATGTAGATGAATAAGTTGTTGAGCCGCCAGCACCGCCACTCCAGAAGCCTCTTGTCAAACCGTAACTACCAACACAAGGGGTTTCAACACTACTTCTGTAAAAAGATACATTAGTAAAGCCTGGCGTGCTAGAAGTTTCAAAACTTTCGCTTACATTAATTTGCGCTGATGAAAAAGCTGCAGTGATTAAGCTTAAAGATAATAGAATTTTTTTCATAGGTTATTTTTATAATAAAATTATTTTTTGGCTAAAAAAGCCACCTAAAAAAGGTGGCTCTGTATTTCAAAATGGTGAGAGGTGATTATTTACCTTCTTCCATTTTTCTTTTCAATTCTGCTAATGCATCGATATCTCCAAGAGTAGATCTTTCTTCGTTATTAGAAGAAGATGCTACGTTTCTTGCAGAAGCTTCTTTAGCGTTTTTCTTCTCTTCATCTCTGAAGATACCTGTATGAGAAACTACTACTCTCTTGAATTCTTTGTTGAATTCGATTACTTTGAATTGAGCTTCTTCTCCTTTTTTGATTTTAGATCCATCTTCTTTCTCTAATAATCTTGACGGACAGAACGCTTCAACTTCTACATCTTCGAACTGGATAGATGCACCTTTATCGTGTACTTCTACAGCTTTACCAGCGTGTACAGTTCCTTCAGCATATTTAGTTTCGAATTTATCCCAAGGATTTTCAGTCAATTGCTTGTGACCTAGAGATAATCTTCTTGCCTGAGTATCCAATTCAAGAACTACAACATCCAGTTTATCACCTACGTTGCAGAATTCTGATGGGTGCTTGATTTTCTTAGTCCAAGAAAGATCAGAGATGTAGATCAAACCATCGATTCCTTCTTCCAATTCTACGAAAACTCCAAAGTTTGTGAAGTTTCTTACAGTTCCAACGTGTTGAGAACCTACCGGATATTTAGCTTCGATATTTTCCCAAGGATCTTTGTTCAATTGCTTGATACCTAGAGAGATTTTTCTATCTTCTCTATCCAAAGTAAGTACTTCAGCTTCTACTTCATCACCTACTTTTACAAAGTCACCTGCAGATCTCAAGTGAGTAGACCAAGACATTTCAGAAACGTGGATCAATCCTTCTACACCTGGAGCGATTTCTACGAATGCACCATAGTCAGCAAGAACGACTACTTTTCCTTTTACTTTGTCACCTACTTTCAAGTCAGCAGAAAGAGCATCCCAAGGGTGAGCTTCTAATTGCTTCATACCCAATTGGATTCTTGTTTTCTCATCATCAAAGTCAAGGATAACAACTTTTACAGTTTGTCCGTCCTCAAGGATTTCAGATGGGTGGTTCACTCTAGACCAAGAAAGGTCTGTAATGTGGATCAATCCATCAACACCTCCTAAGTCGATGAATACACCATAAGAAGTGATATTCTTAACAGTACCTTCAAGAACTTGTCCTTTTTCTAACTGAGCGATGATTTCTTTTTTCTGACCTTCGATATCTGCTTCGATCAATGCTTTGTGAGATACAACTACGTTTTTGAACTCAGGGTTGATTTTCACAACTTTGAACTCCATAGTTTTACCTACGAACTGATCGTAATCTTTAATTGGCTTAACGTCAATTTGAGAACCAGGTAAGAATGCTTCGATTCCGTGTACGTCAACGATCATACCTCCTTTAGTTCTAGATTTCACAAAACCGTTAACGATTTCTCCAGTTTCGTGAAGCTCATTTACTTTATCCCAAGCTTTAAGCGTTCTCGCTTTTTTGTGAGATAACTGTAACTGACCTGATTTGTCTTCTCTTCTGTCAACCATTACTTCTACAACATCACCTACTTTAAGACCTTGGTTGTAACGGAATTCGTTAAGAGAAATAACACCTTCTGATTTGAAGTTGATATCAACAATCGCTTCTTTATCAGTTAATCTTACAACTTTACCAGTGATGACATCATTGTCTGTAAGATCGTTAAGAGAACCATTGTAGATTTCTTCAAGTTCTTTCTTCTCGTTTCTGTCCTCTGCATTAAGTCCTGACTCGAAAGATTCCCAATCAAATTGTTCTGGTGCTACGTTTTGGTTCAAAAGAACCTCTGCTGAATTTGTCTCTTTTGACATTTTCTAAAAAATTTGTATTCCTAATTATTTCAGACTTTGGCTTCGCTGTGAATCCTGAATAATATGGAAGATGTTAATTGTTAATGTTTTACTTCGCCTAAAGTGTGTTCACAAAAGTGGTGCAAAAGTAAGCAAAATATTTGAAACCAACAATAATTTTAAATAAATTCAAATTCGGCACAAGTAATTGATAATCAAATCACAATTCTACAAATTTTTAGGAGCTTATCCCGCTTTCCACTATATCTTTTTTGTCATTGCGAATGAAGTGAAGCAATATGTTCGACCATTTGTCAATCGCAATAACAAAAAAGGATGCCGTTACAATCGGGGCTATGAATTTGGTATTCTTATTTAAAATACAAGACAATTTAGGATTTTAAACCATCTTCCAAATCTCTTATCTTTGCAAAATGGAATTACAACCAATCTTCGAAAAACTGCAGATCACTGACATGAATCAGATGCAGAAATCTATATACAAAGCATCTGAAAACGAAACCGATGTGGTTTTATTATCACCAACTGGCTCAGGAAAAACATTAGGATTTTTGTTTCCTGTTCTTAGAAATTTGAAATTGGATTTCAAAGGAATCCAAGCAATTATTCTGGTTCCGGCAAGAGAATTGGCTTTGCAGATTGAGCAGGTTTTCAAATCTATGGGAACTGATTTCAAAGTGACAATTGCTTATGGCGGACACGATAAAAAAATTGAAATCAATAATTTGATAGAAGCGCCTGCAGTTTTGATTGGAACACCTGGAAGAATTGCTTATCACATAAAAAACGAAAACTTTGATCCAAACTCAATTAAAACTTTGGTTCTGGATGAATTTGACAAAGCTTTGGAATTAGGTTTTCAAGATGATATGGAATATATTATCGGCTCTCTGACAGGTCTTTCACAACGTATTTTGACTTCTGCAACGGTGATGGACAACATTCCAAAATTTGTGGAACTTAACAACGAAAAGAAAATCAATTTCCTTAAAGAAAATGAGTCAAAACCGAACATTCAGCTAAAAAAGGTGATGACAACACCTGAAGAAAAACTGAATACACTTTTTCAATTAATCTGTAAAATAGGAAACAAACGAACGTTGATTTTCTGCAATCACAGAGATGCGGTGGACAGAATTTCTGAGCTTCTGAGAGAAAAAGGGATCCAACGGGAAACCTTCCACGGCGGAATGGAACAAGATGAACGTGAACGCGCTTTGCTAAAATTCAGAAATGATTCGGCAAGAATATTAATCACAACAGATTTAGCATCAAGAGGTTTAGACGTTCCGGAAGTAGAATCTATCGTTCATTATCAATTACCTCCGAAAGAAGACGCTTTTATCCACAGAAACGGCCGAACTGCGAGAATGAATGCGAAAGGTTTTGCTTATCTAGTAATGACGGAAGACGAGAATTTCCCATTCATCAAAAGCAATACGCCGGAAGAAAATGTTTCAGAAAGCAATCGAGTTCCGGAAAGAACACCGAATCAGACAATCTACATTAGCGCAGGAAAAAAAGATAAAGTTAACAAGGTTGATATTGTTGGTTATCTGATTAAAAAAGGACAGCTTGAAAAAGATGATATTGGTTTAATCGAGGTCAAAGACACGACTTCTTATGTTGCAGTCAACCGAAAAAAAACCATCGAACTGCTTAAAAAATTAGCCAACGAAAAACTGAAGGGCAAGAAAGTAAAAATAGAAATCGCTTATTAATAAGCGATTTTTTTATTTGATTCCGGAAACATTCATCTTTAAAGCATAGACAGAGTGTGAAGCGGTGATAAATAAAGTCGAATTATTTTCCCCACCAAAAGTGACATTAGAAGTCCAATCCTCATCAATAGGAATATTAGTTATTTTTTCTCCTTTAGCATTGAAAATTGTCACTCCTTTTCCTGTGAGATAAAGATTGCCTTGGTTGTCTAGAGTCATTCCATCCGAACCCATTTCGCAGAATACTTTCTTTTCAGACAATTTTCCTTTACCAAGGATGTCGTAAACATAAGTTTTTCCAGCATCGATATCCGAAACATAAAGTTTTTTCAATTTTTGAGAACCGATAATTCCATTAGGTTGAACAAAGGTTTCCAGTATTGTAATTGTTCCGTTTTGATCTCTGTAATAGAGATTTTTTTCAGGAATTTCTACTTTGAAATTTTTCCAATAATCTCTTTTGTACAAAGGATCTGTGAAATAAATCCCGCCAGATTTATCGATCCAAAGATCATTTGGTCCGTTCAGTCTCTTGCCTTCAAAATCTTTTGATAAAACTTCTACATTTTTATTCTTTGAAATTTTCCAGATTTCGCCGTTATCATCTGAACAAGTAATCAGGTTATCATTTCTATCAAAATGAGTTCCGTTCGCTCGGCCAGTTTTACTTAGAAAAACTTCGATCTGATTGGTTTTCCAATTCCAAAAATAGATTTTATCATTGGGTTGATCTGTAAAATAGACATTTCCTTCTTTATCAGCAGCCGGACCTTCTGTAAAAGTAAATTGACTGGAAAGTAATGTGGGCGGAACCTCAAACAATTTTTCGTTTGAATTTTGAACTTTGCAATTCATAAGAATCAACAAAATCGCGACATAACGAAACTTCCAAAAACTTTGCATAGTATTAATTATAAAGTCGCAAGTTACAATTTGCTTAAAAGAATTAAAAATAATTATCTTTGGAAATTCGATTTAATCAATGAAACTTAATCTTCCAGATAAACTCTATTATTCTATTGGCGAAGTGGCCAAAGCTTTTGATGTGAACACATCTTTGATCCGTTATTGGGAACAGGAATTTCCCATCATCAAACCTAAGAAAAACAAGAAGGGAAACCGCTATTTCACGCCTTCTGATATTGAAAATCTGAAGATCATTTATCACCTCGTAAAAGAAAAAGGTTACACACTGGACGGCGCCAGAGTTGCATTGACAACCAATTCCAGAATCTCGGAAACCATTACTATTATTGATAGGTTGGAATTCATCAAAGCGGAACTTTTGAAGCTGAAGAATTCTTTGAACGATTAATACGAAGCTAGTTTTTACTGCATAGATTTGTACGGGAAATAAGATAAAATAGGAATTAAAGAACAAGACTATTTTGTCTTTTTTCAAGAGTAAGCTTTTATATTTCTATGTAATATGTGGCTTGTACCTATTTTTAAAAACTTTAGTAATAATTTTTATTAATAATTAATTTTCGATTTATTTTTTATTTAACTTTGGTTAAAACACAAAAGATGAATCCAAAATTACCTTTCCAAATCCGGAAAAGGCAAATTTTCAGCCTTATTATTTTCGGAATTCTCATTATTTTTTCACAGATTGCTTTTTCGATTTATAAGAAAAATCAACATTACCAAAAACCTCAAATCACTTTCATCTCACCAAAAGTTGAAGAGATTATTCTGGCTGAATTTAATCCAAATGATTTGGACGAAAACCAATGGAAGAATCTTGGCTTCAGTGAAAAGCAAATCAAAACGATTCTGAAATATAAAGAAGTTGTTGGCGGAAATTTCAAATCTAAGGAACAATTCAAAAAATGTTATGCTCTAACGGTCGAAAAATACGAACAACTGAAAGATTATATTCTTCTTCCTGAAAACAATTCTGATTTTAAAAACAATCCATCCACTTATAAACCTGATGAAAATAAAAAACTGAATATCAAAGGGAAATTCAATCCTGATTTGTATTCTCAAAAAGATTGGGAAAACCTTGGTTTTTCTGAGAAACAATCTGCTGCTATTTTGAAATATAAAAGTTATCTCGGAGGCAGTTTCATTAGTAAAGAAAAACTGAAGGAATGCTTTATGATTAATGATGAGCAGTTTTCTCAAATGTCGCCTTTCTTAATTTTACCTAACAAAACTCCGGAAAATCTGGCTAACAAATTTGAGAAAAAGAAAGAGAAAGAAGTGGTGAAAATCAATCAATATTTTGATCCAAATGATTTGAATCAAGAACAGTGGCAAGCGTTGGGATTTTCGGAAAAGCAAGCTATTTCGATTTTGAAATATCGAGACAAGATCCTGAAAGGTTCTTTCAAATCATTGGAAGACATTCAAAAATGTTTTATGATTTCGCCGGAAAAATTTGAAGAAATGAAACCTTGGATCAAACTTTCTGCACCTGAAAAACAGAAAGAAGAGAAACCAACGATTGCTGAGAAAACAGATTTTTCCAAAATCGATCTTAATCAAATTACTTTTAAACAACTACAGGAATTTGGATTTACAGAAAAAGATGCTGCCGGGATTTTAGCATTCAGAAAAAAGTTAGGTGGTTTTATTACTAAGCAACAGTTACTGGAAACCTATGACATCGACAGAGCCTTGGGTGAAAAGCTAATCTATATATCAAAGCTTGACAACTCAAATGTTCCGAAATATTCTTTAGCCGATGCGCCTGAAGATTGGCTGAAAAAACATCCGTACTTCAGATATTCCGCAGACAAAATCATCTATTACAGAATAACTTATCCGGATGATAAAAAGATTTGGAAATTTTTAAAACTGAAACCAGAATATGAAGAAAAAATGCGGCTTTATATTATTGATAAATAAATAATAGTGATTAAATTATAAATAATTAATATATTTAATAAAAAAAACTATGAGACATACAATTCTAATCTTATCATTAATATCATTATATTCTTGCCAAAATGATAATATTGTTATGGAAAATAATGATTTTCGACTAAGCAAAAATGAAAATAAAAAAGTTAGAGATACTACAATAAAATATGAAGAACAAGATATAAAAGAAGCCGTATTTGTTGCCTTCCCAACACTATCTTGTTCTAATGAAAAATACAAATATGTTGGCTATGTAGCAGCTAGAAATAAATCTAATTATTCTAGAGAAGTATACACAAAAATTGTTGATAAAAACACAAATTCAATTTATGCTTCACCTGTTTTCACAATTCCAGCAAACGAAAATCTTTCTAGTACAACGCAGCCGATTTTAAACTTCCAAACGCTTAATTCAAATAATATGGAACTACAAGTAATGAGTGTAAAAATCGGAGGCATTAATCAAACGGATTACAACTTTCCAACAATTAGTACATCAATAAATAATTGTACATACATATTTACTACAGATGGCAAAGCACCTTGTGAAGGAATGTCTGTAAAAGAATGCTTAGATCAATATTTTCAACCTGGATGGCAGTTTTGATTAGTATTACATTATTTTAGTCCAATAAACTCAATTATTAAGAATTTAAACAAAATAAAATCCGCTATAGAAATAGCGGATTTGTATAATAATATAGATTGAAAAATTATTTCAAACCGAAATTTTTAGAAATACCAACTGTAACACCTTTTCCAAAACCAAATCCGAAAGCATTTGTCTTCATATCAGAATCTTTGATTTTTTCTGACTGATAACTGATTCCTCCGATATTGAAATTAAGACCAAAAGAGTTTTTGAAGTTGATGAAAAGATTAGGTGTAAAACCAATACCAAAACCATTGGATTTTGTAGTTGTAGTATAAGCATAAGGACCTGTAGCTGCTACTGTAGATTTAGTATTATTAAATAAAACGTCTAAATCTCCAAAAACAGAAAAAGTTTCATTGAGCGGCAATGTATATCTTCCAAAAACACCATAAGTAAAACTGTTTGTTTTAATATTAGTGATTGCGTCATACATATCCCAACCATTCATAACCGTTTGATAATAATCTGCTTTTGAAGAACCAACAGCTAGTTTAACACCCGCTGTAAAATGGTCTGCAAACTGATAACCAATCATTGGAGTGAATTCAAAATCATCCGATTTCAAATCTCCAGCATTTGTAAAATTTTTCTTTGTTTCATTATTATAAGAAATATTACCTCCAACTAATAATGTATTTTTCTGAGCCGATACAAGACCAAATGCTGCGATCGCACCTGCAATAACTAATTTTTTCATTATTTAATGTTTTAAAAATTGAGGTGCAAAAATATAAAAGTCTGTATAGGTTTTTATCAACTAAAAAATGATATTTATCAGTAATTTCATTCAAAAGTTTTGCTGGAATCTGATAATAGATTGTTGAGTTGAGATAATTCTGAGACAGAAAGCTCGCGCCACTTTCCGACTGGTAAATCAAGCTTGATATTCATGATTCGGATTCTTTTCAGTTTTTTTACTTCATAGCCCAGATATTCGCACATCCTACGGATTTGTCTATTGAGACCTTGCGTGAGAACGATTCGGAAATTCATCGTATCGATTTTTTCTACTTCGCATTTTTTGGTTACTGTATCCAAAATCGGGACACCATTTCTCATCTTTTCAAGAAACTTTTCGGTTATTGGTTTGTCGACTCTTACCAGATATTCTTTCTCGTGATTGTTACTTGCTCTGAGAATTTTGTTAACAATATCGCCGTCAGAAGTCAGAAGAATAAGACCTTCGCTTGGTTTGTCTAATCTTCCGATCGGGAATATTCTTTTCGGATGATTAATATAGTCAATAATATTATTTTTTTCGCGTTTTGTATCTGTCGTACAAACAATTCCAACAGGTTTGTTGAACGCGATATAGATGAATTCATCTTGTGTTTTTTTTATCGATTTGCCATCAACAAGGATTTCGTCTTCATCAGAAACCTTGGTTCCTAGTTCCGGAATTTTACCATTAATCTTAATTCTGCCGTCTTCCAGAAGTTTATCCGCAGCCCTTCTGGAACAGTAACCCACTTCTGATAAATATTTGTTAATTCTAATTTTTTCCATTATAACTTTCCGTAAACAGTATAATTTTTTATTGCCGAAATAGTCGCACCTATTTATAAATAATTTGACAAAGCTATGTTTTATTAAAATTGAATACAAAAAAGCTCTACTTTTCAGTAGAGCTTGATAGCAATAAGAAGGTAATTATTTCTTGATTACTTTCTTAGTATAAGTTTTGTTATCTACTTTAACTTTTACAACATAGCTTCCTTTTGCAAGAGCAGCAACGTTTACAGATTTGGCACCATCATTTACAGACTTAACCAATTTACCTGCAGCATCATAAACTTCAACAGAATTAATTTTTCCAGCAACATCAAAATTCACAACATCTACAGCCGGGTTTGGATAAATTGTGAAAATATCTTTTTTACCAGCTTCAGAAACCGCTAATGTAGTGTCTTTTACTTGAATGTTATCAAAATAAGCATCAGTTCCAAAGTTATCAATTGCAAAATCTATCTCTTCAATAGTTGTTGCAGTTCCAATGGCTGTACCCGTATGAATTAGATTATTATTAAGATAATATTTGATTTCCCTTGTAGAAAAATCGATTTCAGCTTTTAGATTGTACCAAGTATTGCTGTTGTATGTGGTAATTTCTTCATATTCTTGAGTTTCATAATTTCCAATAAGTACATTACCTTCATAATCAAAATCGACATTAATTAATCCACCCTCTTCAGTAAAGACCATAAACATATTGTCAGAGCCACCTAATTCCGGAACAAAAATATCATAGGAAATAGTAGTCTTACCATACGAAGGAATATTTGTTATATAAATCCCTCCCAGTTCTGTATCATCATAATTAATAATTTTGACAGAATTAGTACCATCTGAAGCCTTTTCAGATGTGATTTCAGCCGTATCCTCCACAGATGCAGAATCACTCCAAAACGTATTAATATTTGCATTTTGACCTAAAATATCTCCAAGAGTGAAACCTTCTGAAGCTTCAAAAGAGATTTTTGTTTGTGCATTAACTGAATAAAAAATTGCTGATGTAGCAAAAAAAGATAATAGAATTTTTTTCATATTATTTATTTAAATTAAACATTCGTTTTAAAAAAGGAAGGCGAAAATAGGACATCCTTACCAAATAAACAATAGAATTAAACAGTAATTTAAATTTTAACTTATTATTAAGATTAACATAATAGTTAATTTTTTAATGTATTTAGAAATGTTATTTCAACAATAACTGAAGATATACTAAGAATTTGATAAAATAAATTAATTTAATTATTAAATTGAAATTCATTTTCAAGATAATCCGAGGTTGCATTTTCAACAGAATACTCTCCAATCTTAGTTCTTCTTAGCTGCGTAAGATAAGCACCAACTCCTAATTGCTGACCAATATCGTGCGCGAGACTTCTGATATACGTCCCTTTTGAACAACCAACAGTAAAGGAGATAAAAGGCAGATTGATCTCGATATTATTAATGTAATGTATAGTGGTTTTTCTGGATTTCATTTCCACATCTTCACCTTTTCTGGCTAAGTCATAAGCACGATTTCCATCGATTTTAATCGCTGAAAAAACAGGTGGTTTCTGATCAATTTCTCCAATGAATTTTTCTAAAGATTGATGAATATCCTCTTTTGTAATATGAGAATAATCGTTTTGCAGGATTTCCGGTTTTTCTGTATCGTAAGATTCGGTTTGAACTCCGATTTTAATTTCTGTCCAATATTCCTTTGGTGCATCTTGGATCTCCGGAATTTTCTTGGTGAATTTACCCGTGCAAACAATCAGAAGACCTGTTGCTCGTGGATCCAAAGTTCCTGCATGACCAATTTTGAATTTTTTAGGTAATTCTTTGAATTCTCTTTTGAGCTTATATTTCATTTTATTGACAGCCTGAAAACTGGTCCAATCCAAAGGTTTGTCCAATAAAAATATTTGTCCGGATTGTAATTCTTCTGCTGTCACTTTTGGAGTTGGAGATTTTGAGAGTTATAGAGTGTTTTTTTTAACGTAGAATCTGATTTGAGCAGAAATTTTTACACAGCATAGCGGAGTGAAAAAAAATTGAGTTCTTTGAACCACTTCTTTAGATTTTTGAGAGGGCGGAAATAGCCAAATAATTCTATTTAAAGAAATAAAAATAAATCAACAAAGCAATTCCAACAAAAATACGGTACCAGCCCCAAGGCTTGAAACCATATTTGTTTAGTAAAGCAATAAAAGATTTGATAGCAATCCAAGCTACAACAAACGCAACGATATTTCCAATTACAAAAATCAAAATATGGTCTTGTGAAGCCATAATCATCTCATAACCTTTCTGTGGATTTCCAGTTTCCTTGCCCCAGGTTTTTACAAAAACCGAATAAAGCGTAACAGCCAACATCGTAGGAACAGCCAGGAAAAAAGAGAATTCCGCAGCCGCTTTTCTGGATAATCCCTGGGACATCCCACCAATAATGGAAGCAGCACTTCTACTCGTTCCCGGCATCATTGCAAGACATTGCCAAAAACCAATGGTCACAGCTTTTTTGAAGGTGATTTCTTTTTCATCGTGAACAATTGGATTCTTGAACCAATCATCTGCAAACAACAAAACCACTCCACCTAGAACCAAAACAGATGAAATAGCGATTTGATTTCCTAAAACAGATTCGATTAAATCATCCAAGAAAAAACCAATAATCAGAGCTGGTAAAACGGCAAAAGCCAATTTATAATAAAATTGTAGATTACTGAAATCAAAGAACTTTTTCCAATAGGCTACCACTACGGAGAGTATCGCTCCGAACTGGATAGAAACCTGGAACATCTTCAGAAACTCAGTTTCCTCCAGTCCCATCAGACTTGCTGCGAAGCCCATATGAGCCGTTGAAGATATTGGTAAATATTCTGTAAGGCCTTCTATTATGGCGATGATAATCGCTTTTACTAAATCCATAGTGCTTTGTTATTAAAAAAAACTTTGTCTCAGTTTGACCAAGACAAAGTTGTTATTGTATTTCTTTTTAGAGTTTAATCTTTGTTTCTTTTCAGTATTGCAAAAACCTGAACTGCAAACCCCGCAATCACTAAAAGCGGCGCTAATCGGATTCTGCGGAAAGAGAAAATATCCTCGTTCCAATAATTTGGATCGAATTTTCCCTCTGGTGTTGTGTTAGCGTCAGCGCCCATCATCAATACAAATCCCAAAAGAATCAATCCAATACCGATCAGCATCAATTTGAAATTTTTGCTCCCAAAGTAGAACGATTTTTTTTCAACAGTTCCTTCAGATTTTCCAAACTGATCTGCAGAATATTTATTTTTTGTTTTTTTTGCCATTGTTATGAGTAATATAGATCATCCACATTGCTGCGTAGGAATCTCCAGGTTGCAAAGATAGTACTTGCTACGGTTATTAAAATACCGACAAGTAAAATTATTATTACCAAAAATACATATTGATTAGTATCCTGAACAAAAGGTGTCCCAATCTGGCTTGTAAAATAATACCAAACACCGCCCAAGGCTAAGATCCCTATGAATGCTCCAATTAATCCCAAAACCAAAGCTTCTTTGATAAAAGGCATTAGAATGAATCTCCTTTTTGCTCCCACCAGCTGCATGGTTTTGATAATAAATCTTTTTGAGAAAATTTTCAACCTTATAGAATTGTTAATCAACACCATAGCAACAATCAGGAATAAAACCGAAAATGCCAGAATCCAGGTTAATATCCTGTTCAAATTATTGTAAACATCAATGGTTAATTGATTATCGTTGGCAACATCTTTCACACCCTCGATGGCTTTTAATTGCCCTACAACACCGTCGATTTTTGCAGGATCTACGAATTCAGGCTTCAAAGTAACTTCTACAGAAGCCGGAAAAATATCTTCTTCAAATAAGGCATTCGCATCAATTCCCAACTGTTTTTTTGCTAAAACGCTTGCCTGTTGCTTCGAAATATACTTGGCTTGTTTAACATAATTCTGCTGTTTGATTTTCGCAAACGTTTCCTCCTGAAACTTCAGCGTTTTTGCGGAATCTCTTGGATCAAGATACTCATCAAAATAAGCTTCAACAACAAGCTGCTCCTTGATATAATCCGAATACTTTTGAGCATTAATTAATATTAATCCAAATAATCCTACTAGGAATAAAACCAGTGAAATACTGATGACTACAGTAATATTACTGGATCTCAATCTGCTTTTATTAAAATCGTCAACGGTCTTTGGCATCAAAAAAATTTTTGCTAAAATAGAAAATTTCGCTTAAAAAGCCTTGTTTGCCACTGTTAATAAAATCATAAAACACGGAGCAACTTTTTCTTTTCTGGTGAGTTTAAAACACAATTCTCAAAATTCAAAATCGGCATTTTTATTGTAAAGGACAATATCAAATATCAGTTTATGAAACTTACCCGCCAAGCGTCCGGAAAAAATTTTGTCTATATTGATAAAAATAAAGAAAAACTCAAAGATCCAGAGAAAATTGAATACATCAAATCGCTCGTCATTCCCCCAGCTTGGACCAATGTGGAGATCACAACCAACAAACGGGCAAAGATTCTAGCCATCGGCCGAGATCAAAAAGGCAGAAAGCAATACATCTACAATCCAAAATTCCGTGCGAAAAAAGATGCCGATAAATTTGACAGGATACTTCATTTTGCTGAGAATCTTGAACATATGAGACGCGTGACCGGACAGCATCTCCGAAAGAAAAAAATGACCCGCGAAAAAGTTTTGGCAGCAATGGTAAGACTTTTAGATTCAGCTTACTTCCGTCCCGGAAGCCCAAAGTACACCCAGCAAAACCAAAGTTACGGATTGACAACCATTAGAAAAAAACACCTCACTATCGAAGGTGATGAAATGATTTTTTCTTACAAAGGAAAATCAGGAAAATTTCAAGAAAAACATATTATCAATGCTAAATTGACAAAGGTTATTGCTGATCTGGAAGATTTGCCTGGCTACAGACTTTTCAAATATTATGACAAAGATAATAATCTAATTACGGTTGAAAGCCAAGATCTCAACCAATACATCAAAGAGATTATGGGCGAAGAATTTTCCGCCAAGGATTTCAGAACTTGGGCAGGAACGATGATTGCCGCCGGAATACTGGACGAATTGGGAATCTGTGAAGAAAAACAACAAAAAGAATTGAAGAAAAGAATCCGGAATGCCATTGTTGCCGTTTCTGAAAAACTAGGCAATACACCTTCTGTTGCAAGAGATTCTTACATTGATCCCAGAATTTTTGAACATTATAAAAACGGACACACCATCCAATATTTCAAGAAAGAAATTAAAAAGCTATTAAGAAAGAATGAGAACTTATCCGAGACTGAAGTTGGCGTTCTATATATGTTGAAATCAAAATTAAGTTAACTTAGATTTTGAAAAACTTCACCAATTTTATTGATGAGATCCGTTGGTAACATTGATTCCTCAGAGAATTCTGCTGCAGCGAGATCGCCAGCTTTCCCGTGAAGCCAAACGCCGAAGAGACAAGCTTTTTCGATGTCATATTTTTGAGAAATCAATGAGGTTAAAATGCCTGTCAGCACATCGCCGCTTCCACCTTTTGCCATTCCGGAATTGCCTGTGATATTGTAATAGACCTTTCTTTCAGGTGTGATCACCGCTGTATGGTGATCTTTCAGAACAATAAAAATTTGCAATTCTTCCGCTTTTTCCTTTGCTAACTCAATTCGATCAAAAGAGTTTTGAGTTTTGCCAAATAATCTTTCGAACTCTAAAGGATGTGGCGTAATCACAGAATTTTTTGGAATTAAATTTAAATTTTGACTTTCAGCTAAAATATTCAGTGCATCGGCATCCAGAATCATAGGATTTTGATATGATTTCAAAAAATCGAATAAAGCTTTTTGTGTTTGCTTTTCTTTTCCCAAACCAGGACCAATTCCATAAACAGCTTTTTCCTGAACCTCAATGTCATCTACATATTTTTCTCCTACACCAATGAACATCGCTTCCGGAACCTGGGATTGTAAAATCAAATTTCCACATTCCGGTGCCATCGTAAAAGTCAATCCGCTTCCAGTCCGCAACGCAGATAAAGTCGACATCAGAACAGCTCCAATCTTTCCATAACTACCACCAATCAAAATGCTTTTTCCGAAACTACCTTTGTTGCTGAAATCTTCTCTTGGTTTATAAATTTTCCTGATTAAACTACCATCGATAACAAAATAATCTGTTTTAACCTCATCAATGAATTTTGAATTTAAATCGATATCCAAAACCTCTATTTTTCCACAGAATTTACCCGTTTCCGGATGAAGAAAACTTCTTTTATAAAACTGAAACGTCAATGTAAAATCTGCCTTGAAAATTGCAGATTCTTCTTCATTAATCTTATCCGCATAAAGTCCGGTTGGAATATCAATAGAAATTTTTGGAACTGGAATTTGATTTAATTTTTCAATTAAATTTTTAAAGTCATTAGACAATTCCCGATTCAATCCATACCCAAACAAGGCATCTACAATGACAGATTTTTCATTATTAACAATTAAAACATCTGAAAAATTATTGATATCAATTCCTTTTATGAGTTTCAATCTTTTAAAATTAATTTCTGCATCAGCCGAAAATTTCATCTGATTTTTTTCAATGAAAACCTCCACATCAAAGCCTTTTTCATACAGCAATCTGGCAATTGCCAACCCATCTCCCCCATTATTTCCCTGGCCACAGAAGATCAAAAATCTTTTAGCCTGCTTAAAATTAACCTGAATCCAATCTACACAGGCATTAGCAGCTTTTTCCATCAGATTGATAGACGAGATCCCGTTTTCTATTGTAGCAGAATCACATTTTTTGATTTGATCAGCGGTAAGAATTTTCATTATTAGAATTACATAAATATCAAAATTAGGCAATAATTTCTTTTAAAAAGCTTTAATTAATAAAGCATTATAAATAAAAAAACTATATTTTTGTTTATATTAACTATAAAAATACAACTATGGGCTTTGTAAAAGAATTTAAAGAATTTGCTGTAAAAGGAAACGTACTTGATTTAGCAGTCGGTGTTATCATTGGTGGTGCTTTTGGTAAAATAGTAACATCAATGGTTGATGACATTATAACCCCCGCAATTCTAAATCCTGCTTTAAAAGCAATAAACGCAGAAAACCTTTCTCAACTTGTAATTCCCGGAACTGCTATTAAATATGGAAATTTCCTTTCTTCAGCAATTTCTTTTATCGTAATTGCATTTTGCCTTTTTATATTAATTAAAGGAGCGAATAAATTAAAAAGAGACGAACCAAAAGAAGCTGCTCCAGCAGGGCCTTCTTCTACAGATCAATTGCTTATGGAAATTCGTGATGAATTGAAGAAAAAATAAAGTATCAAATACAAAACTCCACTTTTTCAAGTGGAGTTTTTTTAATTTACAATATCAAGCTCAATTCTATTATTATCTTTTTTGATTTGATTTCTTAGTCGCTCTTCCTGTTCCTTCGCAACTTTTGCAGAGTTGCCGTCTTTTCCTGTCAGTATAACGGTTGCTCCTCCCATCTGCAATTGTTTGATTCCTTTAGTCGGATCATTTTCATACTCTTTGACAACCTTCTGGAATTGTTTGGAATTAACGGCAATTTCTTTAGCCTCAAAAACATTGATATCAAGCTCTCCGGTTATATTTTTTATCCCTTTTAGTTCCAACTTGTGAGAACCGGTTTTGTCTTCAATCTTTACAATTAATCCCGGCAAACCGTGAAATTTATATGGTCCGTCCTGAATCGGAATCTCAGTAGAAAACCAAGCCGTCCAATGTCTTCCTGCAAAATCAGCTTCCGCTTTCTGAGCATTCCACTCTCCTACTTTTTCTTTTTCTGATGATATTTTCCAGTTGATTTTTCGTTCATCAGAAATATTATAAGCATCCATAGATAATCTGCGATGAAGATTAATTTTATAATCGGGATAGGTTTTCGTTACAGAATATCTGACATTTCCTTTTCTCATATCTGATTTGACATTAATAGAACCTGTCGCTTTCAACTGTCTTTCCAAATCAGCTTTCATTAATGAATCTGAATTAAAAACCGTGTAGCTATAATACTTGGAACCATCTTTTGTAGTGTCCAGAAACATCATTTCAGTTTTGACATCTTCAACATTGGTTGAATCCGGGATAAACTTGTATTCGTAAATAAATCGTTTATTCTGGGCAATTGTTAAAATTCCTAAAATCAGAAATAAATTAATTAATAGTTTTTTCATAGTTATCAAATATTAAAAAAGCCGGCGAACCGGCTAAAGTGTATGAAAATAAAGTTTTATTTTGTGACAACTTCAATTTTTCCAGTTCCGTTTGTTTTGAAAACATTCATTGATGAAATTGTGCTTGGTTCAAGCTTCTGAAGCTCAGTTTTATCTACCTCTTTCCCATTGACATAAACCCTTATATTATCCATCGATTTATCAAGAACAAGTAGTTGGCTTTCTTTATTAACTCTAAGTGGTGGTGTAACATTTTTGTTGTAAACCAAGGCTTTAGGAGAATCCAAAGTAGAATTAAAACTTATTCTCCAAGGATTATTCTGACGCATCTCTTTGTTTAACTCCTGCTGCTTTTTCTGAAGCTTTTTCTGCTCTTCTAATAATTCACTTTGTTTTTCCTGAAGTTGTTTTCTCTTTTTCTCCATTTTTCTCAATTCTTTTGGAGACAATTTGGATTTAGCTTCATTATAGAATTTATCATCAGAAAACTTGAAATTAAAATTAGTTGTCAAATCCTTGAACTCCGGAAAGTCACTTGCATCAAATCCAAAAGCTACAGTTCCATCGGTAAAAGCATCTTTTCCATATTGGTCTTTTATTATTTTCTGAAACTCTTCTTCAGAAAGTTTACCATATTTTTCGGACGCTTCCTGAGCTCTTTTCTGAGCATCCTGAATCATTTTCTGAAATTCAGGCGAATTGACTTTAATTTGCATTTTTTCAGCCTGTTCCTGAGCATTCTTCAAATCTTTCTGGAACTTAGGAGAATTCATCATTCGCTCTGCAATTTTTGCCTGCTTCTCTGCGGTAGCAATTCTCTTTTTGAATTCCGGAGAATTGACCATAGCTTCAGCCTTTTTCGCAACTTTCTCAGCATCCGCGATTCTTTTCTTGAACTCTGGTGAGTCATACATTTTCGCAATTGCTTCCGAATGCTCTTCTAAACCTTTGATATTTCTCTTATAGTTATCCGAATTTACAACATCCTCCATTTGGTTTGCAAGCGATTGCATTTCATCTTCCAAAGCTTTGTATTCTGGAGTTTCTTCCTTTTTAGCTTTTTTCAAAGCTGATAATGCTTTGCTTTTTTCAGCCATTTTTTTGCTGATTGCCGACATTTTCAAATGGTCTTCCTGCAACGCATCAGAATAAGCTTTTGTCTGTCTCTGGTGATTGTCTGCCAAACTATCAAATTCTGATTTTTTCGGCTGGATTGTATCCATCTTGATTTGTTCAACAGCGATTTCTATCGCCTTGTTCGTTTCTTTGATTTCTTTGTTTTTAGCATTGACCATATAGGCAAACACCATAAAAAATAAGATTGGTAATGCAAATAACTTGCGTGCATAGCTGTACTTGGTTTGATTTTTTGTAATCATTGTAAGTCTTTTTTTGAGGTTAGATGATAAAAAAGGACTTGTGACAGGCAAAACAGAACCCGAGAAATGACTCTCCAACAGCATCTGCGCAAATGCTTTTGTGTCCGATTTTTTGACCGCTTTTTTGTCCGCCAAGTATTCGTGAATAAGATTGATTTCTTTGTTGATAAAGTAAAACACAGGATTGAACCAGAAAATGGATTTCACCAATTGCATCAGGAGTTTATCCCAGCTGTGTTTTTGTTCTATATGGACCATCTCGTGCTTCAGTATCTGCTGACCAACGGGAGAATTAATCTCTATTGATTTTTTCCAGAACAGATTTCTGAAGAATGAAAATGGTGCATTATTCAAATTAGTCTGATAAAATTTGATTCCTTCGATGGTTTCATTCGGGAACTGATTTTTTATCGAATTGATTTTTAAAATTCCTTGTATTAATCGAATTAAAAGAGCGATTGAAACCACTCCAATAATTGTATAAAGAACTGAATAAATAGTGATATCATAGTTTGTAGTTTGAGGTTGGTTTTGATTGAATCCACTCAACAGCAGATACAAATTTTTGTTTGTTTCTATCGTAAAATAAGAAACTTTTACCAGAGGCAGGACCAGACTGATGATGACCAAAAATAAAAGATAAAATCTGTTATAATGATGAAAGGTCTTGTCCTTTAAAAACAAAAGATAATAAGCAAACATCACTGCTGAGCAGAGAATCATCTTGCCAAAATAAAGTAATATTGGTTCCATTATTCCTTGTTTTTAAGTTCGTTTAATAAAAGTTCCAGATCTTTCACACTGATTTCGTTTTCTTCTACCAAAAATGAAACAGCATTGGTGTATGAACCTTCAAAATAATTCTTAACCAGACTTCTGATAGACTTCCCACTGTAATTTTCTTTACTTATCAAAGGAAAATATTCGTGCTGTCTTCCAAAGGTTTTATAATTCACAAATCCTTTCTCCATCAATATTTTAAGAATCGTGGAAATCGTATTGGTATGCGGTTTTGGTTCAGGAAACAATTCTAAAACGTCTTTCAAGAATCCTTTCTCTATCTGCCAAAGGTACTGCATCACCTGTTCTTCTGCTTTGGTTAACTTATTCATATTCATTTACTTTAAAAACAATCAATCTTATATCACTAAAAACTTAGTAATACAAATGTATGATTAATTTTTATTCATACAACTATTTTTTTAGTTAAAAGAAGTTAAAAAGCATAACTAATTGATTTTCAAATTATAAATTTAACAAAAGTACTGATTTCAAAATTTATTAAAATAATACTTGATTTGAGACGAATAAGCTGTATATTTGCAATCCAATATCGCGAGGTAGAGCAGTAGGTAGCTCGTCGGGCTCATAACCCGGAGGTCGCACGTTCGAGTCGTGTCCTCGCAACCTAAGTAAGAGAATCACAATTGTGATTCTCTTTTTATTTATGGAAGAATTTGTTGTTTACATTTTATATTCAGAGAAATTTGACAAAACTTATACCGGTTTTACATCAAATCTTGTGGAAAGATTCAAATCACATAACGAATTAGGAAACAAAAGGTTACAATTAACTTTAGACCTTGGAGTGTAATTCACGTAGAATTTTTCAACGAAAAGAAAGATGCAATAAAAAGAGAAAAATTTTTAAAAACTGGACAAGGAAGATTATTCATTAAATCTTTGATCAAATAAATGGAGGGTTCATATCCGCCATAGGCGGACGCACGTTCGAGTCGTGTCCTCGCAACCAAATCAAGAGAATCACAATTGTGGTTCTCTTTTTATTTTCAATAATTTCATCAGTAAATTCAAAATTAATTTGACTTGTATCAAAAAAGTCGTATATTTGCAGAACAATATCGCGAGGTAGAGCAGTAGGTAGCTCGTCGGGCTCATAACCCGGAGGTCGCACGTTCGAGTCGTGTCCTCGCAACCAAATAGAAAAGAATTACTATCTGTAATTCTTTTTTTGATTATAAAAAACTTTAACCCTTTCAGAGTTTGAAACTCTGAAAGGGTTTTTTGGATTAACCTTATTAAGCTTGTAGTTATGGCAAAAATCTTAAAAATATATCCGCAAAATCCGCAAGAAAATTTTATAGACGAAGCCGTAAAAGTGCTTCAAAACGGTGGCGTTATCATTTATCCTTCGGATACGATTTACACGATTGGCTGTGACATCTATAATCACAAAGCAATGGAAAGACTCGCTCAAATCAAAGGAATTAAACTTGACAAGCAAAAATTTTCAATCATTTGTAATGACCTGAGTCACCTTTCAGAATTCACAAAGCCGATAGAAACTTCAACTTTCCGATTTTTGAAAACGCATCTCCCTGGTGCATTTACATTTATTTTAGAAGCTAACAGGAATCTTCCGACAGCTTACAAAGGCCACAAAACTGTTGGTATAAGAGTTCCGGATCATATCATCCCCCAAATGATTGTAGAGAAATTGGGACACCCGATCGTCTCCACTTCCATCCACGATGATGATGAGATTTTGGAATATTCTACAGACCCGGAACTGATTGCCGAGAAGTACGATAAATTGGTAGACTTGGTCATTGATTCTGGTTACGGAGACAATGTCGCTTCCACTATTGTGGATTTGACTTCCGGCGAACCGGAAATTATCAGACAAGGGAAAGGAATTCTGTAAAACTTCAAGAATCAAGTGAAAAGAAAGTCTGCCATAACCTCAGATTGACAACCAACAACTTTCAACTTATAACAAAAAATGAAATTCATAACATCGCCTGCGAAATTGATGAACGTTGAGAATTCGACCGAATTTTTAAAAAACACAACGCCAAAATTCATCAAGGATTCAGAATTTATCCAATCTTTCTTAAAAGAAAAATCTCCAAAATTCTTAGCAGAATTAATGGAAATCTCTCCAAAATTGGCAGACGAAAATTGGGAACGCAACCAAAAGTGGTCATCAAAGCCGACAGCTAAAAACTCAGCGCCGGCAATGTTTGCTTTTACAGGGGAAGTTTATCGTGGTTTGGACGCTAAAACTTTGGATGAAAAAGCGGTAAAATATCTTGAAAAGAATTACAGAATCTTATCCGGACTTTACGGACTTTTAAAGCCTTCTGACAAAGTGATGTTGTATCGTTTGGAAATGGGAAGACCTTTCCAATTCGATTCTTATAAAAACCTGTATGAATTCTGGACTGATAAAATAACAGCGCAAATCAATTCTGAATTAAAAAAAGGCGAACCTTTGATTAACCTTGCGAGTACAGAATATTTTAAGGTCATTGACAGAAAACGATTGAAATCCAAGGTCATTGATTTCGAATTCAGGCAAATTCAACCTGACGGGAAGTTGAAAACGATTGTGGTTTATACCAAACACGCACGCGGACTAATGCTTCGTTTCTGTGCTGAAAATAACGTTCAGACTTTGGAGGAATTGAAAGCTTTCAATTATGAGAATTATTTGATTGATGAAAAGCTGTCGACTGAAACTAATTTGGTTTTTACAAGGTAAATTATTGAATTATAAATCTCGCGGATTTAGCTGATTAGGCAAATTTAAAATATGACAATTTCTGATCTTAAATTCCTTTTTCAAAACGAACTTTCCGAACTCTATTCAAAATCAGAAATAGAGGAATTGTTCTCTGTTTTTTGTGAGAATTATCTGAAATTGAATAGAGTTGAATTAAGAATTAATCTTGATAAAGATTTATCTGAAATTATCTCAAAGCAATTTTTAGAAGCGATTTCTGAATTGAAAACAGGAAAGCCTTTTCAACAGATTCTTGGTGAAACTGAGTTTTATGGAATGAAATTCTTTGTCAATGAGCACGTTTTGATTCCGAGACCAGAAACGGAGGAATTGCTGGAATTGGTGATTGAAACGATTAAAGATTTAAGGTTGAAGGTTGAAGGTTTAAAAATAATGGATATTGGAACCGGAAGCGGAATAATTCCAATTGTTTTGAAGAAATATTTTCCGGAAACTCAAGTTTCAGCCATTGATATTTCTGAAGATGCTTTGAAAATTGCTAAGAAAAACTCAGAGTTTCATAAAACAAAAATCAATTTTATTCAAAAAGACTATTTAAACGAAAGATTGAATGAAGTCTATGACATTATCATCAGCAATCCACCTTACATCGGAATTGAAGAAAATATTGAAATTGAAGAATCAGTAAAAGGTTTTGAGCCTAATATTGCACTGTTCTCTCCTACTTCCGATGATTTGATTTTTTATAGAAAAATTGCAAAAGATTCTGAAAATCATCTTTCCGAAAACGGAATGATTTTTCTTGAAATCAATCAGAAACTGGGAAGAGAAACTTTGGAATTGTTTCAGAATTTCTCCGAGTCTATTCTCTTAAAAGATATTTCCGGAAACGACAGGATGATTTTTGCGAGAAAATAATTATGGAAATAAAGATTCACAATATTAACAATACGAAAATTGCTGAAGTAATATCCGACAAAATTATTATCAAATCCATTGATGACGGAACCAATTTAGTTGGGAATTTGTATTATCAAGATTTGGGAAATGTAATTTTATACGAACAAAATATAAGTTCTGATTTTTTTGATTTAAAAACTAAAATTGCCGGAGAAATTTTACAAAAATTTTCAAATTACAGAATTCGGTTAGTTATCGTTGGGCATTTTGAGAAATACAATAGTAAAAGTTTGAGAGATTTTGTCTTAGAAAGCAACAAGTCAAGACATATCAACTTTGTAGAAACTCTTTCTGAAGCATTGGAAAAATTGGCATTATAATAAAAACTTTCACTGGTGATAGAATGACAAACGCCGAACATAGCCCCGATGGCAGCGGCATCCTTTTTTGTTTTGGTGTGAGGCGGCGGAGCGAAGCGTAGCCGACCGAGCGCCAAAACAAAAAGATATAGCGAACAGCGGGTGAGAAATATCTGAAACTATGCCGAATGTTGTTGCTCCTAAAAATTATCCAATTCTTTTATTAATAAAAATCTGATAAGCCAAATAAATCAACGGCAAGGCCATAACACCCAAATACACTGCATTTTGCATTGCAAACTCAGGATAAATAGCAACAGCATAAACCAATCCGAAAAATGCACCACCGAGATGTGCCGCATGACCAATGTTATCGTTCATTCTTGGATTCAGCATCATATAGACAGAATATCCAAAGTATAAAGCGCCAAACAAATATCCCGGAAGAAAATTGACTTCGATCTCTTTTGGTGCTAATGCCACAGCAGCAAACAAAATACCGGAAACTCCCCCACTCGCACCAATGGCTGAATAAAACGGAACGTTTCTGTAATGATACAAACAGAATAGATTTCCTAGAATAATAGAGCCTAAATAAATAATCAAAAATCCGCTAACACCGAATCCTTCTAAAGCAATCGGTGCAAAGAAATACAGCGTCAACATATTGAAAAACAAATGCATAAAATCCGCGTGGAGAAAACCCGCAGAAAATAATCTGATGTATTCTTTACGTCTTTGAATGGCACCTACCTCAAATTTATACTTCTGAAATAACTCCGGTTTTTGAAATCCAATATAACTTGTGATGCAGGTTATTACAATTATGATTAATAAAACGATGTTCATTTTTTTTGCTGAATTAAATTGTGTTCTTAATTTTCTTCTTCGTCAAAAAGACTTCCGATAGTTCCGCCTTCGTCATCCAGATCTGCTTCCGGCCTTTCTTCAATTTCCGGTTCTTCTTCTATCACTTCCGGTGGTTCAGGAATTGTGATATTGATGGATTTGACTTTATCTTTTGTTAGTTGATTACCAATGGCTTTGATTCCTTTAACTGTAATGAATTCATCCAGATCAACCGTTTCAGGCTCTTTTTGCTTGTCTTTGATTTTCGGGAATACGATCTCTGCAATGGCTCCAACTTCTGTCGTCACAAACTCGATAAAAGATTTTGGGTTTTCGTTGGCGAAGAAAGATTGAACATTAGGCGTAGTCTCCAAAAGGAAACGTTTTACAAAATATTTGTCCTTTTCGCCATCAAAATAGATACAAGTAATTGGCTGTTCCGGTTTCCACTTCTCCAAAATCAGATAATCATCATCGAATCGATTCATCAGATCGAAAGAAACCAGTTTGGCTTCGCCTTGGGAAGTAATCGTCAAAATCTTATCATCTCCTTTGAAACTTCCCAACAAAGTTCCTCTTCCATCCGCATTAAGACGACGTACAGAATCATCAAACCAAATTTTCCTCGGCGCCAAAGTCGATACGCCTTCTTCTTTCATATCCACTTTTTTCACGGCATATTTGGTAACCAAATTTCCTTTGGAGTCCCGACCTTTGATAGCCAGTTCAGAAAAATCAATATCGATTTTGTTCTTTCTGACTCTCGCATTGGGCTTCAAAATAACAGAAACCACCTCAGCTTCTCCATTCGGATTAGCTGAAAAATACAGCATTTCTGATCCTTTTTTATCCGAAGCCAATTTATAATCCGTATTTCTGGTAACGCCGGTTACGGAGAAACGCTTCATATAATAAGGACCTTCCCGCCCTTCGCGATAGATCATATTATAAACCGTACGTTTGTCGTTCTTTTTCCAGACTGCAACGTGTTCAATATTTTTACCAATAAAGGTTTTGCTTTCTACTTTGACAACCTTCATGGTTCCATCTTTTTGGAACGTAATAATATCGTCTATATCGGAACAATCGAAGAGATATTCGTCTTTTTTGAGCGATGTACCAATGAAGCCTTCTTCTTTATTGACATAGAATTTTTCGTTAGCGACTGCCACTTTGCTTGCATCGATTGTATCGAAAATCCTAAGCTCGGTCTTTCTCTCTTTTCCTTTTCCGTACTTTTTCTGGATATTGGTATAATAATCAATGGCATAGGTGATCAGATTTTCCAGGTGATGCTTTACTTGTTCTATCTTACCTTCTAATGCCAGGATATTTTCTTTGAATTTATCCAGGTCAAAACGGGAAATCCTTTTGATTCGGATCTCTGTCAGTTTTACAATATCTTCCTCTGTAACGGCTCTCAGAAGATGCTTTGTATGAGGTTTTAAGCCTTCATCAATCGTCTTGATGACATCTTCCCAAGATTTAACTTCTTCAATATCGTGATAGATTCTGTTCTCTATAAAAATTCTTTCTAACGATGAAAAATGCCAACTTTCCTGCAACTCGTGAAGTTCGATTTCCAATTCTTTTTTAAGAAGAGAAACCGTGTGATCCGTGTTATGCTTCAGAATATCAGAAACCGACAAAAACATCGGTTTATCCCCAACAATCACACAGGCATTCGGTGAAATTGGAACTTCACAATCTGTGAATGCATACAGCGCATCAATTGTTTTGTCCGGTGAAACATCGGGATGAAGATGGATGTTGATCTCCACAGTATCCGATGTATTATCCTCGATTTTTTTGATTTTGATCTTTCCTCTTTCGTTGGCCTTTAAAATACTGTCGATAAGATCACTTGTAGTTTTTGAAAAAGGAAGCTCCGTAATCGTTAATGTATGTTTATCTTTTTGGGAGATTCTTGCTCTTGCTCTTATTTTTCCGCCTCTGTGTCCATCGTTATAATTGGAAACATCCAACATCCCGGCAGTGAGGAAATCGGGAAATAATTCGAATTTTTTTCCTTTCAGGTAAAGAACAGAAGCATTAATTAACTCATTGAAGTTATGAGGCATTATTTTCGTAGAAAGTCCAACACCAATTCCTTCAACACCTTGCGCCAGAAGCAAAGGAAATTTTACTGGCAGGTCAACCGGTTCATTATTTCTACCATCGTAAGATTTAGTCCAATGGGTGGTTTTGGGATTGAAGACCACATCCAGCGCAAACGGCGTTAATCTGGCTTCGATATATCTAGCTGCAGCCGCTGAATCACCTGTATAGATATTTCCCCAGTTCCCTTGGGTATCAATCAATAATTCCTTTTGGCCAATCTGCACCATCGCATCCGTAATAGAAGCATCACCATGCGGATGGTATTTCATCGTATTGCCGACGATATTTGCGACTTTGTTATAACGCCCATCCTCCAACTCGCGCATAGAGTGCATAATTCTACGCTGCACCGGTTTGAAACCATCAAAAATAGAAGGAATTGCTCTGTCCAGAATTACATAAGACGCATAATCTAAAAACCAATCTTTATACAGCCCCGATACTTTTTTCAGGCTTTCTTCGTGATGTGTACTTTCTTCCATTAAACTGCAACTGTATTATCTTCGTGTTCGTGTCGAATTTCTTTATTGGCTTTTACTACTTTATTTAAAGAAAATTTCAAATCTTTTATTTGTTTTTTACTGAGATAGTTAATATCATATTTTAGGATTACAATGTGATTTTTTTTACTGAGTATATAAACATATAATCTTTTAAAAACAAATACATTAATAATATTAAACTTTAACAATTTATACTTGGGAAATTCATCTTTCGCATCTTTTCTTGCCAATATGTACAAAATATGATTATTCCGGAAATTAAGCGCTTCGCCATCACTATCATATTCAAAAACAGGTCTTCCCAGGATATAAAGCAACAAAAATAACAAAGACGGAATTGCTAATAAAATCCAGGCTTTCTTTCCAAAAACATCAAACTTGCTGATTTCTAAAACATAAGCAATGACGCCCAAAATAAAAATAATGCCTACCAGCGAATATATAAAGCTGAAAAGCGGTTTATTATTTCTGTTACTTAATCTCATTTGTTTGTGTTTTGTTTGGTTATGTTTTTTCCTTTTTAAGCCTCCATCATTGTTTTCTTCTTATCAATATTTGTATCATCTTCTACCACCAGATTGTCCAGGATAAATAATTGCCTGTCCGGTGTATTTTTTCCCATATAAAATTCCAAAAGCTGGTCAATTGTCTGGTCTTTACCCACAACAACAGGCTCCAATCTGATATCTTTCCCTATGAAATGCTTGAACTCATCAGGAGAAATCTCACCCAAACCTTTGAATCTGGTAATCTCAGGATTTTTCCCCAGCTCGTCCAGAGCTTTCAATCTTTCGGCATCCGAATAACAATATCTTGTTTCCTTTTTATTTCTAACCCGGAAAAGTGGTGTCTGCAAAATATACAAATGCCCGTTTTTGATAAGATCCGGGAAAAACTGAAGAAAGAATGTGATCATCAATAATCTGATGTGCATCCCATCTACATCGGCGTCGGTAGCGATCACTACGTGATTGTAACGCAGATCCTCCAAACTTTCCTCGATGTTGAGCGCTGCTTGCAAAAGGTTGAATTCCTCATTCTCATACACCACTTTTTTTGTCAATCCATAACAATTCAGAGGTTTACCTTTCAAAGAAAAAACAGCCTGCGTTTCTACATCCCTGGATTTTGTGATAGAACCGGAAGCCGAATCTCCCTCGGTAATAAAAATCATGGTTTCTGATTTTCTTGCAGCCTTTTGATCATTATAATGGTGGCGACAATCTCTCAGTTTTTTATTGTGAAGCGATACTTTTTTAGCACGTTCTCTAGCCAATTTTTGGATTCCGGACAACTCTTTTCTTTCTCGTTCCGAAATCATAATTTTCCTCAGAAGCGCTTCCGCAACCTCAGGATTTTTATGCAGGAAATTGTCCAGTTTATTTTTGAGAAAATCAATCACGAAAGTTCTCACTGTAACGCCGCCCGGCTCAATCTCGTTCGACCCTAATTTCGTTTTGGTCTGAGATTCGAAAACCGGCTCGATGACTTTTACGGAAACTGCCGCAATAATCGATTTTCTGATATCTGCTGCTTCAAAATTCTTATTATAAAACTCTCTCACAGTTTTTACAAAAGCTTCCCGAAAGGCATTAAGATGCGTTCCACCCTGCGTTGTATTTTGTCCGTTCACAAATGAAAAATAAGTTTCGGTCTGTGATTTGTCAGAATGTGTAATGGCAACCTCAATATCATCATCTTTCAAATGAATAATCGGATAAAGAATTTCACTTTCCAGTTCTTCTTCCAGAAGATCTCTTAACCCATTCTCAGAATAGAATTTTTCTCCATTGAAAATGATTGTTAAACCAGGATTAAGATAAGCATAATTACGAAGCATGCGCTCCACATATTCTTTTCGGAATTTGAAATTCAGGAAAATATCTTCGTCCGGAATGAAACTGATTTCTGTTCCGTTTCTATCAGAAGAATCAGCTTCAGGGTAATCGGTTTTGATAACACCTCTGGAAAACTCTGCCATTTTCACACGATTTTCTCTTACCGATTTGACACGGAAAAATCCGGAAAGGGCATTTACAGCTTTGGTACCAACACCATTTAATCCCACCGATTTTTTGAAAGCCTTACTATCGTATTTACCTCCGGTATTCATTTTAGAAACAGCGTCAACCACTTTTCCCAAAGGAATACCACGACCGTAATCCCGAATGGTCACTTTACCTTCGTCCATTTTGATTTCGATGCGTTTTCCGGCTTTCATTACAAACTCATCAATCGAGTTATCAATAATCTCCTTGAGGAGAATATAAATCCCGTCATCTGCAGAAGAACCATCACCCAATTTCCCAATATACATCCCCGGACGCAGACGAATGTGCTCTTGCCAATCGAGCGTACGGATATTATCTTCGGAATAATTTACAGGATTAATTTCACTCATATAATTGAATTCTAAAAAAGTTTGGATCGGTAAAGAATCGGTAACTCACAAATTTAACGAAATGGATTTTAATTTGAAAGTTTTTAGATAATTTTTTAGTTCATTTTTTCAAAACATAACATAAAAAAAGCCCTCGGATTGAAGGCTTTAAGATCTATTTTTTAATAATTTTTCTAGAAATAATTTCTGATTTTGTGTGAACATTCAGGATATATTGTCCAACCGGGAACTTTCTAACATCAGCTTCGGAAGATTGACTCTCCAAAACCATTTTTCCGTTCATGTCAAAAATTCTGATTTTTTGAATATTTTCCACACCATTGATTTTTACAAAATCTGATGTTGGGTTCGGAAAAATTTTGATTGATAAAGCTGATGATTCAGAAACCGCCAATCCTGTATTATCTTTAATCTCGATATCATCAATTCCCATATAGAAAATATCTTCGCAATCATAGTGCCTGAAAACAAGTTTAACCTCCTGACCAGCATAAGATGAAATATCAATGTTGATTATTTTTGCAGTCTCGGTATATCCTTGATCAAAAGTTTCTTCAAAAACCGGAGTTTCACTCCCACTAAAAGCAGAGTTTGCCGGAATAACATAAACTGCATAATGCTCTTCAAAAAGCTCTCCATCTCCTGCTGCAGCTTTGAATGACAATGAGAGCGAATTAGAATTAGGAAGTGTAATTGCGGGACTTTCCAAAAGATTATCGGGAGTGAATGCTTCCAGATACCACGAAAATGAAACAGCTAAATTTCCTGTAAAATTAGGAAGTTCATTAAGTTCAGCATTTAGAATTTCCCAAGTTTGCTCATCGCCATCACGATCATAAACTTTCCACAATGCAACAGACGTTTCATCTTCAAAATCCTCTTTAAATACCGACGTTTGTGAAAAACCCATCAAACCAGATAATGCAAATGAAGCAAATAGTAATTTTTTAATCATATCTTTTTATCCTTTAATTTTTGCTAAAGTACAAATAAAAAACTCCCGACAAATTAGACTGCACCCAAAAGTTTAGACAAAATTAGACAAAATTATTAAAGAAAAGAGTTCGGTACTGTACCGGGCTCTTTCCATTTAGATTTAATCGT
>NZ_RAQH01000002.1 GCF_003610695.1 Epilithonimonas arachidiradicis | reverse complement strand
TAAAAAGTTATTTCCGAAAATTATTTTTGAGCTTTAGAGGGCTCAAAAATTTTTCAGAATAACTTTTTAACTTACACAGTTAGTGAGACGCTACCAAGAAATAAAACAATACATCACTTATTACAACAACGACAGAATACGATTAAATCTAAATGGAAAGAGCCCGGTACAGTACCGAACTCTTTTCTTTAATAATTTTGTTTAATTTTGTCTAAACTTTTGGGTGCAGTCTAATTTTAGGGAGGTTTTTTTATTTGGTTTAAAAGTTTATTTAACACTTTTAACTCTTATCATTCCTTTGTTCTCGTGATACATCATACACATAATTTTGCCGTCTCTTTCCGGACATTTATCCGTGTTGTCATAGACCAAAGATACTTTCTCGCCGTCTTTTTTAGATTCCAGAATTTCGGCATTACAAACCAGGTAATCTTCATTTTCTGCAACTCTTAGATATGTTCCTGTACAGTCTCTTACGATTGTTCCTGTTTGCAATCTGTCGTGAACTGTGGCGCAGGAGAATAGTAATGCTGAAGAAATTCCTAAAAATAATAGTTGTGATGCTTTTTTCATAGATTTTTATTTGGATTAAAGGTATAAATAAAATCTTAATTCCCTTATTTCTATTTGAAACTACTTTCTAACATTACCTTAACTGTTTGTAATCATAAGTAGTCTTTCCACGATATTCAAATTTTTTTTCACTTAAAATCCTACCATATTGTCTTTTTTCTATTAATGAATCATTTTTATTATAAAAATACTTATCAAGAAATTCAACATACTCATTCGGATGTCCAGAGTTCGTAAAGGAAGTATCTCTTTTACTGATTAATTTATTTTTGGAATTATACTTAAAGTACGTTCTCATTCTTTGATTCTCATTGAAAACCCAATCTTCAATTGATCTATTTCCTTTATCATCATAACTGAATTTAGAATATTTGGAAATCTCTCCATTTTCAAATTCAGTTATTTCAGAAATTTTATCTTTATCATATTTATATTTGATTAAGGATTTTCTAAATGGATAGTCTTTTTGAATTAATTGATTCATTTCATTATATTTAAAAATCTGAATTGTGTCAACATCATTGAATTGATAAGTGATTAATTTTAGATTTTGTTTTTTATCATATAGATATTTATATATTAGAATATTTGTTTTTCCTCCTCTTCTATATACAGATTTTATTTCAGAAAGCTTATTATGACTATTATAAAAGGAAAATTGCAAATTATTTTCATTAATTAATCGATATTGTGAGTCTAAAATTTTATAATATTTCTTTTCAAAATTTAACGAATCTTTTTCATTGAAATCCTTCTCAATTATTTCAAATTCATATTTTTTATTCTCATCAGAAAATCTCAGCAACTTTTGTTCTTCAATATCTCCAGAACAAGAAATGACCAAAAATGAAATTAATAATAATGAAATGTAGTTTAACATAGAATTGTAATTATAAAAACTTAAAAGTAGTACAATTATAAATACCTCGATATAAAATAAAAACGCACCTTAAAATTATGATGCGTTTTTATTTATTTTAATTGGAACTACATTTATTTAATTGAAACTACATCGCTTCCATTTTAAACGTCATACTCTCAATCACTTTCAGAATTGCTTCCACCGTGTCCATTGACGTCAGACAAGGAACGCCGTTTTCTACGGACATTCTTCGGATTTGAAAACCGTCTCTTTCAGATTGTTTTCCTTTTGTAGTCGTATTCACAACGTATTGCACTTTTCCTTTCTGGATCAAATCAATCAGGTTCACATCTTCCTCCCCGATTTTATAACCGATTTTCGTTTGGATTCCTTTTTCTTCGAAGTATTTAGCCGTTCCTTCCGTTGCCCAGATTCTGAAACCTGCGTTATTGAAACGTTTTGCCAATTCAGAAGCTTCCTCTTTGTCTGCATCCGCCACTGTGAAAAGAATGGCTCCGAAAGTAGGAACTTTTCTTCCGGCACCGATTAAGCCTTTGTACAAAGCTTTTTCCAGCGTCAAATCTTTCCCCATCACTTCTCCTGTCGATTTCATTTCTGGTCCGAGAGAGATGTCCACTTTTGTCAATTTACTGAAAGAAAAAACCGGAACTTTCACATAAACACCTTCTTTGTTCGGAACCAATCCGGATTGATAACCTAAATCTTTCAATGACGATCCGAGAATTGCTTTGGTTGCCAGGTTTGCCATCGGAACATCCGTTATTTTCGATAAGAAAGGAACGGTTCTGGACGAACGCGGATTCACTTCGATAACGAAAACTTCGCCGTTAGAAATCACGTATTGAATATTCATTAATCCAATGACATTCAAACCTTTTGCTAATCTTATCGTATAATCTTCTAATGTTTTGATTTGAGTTTCCGTCAAAGTTTGAGGCGGATAAACTGCAATCGAATCTCCGGAATGAACACCTGCCCTTTCGATATGTTCCATAATTCCCGGAATCACTACGGTTTCGCCGTCAGAAATCGCATCCACTTCCACTTCTTTTCCGGTCAGGTAACGGTCAATCAAAACAGGATGTTCCGGACTGGCATCCACCGCATTTTCCATATAATGAGCGAGTTCATTCTCGTTATAAACGATTTCCATAGCACGACCTCCCAAAACATAACTCGGACGAACCAAAACAGGATATCCGATTTCATTAGCAATCACAATTGCTTCTTCTTTTGAAGTCGAAGTTTTTCCAAGCGGTTGCGGAATTCCTAAATCCTGAAGTGCTTTTTCAAATTTATCTCTGTTCTCTGCTCTGTCCAAATCTTCAAGAGAAGTTCCCAAAATCTGAACGCCGTGAGCAGCCAATTTATCTGCCAGATTAATCGCTGTCTGTCCTCCAAACTGAACCACAACGCCTTTTGGTTTTTCAAGTTCGATGATGTTCATCACATCTTCTTCTGCCAAAGGTTCGAAGTATAATTTATCAGAAATCGAGAAATCTGTGGAAACGGTTTCCGGATTGGAGTTGATGATAATCGCCTCGTAACCCATCTGCTGAATCGCCCAAACCGAATGTACGGTTGCATAGTCAAACTCAACTCCTTGACCAATTCTGATTGGACCAGAACCAAGAACTATGATTTTTTCTTTTTCAGAAACTACACTTTCATTCTCCTCTTCGTAAGTTCCATAGAAATAAGGTGTTTCCGATTCGAATTCGGCAGCACAAGTGTCCACCATTTTGTAAACCGGCATTATTCCGTTATCTTTTCGGAATTGGAAAACTTCTTTTTGAGTCGTTTCCCAAAGATGGGCGATATTCAAATCTGCGAAACCTAATTTCTTAGCTTCGAGAAGAATTTCTTTATCGAATTTATTTTCTTTGATTGTCGTTTCGAAGTCAATCAGTTTCTTGATTTTCCAGATGAAGAATTTGTCAATTTTACTCCATTCCACAATTTGTTCCCAATCGTAACCTCTTCTAAGAGCATCACCGATAATGAATAATCTTTCGTCATCACAAACTCGGATTCTTCTTTCGATTTCTTCGGCTGTTAAAACTTCGGCTTGTTTTTTCTTTAATCCTAAATGACGAATTCCTGTTTCCAAAGAACGAATCGCTTTTTGCAAAGACTCTTCGAAGTTCCTTCCGATGGCCATTACTTCGCCCGTCGCTTTCATTTGGGTTGATAATCTTCTGTCAGCCGTTTCGAATTTATCGAAAGGGAATCTTGGGAATTTCGTCACAACATAATCCAAAGCCGGCTCGAAACAAGCGTATGATGTTCCTGTTACTGGATTTTTGATTTCGTCCAATGTTAAACCAACTGCGATTTTCGCCGCAATTTTGGCAATTGGATAACCTGTTGCTTTACTCGCTAAAGCTGACGAACGTGAAACTCTCGGATTCACTTCGATAATATAATAATTGAATGAATGCGGGTCTAATGCCAGCTGAACATTACATCCACCTTCGATTCCTAAAGCTCTGATTATTTTTAGAGAAGCATTTCTCAACAATTGATACTCTCTGTCAGAAAGTGTCTGCGAAGGCGCCACCACAATAGAATCTCCTGTGTGAACACCAACCGGGTCGATGTTTTCCATATTACAAACCACGATGGCGTTGTCGTTGGAATCCCGCATTACCTCATATTCTATTTCTTTGAATCCGGCGATGGATCTTTCAATCAAACATTGTGTTACGGGCGAATGTTTCAATCCTAATTCAGCAATTTCTTTCAGTTCCGTTTCGTTGGAAGCTATTCCCCCGCCTGTTCCGCCCATTGTAAAGGCAGGACGGACAATCACAGGATAACCGATTCTGTCTGCAAAATCCAAAGCGCCTTGAACTGTGGTTACGATGTCAGATTCCGGAACCGGTTCGTTCAATTCTCGCATCAATTCACGGAAAAGGTCTCTGTCTTCTGCCTGATTAATCGCCGAAAGTTTCGTTCCTAAAACTTCTACTTTACATTCTTCAAGAATTCCGGATTTCTGTAATTCAACCGCCATATTCAGTCCGGTTTGTCCACCTAAAGTCGGAAGAAGCGCATCCGGACGTTCTTTACGGATAATTCTGGAAACGAATTCCAAAGAAATCGGTTCAATATAAACTTTGTCGGCAATCTCCACATCCGTCATTATCGTAGCAGGATTGGAATTGATCAAAATCACTTTGTAGCCTTCTTCCTTCAAAGAAAGGCAAGCCTGTGTTCCCGAATAATCAAATTCCGCAGCCTGACCAATAATGATTGGACCTGAGCCGATTACTAAAATGGTTTGTATATCTGTTCTTTTCATTTTTACTTTTATTGTCCAAAATCCAATGATGGAAGTCGGGAGATTTTTATTTTCTTTTTGATTTTGACAGCTTTACAATTGAAACTATCTGCTTCTACTTAACTCTTCTGACTATCTACTTAACTCTTCTGACTGTATACTCAAATCTTCTAATTGTCTATTTAACTCTTCTGACTGTCTACTATACTCTTGTAACTGTCTACTTTGCTTTTGTCACTGCCTACTTAAGACTTATTAGCTTATAGCAGCAAAGTTTTAATTAAATTTATTTCTTAAAATCCTCCATCAAAGTGATGAAATCATCAAAAAGATAATTTGCATCTTCCGGACCTGGACTTGCTTCCGGGTGATATTGAACTGAGAAACAAGGATGAATCTTGTGTTTTACACCTTCGTTGGTTCTATCATTCAGAGCGATGTGAGTTTCTACTAAATCTGTATTTTTCAAAGATTCCTGGTCAATTGCATAACCGTGATTCTGCGAAGTGATAGCAACTTTATTTTTCTCCAAATCCAAAACCGGATGATTTCCTCCTCTGTGTCCGAATTTGAGTTTGTAAGTTTTTGCGCCACAAGCCAATCCAATCAACTGATGACCTAAACAAATTCCAAAAATTGGAACTTTCCCTAACAATTTCTGAATCATTACCAAAGCTTCCGCATTATCTTCCGGGTCGCCAGGACCGTTGGAAAGCATAATTCCATCTGGGTCCATTAATAGAATTTCTTCTGCGGTTGTGTCGTGAGAAACTACGATGATGTCACAATTTCTTTGAGACAATTCGCGGATAATCCCCAATTTGGAACCAAAATCCACCAATACCACTTTGAAACCTCTTCCCGGACTTGCGTAAGATGTTTTTGTTGAAACTTGTTCTACTTGATTTGTTGGGAAATTAGTAGCTTTTAGTTCTTCGATTACTGCTTTTTCATCCACATCTGTATTCACTATTTTTCCTTTCGTAACACCTTTACTTCTTAGGATTCTTGTCAGTCTTCTGGTATCAATTCCTGAAATTCCCGACAAGTTTTTCTTTTTGAACAATTCGTCCAGAGTGATTTGAGTTCTGAAATTGGAGGGCAAATCGCACAATTCCTTCACAATTAGTCCTTTGATTGCTGGTTCAATACTTTCGTAATCATCTCGATTAATTCCGTAATTTCCAATCAAAGGATAAGTCATACAAACGATTTGTCCGCAGTAACTCGGGTCGGAAATCAGTTCCTGATAACCTGTCATTCCTGTGTTGAAAACCACTTCTCCAGCAGTTTCCTGCTCTGCTCCGAATCCTGTTCCGTGAAAAACTTCTCCGGATTCTAATATTAATTTCTTTTTCATTTTTACTTTTTATGTTGGAAGCTGGAGGATGGATATTGAAGTCTTCCATCTCCCTGCTTCTCTCTTCCTTTCTTTTTATCTCAAAAAAAACACGCCCGAAAAGCGTGAATCAATATTTTAATTTTTGGAGTCGATGAATTTGAATCCTCTGTTTTCTAAATCATATTTAAGGATGGCCATTCTCGCAAAAACACCGTTCTGCATTTGCTTAAAGATTCTAGACCTTTCGCATTCAACCAATTCCGAATCAATTTCCACACCTCTGTTGATTGGCGCCGGGTGCATAATGATGGATGTCGGTTTCATTTTCGCTTCTCTTTCTTTTGTCAATCCGAATTTCTTCAAATAATCCTCAGATTTGAAATTGAAATTTCTCTCGTGACGCTCGTGCTGGATTCTCAACAAAATCAAAACATCCACTTCTTTTACAAGGTCATCGAATTGTAAATAAGTTCCGTTAACCAACATTCCTTCATCAAACCAAAATTCTGGTCCTGAGAAATAAACTTTCGCTCCTAATCTTCTGAATAATCCTGCATCAGAATTCGCAACACGGCTGTGTTTCACATCCCCAACGATTCCGATTTTAAGACCTTCGATTTTTCCAAATTCCTGAGTAATCGTCAAAGCGTCCAGAATTGCCTGAGTCGGGTGATGTCCTGTTCCGTCACCAGCGTTTACGATGCTCAGTTTCGTATCTTTCAGCGCATCATAATAACGCGTTTCCGAATGTCTGATGACCGCCACTTCCACACCAATCGCTTCCAGTGTTTTAATGGTGTCCAGCATCGTTTCGCCTTTCGCAATCGAACTTTTATCGGCTTCGAAATCAATCACCTGAAGCCCGAGTTTTTTCTCGGCAACTTCAAAGCTGGTTTTGGTTCTCGTACTGTTTTCGAAAAATAAGTTGGCTGCAAAAACATCGCCAGCAATTTTGCTGATTTTACCTTCCGAAAAAGCCTGAGCTTCTTGTAAAATCTTCTCGATACTGTCTGTAGAAATGCGTGAAAGCTTAATCATATCTCAAATTTTTAAATAAAAAAAACGAAGCCTAAAAGACTTCGTTAAATATAAAAAATATTGTTGTTGTCGGCAAACTTGCCAATTGTTGTTGTCGCTAAATTCTGTACCAGATTCATTGGATGCAAAGATACCAATATTTTCTATATTATGAAATCTTATTCATAATTTTTTATGTTAAATGAATGAACTTCTGCTCTAAAATTTTTACAATCAAAAATTTTCTTTACATTTGAAAGAATGATTTGCCATTATGGGATTGGATAAAAAAGACAAATTAATACTTTCGCTTCTACAAGAGGATTCTACGTTATCTGTAAAAGAAATTTCCGAAAAAATCGGACTAACTTTTACACCAACTTACGAACGCATCAAAAACCTTGAAAAACAAGGCGTTGTAGAAAAATACGTTGCAATTTTGAACCGAGAAAAACTCGGCATCAACATCGTGGTTTATTGTAATATCCGCCTGAAAGAGCAATCTCAAAAAACCTTGAAGGAATTCGAAGATTATATTTCCAAATACGATGAAGTACAGGAAATTATCAGCCTTTCCGGCGAATATGATTATATGTTGAAGATTCTTGCGAACGACATCAATTCTTATAATACTTTCACGGTAAACGTGATTTCAAACGGACCTCACATTGGACAATATCACAGTTCTATTGTTCTAGCCGAAGTTAAAAAGACGACTAAATTTAAGCTGGATTAATTTTTTTTAAACGAAAAGTCGCAAAAGGTTTTATCCATAATCTTCAAAGTCGCAAAGAATAAATCTTCGATTTATTTGATTTGACGACGTTAAAATTTTACGCCTTTAAAACAGTTTAATTGTCTAATCGCTGTGCCTTTGCGATAAATCTAACCCAACAATTTATCTCTGACTTTATTGAATTGATATTCAATTTCGTCGAGACAAAGGTTTCCTAAACTGCCTTGGTGAGAATGATTCAGCTCTTTGTAATCGTATTCGAAAAGGTCGTTTTCAATTTCCTGACCGATTTGGATATAAGCGTCACGGAATGATTTTCCGTTCTTCACTTCTTCGTTGATTTTTTCTACACTGAAGATGTATTTATATTTTTCATCGTCTAGAATATTGTCCTTCACTTCTATATTCGGAAGTGTGTAAATCAAAATTTCGAGACATTCTTTTAAAGAATCGATTGCAGGAAAAAGGATTTCTTTTGTCAATTGCAAATCTCTGTGATAACCAGATGGCAGATTGTTTGTCACCAAAATCAATTCGTTTGGCAATCCTTGAATTCTATTACATCTTGCTCTTACCAATTCAAAAATATCAGGATTTTTTTTGTGAGGCATTATACTGCTTCCCGTTGTAAATTCTTTAGGAAAACTGATAAAATCGAAGTTCTGACTTAAGTAAAGACAAACATCGTAAGAAAACTTACTTAAAGTTCCTGCCAAAACCGACAATGAATTAGCTAATAATTTTTCAGATTTTCCACGTGTCATCTGAGCATAAACTACATTATAATTCAGTGTTCTGAAATCTAATTTATAGGTTGTGCTTTCTCTGTCAATAGGGAAAGATGAACCGTAACCGGCGGCCGAACCGAGTGGATTTTTATTAATGATATTCTTCGTTGCAAACAGCAATTCCAAATCGTCTACCAAAGATTCTGCATACGCACCAAACCACAAACCAAAAGACGAAGGCATCGCCACCTGCAAATGCGTATAGCCAGGCAAAAAAACATTCTTATGTTGAGTGGCTTTATTTTTCAGTATTTGAAAGAATGAATCCGTCAGTTCTGTAATCTCTCTGATTTCATCTAACAGATAAAGTTTAATATCTGTAAGAACCTGGTCATTTCTTGACCTTGCTGTATGAATTTTCTTTCCTGTTTCGCCAAGCTTTTCGATGAGAATCGATTCGATTTGTGAATGGATATCTTCTGCCGATTTATCAATTTCGAAGCTTCCTTTTTCGATGTCGATAAGAACTTCTTCCAAAACCGCAACGATATCCTGCTCTTCATCCAAACGAATCAAACCAACTTCCGCCAGCATTTTTGCATGAGCAATAGAGCCCAACACATCGTATTTTGCTAATCTGTCGTCAAAGTCTAAGTCTTTGCCAACCGTAAATTGGTTAACCAAATCATTGGTTTTGGTATTATCTTTTTGCCAAATTTTTTTCATTTTTTTAATATTTTGAACGCAAAGAGCGCAAAGTTTTTTATTTTAATCTGATGTTTTTAAGTTCGCAAAGACGCTTACACTCACCAAAGACTTAATTTTAAATTTCTTTTGTCATTACAGTTTTGTTTGATTCCTACGGAATGACAATCTTTATGATTATAATACTCTTTCGTTTGGATACCGAATCCGCAGCCCGACTTGAGCGGAAATCCTTTTTTGCCAACCTTAAAGTTCTATTCAAACTGAAATCGTCTTGCAAAAAAGATTGGGAGCGGAAGGCGGATTAAGCTGCCCAAACCTTTAAAATTATTTTATAAAACTTTCTCTAATATTTTGATGTAAATATCGATGCCTTCGCGGATTTCATCGATATAAACAAACTCGTCCGCTGTATGAGAACGCAGACTGTCGCCAACGCCCAACTTGACCGACGTGCACGGAATAATCGCCTGGTCGGAAGATGTCGGCGAACCATAAGTTGTCCTTCCCAAAGCTAATCCAGCCTGAACAAACGGATGATTGACCTCAATTTTTGAAGAATTGAGACGGAATGACCTAGGTGTGAGTTTCGATTTCATCTGGGACTGGATGATTTCGAAAACTTCCCGGTTCGTGTATTCGTCTGTCACACGCACGTCCAAAGTGAAATTACATTTTTCCGGAACTACGTTATGCTGAGTTCCCGCATTGATAACCGACAAAGTCACTTTGACTTCACCCAGATAATCCGAAATTTTTGGAAATTTGAAGTTCAAAATATTCTGCAAATCCTGCATACATTTCACAATCGCATTGTCATTGTTCGGATGTGCTGCGTGAGAAGGTGTTCCAGTCATTTCCCCTTCAATCACCAATAAACCTTTTTCAGCGATAGCAAGATTCATTTTGGTTGGTTCGCCTACGACTGCTAATTCCACATTCGGGAGTTGTGGGAACAAGGCTTCGATACCGTCCAGACCAGAGATTTCTTCTTCAGCCGTTAAAGCAATTACCAAGTTATGAGTCAAATCTTCGGCTTCATAAAAATAGAGAAACGTCTGCGCCATCGCCACCAAAGATGCGCCTGCATCATTGCTTCCTAAACCAAACAACTTCCCATCTTTCTCCACAGGAATGAACGGGTCCAAAGTATAAGCTTTGTTCGGTTTTACCGTGTCGTGATGAGTATTGAGAAGAATCGAAGGTTTGCCTGCATCAAAAAATTTATTGGTTGCCCAAATGTTATTTTTGAATCGGTTAACTGTAATCTGATGCTCATTGAAAAATCCTTCTATAATGAGCGAAACGTTATATTCGTCTCGGCTCATAGACGGCGTTGCGATGAGTTTTTTCAGTAATTTGACTGCGTTTTCCGTTAATTCTTCTCTGCTAAAGACAGATTTCAGTTCCTTCATTTCCTAGTTTTATTTGGTCTGATAATTTTTCTTCTTTGATTAAAGCCACTTTCTGAACACCATTTTCTTTGGCCTTGAAAGCATTCTCTAATTTTGGTAAAATCCCTTTGTGTAGCTTTCCTTGGGATTTTAATTCAGAAAATTCTTGTTTGTTGATTGTTTTCAAATTCGAATTTTCATCCTCAATATTTTCCAAAACCCCATTTTTATCGAAACAGAACAGTAATTCTGTATCGAAATATTTTGATAAAGCCTGAGCGATAGTTCCGGCAATCGTGTCTGCATTGGTGTTGAACAGATTTCCTTTTTTATCGTGAGTGATTGCAGAAAACACCGGAACCAGACCCAGATTTATTATATTAATAATCAATTCGTGATTGATACTTTTTTCATTGATGTCGCCAACAAATCCAAAATCAATTTCCGGATGTTGTCTTCTTTCGGCTTTGATGACGTTACCGTCTGCACCAGAAAATCCAATCGCATTGCAATCGAAACTTTGCAGTTTTGCCACGATGTTTTTGTTGATTCTTCCCGCATAAACCATCGTTACGACTTTCAAAGTTTTCTTATTCGTGATTCTTCGTCCGTCAATCATTGTTTGCCTTATTTTTAACTTTTCAGCTAAAGTTTCAGCAATTTTTCCACCGCCGTGAATCAGGATTTTAGCGCCTTTGATTTTTGAAAATTGTTCAAGGAAAGCCTTCAATGATTTTTTGTCATCGATAAGAGTTCCGCCAATTTTTATGATATATAGTTTTTGCATTTTTTTTAACGCAAAGAGCGCAAAGGTTTTTATTAATTATTGAAAATATTTTAAGGTTCGCAAAGGCGCTTACGCTCAGCAAATATTTATTCTAATTTTTATTTAATTCGTCTAAAATTTCACTGAAAACCGCTTGTGCAGAAAATATTCTGTTTTTAGCCTGCTGATAAATGACTGAGTTTTCGCCATCCATTACTTCATCGCTCAGTTCCAGATTTCTACGAACCGGCAGACAATGCATAACTTTCGCTTGATTGGTTAATTCTAATTTTTCATTCGTCAACATCCAATTATCTTCAACTTCCAGCACTTTTGCATAATCATCAAACGAAGACCAATTTTTCACATAAACAAAATCCGCATCTTTCAACGCTTCGTCCTGATTGTGAATCACTTTTGTACCTTTCGTGAAATTTTTATCCAAATCGTAACCTTCCGGATTGGTAATCACAAAATCAACATCCATCTGCTGCATCCACTCGGTAAACGAATTTGCGACCGCCTGCGCAATCGGTTTGATGTGAGGCGCCCAGGTCAAAACGACTTTTGGTTTTCTATTTTCTGTCCAATTTTCGGTGATTGTGATGCAATCTGCCAAACTTTGCAACGGATGTCGAGTTGCGGACTCAAGAGAAACGACAGGAACTTTAGCGTGTTTCAGAAATTGACTAAGAATACTTTCATTCACATCATCTTCTTTGTTTTTCATTCCCGCAAAACATCTCACGGCAATGATATCGTAATACTGATTCAGAACTTCTATCGCATCTTTGATGTGTTCGATTGTGTCGCCGTTCATTACGGTTCCGTCAGCAAATTCCAGATTCCAAGCTTCCTGAGCAGAGTTGAGAACCAGGACATTCAGTCCCAAATTCTGAGCGGCGATTTGTGAACTTAATCTTGTTCTGAGACTTGAATTGAGAAAAACCAAACCAATCGTTTTTCCTTTTCCTTTGGTTGGATTTTCTAATGGATTTTTTTTTATTTTTAGAGCTTTTGCAATGATTTCCTGCAAATTATCTATATCGTAAACCGAAGTGAAATTTTTCATTTTATTTAATTTTATCGCAAAGGCGCTAATTATTTTGTGTAATTCAACTTTTATAAGTCGCAAATTTTAATGCACGATTTTTGCGACTTTTCAACATTATAATTATTGATTTCTTGTGCCTTTGCGTTATTTAAATTCTATAATTTCTTTTTTCGCATCAATAGATTTCAAGGTTTTTTCTAAAGCATTGATGAACAAATCGGATTCTTTTTCCGAAATGTTAAGCGCCGGTAAAATCCGCAGAACATTCTTGTCATTGGCATTGCCCGTGAAAATAAAATGCTCAAACAGCAATGCTTTCCTGACATCTGCACAAGCTTGGTCGAGCTCAATTCCAATCATCAGACCGCGCCTTTTGATGTTTTTGATATGAGGAAAATGTTTGATTTTTTCTTCGATATAAGCTCCTATTTTTTCTGAATTTTGGATTAAATTTTCTTTTTCAATGACTTCTAAAACCGCTAAACCAGCGACGCAAGCCAAATGATTTCCTCCAAAAGTGGTCCCCAATAATCCGTAACTCGCTTCGAATTTTGGACTAATTAAAACTCCACCAATCGGAAAACCATTTCCCATTCCTTTTGCAACTGTAATCAAGTCAGGTTTGATGTCAAATTCTTGATGCGCAAAGAATTTCCCGGAACGTCCGTAACCTGACTGAACCTCGTCCAAAATCAAAATCGAATTGTTTTCTTTGCACAATTTTTCAATCTTTAAAATGAAATCTTCCGTCAATAAATTGATTCCACCAACACCTTGGATTCCTTCTACAATCACAGCAGAAATTTCGTTTTGATTTTCTGCAAAAATCTTCTCCAATTCTTCTGAATTATTGAATTCACATTTGATAAAATTCTCAGATTCGTTGACTGGCGCAACAATTTTTGTATTGTCTGTTACGGCAACTGCGGCAGAAGTTCGTCCGTGAAAAGCTTCTGAGAAATAAACCACTTTCTTTTTCCCGTTATGAAATGAAGCCAGCTTCAAAGCATTTTCATTCGCTTCCGCTCCGGAATTGCATAAGAACAACGAGTAATCTTCGTACCCAGACAATAATCCCAATTTCTCAGCCAGTTCTTGCTGAATCTTGTTCTCCACAGAATTGGAATAAAAACTGATTTTCTCCAATTGATTTTTCAACCTTTCAACATAATGCGGATGATTATGACCAATGGAAATCACAGCGTGACCGCCATAAAAATCGAGATATTGCTGACCGTTTTCGTCCCAGAGAAAAGAACCTTGGGCTTTTACTGGATTGATGTTGAAGAGTGGATATACGTTGAATAAATTCATTTTACTTTTTATTTTTAACGCAAAGAGCGCAAAGATTTTTTTTAATTTCAAACTGCTTTTAAGTCGCGAAGTTTAGAATGCTAAAGGTTTTAAATTCAAGCCTAAATTTTGTTCCCAGCCATTGGCAATATTCATATTTTGAACAGCTTGTCCTGATGCTCCTTTCAGAAGGTTGTCGATTGCAGAATGGACTGCTATTTTGTTTCCTTGTTTTTCTATTTGTATGACGCAGAAATTGGTATTAACAACTTGTTTCATATCAATCGGTTTTTCTGAAACTTTCACAAAAGATGAATCCTTGTAAAAGTCTTTATATAAAGAGTAAATCTTCTCCAATTCCCAATCACATCCGATAATAGAGCTTGTGAAAATCCCTCTTGCAAAATCGCCGCGCCACGGAACAAAATTGAGCTCTACTTCTTGATTATTCAGCGAATTGACTTGTTTTAAAATCTCATCAACGTGCTGATGATTCAAGGTTTTGTAAGCGGAAATATTGTCATTTCTCCAAGTGAAATGCGTTGTCGCCTGCAACGACTGTCCAGCTCCGGTTGAACCAGTGATTCCCGTTGTGTAAACATCTTTCAACAGATTTTCTTTCGCTAAAGGCAATAATGCCAACTGAATCGCAGTCGCAAAACATCCCGGATTAGCAATACTTTTCGAATTCTGGATTTCATTAAAAAAAATTTCCGGCAAACCGTAGATAAAATTTCTGTTTCCAAAATCACCATCCAATCGAAAATCGTTTCCTAAATCAATAATCAAAGTTTCCTCTGACACTTTGTTTTCGTTCAGCCAATTTTGACTTTCTTTATGAGGTAGGCAAAGGAAAAGAATGTCGGTTTGTGAAATTTCATTCGTCAAAATCAAATCGCAAATTGAATCCAAATCCGGATATAATTCTGAAATCTTCACTCCGGAATTGGAACGGCTGAACAAAAACTTTAATTCTATATTCGGATGAAAAGCCAGCAATCGAACAAGTTCGCTTCCTGTGTAACCGTTGGCTCCGATGATTCCGACTGATTTTTTCATTTTTATTTTTTAATATTTTTGAACGCAAAGAGCGCGAAGATTTTTTTATTTTCAAACTGCTTTTTAAGTCGCAAATTTTTTGAATCTTTTATTTTTTATCGCAGATTTTTCTGATTAAACAGATTTTCAATCATTGAATTGCTCGCAGCCCGACCTGAGTGGAGCTCTTTTTCTTTTTTTTGAGAAAAAGAAAAAAGCGGGAATGGAGGGCGGATTAAGCTGCCCAAATAATTCTAGTTCAGTTTATTGACCTGATGGTAAATGTTAAGCGAGTTGCTGAGGATTTTGGTAAATCCTTTCACATCTTCACCACTCCAGGCGAGATTTTCTTCGCCATAACTTCCAAATTTTGAAGACATCAAATCATTTTCAGACTCGATTCCGTTCAGAATGAAACGATACGGATGAAGCGTGATGAATACCTTTCCATTAACGGTTTTCTGAGAATCCTGCAAAAATGATTCGATATTTCTCATTACCGGGTCAAGGAAAAGCGCTTCGTGAAGCCAGTTTCCGTACCAATCCGACAACTGTGATTTTATCGTCTGCTGGTATTTTGATAAAGTGTGTTTCTCCAGCAAATGATGCGCTTTGATGATGATTGACGCTGCAGCAGCCTCGAAACCGACACGTCCTTTGATGCCGACAATCGTATCTCCGACGTGGATATCACGACCGATTCCATAAGGAGAAGCTAATTCCTCAATCTTCTGAATCGCCAAAACCGGATGAGAAAACATCTCGCCATTTACAGAAAACAATTCTCCGTTTTTGAACTCGATTTCCAATGGAGAAGGCTCTGTTTTCTCGATTTGAGAAGGAAATGCTTCTTCCGGAAGGTAATTCTGAGATGTCAAAGTTTCTTTTCCACCAACCGAAGTTCCCCAAAGTCCTTTGTTAATGGAATATTTTGCTTTGTCAAAATCCATTTCGTAATTGTGATTTTTCAAAAATTGGATTTCATCTTCACGTGACAAACTCAAATCACGAATTGGTGTGATGATTTCTATTTTCGGACACATTACCTGGAACATCAAATCAAAACGAACTTGGTCATTTCCTGCTCCTGTGCTTCCATGCGCAATCGCATCCGCTCCGATTTCCAAAGCTACTTCCGCAATCGTCTGCGCCTGAATCGTCCTTTCCGCACTCACAGACAATGGATAAGTATTGTTTTTCAAAACGTTACCAAAAATCAAATACTTGACACAATCATTATAATATTTTTCCGAAGCATCAACAAACCTGTAAGAAGCCACACCTAATTTTTCCGCTTTTTCTTTTAGCAAAACTTCATCTTCCTTATCAAAACCTCCTGTATTAATCGTGACTGCGTGAACTTCATAAGCCAAAGTTTCACTCAGATATTTTGCGCAATAAGAAGTGTCCAAACCTCCGCTAAATGCCAAAACTACTTTCTTACTCATTACTATTATTTATGGATTCAAAATTTTTCTTTTTCTCTTTATTCAGATTTTCGGGAACGAAAAGCATTGCTGTACAAAGACAGTTTTTACGTTCTTTCATCATCAAAATATCGTAGTTCACACAATTTCTACAGCCATTCCAGAATTGTTCATCCTGAGTCAGTTCAGAATAAATAACCGGCTTGTAACCTAAACTGCTATTGATTTTCATCACCGCCATTCCTGTTGTCAATCCAAAAATTTTCGCATTCGGATATTTTTCACGGGATAATTGGAAAATCCTTTCCTTAATCTGAGTTGCCAAACCGGCATTCCTGAATTGAGGCGAAACTATCAATCCGGAATTGGCTACATACTCACCGTTTGTCCAGGTTTCTATATAGCAGAAGCCTGCCCAGGTACCATTTTCGTCAATTGCTATAATAGAATTGCCTTCTGAGATTTTTTTGCCCAGATATTCGGAAGAACGTTTTGCGATACCAGTTCCGCGTTTTTTAGCGGAATCCTCCATTTCGTTTCTGATTTCTTCTACATAAACCAAATGTTTCTCTGAAGAAACTTCTAATTTCATTGATATTATCTAAATTAAGGTGCAAAAATAGAAATAATTATCTTTATAAAACAAATTAAAAAGATAATATTATCTGTTAAATTTATATTAACAATAATTTTAATCCTGAAACCGAGTCATATCCAGTTCATATTTGCTCAATTTTATGTAAATTGGCTTGAACGTAACAAGAGTTAAAAACATAATCAAAATATATATGAGAAATTATCACATTCAGAATCTACAGGATTATTTCAAGGAGTATAAGAAATCGATTAAAAATCCTAAGAAGTTTTGGGACAAGATTGCGGATGAGAATTTTGTGTGGTATCAACGTTGGTCCAAAGTCGTGGATTATAATATGGAGGAAGCCAACATCAAATGGTTCAAGAACGCAAAACTGAACATTACCAAAAACTGCCTGGACAGACATCTTTCCGTGCGTGGTGATAAAACCGCTATCATCTGGGAACCGAATGACCCAAAAGAAGAAGCGCAACATATCAGCTTCAATGAACTTTATGAAAGAGTGAATAAAACCGCCAATGTCCTGCGTGAAATGGGTGTTGAGAAAGGCGACAGAGTCTGCATCTACCTTCCGATGATTCCCGAATTAGCAATAACGATGCTGGCCTGTGCTAAATTGGGAGCGGTTCATTCTGTGATATTTGCAGGATTTTCCGCATCGGCTGTTGCTTCCAGAGTGAATGACTGTGGTGCAAAAATGGTTATCACATCAGACGGAAGTTATAGAGGAAACAAAGTCCTTGACCTGAAAAGTATTGTGGACGAAGCTTTAGAAAAAGCTCCAACCGTAGAAAATGTTTTGGTTGTTAAAAGAACACACAATGATGTAAAGATGAAAGAAGGCCGAGACCACTGGATGTCGGATTATTATGATAAAGCTTCTTCGGATTTTGTTACGGTAATTATGGATGCGGAAGACCCATTGTTCATTCTTTACACGTCCGGTTCTACAGGGAAACCAAAAGGGATGCTTCACACTTGCGCTGGTTATATGGTTTATACAGCTTACACGTTCAAGAATGTGTTTAATTATAAGGAGAATGACATCTATTGGTGTACGGCAGACATTGGCTGGATTACGGGGCACTCGTATATTCTTTACGGTCCGTTACTGAATGGCGCAACAACAGTAATCTTCGAAGGGGTGCCGACTTATCCTGATGCGGGAAGATTCTGGGAAGTGATTGAGAAACATAAGGTAACTCAGTTTTACACAGCACCAACGGCGATTCGGTCATTGGCAAAGGAAAGTGTGGAATGGGTTCAGAAACATAATCTGGATTCTTTGAAAGTCATCGGCTCTGTTGGTGAACCCATTAATGATGAGGCGTGGCACTGGTATAATGATAATGTCGGCAAGAAGAAATGCCCCATTGTCGATACGTGGTGGCAAACCGAAACCGGCGGCATCCTCATCTCACCAATTCCTTTTGTGACGCCTACCAAACCCACTTATGCGACTTTGCCTTTACCCGGAATTCAGCCGGTGTTGATGGATGATAAGCGCAACGAAATCTCCGGCAACCAAGTCACCGGGAATCTTTGTATCCGCTTTCCTTGGCCAGGTATTGCCAGAACGATTTGGGGTGATCATCAGCGGTATAAGGAGACTTATTTCTCTGCATTTCCTGGGAAATATTTCACTGGTGACGGGGCTTTGAGAGATGAGGTCGGTTATTACAGAATCACTGGGCGTGTGGATGATGTTGTGATTGTTTCCGGGCATAATCTTGGAACAGCACCAATTGAAGATAGTATCAACGAACATCCTGCTGTAGCCGAATCTGCGATTGTTGGTTACCCGCACGATATCAAAGGAAATGCTCTTTATGGTTTCGTCATTCTGAAAGAATCCGGAGAAGTCCGAAACAAAGAGAACTTGGCAAAAGAAATTAACCAGTTGATTTCTGAACAGATCGGACCGATTGCGAAGTTGGATAAAATCCAGTTTGTGTCGGGGTTACCAAAGACCAGATCAGGGAAAATTATGCGTCGAATCTTGAGAAAGATTGCGGAAGGCGACTTCTCTAACTTTGGAGATACTTCTACCTTGCTGAATCCTGAGATTGTGGATGAAATCAAGGATGAGAGAGTTTAAATTAATGATGAATTATGAATGATGAATGATTGTTTGGCACTTCGAGCAGCGTATTGAGAGTTGGGTGTAAGAAATACTAAGGTTTTCGATACAATTTTTCTTCGTGCTGCTAAAAATAATTCGAACTTACGGTGGGGATTTTGAGTTAGATACTATGAGCGTTATATTTGAGTTAAATTAAATAATCTGGACTATGATAAAATTTGCTTACACCATTCTATACGTTCAAGATGTAGAGAAAAGCATTTCGTTTTATGAGAATGGATTTGGTTTCACAAGAAAATTTGTGACTCCAGAGCAAGATTATGGTGAGCTTTTAGTAGGCCAAACGACTCTTGCTTTTGCTTCGGTCACTTTAGCACAATCTAATCTATCCGAAGGTTTTACAGAAAGTAAACTGAGTAATAAACCATTCGGGATCGAGATTGGTTTCACAACAGATGATGTGGAAGCGACTGTTGAAAAAGCAATAACAGCAGGTGCCACGCTTGCAGAAAAACCTAAGATCAAACCGTGGGGACAAACCGTTGCCTATCTGCGGGATCCTGACGGCTTTCTCATCGAAATTTGCACACCTATGGAATAACTTTAAAACCGCTTTATTGAAGCGGTTTATTTGTTAAAGATCCTTTTTCAAGAGCCCATCTTCAAAGGTCAAGACCTCTAATTTCCGGTCAACCTATACCTTCAAGTTATGGCCATGGTTTCTATAATTGAAACCCATTAGACCAGTCTATAGTGGAAGGTTGACCTCATCCATCAGCTTCTGTTTATCTTTATTAATTGTATATTTGAAACGCTAATCAAAAACTAAACTCTAAACTATGGAAAATAATAAAGCTCCTATCTTCACCATGCTCGTGGTAGCAATAATTGTAGGCTCTGCTTTGTATAAACAAATCGATTTTAAAACAATGACTGTAGAGAAGCCTGCATTGGCAATTCTTTATACGGTCACGCTCTTGTTTGCAGCATTTGTTTTGGTAAAGAACTTTAGAAAAAAGGCGGAGAAATAAATCATTTTTCAATAAGATATCAACTTTCATAATGGGAAAGGAAGAAAACAAGCAGGAACACAGACCAACGGTTTTCCAGCAAACTTATTTCCACGGAACCAAGGCTGATCTAAAATTGGGAGAACTCATAGAGCCTGGGAAAATCTCCAATTTTGGAAAGCAGAAAAATGCCAGATATATTTTTCTAACCGCTACTTTGGATGCCGCTATTTGGGGAGCAGAACTGGCAATTGGCGAAGGGCGCGAAAGGATCTATCTTGTGGAACCAACAGGTGAAATAGAAGATGACCCCGATCTGACGAATAGAAAATTCCCGGGTAATCCCACTAAATCTTACCGATCTACTTTGCCTTTCAGAATCGTAGGAGAAGTTACAGCTTGGGAAGGCCACCCCAAAGAGCAGTTAGAAAATATGAAAGCTGCCCTGGCAAAACTTAAAGATGATGGTGTAGATTCTCTCAATGATGAATAACCTCTCAAATTTATTTACATTTCATTTCGATTATCAAATCATTATGAAAGTTTTACAATTTTAAATTTTATGAGTTTAAACTTAAAAAGCACAGCATTGAAGAAAATTATTTTTCTTTTTACTGTTATAGCAATCCTGATCTCAGCCTTTGTGTATTACCAGAAAAAGCTACGGCATAACCTAGTGACCATCTCGGAAGGCAAGGTTTATAACTCCGGTGTGGTGCCGCCAGGCGAACTAAAGGATTTTCTGAAAAACCACGGCATCAAAAGTGTCATCGATCTGCGCGACGGCGAGGAACAGACCGAACTGAATCCCGAAACCAAGAAACAAGTAGGCGCGGAGGAAAATGCAATTGATAAAATCTCGAACGTTAATTATTTCAATCTGCCAACGGATCAGATTCCACAAGATAGCACAGTTCAAAAATTCCTGAAGATTATGGATGATCCCAAGAATTACCCGGTGCTCATCCATTGCCACCACGGTGTTGGACGTTCCAGATTATTCAGTTCCATTTACCGAATCGAGTACGAAAATTTCAGTAATGAGGATGCCCGGTCGCATGCCCGTTATCTTTGGGAGCTGAGTGGCAACTTCTCAAAAAATTCCAGCAAAGGGAAATACCTCCTCAATTACAAAAAGAGAAAGTAACTCCACAAAAAATCCCCCATACGAACGGTTCGTTTTTTTATTCGGAATATAATTTCAGTAACTGACGGTAGCCAATTAATATCGACGATTTGGAAATAAAACCAATAAACTGATTTTGATGATCCACCACCGGAAGATTCCAAAGACCGGTATCATCAAAGATCTGGAGGATATCCGGCGCTTTACTATCCGGAAATATGACGGCTGGCGGTGCTTTCATAATTTTGGTCAACGATAGCGTATCTGTCTCATTACTGAAAAGATAAGGTCGAATATCATCCAGATCAAGAGTCCCTTTCAGCTTGTTTGCCTGATCCACAACTGCAAAAGCGTTTTTGTTTCCGTTTTTGATCATATCGAACAGCTCTGTGATGGACGCATTTTCATTAATGGTTTGAGACTCATAATCAATATAGTCCTGGGTATTCAAGGAAAACAAAAGGTTTTTATCGTGCTTATTGGTAAAGATTTTTCCTTGGTCAGCGAGCGATTTAAGCTCAGGGGAAATAGGAGAAAACCGCTTAGCCATCAGGTATGATATTACTGAAACAATCATCAGCGGAATGAAGAGATCGTACCCAAAACTGGATTCGGCAATCAGGAATATTGCAGTGAGCGGCGCATACAGAATTCCGCTCATAGCACCTGCCATTCCTACCAACACCAGATTGGTAACCGGAACGTCTTTGAAGCCTAGCTGCTCGCAAATCACCGCAAAGAGAAATCCCGCAGTGCCGCCTGCAAACAACGACGGCGCAAAGTTACCGCCATTACCGCCACTGAAGATCGTAAACGGTGTTGCAAAAGCTTTCAGTACCAAGACTAAAATTAAAAACACAATGACTGTCAAACTCTTGACCTCAAAGTATCTGAACAGGCTGTTCTCTATTATCAAAAGTGTATCACCATTGGTAAACGACTTAATAGTATCATAACCTTCCCCAAATAACGGCGGAAACAGTACGCAAAGCAACGATAATACTGCGCCACCAAACATGGCTCTTCGCAACGGTGACATCTTAAGCTGATGGATCAGATGCTCTACTTTCTGAGAAACCAATACAAAATACCGTGCATATAGACCTGTAAAAATCCCCAATATCAAATAATAAGGAACGTTTCTGTAATTGAATGCTTCTCTTGTATAAAACCTGAACAGGACATCTTCCTGAAGCAATATTCTAGATAACAAACTGCCGCAGACTGCCGCCACAACTAGAGGAATAAAATCGGTAAAGACGACACCTGTCAATAGAATCTCGAACGCAAACATTATCCCCGCAATGGGTGCATTGAAAGCAGATGCGATACCTGCACTGGCACCAGCCGCCAGCAGCAAAGTCCGCTCTTTGTAACTCAACCTGTATGTCTGCGCATAGTTAGAGCCAATCGCTGCACCAGTAACTGCAATGGGACTTTCCAAACCTGCTGAACCTCCCAATCCCACTGTAATCGCACTTTGGATAATCTGAGAATACATCTTGACCGAGGAGACAATACTGGAATTCTGTGCAATCTCATACAAAATAGCACCTATTCCCTTTCTGTCCTGTCCTTTAAATAAAGTCTGAACCGTGATCGTCGTTAATACAATACCCAGAAACGGGAAGACGATGTAGAATAAAATCTGATACTCAAAGTGAACTTTGTGGGTGATGAAATAATGAATGTTGTGTACCAGCGTTTTCAAAATCACGCCTGCCATCCCAGCGGTAAGACCTACCAAAATACCCGAAACTACCAAAAACTGATTTCTGCTAAGCCGATTATTGAGCCAGTGCAGAATCAATTCATAGCTGCGTGCTTTTTCCAATCCATATTCCTGGAAATCCCGTTTGAATTTTAAAAAGCTTAGATATTTTTTCTTGTTATGGATCTTCACTACTGTGAGTTTATGCAAATATACCAAATGAAAAAGCGAAAGACGAATCTCTTTGTTTTTATCAATTTATTATTTAAAAATCTTCTGAGCAAACTCATACAAACAACGTCTCCAAGTCAGCCATTCGTGGTAAGTTCCGGCAGATTGGTATTGTTCGAACGGATATTTATTTTGATGTAAATAATTACTCAACAAATTATTATAATTGATAAAACGCTGGTCTTCTTTTTCGCCAATTCCCATAAAAAAGAAAGGCTTTGACTTCGACTTCAAAAGATTATCTATCGGCAACTCTTTGAAAGGCTGACTTTCCGTTCCTTCATAAATCACCGGACTGAACGAACCAATCGCAGAAAATAAATCCGGATGATTAGCGCCAATCAACATCGCCTGATAACTTCCCCGCGAAAGTCCTGCAATGGCTTGTTTTTGAGTGGTTTTATATTTTTTATCGATGTACGGAATCAATTCCTGAACTACAATTTTGTCCAAATTCTTAGCAGAAAGGACTGTTCTTGGATAATCATCTGGTAATTTTTCCTGTTCAGGAGTCAAAGCAACGCCATAATCCATTACCACAATCATCTCTTTAGCTTTTCTTTCTGCAAAAAGATTATCCAGAATATTTTTGATATAACCTTGCTTTTCCCAACCTGTAATATCTTCGCCAGTCCCGTGATACAAGTATAAAACTGGAAATTTTTTCGTTCCGTAACTTGGCGGCAAATACACTTTGAAATTCCGTTTTCCATTCGTGATTTCAGAATCTAGATTGTCATCAACAATTTTCCCGTGCTTAACATTTTTTTCGAAGAAAAAATCTTCATTTGTAGGAACTTCAATTCCGCTTGTTGGCTGTCCGTAACCGAAATACAATTCTGTATTCGGGTCGTTGGTGCGTTTTCCATCGACATTGAACCAATAGTAATGGAAACCAATTTCCAATGGAGAAGTTGAGATATTCCAAAAGCCTTCTTTACCTTTAGTTGTCGTAGATTTCACATTTTGCATTCCGTCGCCGCCTTCCAGAATTACAGATTTTGCGTCTGGAAAATAAACTTTGAACTGAGCCTTTCTATCATTATCAATTTTTGGAAATTCTTCACCAGATTTTGCTGTTGAAGATGTTTTATAACTCTGTGAAAATACAAGTGATGAACTTAAAGTAAGAACAGCAGTTATTATTTTAAATAGTTTCATTAATGTCAATTTGAATGGTTGAATTTAAGAATTCATTAATTCTTCAACAAAAAAACCGCCAACAAATGACGGTTTCTGTTTATATTTTTGAAGTTCAATAATTCCCTTCGTCCTGGAGTTCACGGGTCTGATATTCCTGAACCAACTCTATCGCATTGTGGATCACATCGCTGAGAGCCGTGATAAAAGTACCTTCTTCCGCCAGACTCATTGCATGTTTCAGCGCATCAATTTCTTTAGGGATACATTCGTAGCTTACACTTTTGTCAACACTTTGGATACCTTCTATAATCAGTCCATTAATTTCATCTTCAAGTCTGCCTCTCAAGTGTTTTTCATTTCTAATAATGATATGGTCAAACATTCTTGCGGCAATCTTACCACATTCGCGGATGTCATTATCCCGCCTATCTCCAACTCCAGAAATAATCCCGATTTTTTTGTTGGATTCTATATTTTTAAGATAATCTTCAATCGCTTCATAACTCGCAGGATTATGTGCAAAGTCAATCATCACTTTGAAGTTTTTGAATTTGAAAACATTCAGTCTTCCCGGTGTTAACTGAGCACTTGGGATGAAAGTTGTCAACGCTAAAGCGATATTCGGAATTTCGAAGCCGTAAACATAAGCCGCTAATGACGCAGCTAAAACATTTGCAATCATAAATTTGGCTTTTCCTTCCATTGTGATTGGGATATTCTTGACCCTTTCGATTCGGATTTTCCATTCGCCTTTTTTGATGGTTACAAAACCTTCTTCGTAAACGCAGGTAATTTTTCCTTCTTTCGCAAATTTCTTGATATGAGGGTTATTTTCATCCAAACTGAAAAGCGCCACTTTGGAATGTAAATCACCAGCCAATCTCATAGAATACTCATCATCTGCATTCAAAATACACCAGCCATCTTTTTTCACGCTATCCAGAACGACACGTTTTACCCTTGTCAAATCCTTAAGATTATGAATATCACTGATTCCCAAATGGTCTTCTTTAATATTCGTCAAAACACCAACATCGCAAGTTCCAAAACCTAATCCGGAACGAAGAATTCCACCTCTGGCAGTTTCCAGAACAGCAAATTCTACAGTCGGGTCTTTCAGAATAAATTCTGCGGACATCGGTCCGGTTGTATCGCCTTTTTCAAGCAACGTATTTTGGATGTAAATTCCGTCTGAAGTCGTAAACCCTACTCTTTTTCCATTATTTTTAACAATGTGAGCAAGAAGTCTAGTCGTTGTAGTTTTTCCATTAGTTCCAGTCACCGCAATGATCGGAATTCTGAATTCTTTTCCTGGCGGATAAAGCATATCAACAACTGGAGCTGCAACGTTTCTTGGTAAACCTTCACTTGGAGCCAAATGCATCCTGAATCCAGGTGCAGCATTCACTTCCAAGATAGCGCCGCCACTTTCTTTCAATGGCTGAGTCAGATTTTCCGCCATAATATCGATACCGCAAACATCTAATCCGATGATTCTGGAAACACGTTCAGCCATCTGAATATTCTCCGGATGAATCATATCTGTAACATCAATCGATGTTCCTCCTGTAGAAAGATTTGCTGTAGATTTCAGATAGACGATTTCGCCTTTTTGTGGAACAGTTTCTAGTGTATAATTGAGTTTTTCAAGAAGTTCGTTGGTGTCTTTATCAACATCAATTTCGGTTAAAACATTTTCGTGTCCGTAACCTCTTCTAGGATCAAGATTTTCTTTGTCGATTAATTCCTGAAGATTCAGTTCGCCATCACCGACAACGTGAGCAGGAACCCTTCTCGCCGCCGCAACCATTTTGTGATTAATGACTAAAACCCGGAAATCAAAACCTGTAATATATTTTTCTACAATAACTTTTCTGGAATATTTCTGAGCGTGTTCCAAACCGATAACAGCCGTTTCATAATCTTTAACATTGATGGATGCACCTTTTCCGTGGTTCCCATCCAAAGGTTTCAGAACCAACGGATAACCAATTTTCCTGATAACTGCTTGCAAATCTTCTTCATCTACAACCAAACCTCCGGAAGGGACAGGAATTGCCGCATCTTCCAGCATTTTTTTAGTCAGTTCTTTGTTACAGGCGATATCAACAGCAATACTGCTTGTATTTCCGGTAATCGTGGCCTGAAAACGTTGCTGATTAATTCCATAACCCAATTGAACTAAAGAATTTTTCCCCAATCTAATCCAGGGAATTCTTCTGGACGCCGCTTCCTCAACAATACTTCCTGTAGATGGACCTAGTCGTTCTCTTTCCCGGATTTCTTTTAGAGTCTGAATACAAGAATTGATATCATAATCGGTTCCTGCGATGAGACTTTCTGCAATTTTCACCGCTTCTTCCGCAGCGAAAACGCCGGCTCTTTCTTCGATGTAATTGAAAACAACATTGTAAGTTCCCGGTGTTTTGGTTTGTCTTGTTCTTCCAAAACCGACATCCATACCTGCCAATGTCTGGATTTCCAACGCTATATGCTCGATCACGTGTCCCATCCAAGTTCCCATTTCTACGCGTTTAAAAAATCCGCCTTCGGTTCCTTCGGAACATCTGTGAGAATACAATGATGGTAACAATTGCTCTATCCTTTCCCGGAAACCTTCAATTTTGTTGGTTGGATGATGCTCTGTTTCCTCCAGGTTGAGCCGCATCTGAATTAATTTTTTTCGGGTAATGCTCCAAATATTGGGACCTCTTAAAACTTGTATTTTTTCTATTTTCATATTTCTATTTCACTGATTTTAACCTATGATTTTACGCTGAATTGCACGCAGCCCGACCTGAGTGGAGCTCATTTTTATTTTTGATAAAAATAAAAATAGCGGGAACGGAGGGCGGAAAAAGCTGCCCAAATCTAATGCCGAACTAAAATATCAGATCAAATACACTTGCTAATTTGTAAATCGTTATTCTCTATTTTATCAAAGATAATGTAAAATCAAGAAAAATTGAAAATAATTATTCTGTTATAAAAGAAATTTGTTATTGATTCATTAGAATAATTAACAATTCATTAATCAACAAGCATTGTTTTTCGGAAATAAGTCCTTAATTATTAAAAGTTTAAATCTGTTTTGTGGATTTTTAAGCGATTAATATGAGGTTTATTCTGTAATGATTTATTATTTTTGTTAATATGAAATCAAAAGGAAAACTAGTCATCATTGGAGGCGCTGTGAACAAAGGTAGTTTTACGGAGACCAGTTTTGACCAAAATGTTGAAAAAAATCTTAACTTTTTTGAACGCGGAATCCTCCGAAAGATTATTGATGAATCGAAGCTGAAAGAAGATTCTGTCATTGAAGTAATTACGACCGCATCTCAAATTCCTGATATCGTTGGTCCAGAATATAAAAAAGCGTTCGAATATCTTGGCGCAAAAAACTGCAATATTCTTGATATCCAAAATCGAGAACAAGCCAACAGCGACGCCATTGTTGCAAGAGCCAATGCGGCAGATGTTGTGATGTTCACTGGGGGCGACCAGCTTCGTTTAACATCAATTCTTGGAGGAACGAGATTTCACGATGCGATTTTGACTAAATATCAAACCGAAGATTTTATCTACGCAGGAACGTCTGCCGGAGCTGCGGCTGCATCGGAAAATATGATCTATCAAGGTTCCAGCTCCGAGGCACTTTTGAAAGGTGAAATCAAAACAACTCAAGGTCTTGGCTTTATAGAAAATGTGATTATTGATACTCATTTTGTACAGCGAGGAAGAATCGGAAGATTATTTCAGGCGGTTGTGAACAACCCGAGAACGTTGGGAATTGGTCTTGGTGAAGATACCGGCTTGTTCATTGAAGAAGAAACGATGACGGCGATTGGTTCGGGTCTTGTGATTTTGGTGGACGGACTTCAGATTAAAGATACAAACCTCACAAATGTAGAATTGGGTCAACCGATTTCTATCAAAAATCTGATTGTAGATGTGCTTTCTATGAATGATACATTCGATTTGAAAAGCCGTGAAATGACAATTGTCAATTCACAATATAATCCGATTCCGCAAGTGAGTGCTGATAACTAAACAAAAATAAAACACTTCGACTCCGCTCAGTGTGACATTTATTAGGCATTGTCAGTCTGAGGTTCTAGAAGACTTATAAAAACTAAATTTCCATATTAGTATGAAAATAATCATTCACGGCGGATTTTTCTCAGAAAGCAGTCAAAGTAATGAAGTGAAGTTGGCTAAACAAAATTCACTGAAAGATATTGCGAAAAAATCCTATGAATTCTTAAAAGACAATTCTGCTTTTGATACGGTTGCTTATGCTGTTTCGCTGCTGGAAGATGATGAACTCTACAATGCCGGAATTGGCTCACAAATCCAAAGTGATGGCATTATCCGAATGAGCGCTGCGATAATGAATGGCGAAACTCAGAAAATGAGTGGCGTGATTAATATTCAGGATGTAAAAAATCCGATTTTTGTTGCCAAAGAATTAATGAAAGAAGATGACCGCGTTTTGGGCGGCAACGGAGCCAAACAATATGCTAATCAACATGGTTTCGAAAACTTCTCAACGGAAATCCCTCAGCGGAGAAAAGAATATGAAGAGAAACTAAAAAACGGAGGAAAAGGAACTGTTGGCGCTGTTGCGATTGACAAACACGGGAAACTGGCTGTTGCAACTTCAACCGGTGGAAAAGGTTTTGAAATCCCGGGAAGAATCTCTGATTCGGCGACTGTTGCAGGAAATTTTGCCAATCAGTTTTGTGCAGTAAGTTGTACTGGTGTTGGCGAAGATATCGTAAGCAATGCGACTGCCGCAAAAATTGTAACCAGAGTAACTGACGGTTTAACTATAGAAAATGCTTTTGACAGAACCTTTGAAGAACTGAAAGAAATAGACGGTTTTGCAGGCGCAATTGGTATTGATTCTGAAGGTAATATCTTCCATCAGGATTCTTATCCGACAATGGTTTTTGCTAGTTTTGATGGGATTGACTTTGAAGTTTTTGTGTAAGTTTCATAACTAATACCAACAATGCCCATCACATCAATTCAAATATTATTTTTCTGTCTAATTCCAATTGGTGTTTTTATTATGGTTAAAGGCATACAATTAATTAGAAAAGCTTTTAACGGAAAACTTCTTTTAGAAATCCCGTATTTGGACAAAAGTGGGCAATTTTCGATTACAAAAGAAGGCTACTTTTCAATTTGGCAGAAAGGACAAATGTTTAAAAGAACGCCAATTGACCAATTCAAATTACACATCTACGAAGAATCTACAAATGAGGAAATAAAATTAAGTTTTTCTCTACTGAGACCACAAATTAATAATTTTTCTACAGGAAGAATGGAACTTTACAGATTTCGCGCACCAATCGGAAATTATAAAATTGAATTTAAGGATGGCAGCAACATTTCGAAAATAGAAAGTATGATAGGAAGCATCATTCCCCTTCAACCAGTAGATTCATCAAAATATTTTATCGAAATAAGAGAATCTCAGTCCCAAATTATAACATTAATAGCAATCCCGATGATTTTATTGGGTGTATTTGGAACTGTTGGAGGTTTGGTTTTAGGATTATTAGCAGATCAATTGATAAAATGATCAAAACAATCTATAAAAATCAAGAACTAAAAAGTGCAATCAGAATCGTTTGGCAGATTTCAGCAATCATATCTATATTGATATTGTTGCTTTTATTTCTCATTGATGATGATAAACTTTTATCTATTTCGCCAACGTGTGAGTATCAAAAAGTTGGAAAAGAATGTTTGTTATGTGGTTCGACGAGAGCTTTTATCGAAATCAAACATTTTAATCTTGAAACCGCTTTTCATTTAAACCCATTCAGTATTTTTATTTTCGGATTATTAATCCTAAATTCAATTTTATTCTTAAACTATTAAAAAAATATAAAAACAAAACTATGAAAAAAGCAAGTCTAGTAATGGGAATCTTAGCCATCTTCGGGATGTTGTTTGGATTTATTCCTTGTCTTGGAGCCTTTAACTGGATTAATATTCCGTTTGCAATGATAGGATTGGTAATCAGCATTGTGGCTTATGTACAGGAAGATAATTTACCAAAAGGCAATGCAACGGCTGGAATTATTATGTGTTCAGCCGCAGCGATCTTTGGATTTTTAAGATTGATAGTTGGTGGCGGAATTGTATAATCCTAATCACATCATATAAAAAACCGCTATCTCTCGACAGCGGTTTCTTTATTTTATCATTAATTCATCATTATTCCAGCCAACCCATTTCCTTCATCCACTCATCGTTGTAGATTTTTCCTACATAACGGCTTCCATGATCGTGAAGCAGAACTACGATGACATCATCTTTCGTGAATTGGTCTTTCATTTGGACCAAAGAAGACATCGCACTTCCTGCAGAATAGCCACAGAAAATCCCTTCTTCTTTTGCCAGTTTTCTTGCGTAGATTGCACCATCTTTATCAGTCACTTTTTCAAAATGGTCTATCACACTCATATCATAATTCTCAGGAAGAATATCTTCGCCAATTCCTTCAGTAATATAAGTGTAAGCGTGGTTCAAGTGAATCTCTCCTGTCTCGTGGATTTCTTTCAGAATTGAACCATAAGTATCAACGCCAATCACTTTGATGTTTGGATTCTTCTCTTTGAAGAATTTTCCGCAACCAGTTATAGTTCCGCCTGTTCCAGCACCTACTACAAAGTGTGTTAACTTTCCTTCCGTCTGTTCCCAGATTTCCGGTGCTGTACTTTCGTAATGCGCTTGTCTGTTGGACAAATTATCGTATTGATTCACGTACCAACCGTTCTCTGTTTCAGTTGCCAGTCTTTTGGAAACCGAATAATAAGAACGCGGATCTGTCGGTTTCACATCCGTCGGGCAAACAATCACTTCTGCACCAACTGCACGAAGGATGTCGCATTTTTCCTTGGATTGTTTGGAATTGGTCACGAAAATACATTTGTAACCTTTTTGAATTGCCACCAAAGCCAGTCCCATTCCCGTGTTTCCGGAAGTTCCTTCGATGATTGTTCCGCCAGGTTTCAGACGTCCGTCTTTTTCAGCATCTTCAATCATCTTAAGCGCCATTCTGTCTTTCACAGAATTTCCGGGATTGGTCGTTTCTACTTTTGCCAAAACCAAAGCCGGGAAATCCTCTCCCAAGACTTTATTGATTTTAACCAAAGGTGTGTTACCAATCGTTTCAACTATATTATTGTAATATTTCATATTCTATTATTTTAATTAAGGCTGTTATCCTCTCGCTCTTTCTAAAAGAACCATCATCAGAAAACTCAAAACAACAAGAGATTCGTCTTCGTCATCAATATCAATTAATCTTTCTAATTGGAATCTCCTCCCAACCAAAGAAGGCATTTTTTTAAGTCTGAAGTATTCTTTACCCGCATTATCTTTCACGGTGTAAGAAGGATTCAGAAAATAACCTGTGAACAATCCTATAATAGGAATCTCGCCAATGAAACTGTCAAAAACCTTTACCCAGCCATTGTCTTCATTGATCTGATATTTGGGCTGGTCATTTTCATCGATGATATCATACCGGGATTTCCAGAGAGAACGAACCCCTTTTCTTGCTAGTCTTCCGAACTTTTTACCGTTAACCAAATCCGTCATCACATAAGATGCGTTGAAATCAATCCATTGGTTCGCTTTAATATTGAATAATTCCTGAGTTTTGCTCTCATCATTGAAAACAATTACATCTTCCTTCAGCTTAAACATTTTCTGACGAACATAAGCCACATAATTCCCGTTTCTGTCCGTAATGTTAAAGTCGCTGGCCAATGTGGTGATCTTGAATTTAAAATCAAGTGGATAATTGAGGTTTTTTAGTATCATTTAATTATTTTGTTTAAGGTGCTTTAAATCTATAAAAATAAATTAACTGTATTTAATAGCCTTTAATGGCGAAATCCTACTGATCAAATAACTTGGTAAAATCATTGCAATGCCCGATACGATAAAAATCCCTACCGAAATCGAAATGATATATAAAGGGTTAAGATCTACCGGAACGGTACTGATGAAGTAATTTTCCGGATCAAGCTTGATAATTCCTGTATATTTCTGGATCAACAGCAATCCGATTCCTATCACATTTCCTGCCAACAATCCCGGAATCATAATAATTAATGTATAATTAATGAAAATGGATCTGATCTGTGCATTAGAAGCTCCGAATGTTTTCAAAAGCCCTATGGAATTGGTTCTTTCGATAATCAAAATCAGTAAAACCATAATGATGTTGATAACTACAACAATCAGCATAATAGCAATGATCAAAGAGATATTCTGATTGAAAATATTGACCCAATCCAAAATCTGCGGATATTTTTCCGTTACTTTTTCTGCATAATTTTTATACCCAATATATTTTTCGATTTGAGGGAAAGTAGCATCGATTTCATTCGTATCATCCAAGAAAATATCCAAACCACCGACGTCTTTATCACTCATATTCATCACTTTGCGAACGTGATTGATATCGCCGATCATATAAAGATCATCAACCAATTTGATATCGGTTTTGTAAATCCCTTTAATCACAAATTTTCTGTAAATCGGTTTTTGGTCTTCTTTTGAAAAGATAGCTACAATGCTGTCATTGGCTTTGAGTGAAAGATCACTGGCGATTTTGTCTGACAAAATAACCTCGTTATTATAACCGTCTTCTTTATAATCCGGAATCGAGCCCGAAATCATAAACGGCTGAAATCTTTCTTTATCAAAATCTTTCCCTACACCTTTCAAAATGATGCCTGCAAAATTATTTTCAGTTCTAAGGATTCCACTCACTGAAGCATAAGATTGTAAACCGGCAACGCCAGGAATTGATCTCAGAGCTTTTGTGTCCAATCCTTTTGTATCCAAAACAGAAGAATTATAAGAAGAATTGGAACGTGTGGATTTTACAGAAATATCTCCGCTGAAATTAGAAATCCTGTCTTCGATGGCTTTTTTAGAACCGAGACCTGTGGAGATTGTAATCAGCGAAACAATGATGCCCAAAGCAACAGAAAGCCTGCCGATATAGACAATCACCTTGGAGAGATTATTTTTGTTATCTTTGGAAAACGCTATCTTTTTCGAGAAATATAACGGAAAATTCAAATCAATGATTTTAAGCTTCAAAAATAAAACTTTAGTTTTTATCCTGCTAATTTATTTTAGTTCAATCCCATTTATTAAGTCTCAAAATCAATTCAAAGATTGTTTTGCAACCGCTGCTGATAGACCGGAATTGTATTTGCCTTTGCTTAAAAATAAAAACGTCATTGTCGCCGCTAACCAAACCAGTCTTCTGAAGAATAAAAAACATTTAGTTGATTTCTTGGTCGAAAACAATATAAAAATCAAATCTATTTTTGCGCCTGAACACGGTTTCCGAGGCGTTGCAGATGCCGGCGAACACGTTAAAAACGGAACCGATAGTAAAACCGGCTTACCAATTGTTTCATTGTATGGCGACAACAAGAAACCAAAATCCGAATATCTGAAAGGTGCTGATGTTATTTTGTTCGATATCCAAGATGTTGGTGTAAGGTTTTACACTTATATCTCGACACTATCTTATATTATGGAAGCGGCGGCTGAGAATAATGTTGAAGTGATTGTCCTAGACAGACCAAATCCGCATGACGGTTATACAGACGGACCAATAATGCGAGATCAATGGAAAAGTTTTATCGGACTTCACAATGTTCCTGTTGTTTACGGTTTAACAATCGGCGAATACGGAAAAATGGTCAATGGTGAAAAATGGCTAAAAAATGGAGTGACTGCAAAATACACATTGATTCCAATGCTTAATTACCATAAACAACAGCGTTACGGTGTTTCTGATAAACCTTCTCCTAATCTTCCGAATGACAAATCCATCAATCTCTATCCAAGTCTATGTTTTTTTGAAGGAACGCAGGTTTCCGTAGGAAGAGGAACGGATTTGCCTTTTCAAATCTATGGTTCGCCCTGGACAAAAGATTTCCCATATCAATTTACTCCGAAACCAATCGAAGGTGCAAAAGATCCTTTCCTGAATGGAAAATTATGTTACGGCGAAAATCTGAGTCAACGTTCCCAAGATTTAAGACAAATAAATCTTGAATGGCTTTTAAAAGCCTACAAAAATTATAAAAACCCTCAACAGGATTTCTTTTTGAAAAATCTTTTCTTTGATAAGTTGGCTGGGAGTGATGAGCTTAGAAAACAAATCATCTCTGGCAAATCTGAAAAAGAAATCAAAGACAGCTGGAAAAATGACCTCGACAATTTTGAAAAAGTAAGACAGAAATATATTGTCTATCCAAACTAAAAAAACCTCGCTGTTGCGAGGTTTTTGTTTTATTGAAAATTGAATTAAAATTTATAACCTAATCCAATTTGTAAATAACTTAAATGCGCTTTTTCACCATTCTCCGGATTCTTCACCATATTTGTTATTCCAAAATTATATCTTGCATCGAAAAATAATCCATTAGACAATGTATATTCTGCACCTACGAAAGGAGATAAATTTAAAGTCTTAATATTATCTTTAAAATCACTTTCTGTCTCTAGTTCATCAATATAATCTGCATATTCTGCTGGAAGGTTGTGATCGATGTCAACTTTAGTTTTCGCTGACACTACAAAACCGAAATTAAGACCTGCTGATAAAGAGAAAGCATTCGCTACAAAATATTTAGCAGAAATAGGAACAAGTAAAGAACCAATATTGTCTTTTCCTGTAGCTTTTACATAATAGCCACCTTCAGACTCTTCTTCTGTTGTTTTTCCTCCTAAGTCAGCGTACAATAATTCTGCTTGCAAAGCAAATTTGTCTGTTAATTTATGCTCAACTAATCCTCCTACATAAAAAGAAGATTTTCCATCAGAATTAACCGACATATTATTTACTTCATATTTTAATGTAGACAAAACATATCCAGCTTTAACACCAAATGTTGTTTGAGCATTCATAGCTCCGAAAAGTGCAACTGCACCAACTAATAATAGCTTTTTCATAGTTTATTTAATTTGAGGGTGCAAAAATATTAAAATTTTATAATTCCACAAATTATCTATAAAAAAATAACTTATTTTTTATTAATTCAGAAAAATCTAATTTTCTTCCGCAAGCCATTCTCCGTAAGAGTTTTCCGTCTCGTGAAGTTTGAGATAAGCTAGTTGTACGTGATCCGGCAAATTAGATTTAATCTTTTCAGCGATGTCGTAAAGCATATTTTCACAAGTTGGCTGGTAATCACAGAAAATAACTTTGTGACCTTGATGTTGTAAACCTTCGCCTAATGATAAATGAGGAGAAGCACCATTGACCAAAACTGCATGGTCCCAAACATCTACAATTTCTTCTTTTACAATTTTTTTAATATCTCCAAAATCGACAACCATTCCGTTCTTTGGGTCATCCAGATTATTGATTGGATGGCCTTTCACCGTTACATATAATTTATAGGAATGACCGTGCATATTCTTGCATTTGCCGTCATAATTATAAAGAACGTGCGCTGTTTCGAAAGTGAAAATTTTTGTAATCCGTATCATTTTACAAAGATAACTAAAAAACGTTTGATTATTTTTGGTCAAAGATTTGTGTATCCAATTTACAATAACTTAATTTGTAAAGAAGACACAGAAAATATGAAAAAATTAGTTCTCTTATTTGGTTTGATTTCCTCGGTTTGTTTCTATTCTCAGAATTTTTCTGCAATCAATGATATTTTGGAAAAAATCGAGAGCAAAAACAAGAAGATGAAAGATGCTTCCGGCTATATTATCAACAACAAGAAGTTTGTTTTGATAGAAGATTTCGAGGATCATTCTGAACGTCATATTTTAGAATTTAAAAATGACAATAGCATTACATTGATTGAGTTGATTGATGACAAAGCCACAGGACAGACTTTCTCTAATATATTTTCAGGTGATTTTATCCGCAAGAAAAACGCCATTTCTATAAGAGCGAATTATCTGGAAGGTAAGCAGATTGCTATTCCGCTTATTTACAGCCTCTATCTGATGAACGCTAATGATATTTGGTATTTGAAAGACATCAACACCAGCAAACGTTGGATCGAGAATAATAATCTGACTAAAAAGAAAAAGTAATCAATTCTTTTTCAAAAAATCAATACAAGTTTTAACGGCTTCATCTAATTCTTTTGGAAGAGAATCGTCTTCCCAAGGTTCTTTTGCGCCGAAAGTATGGTTGGCTTTGTCGATGATTTTCAGTTGAGAATCTTTCGTCCAATGATGAAGATCTTCAGAGTGATTTAACGGAACCGATTCATCATTAGAACCGTGAATGTACAGACTTGGAATAGTCAGCTTCTTGCATGCTTTTTCTACATCAAACCTGTCTTTATCCATTTCAAAATCTTTGTAGAATTGAAAATAATGCGGCATTTTCTGCTTCGTTCTTGCATTTTCGACAAAATAGACGCCATCATTTTTCCAGTTTTCAAAGGCGTCATTTTTAGGAAATCTATCCAATGTTGAAACACTAGCTAATGTAATTAATTTAGAAATCGATTGATTTTCGGAAGCTTTGACAATAGAAATTCCGCCACCACGGCTGTGGCCTAACAAAATGATTTCATCAGCATTGACTTCTTTTTGACTTTTGAAACGGTTAATTACCATTTCCAGATCCTTTAATTCTTTGGAATAATTATTCTTTCCGAATGCTTCTAAATCCGCAAATTCCTTAGGATTGTCAATTGTAGTTCCGTTATGTGAAAAATTGAATTTAACAAAATAAAAACCTGCATTCGCAAATTTCTCTCCCATCAGTTCCCAAGCGCCCCAATCTTTGTAACCTTTGTAGCCGTGAACAAAAATGATTAGAGGAAGCTTTTCACCAGAATCAGGAAAAATTGCATCAGCCAAAAATTCTCTGGAACTTTTGAGAATGATGTTTTTTTGTTGGGTTAAATTCATTTTCAATCTTATTTAAAATAAAAAAAGAAGTTACTAAAACTTCTTTTAATCATTATATCGTCATTGAGAAAATTCGGGTTTCAGGCTTGTTTCTCATCATTCTTAGGTCAAAGACCATTGCTACATTTCGTGTAAAAGCTCTTCCTTTTTCAGTGATTTTAATTTGATTGTCGGAGATTTCTACCAAACCGTCCGTTTCCATTTCTTTCAATTTTTCAATTGCATTTTCGATTTCCGGAAATGAAGTTTGTAAATCCCAGCTCGTTTCCAATTGGCACATCAGATTCAGAATATGTTTTCTAATTGTCAAATCTTCATCATCCAAAATATGTCCTCGGAAAACCGGAATCTCGCCTTCTTCAACAATCTTCTGATACTCTTCCACCGTTTTTGCATTCTGCGCAAAAGCATACCAGGAATCGGAAATTGCTGACATTCCCAAACCTACCATCAACTGGGTTTTGCTGGATGTATAACCCATAAAATTACGATGCAGTTTTTTCTGAATCAACGATTGGTAAAGGTCGTCGTGCTCTAGCGCAAAATGGTCCATTCCAATCTCGATATAACCCAATTCTTCCAGCAGTTTTTTTCCGTCTTCGTACAATCTTCTTTTTTCATCGCCACTTGGCAGATCACTTTCGTCAAAACCTCTTTGTCCGACTCCTTTCACCCAAGGAACATGTGCGTAAGAATAGAACGCCAATCGGTCAGGTTTCAACTCCAAAGTTTTTCTAATCGTATATTCGGTGGCTTCCCAAGTCTGGTGCGGCAATCCGAAAACCAAATCGTGACTGATTCCTTTATAGCCAATTTCTCTCGCCCATTCGGTTACATTTTTCACATTCTCAAAAGGCTGAATCCTGTTGATTGCTTTCTGAACTTTTGGATCATAATCCTGAACACCAAAACTCACTCTATTGAAGCCTAAATCAAATAAAGTCTGAAGATGTTCCCGAGTTGTATTATTCGGGTGACCTTCAAAACTGAATTCCTGTTCTTCCGCAATCTCAACTGTATCGAAAATCCCTTGTAAAAGTGTTTTCAGATTTTCCGGAGAGAAAAAAGTCGGCGTTCCACCACCCAAATGAAGTTCTTTCAGCTTCGGTTTTTCATTGAATAATTCAAGATATAATCTCCATTCTTTCAAGACACTTTCCAAATAAGGAATTTCTACCGAATGCTGCTTCGTAATCCTTTTGTGACAAGCACAAAATGTACAAAGTGCTTCGCAAAAAGGCAGGTGAATGTAAATGGAAATTCCTTCTTGGGCATTGCTTTCAGAAAAGGATTTAATTACAGATTTTTTCCAAAGTTCTGGCGTAAAATCTGCCTCATTCCAATAAGGAACAGTAGGATAAGACGTATAACGCGGACCTGGAATATTGTATTTGTCAACTAAAGAATTCATCGCTGCAAAGTTACAAAAACTATGTTTGGAATGATTTTGAATTAGAGATGATTTTTGATTGGTGGTTTCTATTTCTAATATCGAAATCTATATTGATGACCAATGCCCTAGCCCCGATAGGAACGGCATCCTTTTTCTTTTTTTGCAAAAAAAAGAAAAAGATATAGTGGATAGCGGGATTAAGCTCCTAAAACTATTTCTTAATAATTTTTATAGACTGTCTTCCCAAATTGGATTGTACCGCCAAAAGATATTCACCAGCAGAACATTTGAAGTCCAGAGAATATTTTTTGAGACCTTTTCCACTAACATCATCTTTTAGAATATTGCCCAAAAATTTTCCTGTCAAATCATACAATCCTATAATAATATGATCTGAATGGATGTAATGAATGTTCAAATTTAGCTTATCGTTTACCGGATTTGGAGCGATTTCTATTTTCAGGTTTTCAACTTTTTCATTGCCTGACTCATTGGTTGATAAGCCTGTTGTGGTCATCTTATAAATCTGATTTCCTGATGCGAAAGCAGTGGTTCCATTAACAAAAAAAATACGGTTAAGAGAACCTCCAAGATTTTTATTGACCCAAGTATTACCACCATCAAAAGTCTCCATAAAACCTGAATTGTGGCCGCCCATCCAACCGTGCGTAGTTGACACAAAACCAACCGCCTGAACATATGGGTCAGGGAAATTTTTTGTTTGCCAGGTCAATCCGCCGTCAAAAGTTTTCAGTAATTTGCCTTGAGTTTCGGATTCAATCGAACCGAAAATGATTTTATTATCCGGGAAAATTTGCAGTTTCCAAACGTAATCGCCATATTCTCCGGCACTGTAGATTTTGGTCCAGGAGTCGCCACCGTCAGTCGTTTTGAGAATCACAGCACCCTGTTCGTCACTTCCTGAAACAAAACCGATATTTTCATCAATGAACTGAACTTCGACCAATGCAGATGCATAAGCTGACATATCGATAAACTTCCAAGTATTGCCGGAATCTGTCGACTTAATAACATAAGCTGGAGAAAACCACGCTCCACAACCATAAACCGTGGATGATCCAACTGTATCTAGTCCACAGATTGCTGCCGGATAAGGGGAAATATTATTGACTTTCGTCCACGTTGTTCCTCCATTTGTCGTCTTATAAAAATTATTATTCAGAGTTCCCAGAAAACCGATATTTTCATTCAGAAACTCTATATTCCTGAAGTATTGCCCCGTTTGTGAACTAACAATTTGTTCTGTCCAGGTCGTTCCACCGTTTGTGGTTTTGAAAACAGTTCCATTGCCTCCTCTTGCAGCCCAGCCTAAGTTTTCATTAAGAAAGAAAACATCGTCATAACGACCAGTAGTTGAAGGGGGAAAGTTTAATGTGCTCCAATTGTACGTTTGTGAAGAGACTAAACCGGCAACAAAAAGGAAAGAGATAAAGATTTTTTTCACGGTTTTAATTTTTTGCTAAAAATAAAAAAATCGGGATAATTTTCCCGATTTTAATTTATATCAATTTGAATTAATTATCTTAATTCAGCTTTGAATTCTTTTTCAAAAGATTTGATAAGAGAATTCATAACTTCGGTAATGTCTTTGTCTTCTAAAGTTTTTTCTTCGTTCAGAAGTTCAAAACTTAAAGCATATGATTTTTTGCCTTCCGGAAGATTTTTCCCTTCGTAAACATCAAACAGATTAACATTTTTCAGGAACGGCGACTTGTTAGATTTCGCGAGCTCATATAATTCTGCATAAGTAATGGTTTTATCCACTAGCAAAGCCAAATCTCTTCTGATTTTGTTGAATTTAGGAATATCTACAAATTTCAGATTTTCTTTTGTTCTCAAAGCTTGGCAATTTTCCAACTCTATTTCCGCATAGAAAACTTCTTGACTAATATCGAAATCTTTCAATAATTGCGGTGCAACTTTTCCTAATCTTGCTACAGTTTTATCGCCGGATTTGATTTCCAAAGCATCGGAAAAACGGTTGTCTTCCAACGCAGATTCGTGAAGTTCAAGGTTGAGTTTTTCCAAAAGAACTTTAACATAAGCTTTCATATAGTAGAAATCTGTCGCGCTTTTTGGTTGAAGCCAGTTTTCCGCAACTTCTCTTCCCGATGTTAGAATCGCTAATTGCTTTCTTTCTTCGTATGTTTCTTTCTTATGATAAATTTTCCCTAATTCGAAAAACTTAATGTCAGATGATTTTCTATTGATATTATAAATGGCGTTTTCCAAAAGTCCTTCCAGCAAAGATTTTCTCATAAATGCTAAATCATTGCTTAAGGGATTCAATAACTTCACAGCATTCGTTTCATCTTTTACAGAACGAAGCGAATTGTTCATTACCTCGTGAAAACCGTTGGATTGCAGTGTTCTTGCCCAAGAATTTTCCAAAGCATCCTGATCGTCGAAACTTAATTTCACTGGCGTAAATGATATTTTTTTCGGCGCATCGATTTTATTGTAACCGTAGATTCTCAAAACTTCTTCGATAACATCGATTTCTCTTGTCACATCTGCTCTGTAAACCGGAACAGATAATTCAAGACCATTTTGAATTTCATTAAGAATATGAATATCAAGAGATTTTAAAATTTCTTTAATCTTTTCTCTGTGAATTTTAGTTCCTAGAATCTGATCCAATTTCGAATATCTGAAAACCACATAATGGTCTTTGATTTTTTCAGGATAATGTTCCAAAATCTCTCCAACCAACTTTCCCCCAGCCAATTCCTGTATTAAATTGATTGCGTGAGTCAAAGCCGTTCTGGCATTATTCGGGTCAACACCTCTTTCGAAACGAAAAGATGCATCAGTATTCAAACCGTGTAACTTAGACGCTTTTCTAATCGCAACCGGATTGAAATAAGCACTTTCCAGGAAAATGGTTTTGGTTTCAGATGAGACGCCACTTTCGCTTCCACCAAAAACTCCGGCAATACACATTGGTTTATCTTTTCCGTCTTTGATGATGATTTCTGAACCGTTCAAAGTTCTTTCCACATTATCCAAAGTTTTGAATTTGGTTCCAGCTTTTACAGTTCCAACTTTCACAGTTTTGTCTGCAATTTTATCAGCATCAAAAGCGTGAAGCGGTTGTCCAAGGCCGTGAAGGATATAATTGGTAATATCTACAACATTATTAATTGGTGAAAGTCCGATGGCTTTCAATCTGTTTTTCAACCAATCCGGAGAATTTTTAACCTCAACATTTTCGATAACAGCGCCTAAATATCTTGGCGTCAATTCAGAATCTTCAACTTCCAATTTGAAATCGTGAGAACCTTCGATATTTAAAACTTTAGATTCTATTTTAGTAAATTCTGATTTCAAATTATTCGAAGAAACAAACGCTTGCAAATCTCTGGCAACACCATAATGCGACATTGCATCGGTTCTATTTGGAGTCAAACCAATTTCGTAAACCTCATCATTCGTCAATTCAAAATAATCAGCGAAAGGTTTCCCAACTTCATATTTAGTTTCGTCCAAAACCATAATGCCGGCGTGGTCATCGCTCAGACCTAATTCATCTTCGGCACAAATCATTCCTTCGGAAACTTCGCCACGGATTTTAGCTTTTTTGATTTCGAAAGAATTGCCATCTTTCGCGTAGATTTTAGTTCCAACCACAGCAACAGGAACCGTTTGTCCAACAGCAACATTTGGAGCACCACAAACGATTTCCAGAACTTTTCCGTTGCCAACATCCACCGTTGTTTTACTCAATTTATCGGCATTCGGATGTTTTTCGCAAGTCAAAACTTTACCTACAACAATTCCTTCCAGACTTCCTCTTATGCTTTCGAATTGATCAACACCTTCTACTTCCAAACCGATATCGGTAAGGTAAGCACTGATTTTTTCAGAGTTAAGGTCGGTTTTGATATAATCTTTAAGCCAATTATTAGAAATTTTCATTCTTTTTTATATTTGAATTTTTTGAACACAAAGTGCACAAAGATTTTTTAATTTAAACTGCTTTTAAGTTCACAAAGGAGTAAACTTTAATAAGTTTTTAAACTAAAATTTGAGACCTGAATTTCAAATCTCAAATTTTAAATATGATTAATTTTAAAATTATAAACCTATAACAGGCATTGACAGCATCAGAATACTCTCGTTCTCCTCCAAGCCGTCAACTGGTTCTACAATTCCTGGTCTGTTGGGTTGAGACATTTTCATCGTGATATCATCAGAAGCCAAAACAGACAACATCTCTGTCAGGAATTTTGAACTGAAACCGATGTTGATATCATCACCGTTATAGTCGCAAGGAATCTGCATATCAGCTTTGTTTGCGTATTCCGTATCTTCTGCGTGAAGATGTAGAACGTTACCAGACAACTTGAATCTTACCTGATTCGTAGATTTGTTTGACATAATAGATGCTCTTCTGATAGAACCTAAAAGCAAACTTCTGTTGATGGTCAAAACGTTTGGATTCTCTTTAGGAATTACCGCATTGTAGTTCGGATATTTTCCGTCAATCAAACGACAAATCCAGATGTTATTTCCAAAAGTGAATTTCGCCATATTATCACTGAATTCAATCACAACATCTTCGTTGGAATTGTTCAGGATATTTTTGAAAATTGACAATGGTTTCTTCGGCATAATGAATTCCAGAGTCTCAGGATGTACAATATCTGTTCTTTTGTAAACCACCAATCTGTGAGAATCTGTGGAAACAAAATTAGTCTCATCTTCTTTGAATTGAAACAAAACACCAGTCATCACAGGACGTAGAGAATCGTTACTCGTAGCAAACAAAGTGTTCGCCAAAGCTTCTGCCAAAATTCCGCCGCCAATGGTCACTTTCTGAGACGCATCAAACTCCGGCAATTCAGGATAATCGTCCGCATTGTCCAATGCTACCGCAAAATTGTCTTTCTCATCCAGGATTTCCAAAACGCTTCCGTTTCCGTCTTCTGAATCTTTAACCGCAAGAGTCAAAGGCTGCTCACCATAAGTTTTCAAGAAATCCTGAAAAATCTTACCCGGAACTGCTAATTTTCCTTTGTCATCCGACTTCACTTCAAGAGAAGTAATCAAAGTCGTTTCTCCGTCAGAAGCCGTCACTGTCAATAAGTTCTGGTCTAACTCGAAAAGAAAATTCTCCAAAATTGGTCTGGATTGTGAACCGGAAATCACGCCACTCACCGTCTGTAAAGCTTTTTGCAAATCGCCACTGGCAACAATAAATCTCATAAACTGTATTTATTTCAATTCCACAAATATAATGATTCCGATTCGATTGTAAAAGTTGATTTTATTTAGTTATTAACAATTATGATAATAATCTATCTTTGTTGTTATTATTACAATGAAAAAACCGCCATTTCATAAAAGTGTTCAGTTTACCTTTCGGGGAATTATATGGATTTTGAGAAACGAAAGGAATTTTCAGTTCCATATTTTAGGATTGATTATTAATCTTTTTCTGATTGTTTTTTTTGGACTTTCTAATGTTGAAACAGCTTTGATTCTTCTTTGTTGCTTTTTTGTTTTGGTAACAGAAGCTTTGAATACTTGTGTTGAGAAAATCTGCGATTATATTCAGCCTGAGTTTGATTCCCGAATTGGGATTATTAAGGATTTGGCTGGTGGTGCGGTGATGTTAGCAACGATTTCTTCGATTTGCGTTGGGGCTTTGGTTTATTGGCCTTATTTGAAATTGCTTTTTTATTGATTTTAATAATTGTAGAAATTAACATCTATCTTTTTCATAAAATCTTTACATTTGTTTTCAATATATTTCTAAAATGAGCAAAAAAAATGTGGCCGTTGTAATGGGCGGCTATTCTGATGAATACAAAGTTTCTTTGAAAAGCGGACAATTGATTTTTGATTCGCTTGACCGTGAAATTTATGACGTCTACAAAGTCATTATTTTAAAAGATGAATGGTACTTTTTAGACGAAAACGATCATAAAAAACCAATCAACAAAGCCGATTTTTCTGCAGATCTTGGAAATGGAGAAAGCTTGAAATTCGATGCTTGTTTCAATATAATCCACGGTACGCCTGGCGAAAACGGAATCATGCAAGCTTATTGGGATGCAGTTGGGCAAAAATATACAGGTTGTGATTTCTATCAAAGCGCATTGACCTTCAACAAAAAAGACACCTTAGCTGTTTTATCAAAATATGGAATCCCTTCTGCAAAAAGTATTTATCTAAGAAATGGTGAGGAAATTTCTGATGACGAAATTGTTGAAAAATTAGGACTTCCGGTTTTTGTTAAACCCAATCAAAGTGGTTCTTCACTCGGAATTTCTAAAGTTAAAGACAAAAGTGAACTAAAATTAGCGACTGAATTTGCTTATAAAGAAGATGATGAAATTCTAATAGAAAGTGCTTTGAATGGAATGGAAGTTTCTGTAGGTGTTTTGGATTACAAAGGCGAAGTGATTGTTTTAGGAATTACAGAAATTATTCCTGATAAAGAATTCTTCGACTACGAAGCCAAATACGAAGGTGCTTCTCAGGAAATCACACCAGCAAGAATTGATGAAGAAACCCGAAAAAAAGTAGAAGAAATTTCTATCAAAGCTTACAAATCGCTTGGAATGAACGGATTTTCCCGTTCGGAATTCATTATCGTTGACGGAATTCCGCATCTTTTAGAAATGAATACTAATCCTGGCTTTTCACCGGCCAGTATCCTTCCCCAACAAGCCAAAATCTACGGCATCTCTATCAAAGATCTTTGCGGAAACGAAGTAGAAAAAGCACTTAACAAATAAATCATCAATGATAAATTTTAGATTTTAAATGATGCAGAGAATCTAAAATTCATAATCTAAAATTTAAAATTTCTATGAAAATTGCTGTTTTTCCTGGGTCGTTTGACCCAATTACACTTGGCCATTATGATATTGTGGAACGCGCGGTTCCGTTATTTGACAAAATCATTATCGCCATCGGAAAGAATTCTCAGAAAAAATATATGTTCTCTCTTGAACAACGTAAAGAATTCATCAAAAAAACTTTTGAAAAATTCCCAAACGTTGAGGTTGATGATTTTGAAGGCTTGACGATAGACTATTGTAAAAGCAAAAATGTCAATTTCATTTTGAGAGGTCTCAGAAATCCAGCAGATTTTGAATTCGAAAAGTCGATTGCTCAAACCAATAGAGCCCTGACCAGAGAAAATACAGTTGAAACTATTTTCCTTCTGACCTCTTCCGGAAAATCTTATATCAGCAGCAGCATTGTAAGGGAAATCATTTCCTATGGCGGAAATTATGAAATTATGGTTCCTGACGCCGTGAGAGTTGAGAAAAAATAAATTAATCCTGAAGTTAGCTTCAGGATTTTTTGATTTTCAGAACAAAATCCAATTTTATCCTTGTTTTGTTCTAGATCATGTATAAAAAAAAAAAAAAAACCGCCTAAGTTAGGCGGTTTTAAGTGGTTTCTCCAGGGATCGAACCAGGGACACACGGATTTTCAGTCCGTTGCTCTACCAACTGAGCTAAGAAACCATTACTCTTGTTGTTTTTGAGTGGTGCAAAAATACACTCTTTACTCTTATAATCCAAATTAGATTAACACTAATTTAATATTTCTAATAAAAAAGCCACCTATTCAGGCGGCTTTTAAGTGGTTTCTCCAGGGATCGAACCAGGGACACACGGATTTTCAGTCCGTTGCTCTACCAACTGAGCTAAGAAACCATACTCTATTGTTGTTTTGAGTGGTGCAAAAGTATATTCTTTATTCTTATAATGCAAATAATATTAGAATATCTTAACCTATTTCTATAAAAATCACTGATTATCAGAAGATTTTTTTTCAGTCTGTGCCTTGAAAAAGTCACTTAACTCTTCCAAAACCGGCTTGATTGTATCTTCCGGAAGATCACTAATCCTGATATACATTAATCCATCAATCGCATCATTGAAATTAGGATCGACATTAAAAGCAATCATTTTTGCATTTTGCTTGATATATTTCTTAATCAAAACCGGCAATCTTAATTCAGGTTCAAGATCATCAATGATCTTATCCAACTTATTGAGATCAGCATCCATATCTTCAAAGAATAAGGCTTTATCACGCTCCTTCATCACCACCTTGAATTCATTCTTTGGGTGAATGTATTGAGCCACTGCAGAATCATAATAATGAGAGCGCATAAACTCTATCATCAAAGATTTTGAAAACTCTGAAAACTTGTTACTGATGCTCACACCGCCCATCAGGAATTTGTGTTCCGGATTTCTTAGACAAACGTGAACAATTCCTCTCCAAAGCAGGAATAAAGGAAACGGTTTTTGCTGATATTCAACAGAAATATAGGCGCGTCCCATTTCAATAACTTTTCGGAAAAACGGTTGTAGTTCCGGATCATATTCGAAAAGTGAACTGGTATAAAATCCATTGATACCGTATTTTTTCATCACTTCGGAACCGAGTGCCATTCTGTAAGCTCCAACCAGCTTTTTGTCAGCATTATCCCAAAGAAAAAGATGGTGATAATGATTATCGTACTCATCCAGGTCAAAAGGCAAATTAGTTCCTTCACCAATGGCCCGAAAGGTCAGTTCTCTTTGCCTTCCGATCTCTCTCATAATAGAAGGAATCTCTTCTGACTTGGTAAAGAAAACGTCATAATCGCCGTGTGAAAAAAGTTTTTTATTCTCGGTAACTTTCAGTTTTTCAATTTCGCTAATAATATCTTCAACAGGTGTTTCATCAATAATATTCTGGACGATATTATTCTGTTTTTGCAATGGAAGCTTGAGAGACATATTAGGCAGCTTCAGTTTCTCGGTAATGCTTTTTCTCCGTTCATAATAAGACTTCAGCATATAAACCTTATTATAGAGATAATCGCCTAGCTCTTCAATCGTTTCCTCCTCTTCCATTTGTTTCACAGAGATTGGCTTTCCGATTCGGATTCTGATCGGCTTATCTCTTTTCTTCATCATTTCTGCAGGCAGCATCATCGTTTGCAAATCAGGGTGCAGCTTGGCTACATTATAAAACATTTGGCTGTTGGTCGCGTGAAAATACATTGGAACAACAGGGACTTTTGCTTTTTTGATAATTTTCAGCGCCGTTTTTCCCCACGGTCTGTCGAGAACTTCGCCGTATTCGTTATTTTTATTAGAAACCTCGCCGGCAGGAAAAATCCCCAAACATCCACCCTCTTCCAAATGTTTGAAAGTTTCTCTCATTCCGGAAGAACTGCTGTAAGCTTCTTTTCTGCTTTCGAAAGGATTAACGGAAATCACGAAAGGAGCCATTGGTTCTATTTTCGATAACAGGAAATTCCCCATTACTTTGAAATCTGGCCGAACGCGTAATAATATTTTGCACATTAGAATCCCGTCCAATGCACCAAGCGGATGATTGGAAACAATAATGAACGGGCCTGTTTTCGGAACTTTGGCAAGATCTTCTTCAAATACAATATAGCTAAGGTCTTGTTCTCTGATAAATTCATCAAAAAACTCTACACCTTTTGTATGTTTGAGTTTATTGTAAAGATTATTAACATCATTGATCTTAGCAAGATTCATAATAGCTGAAGCTACAGGTCTCTTGAGGAAACCAATCTTATCCAGCCCGGATGCTTTTATCAAGTCTTCTTTGGAAATTAAGCTCATAGTTTTTTACATGGTTACCATTTGGAAGGTTTTTTTGGCGATCTGTTCCAACAGGACTTTTTTGTCTTTGTAGAATTGATCCAGCTTCTCCAATTCAGCATTTCTAACCGTAAACAATGACACATTCTTGGTCATCTGAGTGATGAAACTCTGCTGCAATTCTTCATTAAGCTGGTTGACGTTTCCAAATTTATCTTCCAAACATAAAGCTAAGGAAATTGCTGAATTCTGCATCAAAGAAACTTTAATTTTATATTTTGCCAGAAGTGTAAAGATCAAACTCATATGATCCTCTGCAATAAAGGAAAAATCCCTGGTTTCAACATTCAGTAACGTTTGATTTTCTTTAAGAATATAACTTTCGATCAATTCATTCTCTTCCGAATTTCCAACTTTGGTTCCAGGTTTTTTAGGTTCTACAAAAGATTTTACAAAAAACGGGATATTCTTCTGCTTAAGCGGCTGAAGCGTTTTTGGGTGAATTACCGATGCACCGTAATAAGCCATTTCGATCGCTTCTTCGTAAGAAATATGAGATAGCAATTCTACATTTTCAAATTTTCTCGGATCGCCAGTCATCACACCTGGAACATCTTTCCAGATTGTCATTTCGTCAGCATTAAGACAATAAGCGAAAATCGCCGCCGTATAATCTGAACCTTCTCTACCTAATGTCACTGTAAAATTATTGCTTTCCGAACCAATAAAACCTTGTGTCACATAACAGTTGATCTTATCCAGTTTAGAAATATTCTGTTCAGTTTCCTGCCAGTTCACAATTCCTTCTCGGTAATTACTGTCCGTTTTGATGTAATCTCTCGCATCCAACCAGTGATTGAAAAACTGAATATCATTCAAATATTCGCTTAAAATTTTAGATGAAATCATTTCCCCGCAGCTTACCACCTGGTCGTAAACAAAATTATAGTTCGGTGATTTATTTCTTCTTAAAAATGAATCGATATCATCAAAAAACAAAGAAATCTCTCCAAAAACCGGATGATTTTCTGAAAATAAACCTTTGGCAATATCGATGTGATTTTTTTTGATTAATTCAATTTCTGCCTGATAATCCTGTTTCTTGAAATAAAACTCGACCACTTTTTCTAGTGCATTCGTTGTTTTTCCCATTGCTGAAACCACCAGCAGACATTTTTCAAAACCCTGTGTTTCAAGAACCAAGGCCACATTTTTCACACCTTCGGCATCTTTTACAGATGCTCCACCAAATTTGTAAACTTTCATTAGATTTTTAACTGTTAGTATTTATTTGTCAATCAAAAAATGGTTAATTGATTATTAACCTTCAAAAATATTAATAATGAACGAAATATGAAAATTGACACTTTATTTCCATTGCTTCGAAATGAGATAATAAAACCATATTAATATATATTATAATGATTATTATCAATTCTTGATGAATTTAGTTTTATTTGATTAAAAAAAAATTTAGTTTTGTAAGAAATCAAATTAACCAATTTATGTCGCATCAAGGTTTACAGACTTTAGGAGAGTTTATCATCGAAAAACAGGATGATTTCAAATATTCTACAGGGGAATTATCGCGTCTCATCAGTTCTATAAGAATTGCTTCAAAAATCGTAAATCGAGAAGTCAATAAAGCCGGAATTGCTGACATCATTGGTAATGTAGGCAACCAGAATATCCAGGGTGAAGATCAGCAAAAGCTGGATGTTTTAGCCAATGACATCTTCATCGCAGCTTTATCCCAAAGAGAAGTGGTTTGCGGAATTGCTTCCGAAGAAAGTGATGATTTTATCGAAATCAAATGCACAGAAAATGCTCACCTCAGCAAATATGTTGTATTGATAGATCCTTTGGACGGATCTTCTAATATTGATGTCAATGTTTCTGTAGGTACAATTTTTTCCATTTACAGAAGAGTTACCAATCCCGGAACTCCTGTTGAGCTTAAAGATTTTTTACAAAAAGGCGTTAACCAGGTTGCCGCAGGCTATATTGTTTACGGTTCTTCTACAATGATTGTTTATACTACCGGGAACGGCGTGAATGGTTTTACGCTTGATCCATCAATCGGAACTTATTATCTTTCCCATAAAAATATCAAATTCCCAACTTCCGGGAAAATATATTCTATTAATGAAGGTAATTACATCAAGTTTCCCCAAGGTGTGAAAGATTACATCAAATATTGCCAGGAAGAAGAAGGTGACAGACCCTATACCTCACGTTACATAGGATCATTAGTATCTGACTTTCATAGAAATATGCTAAAAGGAGGCATCTACATCTACCCTTCCACTTCGCAATCTCCTAATGGAAAACTGAGACTGCTTTATGAATGCAATCCAATGGCATTTTTAGCCGAACAAGCTGGCGGAAAATGCAGTGACGGATTCAAAAGAATTATGGAAATCGAACCAACAGAACTGCATCAGCGCGTTCCTTTTTTCTGTGGAAGCGCTGCAATGGTCACCAAAGCCGAAGAATTTATGGCAAAAGCTGTCAACAAAAAATAATATTGAAATTTTAAATCATATAAAAGACCGGTTCGTCGGTCTTTTCTTATTTTTGTAGTATGAAGACGGCAAAATTTCATCAGTATATTCTGAATTTTAAAGTACCAAGCGGAACTTCGCGCGGTGTTCTGAATACCAAAGAAACTTATTTTATAGAGATCTCTGAAGGTGATAAAAAGGGAATCGGAGAATGTTCTCTTTTCCGGGGATTAAGTTTTGATGATGATGATGACTATGAAAATGCTTTGGAATGGGCTTGCCGAAATATTAATTTGAAACTGGAAGAACTGCAGGAAGAATTGGTCAATCATCCTTCTATTATTTTCGGAATCGAGCAGGCGCTTCTTAATCTTGAGCATCAGGGAGATCTTTATTTTCCAAGTGAATTTACAGAAGGAAAAGATTCGATTAAGATTAATGGTTTAATTTGGATGGGTGATTCAGATTATATGCAGTCTCAAATTGAGGAAAAAATAAAGAATAATTTTACTTGTATCAAGTTAAAGATCGGTGTGGATTGGGATTCGGAAAAAAAAGTTATACAAACCCTCAGAAAAAAATTTCCGAAAGATAAAATCGAACTTCGTGTGGATGCCAACGGCGCTTTTTCTCCAGAACAGGCTAAAATTGTTTTACAGGAATTAGCAGATCTCGATATTCATTCAATAGAACAACCGATAAAAGCCGGAGATTGGGAAGCAATGGCGGAACTTTGTAAAAATGCGCCGACACCAATTGCTTTAGACGAAGAACTGATTGGCATTCTTAATTATGAATCCAAAAAAGATCTACTTAAAATAATTAAACCACAATATATTATTTTAAAGCCAAGTTTAATTGGAGGATTTTCAGGATCTGATGAATGGATAGAATTAGCTGAGCAAAATAACATCGGTTGGTGGATCACTTCTGCTCTGGAAAGTAACATCGGCCTCAATGCTATTGCTCAATATACTTACACCAAAAAAAATCCGATGCCACAAGGTTTAGGCACAGGAGGTTTGTTTACCAATAATTTTGAAACACCTTTATTTTTGGAAGGGGAAAATCTAAGATTCGGAAATTAGATTAATGTAAACTCAGCTGGCTGTAACTATATCACATTCGGCACTACTTATTATTAAAAAATATGAGAACATTTCTTATCCTTTTAATAATTGGTAGTGCCAATTTTTTTTCGGCACAAAACCTTCTTTCACCAACAAATGTTAAGCTTGATTCAAAATATATCCAAGATGAATCATCGGAAGTAAGCTGGATAATGGAAAATGCTGGTTCAAAAATTGAAATTGGCAAAGTGATCACCGATTTTAAGAAATTAAACAAAAAAGACCTCCTGATAAAAACGACAGTCAAGATGAAACAGTCTCCCGAAGCTTGGATTGATTCTACTATTGTTAAAATCTCAAATTTCCAACCGGTTTATCACTCGTCTTTTAATTCAATGAGAAATATGTCGATTAGCTTTAATAAAAACAAAGCGATTGGATATTATCTTGATAAGAAAACTCAGAAAAAAGATATGATTAATGAGGCGACGACTTTGCCTTATTTTGATAGTAATAGTTATCCGGCTTTGATTCGATTTTTACCTTTGACTGAGAATTATACAGCCGAAATTTCTATTTTTGATTATAATCCGACAGCTAAAAAAGGCGTTATCAAAGCTTACATAGAAAAAGTTGAGAAATCTGAATATAATGGTAGAAAAGTTTGGGTTGTAAAAACGACTGATGATATTCAGGAGAGAAAAGCCGAGAGCACTTATTACATTGATATGATTACACGAAAAGTGATTAAGCAGGAAATCAATGCGGGTGGAAGGAAAATGATAATGGAGTAAATAATAATTCAATAAACTTTGAAAATATTTAAATTGATATAAAACTAAATATTTTTGTTTAATTTTACTTAAATTTAAAAAGATGGAAACAATAAAACTAAGTATTGAAATTGAAAAAGGCAGTTTTCCATTGGTGAAAAAATTTCTTGAAAATATAAAAGGAATTGTAAACGTAGAGGAAGAAGATGAATTATTAGATACCTTTTTGAAAATGGAATCCGACTTTCTTGATGGAAAATTAGAAACTGTGAGCGAAGAAGATTTTAAAAAAAATATTGAGGATAAAGTATGCGAGTTGTATTCTAAAAAGTAGCGGACAATCATTATCAGGATATTTTAGCAAAACTTGCAGAGAAATGGACAGAAAAAGAAATCAGAGTTTTTATTTCTGAATATGAAAATGTGATTGAAAATATAAAAATCAAATTGGTTTCGTATCCATACTATTCCAAAAAACAAAAAATCCAATTTGCTTTAATTGGCAAGAAGAATGTCAAAATGTTTTTTAAAATTTATCCAAAAGAAAATCTAATATTTGTTTTCGATTTTTTTATCATAAAAAAAGACCCAAACAAATTATATAAATTGTAAAAAGTCATTCAGTTTGAATGACTTTTTTTTCTGCCAAAATTTCAGTCTAAAAACAAATCTCTGCCAAAATTTAACATCCACCATCCATCTTCCACTTTCCATCGTTAATTGGCACATTGTTGGAGATGTAGGAAGCAGAATAACATTAAAATTATATACTTATTATGTCAGTAAATTTTAAACCATTAGCGGACAGAGTTTTGGTAGAACCAACTCCAGCTGAAACTAAAACAGCATCAGGAATCATCATTCCGGACACAGCAAAAGAAAAACCACAAGAAGGAACTGTTGTTGCGGTAGGACCAGGAAAAAAAGACGAGCCTACTACTGTAAAAGTTGGTGACAAAGTTCTTTATGGAAAATATTCCGGAACCGAATTAAAATTTGAAGGTAAAGACTACTTGATTGTAAAAGAAGGAGATTTACTAGGAATCATCGGTTAATATTAAAATTCATCTGAAATTAAAATTTTCGACTAAATCAAAAAATTATGGCAAAAGAAATAAAATTCGATATCGAATCAAGAGATGCTCTTAAAAGAGGTGTTGACGCATTAGCTAATGCAGTTAAAGTAACTCTGGGACCAAAAGGTAGAAATGTTGTGATCGAAAAATCTTTCGGTGCTCCACACGTAACTAAGGATGGTGTTTCTGTAGCAAAAGAAATCGAGCTTGAAGACAGAGTAGAAAACATGGGAGCTCAGATGGTGAAAGAAGTCGCTTCCAAAACCAATGATATCGCTGGTGACGGTACAACAACAGCGACCGTTTTGGCACAGGCTATCGTAAGAGAAGGTCTTAAAAACGTAGCAGCCGGCGCCAACCCAATGGACCTGAAAAGAGGAATTGACAAAGCGGTTTCTGCGGTTGTTGAAAACCTGAAATCCCAATCTCAGACTGTTGGTGACAACAACGATAAAATTAAGCAAGTCGCTTCTGTTTCTGCAAACAACGATGAAAACATTGGTTCTCTAATCGCTGAAGCATTTGGAAAAGTTGGTAAAGAAGGTGTTATCACAGTAGAAGAAGCAAAAGGTATCGATACGACCGTAGATGTTGTAGAAGGAATGCAGTTTGACAGAGGTTACCAATCGCCTTATTTCGTGACTAATCCTGAAAAAATGGTTGCGGAACTTGACAATCCATACATCTTATTGGTAGAGAAAAAAATCTCTTCTATGAAGGAATTATTGCCAGTTCTTGAGCCGGTGGCGCAAGGCGGTAAATCTTTGTTGATTATTTCTGAAGAAGTAGAAGGTGAAGCATTGGCAACCTTAGTAGTAAACAAATTGAGAGGTTCTCTTAAAATCGCTGCGGTTAAAGCACCAGGATTTGGTGACAGAAGAAAAGCGATGCTGGAAGATATCGCTATCTTAACTGGTGGACAGGTTATCTCTGAAGAAAGAGGTTTCACAATGGAAAATGCGTCTATCGAAATTTTGGGAACTGCTGAGAAAGTAGTAATCGACAAAGACAATACAACTATCGTAAACGGTGGTGGTGATGAGGCTCAAATCAAAGGAAGAGTAGCTCAGATCAAAGCTCAGATGGAAACGACGACTTCTGACTACGACAGAGAAAAGCTTCAGGAGAGATTGGCTAAACTAGCTGGTGGTGTTGCTGTACTTTACGTAGGTGCTGCTTCCGAAGTAGAAATGAAAGAGAAAAAAGACAGAGTGGACGATGCACTTCACGCAACCAGAGCAGCTGTTGAAGAAGGTATCGTAGCCGGAGGCGGTGTTGCGCTTGTAAGAGCGGTTTCAGCACTTAACTTCGAAGGTGATAATGCTGACGAAACAACCGGTATCAAAATCGTAAAAAGAGCGATTGAAGAGCCATTAAGACAAATCGTGGCTAATGCTGGTGGTGAAGGTTCAGTAATCGTTGCAAAAGTAGCTGAAGGACAAGGTGATTTTGGTTATAACGCCAAATCTGACGAATATGTGAATATGCTGGAAGCCGGAATCATTGACCCAACTAAAGTAACAAGAGTTGCTCTGGAAAATGCTGCTTCTGTATCAGGAATGCTTTTGACAACAGAATGTGTTATCACAGAAGTTAAAAAAGATGAACCTGCAATGCCAATGGGTGGCGGAATGCCAGGAATGATGTAACGGTCAACGGCCGAAGCAATATAAATTAAACCGTTCAGATTTCTGAGCGGTTTTTTTGTATTTTTATAATATGGATTATAAAGCTACAGATATCGTCTATCAAGCACAAAAATTTGAAAACGCAAGTCTTATTTTAGAGCAAAATCATATTAAAAAAAATAACAATCTTGTTAAAGAAAAAACTTTAATACTAAATAAGCAAAGTTTTACTCACGAAATTGAGCCTGCATTAACTTTATGCGGACTATCATTAGAATTATACTTAAAAGCGATATACTTCCACGAAAATGGTAAACCTAAAAATGGTCACGATATCTTTAAGCTATACAATTCCTTAAGTCCAAACTCAAAGAATTCTATTATAAACTTCTTTAATACAAATAAAGAAAGTTTTATTAAGATTTATGAAAATTTCATCACACATAATCATATAAAAATCATTTCATTTGAGGAGACTCTAAAAGAATTATCAGACATATTTATAAGTATGCGATATATGTATGAAAATTTAAGCATTCAAAAGAATTTATTATTTAGAGAACTTATGAGGCAAAGTTTTGTAAACAGGATTAATGAACTTAATTTCTTAGATTACTTATTAGACTGATTAATTTATATTTGTAGTTAAAATCAAAACAATGTCGATCCAAAACGAGTCAGAATTAATCGGAATGCAGGAAGCCAGCAAAGCAGTTGCCTATACCTTAAAGGCAATGATAGACTTCGCAAAACCCGGAATGAGCACAAAAGACCTGGATGATTTCGGAGGGAAAATTCTGGCCGATTTCGGAGCCAAGTCTGCACCTTGTTTAACTTACGGCTTTCCCGGCTGGACTTGCATCAGTGTAAATAACGAATTTTGCCACGGTATTCCTTCAGAAAAAAGAATATTGAAAGAAGGCGATCTAATCAACATTGATGTTTCTGCTGAACTGAATGGTTTTTGGGCGGATAACGGTTCGTCTTTCGTTATTGGAAAAGATTTTCATAAGCATCAGAAATTAGTGGATGCTTCTAAAGAGATTTTGAAAAAAGCAATTAATCAAATAAAAGGCGGCGTCAAGATTTCGGACATTGGTTACCTGATGGAAACCGAGGCCAAGAAACGTGGATACAAGGTGATTAAAAATCTCGGCGGTCACGGCATTGGAAGAAGTCTGCATGAACAGCCGGATGAATTACTGAATTACAGAAATAGATTTGATCAAAGACGATTCAAGAAAAATTCTGTTGTAGCAATTGAAACTTTTATTTCAACGACATCATCTATTGCTGAAACAACAGAAGACGGCTGGACAATGATTGGAAACAAAGGCGGTTTTATGGCACAACACGAACACACGATTGTCATTACAGACGGAAAACCAATTATCCTCACAGCAATGAACGACATCTGGAATTAAAACAGAAAACATATAAAACTAAAAACCATCTCAAAAATGAGATGGTTTTTCTTTTTAATGTAAGATAATCTTAGTCGATAATTTCGTATTCAATAGCGATAGTACCTTTTCTGGTATCAGCGATTGAACTAAATGCAGCTTTGGATAGATCAAAGGCTCTTGAAGAATGGTAAGGACCTCTGTCATTCACTTTCACTACAACACTCTTCCCAGAAATCAAATTAGTAATCTTTACTTCTGTTCCAAAAGGAAGGGTTCTGTTAGCAGCGGTTAACTCTTTATTATTGAAAATCTCTCCGCTTGCTGTTTTTCTACCATTAAATTTATCGTGGTAGAACGATGCAAAACTTGTTTTGGCATCTGTGGCATTACTCTTGAAGGAATAAATACCAAGTGTTGAAATCATCATTATGATTACGAGAATAACTCTTTTCATCATTTTGAACATATTTATTGGTTTTGACTCTGCAAAGATATTCGGAATGATGTCTGAAACATCGCTTTTCGATTTCAGATGCTGCGGACAAGAAAAAAACAAAATTTTGATAGTCGCAATGTAGCCATAGTAAGGCGATGACAGAATTTGTTAAAAAACGTTAATTATTTTGTAACATTCTTAAAAAATGCCCATTACACTGACCCACTACAAATATTAAAAATACTGAAAATCAATACTTTAAATTTTAAACATTAATTTAATATTATCAATACAAAACAATATTAAATCAATGTTAGCTAAATATCAACATTATAAAGTAAAATAATATATTGATTCGATAAAAAATAACAAATTTAATTATCAATAATTCAAAATATTAAAATTTAAACCATTTAAAGACCTGAAAGAAATGATAAACAATTGAAAAACAAAGACTTATGCAAATTCATTGTTTTTTTTAACAAAAACAAAAAAACACCATCTTAAAAATAAGATGGTGTTTTTATTATAAAATGTTGAGTTATACTAATTCTCCAATCAAATCATAATCCTCAGCCGAAGTAATTTTGACGTTGGCGAACTCTCCAATAGAGATATAAACGTCTTTTGCAGAAACTAAAACCGTATTATCGACGTCCGGAGAATCATATTCCGTTCTTCCTACGAAATAATCACCTTCCTTTCTGTCAAATATACATTTGAAAATCTTACCAACTTTCTCCTGGTTTTTCTCCCAAGAAATTTGCTGCTGGATTTCCATAATCTCCTCTACTCTTTTCTGTTTCACCTCGTCCGGAATGTTATCTTCCAAAACATAAGCCGTCGTATTTTCCTCGTGAGAATATGTAAAGCAACCCAATCGGTCAAATCGCTGGTCTCGCACCCATTGTTTTAATTCCTCGAATCTTTCTTCTGTTTCTCCTGGAAAACCAACAATCAAGGTTGTTCTGATCGCCATATCCGGCACTTTCTCACGGAATTTGTCCAGAAGTGCATTAGTCTTCTCGAACGTCGTTCCTCTTTTCATTGCTTTCAACAATTCTGTATTGATATGCTGAAGCGGAATATCTATATAGTTACAAATCTTAGGCTCGGTTCTGATAATATCCAGAACATCTTCTGGAAATCCTGTTGGGAAGGCATAATGAAGACGAATCCATTCAATACCTTCCACTTTGATGAGTTCCTGTAAAAGTTCACCTAGAGCTCTTTTTTTATAAATATCCAACCCGTAAAAAGTCAAATCCTGAGCGATAAGAATCAATTCTTTAACGCCTTTTTTCGCTAATTTTTGAGCTTCTATGACCAATTTTTCGATAGGTGTAGAAATGTGACCACCTCTCATCAAAGGGATTGCACAGAACGAGCAAGGCCTGTCACAGCCTTCAGAAATTTTTAGATAGGCGTAATGCTTGGGAGTTGTTGTTAGCCGCTCTCCTACCAATTCGTGCTTGTAGTCCGCACCAAGATGCTTCAATAAAATTGGCAAATCACGTGTCCCAAAATATTGGTCAACATCCGGAATCTCACGAATCAAGTCAGGTTTATATCTCTCCGAAAGGCAACCTGTCACGAAAACTTTCTCAACAACACCTTGATTTTTCAAATCAACATACTCCAAAATAGTGTTGATACTTTCTTCTTTCGCATTATCAATAAATCCGCAGGTGTTAATCACCACAACATCACCTTTTTCCTCATGAACTACTTGCTTTCCATTAGCTTCCAGCTGACCCATCAAAACTTCTGAGTCATAAACATTTTTGGAACATCCAAGAGTTACGATATTAATTTTCTTTTTACCTACAGATTTTGTACGCATTATCTACAATTTTAAGTTTGCAAATTTAGGAATAAAAAAAGAACCAATCTTGGTTCTTTTATTTATATGCAAAAATTAAAATATCTCCTGGTGGGATACTGGATATATTCGCATTGGTTGTTATTGTCTTTCTTTTTCCTGTTTTATTATCAATGACGTAGACACCGAGTTGCGCTTGATAATTGAAAGGCATTGTTTTGAAAACATCCTTATTTTGAATAATTATAAATTTTTGTGTTCCAATCGACTGAAAAGAAACTAATGCATTCCTACCAAAAGTTTTAAAGACTTTAAATTTATTTGGAAGGAAATTTAACCTTTTTGTACCAACTGGGATTGTATCACCTATATGAAAAACGGAATCAACTTTTGATTTTGTGAAAATCCATGAAAGATTCTTTATCTGTTGATTAAGGTTTTTCACAAGACTATATGTAGGTGTTGGCTTACCATTATTGTGGACAATTGCATAACCAAAATTATGTTTTTTCCAGTATTCGTCATCCATAGTAATATAAGTGAAATATTGTAAGCCCTTCGCACCATAAAGAAGATTGCTAAACTGTTGTAATTTGAGTCCACCTAATGTGGGTTGTCTGTAATTATTAAAGATAGTTGTATTGGCGAATGCCCAGAAGGGTTTACTGTTTTTTTGTGAATTATTTCTTATAATTTCTAAATTATCATACCATGTACTAAGTATTTTGTTATCAGCAAGCGGATAATTGTCAAAAGATAAAATTTCCACATTAACTGTTTTTAAAAACTTGTCAACATATACATTGTAACTTAAATTTCCCAAATATGTTGAAGGTGCATAATTAGGATGTAAATTAATGTAAATAGGATGTTTGGAATCTAATTTTTTTACTTTTTCAATAAGCCTTTGTAAACTCTCAAAATCTTTTGGAGAAGGCTCATCTGCTAAAAAATAAGCAAATAAAGCAGGATGATTTCTAAATTTTTTTACGGTATTTTCTGTATCAACCAATAATTCATCAGAATATATAATCATTTTAATTCCTACTTTCTGAGCTAGATTTAATGCATTTTGAACTTGATCATTAGTTCTAAAAATTGTGTGATTGATATTAAATCCAGCTTCTTTGAATTTTTTAAAATTCATTAGATTTGAAGTCTGTGGTGTGAAAGAATGAAAAGCCATTATTGGCAACTCATCTGTTTGTGCAGAAAAGAAAACCGATAACAATAAAAATAATAATCTTAATTTTCTAAAAATTTTCATCTTTGAAGTTTGGAGAATGCTTATCTTTTTCTGAAAGTATGACATCATGTTCAGGCAATTGCCAGTCTATTCTTAAATCAGTATCATTCCACAAAACGCTTCCCTCTGATTCCTTATTATAAAAATTATCACACTTATATGAAAACACTGCCGTTTCGCTTAAAACAGAAAATCCGTGTCCGAATCCTCTTGGAACATAAAGTTGTAATTTATTTTCTGCTGTAAGTTCTATGGAAAACCATTTGCCAAAGGTTGGAGAATCTTTTCTGAGGTCTACAGCAACATCAAGAACTCTCCCCTCTAAGCAAGACACTAATTTTGCTTGTGCATGCTTTCCTTTTTGTAAATGTAATCCTCTCAAAACACCATAGCTTGATTTTGATATATTGTCTTGAACGAAGTGTCCGTTCATCCCGGTAAATTGTTCAAAGGTTTTTTCATTGAACTTTTCATAGAAGTAACCTCTATCGTCATTAAATATTGTGGGTTCAAGAATGTAACAGTCTTTCAGAGGGGTTTCTTTTATTTTCATGTAGTTACAATTTTTTCTATTATCAAATAGTTTTGTTTGTTGTCAATATAATATTTTTTTTAAGATAAGATTTTAGCAAAAGATACAGTAATCCGAATGGTAAAACTATTGCAAAAATACACTGGATAAAACTAAAATCGAAATATAAAATAACAAAATTAATAATTAATTGAGTGAATGCATACCAAGAACTTATCAAAAGATGAGACTGTTTTTTTTCGTTAACTAAAATCTGGTATAAATGTTTTCTATGAGCTTCAAAAATATTTTCCTTAAGAAATATTCTTTCTATTATAGTCAAAACTGAATCAACTCCATAAACAGTAAGTAAAAACAAATATCTATAATCACCTGTTTGGAGTATTACTGTTCCTATAATTACAAGTATCAAATACGCAATGCTGAAACTACCAATATCTCCGGCAAAACATCGAGCCTTTTTCCTAAAATTGAAAAATAAAAAAACAAAACTTGCTAGTATCGGAAATAATATAAAATCTTTTGAAAAAAAACCATACTCAGTATTAATATAATAGAGTGTACATAAAGTTATTAAGCTATATAAACCCGTGATGCCATTGATCCCATCCATAAAATTAAAGCAATTGAGTATTCCAATTACAAATATATAGTAAAACAAAATAATCCATACTGGTTGAGAAAAACCTGAAATAGAATATAGCAATACAGTGACACTGATAAAGTGAAATATTAATCTTAGCTTGGGAGATAATAATACTATATCGTCCACAAAACTGATTGCAGAAATTATCAAAAGTCCCAAACCGATGATGAAATTAAGGTAATTTTCATCAATATTATCAAAAGAAAAAAAAATTAGTAGAGCATATGATAAAGGATAAACAATACCTCCACCTCTGATTGTTATTTGTGTGTGTGAACTTCTTTCATTTGGTTTATCGATTATATTATATTTATTAGCAATTTTAAAGTATATTAAAAGTCCAATAAATATTAAAATGGTTATTAGCAGATAGTACATTTGTGTTGTATTTTCAAATTGCAAAGGTAATCATTTTAGTTTTTATATACTTCGTCATTTTTGAAGTCGCAATTATTAAACAATATCAAAATAGTTAAAAAAATATCAGATAATTTATTTGGATTTATTAAAACTATCAATAGTTGCTCTTAATCCATCTTCAGCAGTTATAGGTAATTTTTCAATTCCTATTACCGCTTTTATTTTAGCATTAGATACCACGTAACTTTCTGTAAGTTTTTTCAGTCTTTCAGAATTCAATGGTAGTTTGATGATATTTCCAATTTTAGCCACAAGAAAAATTAACCAAGGAGTGATGTTCCATAATTTTGGCTTTTGTCCTATTGTATTTGCAATTACAGAAACCAACTCATTAGTAGAGAGACTCTCGTCATCAGAAAAATTATAAATTCCAGATGGCACATTCCTATTTTCTAAAATTTTCATTATCAAAAAATTAAGATTACTTATACTTAGAAATGATCTTTTATTCTCAAAAGCGGCTAGAGGCCAGGGCAAACTTTTCTCTACAATTTTGTAAAGAAGATTAAGGTTTCCTTTATTGCCCGGTCCATGAATCATACATGGACGTATGATAAATAGCCTTTTGTTTTCTGGTAATATTTTAGAAATCAAGTAATTTTCGGCGTCTAACTTGGATTTACCATATATGGTTTGAGGATTGGAAAAGTGTTCCTCACTCAATATTCCCTCAACAGTATCTGCCGCTGCTTTTACACTACTAAAGTAAAAAAAATCCCGAATAGAAGATTTCAAAAAATCATCAAACAATTTGACAGTAAGTTCTGTGTTGATTTTATAGTAATCATTATCATCTGAAATATTGGTTGTATCGTGTGCTTTACCTGCTAAATGAATTATAGCATCTAAATCAGTTGAAAGCTTCCAAGAACTCCTTAATGATAATTTATAAATTTCAAATCCTTCTCTGAGAAGATATGTAGCCAAATTTGTTCCAACAAAACCTGAAGCACCTGTTATTAAAACTTTCATAATCAGTTTATATTCATTATAGATTTCCAGTCATCTTTCTCATCTTTTAAAAATATGTCTGACAACCAACCTTCTATTGAGCATCTGTAATATAATTCATCCGAAATAATTTTTTTCGAACTCGAAAAAAAATCAGGATCTAAAATTATATCATTTCTGTCAATCACATAAAATATGTCCGGAGAATAGAATGGATATTTTTTTATTTCTTCGTTAGTTGTTATCATCTTTTTTCCAGCTCCAATTGTTTCAAAAGTTCTCATAGTCAGCCCTTTTTGTCCAGGATGATTGATATCTAATATGATATTAGAATTTTTGTACAAGTCTACAATTTGATCCGTAGAAAGACTGTTGAAACTTAGTTTTTTGTAATCAAATTCCCTAAAACTTTTGTCAAAAATCTTTTGATAAAAATAGACTGCCTTGCTATGCATGTAGTAATAAGTAAAAGTTCTAAATCCATTTTTAACACACCATTCTGCCACTTTTGAACTTATTATATATCTGTCAGAGTGGGCAGTGCCTAAAAATAATAAATCATATTTATAATTACTACTGGATTCTTTTTTTATTTTTTTATATTTATCCAAATAAAATAAAGGCCGGAAGCCAATATTATATTTTTCAGCATCTTCTCTATCAAAACTGAATCTTTTTTCAAAATACTGTAGAATTGTTGTTGGGTGCGAATGATTAGTAAAGGAATCCCATGTAAAAAAAATCATTTCACAGTTGGGCTGAAGTTTTTTAAATTCCTTTAAAAAATTTGCAGTAATTACTTCTCCACGATTAACAAAGAGAAAATCAAATGTTTCTTTTCTAATAGAATCTAAAATACTTTGATAGTATGCGTCAATTTTCTTTTGATACATAGCTCTCTTCAACCGAATAATACCTTTTGTAAAATTGCTATTAGAAGGTCGTTCATCATAATATGTGACGATCGCTCCATTTTCTTCCATTTTATTTTTAATCTCTTTTTCGAGATTAAAGGTCTGCACAGAAAAGAAAAGTATTTTTTTGCCTGATATTTTATTTCTAAGTAGCACCAATTGTGTTTTTAATTATTAAAAATAAATCTACTTGTACAGACCTTTAGCTTTCATCTCATCAATAGATTTCTGATATCTATCCTCTTCTATCTCTTGCGTATTGACCCAATCTGTAAAGTTTTTCAGTCCTTGCTGGAATGTAAACTTTGGTTGAAATCCCAGTACAGATGTTATTTTATTAAGATCTGCAAAATTATGACGGATATCACCTAATCTGTAATTTCCAGAGATATTGATGGGAACATCTATGTTATAGTTTCTGGATAATGATTCTGCTACGGTAATCACATCCGTCGCAATGCCTGTTCCAACATTGAAAACATGATTATCGGCTTCGTTTTTTTCTATTCCCAAAATGGTAGCGGCTACAACATCATCTATGTAAACAAAATCGCGACTTTCTTTACCGTCTTCAAAAATATTAATGCTATTACCGTTTTTTATTTGAGTAGAAAATATTGATAAAATACCTGTATATGGATTTTTGAGGGATTGTCCTGGTCCGTAAACATTTTGGTAACGGAAGGCTACTGCAGCAATACCAATTGTAGGACACACTGTGAGTACCATTTGCTCCTGATTCTGCTTGGTAATACCGTACACAGAAGAAGGGTGTATTTTAGAATCCTCATCTGTGGCTACAAGCTGGAGCTGGGAAGCACCAGGATAGACGGGTTCGAAATTACCTTTGTCCATTTCCTCGGCGGTGCGGTGTTTTGGATAAACTGCGCCTAATTCTTTACTGATATATTTGCCTTCTCCATAGATTGACCGTGAGGAGGCTACGACAACTTTTTTAACCTTATGGTTTCCGTTGACCAAAAGATCTAACATGAGTGATGTTCCACTGATATTGACATCCACATATTTTTGCACTTCGTACATAGACTGGCCTGTTCCTGTCTCTGCGGCAAGGTGAACTATTACTTCCTGATCTCTCAAGGCTTTTTCCCAATCTTGTGGACTGGTAACTGAACCTTCTATAAAATTGACTTTGTCTTTTATACTCAAGAATAAGGGAGATGTTTCCTTAGGATTGTCTCCATGTATCTGCGGGGATAGATTATCCAAAACAGTGACAGTATGTCCTTTTTCAATCAATTTCAAGGCAAGATTACTTCCAATGAATCCTGCGCCTCCTGTAATAAGTATTTTCATAGTTTATAAAGCTTTATATTTTTCCCAAGTTTGTGTTTCGAAATTATATTTTTTAATTGGTTTGGCTGGTGTTCCCACAGCAATAACATACTCTGGTAAGTCTTTTGAAACAACGGAGTTAGCCCCTACAATTGTTCCCTTTCCAATTTTCACTCCTGGTAAAACTGAAACAAATTCTCCTAGCCAGACATTATCCTCTATAATAACAGGCTTGGAAAACATTTTCCTATCTTTAGGATTTTCTAATGGAGAACTATCATATTGGTCTCCACTATAACTACCATGAGAGCAATCTGATATATATATTTTGCTTGCAAGCAAAACATTTCTTCCAATGCTTACACTTTGCATTGCAGTGATATGAACATAGTCATTCATTTGGAAATTTTCGCCTACAAACAAAGTTTTAAAATTGCCTTCCGGATAAGCTTCTAACCTACACCCAACACCTGTAGTAAAACCTTTTCCAATATCCATAAATTTTCTACCTCTTATATCAATAGGAAACCTAATTATTCTTGCGTTTTTAAAAACAAAATTGGTTCTCATTTTAAAATAAATGAGTTTTAATAAATTAAAAAAACCATATTGTTTTAGCATAAGAAATAGTTTATATTCTACTTAAAAGTTTTGCAAATGTATAAATTCTTACTTTTAATTTATGATAAAGTGAGTTTTTACTTTTTTCTCCACCAGTAGAGGCATTTGAGCCGTGTCTTCTGTACTTTATTAGAGGTTGGTCAACAAGCTTAACATTATAATAAAATTCGCTTACATTTGCAATCCAATAATCATGTGCACATAATTTGGGGTTATTCGGGAATGGCATGATTTTTTTAAGAATATTTTTGTTAAAAGCCATACAAGCTCCAATATATCTTGTTTTTAGCCAATTATTTAAAAATCCATTTCGAGTTCCATGGAGTTTAAAATGTGATCCTAATGTGACTCTTAGATCTTCATCTGTAATTAGAGCATCAGAAATTACCACATCAGCACTTTCCAACTCTTCAATCATAGTTTGTACTTTATTTGGCATCCAAACATCATCTTGATCACTTAAAAACACTACATCTCCAGACGAATGTGCTATGCTATTTTCAAAATTTTTCGAATAACCTTTTCCCAATTCGTTTACAAATATTTTTATTCTTATGTCATTTAGAGCTTTTATTATTTCCAGAGTATTATCCGAAGAATGGTCATCAGAAATGATAATCTCATCTTCTTCATGAAGTTGAGAGAGTATAGAATCTAATTGTTCTTTGATATATTTTTCTCCGTTGTATGTGGCCATACAGACGGATATTTTTTTTCTCATATTTACAGTACAAGATTATTTTAGCCTTGCGGAATTAAATCTGCTTTTTAACAAATAGTATTTTAACAAATTAATTTTCGTGTATTTTTTAACAAAAAAAAATGTTTTTAATTGAGATTTTATAGTTTTTCTTATGTGAAATATTTTTCTTATTAATTTGCTAAGTGACACTTTATCTGCTCCAACTACATTATTAAGATGTTGCCTATATAAAATTAATGGTTTTTTAATGTAGTCAACTTTCCCCATTTGTAGCGCTTTTATTATAATATACCAATCATGCATTAGTATACTTTGATCATAATCCAAAGAGAGATCTCTTAGACTCCGATTAAAAATCATAGTACAGCCTGGGGCACAATTAAAAACATTAATAAAATCTGGATTTTTAATTAATAGTTCAGGTAAAACCTTGTTATAATTCCAAAATGAATTGTCTATTACATTCAAATTTTCATCCACAACCTTCAAATCAGAAAATACTAGCGAGGGAGTATGCAAATTTCCTTCTAGTTCTTTAATTTTTTCTAAAGAAATAGCTATCTTATTATCATCCCATTGATCATCTTGATCACAAAACATGTAATATTCTGCATTAATCATTTCTACCATCTTCATAAAACTAAGAGCGGATCCAAAATTAGTATCACTCTCAACTATTATAATATTACCATATTTTTCAGCATACTTGGTAATGATAGTTTTTGTGGAATCAGTTGAGCCATCATCCCTTATGAAAAGTGTCCAATTAAAAAAACTTTGGTTGATAACAGATTTTAATTGATTTTCTAAATATTTTTCTCCGTTATAGGTTGATAACAAAATTGCTACTTTATATATCATAATAAATTAATTAGCCCACATTTCCCTAATAAATCTTTCTCTTGCTTTCGTTTCTTTTTTGTCTAAAACACTTTCATAAGGAAAATAAACAGAATAGTAATAATATTTATTGTCAATATTTGCTACTAGTAGTTTAACTCCTATGATACTAAAAATAAATAGATATAGAGATGATATAATAGCTTTTTTACCAAAAAATGTATTTACCCATTCTTTTTTATTATAAATAACATGTGTAACAAAAATAATAAATGGCAAGTAAATATAGTTACTAACTCTATCAAAACCAACCATAACTTGAGATAAAATGGACATCCACAACAAACCTACAAACATCCAATCAAAATTTTTGTCTCGAAGTTTATTTTTTGAATAATAAAATAAAAATGGAATGAATACTATAACCCTTACAAAATAAAAAAACAGTATCCCTAATATACTAAATTCCATTTCAGAATAAGCTTCTCCTTTTTTTTGCATAAAATCTGTAACCAAAATCACTTTAATAAAATCTATAAAGAAGATTTTACTAAATAAAAGCGGTATTGAAATAATAATTGAAATAATTAAAAAGCGGGTAGAAAATTTAATTAACTTAAATAACGGGAGAATAAAAAGAAAAATAGCTGATATATGAAATCCAAAGGCTACAATACAAATCAAAAAATATGGAAGCCATTTGTTTTCCATAAAATATTTATAAGCTACAAGAAAGCAACAAATAGCAAAAATTTCCCTTTGTATTTCGAAGCCAAAGTAAAAATACAATAAAAAAATATAGCTTATTAAAATAGTCGTAAATCTATATTTTGAATATTTTTTAATAAACCAAAAAAAGAAAGAATTGTAAATGATTGAATGTATAATTTGATAAAAATAATAATCTGGATTTAAGGATTTGCAAAAAGCAACAAACAACAAATATAATGGTTGATATCCAAAATATTCATTATCTCCATTTAGAAAAGAGAAATATGTCCGAAGATCAGGGTAAAATGGAAAATAATCTTCATAAGCTAAGGTATCCCCTCCAACTCTGTAGCGGAGTCCTGTTAATAGTATACAATATATAAAAATAAAATAGTAATATAAATTTTTTAAAATTGTTTTCCCTCTGTAATCAAAATGAAAAACACCAAATATCAAAATAAATAGTAAAAAGGAATAAGCCAACATAGCTATTTTTTTATTTTATTAAAAATTATTTTATCGAAGATATCTTTAGTATGTTTTTCTTTTAAGAAAAATAAAAGTAGTGCATAAGCTATAGGGAATAAAATAGAAGAAACTATCAGATTATTAAAGAAGTTAATCTTCGTAAATAAAAAAATATAAAAAACAGAGAAGACTATAAAATTTGCAGCTAAAATTTTCAATAAATTATTATCAAAAAGACCATAAACTAATCCATTATTTTTTAAGTAGACAAACATAAAAACAATTGCGATTAATTCAGATAATACAGCAACTACAGCTGCTCCATTGTGTTGAAAATTTTTGATAATGTAAAAATTAATAATTAAACTGAAAATTGCAGAAACTAAAGTCGCCTTGGTATAGACTTTTTCTAAACCCTGTGGATATAGAATAAGAAATCCAAAAAAATATGCTAAACTTACTATTATACATAGTGGTGATAATATTTGCATTGTAATAATTGAAGAATTAAAATCCACTCCTCCCATAAAAGAAATTATATTTTGAGAAAATACAAAAAAATAAATTGTACAGGGCACAGATAAAATCATCATCAAATGAAGGCTTTTTTTTAAATACTCCTTGTATTGTATTTTATCATTTAAAAATAAAAAAGACAATCGCGGTAACATTACAGCTCCAATTACAGTAATAAAAGAAATAGCATACCTAATTAATTTATTTGCCATTGAATAGTAACCAACATATTTGTCTCCGGATAAAATTCCTATTAGGAAGTTATCTAGTTGCAAATAAATATTTATAGAAACTGTTGCTATAAAAACCGTGAAAATAGGCTTCAAATGCTGAAGTATGTTTATCTCTTTTACATTAATTTTTTGTTTAAGTAATTTATAGATTAAAAAAATAAAATTAATTAAGTTAGCTCCGAAACTCAACATAACCACCAAAAAGGCATACTTTTGATAATCTTCAGTTTTATTTACAAATAAAAAAATTAAGATAAAAACCAAAAATCTTACTGTTATATATCTGATAGTAATAAACTTTTGATTCTCTATTCCTTGAAAGTACCATTCAGCTCCAATATTGCTTAGGAACACCATCGAACTCATTATAATTATTAATTCTCGGTAGTTGGAAAGGAAGCTTACATTAATCAAAACAAATATCAGTAAGTAAGATAATATTGTAGTAATAAAAAGTATTAAATAGAGCTCAAATACAAGTTTAAATAACTCCTTCTCATTATCTCTTTTTTTTGACACCTCCCTAATGCCATACATAGGAATTCCAAGAGCTGAAAAGAGCACAAAATAATTTATAATAGTATAAACATATTCTACTTTTCCCAGATTTTCAGCACCTAATACTCTGGTAATGTATGGCATTGTTAATAAACCAACAATAGCCGCCGAAAATATTCTTAAAAAATTTAGAGCGAAGTTAACTTTAATACTTGGTTTCTTTATTTGGTGAGCATCCATTAGCAGGAGTTTGTTTAAAATATTTTTTGCCACCACTTCTTCTCCTCAGCTTGATAACCATAGCCATATTTATTACCATAGCCAAAATTACTCTTATGGACATCATTAAGTACAAATGCCACATTTTTAATTTTTTTCGTCTCAATATTTTTGTTAGCAAAGTCAATGAAGCCTTTCTCCGTTATCTCAGACCGGGTCACATAAACTGTAGCATCAGCAACTTCAGATATCAGGAATGAATCTGTAACCAACATTAGAGGTGCTGTGTCTAAAATGATATAGTCATAATCATTTTTCAGTGAATCCAATAATAATGAGTATCTACCATTTTGTAAAAGATCCGTCGGATTAGGCGGGATAACTCCAGAATAGATAAAATCACAGTTTGGGTGGAAGTTGCTTGGATGTATTATTTCTTTAGGACTATCTATTTCTTCATACAGATATTCGGAAAGACCTTTGGTATTTTTCATTGCAGGATTGTATCTCTGCAGTTGTGGATTTCTAATATCAGAACCTATCACTAATACTCTTTTTGTAGACGAGGCCAAAGCTAACGAAAGATTAACAGATACAAATGTTTTTCCCTCTCCTTTTATAGTAGAAGTAACAAAAATAATTTTTGCCTCAGACTTCTTTGATAGCATGAAATTAAGATTGGTTACCAGAATCCTGAAAGATTCTGCCAATGGCGACACATCATTTTTGGTGATGATCTCTCCATCTTTTCTGTATAATCTAGGAATTTCTGACAGAATAGGAGTACTTGTCCGTTTTTCCAAGTCATGTTTGCTAATCAATTTATTATTAAGCAATTCTTTAATGTATATAAATCCAAATGGAATAAGCAGACCTAAAATCCAAGCTCCTAAAACAGAGATCATTTTTTTAGGTGCAACTGGTTTCTTCAAAACATATGCGTGATCTACAACTCTAGCTTTGTTATCAGTCATCGCCATAGAGATTGCTGCCTCTTCTCTTTTCTGCAACAATAAAAGATATAGATTTTCTTTAATTTGCTGCTGACGTTCTATATTTCTGAATAATTTCTCTTGTCTCGGTACTTTTTGAATCTCTGTATTACTATAATTATTCTCACGATTAATCTGGTTTTTAGTAGCATTCAGGTTTATCAAATAACGTTGGATGCTTTCCCGCATTGCATTTTTGAGACCTGAGATATCTTTTGTAACTTCTTTTACTAAAGGATTTTCTGTAGTTGCATTTTCCAGTAATCTGTTTCTGTCCATGATCAGCTTATTATAAGCTGTTATGTTAGAAGTGGCAGTGGGATTATCCAATCCAATGTTGGTAGGAAGCACTTGGTTTGAACTACTATCGATGAATCCTAACAACATCCTGCTCACTTCTATCTGAGTTTCAATTTCTAAGCTTTTCCTTCTGGTTTCATTAGAAGTCTGTAAATTAATTTTAGCTTCGGTTTGTATATCGACAATATCATTATCTACCTTAAACCGTTCTTTATCACTTTCTACCTCTCCCAGCTCTTTGGATATCAAAACAATTCTCTCGTCAATAAAATCCTTTGTTTTTTTAGACTCTGTATTTTTATCTTTTATAGCATATTCATTATAAATATCTACTAGATTGTTCAAAATATCTTTGGATTTATCTTTATTGGAATGGGCTATTCCCAAACCAATTACCGTAGCATCTTTATCCATCAGATCAACTTCTAAAGCTTTTTGATAATCATCTACAACACTTGCGAAATCAGAGTAAGTAAAATAAAAGTCGTTCAGATCAAGCTTTTTTACCTTTTTTCTATTGAATTTTGGATTCTTTTGAATAATAAAATTAGCATACGGGAGACTGATGGTTTTATTGAAAGTAGTAATAACATCTTTTTTTAATTCCTCTGAAGACAGTGTAATCTTATCCCCTTGTATTTTTACATCAATTGGTTTCTTAGGTAATTCCTCAAACTGTTTTTCATTTACAACATGGACAATAAAAGGGTTGGTATCATTATACAATTCTACATCGTGGTATTTTTCCCGAGAATAGATAGAAACCTGAAGCTTAAGATTTTTGGTAACATCTTCTATGATTCTTTTGGACTTGAAAATTTCCAATTCATTTTCAATACTATTTGTACCCATCCCTGCGAAACCTCCTAAACCAGCAAGCACACCAAAATCTCCTGATGCGCTGGACATTTTTTTTGCATCCTTAATTAGTACAGATGATTGGATTTTATAAACCGGGGTTGTGAATTTTATATACAATATGGCAAGGATAGTTGTCAGGATCACACTTCCAAAAAACCAGTACCAGCGCTTTGTATACGGTTTGATAATCTCTCTTAAATTGAATTCTTCTTCTTTTTTCGTAACGTCCATTTAAGTCATTTATTTGTTGTTGTAGCCATAGCCGTATTTATTACCATAGCCAAAATTCTGTTTTGTTACATCATTTAATATAAATGCCACATTATTCAATTTTCCGCTCTCCACAGAATCATTTGCAAATTCTATTAGCTTTTTGTCTGTAAAATTGGATCTTGTAACATAAAGTTCAAGGTCTGCATACTTCACAAAAGTAAAAGTATCCGTAACCAGCAGTAACGGTGCTGTGTCCACTATTATATAGTCATATCTTGCCCTGAGTTGTTCCAACAATACACCTAATCTTCCATTGGTTAGCAGCTCGGTAGGGTTAGGCGGAATAGTTCCTGAGTATATAATATCACACTTATCATTAGCTGGATTTTTGAACAAAATTTCATCAACAAATGTGTTTTTATCATATAAATATTCTGTCAATCCTTTACCCGGATTTTTGCCATTATTATATCTCTGTAATTGTGGATTTCTAATATCTGTCCCCACGATGACTACTTTATTATTTGAATTAGTCAGCGATAATGCTAAATTCATTGAGACGAATGTCTTTCCCTCACCTTTAATAGACGATGTTACAAAAATAATTTTACTTTCCAATGTTTTTGGAAGCAAAAAACCGATATTGGTTGTAAGAATTCTAAAAGATTCTGCTAACTGGGAAAAGTCATTGTTTTTCACAATATGATCTACATTATTTTTTATAGCAGGAATTTCTGCAATTATAGGAATTTTCGTTAATAATTTCAGATCATTCTTAGAATTAATTTTAGTATTTAATAATTCTTTTAAATAAATAATAAAAAAAGGTATAATGCATCCTAAAATCAAGGAAACCAAAAGAATAATCATTTTTTTTGGTGCAACAGGTTTATCCGAAACAAATACCGGTTCTACGATTCTTGCCTTGGGAGCTACCACAGCTAATGAAATCGCAGTTTCCTCACGCTTCTGCAACAACAAAAGAAAAAGACTTTCTTTGATCTGCTGTTGTCTTTCAAGGCTTCTGAAGAGTTTTTCCTGATGAGGTATTTTTGTAATTCTGGATTCTATTTTATTCTGTTCAGACTGATATTCATTCAACGCAAATTGCAAAGCCACTTTATTTTTTTCCAAAGATTCTGCAACAGATCTTTTCATAGAATTAATTTGCTGCGTAATATCCTGTATGAGAGGGTTCTGAGGTGTCGCATTTTCCAGCATCCTGTTTCTATCTATGATCAATTTATTGTATGCTGCAATATTAGTATTGGATTCATGATTTTCCAATCCAATATTTACAGGCAAAAGCTGATAGCTATTCTGTTTATTAAGAAAAGAAATAAGATCATTGTTAAGCTCTAGCTGCGCATCCAGCTCCAATTGTTTTTTTCTGGCATCTGCAGAACTTTCGAGATTTATTTTTGCTTCTGTCATAAGATCGGTTATCATATGATCAGTTTTGAATCTTTCTTTTTCTGTTTCAACGTTTCCCAATTCTATGGATATCTTGCCAATTCTCTGATCAATGAATTCCTTAGTTTTCTGTGCTTCAGAATTTTTATCGAGTATGGCATCTTTATTATAAGAATCAATCAGGGAGGTCAGAATTTTCTTTGCTTTATCAGTCTGTGGATAATTCACAGATAAATTGATAATAGTAGCATCCTTATCAGCAAGATCAACCTGAATCAACTTTTGCACACCAGAAGCAGCTCCCTCCAATGTATTAAAATAAACTTCTAAACCATTTCCTATCTCACCAGCTTTTTCCTTATCAAAGAATTTATTCTTACTTATAATTATATTGGCAAACGGTAAACTGATATATTTGTCATAAACGATTTTTTGAGATAAATTGTATTCTTTGGACTCCAGTAACAATTGATTATCTTCAAAATGAATAAAAAATGCTTCTTTTGGATATTCCTTATTCTTTTTATCATTTACAATATGAATAATGATGGGAGACGTATCTCCAAAAAGTTCTTTCTTAACAATCCCGGAAGTAGAATAAACAGATGTTTGTAAATGATTGAGTACAACAATATCTCTGGCTAATTTTTTAGTTTTAAAAACTTCTAGTTCATTTTCTATACTATTCGTACTCATCCCTCCAAAACCTGAGAGTCCCTCCAAAACGCCCATATTTCCAACACCTGCTCCAAATGATTTTTTGGCATCTTTAATAAGAACAGCACTTCTCACATTGTAAACAGGCAAAGAGAATTTTATGTAAAGTAAAGCTAAGATAATAGCTAAAACAATACCCATAATAAACCAGTACCATCTTGAAAGGTATGGCTTTATTAATGCATTAATATCAAATTCTGAAGGGTTATTAGTGTTTTTTTCCATCATCTTATCAATAAGAACTGAAAAGATATTACCTGAATAATAATGCCAAAAGTCCTACTAGAACGGATGCGACAGAAATCAAAACTGTTGCCTGAGGACCGTATGCAGAAGTATTTTTCTTGGTTTTATTAGGCGAAACATAAATCACATCATTTTGCTTAACATAGTAGTAAGGAGAGTTTATAAATTCTGCATTGGTAAGGTCAATATACTCTTTAGTTGTTATTCCATTTATGTTACGAATTACCAACACATTCTTTCTCTGTCCATATATTGTTAGATCTCCTGCTAATCCCAAAGTTGTGAGTATTGTCATAGATTGTCCATCTGGCACCAAAAAGGCTCCAGGCTTATTAACTTCTCCAAGAACTGTTACTTTAAAATTCGTATTTCTGATATTGACACCCGGATCTTTCACATAAATTTTCAATTTTTCCTTAAGTTCGTCACGAAACTGCTCAATTGTTTTGCTACTTGTATTCAACTCTCCCAAGATAGGATATTGAATATTACCTTTAGAATCGACAATATATGTAGGACCTGCTACAGAACTCTGTGCCTGAACAGGAAGATTACTACTAGGAATAGAGAATTGCGATATATCGCTGGATGAATAATTTTGATTGAATGGTTTTACCACATCATTATCCTTTGCACTAACTAAGATTACCAATTGATCACCAGGCTGGATGGTAAATGTGGATGTTTGTATAGAAGTCTGAATTGCAGTCTGTTCAATATTCTGCATGTAATCGATATCTTCTTTTACTTTACATGAGAATATTAAACAAAATAATGAAGCCATAAAAATTATGGATAAAGCTCTTTTCATAAATATAATTCTAACTGAAGGTTTGCAAATATAGGAATTCTTATTTATCTAACGATTCGTAGATAGAATTATTGCTTTTAAATTCTTTAACAATGGATTTTAAAATTCTTACAATTTCTTGTTTTTCTTCTTTTCTCGAAAAATTGATTACCAACTCCGTTAATTCATCAATTTCATCAAAATGCATGGTAGGATCCTTAGATATCATAATTTTCTCATGAGAAGTTGGTAGTGTACGAGCATTGTCGCTTAAAAGTTCTTCGTAAAGCTTTTCCCCTGGTCTTAATCCTGTAAAAATAATTTTGATATCTATATCCGGTTCGAATCCAGACAACTTAATCATACGCTTTGCAAGATCCAAAATCTTTACCGGGTCACCCATATCGAAGACATAAATCTCCCCTCCTTTTCCCATAGTACCCGCATTTAAAACTAATTCACACGCTTCGGGAATAGTCATAAAATATCTCACAATATCAGGATGTGTAATAGTGACTGGTCCACCTTTAGCTATCTGCTTACGAAAATGAGGTATTACTGACCCATTAGAGCCTAGTACATTTCCAAATCTTGTAGTAATAAATTTGGTTGTATTGCCTTCTAAATTTTGTAATGATTGTACAAATAATTCCGCAACTCGTTTCGAAGCACCCATTACATTTGTTGGATTTACTGCTTTGTCAGTAGAAACCATTACAAATCTATTTACACCAAATTTACTGGAAAGTAATGCCAAATTTTTGGTTCCTAATACATTTACCAAGACTCCTTCGTGGGGATTTTCTTCAACCAATGGCACATGTTTATAAGCCGCAGCGTGATAAACCATGGAAAAGTTGTATTTAGCAAAAATAGGTTCTAGGCGACTTAGGTTAGATATATCCGCTAGTACAAATTTAAAATTGATATGAGGATAAGTTTCCCTCATTTCTAGTTCTGTATCATAAAGCGGAGTCTCGGATTGATCTAAAACAACAATTTGCAAAGGTTCTAAAAGGGCAACCTGTCTCACAATTTCCTTACCTATAGAACCGGCTCCGCCAGTCACTAAAATTGTTTTTTGAAAATGTCTTTTCTTAATTTCAGTATTATCTAATTTAATTGGCTTTCGGTTAAGAAGATCTTCAATCTGAATAGTTTTAATATGATTAATCATCTCATTACTACGTAATTTTTGCATTGAAGGTGCTTTGTAGATTTTGAGATTATTTTCTAAAAACAAATTAACCCAAAAGTCTAATTCATCCTTCTGCATAGTCTCTTTAATTAAAAGGACACCACTTATATCGTGATCTTTAATTTTTAAAGATTTTATAAAATCACTTTTTGTAATTACACTTTTACCTAAAAGCTTGATTCTAACTTTCTTATCTTGGTTAGATATGAAGCCACAAATATCAAAAGGTAAATTTGGATTAGAAATAATCGCCTGTGCTATTGCAACAGATGTATCATCATCTCCTAATATATATATTTTTTTTCTGTATGAGCTTCTTTTATTTTCTTTAATTGCATTGAAAAAAGTCTTAACAAAAAGTCTAAAGGTGAATAGAAATAAACAAGAAATTGCAAAGTAAAAACCAACAAAGGGTATTAATATTATTTTTTCACCAAACGTAAAATAGGTTATATAGTTAAAAAAAACTAATGTAATTGCAGTGCTTAGATTTGCGAATATTATCTTGAATAAATCTATAAATGTTGAATGTCTTATTACACCTAAATATGTTTTAAATAAATACATAAAAAAAACATTTAGAGATATAATCAGGCAAAACATTAATGGTAATGGGAAAAATTTATAATGTTTTACATCTAATCCTACTATTAACAAGTGAGATACTAAAATTGAGATTGATGTTATGATAATATCTATAAATAAAATTACCCATCTGGGTAGATACCTCAAATCAGATAAGCTAAAAACATTCTCCCTCAAATAAATTCTTGTTTTTTGTGGTTTAGAGAATAACATACATACTATTAGTTTTAATTATAGGTTCGTAAAGATAAATGTTTTAATTATTTATTGAAACACATCCTTAAACATGAAGCGATTCTATCTTTATCTTCCAGAGTTAAGTTAGAACCCGAAGGTAGGCATAATCCAGTATTAAATAAATTCTCTGCAACATTGTTGTCACCAAAATATTTTGACGTTTTAAAAATTGGCTGCAAATGCAAAGGCTTCCAAAGAGGTCTAGATTCTATATTTTCTTCTAATAGTTTTAACCTAACTTTTTCTCTATCTACTCCACTTACAGATGGATTTATAATTATATTATTCAGCCAATAATTAGAATAATAATCATCCGAAGGTTCTGAAAAAATTGTCACATCCTCGATATCTTCAAAGACCTTTTTATAAAATTCGTGATTAGCTCTTCTCTCTAAGATTCTTTGATCTAAAACCTCCATTTGCCCTCTACCGATACCCGCACATATATTACTCAATCGATAATTATAACCTAATTCAGAGTGCTGATAGTGTGGTGCCTCATCTTTTGCCTGAGTAGACAAAAAAACAGCTTTATCTTTATATTTTCTATTTTTCACGACTAAAGCACCACCACCTGACGAAGTGATTATTTTATTACCATTAAAACTTAAGACTGATAGATCTCCAAAAGTTCCACATTTTTTATTTTTGTACATACTCCCCAAGGCCTCAGCACTATCTTCTATGATGGGTATATTATATTTATCAGAGATTTTTCTAATCTCATCAATTTTATATGGCATACCATATATACTGACAGCTATAATGGCTTTGGGCTTGTTATTGCGGTTTATACCATCAATAATAGCTTCTTCCAAAGCAACTGGACATAAATTCCAAGTATCAGGTTCACTATCAATGAAAACAGGATTAGCTCCTAAATACATTATGGGATTAGCAGACGCTGAAAATGTCAAAGATTGACATATTACATCATCTCCTGGCTTAACTTTTAACAACATCAATGCTATGTGAATTGCAGAAGTTCCTGACATCAACGCTGCAATATGAACTCCGTCATTTAAAAACATTTCAAGATCACTCTCAAATCCGTTAACATTTGGTCCTAAAGGAGATATCCAGTTTTCATCAAAAGCTTGTTGTATATACTTCATTTCACCACCACCCATATGAGGAGATGAAAGCCAGATTTTCGATTTCACAAATTTTAATTTTATTTATTATTTACTATTTCACTTATTCAATTAAATTTTATTCATCACTACAAAGTTAATATAAAAAATCAGTTATTTATTCTCATCTTAAGTATAATTTATAATTAGCTGATATATTGATAATTTTTTTTTAACTTATTTTAATACAACACTCTTTATTATTTTCGCCGGGTTTCCTACAACTACAACATTTTCAGGAACATCATTAATTACAACTGCTCCAGCCCCAATGACAGACCAACTACCAATTGTAATATTCTGCTTCACAGATGCGCCGATACCAACTTGCGCACCTTCTTTAATTTTAACGTTTCCGGCTAAGGCTACATTAGGAGAAATATGCACAAAATCTTCTATTTCGCAATCGTGATCAATACAAGCTGATGTATTAATGATACAGTGACTTCCGATTTTTACAGACGAGTTGATGACTACGCCTGCCATTATAACATTGCCTACACCTATTTTTGTTCGTGTGGATATTATTGCAGATGGATGAACTAAATTAAAGTTGGCAAAATGATACTTTTGAGAACTACTTTTTCGATTAAAATTATTTCCGAGCGCAAAAAATACATTCTCCTTTTCAGTTAGTGTTTCTAAATTGTTTGAAACATTATAATCCAAAATCTTACTGACTTCGGGATTCTGGTCATAAATTTCATTAATTTTATAATCTAACTCTTCAGCAATTTCAATAACAACCTTTGCGTGTCCACCTGCACCAAGAATATTAATATTTTTAATTTCCATTCCCTTCAAAATTTACAGTTGTCGCCTGACCGGCAGTATTGATTCCTTCGCTTTTAATCACTTTTTTTATGGTCATCAATAATATTTTGACATCTAACAAAAAGCTCATGTTATTGACATAGTACACATCATATATAAACTTTTGTTCCCAGGTAATTGTGTTTCTTCCGTTCACCTGAGCCCAGCCAGTAATTCCTGGTTTTATGAGATGTCTCTTTTTTTGCTCTTCGTTATACAATGATAAATAACTTACTAAAAGCGGCCTTGGACCAATAAAACTCATGTCACCCTTCAAAACATTAAACAGTTGAGGCAGTTCGTCCAAAGATGTTTTTCTGACAAATTTCCCCATTTTGGTCAACCGGAATTCATCGGGCAAAAGATTGCCTGCTTCATCCTTTTGATCCGTCATTGTCTTAAACTTTATAATCTGAAAAACCTTCTCATTTTTACCAGGCCGGCTCTGAAAAAAGAATACATTCTTCTGATTGAAAAAGTATAATAAAATGATAATCAATACAAATATTGGTGACAATATCAGTATCAGCAACAGCGAAAAGATAAAATCAAAAAATGGTTTTAGAAAACTTTTATACATAAAGACAAAATAAATCCGAAATTAAAAAATTTCGGACTTAAATATTTTAAATATTAATCTTTTTACTTTTCCTTTGATAATAAAATATCAATGTTAATCCACTTAAGAATAATAAAGGAACAAGACCATTAATAGGAACCGGATTACCCGGGTTACCTGGTCCTTCTGGCTGCTCTCCTCCAACAGGTCCTGCAGATGCCGGCGAGCCTTGCTCTTCTTCAAAAGTAGCATTCTGATTTGCTTCAGCCGTGTTTAAATCCTGCACTTTATCTTGATTAAGTTTTGACGACTCATTATCAAAAGCATTATCTTTAAATTGTGCAGAAGATAACACCCCCAGGCACAAAAATGTTATTAAAAATTTTTTTTTCATCGTAGTTTAAAACTAGGCATATTTTTCAGGTTGTAAAGATATAAAAATTTAGTAAAATCCTATAAATTGTTAATATTAAATAATATTAATAATTACTTTCACATTTCTATTTGATTATTTTTTTAGTTCTGATATTTCCAGAATTTTCTGCTTTGATAATATATACCCCGTTCAACAGTGCAGATCCATCCATTCTGAATTCTTTTTTATTTGTATCAATAGATTGAATCAGTTTTCCGCTTGCATCATAAAGCTCAATTTTTCCAAGAGTTTTAGAAGACTGAATTATAAAATAATTACCATCTCTATATACAATGAAATCTGATTTGGAGCTATCAACACCTAAAACTTCGTTATTTTTATAAACAATCTCAAATCTGGCATCATCCACACCCTGATTTGCGTTAAAAGTGTAATCCTGCGAAGTCAAGTCTGTATAAGTATTATTCTGCTTATCTTTTAGATACACTTTCTGACCATCAGAAAATATACCATCTTTTTTGCTCAATGAGATCTTATACATCCCGTTTACCGCATGCTTTGTACCCAAAGGAATCACATCATCCTGAGTAAATTCTCCTTTACCTTGGATTGCCAGCTTTTTATTTGGCAATAGGGAATAAAAGGCATCGGAGCCAATCACAAACAATTCTCCATCATAATCAATTTCAAAACCATTGGTTGCACCATTAATATAGCCTAACAAAATAGTATTAGAAATATTGGCCGGCGATGTCATTTTTAACCAAAAACGATTCTTTTCAGCCCTTTTTGAATTGTAAAAGTGCGCATCTGCATCGTAGCCCATCCTAACAGAATTGGTAAAATCAATTGGAGTACCTGCTGCTACTTTTTTAGCCTTGATAATGAAACCTTGTCCTACTTTGACAGTTCCATTTGGAATAGGATTAGCTGAAGCCAATTGATAATGATCTACTTCTACAGCTGGTGTACCTCCAGTTAAATTATATATTGCATAATTGTTCCCTGTATAATTAGAACCTTGCTGAACGTTTGTTGCTGCTATATCATTATTAGTCCAGAAATATGCAGTACCATAGATTTTAGTATTATTCAAATTATATAATGCGTCAAAATCTATATTAGACGGATAAGGATTCCCTATAAGATTATAACCTTTGGTGCAGTCAAATTCTGACACAGATGATCCACAAGAGTTTTTCAAAATCTGGGATGAGAGAGATCCGTTGCGCATCTTCCCTGTAAAACTAAATTCATCTGCTGTAGAAGGTATTTCCGTACCTGTTCCGCCAGTTGGGGTATAGCTGTTTTTTCCTCTGATCGCATAACCTCTTCCTGTATCAAATACCGATGAAGCCCCCAATGTAATCTCTCCACTAATCGTAGTAACAAAAGTATCTGTCGATTCTTTGTACACAAAAAATCTGTTCCAAGGTGTTCCGGTACCAGTTCCTCCATTGGCTGAATTGTAACCGTTAGAGAAGCTATAAAGGTTTTGATTAGCCACAGGTGAGCTCCAGAACGTATAACCTTTTGTTGGTTGAAGCGCAGTTCTTTTTACGGTAATCGTATTATTGGAATTATTATCTGCTCCAACATTTTTCTGCACAAGATTAGCATCACTTTCTACAACAATCTTATTATCCGCTGGTAAAGTAATATTTCCATAAACTGTTACATCTTTCTGAGCTTTGATGTCTAATGATCCTGTATTTGTGATTTCAAGGTTGTTAGTTTCAAACGAAATAGGAATATTATACGCTCCAATTATTTTAGAGTCTAAAGTGGCTGTTGGTCCATCTATATTACTCCAAGCAGAGCCATTCCACACGACTGTATTATTTGTTGTAACGGCTATTTCATTTGAGTTGACCGATTCACAAGTTGACGTAATTGCTCTTACAACATAGTGATATGTCGTATTTTGAGAAAGTCCTGTAACAATGTCAGAGTTGACAGAATTACCTACGATAACTTTAGGATTATAATTAGCTACATAATCATTATTGGCAACATAATAATCAATAAGTACATTATCAATATATGCAACAGCAGAACCATTAACAATTTTTATTTTAACATCATTAGATGTTTCATTCACATCAAAACTATACTGTGATGGTGAAGAATTAGCAAGTGCCTGGGTTCCTAAAAGTGTTTCTACTCCGGAAACTATTTTATAAATAGAAATTGTAGTAGCAGAAGACCCTCTTCTAGCATGAAACTTCAATGTTTTTAGTTTATTATAAGATGGTGAAATAATAGAAGAACTACTCCCTCCTTCTAATTGCGCACCTGACGCTGAGTTATTATAATTGTTTGTAGCCGTTGTTGATTTTATAACTCTATTCATTGTCCAAGTTCCTGTTACTAGCTCAAAATTACCTACTCCTGTAGCATAGCTAGTCATCGTCATTCCCGATTCAAAACCTTCTGTAGCAGTATTTAACAATTCACCTTTTTTATAAACATCCAGTTCATATCCGGTTGCTCCAGCAACAGGTTGCCAATTAGCAGTAAATGTTGTTGCCGTAATATCAGTTGCTGCTATCGCAGTCGGTGCAGATATAATTCCTTTTCCTGATAGAGTAACGGTTGGAATCACTGTTGCTCCTCCTCCACTAATTGTTAATACAGCATTAGAAATTGGAGTGCAGTCTGTTGGCTTAAATCTAACATTTATTTGTTTATCTGCTAAAGTAGATGAAGAATAATTTACAGTCGTAGATGCTGCCCAAGCTGTATTATCTACAGACGAAACTTCAAATCCAGCAGGTGCAGAAATAGTAATAGTTCCTGGCGCACCTGTAAGCATTAATCCTGACAAATTAAAACTTTGAGTAGCAGAAGTTGTCGTTATAGCCTGATCTGGAAATGATAAGGATACTGCAGAAGTATTGTTAGCTAATAAAGTAGGAGGTGTTTCTTCTAGCCTGAAATCATCAACACCTAAATAATATGTTGCCGTTGCATTATTAGATGTTGCTCTAAGATTAAAATAAAAAGTTCCTGTAGTAGTTGGTGTGAATGTATATTTATACATTGTATATCCAACATTTTGTGTAGAAGTAACGAAATTACCTAAAAAAGTTGAACCTGTAGTAGATTGCTCTGCATTTACATATAAATCTCCATTGAATCCACCTCCATTAGAACCTGTAGTAGATGTTCTATAATAAAAAGTAAAATCATAAGACTTACCTGCATTAAGTGTAAAACCTGGTGTATATAAATTACTTGCTGAACTGTTATTCCACTGCAATCTCATATAATTAGAAGGAGAGTTTGCACCCGGCGAGCTTGTGGATGCTACCGCATTACTAGAAGTCCAAGATTGAGAACCTGAAGTAGTCATCCAACAATTTGGAACTACATTCGCTCCTAAAGTTGACATCGTATCAAAATTCTCTGTCCAAGGGAAAGAGGAAATATTAGTACAAGCTGTTGTAAAGTTCCCAGAAGCACTCCAAGCACTATTGGTGTCACAACCTTTAGTTCTTACCCAGAAATAGTAAGTTGTTGCCGCAGAAAGACTTGATAAGTTGGCAGTATATACACTTCCAGCTACTGTTCCATTTGGCGTAGTTCCCGCAGTCGGAGCAGTGTTAGAAGTACTGTAATAATAATCAAAACCTTTCACTGCACCTGTTGCTGGCGCTGTCCAGCTAATTGTTGCAGAGTTCGTAGTTACAGCACTTGCCGCGCCAATTGTAGAAACATTCACAGTTACTGCTGCTGATGTAAGATTCAAAACCATATCAGCAGTTTGATCATTACCACCTATCCCATATTGATTTCTGAAAACTAAATTCAATCCTTCTACGGTAGTTCCTGTAGGAATACAGAACCAATCGGCCAATTTTACCGTTGCTTTATAAACATTTGGATTGGTAGATTCTCTTGTGAACTTAATTAGTGTTGAAGTATTATTAAAATCCTGACCTGCATTTTGGTACTGCCAAGTTGCAGAAGATGTTTTAATACCTGCATGCATCCAAATTTCTAACTGGTCATTGGTGTAAAAATTATTATACCCATCAAAATCTTTAAAATAAATATTCAGTGTATTATTAACTGTGTTATTAGCACTAACTGCGTCTGTATAAATAACATAATCTGGCTGAGCAACAACAGAAAATTTATAATCTTCTGCTTCAGAACGTGTAGCTTGGGTTGTACAAGGATTTACATCATCGCCATTTGACAGATACATTGTTCTAATTCTCATTCGGTAATCTCCCACAGCCTGACCATTTGGAACAGTAATACTGCCTGTGCTGCCAGTTGTATAAGAACTACCTGAAGAATAAACTCTTTCTGAAGTTTCAAAAATCAAGTTATTGTTCCAATCTACCCAAATTGCAGTTCCTGCACTTCCGCCCGGTGTTGTAAATGAAAAATCAACACTTCCAGTAGAATACATTTCAACTTTTTGAGTAGCATAATTATCCTGATATCCTCCTGTTGTATAAGTAGATGTATTATTAATATTAGATGTATAACCTTTAGTTGTAGAAAAATTCGATATATAATTTGTAGAATTTGAACTTGATGGTAAACAATAACCATAATAGAAGTTACCTCCCGCAACCCATTCACTTTTATCCGTTGTACCACAATTGGATCTTACCCACCAATAATAAGTACTTCCAGCAACTAAACCTGTAGTAATATTTGCAGTGGTAACACCTGCTCCAACACTCCCTGTAGGAGATGCTCCAGCTAAAGGTGCTGTATTGGTTGTAGACAAATAATACTGATATCCATTTGCAGGAGCTGTAGCTGGTGCACCCCAAGTAATATTAACATTATCTTTTGCAACCATTGTCCCTGTAAAAGGAGCTACCGGTACAAAACAGCTAGGAAGGTTTTCAATATTAAAATCATCAAATGCAATATTACATCTACCAGTTCCAAAATTTGATGTCGCTTTTAGTCTAAACTTTACATTATGATTAGCATATGATGTTAAATCAATGATTTTTTCTTCCCAAGGAGAACTAGAAGAAGTATTAGATGCATTTGCACCATAAGTTGCAATTGTATTAAAAGCACCACCATCAACACTTATTTGGAATTGTAAATTATTAGCTCCACTATTAGCACCCATCCAGATTGAAAATCTTGCTTGCTTAGGAGAAACTGGCAATTGAAAACCAACAGAAGTAAGATCATAAGTGTTATATGATGCTGAAGCGTTAAAATAATTCATTCTTAAGAAACGAGCTCCTTCTTTTGCGGTACCAACACCATTAGTACCATCAGCTGTTACAGACTCCCAATGCTGTGAAGCTCCAGTAGAACCTTCCGTGGCAATAAAACAAGAAGGCAATGTTGAAGAATTAAACCCTTCATTATATGGAAAAGTATTGATATAAGTACAGTCTGTAGTAAAGCTACCATCTAAATTTGTTGATTGACAACTAGAGTTATAAGCAACAATCCTGTAATAATAGGTTGTATTAGATGGGAGTCCAGCAATAGAAACCGGAGAAGTTGTATCTGTTAGTGGATAACCAGCAACAGGCGTTGTTCTTCCAGAATCTGAATATAGTTCAAATCTATACTTGATTGTCTCCGCAGAACCTCCGACAACCGAAGCTGTCCAAGATACAGTAGCACTATTGTTTGTAACAGAACTCAATGGTAAAGTAGCAGGAGCCGGGCAAGTCGTTTTATCCCCTGTTAATGGAGAGGTTGTCAAGTAATAAGGTTGTCCGGTACAATTATTATTATATGAATAGATATAATAATAATATTTTGTATTAGAGGTCAATCCTGTTTCGGCAATTGTTGTTCCTAATGAAGCTGTAGCACTTCCTTGTAAAACCCTATAAACAATACCTCCAATAGTAGCATCTGTATTTGTAGTATATGAAGTTCCATCTACTAAAGTTGGCACTGTTGCATTTGTGCTTCTCAAAATCAAATAACCGCTTGGTGTATTAGGCGACGCTACTCCAGTAAATGTAGCATTAACGGTAGAAGCACCTGTTGTTCCAAATACTAATGATGTTGGTTGTGATGTTGGAGTTGTACAAGAAGAAGCGGATGTTCCAGTAAGTTTAAAATCATCCACAACCCAACGTTCAGATGTAGCATTATTTGTTAATGTAATTCTTACTTTTAAATTTGAAACTGATGGTAATCCGGTTATTGTTACAGTAGAATATCCTGCTGTTGTTTGAGAACCTGTTGTTGTTGGTTGAAAGTCAACAGGTGTAACATTGCCATCATAAGCTGTAGATGCAACTCCAGTAGCTGAATAAGCCCAGTATGCATTACCAGCTGTTGATCCAAGTACACGAATAGTACTATAGTAAGTAGTTCCTCCATCAGGACTTATTTCGACATTAACAAGATCAGTCGCATCAACCCCATTTCCAGTCGAGCCTATAGAAAACGCGGCTAATCGAAACGATAAAGATAAACCTGTATAGGCTAAGGTATTAAAATTTACAGAGGTCAGTGTAGCACTAGCTGTTGTAGTTGACGGTGCTGTGAATCCATAAGAATGAGATCCCTCTACTGTAAAAGCAGATGTTGCTGGCCTATCACCCGACGCTGAGTTTCCCGTATAGTAAGCCCCACCTGAAACTGTAAATGATGATGCGGAATTATTAAATCCCTCTGAAGCAATTGTAGTCTGCCCCCAAGTATTTCCAGAAAAGAACAATATAAACAGCAATAGATATTGCTGATAAATATTTTTTGTGTTTTGTTGATTAAATAAATTTTTCTTCATCGATATATAAGGTTCTATTTTAAAAATTAGAAATGAGGGCGCTAAATTAATTAATTTTTACACACTCTTATAAAAAAAGTTAAATTATTTTTAATTAATTACAAATTATAGAATTTTAATAGGAATATTCAAATAAGTGTTTAATTTTATTGACAGATGCAAAACACAGGAAAGACACTTGAAAGTGCCTTTCCTTAGAAGAATTTAAAGTTTTTATTTGATAAACTTCTTTGTCTTAGGATCGCCAGAGTTTTCTATTTTCAATATGTAAACTCCATATAACAGAGATGATGTATCAATTCTTATGTCATTGGAATTGGTGTTAAAAACTTTAATAAGCTTTCCAGAAGCGTCGAACATCTCAACCTTTCCTAATTTGTTAGAAGATTTAACAACCTGATAATTTGCATCTTTATAAACAACGAAATCAGATTTGGAATTAATTCCTGTACCCAAAACTGCATTTTCTTTATACACAATCTCAAATCGGCTGGTATCAGTTCCCTTCAACGCCGTGAATGTATAATTGGTATCAGTACTCAGATTGATATATTTATTCAATAATTTATCCTTCAAATAAATGGTTTGACTACCATCAAAAATACCCTCCGGCGTTTGCAAGCTAATGATATAGCTTCCATCGGCTGAAAATACATTTCCAAGAGTCACCACATCTTCATTGGAAAAATTATCTTCTTTGCCTTGGATCGCTAATTTTTTAGCGCCTAAAACCGAATAAAAAGAATCCGATCCTACAACAAATAATTCGCCATCAAAATCCGTTTCATAATTATTACTCGCACCTGGGATATAACCAATCAATATAGTGTTAACCATATTTTTTGGCGATCTCATCGTTAACCAAAACCTATTTTTTGTCACACCTTTTTGATAGAAAGTCCCGTTATCAGTAATTCTTATTCCATTATTAAAGTCTAATGCGCCTGCGGTTTTCGCCTGTACAATAAAAGCCTGTCCTACTTTTATATTTCCATTTGGTGTGATACCACTTGGATTTTCAGGATCATAATCTGCCCAATCATAGGCCGGCGGCACACCTCCTGAACCATTGAAGACAGCATAGTTGTTTCCTGTATATCCCGAGCCCATTTGCGTAGCAGTATAATCTATATTAGTCCAGAACCAGGCTGTGTTGTAGATTTTGGAACTATTCAAACTGTAAAGCAAATCGAAACTGATATTAGACGGATAAGGATTGCCGACAAGATTATAGCCTTTGTCTGCTCCTGCTGATTTTTGCAAACTGGAGAACTGAAGATTTCCATTGTTTGGGACTCCTGTAAAGCTATAAGTTTTGCCATATCCATCAGGCAAAGAATTTTCTGCTCGGATTGCATAACCTTTCCCCGTTTGGAAAGTAGCATCAGAAGTCACCGTAAATTTATCCGTCGATTCGTTATACTGAAGATAACCGTTTGAAGGTGTATTCGGAGAGAAACCACCCGCTCCTTTGATCGTTTGTCCGGCAACCGGTGAACTCCAATAAACATAATCGATATGTCCGGTTACATTATTCATATCAGAAACCTGTCTCTCAACCTTGATAGTTCCTTCATTAGCTATATTATCCGTCTGAATCAAATTAGCATCGCTTTCTACTACAAAACTATTGACCGTAGAATTCTGATTGGTAATTTTCTTTTTGACTTTAATAGGATAATTTGGTTTTACAAGCATTATTCCTGTAGAACTCACTGTGAGCTCACAAACATCCAAAGCACCATTAGTTTGAGAATTATAACTTCCTGCAATGATTACCTTGCTCCCTAAAACCGGTGTTCCGTTTGACCAGACATTACTTGCCCAAGTATTAGATGCCGGCCTGATTTGTACAGCTTTGGTTGCCGTATAACAAGTCTGTGTATTTTCTCTTACCTGACAATAATATTGATAATTATCCAATCCATTGACATCAGAAATATTCAACGTTGGCGATGTTGCGCCAGAATAAACACCGCCGTTTGAAACAGCAGTCCAACTTCCGGTATTTCCTAACTCGTACCATTGATAAGCCAATCCATTTCCTCCGGCAAAACCTTCCGTTGCAGTAATTGCTAAAGACGTATCGACAACATCACAAGAAAGAGAATAGGTTGGTTGCGTATTGACAACCGGCGGATTTTTAGCCACAGGCGGCTGTGCTACGTCGCTAGGAGATAAACATTGTCCACTGGATAAAACCTGGGATGTCCACTCGTTAGCATCAAAAACAGTTTTTGGAGACAGATATTCATTTTTTCTTCTGAGATAATAGCCGACTGTATTGGGTGCGTGGACATCATCTATAATCGTGGAACCTTTCATTAATCTAAATCCATCATTCGCATTAAATCCTGTAGAACCAAAACTTCCGTTACCTGTAGGCGCATACCCACACACAGAAGAACTCACTCCAATCACTGCAACAGCACCAGATGCAACAGTTCCGGTAAGATTAGCGTAAGTTGTATACGTTCCACCATAATCTCCGGCTCTCTGGATTGAATAAGTACTCAAGTTAACCGTAGCACCTGTTCTGTTATAAAGTGTAACAATACCACCAGAACCTCCGTTCTCATCATAAAGTTCGTAAATAATAATATCAGAAGCCGGCGTTACAGAACCTCCACTTCCGCCAGCACTTTCGCAATCTGTAACTAAATTATCAATCACATCAAAAGCCTGAGTGAAAGAGCATCCACTTGCTAACGTTACCACAAAATTAGCATCAGTTGCACCTGTGGGAATTAATGTTTCGATCTTTCCTGATGATATGAGATCAAATGGTACACTCGCTCCATTATAAGTAACAGCAGCGCCAGTCAAATCATTAACTGAAGTTGTAAATGTAACTTTAGTATTGGCAGGCCCACTTACTGGAAATGCCGTAATCGAAGGCGAAGTGGTACAAGTTCCCGTTCCCTGAATTTTAAAGACATAAGGATTTTCATCAGCATCATTATTCGCAATACTTACATTCGCTTCTCTGAGTCCGGCAACAGTTGGATGGAATTTAATTTTAAATGATGTTGTAATTCCATTCACTACAGGTGAAACCGCTTGTTGTGTGACAATAAAATCGGAAGGATTAAGTCCCGTGATATTCACAATTGGTGTTCCTGTAAGATTAAGATTGGCTAAACCTAAGTTTTCAATTACAAATTCTTTCTCCACAGAATCGGTTCCTAAATTAGTCGCAGCGAATAATGTATTATTAAGACCATAAGGCTCATCAAAATTATTTGGAATACTAATATTATTCCCTTTGATATTGATTTCCTGATTTGTAGGTTGAGTAATTGTAACCGTATAATCCTCTACTTCCCCATCGAATGCGGTTTCACAAGAAGTGGGAGCGGTAGAATATTTGGCGCTCACCCTCATCTTTATACTTCCGGACACAGCTGTTGTTGGTACTGTAATACTAAGAGGCGAAAGTGATGTTACGCCATCCGCTACATTAGTCGCTGTTCCCAAATCAAATTCTTCTCCGGAGTCTGCAAAATCACCATCGTGATTCCAGTCAAACCAAACCTTTGCCGCAATTGTATAATCACCATCTGTATTAACCCGAACCGTTAATGGATAAGTTTCTCCTTTTACAACGGTTGTCGTTGGTGTTGTAAAATTGGTATAACCTACAGTTTTAGTTGCCGCAGTCGCATTTTCAATCGTATTGAATTTTACATATCGGACTCCTGTATTATAATCTATATTTCCCGAAGAATCACAGTAGGTAATTTCTGGCGTAACACAGACATTAGTTCCATCGCTCCAGGTTGTACCTTTTCTTACAAAAATTTTAAAACAATATTCGGTTCCATTGGTAAAACCTGTTACAGCTTTGCTAAGCGCTGTTCCTTTATATACCACTTGATTTCCGGCATTATTCCAGGAATCATCCGCAATAATACTACTACCGTCTCCTGATGGAACATAAGTTACAGTTCCCTGATTTGCTACGATCATGACTTCATCAAAACAAGTAGCCACATTATTATGAGTCCAATTAAGAGTCACTTGAGTATTGGACGGCGTTCCTGTAAACGTTTTAACATCATCTTGAGCTATAAGATTCAAAGCTCTGGAACCAGCCGAACCATTGGAAAACCGCCTTACCGAACCGCCATCCTGATAAGCCAGAATCATAAAAGAGTAAATCCCATTCTCCGTCAAACCGGAAATGTCCACTGATGTAGCAGTCCCCTTGTAAAGTAGTTTTCCTAAAGTGGACGGGGCCGCATTATTGGTAGACGCTGCGAAGCTACTATTGGCATAGTTATAATCCGTTAAAGCTGTAGTAGGAGCTCCACTCGGAGTAGTTGCACCTGTAACTGCAAAAACCATATATCCCGTTGGCACAACTCCACTTGAAGGAGCGATCCAGGAAATAGTTCCGCCATCGTCTGTTAAACAAGCCGTGGCTCCGGTCACGTTATTAAGTGTACCAGTAAAAGTCGTAGTAAACTCCTGTACACCACCGTAGACATAAGTTGTACCATCAAAAAGATAGGCTTGAACCGCATAAGTTGTACCTTCGGAAAGAGAAGTGGCGTTATACGTTGTACTTCCAAGGGTAACAGTTACATTAGTTACTCCACCACCTCCAACAGTTGGTGTTGCATTAGTTGATTTTACAGAATATACAAAACCCTGAACAGTAGAACTCGGACAGGTTCCTTGCGTGATTGACGTCGCTCTCAAGGTAGCAGTTGTCTGTGCAAATGTTGTAATCGTATTGGTTGTAATTGCCTGGGCTGTTGCCGTAGAATTACCTGTCACTGCTTTATTAACAGTTGTTGCACCTCCTCCGGAAACGGATATATTACCATTATAAGTTTGATTAGCTGCAGTTGGAGTCAACGTAACATAAATTGTTTTCGAAGGTAAATCGCCACCGGAATGTGTAAAACCTGTAATAGATGTTCCACCTGATGCTTCAGAATAAGTGTATCCAGCTAACGAACCCAAGCTAATCGTCCCCGCTTTGAGACCTGTCCCCGAAATGGTAAACGAGAGTTCCCTGGAAGAACCATTACAAACCGTACCAAATGCCAGCGTACTTCCAACGGTCAGTGTTTCTGTAACCGCAGTAATTGTTAAATTATTAGATGTTAAATTAGAGGCAGAAGCAAGTTCACTTCCATTAACTGTAATATTAAAATTAGTCACATTAGTATCAAAATCTGTATTGTTATAAGCTAATGTAACTGTTGCCGTCGTAGAAGAATTATAGGTCACGCTTTGAATACTCACTCCAGAAGGCGCATTATTCAATGTAAAATTCGAGGAACTCAGTGTGGCATCTGCAAATGTAGTGTTTGCAAGAGTTAGCCCAACAGTTGCTCCGTTAAGCGTTGCTTCATTCAGTGTGCCGGAAGCTGTTAAGGTTGGAGGCGAAGCTGTTGTTATATTCCCTGTTAATTTGGTTAGATTATAACAGATTCCTATTGTATTATATTCGTAAACCGCAAAATGATAATTAGTTCCCGCTGTTAAACCTGTAAGATTAACCGAGCTACCAGTTCCATTATATACAACATAATTCCCAGTCCCAATTTGAGTCCCGGAACCAAAAGCTGAATTAGCTGTATAATTAGTTCCACTTACTGGATCAGCATTCACAACTCCTCCCAACCTTGCAACTACTAAGACATTATCTCCACTCCCCCTCGACCATCCAACAGTAGCAGTATTTTGTAAAATTGCAGAACTTGTAAAGGAAGTGGCTTGAGCCGCAGGAGATACACAGGATGTTGTTAATTTTGTTATACTAACATCATCCATTGTCATATTGGAAGATCCTTTAGTAAAAACCCATTTTACATACCTTGTAGTAGCTTTTAACTGATATAAACCCTTTGATGTACATGTTGTCGGTAAATCAGAGGTTCCTGATAAATTAACTAATGTTGTGTATGTGACACCATCATCGGATTCCGAAACTAATAAAGAAGAAGTAGTACTGGCATTAGATTTCACCACAAACGAAAGCTTATCTGGTGAAGAATCTAAATTAACGATTTTTAAGTCCCCACTTGTATCAAATTTTGCCCCGTTATTACCCGAACAAGCAAATGATGTTAAATAAGAATCTACCGGAGTATCTGTCCAGCCCGACGGGGTCGTATCCCAATTTGTCCTAGTATGAGGCAAAACTACTTGCCCCCAGCTATGGAAGCTCATCAAAAAGAAGAAAGAAAACAGAAGTGTTTGTAGGGCAGGAAAACCCTCAAACTTCTGCTTGAAGAATAAATATTTTTTCATTGCATTTAATGTTTTTTCAAGAAAACAAATATAAGTTTATTTGAAATACAAAAATCAATTAATAAAAATTTAACACTTTTCTAATCGGTAGTTTAATTTTCAAAAGCAAAACAAAAAAACCATCTCGATTGAGATGGCTTGGTATTACTGGTTTTATAATTATTATTTGATAATCTTCTGGGTTCGTACGTTACCAGAATTTTCCGCTTTCACGATATAGACACCATATGGTAAAACATTAGCATCAATAACGAGCTTTTTCTCCTTAGAATTAATGCGCTTAATCAATTTTCCTCCCGCATCATAAAGTTCAACATTGCCAAGCTGCAAAGAAGATTCGATGACGAATGATTGTCCGTTTTTGTAAACCTGAAAATCTGATTTCTTGACTTCGTTATTATGAAGCGTTTCTGCCTTATAAACGATTTGGAAACGATTATTATTGGTTCCTTTGGTTGCTGCAAAATTATAGCTTTCGTTGTTGCTAAGATCGATATACTTACCCAGTAATTTATCTCTTAAATATATTTTCTGATTATCAAAAATACCCTCTGCAGTCTGAAGTTTGATTTTATAGGTTCCATCGGTTGCAAATACATTTCCTAAAGTAATCACGTCATCCGTTGAAAAGTTATTTGATTTACCTTGGATGGCCAACTTTCTTGCACCTAACATTGAGTAGAATGAATCTGAACCTACAGCAAATAATTCGCCGTCAAAATCGGTTTCATAATTATCTGTTGCGCCATTGATATATCCTATAAGGATGGTGTTGACCAAATTAGATGGCGAAGTCATCGTGAGCCAAAATCTATTTTTCGGATTCGATTTTTGGTAAAAATTACCATTATCCGTCACTCTGATACTATTACTAAAATCTAATGGCTGATCTTTCCCACCTGCTTTTGCCTGAATAATGAACGCCTGTCCAACTTTGATTTTCCCGTTCGGGATGATGGATCCATCGTAAGGATTTTCCGGATTGTAAGTTGCCGGCGAACCACCCGTTCCGTTATAGACGGCATAATTATTTCCGTTATAGCCAGATCCCACCTGTTCAGCTGTATAGCTATTATTGGTCCAGAACCAAACTGTAGAATACATTTTGGTCGGGTTCAATTGGTACAGTAAATCAAAATCGATATTAGACGGATAAGGATTTCCCACCAAATTGAATCCATGATTAACACTTGTCCACTTCAAATTCTGATATTGGATATTACCGTTATTTGGAATTCCGTTGAAATTGTATGTTTTTGTATAACCATTAGTTCCGGTTTCTGCACGGATTGCATAACCTTTTCCGGTAAGGAACGTTGCATCATTAGTCACCGTAAACTTATCATTCGACTCATTATATTGTAAATAGCCGTTTGCCGGAGTATTGGGAGAGAACCCGTTTGTACCTTTAATGGTTTGCCCGCTAACCGGAGAACTCCAATAGACATAATCCATCTGTGTGGAGATATTATTCATATCGGTGACTTGTCTCTGCACCTGGGTATCACCCTCATTACTTAGATTATCAGTTTGAATTAAATTCGCATCACTCTCTACAACGAAGTTAGCTGCAGATCCATTATTCGTAATTTTCTTCTTAACAGTCACCGGGAAATTCGGTCTCACTCTCAAAGTTCCTCCAGCATTGATGGTCAAATCACAAACATCCAATGCACCATTGGTCTGGGTATTATAGCTTCCTGCGATAATAACTTTGCTCCCAAGAACCGGTGTTCCATTAGTCCAGACATTGCTTGCCCAGGTAGTTGCAGCTTCTTTGATTTGAATTGCTTGTGTTGCGGTGTAACAAGTCTGCGTATTTTCTCTTACCTGACAGTAATACTGATAATTATTAAGACCATTAACATCACTTATCATTAAAGTCTGAGTCGTCGCCCCTGAATAAACACCCCCGTCTATAACTGCCGTCCAGGCGCCTGTGTTTTTCAACTCATACCATTGATAAGTCAAACCTAATCCACCTGCAAGACCTTCTGTTGCAGTAAGCACAAGAGAAGCATTGATGACATCACAATTAATTATGTAATTAGGCTGAGCCGTAATAACTGGAGGTGTTCTGATAACCGGAGGCTGAGATGCCACATTGGCGAGACACTGCCCGGAAGCCACATCTTCGGTTATCCATTCCGACTCTACAAAAGTTGCTTTAGGAGATAAATATTCATTCTTTCTTTTCAAATAATAACCTACATAATTAGGCGCTTTGAAATCATCAACCACAACAGAACCTTTTCTTAGTTGTAAACCATCATTTGCATTGAAACCACCCGTGATGTTGCCGTGACCTGTTGGCGTGTAGCCACAAGCCGATCCGGTAACTCCAACTACAGCCAAACCACCAGCAGGGAGACTGCCTGATAATATTCCATAACTTACGTAATCCACGCCATAGTCATTGGCTCTGTAGAACCCATAATCCGCTAGATTAACAGCAGCATTAGTTCCGTTATAGATAGAAACCGTTCCCCCTGATCCGCCATTTTCGTCGTATACTTCATATATCATAAGATCTGTTGCAATAGTACCAGAACCAGATCCTGTTACCGCTTCACAACCTGAAGCATCTTCTTTGATCAATGTAAAAGCAGTCTCGGAATCACAGTCTAAAGCAGTATCAACGATAATATCTCCGTCAGCAGTCGCCGGAACAATTGCTTTGATTTGTGTAGCGCTGATGTAGTGAACAACTGCATTTGCTGATCCAAACTTAACTGTTGAGGCTGCCGTGAAGTTAGTTCCAGTAATTGCCACGATGGTATTGGTAGGTCCACTTGTTGGGAATGCTGTGATTGTGGCTGGAGCACAGCTGTTAGCGCAAAATATTCTAACTGCATCTAAGAATCCTCTTCTTGTTGTTGAAATTGTTAATTGAGAACCAGCTGGTACATTTTCAAATTGAGCAGTTACAGTTTCAAAACCATCTGCCATTTTATTATCATAAGTTACATTTTTTGTAATACCATTTATTGTAATATTAAAACTACCTTCAACAGTAGTCCATCCTTTTACATCTAGCTCTACAGTAATATTACCACTCACTTCAGTTAAATTTCTTGAAGTAATTGTTCCACTAGCTGTCGTTCCAATTCTAATTGCGCCACCTGCCTGATAAACAGTAGAAGTCGTCGGAAAATTGGTATTCCCGGACCAAATCGAGCTTGAACCACTTGTACTAGTATTATTACCTGCCGTAATTGCATTAAAAGTCTCTTCAAAGCAAGGTCCGGTTATCACCGAAAGTGTCACTGTATTAGAAGTTCTGCTACCACAATCGTTACTTACGATGACGTGATATTTATATCCATTTTTAGATAATGACACATTTGTAAGAGTCAATGTATTACTGCTTGTTCCTACATTCACCCAGGTGCCGGCTGAGCCAGTAGAGCTTTCCTGCCATTGGTAAGTGAAGGGCGCAGATCCAGAAGCTGCTATTGAGAAGCTTGCATTAGCTCCAGTTACGACACTTTGGTTGGTTGGCTGAGTCGTGATATTTGGCGCTGATAATATAGAGATTGGCTCTTGTGTTACATAAGAACCCGTGCTCCAGCAGAAACCATTATAAGCACGCACATAATAATTACCTGAGGCTGTAACAGAATAAGGCTCAGAAGCCGAAGAACCATTAGCAAAAACTACCCGATTGGCTGTAGATGTTCCTGTAGCTGTTGTCTGCCAATAAAAAATGGCACCTGCCGTCATATTGGCTTCATCTTGAGTCCCTATTTCATAAATAAGAACCGCAGTACTACACACCGGATTTTCCGAAGGTGTAATTTCACCATTCGGAGTCAAAGGAATTTGACAAGGTGTAGTTACTGTTCTCGGATTATTAGTAATTGTTGTTGTATTGTATATATAATTATTTGAACAAATATTGTATTCATAAACTCTGACATAATATGCCTTAGATGGTTCTAAACCTGTTATTGCTACACTATTTCCTGTTCCAGCATAGATAACTTGCTCTCCACCACCGTAAACTGTATTAGCTATAGGTAAAGCATTTGAACTAACCGGATTGGTAAAATTATTAACTGTATTGATGACAACTACTCTACCAACGCCATTACCAGAGGTTAAATTCACAGTCATTCCAGATGAAGTTACCGAAGTGAATGATGTAACTGATGACTGTGTAGTAGGTGCTAAGCAAGCCGTGACACTTCCTGACAATGTGACCTCAGCATAATTGGCTTCTATAGCACTTCCTCCACTTACAAGAACGGTATCAGCATAATTAGCATTAGTTGTTAAACCTGCTTTCAAACGGACATAGAATGTTTTAGAAGCACCGGTGTAACTAGCTGGAAGTGCCAGTGCGTGACTATAAGGCCCAGTTTCGCTTTCCGCAATTTCAAATCGATCATCTATCGTTACCAATTCTACCGGATCTGTATCGGTATTTTCCAAATCGCTACCATTCAACACAAAAGATTGTGAAGCAGAAGGACCGTTACTTTCCACATAATTGAAACCGGATAAAGAAGTCGGCGTTACTGTAAATTTAGGTGGATTTTTTATCCAATGGGCATACAAAGTTACTGTTGCACTAGAACCAGAGTGAGTATAAGTAGCTCCTGCACTATAGTCTGCTTCAATACCTGCTGCCGTTGTTTTCCAACCACCAAAAGTATATCCTGTTCTTGTAAAAGCTGAACCATTATTGAGAACAAGCGTACCAGATTTAACACCGGTAGTTCCGTTATAGTAACCATCCTGGCTAGAAATTGTTCCCGAACCACCATTGTTATTGTAAATAACATTAAATTTCCAGCGGGCATATATCGTGATATTGCTACTTGGCATCGGCGCAGGCCCGTAACTAGAACCCGGTGTATTGATGACACCTCCGCTAACACCATTCGGAATACTATACCAGCTCGAAAACAAATAACCACTCTTCGTGAGTGTTGTAGGATTTGCTAATATAATTCCCGGGCTTTGCCCTCCTGTGAAACTATCATTAGCAGGAATGGTACTTGCATCACTGGTTTGATCATTACCATTATAAGTTAGCGTGTAAGTAACAGGTGCAGTAACTGTACCGATAACAGAAACATTTCCTGTGGTTGCCCCAGTACTGGCATTGGTCACGTATGTTGTCGTACCGCCATAAGTCGCAGCAGTTAATCCGCTTTTCAATCTGACATATACGGATTGTCCTGCAGAAACATTTCCTTCTGCAGCGGTATAAGTGATAGTACTTGTATAGGTACCTGTTGAAGTTTTTGAAATTTCAAAATTAATAGGCGCGGTCACAGTAACACCTGCTGTTAAATTAGTACCTTTTAAATTATAGGATTGCGCTGCCGAAGGTCCAGAACCTTGAACATAGTTTAGCCCTGTTATAGAAGTGGGTGTAAGTGTAAGAGTTGGAGTCGCAGCAACTGTTAACTTATACAAAGTGATATCTTGTTGGCTTCCTGTATAACAAGCAAATCTGGGAGCACTTGTATTGTATTGTAAAGATCTCCCGCTAACTCCGAGATTCTGAACATCGAATGTTCCTCCGGAATAAGTAAAACTCCATCTTTGATTATTAGTAGTTACAGCAGATACAGCTTGGATATTGTTACTACTCCCTGTATAAGATGCGTAAACGTTTGCATCTTCATTATATATGGTCTTTCCCGTTCCGTTAGTTTCTATTTTCCAAACAATTGTCTTAGAAGGATTTGTAATTGTCGTGCCAGAAGTCGGAGAAATTGATGTATTTGCAAAAAACGTCCCATTATGAGTATTATTCATTGCTTGAGTTGTACCATAAGCTATAACGTAATAGCCATCAGTAAAACCCGAAGCAGCAGTAACCTTAGTAAACGTACCGGTTCCAGAATATTGAGAAAAGACCTTTCCACCAATTAAAATTAAAAAGAAAAAAAATAAAGATTTGATACACTTTAAAAGAAATTGTGTTCTCAGAAAGAATAAATGTTGATCCATAGCATTTGTTTTCATTAAGCAAGCAAATATAACCGCATAAGAAAAACAAACGCCTGAGTTTTAAAATGTTAATATAAATGTAAAAATACTGTCAAAATCGCATCAATTTTGTAGATAAAGCTTATTTGTTAAAATTCCATTTTCCGAAATTTCATAAACATTTAACCTTTAGTTTATAAAAATTTGGAGTCACACATAAAAAAGTAAGCTTGCTTTTACCAAAAAGCAAGCTGTAATTTTTAAATATTAGCTGATATTATCATTTATTCTAGATCAGCACATGATATTGCCTGCGAATCCTTCACATAAATTGTACCAGTAAAAGTTCCTCCAAAATCATTGATGTATCTTTGAGCACATTCATACTGCTTAAAATAAATTTGAATATTGTTCGTCGTTACAACATAAGCTAAGATTAAATTATTATTTTCAATTTTTGAAACATTGATTGACGTTGTTGTAGATTTATTAGTTGTAAAAGAAGTTATCGTCAATACAGAGAAAAGAATTGTTGATGTTAAGATGATTTTTTTCATAATATTAATTTTTGAAATTATACTTACTTTTTTGTTTTTAAGTCGTTGTTCAGTTTTTTCGACCTTTTTTATATATGTCAGCTAACATTCAAATTTAAACAATAGTCAAATACAAATACATAGATATCCTTTTTTATGTTATTTTATAACCATCATCTGGCTGTAAAGATTTTCCAAGTGTAAAATTTTTGTAAAAGGGCTTTTGACTTTTTTCAGTTCTTCTTTGGCGTAGATGTAGCTGTATCGGGAAGCGATGTTGTGCATATTGGAAACCAGCACCAGCCAGCATTCTTTCGTCTTGCTGTTATATAGAGGATATTTGGTATTCTTCTTTTCGATGACTTCCAGAATTTTGTCAGAATGCAGCTCATCAAACAGAGACAACTGATACTCCAAAAACAAAAGAACGCCTTTCTGATGAGGCGTTCTTCTGATATGTCTTACGAATTTTGTTTTTTTGTTATTGGTAATCGCAGACGAGATTTCTTTGATCAATTGTTCCGGTTGGTTATAAAAATCATCCTGGAAGTAATCGATATTAAGATGATAGATACCTTGGAGACTTTTATATTCTGACAACAATTTTTCCACAGTTCGAAAGATATGATTGATATAACTTTCCTTTTTCTTGAGTTCAAAGTGGTTGATGATCTCCGAAACTTCTATTCCAATCCGATTTCCTTTATAATTAATGATAAAATCGGGACTTTCTCCGGTTAGGTTTTCGATTTCCATTTCGGGATAATGCTGGAACAATGTATTGAGTAACAAAAGCTCAGTCTTTTTTTGATATTCCTCGCGTTCGTGCAGATTAGCGCTACCTATAGAGTCATACCATTTTACCAGATTATCTGTTTTGCCACTTTTGGAAGCGACGCAAATCTCAAGGTTCTTTTGAAGGTCTTCACAAAAAATCATATCATTTTTATTAGAAATTAAACCTGTTCTAAGATAGTAATTTATTGATTACAAAATATTTATATGAATAAAAATTAACAGTAATAAAACAAACAGAAAATTATAAAGTTTCACAAACAAGCAATACAAACCAAAAGACATCAATTCCACTTCTCTTTTATGACTTTATACCACCTAAACTACCGTACAAAAAACTAATTATTATATTTGCAAGCTTATAGACGACCTTAAAATATATATACGAACTATGGATTTCAAAAACTTCAAGATGCCTTACAGCATCAATCCAAGCTACTCCAAAAGAACAGCCTATTTCTCTATGGAATTCGCTATAGACCAGGCGCTCAAGATATACAGTGGCGGACTTGGCTTCCTGGCAGGATCTCATATGAGAAGTGCTTATAACTTAAAACAGGATTTCGTAGGAATCGGGATTTTGTGGAAATATGGTTACTACGATCAAAGCCGAAATGCAGACCAAACCCTCAATCCAATCTGGACAAAAAAAATGTACAGTTTCCTGGAAGATACTGGCATCAAATTTCAAATTGAAATCCATAATGCCCCGGTTTGGGTAAAAGTTTGGTATTTAAACCCTGAAACTTTCAAGACTTGCCCGATGTTTTTCCTGAGTACAGATGTGCCGGAAAACGACCACCTTTCAAAAACAATTTCTCATAAATTATACGATGCTAACGAGTCTACCAAACTGGCCCAATACATTCTTCTCGGAAAAGGAGGCGCTAAATTGCTAGACGAAATGAACTTCGAAAGAGATATTTATCACCTGAATGAAGCGCACGGTTTGCCCGCAGCATTTTATCTTTTGAGAAAATACGGTGGCGATCTTGCTAAAGTGAAGGAAAAATTAGTTTTCACAACACACACGCCAGAGGAGGCAGGAAACGAAAAGCACAACATCCACCTTTGCCACGACATGTCCTATTTTTGCGGATTAACGATTGATGAGGTTAAGAAAATCGAAGGTGTGGAGGACGACAGATTCAACCACTCGCTTTGCGCTTTGAGGATGTCCAGGATTTCCAATGGTGTTTCCCAGCTTCACGGTGTCGTTTCCAGAGATATGTGGAGCAAATATCCGGGAATCTGTGAAATCAAATCCATTACCAATGCTCAGGAATTCAAATATTGGGCAGATAAACCTTTGTATGATTCTAAAGACGAAAGCGACGACGCACTTTTCGATTACAGAAAGAAACATCTTAAAAAAAGGATGTTCAAAATCGTAGCCGACCAAACAGGAAAACTATTTGACCCAGGCGTTTTAACGATCGTTTGGGCAAGACGTTTTGCCGGTTACAAAAGAGCAGATCTTTTATTAGCTGACAAAGAACGTTTCAGAAAAATGCTGGAAAACAGCAAATATCCGGTTCAGATCATTTGGGCAGGAAAACCTTACCCAATGGATTATGGCGCGATTTCAACTTTCAACAATCTGGTTGAAGAAAGCAAGAATCATAAAAATATGGCTGTTCTTACAGGTTACGAATTATCTCTGAGTAAGTCTCTAAAACAAGGTTCTGACATCTGGCTCAACAATCCGAGAGTCCCAAGAGAAGCATCCGGAACGAGCGGAATGACTGCTTCTATGAACGGTTCTGTCAATCTTTCTACAGACGACGGCTGGATCCCGGAATTTGCAAAACCTGGAGAAAACTCTTTTGTGGTTCCAAAAGCTGATTACCATCATTGGCCAACAGTAGAGCAAGATAGCTTTGACCTGAAAAACCTTTATGATGTTCTGGAAAATCAAATCATTCCAACATACTATGACAATCCTAATCAATGGAGAAAGATCGTCCAAACAGCAATGGATGATGTTAAATTCCAGTTCGGTAGTGATAGAATGGCTGATGAATATTACAAATTATTGTATTAATGATTTTTTGTCATTAAATATTAGAACCTCTTCAAATGAAGAGGTTTTTTTGTTTGAAGAAAATTTTTAATTTAGTTTTCAGAAACTTATTAACTATGATCTTCGATTTTCTCTTCCCGAATCGATGTCTGGATTGCAATCAGCTGATTGACAAGCAGGAGGTGGTTTGTGAATTGTGCTTGGACAAAATCAATTTCTCAAATCATAATTATTTCGGAAATAATTCTCTGATGGACAAAGCATCATTACAAATTCCTGTAGAAAATGCTTACTCGCTTCTGTTTTATGAGAAAGAAAGTCTGGCACAGAGAATCATCCACCAGCTCAAATATAATCATCGGGAAAAGATCGGAAAAGTTCTCGCCAAATGGATTACTGAAAGAATAGATTTCCGTAACCACAAACCGGATTTGCTTGTAACAGTTCCGCTCCATTATAAAAAACTGAAACAACGCGGCTATAACCAGCTTCATCTATTTGGAAACGAATTGTCGAAGCATTATCAGATTCCTGTCAATCATACTTTATTAAAAAGAATAAAACATTCCCGGGCGCAAGCCAAGAAAAATCAAACCGAAAGACTGAAAACAAAAAATGCTTACCAATTGACTGAAAATATCAATGATAAGCATATTCTTTTGATTGATGACGTTTACACCACCGGAAACACAATGTCAAATATCGCCTGGGAAATTCTCCGTAATTCCAAGAATGTAAAAATCAGTATTTTGGTAATGGCGATGGACGTTTGATTAATTATTATTGATTAATTGTTAATGATAAATTTAACAACTAACAATTATCGCTGCAGTTTTTCGCCGTAAGACAAATCGCCTGCATCACCTAAACCCGGTGTGATATAACCTTTTGAGGTCAGACTTTCATCCAAGGCGCCAACCCAAACTTTCGCATCCGGATAAGCATTCTGAATCGTCTCAACACCTTGTCTGCTTGCGATGGCTGCAACAATATGAATGGAAGTCGGTTTTCCGTTGGTCAACAAATCTTTAATCGCTTCAATCAGAGACGCGCCTGTTGCAAGCATCGGATCTGCTACGATAAGCGGACGAGCGTCTAATTTCGGACAAGTCAGATAATCTTGTTTGATAGAGAAATAATCGTTTGCGTCGTGTTTTCTGTAAGCTGCAACGAAACCGCAATCCGCCTTATCAAAATAATTCAAAATCCCTTGAAACAAAGGAACCCCGGCTCTCAGAATAGTGGTGATAACAGGTTGTGTTTCAATTTCTTTAACTCTGATGGTATCAAGAGGCGTTGTGATTTCAATCTCTTTCTGATCGAGTGTTTTACTAATTTCGAAAGCTGCAATTTCTCCAATTCTTTCCATATTTCTACGGAATTTCATTCGGTCTTGTTGTACCTCAACGTTTCTTAAATCATTAATCCAAGAATTGACAAGAGAGAAATTATCTGATAATATTGTAAACATTAGTTATTGTGATTTTTATTTATGAATATTTAAAATTAATAAAAAACCCTTTCAGAACCTAAGCTCTGAAAGGGTTGAAAATTATTTTTGTCTGAAATAAACTTCGATTGGAACACCTGTAAAACCAAACTCTTTCCTAAGCTGGTTTTCGGTAAAACGTTTGTATGGCTCTTTCACATATTGCGGAAGATTACAGAAAAATACGAATTGTGGCGACGGTGTTGGTAGCTGCACACAATATTTGATTTTGATATATTTTCCTTTGATTGCCGGTGGCGGCGTTCCTTCAAAAATAGGAAGCATCACTTCGTTCAATTTAGACGTTTTGATTTTTTTCTTACGGTCTTCATAAACCTGCATTGCCACCTCAACCGCTTTCAGAATTCTTTGTTTTGTCAAAGCAGAAACGAATAGAATTGGAACATCATTGAACTGACCGATTTTATGTTTGATAGCCGCTTCGAAATCACGCATTGTGTTAGTTTCTTTTTCAACCAAATCCCATTTGTTCACCAAAATAACGATACCTTTTCTGTTCTTTTGAGCCAATCCGAAAATGTTCATATCCTGAGATTCCCAACCCAAAGTTGCATCTACCATAATGATCACAACATCGGAATATTCGATAGAACGAATGGAACGCATCACGGAATAAAATTCCAAATCCTCGTTAACCTTAGATTTTCTTCTCATTCCGGCTGTATCCACCAACACAAATTCGTGACCGAATTTGTTATATAAAGTCTGAATACTGTCTCTTGTTGTCCCGGCAATATCGGTAACAATGTTTCTCTCAACATCCAACAAAGCGTTTGTCAACGTCGATTTTCCAACATTCGGACGACCTGCGATCGTGATTTTTGGCAATCCTTCGAACGGATCCTTATAATCTGTCGTCGGGAAATCGCTGACAACCTGATCTAGTAATTCTCCGGTTCCGGAACCTGTTGCAGAAGACAAAGTAAAATATTTTTCAACACCTAACTGGTAAAACTCGGTGGCTGGCAATTCTTCTTTGGAAGAATCTACTTTGTTCACCACCAGATAAACCGGCTTGTTGGATTTTCTTAATAATTCGAAGATTTCCTGATCTGTATCGGTAAGACCTTCTTCCACATTCACCATAAAAATGATAGAAGTTGCTTCGTCCACCGCTAACTGAACCTGTTTACGAATCTCCTGCTCGAAGATATCGTCTGTTCCGACATCATAACCGCCTGTATCGATTACCGTGAAGTCGACACCATTCCAATCGGATTTTCCGTAATGACGGTCACGTGTAACACCAGCTGTAGAGTCTACAATAGCTTCTCTTCTTTCTAATAATCGGTTAAATAATGTGGATTTTCCTACGTTGGGGCGCCCAACGATAGCGACAATGTTTGACATAAATTTGTTTAATAATAAGATTATTAATGGGTTACTCTTACTTTAAGAGCCCAAAATTTTTGCAAAGATACGAATTTACAAACAAGGTTAGAGCTTGAAGTTGCAAAGTCCTGAATTTAAATGAATAATGATTTCTCAAACTACAAAGTATTTTGGAAAGCTTTTTGTAATTTTATTGAAAATCAAACTATGAAAAAAATATTAATCATCCTTTTAGCAGCATTTGTTATGATTCAGTTTTTTCCAATTGATAAAACCAATCCTGCAACCAATGAAGGAATGGATTTCTTAAAAATCAAAAACACACCTGAACCGATTGCGAAACTGATTCGGAACTCTTGTTACGACTGTCATTCCAATGAAACAACATATCCTTTTTATAGTAATATCCAACCTGTTGCGTGGCTACTGAAAAACCATATCGACGAAGGCAGAAAAGAACTTAATTTTTCTACATTCGCAACGTATGAACCGAAACGTCAAGCCCATAAACTGGAAGAAGCCGCCGAATATGTGGAACAAAGCAAAATGCCTCTGGAAAGTTATCTGCTAGGTCATTCTAATGCAAAATTGACTGACGCACAAAGAAAAGAATTGGCACAATATTTTAGAAAAATACAGAAACAAACAGAAACCAGCCCATTATGACAACAGAAATCTCAGCCAGTTTTAAAGATAAATATATTGTTTTCTATGATGGTGAATGCGGTTTTTGCAATCATTGGGTACAGTGGATTCTGGAAAAAGATAAACATGATAAATTTCTATTTGCTTCTCTTCAATCCGGATTTGGTCAAAAATTCCTGAATGAAAGAAATCTTCCGAACCAGATTTTCGACACACTTTATCTTTGGCAACCGGAAAGTTTTTATCTTACGAAATATCAAGCTGTTTTGAAAATTGCAACTGAAATTGGCGGAATCTACTCTTTGGCTGCCATTGGGAAAGTAATTCCTGACTTTATAGGCAACCAGTTTTATAATTTAGTTTCCCGGAACCGGAAAAAGCTGGCCGCAAATCAATGCTTTTTGCCAAGTGCTGAACAACGGAAAAAATTCATAGAATAATAGCATAAATCAATCCTAAAAAGATTTTTTGATTTTGCTGAATGTGTATACTCTTTAGCTACAAAAATATCATCTATTAAGTATTTAACAAATTTTAATAATTAAGACAGAAAAAGCGACAAATGATTGTCGCTTTTCTCTTTATTTCAAAGAAAGTCCAATTTCTGACTACTAATTTCTATAAAATTAATAATCCTTAGTGCTTCTTTTCGGCTCTCTTACTTCCGGCCATTTTGCAGGTTCACCTTTTTCATTATTCGGCATTACACGTTTCTCCCTGCTTACAAATTCCGGGTCTTCTGACGCCATATAAGCTAAAGTCGCAGTTAAAATTACATTATTCTTCAATTCATCAAAAACGATTTTGTCATAAGTATCTTTGGTCGTATGCCAAGTGTAACCGAAATAACCCCAGTTAAGCGAACTCAAGGAAAATCCCGGAACTCCCGCAGCGACAAACGAAGCGTGGTCAGAACCTCCACCACCAGGCATTCCCGGGAAAGTGGATTTGATTTGGTCTCTCACTTTTTTAGGTGCTGCATCCAGCCATCTTCCGATATAAGCATAAGAATCCTTGAAACCCTGTCCGCTGATGTCCACTACTCTACCCGTTCCGTTATCCTGATTGAAAACTGCCTGCACACCTTTAACAATTTCAGGATTATCAGCAACAAAACCTCTTGAACCGTTCAGACCTTGTTCTTCACTTCCCCAAAGTCCAATGACAATGGTACGTTTTGGATTGGGATAATATTTTTTGAGGATTCTCATTGTTTCGAGCATTGTCAAAGTTCCCGTTCCATTATCAGTTGCACCCTGCGCGCCGTCCCAAGAATCAAGGTGAGCGGAAAGAATCACATATTCGTTTGGTTTTTCTGAACCTTTTATCATTCCGATAGTATTGAAGGATTTTGCTTCGGGAAGAACTTTGGATTGAGCATCCACTTTGATTCTCGGTTTTGCACCTTTTTCCGCCATTCTATATAACATTCCATAATCTTCCAAATCGATGTCGAACATTGGAATTGATTTGGTTTTAGCACCGAAAATACGATTGGTGCTATGGATTCCTGTCCAGTTGGAAATGGCGATTCCTGCTGCTCCGGCTTTCTCTAAAGCTTCTGGCAATGTTGTATTATCATACCCTATGTTCTTGATATAATCTGCGAAATCTTTTTTAGCTTGTTCTTTTTCAGCTTTCAGTTTTTCATATAATTCCGGAGTCGCAAATTCTTTGATTTGCTCATCTGAACGTCCGATTTTCTGATATTGCGCCATTAAAACAATTTTACCTTTTGCAGAAGGCAACCATTTATCAAACTCAGCTTTGGAAGATACTTTTGGAAGAATCACCACTTCTGCTTCTACCGCTTTTTTAGTTGCGGGACTCCACGCTAATTGGGTTGCAGATAATGTTTTAGTTCTTGGATAAACCAAATCTACGTGTGTTGTTCCGCGCTGCCAGCCTTTCCAAGTTCCGAATTGCTGAAGATTCGCATCGATTCCCCAAGATTTTAATTTATCGGCTGTGTAATTGTTAGCGGCTAACATCTCAGGCGTTCCAACAAGACGCGGTCCGATGCCGTCTAGAAGTTCGTAAGCCATATCTTCCAATTGGGAATTGTTATTGACTTCATTCACAAAACTTTGAACGATTGGATTAAGTTTTTCTTCGGATTTAGTTTGAGCGTTGGTTAAGGTAATTTGAGCTGCAAAGAAAACTGCAGACATTGCTAAAAATGAGTTTCTCTTCATATCTTTTATTTGATTCCGATAAAGATAAGAATAAGGGTTTTAAACGCAAAGATTAAATAACGAAACTATTACTAAGCTCGAGATCCTTCGATTAAGTATTTTTAGGTCTCTATCCTGAACGTTGTCAGGCTGAGCGGAGTCGAAGTCAAATTGAACTTAATATAAAACAAAACCCTTTCAGAGTTTGAAACTCTGAAAGGGTTGAATATTAAGAATTATTTTATTTTAAGGATTCGTCGAGAAAATAGAACCATTAGCAATCAATGCGCGTCTGTTCATTTTCAGGATATCTCTTACCCATTCTGCAAAATCTTCTGGCTGAAGAACCTTGTCCGGATTACCGTCTGTCAAACCGCCATTGATGCTCATATCGGAAGCAATCGTGCTCGGAGTCAAGGTAATAACACGGATATTTTGCTTTCTCCATTCTGCCATCATCGACTGCGAAAGAGAAACGACAGCCGCTTTGGAAGCTGCGTATGCCGACATATTCGGTCCACCTTTCAATCCCGCTGTGGAAGCGACATTCACGATGTCACCTTGTCCTTTTTCTTTCAAAAACGGATAAACGGCTTTGGCTGTGTAATAAACGCCGAAAAGATTGGTTTTAATCACTTGTTCCCAGGTTTCAGACGGCATTTCCTCGATGCTTCCAAAATCACCGATTCCTGCATTGTTGACCAAAATATCGATTCCGCCTAATTCGTTTGCTAAAGATTCGATTCCTGCTTTTACTTCTAATTCGTTATCGACACTAAAAACCGCATAAGCTACTTTCACGCCGGTTTGTTTCAGTTCGTTAACTGCTATTTTGAGATAATTTTCGTTTCTTCCCGTGATACCAACGTTCACACCTTCGTTGGCAAGAATCTGAGCTACAGCTTTTCCAAGTCCTCTTCCACCGCCAGTGATAATGGCATTTTTACCTTTTAAATTCATAATTCAATCTATAAAATTTGAAGGTGCAAATTTACCAAACACACGTTTAAAATCCGAATAAAGTCTTATGATTTAATACAAGTTTATCATTGAGGAATTCAATTGGACTTTACAATATACTTATTTTTTTGAACACAAAGCGCACGAAATTTTTTATGCATTGCTGGTTATTAAGTTCACAAAGCCGTAAACTTAAAAAAGAAAAGCAAAGACTTATATAAGCGTAAGCGCCTTTGTGAACTAAAATATCCAAAATATTATATATTCTTCGTGAGCTTTGTGTTCAAAAATTCTCAGATAACAATTACATTAAATTATATATTTAATAAAATTTAACCTGACTATGCGACAAAATTATTTGCCTTTTAATTGGTCAGGAATGTTAGTCGTAATGAAATTGATTCCTTGATTTTTGAGTTCTTCGTAAACTTTGATATCATTCACAGTCCAGGAATTGGTAATCAAACCAAGCGAATTGGCTTCTGAAATCCAAGTCGGGTTTTTCTCGAAAACGCTGTAATGGTAATCCAATCCGTCCAAACCTTCGGCTTTGATTTGCTGAGGAGAAAGATTTCCTTCAAGATACTGGACTTTTGCAAACGGATTTTGTTTCTTAATTTCTTTACAGATATTAAGACTGAACGAGATGTAATCGCTTTGGCTATCGAGCCCGAGTTCTTTTACAGTTTTCAGAACTTTGGTAACGATTTCGTTTTCACGTTCTTTGGATTTGGTTGGCTTTATTTCGATAATTAATTTGACGGAAGCATCTTTTTTGCCTTGTTTCAGATAATCTTTCAGGGTTGGGAGTTTTTCGCCATTGGATAATTTTAGTTTTCTCAAATCGGAAAAATCAGTTTCCGCGATTTCCATTTTTCCGTGATGTTCGTCGTGATTAATCACCAATTTCCCATCTTTGGTCATATGAATATCGAATTCGGTTCCATAAATTTTCAGTTTCTGAGCATTTTCTAAGGACTGAATCGAATTTTCCGAAGTTTTGGGCTGTGTATTCCAAAAACCACGATGGGCGATAATCTGAGTTTGAGCGTTGATAAACATAGCCGTGACAAGGGTTAAACTACAAAAGACTTTCTTCATTTTTCAATTTTTAGGATGACTAATTTAGTCATTTTATTTTCAGTGATTCTGGATGTTTTGGTTATTTTTGCTTTAAATAATTTCCTAATGTCCGAAAACATTCAGCAAAAGATAGAATCCCTGAGAGAAGAACTTCATCAGCATAATTATAATTATTATGTCTTAGATAATTCTACGATATCTGATAAAGACTTTGATAAATTACTAAATGAACTACAAAATTTAGAAACAAAATATCCTGAATATCAAAATAACAACTCGCCAACTCAAAGAGTTGGAGGTACAATAACTAAAAATTTTCCGGCAGTTCAGCATCAATATAGGATGTATTCATTAGATAATTCTTATGATTTTCATGACCTTGAAGATTGGGAAAAGAGAATTATCAAAACTATTAATGAGCCAGTAGAATTTGTAGCGGAATTGAAATATGATGGTGCTTCTATTTCCATTCTTTATGAAAATGGAAAACTTGTACAAGCTATAACTAGAGGCGATGGATATCAAGGGGATGATATTACCGAAAATGTTAAAAAAATTTTTGATATTCCATTAGAGATTTCAAAAAAAGACATACCAAAAAGATTTTATTTTAGAGGTGAAATTTATTTAACTTATAATAAACTTAATACAATCAACAGATATAGAGAATTAGAAGGATTAGAACCTTTTATGAATCCTAGAAATACTGCTAGCGGAAGTTTAAAATTACAAGATAGTGCAGAAGTAAGAAAGAGAGGTTTATGCGCTGTTTGCTATCAGTTAATTATTGATGATAATGCTTTCCCTACAATGTCTCATTATGAAAATCTCAAATTAGCAGAATATATGGGATTTAAAATTTCTAAATATATAAAAGAGTGTTATTCTATGGAAGAGACTAAAGAATTTATATTGGATATCACAAAAAAAAGAAAAAATTTAGATTTTGAAATCGATGGAATTGTATTGAAAGTTAATTCCTTACAACAACAAAGATTATTAGGATACACTGCTAAATCTCCACGCTGGGCAAGTGCTTATAAGTTTGAAGCCGAGAGGAAAGAAACAACTTTGCTATCTGTGAAATTTCAAGTAGGAAGAACTGGAACCATCAATCCTGTTGCAGAACTTGAGCCTATATCTTTAGGAGGAACTCTTGTTAAAAGAGCAACCCTTCATAATGAAGATATTATTAAGAAATTGGACTTACATATCTTAGATAGAGTATTTGTAGAAAAAGGAGGAGAAATTATCCCAAAAATCGTAGGTATAAATCCTTTGATGAGAAGTTTGTATTCAGAGCCAGTAACATTTCCTATAAATTGTCCAGAATGTGAAACTAAACTTGAAAAGCTTGAAGACCAAGCTGCATATTATTGCCCAAATTATCTTCATTGTCATCCACAAGTTGTTGGCAGAATGATTCACTATGTTTCCAGAAAAGCCTTGAATATCGAGAATCTTGGCGGAGAAACGATTGAGCAACTCTACAGAGAAAAGCTGATTGAAAACCCTGCTGATTTTTACACACTCAAAAAAGAACAGCTTCTTCCTCTTGAAAGAATGGCTGAAAAATCTGCTCAGAATATTCTGGACGGGATTGAAAAATCCAAAGAAGTTCCATTTGAAAAAGTATTATTCGGAATCGGAATCAAACACGTTGGAGAAACGGTGGCGAAGAAACTGGTCAAGAATTTTTCTACAATTGATGAATTGAAAAATGCAACTTTGGAAGAGCTTTGTCAGGTTGAAGATATCGGAATGAAAATCGCGGTCAGCATCATTGACTTTTTCCAGAATTCTGAAAACATCCTGATGATTGAACGTTTGAAATCTTACGGCGTTCAATTGGAAAAAGGCGAAAATACCAACGAAGTTTTGTCCAATGTTTTGGAAGGAAAAACTTTCCTTTTCACTGGAAAATTGTCGCTTTTCACAAGGGAACAAGCGGAAGAAATGGTGGAAAAACACAATGGAAAAAACATCTCTGCCGTTTCAAAAAACCTCAATTATCTGGTGGTTGGAGAAAAAGCCGGTAGCAAACTAAAAAAAGCCCAAGATATCGGAACGATTACAATTCTGGATGAACAGCAGTTTTTGGATTTGATTGGATAATTTGAGTTGGAGGGTTTGAGAGTACAAGCGTTTGAGTTATGAGAAACGTTGATTGAATGTCGAATCTCCTAGCCCTGATTGCAGTGGAAATCCCGCAGTGAGGCGGCGGAGCGAAGCCGACCGAGCGAGGAATTGCAACGGAAAGCAGGTTCCCGGCTCCTAAAAATGAGTTTTCTGATGAAAAATGAGATTGAAAATAAACTGATGAACAAGAATACCAAACCGACGAGTATGCGGATTTTGGTGTATGATTTTTTGGATTCTCAGAATGTGGCTTTGTCTTTGTCGGAGATTGAAAATCAGTTTGAAAATGCTGATAGAATTACAATCTACAGAACGCTGAAAACATTTGAGGAGAAAGGAATTGTTCACAGCATCCAGGAAAATAGCACGACAAAATATCGGCTTTGCGAGGACGATTGCAACGAGAATACACACAGCGACAGACATCTGCATTTCTACTGCAAAATCTGCAAACAGACGACCTGCAAAGAGAATGTGACGTTTGCAGACCACCCGAATCTCGGTTTCCGAATAGATGAAGTGCGGTTTTTTGCGAAAGGGATTTGCGAAAACTGTCTCGACGAAACTTTGCAATAGTATTGCACTTTCCACAGCTGTAATTTCGCAGAAAAAATTAGCTATGGAATTATTGATCAAAATCTTTTTACCCGCTTATTTTATTTTGTTTTTCGGGATTTCTTTTGTTGCGAAAACGATTATTGTTGCCAGAAAAATCAGGAAAAACCCTTTGGTTTTGCCTCAGGACGAAAGTGCTTATGCGTTGGTCGGCAATTATTTCAAACTTTGTCTGGTTGGGATTTTCGTTTATGTTATTTTGTTTCCGTTTTTGTCGGAAAGTTCTTTTCTTTCTATTGATTTTCTTGATGTCGAGTTCCTAAAATTCGTTGGATTGATATTCATGTTATTAGCTTTGATTTGGACGATTGTTGCTCAGAATCAAATGAAAAATTCTTGGAGAATCGGGATTGATAACGATATGAAAACTGAATTGGTAACTTCCGGATTATTTTCGATTTCCAGAAATCCTATTTTCTTTGGAATGGTTGTAAGTTTGGTCGGTCTTTTCTTTCTTACACCAAATGCGGTTTCTCTATTGTTTTTGATTCTGGGTTATGTATTGATTCAGATTCAGATAAGACTGGAAGAGGAATTTCTTTATAGACAACATGGGGAAAAGTATCTGGATTATTTGATTAGAACAAGAAGGTTGATATGATAGATTTTTCTTAATTTTAATCAATATTTTTCTATGGAATTTTTGGAAATGTTCGCCTTGCAAAATGACCTTTTATTAATAATCATCTCAGTTTTTATCGGTCTTATTATTGGCGCCGAAAGAGAATATCGTAATAAATCTGCCGGTTTAAGGACTTTCATATTGGTAAGTTTTGGGTCTTGCTTATTTACCATTCTTTCCATCAAAATCGGAGTCGAGAATCCAGACAGACTAGCCGCCAATATTATTACAGGAATTGGTTTTCTTGGTGCTGGTGTTATTTTCAAAGACGATAATAAGATTGGAGGTATAACGACCGCCACAACGATCTGGGCAACCGCTTCTCTTGGAATGGCCATTGGTTCCGGTCACATTGCTCTAGCTCTTTTGGGAACGATTCTGGTTTTATTGATTCTCAGTCTGTTGACTTATCTCCAAGATTACATTGATAATCGTCATAAAATCAGGGAATACCGCATTGTAACAAGCTCCAAGGATGACTTTCAATATTGTGAAGCGATGTTTAAAAATCATCATTTGAAGTACCTCATCATCAAACAGCAATTTACGACAGGAAGCCTTGCCACCACTTGGAAGCTGACTGGGAAAAATACAAATCACGAAGCACTTATTCAACAATTGATGAATGATGATAAAATCAATTCTTATCAATTTTAATCTTTAGACAAAGCAAAACAATTCATAAAACCCGGATCACATTTGCCAAGCCATCAGATTACGAAGCCATATTAAAAAAGGCATTCAGAATTTTCCAAACACCTTTTTACTTTAATTAATAAATATTATAAATCAATTCTGATTTTTCCTCAGCCATTCCAATCGTCGTTGGTCCGGTAAATGTTTGACAGAAAAATTTTCAAAAGTCGCTTTGAAACCGTTTCCGTCCGGACTTGCTGCCATAAAACCAACCTGAACCGGTGTGTTGTCCTGCAGATAAGCATTTCGCATCATTACATATTCTTTGTCATCAAATGAATAGAAAATCTCTACAGCATCCAATCTTCTGACTGCCTTTATCCAGACGAATGGCGGTGTTTTCTCGAGAACAATCACACTCCAATCACTGGTTTTGTGAGTCACAACTGTACTCAGATTAAATTTTCCATCCACGAACTCAACGCCGGCTTTGATATAATTTTGTTCATCAATTCTGAGCATCAGTCCCATTTGGTCAAATCGGGCTTTGTAATCTCCGGTGATTTTAACTTTCGTTTCGAATTCTCCACCGTAAGTTGAATAATAAAAAGGCGCATCATCCACCGTAAAACCATAATGCGAAATTCTCCAATAATCGCTTTGCGGCGTGACGGTCATTGTAAGTCTTTTGTCTTTGATTTCCCATTGTGAAGGCTCGTTGAACCATGTCATTTTTTCCAAAGATTGTGCTTTTGTTTGGAAAAGAGCCAACATCAGAATTGATGCTAATATAATTTTCTTCATTCTTAATATAATTTTAAACGCAAAGTTTTTTAGTTTGATTCAATGTTGTAACCGTCACAAAGACGTTTTACTCATCAAAGTCAAGTAGTTACATTAAACCACAAAAGACATAAAAGAATTTCAGCTGGTTATTAGTTTGGATTATAAGAAAATATGAACTTTTAAATATTCCTGAACTCGTACTTTTATGCCTTTTGTGGTTTTTATTTTTATATTTCCCTGATGACTTTACAAGGATTGCCGACGGCTAAAACATTCGCTGGAATATCTTTTACGACGACGCTTCCTGCACCAATGACAGCATTATCACCAATGGTTACACCCGGAAGAATGCTACAACCTGCGCCAATCCAAACATTATTTCCGACGGTGATAGGTTTTGCATATTCCAGTCCTGTGTTTCTGGTTTCTACATCAAGAGGATGATTCACGGTATAGAATCCGCAATTGGGAGCAATGAAAACATTGTCTCCGAAAGTCACTTTGGCGCAATCGAGAATCACGACATTGACATTGGTGTAGAAGTTTTCCCCGATTTCTATGTTGTAACCGTAATCGCAGTAGAAAGGCTGCTCTATCAGGAACATTTTCCCTGTTTTGCCAAATAGCGTTTTGATAATGCCTTTTCGCTCCTTCATTTTAGAAGGTTGAGTCTGATTGTAGCGGAAGCACAAATCCTTGCTTCTCTGTCTTTCCTCCACCAGTACTGCATCATTCGCATCATATAATTCGCCGGAGAGCATTTTCTCTTTTTCGTTCAGATTATTCATTGTATTTTTACATCTTGACAAGGCAAATTTAGATTCATTAGCCTGAATAATCAATACTGATAAATAACCATTTTTTGACTTAAAATAAAAAAGACTAAACAAGTAATGAATCCTTTCGATAGAATTTTCAATCTTAAAATAAAACTAATCTTATCAGTTATAATGTTTCTTGTAAATAACTGGACTTCTGCTCAGACAAAATACCAAAAAGATTTCAATGAATTTTGGACAGATATCAATGATAATTACGCCTATCTTGACCAGCAAAATATTGACTGGAAAAAAGTCAAACAAATCTATGAGCCTCAATCTTCCAGGATTTCCAATGATGACGAATTCATTACATTTATGGAAAATGTTTTAAACGAATTGTACAACGGGCATTCATCCTTAAATACTAATCTACCAAATTCCAACAGATTAGTCCCTTCCGGATCGGATTTGTATCTCGAAAAAGTTGGCAATAAATACATTATTAAGGATCTAAGAAAAGGATTTGGGGCTGATTTGGCAGGTTTAAAAATCGGAATGGAAGTTACCGCTTACAATGGAAAGTCTGTTGATGAACAACTGAAAAAATTCTTACCAAAATTTACAACCCAACATACTCAAAAGATGTATCAATATGCCATTGATATGCTGTTTGCAGGTACTCACGATATTAAAAGAGAAATTAAAGTTGTCGAGAACGGAAAATCGAAAACTTTTTTTCCCATCACCTATGGAAACAGTAATGAATTGCTTTTCAGTAAGGTTCTGAATGATACTACTGCCTATATCAAAATCAATAATTCTTTGGGAAACAACAATCTCATTGCAGAATTTGATAAAACATTGGATAACTTTTTCCAGTTCAAAAATCTGATTATTGACTTAACTGAAACTCCTAGTGGCGGCAATTCTACTGTTGCAAGGGCAATAATGGGCAGATTCACCAATCAGCTTTTACCTTTTCAGGTGCATGAGTTTGATGAAAAAGAATTTGAAACCAAAAGACATTGGGAAGAATACGTGACACCACGCAAAACAACTTATAATGGTAAAGTTTATATTCTGGTTGGACATTGGACGGGAAGCATGGGCGAAGGGATGGCAATTGGTTTTGACGGTATGAAAAAAGCCAAAATAATCGGAACCAAAATGGCTGGTTTGCTTGGCGCAATCTCTAACTTCCAAATAAACGAAACCAAGATTGGATTCCAGTTTCCGACGGAGAGATTATATCATATCAATGGAACACCAAGAGAAAATTACGTTCCTGAAATCCTGACCCAAAATATCGAGGTAACACTTCAAAAAGCGCGAGAGATTAAATAATTATTGATGAAGAATATTCAGTCTGATTTGAATGAGCAATTATTGCAACAGGATTTTGTTTACGAAACAGAACAATTGCAGCTGGAGCAATGCCAGTTAATAGCTCAGAACTTTGTGGAACTGGAAAATGGAATCGCAATTCTCAGCGACCTCAAAAACAATAAAAGCTACATCTACTCAGGCAAAATCGCCGATGAACTCAATATCTTTCAGAATAGAAATCAGCTTGAAATTGAAAGTATCTGGGAAGATGAATTGTTTAACATTCTGAATCCTGACGATGTTTTGCAGAAGCACATCCTGGAGCTTCAGTTTTTTCAGTTTATCAAGACGGTGGCGTTTGATAAGCGTAAGGATTTTTGTATCATCTGCAAACTGAGATTATTGAGTAATTCAAGATCTTTGATACATAAGATGTTTTATTTTTCAGATGTGCATCATAAGAATGTGGAGCTGGCACTCTGCCTTTATCATTTCGATTTCTTACCGTCCTCAGATTACACAGGAATGATTATCAATACAGCTGAAGGAAGCATTATTCAGCAGACCGAAGTTGAGAATTCTAATTTTCTGTCTGCCCGTGAAAAGGAAATTCTGAAGATGATTCAGTCAGGAAAAAAGAGTAAGGAAATTGCGGATGTTCTCTTTATCAGCATCAATACGGTGAATCGTCACAGACAAAATATCCTTGAGAAGATGCGGGTTTCCAATACCACGGAAGCTTGTACATTGGCAACGAGACTGAAATGGATTTGATTGAGTGGGAGAATGTGATGGTTTGAGAATTGAGAGATTTTTGAGAAACTATCTTAGTCGAGCGAATAAAGACCTTTTACTCGGGCGAACGAAACACCTTTACTCGAGCGAACAAAGACTCTTTACTCGAGCGGACAAAGACCGTTTGTCTGAAAGATTACTTATCGCCCGTCATTTCCTTCAAATTCTCATCCTTCATCTTAGCCTCTATTTTCTCAACCTTAAGGCTCTGTCTCAGGTAGCCGAAGAGGCTCATATACCAGTTAGCAATCCATACCAGCGAGAAGAACGCCAACAAGTAACCGCGCCAATCATCGTAGAGCAACTGGAATTTGGTGATAATTAAAAAAATAATGCTGATGTAATGGCTGAAACAATATTCGCAGGTGAAGAGATAGAAGAATTTTCGCTTAGCAATGGATTGCGTGCTGCCACATATTTTCTGGCAATACTCCCTGGGTTCACGGAAGATTTCCTCGTGGGTCACTGTCCAGGCAATACACGCTACGGGAATGGCTATCAGAAAGAGATAAAGTACCTGGGATAGTAATGGTATCATAACTTTGATTTTGAATGGATTGATAATTCAACTACAATTAAAATCAATGCCAAAAAAACTCAGAACCAATCAAGATTCTGAGTTTCTAACAAATAACTAAAAAAAATAAATTAATGAGCCGCGCTCAGGTCGATTTTCTCGCCTTTGCCTTTTCGTTCTCTTACGAAGAGCACAAAGGGAATACATATCAAAAACATCAATCCCAAATAAAGGAAAACATCCATATAAGATAATACTGTTGCCTGTTTGGTTACTGAGAAGTCCAGCATTTGATAAGCAGCGTTCAGCGCTCTGTCTGGCGTATAACCCTTGGCGATGAAGCTGGCTTTGAGTGCTGCAACTCTCTGCTGAACATCAAAATCGTTGACATCCAAGTGCGATACAAGATTACTCCTGTAAAGCTCGCTTTTATTGGCAATGAAGGTCGTAATCGCAGCGATTCCGAATGAACCTCCTAACTGACGCATCATTCCCGTGAAAGCGGCGCCTTGTCCAATTTCAGGACCTTTCAGCGTACTTAGTGATAATGATGTAATCGGAATGAATAGTAAACCCAGTCCCATTCCTCTTACAATCAGCATCCAGAAGAAGGCGTCTTTTCCTGTGTCTGGTGTCAGGATTTTATATCCCCAGAAACTGTAAACGAAGAAGATGAATAAGCCTAATGCTACCAATATCTGTTGCTTGGCACCCCTGGTCAACAATTGGCCAATGATCGGCATCATAAAAGCGGTCGTTAATGCGGCTGGAATCATTAATGCTCCGGACTGCAGCGCTGTCCAACCCAGAATACTCTGTGTATAAAGCGGAACAATAAACGTTGAGCCGTACAACCCGAATCCCAGAATGAAAGACATCACGGTTCCAATCCTCAGATTTCCATTCTTGAGAACGCGTAGTTCTACAATCGGATATTTGAAGGTGAGTTCTCGCCAAATAAATAATATGAATCCTACAACAGCTGTAATCGTCAATACCACAATGGCTTTACTGGCAAACCAATCATCCTCGTGACCTCTTTCCAAAATGTATTGTAAAGAACCCACGAACGCTGCCAATAATCCAATCCCGATCCAATCGACATCGGAAGCTGAGCGTTTTTCTGAATATCGCGGACTTTTCACAAATTGTAATGTCAGCAACGTCGCAATAATTCCCAACGGAATATTGATGTAAAAGATGTAAGGCCAGCTATAATTATCAACAATATAACCTCCCAATGGCGGACCAAGCGTTGGCCCGATAATTACGCCCAATCCGTAGATGGCCTGAGCCATACTTCTTTTCTCGATAGGGTAAGATTCGGTAATGATGGTTTGTGAAGTTACCAAAAGTGCTCCTCCACCAATCCCTTGACACAAACGGAAAAATACCAGTTCCCAGATGTTAGTCGCATTACCACAGAGAAAAGAGAAAATCGTAAATATGATGATAGATACCGCAAAGTAATTTCTACGCCCGAACTGTTGGGATAACCAGCTGGTCATCGGAACGATAATCACGTTACCAATGGCATAAGCCGTGATTACCCAGCCCACTTCGGAAAGTGTTGCCCCAAGATTACCTTTCATCTCATTAAGTGCCACGTTTACGATGGTGGAATCCACAATCTCAAGAAGCGCACACATAATCGCCGTGATGGTAATAATGGTTCTGCGAAATCCGTATTCTACTAATGAATCGTCTTGCATAATTTTGAGTTGGATGCCGGATGTCAGAGGTCAGAAGTTTTTAAATGCTTTTTGTTCCCTCTTCCAGCTTCCTTGTTTTTATTTTAATGAAACGACAGTTTGAACATTCATCCCGACGCGGAGTTTTTTCATAATGTCCGGGTTTAGATTGTCGAAAGTAATTTTAACAGGAAGTCTCTGAACGACTTTCACGAAGTTACCACTCGCGTTATCCGGAGGCAACAATGCAAAGGCAGAACCTGTGGCCGGAGAGAATGAACTGATAGTTCCCTGGAATTTTTGGTCAGGATAAGCATCGATTTCAATTTCTACTTTCTGGCCTTCTACCATTTTCTCAACCTGAGTTTCTTTGTAGTTGGCAACAACCCATTTTTGGTTGCTCAAAACTATGCTGAACAATTGTGAACCTGCCTGGATATATTGTCCCACCTGAACAGGAATCTTAGAAACATAACCATTTTCTTTAGCCGTGATGACGGTGTAAGACAAATTTAGTTTTGCATTTTCTACATCCACCTGTCTTTGTTTCAATTGTGAATTGGCGATGCCGACATTTTGATAAGTTGCATTGGACTGTGATGTTGCAACACCTGTCTGGACATTGGCCTGATTCTTTTGGTCAATCAAAACCTGAAGTTGTTTCTGTGCCGTTTGATAAGCTGCAGATGCCTGTTCATATTGTTGCTGCGTGATGGTGTGGTCTTTTACCAATTCAGAATATCTTTTCATATCCTGTTCAGTTCTCCAGACATTAACTTTGGCCGCTTCGATTTGTGCGTTAGCCGTCTGTACTGCCGCTCTGGAGTTACCGATTCCGGTCTTTGCTGCTTCCGAACCAGCCTGGGCAGATGCAACATTGCTCTGAGCCGTTCCTAACGCTGCTTCTGCCTGCTCCAAAGCCATTTGCTGATCTCTGTTATCAAGAACAACAAGCGTATCTCCTTTTTTCACAAACTGATTATCTTTAACTTTTACTTCTGCAACGTAGCCCGATATTTTAGAAATTACCGGACTTACGTCTGCTGCGATTTGTGCATCGTCCGTTTCTTCATGAGCCTGACTGTACTGGTATTCTCTGAAGCCGAAGAAAGCGCCAGCCAAAACTGCAACTGCTAATACGATGTAAAAAACAGGGCTTTTTTTCTTTTTTTCAGGAATCTCTCCCTGCTCAAATTTTATATTGTCTTGTGCCATTTTATTTGTTTAAAGTTTTTTGTTCTAAGTTTAAAGTTCTTTATGATCAATTATTATTAACCGATTATTGATTAATAATTCCTGTTGTTTGTAATAATTTTTTATGAGCCAGTGCCGCGTCTGCTTTGGAAGTGATGACATTCACATTGGCTGTGATTTTCGCAGTGTCTGCATCCAGAAGGTTGGTAATGGTTTCCAGTCCGTTGTTATATTTGTTCAATGTGATTCTGTAATTCTCTTCTGCTTGTTCCAGTGCTCTTTGATAAACATCGATTTTCTTATGCGCATAAAGGTCATTTTGATAATCACGTTTTACTTCCAAAGTCACATTGTCATTTAATAAATCGTTGTTTGCTGCCAGTTCCTGCTCTCTGGCTTTGGATTGCATCAGACTCGAATTCTTTTTCCAGATATTAGAAAGATTATATTGAATTCCAACTCCGACATTCACAGCATTGGTAATCGTTAAAAGTTTCGGAATATCCGCTGCAACGTAACCACCTGTGAAAGCTAATGAAGGAAGGTTCTCTGCTTTTGCAGCCTTAGTTCCAAGCGCAGCAGCTTTTCTTTGATAATCCAAAGCCTGGATATCTTTTCTGTTTTCTCTGGCTAAATTCAAATAAAAATCATCCGGTTTTCCAAGATCATCTTCGCCGATATAGTTAGAATCAACCTCGATTTCCGTATTGTCCGGAAGACCAAGGAGCAAATCCATATTGATGTTGGCAATGCTGTAATTGTTCTGCGCTTCCATTAGCTGTAACTCAATATTAGAAGTTTGAAGTTGTGCTTTTAACCGATCATTTCTGGCAATGACGCCATTGTTTTCCAGCTTGATGAAGGACTCATCTCTTTTCTGAGAAGACGCTAAATTCTCTTTCAGTAATTTCACTACTTCATTCGCTTTGAAAAGATTATTGTACGCCTGAGAAATATTGTAAGCAATCGCGTTCTTATCGTTTTCAGATGTTAGTTTAGAAGCCTCAACAAGATATTCAGCAGATTTGATTCCGTATTTGATTCTTCCTCCCGAGTAGATTGGAACGGAAAGATTGGCAGAACCATAAAGTACATTGCTCACTTTTGGTCCGCCACCAGACATTCCGGGGATTTTGATATCCACATTCGGTTCCAGTGGAAGGTACAGATAGCTTCCGGACACCTTGAGCTCTGGTAACTGTCTGTTCTTCGCTTCCAGAAGATTTGCGGTAGATTCTTCAATTTTAGCTTGATCTATCTTTAGATTTTTGCTATTCGCTATTCCCAACTTCACAGCTTCTTCCAGACTCAATACTCTTTTTTCTTGGGCAGAAACAAAAGAGAAAGTGGTTATTAAGAATACTGTTGCAAAAAATTTATTCACTTTAGTAATTATTGTTATAGTTGTGTTTAAATATTAATTCTGATAACCAACAAGCGCTCTCACAATGGTTTTCACGTGGTCAGATGCTTCCTGGAAATATTGATTTTCATAGAGTTTCTCATCGAAATCTGAGTTATGTTTTTTCAGATATTCTTTATAAATTTTGATGCCGTGCATCGCATTGAAAATCGTTCCTGAAATGGTACATTGTAAAAGATGATAAGAAGGTTTTTTAGTAAAAATCCCTTTTTCCAGACCTTGTTCTATAATCTTTTGATTGATTTCTATATAATTGATTTTTGATGCTCTAAGAAAATTCTGAATATTTTTATTCTGACTGATAACTTGTTGCGTATGAACAAGCAAAAAGAAGTCTCTCAATCTCTGAACTCGGTTTACGAAATTATCTATAAAAGCATCAATTTTTTGAATTTCGTTCAGTTCATTATTTTCCAGAATATTTTTAGCAAAGTTGAGTCCTTCTTCCATTCTCCATTTGAAAAGCTCTTCCATCAAGTTTTCCTTTGAACCGAAATAATAGGAAATCATAGAAACATTAACTTTTGCTTTGGTCGCAATGTCCCTTACCGAAGTCCCATTATAGCCGTTGGCAGCGAAGAGCTTCTCCGCAACCATCATAATATGTTCTTCTTTTGTTGGCATAATTGATTTTTAACGGCGCAAAGTTAAATCAAAAACACATTCAATCAAACATTTGTTTGATTAATTTTTTATTAAAAGTTTATCGAATTTGTCTATAATATCAAACTGGTGAATAGAAGCTGATATCACTAATCTTTAAAAATCTAGGAACAATCATATTAACCAATCCTGATTGATAGATCTTGCAAGAAAGTTTAAGCGGATTTGTGGATATAACGGGTTAACTTAATTCCCATATCCGTCAAAACAATTTTAGAATTGGCGTTTCTGGAAATGTGGTAGGATGCATCTGTAATTTCCTCAACAATGGAAACGATGTTTGCTCCGTGAATGAACTTAGAAAAAGATTGCCAGTTAAAATTACCTTCACTCAGCTTCTTGTAAACTAGATTATCATTTCCGTAATTTTGAAGCATTGCCAGACGGAAAATCTCAATACAATAATTGAGGAATTTCATTTGCTTTTCACGATTCCATTCGGAGATTTGACGTGCCCATTTTACAATTTCGCGGAGAACTTCGGGTTTCTTTTTTGCCTGAAAAGCATTCCGAACCCATTGAATAAATAGGGTTTCAAATTCTGAAGCTCCTTCATTATTTTCTGACAGTGATTTTGCAAGATTCCAATCACCTTGAGCTTGATAAGCAATTTCTTTTGCAGAATTGTGGTTTTGAAGTTTTTCTAAAATATCTTTATCATTAATTCTCGGAACATTGACAATCTGACATCTTGATAAAATGGTTGGCAATATATCATTGGTACTTGGAGCACAAAGAATGATGAACGTATTTTTTGGAGGTTCTTCCAGAAACTTCAGGATTTTGTTGGCTGCAGCATCATTCATTTTATCAGCTCGCCAGATAATCAGAATTTTGCTCCCACCTTCAAAACTTTTCAGATTGAATCTTTGTCCGATATCTTCCGCTTCATCTGCAGAAATGAAAAACTGTTTATTTTCCGATTCCAAAAAGCTTGTCCAATCATCAAACGATGAGTAAGGATTTTCCAAAATCATTTCTCGGAAATTGTCGAAAAAACGTTTGCTCAGCGAAACATTCTTATCAGAAAAAACAGGAAAACTGAAATGTAAATCGAGATGATTGAGATTCTCGACCTTATGAACAGAAGCGGGATTTTCTTTCTCAAAAATCTCCTGAGCCATTGCTAAAGCCAATGGTAAAACACCAAAGCCTTCTTCTCCTACGAAAAGTTGCGCGTGCCCTACCCTGGAATCCTGGATACTATCTCGTAAAAGATTTTTGATGGATTGCTGGCCTATAATCTGTTCCCATTTCATACTCGCAAAGATAAATATTAGTTTTTAGTTGTTAGTATTTAGTTGTTAGTTTTATGAGGATGCAATTTTGCACCTATCAACAACAATCTATTAATATATATAAACAATCGACTAAACTCGCCGAATTGTCGAAACTACTTAACAAACTTTAACCCAAATATATTTTTGCAATTCATTATTAATTAAGATATTTGCGCATTGAAATTTTAAAGGATGAAGAGAATTTTTGTTTTATCATCATTGGTAGCAGGATATTTCCTAAACGCTCAAAGTATTGGGAATTCGCCGTACGGGGCTTATGGAATTGGAGATGTAAAATATGATAACACAGTCGATATTAACTCTATGGGTGGTATTACCACAGCTTATATTTGGGACTTTAATAATAATTTTAATTTCCGAAATCCAGCTGCAAACACCAACCTGGAGCTAACTACTTTGAAAGTTGAAGGTACTAACGAGAATAACTATTATAAGTCTGATTTTAACAATATCAATTCGACTAAACACTCGACGTATCTGTCTAATATTACGATAGCTTTTCCGATCTCGAAAAAAGTAAAATTCGGGTTGGGCTATCAGCCTTATAGTTCCAAATCCTATAATATTGTAACATCTGATGCTTTAGAATCATCTCAGCAACCGACGGACCAAGTGACGGCAGTTCATCACTTCCACGGTGAAGGAACACTGAATACAGTCCAGGCGGCGTTATCTTATCAGATCAATTCCCAGTTCGCGGTTGGTTTAAGGTCCAATTTCTATTTTGGGAAACTATATGACATAGAAGAAGTAGCTTTCACCGGAGCAGAATTGACAAGTGGATATGCTAACAGCTACAGAATCCAGTCATTTAATTTCACTTTAGGTACGACCTATCAGAAAAAGCTGGCAAATGATCATAAATTGACAGTTGGTGCAACATATACTTTCGGTAATACCGGGACTATGAAAAATACTTACACTAACAGTACTTATTATTATCTTCTTGGCGAGACAAAAGCTTACGAAACGATCATCGAAGAAAAAACGACGTATGATAAAAAGTTTCTTCCGCAAGAAGGATCTTTGGGCGTAGGTTATGGTAAAGATGCGAAATGGTTTATCGGAACTCAGGTAGACTATAAAAAAGGAGAAACTTTTAACTTCTTAGGACAGGCTTTGAACTATCAGGATTCTTACAGATACTCTGTGGGAGGTTGGTATTTGCCAAACTTCAATAATTTCCGTTCTTACTTTTCACGAGTTATTTACCGTTATGGCGCTTACTACGAAAAAGGTAACCTGCAGATCAACGGAACTAACATCAACAAGTACGCTGTCACAGCTGGTGTAACGCTTCCTTTCGAGAAAAGCAATATCAATCGTATGAACAGCATTGATCTTGGAATTGAACTCGGAAAAAGAGGAACACTTGATAACAATCTGATTCGTCAAAATTTTATAAATTTGAGAGTTGGAATCAATTTCGCAGACAAGTGGTTTGGAAAGAGACTCTACAACTAATGTTATAAGAGACCGATATTGATAATCTATGAAGGATTATTGCTACAAAATATTTAACCTTAAAACATCACAACAATTCATTTTGTTGCTGATGTTTTTTCTTATGCAGTCTTGTGAAGAAGATATGACAAAGGTTAACAAAGACAAGAAAACCAATTTTGCTTCTCAGGTCATCTATAATGGGAACATTATCCAAAGAGATTCGGGCATCGTAAAGGTTAATTTCAAAGCACCTTTGATCGAGAAGTATGAATTGATCGACTCGCCTTACATCGAAACAAAAAAAGGAATCTATCTGGAGTTTTTTGACAAAAAATCCAAAGATCCCGGAAAAATATGGGCTAAGTATGCCAAATATAACGAGAAAAAAGATTTTTATTTTGCTAAAGGCAGGGTGAAAATCATCACGACCGAAGGACAAACCTTTGTAACGGAGACCATCAATTGGGATAAAAAAAGCCAAAAAATGTACACCAAAGACACGGTATTTGTGTCTGATAAAGACGGGAACATTTTGGTTGGATCTCACGGCATGGTTGCTAAAGATGACTTTACGGAATATACCTTCTTCAATAATTCGGGAAGTTTCAATTCTACAAATCTCCCTGCAACCAGCAAGTAAATGGGACAGCAAACTTTTTTTGCAATCGGTCTGATGTCCGGAACAAGCCTTGACGGATTGGATATTTGCTACGCAAAATTTACCAGGAAAGAATCAACCTGGAATTTCGAAATTCTAAAATGTAACACACTTCCCTATTCTTCTGAGCTTGAAAATATCTTGAGAAATGCTATTTATCTTTCCAGTGAAGAACTTTTGAAACTGAATTCGGAGTACGGATTCTATCTTGGTGACCAAGTTTCTGAATTTATTTCAAAACATCATATTTCTGAACTCGACCTGATCGCTTCGCACGGACACACTGTTTTTCATCAGCCTCAGAAGCTTTTTACTTTACAGATCGGCGACGGAAGAGCCATCAAATCAAAAATCAATAAAACCGTTATCTACGATTTCCGAAGTCAGGATGTCATTTTGGGTGGAAACGCCGCACCTTTGGTACCGATTGGAGATGAACTATTATTTTCAGAATTTGATGCGTGTCTTAATCTCGGCGGATTTTCTAATATTTCATTGAATCGGGATGGAGAAAGAATCGCTTTCGATATTTGCCCTGTCAATATTCTTCTCAATGATTTCGCTCTCCAGTTAGGAAAGAAATATGATGAGAACGGCGATCTGGCAAAAGCAGGAATGGTTGATGAAAGGCTTTTAGACGAATTAAACCAATTAAGTTTTTATTCCGAAAAGCATCCGAAATCTCTTGGAGTGGAATGGATTAATAACAACATTCAACCATTAATCCAAAATCAAAAAGTCGAAGATTTGCTGGCGACTTTTACAGAACATTCAGCCTTTCAGATTGCTAAAATTTTGGATGAGTACGAAATCCAGAATGTGTTAATAACAGGTGGTGGAGCTTATAACAGTTATCTTATAGAAAAGATAAAAGCAAAGACCAAAACCGAAATCCACATTCCCGAAAAGGAAATTATTGAATATAAGGAAGCTTTGATTTTTGCTTTTATGGGTGTTTTGAGATCACTTGGTCTCAACAATATTTTGTCGTCCGCAACAGGAAGTTCAGGAGATCATTCTTCCGGATTGATTTGCTGATTACAATTGCTCGATCTTATCAGTCAAAGAATTGATAAAATTCTGAAGCGGTTTTTCTACCATCATTTTGATAAACGGATTGAATTTCCCTTCGAATAATAACTGAACTTCAGTCTGATTATCGCTCACAGGATTCATTGTTCCGGTTAAAGCAAAATCAAGACTGGAGCTTGCAGACTTCAGAACAACTTCTTTATCAGAAACATTATCTATTTTAAGTGCAATTTCCGGCATCCCTTTCAGCCCGAATTTGAAACCGTCTTCTCTCGCTTCAAAATTCTGGAGACTGTCCGGCATCAGATCTTTGTAATCCTGAGGATTTTTAAGCATCCCTGCCAATTCTGATGAAGATTTATTTACAATTATTTTTCGTCCTTCTAAATTCATTTTTATATTTTTGTATTAATATTAAAAGCCTTACAAATGTATAAAGTTTTTATCAATGAGAAAAAATTAATTTTGAGTTCTGAGCCTCAAAACAGTCCTAAAACACTGAATTACGATGGAACGCATAGCTTTGATTTCGCCATTGATCTGCTTGAAAATACTGCATCGCAAGGCTTGAATATTTATCATAATGACATTGATCAACTCTGGGCAGATTTTGGCAATTATTTTAAGAAGATTGACGCAGCCGGCGGAATTGTTATGAATCTGGAAAACAAAATCCTATTCATCCACAGGTTGGGAAAATGGGATTTGCCAAAAGGCAAAATTGAGCCCGGCGAATCCAGAGAAGTGGCTGCTGTAAGGGAAGTTGAAGAAGAATGCGGGATTTTTGATCTCCAGCTCAAAGATTTCATTAATTCCACCTACCATATTTATACAGACAGAGACGGCAAAAAAATCCTAAAGACAACCTATTGGTTCGAAATGTTTTATGCAGGAACCGAAACACCAATTCCTCAGATAGAAGAAGGTATCAATGAGGTTGGCTGGAAAAACGAAGAACAAATCGAATCTGAGATTTTACCTTCGACATTTCAAAATATCAAGTTGATTCTGAACGATTTCAAAAGTAAAAATCCTCAATAATTTGAGGATTTTGTGTTATATATAATCAATGATTTTTTCGAGCGCAATTCCGCGTGAAGCTTTCAGAAGAATATTATCTTTTTTAATGGGATTAGCTTTTAAAACCTCTATCAGTTCTGATGTATTTTCAAAAGCATTTCCGGTTTGATTGACTTTTTTAAAATTCGGCCCAACCGTTATGATCTCATCAAAGCCACAAGACTTAGCAAAATCCAGAATATTCTGATGCTCTTTCAGGCTTTCGTCGCCCAATTCCAACATATCACCAATGATAATCAGTTTACTTCCTTCGAAGGTTTTAAAATTCTCCAGAGAAACCTGCATACTGCTTGGATTGGCATTATACGTATCCAAAACCAAAGTTATATTATCTTTTTTCTGGATCTGAGAACGCATATTGGAAGGGAAATAATTTTCTATCGCATTCTTGATTTCAAAAATATCTAGACCGAAATGAAGCCCTAAAGCCACAGCTGCAGAGATGTTATCATAGTTATACTTCCCCGTAAGATTGGAAAATATATCTGTTCCATTATAATCAACACCAACAAAATGATCTTTGAAAACCGGTTCAAAATTATAATCAGAATCCGGAGTTCCGAAGGTTATTTTATCATGATAATCTTCAGTTTTTTCTACCTGGATCTTATCATTATGATTCACCAAGATCTTCTGCTGATTTTCCTTAAGATAATTATAAAGTTCGGATTTGCCTTTGATCACACCTTCAAATCCGCCAAAACCTTCGAGATGGGCTTTACCAAAATTAGTAATATAACCGATGTTGGGTTTTGCAATTTTGCAAAGGGATTCAATCTCTTTCTGATGATTGGCGCCCATTTCTATGACAGCAATCTCGTGTTCCTCTCTTATTGAAAGCAGTGTCAATGGAACACCAATGTGATTGTTAAGATTCCCAAAAGTATATTGAACTTTGAATTTTTCTGCCAGGACATTGCTAATCAACTCCTTAGTTGTAGTTTTCCCGTTACTTCCAGTTAATCCAATAAATGGAATTGTTAATTGATCTCTATGGAAGATTGCGAGATTTTGCAGGAATTCTAAAGTAGAAGAAACATAAAAAATATTGTTTTCCGGATCAGAATATTTTTCATCTTCGATAATGACAGCCAGAGCGCCATTTTCAATGGCTTCTTTTGCTTTTTCTGCAGCATTATAACTTTCTCCAGAGAAAGCAAAAAACAGACTCCCTTTTTCAATCTTTCTGCTATCTATAACCACATTTTTGCTCTGCAAAAAAACCGGATAAAACTCATTGATATTCATAGATCAAAAATATTAAAATGCTACAATATAAAAACAAAAAAACAGCAGAAAAATCTGCTGTTTTTTAATTTATAATATTTATATATGATATTATCTTTTTGTTCTTCCGGATTTGCTGTTCTTCGCATCTTGTGCAACACGGAAACCGATCCAACCATAACCTTTCATTTGGTTTTTGAATCTTCTTTGTCCCGGATCCAACCAATATGCTGAATCTAACCAAGAACCTCCTTTCACCACTCTACTGTAATCATTGATTTGAGAAGTTGCTTTGTTTTTATCTTTTTGCAAAACTACATTTCCGTTTTTATCTACGATAAATGTTGGTTTCACAGAGTTGTACATATTAAAATCTGCACTATCGCTAGGAGGCGTTCCACCGGCATCCAAAGATGACTGGTAGTCACCGTCTCTATAGTTTCTGTTATCTTCTACAACTTTTCTTTCAAACTCCCCAGGCAAGCCTTTGTAAACCAGACGTCCGTCAGCAAGCGTATCATATTTGATCTCTGTATTTCCTACTTTTTTATAAGAACCATCTTGGTTCTTAACAGCCTGAACCACAACATTACCTCTATAGTAATTGAAATCACTGAATTCTTCATCAATCATTGGTCTGTAGATGTCAGCTACCCACTCTGCAACGTTACCATACATCCCGTAGATCCCTAGATCATTAGAAGGATATTGTTTAACGTCAGCAGTTGTAGGAGATCCGTCGTTTTTCCAACCTGCAACCCCAGAGTAATCTCCACGGCCCATTTTGAAGTTTTCCAGATACATTCCTCTGTTTCTACCTTTTGTACCTTTGATTTTATCGATCTGAGTATTTTTACCAAGATAGTTGTTATACTCTCTTTCTTTTTGAAGTCCTAAAGCTGCGAATTCCCATTCAACCTCTGTTGGAAGTCTGAATTTTTCCACAACTCCCGAAGCTGCATTTCTGTTAGCTGCTGCTATTCTTTCGTTAGAAGTTTTGATGCCACTTCTCTGTTGAAGCTTTTTCTTATCAACATAAGCATCCATCTCCGCATCATTGGATTTGAACTTATCCATATTGAAAGTTGCTCCAGCAGTAGCTGCCTTGTCTGCTGTGTAAACATCCTTAGAAATAACACCTTGTCTCATCAAAGCCTTTTCATTCGCTCTGTCTGTCAACCAGTCACAGTATTTTGTAGCCTGTAACCAAGAAACACCTACAACCGGATAATAATCATACTCAGGTGATCTAAAGTAGGTCTCGGCATAGTCGTTACGAGATAATTTGTTATTCCAAACCAATGTGTCTGGCAAAGCACCAGTATAGATATGTTTGAAGCTTGGATCTGAAGAAGGGAAAACAAACTTAAGCCAAGTCGTATATTCTCTATATTCAGAGTTTGTAATTTCTGTATCTCCAATGAAGAAAGAACTTACCTGCATTCTTCTTGGCGTGTTATTCCAATCATGCATCACATTGTCTTCCACCAATCCCATAGTAAAAGTACCACCTTCTACATAGACCATTCCTGGCCAAGCTTTTGGCTTTTGCTGCTTACCAGAGAAGAACCACCCGTCTTTTTCATTGGGCTTCCATCCGGTTTTGCTCACAAAGCCTTTTGTGCCACCACCTTTCTTCGAGTTTCCTCCGCCGCCACAGCTTACCAATAGTAATGTGGTGCTTAAAGTGATTATCGAAAACAACCTAATTTTTTTCATAATTTATATAGAAATTTTCAAAGTACAAAGAAAAAGTAAATTCTTTAATTAATCAAATATTGTTTACCTTTTTTTGATAAAACGAGATTAAATTAATTTTATTATATACCATTTTTTTAAAAAAATCGTTTATTTTGTAATCTTAATAAATAACATTGATGAAATTCAAATTTTATATTATCTCATTCTGTCTTTTTTCGATCTTAAACTTTGCTCAAAAAACCGTTTTGAACTGGGAAGGTACAAAGGAAATGGATTATGGTTTAGAAAAAGTAACATATCCTTATTTTACAAATTATAATTATCTGGTTGATGCTAATTCAATCTATGCTAATATAAATATAAAGACAGATAATCAAGTCCAATTAGATCAGTTTCAGTGGCAAGAATTATCCGGAAAGGATATCCACGATCTTAAAATCAATTCTATCTCATCCAATCCTTCTGTCAACATCAGTTATTATTATAACGAAACTGACAAGGCTCAAAGTGCTAATCTAAGAGTTGAAGCTGTAAAAGTTGAAAATAATAAAATCTACAAGCTAATTTCTTTCAATATCAGCCAAACTAATATTAAAAACTCTGTTTTAAAAGGTAATAATAGGCTTGGTACATCTGATAACCCTCTCAAATCAGGGACTTTTTATAAAATAAAAGTTGATAAATCCGGAATATTTAAAATCACCAAACAGTTTCTGCAACAAAACGGTATCAATCCAGCGGGTATCAACCCGAAGAATTTCCGAATCTATGGAAACGGGGGATTAATGCTTCCAGAGGTGAATTATGACAGCCGTTATGATGCATTGCAAGAAAACGCAATACAGGTGGTTGGTGAAGAAGACGGTATCTGGAATGATAATGATTATGCGTTATTCTATGCACAAGGGCCTAACGGTTATAACCTTTTCGACAAAAGCAATGGCAGAGGAAAAAAAAGAACAGAATATAGAAGAATTGACACTCCAAACAATTTAGTCAATATCTATGACGACTATGCTTATTATTTTATAAATTTTGATAACGGTCCAGGAAAAAGAGTTCAAATTATAGACAACAACCTTCCCTCGGAACTGATTACACGTTATGATGATTATCAGGTCATCAATGAAGAAAAATTTAATCTTGTTAAACTTGGAAGAACATGGACGGGAGATATCATTTCAGGAAGTAAGGAAATAACATTTAATACAAGATCGGCTATACAACCTGACGACGCTATACGTTTCAGAACGCAGGTTATCGCCTTCAATGCTCAATCAGGAAAAGTTACCATTGATGTTAATGGATCAAAACGTGATCAAGGTCTGGCTAGCAATTCAGAAAGCTATGTTCCGCTAAGGCACGAAGGTGTGCTATTTACTCAAACAGGAAATAATATAAAATTCAATTATACAACGGATATAAGCGGTAATCCGAATGCTACTTTTTATTTTGATTATGCGGAAGTACAGTACAAGGAAGATTTAAGTTTTAATAATACTCAGATGAATTTCCGTGATTTTGATATTATTACAGGATCTGGAGAATTATATGGTTTTTCTGTAAAAAATGCAGCTGAGATTGAGCAAATTTGGGATGTGTCCGATATTACCAATGCAAAAAGAGTGACAAATAAAAACACTCAAAACTCAACTTTCAACTTCGGATATATAGCTAACAGTGAAAATTTTAACAATGAATTTACAGCATTCAAAAATTCAGCAGCTTTTGAACCAAGTTTCGTGGGAAGAATCGAAAATCAAGATCTCGCTTCTCTTACCGGTGTTCAATATCTTATGATTGCACAACAATCCTATCTGTCCCAAGCACAAAGACTGGCAGATTATCACATGTCAAAAAATCATTATAACGTAAAAGTCATTGATGTTAATAAAATCTATAATGAATTCAGCAGCGGTAGCAAAGATATTACTGCAATCAGAGATTTTATAACAAAGTTGAATAACCCGGCTGGTAGTTTAAAATATGTTTTTTTACTAGGAGACACGTCATATGATTTCAAAAATAGAGTTGCAAACAATACAGATATTATCCCAAGTTATCAAAGCGAATATAGTGCTGATGTGAAGGCATCCTATGTGACAGATGATTATTTTGTAATGACTACGAAACCACAAGCCTCTACTGATTTAACTCAAATCCTACCCAATATTCCCATAGGAAGGTTACCCGCAGATAATGTTCAGGAAGCTAAAATAATGATTGATAAAACGTTAGCATACTACAATGCGCTTCCCGGACAATCAAATCCTTTTGGTGAATGGAGAATGAAGTTAGATTTTGTTGCCGATGATGATTTTGAAGGAAGTGGTCCAAATGGCGTTGAACCTCCATTTCATTATCTTGTAGATTATACCATTAATCAAAATTTCACAAGTAGCAATAAACCGGAGTATAACATACGAAAACTATATCTTGACGCTTTCCCTGCTGTTACAAGTGCTGGAGGTCAAAGATATCCTCAAATCAACCAAGCAATTACCAATGATGTAGGTAATTCCTTATACCTATTTTATTTTGGTCACGGAGGAATCAATGGCTGGGCCCAGGAAAGAGTCTTAACATCTACAGAAGTACAGGGTTTTAATAATTTCACAGCTGTTTATAGTAGATTTCCGCTCGTATCCACTATAACTTGCGAGTTCACTCTTTGGGATGAGCCAGGAACAAACTCCACAGGTGAACAAATGATAAAACATACAACTGGAGGAGCGGCAACCATGATAACTTCAAGCCGCGCTATCTCCGTAGATTATGGAAGAAAATTTACACCATTATTTACTGATAAATTATTTGCATTAACTGGTGACAGTTTTTCGAGTTTAGGTGACGCATACCTTGCTGCAAAACAACAATACAATCCTACCTATAATCCATCAAGTCCTCTTGCGGCTGTTCCGGACCATTTAAGAGTTAATTTTTTAGGCGATCCTGCCATGAAAATGAGTAGACCGAAAAGACTACTAACAATTGACAATATAGAAACGCCCGTTCCAGACCAGATAAGAGCACTAGATTTTGTTAAGGTAACAGGTAAAGTGCTGAAGGCGGACGGCTCAACTACCGACAATACATTTAATGGTCGTGTAGTGATTAATATTTTTGATAAGAAAATTGAAAAAACAACTTTAAATAATGACAATGTTTCACAATTGACTAATAAGATGAAATATTTTGAGGAGCCAAGCGCCATCGTAAAAGCTTCTGGTAAGGTTGAAAATGGAATTTACACGGTTGAATTTTATGTACCGAAAGATATCAATTATACAGTAGGCGAAGGAAGAATGCTTGCTTACGCAGAGAACTTCGTAAATGCTAAAGAAAATGCTTATGATGTTTTCACAAACAAAGTACAGAAAGTCGGAGATATTAATCCAGCGGGAATAAATGATGCAGAGCCTCCTGTAGCCAATCTTTATATGAACAATACTAATTTTGCCAATGGCGGTATCACTGACCAAAATCCAATGTTATTAGCTTGTATTAAAGATAATATAGGTATTAACTCCACGGGAGCAGGAATCGGTCATGATATAACAGTTGTTTTGGATGGAGATATCATTAATACAACTGCTTTAAATGATTACTTCTCTTCCGGCGAAAATAACGGATGTACATTCACAGGACTACAAGACTATCAAATAGGTTCTGTCACATTCCCTTTCAGAAATTTAGCACCCGGAGAACATCAATTGGTTTTTAAAGTTTGGGATATCAACAATAATTCAACAAGCTCTACGTTAAACTTTGTAGTAAAAGATGAATCGGAAAAGAAACTGGCTGTAAACAGACTTCTTAATTGGCCAAATCCATTTACTAATAAAACCTATGTTCAGTTTGAGCATAATTGTGATGATATCTTGGATGTCAATGTTCAGATCTATACAATTACAGGAAAGATCGTCAGAACATTATCGACAAGCATCTCGGCAGAGCCATTTTTAGAAGGCTTCAGAACACCGAGACAGGCCATAGAATGGGACGGCAAAGACGATTTTGGAGATACCGTTGCAAAAGGTACTTATATTTTTAAGATATTTGCACGCAGCCAAAATCAGGAAAAATGCTCCGGAAGTGCAACAGCTGTAGAGAAAATGGTGTTATTAAAATAAAAAAATTAATATATTGGTAAACTTTTACCTTAAAAGAAAAACAATGAATTTAACAAAAAGATTATTTTTAGGATTAGGAATCGGTGTGAGTGCCTTTGCCTTTTCTCAAAGCAATGTTCAGCCTGTATTGACAGGCGCTCCATTCTTGAGAATATCTCCGGATGCAAGAGCAGGTGGTATGGGAGATCAGGGTGTTGTGACGTCTACAGATGTTTTCTCACAGTTTTGGAATGCTGCAAAATATCCTTTCGCAAAAGTTTCTTCGGGTGTAGGCGTTAACTACACACCATATATGAGCAAGCTTACAAGTGATGTATTTTTACTCTACGGATCTTTCTATACTTTCTTAGGAGACGAGGAACGTTCTACTTTGAGTGCGAGTATCTATTATTTCAATATGGGTGATGTTGACTTGACAGATTTTGTAGGTAATGAAGTCATCCAGGGTGGAACTGCAAAACCAAACGAATTCTCAATCGACCTTGCTTATGGTTTGAAATTAACGGACAACTACTCTATGGCTGTTACCGGTAGATTCATCAGATCAGACATTGGCGGTGGCTTCAACTCCAATAGCACATTGAAAGCGGCGAACACCTTCGCAGTAGATGTTTCCGGATATTATATGTCGCCGAAGCACGAGAGTATCAGTGGATACGAAGGTCGTGTAAAAGCGGGGTGGGCTGTTCAGAATCTTGGTCCTAGGCTAGACTATACAGGTGATGAAGAATCAAGATCTTATCTTCCTACGATGGCGAGACTAGGTTTGGGTTACGATTTATTAATTGATGATCAGAACCGTTTCAGTCTGAGTGGTGAAGCTTCAAAGATTTTAGTTCCTGGACCGGATGATACAGGTAACGTTCCAAACGTTGGTGTAATGGAAGGAATCGGGAAATCATTCAGTAATAAGAAAAGTATCATGTTCAGTGGAGCTGCGGAGTATTCTTATGATGAGACTTTTGCTTTGAGAGCAGGTTATTTTACAGAAGCACCGGAACAAGGTGCTAGACAATATGCAACCGTTGGTGTTGGATTCAAATATGCTTCTTTTGGCTTGGATCTTTCTTATCTGATCAACACATCTAAAATTAATTCTGCTTTGGATAACACCTTAAGATTTGGATTAACCTGGAATATTGGTAGCGAAACCTACAATGCACAAGATTATTAATATTTTATTTATTAACTATAATTTTAAAATGCCTCTATTCCAAAAGAGGCATTTTTATTTTTAAATTTGTAGTATGAACTACCGCGCCGAGCTCAAAAAATTCCTGACCAGCCAATACATCTACTCCGGAGTACGGATTGCTCTCGCGATTGTGATTCCCAGCATCATACTGGCACAGTTGGGCTTACTAAAGGAATTTTTTCTCTTCCCGCTCGGAACCAGTTTCGTAGGTCTAACTGATCAGCAAGGTCCGTTTATTAGACGGCGTAATACATTGATCATTTCTGTCTTCACGTTTTCCTTCGTGGCGCTTATTGCCAGTATGCTAAAAGATTTCCCAGTGGCTGTCTATCTGGAAATTATCATTTTTGGCTTTTTCTTTTCGATGGTCGGTGTTTACGGACAGCGATTGGCTGTTTTTGGAAGTATTGCATTGGTTGTCTTAAGTATCTTTATCGATGGACATCTCACTGGCGACAATATCTTCAAGGGTTCATTCATATTCTTTCTGGGTTGTCTTTGGTTTTTCATTGTGTTTATGATTGTCACCAGGCTCCAGCCTTATAAGCTGGCAAGTCAGGTGGTAGGTGAAAATTACATTGAATTGGCTGATTATCTCAGAATCAAAGCTAAATATTATGGCAAAAATCCGGATTTTGACGCCCTTCTCAATCAGCTGATTACGCAACAGGTCAAGATCAAAAACCATCAGGAAGACACCCGCGAAATTGTTTTCCGTACAAGGCAGATCGTCAACGAGTCCACAACGCAGAGCCGGATTCTGATGCTGATGTTTCTTAATTCCATCGATCTTTACGATAAATTGCTGACCTCCGAAAATGATTACAAACGGATGCATGAAGTCTTTGGCGAAACGGCCTTACTCAGAAACATCCACAATTACCTGATGAGAATGGCAGACGAAATTACCAATCTTGGCATTGCACTGCAAGGTGGTTTGGATTTCAAACCGTTAATCCATTTTGATGAAGAACTTAAGAATCTTTATGACGATTTTTTTGAACTCAGGGCTGAGATGTTTTCTCCGGAAAGGTTGGAAGATTTTATGATGATGCGCCAGGTACTGATGAGAATCACCGAAATCACGGACGAGGTGACAACCATTTTCAAAGTTAATGCGCAGGATGTGAAATTAGCCAAAAGTCTTTCCACAGGCTTGGATTATACCAAATTCTTACCAAAAGAGGAAAAACTAAACCACAAAGTGCTGATGTCTAATTTCTCTCTCAATTCAGGGCATTTCCGGCATGCCGTCCGCGTTACCATTGCTTTACTGATCGGTTATATCGTTTCAAGATTTGCAATCTTGGGAATCGGACATTCGTATTGGATTCTTATTACGATTATTGCTATCCTAAAACCGGCCTACTCCACAACCAAACACCGGAATCTATTGAGACTCTACGGAACTGTAGCCGGCGCCATTATCGCATATATTCTATTGCATTTCATCAGCGAGCCAACGGCGCTTCTGGTAATTTTGCTGGCCAGTATGATTATGTGTTTTAGCTTGTTGAAGTTCCATTATTCCTGGGCAGTTCTTTTTATGACGGTTTACATTTTCTTATCTTTCAATTTTTTGAATCCGGGTAATGTCAATCTTATCTTCAAGGACAGACTTCTTGACACGATTATTGGCGGAGCTGTGACGTTGCTGGTAGCTTATTTTATTCTTCCGGTTTGGGAACATACCCAGAATCTGGCACTGATGAAAAAATCCTCTAAAAGCAACCTTGACTATTTCAGATTGGTGATGAATCATTTTCTGAAAAAGGACGAAGTGGACGATCAGGACTTCAGGCTCAAAAGAAAAAATGCCATTATCGACCTTGCCAATCTTTCGGATAATTTTCAACGGATGATTTCTGATCCCAAAAATCAGCAAAGAAAGCTGGAAACGGTTCATCAGTTCGTTACCACCACGCATCTGATTACGGCTTATACCGCATCCTTATCACAGTATGCGAAGTCTGACCATCAGTTTCCGGAAATTGACTTTGAGAATTGGAAAATCAAGATTTCTGCCGAGATGCTGAGAACATCTTCCCTGCTCTACCAGAAGGATCTGGACGAACAGATCAAAACCGAAAGCCACATCAAGCCGGAAGATCACGTTTTGGATCTCTTGGAAAAAAGACGAGCAGAAATTGAACAACAGGAAATCTCCAACGAAAGAAAACCCTTCACCGTGAGCCACCTGACAGAAATTAAAAACATCAAGGAACTACTGGAACTGATCTATGACGTAGCCAAAGATCAGCGGAAAATCATCGAAGAATATTTGATTCATCAGGCCAAAACAAATGCTTAAAAAAGCAACTTGTCATTTCAAGTTGCTTTGTGATATTAGTAAAAACATTTTTATTTTTTTATGATCTTGAAGGTCTGCAGAATTCCATTCTCTAATTTTATATTGACCAAATAGATTCCTGAAGCCAGTGCTGAAACGTCCATCTGATGACTTTTTGGTTGAATCGAGCTTAATAATGTTTGTCCGGTCAAACTTAGTATTGATATTTCCTTGATTTGTTTTTTAGAAGAAACATTCAAAGTATGGTGTACAGGATTAGGATAAAGACTGATAGATTCTGTTTCTATATCATCAACACCTAATTTGCTACAATCGGAAATAAAGGACCAATTGCCCTCCAATCCTGGATCTTCTTCCCAAGTTGTTGTAATCCAAGATTCTTTATTGTCCAAGCTTTGGAAAGTAGGATTCGTCGCCCATCCTTGGATGCGCTGAAAATTGGTTATAAAAATGTTTTGCCCCGTTTTGGACCAGACTTGTAATGTGAGCCAATATCTTGTATTTTCATCTTTATTAACGGGGATTTCCAAACCACTATCAGGAATTGTCAGGCTAGCCCAAAAGGTTGGATAAATTACAAAATCCTCACTATGTCTAGTGACTTCTGTAGGAACAAGATTTTCATAAGACGCAATCACATCTCCTGGAGAGTTGTTGTTATCTTTTCGAACTTCAATAGAGAATTTTTCAAAATCATCGTTTTCTGCCAATGGCAACAACAGAAATTTCAAAGATTTCAGCTTAAAGGCTTCCGAATCTTTAGGTACAAAAAAATCATCTGCTGTCAAGTATCCAGTATCTCCACTTACAGAACAAGCTGCCCAAAATGGACCTTGGTAATCCTGGTTACAGCCATAAGCTGGTTCCGCAGGAATATCGCCACATCTAATGTATTTTTTAACCAAATCATTATTGGTACCACATTGGTCATCTGCATGTACATAGTATCTTACAACTTCATCTTTGGTAGCCGTCCATTTGATTGTATCATACCCCGATGCATATACCGTTGTTCCTTCTTCATCTGAAATAGTAATGTAGGACGTTTTAGTAGTTGTATTTTCTGAATAAATAATAAACGTATATTCAACCCCGGCAGTAACATTTACATTAGAGTAAGATCCATACATAACCGCTGTATGGATCTGCTCATTTCTCCCTTGGCAACTTGGAGTGAAGAGTTCCTCAGGAAAATAATATCCGGCAGCTAAGCAACCAGCTCCATCAGTTTTAGATTTAGCAATTTGGTTATACGAGATTCGGCTTTCGAAGTTTTTTGATTGTTGCGAGTAGCTCAATTGATAAATAAATACCAATAATAAAAAAACAATTTTTTTCATGTCATAATAAATTTTGTTGATTGGTAACAAATGTTGAAAAAAACAATAATGTCTCCAAATATTTGGATACACTATAAATGCTCAACGATTATTTTGAGATACTCATTCAACACTCACCCAAACGTAAAAACCTATTTATCAAAATATTACAAATCAGACAAATACTTATTTAAATCAGTTTTACTGTTGGTTAATCCTAATTTTTTTCTAAGACGTGTGCGGATATTTTCTACGGATCTAAGTGAGGATTTGGTAATATTCATAATCTCTTTTGTGGAGAGATTGAGTTTTATCAACGCACAAATCCGCTTATCCATTAGGCTCAGATCCGGATGTTTAGCATTGAGTTTTTCATAAAAAGATTCGTAAACATTAGAAAACCGAAGTTCAAACTCTTCCCAGTTATTGTGAACCAAATTATGATTCATCATATTAATTACAAGATTAACAGATTGTTTCACGTTGCTTTCTCCTGCGGTCGATTGGATTTTTTTAAGATCGTCTACCAAAACATGAAACAACTCTTTCTGTTCCGCTTCCTTGATCGTTTTGATTGTAAGTTCCTTATTCCGTTTTTCCAATTCTTGTTTCAATTGGATTTCTTTGTATTCCTTCAGCTCATGTTCTAGTTTGATTTTCAATAACCGACTTTTGTAACGAATCATGAAAATCGATAAAATCAACAGCAGAATAACCAGAATGCAAATGGTAAGAATCAGCGTGAATTTTTTTTGATTATAATCCAGTTTTTGTTGTTGCGATTTGATTTTGCTGGCATATTCCAGCTTCGTTTTTTCTACATTAACCGCTTTTTCCTCGATTTTGAGACTATCACGCACACTATCATAAGATGAAAAATATTTAGCTGAGTTTTCGTAATCTTTTTTTAGCAGGTAAGCTTTATACAATGCTTCTAACACGTTTTTCTGTGCAAAGGTGTTTGTTGTAGACTCATATTTTTCGGCTTCGTGCGCGTAGAAAACAGCTTGATTAGCATCGCCAATTTTCCGATAAAAATGGGATGAAACAAGATATATCCAACTTTTTGTTGAGTCATCTGTGGTTTTGTTTATAGATGATCTTGCCTTGTCTAGAAAAATTTTGGCTTTTTCATAATCTTGCAGATGGATATAAGCTTCTCCGATATTGGTATTGAGTATGATCAGCAGTTTTTCATCTGGCTTTTTTTTGAGATACGCAGCGGCTTCCTGGTAATATTTCAAAGCCAATTTCGGAGTGCCATATTGGAAATTCAATCGACCAATATTGATTTTGGTTTGCGCCATGTAATAATAATCTTTCACACTATTATAGTGTTTCCAAAGCTTATTAAAATATAGTAAAGCCAAATTTTTGTCATTGAGTCTGGCGTACAAAATCGCCAATTTGGTCTCCAATTTATACCTCCTCGGTTCTGACGAATTTTTGTAAAAATCATATTCTTTTAGAAGCGCATTGGCAAAAAGATCTACTGCATCTACAGCCGAATAAATCTCTGCCGTTTGTCTGTAATATTTAACCCAAGCTGTATCTGTATTGATTTTTTTTGTAGATTCCTCGGCAACACCAATATAATAATTCATTCGTTCCACATCTTCGAATTTTATTTTCGAAGCTATTTTCAAACTCAAATCAACTGTTTGTTGCTTACTTTTGCTCAAAACCAAACTATCTAATAATCTGGAAATATTCTTTTGAGCAACGAAAAAAAATGGAAACAAAAAAAATAATATAAGCAGACTCTTTCTCGGGACTATCATTCTCATTAATATAATTAGAACATAAAAATACACCAAATTACCGCAGTAATTTTCACAATCTGAACCCTAATTCATAATCAATCCACAATGGCTAAACAGTAATCCTCGAAAAAAGAAACTCTTGCCTTGAAGAAATCTTCATTTTCGATGTCATAAACTCTGCTTTTCGCCGTGAATGCTTCCTTCAGTTCAAAAGGCAAAACATCGTAATGCTTTTTCAGTGACCAGTGTTTACTGTGATGGATTTTGTAAAGCGCTTCTTTCACGCACCAGATCGCAGTCAGGTAATCCACTTCCTCATTATTGTCGATAAAAAGATCCTCATGAAGAATGAATTTGTGGCGGATTTTTTTAATTTTCTCCTTGCGTTTTTCCAGGTCGATTCCAACCTTTTTTTTAGAAATTGCCAAAGCGACCAATGGATAAGAATGACTGATGGAAATATGGAAATCCTGTGGAAAAAGATAAGGCTCCCCATTCTCTCTATACAGGATTTTGTGGTTGGGCAGAACGGTTTTCAATAATTTCCTCACCATAAGAACTTCGGCAATTTTATTGGGATGATAACCGAGAATCTTATGTTGGTTTTCCGGTTCCAACAATTCATTAGAATCAAGTACCTCGTTCTCATCATATTCCCACATCAGAACTTTTGCAACATCATCGGAAAGGTCTTTATAAAAAGGCATTAATAATTATTTTGAGTCCTTAAAATTAATAAAAAAACATAAGCAGGAAATTACAAACCTGATTTCCAGAACTTAAAAATGCCTTAAAAATGATGCTTTAAGATTATTTTAACACTTATCCGATGTAAATTTGCAGTATCAAAATGAGAAATGTAATTGTATATATTCTAATGTTTATCTTTCTGCTTTTTACAGCAGAGAATAAGCAGACGCTTGATTTCCAGCCAGATTTTGGGAATCAGAATATATCTCTGCACATACTATCGTTTGCTAAAAAACATCACCTCAACCATTCTCTAGAAAAAGCATCTTTGCAGCAAATGAGTGACTCTCTGGACTCTCCCGAGGAAATGACTCTTAATTTTTCCGATGTTCTCAATTTTATAGCAATTGCTGCAACTTTCGGGATTGGTTATCTTCTACACCTATATTTTAGACGCAGAAACTTAAAATTCTACGAGGCGAAAGGGATTTTTCCGTCCGTTAAAAGGTTCATCTTACTGCGCACAATCCGTATTTAAACTTCGATTTTTCAACAACTGCATTACCCTTATTCCAAAGTGGTAACAATCACCGTTGCTTGAAATTCCCAAACTCAACATTCTGAGTAATCATTAGTTATAATTTAATTCTAGAATTCAATTTCCAGAGCTTATCTTCTAATAGTTATTCATCCTATACTCTATAAAAAAATAAAATTTATTGAAAATGAAACCGACAACGTTGGTAAATCGCTTTACAAAAACATCAAAAATTATGAAAAACAAAATTGTTATCAGTCTTCTTCTCAGTAGCTTTTTGCTGGCGTTCAGCTGCAAAGACAAAAAGGAAGAAAAGGAAGAAGCTGTTATCTATCCCACCACTTCACCGGTAAAAATGGATACGGTCATTACTAAAGAATTTGTATCCCAGATACGCTCTCAAAAAAATATCGAAATCCGTGCACAGGAAAAAGGATTTCTGGAAAAAGTCTTTGTAGACGAAGGTCAGCACGTGCAGGCCGGACAGGTTTTGTTCCGAATTATGCCTCAACTTTATCAGGCTGATGTTCTAAAAGCTAAAGCTGAAGTGGCACAAGCAGAAATTGAATTACAAAACTCTAGCACATTAGCCAATAACAATGTTGTTTCCATTAATGAAAAAAGAATGGCTAAAGCTAAATTAGACGCAGCAAAAGCTGAATTGAACTTAGCTCAAACGCATTTATCTTTCACTACAATCAAAGCACCTTTTTCCGGAATTATTGATCGCCTTCCTCTTAAATTAGGAAGTTTAGTAGATGAAGGCGACCTATTGACAAGTCTTTCTGATAATGGAGGAATCTATGCTTACTTCAACGTTTCCGAACCGGAATATCTTAACTATCAGATGCATTCAGCAGAACGTGGCAATAATCTCGTTTCCTTGGTAATGGCCAACGGCGAAACCTTTCCGGACAAAGGAATCATTGAAACCATTGAAGGTGAATTCGACAACGAAACGGGAAACATCGCTTTCCGAGCAAAATTCCCGAATTCAAACCAATTATTGAGAAATGGAGAAACTGGAAAAATCCAAATGACCCTTCCGCTTAAAAATGCCTTGATTATTCCTCAAAAAGCAACTTACGAAATCCAGGATCAGAAATATGTTTTTGTAGTTGGAAAAGATGGGGTTGCCAGATCAAAAAATATCAAGGTTGCTTACGAACTTCCTGATATCTATGTTGTTTCTGAAGGACTTAATCCTGATGACAAAATCTTGTTAGAAGGGGTACAAAAAGTAAAAGACGACCAGAAAGTGGAGACCAAATTCCAAGACCCGAAAAAAGTCCTGAGCTCATTAAAATTACAAGCAAACTAAAACTTAAGGATTAATTGTTAGTGGTTAATTATCAATCTGTTTGTGAAAATATACTATGTTTTCATTAATCATTAACAATTCATAATTAATAATTAAAAAATTATGTTTAAGAAATTCATTCGCAGACCTGTTCTGTCGATCGTGATCTCCTTGATCATCGTATTTATGGGAGTCTTGTCTTTGGTAAAACTTCCTATCACGCAATTCCCTTCTATTTCTCCACCAAAAGTGAACATCACTGCGGAATATCCAGGAGCTAATAACGAGTTGCTAATTAAATCTGTTGTAATTCCGTTGGAACGCGGACTAAATGGTGTTCCGGGAATGAAATATTTGACTTCCGACGCCGGAAACGACGGTGAATGTTCGATCCAAATCGTTTTTGATTTGGGAACTGACCCGAATGTTGCTGCTGTTAACGTTCAAAACCGTGTGTCGTCTGTTGTTAACAAATTACCTCCGTTGGTAGTTCGTGAAGGTGTGAAAATCACGCGTGAAGAACCGAATATGCTAATGTATATCAACCTTTACAGTGATGACCCGAAAGCGGACCAAAAATTCCTTTTCAACTATGCGGATATCAACGTAATGTCGGAATTGAGAAGGGTTAGCGGTGTTGGTTTTGCCGACATCTTAGGTACTCGTGAATATGCAATGCGTATTTGGTTAAAGCCTGATAGAATGACAGCTTACGGAATTTCAGCTGACGAAGTGATGGAATCTTTGAATGCGCAAAGTTTGGAAGCTTCTCCAGGAAAAACGGGAGAAAGTTCAGGAAAACGTTCTCAGTCATTTGAATATATTTTGAAATATCCAGGTCGTTTCAATAACGAAAAAGACTATGGCAATATCATTCTGAAAGCTAAAACAGATGGCGAATTTGTAAGACTGAAAGATGTTGCTGATATAGAATTCGGTTCATCAATGTATGACATCTACTCTACTTTGAATGGAAAACCATCAGCCGCAATCACATTGAAACAATCTTACGGTTCTAATGCAAGTGACGTAATCAAGAATGTAAAAGTGTTGATGTCTGATTTGCAGAAAACCTTCCCAAAAGGAATGCATTACGAAATCAGTTATGACGTTTCCAGATTCCTGGATGCATCGATTGAGAAAGTAGTTCATACATTATTCGAAGCGTTTATATTAGTAGCAATCGTGGTTTTCTTATTCTTGGGAGATTGGCGTTCTACCTTGATTCCAACAATTGCAGTTCCGGTTTCTTTGGTAGGAACATTTGCAGTAATGTCCGCCTTCGGAATTACTTTGAACTTGATTTCACTCTTTGCCTTGGTAATGGCAATTGGGATTGTCGTTGATGATGCGATTGTAGTGATAGAAGCCGTCCACGCCAAGATGGAAGAAAAACATCTGTCGCCACTCAAGGCAACGGAAGAAGCAATGCACGAAATTAGTGGGGCAATTATCGCAATCACTTTAGTAATGGCTTCGGTTTTCATTCCGGTTGCTTTTATGTCCGGTCCGGTTGGGGTTTTCTATCGTCAGTTTTCGATTACGATGGTTTCATCCATTATTTTATCCGGAGTTGTCGCTTTGACATTGACACCTGCTTTGTGTGCATTAATCCTGAAAAACAACCACGGAAAAGAAAAAAAGAAAACTCCGGTTACAAGATTTTTGGATGGTTTTAATAACTTATTTACAGTTGGAGCAGGAAAATACCACAACTTATTAACTAAAGTTGTTACGAGAAAAATGGTAACACTTCCGTTATTAGTTCTTTTCTGTATCGGAACATTTTTCTTGAGTAACAAATTACCTTCCGGATTTATTCCAAGTGAAGACCAAGGGATGATTTATGCAATTATCCAAACGCCTCCGGGTTCAACTTTAGAAAGAACCAATCAGATTGCATTACAACTTCAAAAAGCGTCTGAAGATATTGATGGGGTTTCGTCTGTTTCATCTTTGGCAGGTTATGAGATTCTGACTGAGGGTACAGGTTCTAACTCTGGAACTTGTTTGATTAACCTTAAAAATTGGGACGAAAGAAAAGAATCAGCCACGGAAATCATTGAACAATTAGAACAAAAAGCCAAGGAAATACCTGGAGCAAACATCGAATTCTTCCAACCACCTTCAATTCCCGGTTATGGAGCTGCAGGAGGGTTTGAATTAAGACTTCTTGACAAAGCTGGAAGTGGTGATTATCACAAGATGGAACAAGTCAGCAATGATTTTGTGAAAGAATTGAAAAAACGTCCGGAATTGGGTTCTGCTTTCACATTCTATTCTTCGAGTTTCCCTCAGTATATGTTGAAAGTGGATAACGATTTAGCAGAACAAAAAGGTGTGACAATAGAGAAAGCAATGGACAACCTTTCTACTTTGATTGGTTCCAATTACGAAACAAGTTTCATCCGATTCGACAGACCTTATAAGGTGATTGTTCAGGCCGGTCCCCAATATCGTGCTTTGCCAAGTGATTTATTGAAGCTTTACGTGAAAAATGATAAAGACCAAATGGTTCCTTATTCAGATTTTATGCATCTTGAAAAAGTGTATGGATTGTCAGAAATCACAAGACATAATATGTACAACTCTTCCGAAGTGAGCGGAACACCGGCTCCCGGATATAGTTCAGGAGACGCCATTAAAGCCATTCAGGAAGTTGCTGATAAAACTTTGCCTAGAGGTTTCGGAATCGACTGGGCAGGGATTTCTAAAGACGAAGTTTCCAGAGGTAATGAAGCAATTTACATTTTCTTGGTTTGTCTTGGCTTCGTTTATCTGATTCTTTCTGCACAATACGAAAGTTTCATCTTGCCGCTTCCAATTATTTTGTCTTTACCAACAGGGATTTTCGGAGCATTTTTATGTTTAACACTTTTCGGATTAGAAAATAATATCTATGCACAGGTGGCAATGGTAATGCTCATAGGATTACTCGGAAAGAACGCTGTATTGATTGTCGAATTTGCAGTTCAGAAAAAAGCAGAAGAAGGACTTTCTACAAAAGAAGCGGCGTTACAAGGAGCATCTTTAAGATTCCGTCCGATTTTGATGACCTCGTTCGCATTCATCGCCGGATTGATTCCTTTGGCTTTGGCAACAGGACCTGGAGCCGTTGGTAACAGAACCATCGGAACCGCAGCTGCAGGAGGAATGCTCATCGGAACTATTTTCGGATTAATGATAATTCCAGGATTGTATTACATTTTTGCCAACATTGCAGCTAAGTCCAAACTGACTTACTATGAAGAAGAAAATCCTTTAACTGAACAAACTGAACCTTACCAACACGATGGAAAATTTGAAGATAAATAAAAATATAATAGCTGGAGCATTCATTTCATTAGCATTGATTGGATGTAAAGCACCAATGGCGACCAAAATTCAGGATAGAGTAAAAGAAACAATCCCTCAGAACTTTGAAAACCAAGCCGTTTCCGAAAACAACTCGGGAATTACACCCTGGAAACAATTTTTTACAGATCCGAATCTTGTGAATCTGATTGATGAAGCTTTGAAAAACAATCAGGAATTAATGATTACGCTTCAGCAAATCGAAATTGCGAAAAGCGATGTTATGTACAAGAACGGAAAGCTAAGTCCGACGGTTGCAGCAAGATTAGGAGCCGGAATAGAAAAAGTTGGCCGCTACACAAGCACAGGAGCTGGTGATGCTTCAACTGATATAACCGATGGAAAAGAAGTTCCTGAAAACCTGACCAATTTTGAAGGCGGATTAGTTGCCAACTGGGAAGTTGATATCTGGCATAAATTGAGAACCGAAAAACAGGCTGCTGTTGCGCATTATCTGTCAACGGTCGAAGGAAAGAATTTTGTTCTTTCAAGTTTGATTGCAGAAGTGGCTGATAATTATTACGAATTATTGTCGCTGGACAATCAACTGGATATCATCCATCAGTATATGGATTTGCAGAAAAAAGCGCTTGAAGTTGCCAAAATCCAAAAACAGGCAATGGCTGCAACGGAATTGGCCGTTAAAAAATTCGAAGCTGAACTGGCAAAATCCAATGCGACAGAATACGACTTGAAACAGCAAATCACGGAAAAGGAAAACCAAATCAATGCTTTGCTTGGTCGTTATCCGCAACCGATTGTGAGAACCAAAGAAAGCTTTATGTCGATTGTTCCGCAAACGGTTTACACAGGGATTCCGTCTCAGTTATTAGCAAATCGTCCAGATATTAAGCAAGCTGAATTGGAATTACAATCTGCCAAATTGGATGTAGAAGCAGCAAGAAAAGAATTCTATCCAAGCTTGGAAATCAACGCTGCTCTTGGTTTAGAAGCTTTCAAGCCCAATTATCTTGTGAAAATGCCGGAATCAATTGCATACAGCCTAGTTGGAGAACTGGCTGGTCCGCTGATTAACAAAAGTGCTATTCAAGCGCAGTTCAAATCAGCTGATGCGAAACAAATCCAGGCTTTGTACGAATATGACAAAACCATTTTGAGCGCTTATCTTGATATTACCAATCAAATGTCGGCAATCAAAAACCTTGACCAATATTACGAAATGAAATCGCAGGAAGTCCAGGCACTTGACCAGGGAATCGATATTGCCAATCAGCTATTCAGAAATATGAGAGCCGATTATCTCGAAGTTCTGATGAATCAGCGTGATGCATTGGACGCAAAAATGGAACTCATCGAAGCTAAAGAAAGACAGCTAAGCACAGTTGTCAACATCTACAAAAGCTTAGGTGGCGGCTGGAAATAAACATTCATTATTCTCTCTATACGCGATGCTCTCGGATTTTTTTTCGGGAGCATTTTTTTTGCGACATATTCAATATTGGAAATGAAAAAGATATTTTTTTGAAAAAATATTTACATAAATTTACTGGTTTATAAGCAATCAGACCTATTTCGTTTTGAAATTAATTTTAGCAATTTTTCTCGCATTCGGTACAATCATCAAAGCACAAAATAGCCGAGATGCGGAAACTTTGTTCTTAGAATGCAAGGATTTACTTTATAAAAAACCTTCGGAATCTGCTGTTATTTCAGAATTTCTTTCCAAAAACAGTTCGGATGATAATGATAAAATAAAAGCGCTTTTACTTCTTGCCGAAAGTTATCTATTAAGAGGCGATTACAATTCTGCGAGTGAAAAATTATTTCAATGTCTGGAACTTTCAAAAAAATCCAGTCGTCCGGAAAATGAATTTCAAATCAACTTTCTACTGGCAAGACTTTGTGATGAATTGGGAATTGATTTTTCTCAATTATATCTTATCAAAGATGAAAAGGAAATCACTCAGAATTATTATGAAAAAGCGATAAAATCTTATTCAAATTCTAATTGGAATCAGACTATTAAGAATTTAAAGTTATTCGAAAAGCAAAAAAATAAATCTTTTCCGGAGCTTAGCAATTTCTATTACGCGCTTTCCTATTCTAATCTTGGAAAGTTGGATTCAGCACAATATTTCTCACATAAAATTCAGAATGACACACCTTATTATTTTTATGCAAAGGCTAAAATTCCATCTTCAGGAAAAGAATTTGATAAGAATATTGATTATCTCGAACTTTTAAAACCAATTGAAAAGAAAGCTCAGGATATTTGGTTGCGAGAAGAGATTTATCAATTGGCAATCAACAATTACGAATCCAAAGACCAGGAAAAATATCGGGAATTCTGTCAACTTCAAACCGCTTTGCAGGATTCTTTGAAGTCTGTAAAAGAAAATGCCAGAATTTTTTTTCTTACCAAAATCAGTCAGAAACAGGATGAAATTTTAGAATCCAAATCTGAACAGCAGAAAAGAATTATTTATTTTATTTCGATTGCGATTTTACTTGTATTGATTATTGGTTATTTCATCAATCGGAAATTAAATCAAAAACAAAACGAGTACGAAAAAGCAATAAAAGAAGCGGAAGAAAGAGAAAAATTCATTGCGGAAAACAAAGCGCAGGAAAGTGCCGGAAAAATTGTAATTCCTGATAAAACCATTAGTTTTTTGCTGGAAAAACTGGAAAAATTCGAGTCAAACAATGACTATCTTGACCCAGCGATTTCACTCAATCTTTTGGCTGAAAATCTAAATACAAATACTAAATATCTATCCGAAATCATCAATACTTATAAGAATAAAAATTTCCACACTTATATCAATGAATTGAGAATCAATTATATCATCAATCAACTAAGAAATAATCCTGTCTATTTAAAATATAAAGTTAGTCATCTGGCTGAAGAAGCTGGATTTTCTTCACATAGTTTGTTTTCTACTGTATTCAAACAGGTTACGGGACATTCGCCTGCCTCATTTATCAAAACCATTAAAAGTGAATAAAATGAGAGCATTGAGAATTTTTTTGGTGATGATTTTATCCATTTCAACAAGTTTGGTTTTTGCTCAGGAAGGCAATAAAGAACTTGACAGTCTGATAAGTTCTGCTAATTCATTTATTTTCAAAAATCCACAGAAAACCATTGATATTGGAAAGGACATTTTGAAGAAAAAAAACATTGAATCTTCTTACAAAATCTCGTCTTATATCTTGATTTCCAACGGCTATTCTGGTTTGAATGATTATCAAAAATCCATTGAATTCGCTTTGAAAGCCAACGAATTATCTGAACAAACTAAAGATATTGCCAACCAAATCAGGACTTTGGGGCTCATTGGAAATCAATACATTAGGATAGAAATGCGTGACGAAGCCTGGCATTATCTGGATAAAGCAGACAAGCTTTCGCAGTCGGTTTCTTTGCCTGGGTCTAAAAAATATTTGATTGGAAATATCAATCTCCTGAAAGGGTTTCTGTACAAAAGAAGTCTGGATTGTGGTTATGCGATTAAGCATTTTGACAAAGCGATTAACGAGTTCAAAAAAGACAAAGACAACGGATTTGCGAAAGCGAATCTCGGGCAGGCTTATAACCAGAAAGCTTATTGCTACCTCAACATCAACAAAGATTCTGCCCAGGTCAGTTTTGAAAATGGATTAGCCGACGCCAGAAAAAATGGTGCAAAATCTCTGGAATGTAATGCGTTGATTGGTTTATCTGAAATCAAAAGCTCCAGAAAAGATTTTAATAGTTCTAATGAAACTTTGTTATCTGCACTTCCTCTTTCTAAAGAAGCTCAGCAAATCGAAATGGAAAGTCGAATTTACAAACTCTTGGCAGAAAATTTCATCGAGCTTAATGACTTTGAAAATCATCAGAAATACCAAAAACTATTTGATTCGACTCAATCCAAATTTGCGCTGGAAGATGTAAAATCTCTGAATGAATTAATTCAAAAACGAAACGAATTCAAGCAGAAAAATTTTGAATCCGAACAAAAAAAATCTGTGATTATCATTTATGTTCTTCTTGGTATTTTAATTTTATCAGGTTTGACCTTATCTTATTTTCTAGTAAAAAAGTCGAAAAAAATCAATCAAAACATCAAAAATAAAATTTCTTAATCTAAAATTAATTCAGTAAAAATAATCTGATTTTCAATTAATTAAAATTAAAAAACTTTTGTTTTCTTGAAATTTTCGGATATCTAATAGCATATCTCTACGCATTCTGAAATTAAGGCTCTAATTTTACTTAAAAGAAATTATTTATATGAAGAGTAAATTTATCCTTGCGGCATTATTGGTATCATTTTTAGAAATCAATGCTCAGCAGACGCCAGTCTTTAAAATGGTCAAAGACATCAATCCGACGGGCGATTCTTTTCCGGAAAATCTCATCAAAGTAGATTCAAAAATATATTTTTCTGCAGATGACGGCGAACACGGAAAAGAACTTTGGGTCACAGACGGTACGGAAACCAAACTGGTCAAAGACATCAATCCAGGAAGCAATGGTTCTGATATTTATAACTTTAAAGTTCTGAATGGAAAACTTTTTTTTACCGCGACTGATGAAGCTAACGGAAACGAGCTTTGGACGTCAGACGGGACAGAAGCTGGAACAGTCCTTGTAAAAGATATGTATCCGGGTAGCGGTGGTTCTTATGCTTTTGAATTCGTGGAGTTCAACAATGCTTTATACTTTAGGTCAGAAGATGGTGTTCACGGAACCGAGCTTTGGAAAACCGACGGAACAACGGAAGGAACCGTAATGGTGACAGATTTGCGCGAAGGTGAATTTGGTTCTAATCCTTCTTATTTTACAGTTCTCAATGATAAACTTTACTTCAACGCGCTAGATGGATTTGATTTTGATAACGGTCAGCACGGCTTTGAACTTTGGGTAACAGACGGCACTGCGGCCGGAACGCAAATGGTAAAAGATATCCATGCAGAAAGTTCCAATCCTTCTAACCTGAAAGCGTTTGGCAATAAAATCTATTTCAATGCCGATGATGGCACAAACGGCATCGAACTTTGGGCTACAGACGGAACCAGCGCCGGAACTTATATGGTTAAAAATATCAATACTGGTGGTAATGGAAACGCTATTCCTGCAGATTTTATTGACTTTAATGGAAAGTTATTTTTCACAGCATATAGTAGCGACACAGGAAGAGAAATATGGACGACAGACGGTACCGAAGCTGGTACTAAAATCCTGAAAGATGTTTACGAAGGAACTGAAAATGGCGTAATTCCACAGTTTAAATATATCATTTATAACAACAAGTTATTTATGACATTAAGAGATGCTGAGCACGGCGGAGAGATCTGGTCAACCGACGGAACACCGGAAGGTACTCAATTATTTATAGATGTTTTGCCAGGTCCTGGCGATTCTATGGGCATTACTATTTCGCCAATGTTTTTCCAGGTGATGGGTGGTAAGCTATACTTCCGAGCTGTCAATAGTGAAGAATATTATCAGTTATGGAAATCCGACGGAACATTGGCGGGAACTCAAAAGATAATGGCTGACCCACAGAATCCGTCACAGGATGCCCTAAGTTACACTCCTTATTTTACGGCGATGGGAGACAAATTATATTTCACGGCAAAATATAATGACAGCGGTTATGAACTATGGAGTGTAGCTGCTGATGAGGCAATGGCTGTAACGGATATTAGTAAAAATCAATTTTCAGTGTATCCAAACCCGGTTGCTGATGTCATCCATATTTCCGGAGATTCTCAGATTTCTTCTGTTCAGGTTTATGATTATTCCGGGAAATTATTATTAAGTAATCCTGCCAATTCGAAAAAGCTTCAACTTGATGTTTCTTCTTTACCAAAAGGGAATTATGTGGTTAAAGTTTTATCTGAGCAGAAAAGCAGTTCGTATAAAATCATCAAAAAGTAATATTTTCAATTTCAAATTTAACCCGGGAGTTTTTACTTCCGGGTTTTATTTTTAAATAAATTCATAAAATATACCAATTGGTATATAATTTGTTTATCTTTGCATCGTCAATTCAGATTTAAAATGTCAAAAGCAGAAAAAACAAGACAGTTCATTATTGAACAAACCGCAGAACTTTTCAATAAGAAAGGTTATGCCGGTACGTCTCTGTCAGACATTACAACTGCAACCGGATTAACAAAAGGCAGCATTTATGGTAACTTCGAAAATAAAGACGAGGTGGCAAAAGAAGTTTATCTCTACAATTCCAAAAGGTTGCAAACCAGCTTTATCAATCAGCTGAACAACGAAATGACAGCGCGTGAAAAACTATTCACAATTATAGATTATTACAGAAAGACTTGGGAAATCAATTTCTCTCGTGGTGGCTGTCCTCACTTGAATACAGCTGTAGAAGCAGACGATACAATGCCTTTTCTTAAAGCGGAAGTGGCTAAGAATTTTGAAAATTGGGGCAACCAATGGAGTCGAATTTTAGAAAAAGGGAAAACTCAAAAAGAAATCGTAGAAACTGCAGATTCTTTACAATATGCTTTTCAATTTATTGCTTTGATAGAAGGCGGAATCCTGCTTTCAAAAACAATGAACAACAAAACTTATCTTTTCAATGCATTAGAAAGAATCGAAACAATCATCGATAACGAATTAATCAAATAATTTTTTTTAATTAAAAATATACCAATCGGTATTAAACATCATTATGAAAACATCCAACAACACGGTATTAATCTCAGGCGGTTCAGCCGGAATCGGATTAGAAATCGCAAAATTATTATCAGAAAAAGGTAATAAGGTCATCATCACAGGCAGAAATGAAGCACGTTTACAGCAAGCCGCTTCGCAACTGAAAAATGTCAGCACCATCGTTTCGGACGTCAGTAATGCAGAAGATGTAGACAATCTGGTCAGCCAAATCAAATCCGAATTTCCAGATTTGAATATGGTCATCAACAATGCCGGTCGCGCGCTCGTTTACGACATTACAGAAGAAAACGTCAACGCTTTCGAAAAAGCAGAAGACGAAATGCTAACCAATTATCTCTCTATCATCCGATTAAACGAAAAACTACTCCCGATTCTGAAAACTAACGACAATCCAACCATCGTGAACGTATCTTCTGTCGTAGCCTTCGTTCCGGGCGCTTTGGCGACCTATTCTGCGAGCAAAGCCGCCTTGCATTCTTACACCAGATATTTACGTTTAGCTTTAAAAAATGCTAACGTCAAAGTTTTTGAACTGATGCCACCTTTGGTAGACACCGAATTCTCCGCGCCAATTGGTGGAAAAAACGGCGTTCCAGCGTCCTTTGTTGCCGAGCAGTTGATTGCCGGATTGGAACAGGATAACTACGAAATCCGCGTTGGGCAGACGGAAGATATCTACAGATTATATTTGTCATCACCCGAAGATGCTTTGCTGGCAATGAATCAAAGAAGAACGCAGGAAGTTGGTGAGTAGATTAAGTCTTATGGGACTCTCGAAGAATCCGCTCTTGACAGTCTGCGAAAGTAATACTCAATCAAATTAAGTAAATAATATTATGGATAGACTAGCACATTTGCAATCATTAACGGGAAAAGAATTCAAAGATTCACCCTCGCCGTTTATGCGCTGGCTGAAACCGATTGTCCTATCCGCGGAAAAAGGTCATTTGGAATTCCAGTACACTATTCGTCCGGAATGGTTGAACCCGATCGGGAATCTCCACGGCGGTGTGACAGCTGCAATAATTGATGACGTTTTGGGAGCCACAATGTTTTCTCTTAATGAACCTACTTTTTACACGACGATTAATAATGTTATCGATTATTTCTCCATCGGGAAAGAAGGCGAAAATATCATTGCCGAAACACACATCACCAAATTAGGGAAACAATTCATCAACGCCACTTGCGAAATCTGGAATGCAGACAAAACCAGACTGATTGCAAAAGGCACATCCAACTTATTCAAAACACAAATCACAAGATAATGAAACGAGTCGTAATTACAGGAATGGGAGCCGTAACGCCTTTGGGAAATGATGTTGAAACCTTCTGGAATAATATTCTAAAAGGTGAAAGTGGCGCTGACAAAATCACTCATTTTGACCCGGAAAAATTCAAAGTTCAGTTTGCTGCCGAGGTAAAAAATTTTGCGCCTGAAAAATATCTGGACAGAAACGAAATCAAGCGCAGTGACCTTTTCACACAATATGCTATTTATGCAGCCGCTCAGGCGATGGAAGATTCCGGATTGAATTTTAAGGACTTCGATCCTTTTGACATTGGCGTCATTTGGGGAACCGGGCAAGGCGGAATGGAAACTTTTGAAAATGAAGTCACAGACTATGTTTCAGGAGATGGAACACCGAGATTCAGTCCGTTTTTTGTTCCGAAACTGATTGCCAATATGGCTTCCGGAATGATTTCTATGAAATACGGATTGCGAGGAATTAATTATACCACGGTTTCAGCTTGTGCAACTTCTAATACTGCTTTTATGGATGCCTTCAATTACATCCGCTGGGGAAAAGCAAAAGTGATTGTGAGTGGTGGCTCGGAAGCGCCAATTACGCCAGCTTCATTAGGTGGGTTTTCATCAATGAAAGCAATGTCCACAAGAAATGATAATCCGAAAGTTGCGAGCCGGCCTTATGATGTGGAACGTGATGGTTTTATAATGGGCGAAGGCGCAGGCTCATTAGTTTTGGAAGAATATGAACACGCCAAAGCCCGAGGTGCAAAAATCTACGCGGAACTAATTGGCGCAGCAATGACAGCCGACGCTTATCATATGACTGCACCTCATCCGGAAGGAATTGGCGCGGCAAAATCTATGGAACTGGCATTGGAAGACGCCAACATTCAGTCCGATCAAGTCGATTATCTGAATCCGCACGCTACTTCTACTCCACTCGGAGATTTAGCAGAGCTGAACGCTATTAATAAAGTTTTTAAAGGAAGCCAGAATCTTGACATCAGCGCCACCAAATCGATGACAGGCCATTTGTTGGGAGCCGCTGGTGCTGTAGAAGCAATTATTTGCATCAAAGCAATTCAGGAGAATATAATCCCTGCAACAATAAATGTTTCAAAGCTGGATGAGAATATTCCGGAAGGCATTAATATCGTTACCGAAAATAAAGAGAAACCAATCAATATCGCAATGAGCAATGCATTTGGTTTTGGTGGGCATAACTCGACGGTTATTTTTAGGAAGATTTAAATTTAAGAAAAACACTTCGACTCCGCTCAGTGTGACATTTCGAATACTAAATTTTCTAATTTTGGCAATGTCAGTTTGAGGCTCTCGAAGACATAAAAAATCAAAAAAAGGCTTAGTAAAAACTAAGCCTCTCGTATATATTTGAAAACGGTACTATTTCTGTGTGTGATTGATATCGTTTCTGTGTTCCATAATTTCCAGATTGGCATCTACGAAATAAGCACTTCCGAATCCGTTCACATAAGCACCTTTTACAGGATGTAGTGCAATTAGAATAAAATCAGTCATTTCATTCAAAACATCTACGATTTTTCCGTGTCTTTCTTTTAGTTTACCAACGATGTTATTCCAATCATCAGAATCTCTTTCGATTTGAGAAGTAGAAACTTCAACTGTCAATCTTTCTCTTGCATAGATTTGTTTCGTAGCAGACTCATCCTCGATGAACATTGCAGACACTTTCCTACCCTCAGCAAGATTTTTGGTGTGCTTAGCCATAAAAGAAACCAAAATATAGAATTTGTTATCGATTTCTACGAATGGTGCATAACTAGCGTTCGGTGTTCCTTCTGCATCTACAGTTGCCAAAGTTACACTTAACGTTTTAGCAATTAATTCTTTTACTTTTGGAGCAACTGGTTTAGCCTGTCTCTTTGCTTCTTCTGTATGTTCACTCATAATATATTTTTTTGATGTCACAAAAATAGTTATTTAGATTTAAACTAAATAAATTTTTGTTATGCAACTTATCATATCAATTAAGTTTAAGCAGCATTATTTGTATCTAAATTATTAATCGTAATTTTGCAACTTATTATCGTTGAATTTAAACTTATTCATTTACATATGAGTACTACAACACAATACGTTCCTTACAAAGTGAAGGATATTTCCCTGGCAGAATGGGGAAGAAAAGAAATTACTCTTGCAGAAGCAGAAATGCCTGGTTTGATGGCTATCCGTGAAGAATACGGACCGTCTCAACCGTTAAAAGGTGCAAGAATCGCTGGATGTCTTCACATGACGATCCAAACGGCTGTGCTTATCGAGACTTTGGTAGCTTTAGGAGCTGAAGTGACTTGGTCTTCTTGTAATATTTTCTCTACACAGGATCATGCTGCTGCTGCAATCGCCGCCGCAGGAATTCCGGTTTACGCTTGGAAAGGTCTAAACGAAGAAGAATTTGATTGGTGTATAGAGCAGACTATTTTCTTTGGTGAAGACAGAAAGCCATTGAATATGATCTTGGATGACGGTGGTGATTTAACGAATATGGTTTTTGATAAATACCCTGAACTTACTGCCGGAATCAAAGGACTTTCTGAAGAAACTACAACAGGAGTTCACAGATTGTACGAAAGAATGAAGAACGGAACTTTGGTAATGCCTGCAATCAACGTAAACGATTCAGTTACTAAATCTAAATTCGACAATAAATACGGATGTAAAGAATCTGCAGTAGATGCTGTAAGAAGAGCTACAGACGTAATGTTGGCTGGAAAAAGAGTGGTAGTTTGCGGATACGGAGACGTAGGTAAAGGTACTGCTGCATCTTTCAGAGGAGCCGGTTCTATCGTTACAGTTACGGAAATCGATCCAATTTGTGCGTTACAAGCTGCAATGGACGGTTATGAAGTGAAAAGATTGGATACTGTCGTTGATAACGCAGATATCATCATTACTACAACAGGTAACTTCAACATCGTAAGAGGCGAGCATTTCCTTAAAATGAAAGACAAAGCGATCGTTTGTAACATCGGACACTTCGATAACGAAATCGATATGGCTTGGTTGAACAAAAACTACGGTTCTACTAAATCTGAAGTGAAGCCTCAAGTTGACATCTATACTATTGAAGGTAAGGAAGTTATCATTCTTGCTGAAGGTAGATTGGTAAATCTTGGTTGCGCAACCGGTCACCCATCTTTCGTAATGTCTAACTCTTTCTCTAACCAGACTTTGGCTCAGATCGAACTTTGGAATAATTCTGAAGCTTACGGAAACGAAGTTTATATGTTGCCAAAACATTTAGATGAAAAAGTAGCTGCTCTTCACCTTAAGAAATTAAGCGTAGAATTGGAAACTCTTTCTCCTGAACAAGCTGAGTATATCGGTGTTGATGTGAAAGGTCCTTTCAAACCTGAGTATTACAGATACTAAGAATTGTCATCCTGAGTTTGTCGAAGGATCTCAACATAATATAAACTCTCCATTTTTGGGGAGTTTTTTTGTTTCTCTGATAAAAAAATTAAAGGATATTCTGGTTCAAAGCGAAGAAAAAGAATGACCATTAATGATAATAAGCTTTCAAAAATAGCCCATTAATTAGTAACTTGCCACTTCAAAAAATTTCAAAAAAAATGGAATATTCACAACTGGAGCCAAAAGTGATATGGAAGAATTTCGCAGCACTCAATTCGGTTCCGAGACCATCAAAAAAGGAAGAAAAAGTTATACAATTCATAAAAGAATTCGGGGAAAAACTGGGATTACCTACAACGGTTGACGAAGTTGGAAATGTCATCATCACAAAACCTGCAACTCAGGGAATGGAGAACCGAACGCCCATCATAATGCAATCGCACCTTGATATGGTTTGCCAAAAAAATAACGATGTCGATTTTGATTTTGAAACTCAGGGAATCCAAATGTATGTGGACGGCGATTGGGTAAGAGCAAAGGGAACAACTTTGGGCGCTGACAACGGTTTGGGCGTTGCTACGATTATGTCAATTTTAGAAAGCAACGACATAGCACACCCGGAATTGGAAGCACTTTTTACGATTGATGAAGAAACCGGAATGACTGGTGCTTTAGCTTTGAAACCAGGGCAATTGAAAGGTGAAATTCTTTTAAATCTTGATACCGAAGAAGACGACGAAATCGATATTGGTTGTGCTGGTGGTGTGGATGTAACAGCTTCTGCTAAATTTGATTTGGAGGATGCAAAAGACGAAACTTTCAAAATTGAAATCAAAGGTTTGCAAGGTGGACATTCCGGAATGGATATTCACAAAGGTCTTGGAAACTCAAATAAATTATTGGGAAGATTCTTGTTTTTAGGATTAGACAATCAAATCCAGTTAATTTCTATCGATGGTGGAAGTTTGAGAAATGCTATTCCAAGAGAAGCGAAAGCAATTATTTCAGTTAACAATTCAGAAGATTTTTCTTCAAAAATTGAGCAATTGAAATCTGATATTTTGGAAGAATTCGCTTCATTAGAAAAAGATTTAGTTATCAATATTGAAAAAATAGATTCATCAGAGAAAGCAATTTCTGTTGAAAATTCGAAGAAAATAGTTTTTGCAATCAATGCAGCGCACAATGGCGTTTACCGAATGAGTCCGGATGTTGAAGGCTTGGTGGAAGCATCAAACAACGTCGCTAGAGTTGAACTGAAAAATGGAGAAGTCAAGATTTTAAACTTAACCCGTTCATCTGTAGAATCTACAAAATGGGAAGTAGCGAATCAATTGAAATCGGCATTCGAAAGTAATTCTTTGAAAACGGAATTCGGAGGCTCATATCCAGGCTGGAAACCAAAACCAGAAGCAGAAATCATCAAGGTAATGACAGAACTTTATGAAAACAATTTCGGAGAAAAACCTTTAGTTGTCGCTTGCCACGCTGGTCTTGAATGTGGAATCATTGGTGCCAATTACCCAAAAATGGAAATGGTGAGTTTTGGACCAACCATCAAAGGCGCACATTCTCCAGACGAAAGAGCCAATATACCATCTGTTCAAAAATTCTGGACATACACGCAGGATATTTTGAGGAATATTCCAATCAAGAATTAATAATTCAATTTTAAATCCAACAAAATTTTGTTGGATTTATTATTTAAATTACTTTTGATTAAAATCCTAAACATAATTCATCACAATTCTTATACATTCATTAAAAAATTCACTAAATTGGCTCGAAATTTAATACCTAGTATATGAAGAAAGAGCTTTTACGAATTGGTATTTTGTGTAGTGTTTTTGGATTCACCCTATCCGCCAATGCACAGGAATACATTGACAAGAAAATTACCGAAAAAAACAGGAATATTAGTTTAGTCACATTTAAGAGTGACGCAAACTTAAAATCGGCTTCAAAAACTGATTTATTTAAAGAGATTTTACAGCTTCCTGCTGGTACAGAACTTAGACTTGCTAAATCGGAGAAAGATGCTAAAGGCAGCTTTCTGGATGAAAAATATCAATTATACTACAACAACGTCAAAGTTGAATTTGGAAATTACAATCTGCATTACAAAAACGGAAATCTTATAAGTATGAATGGTGAGATTTTCGACACGAAGAATGTCAGTATTTCACCAAAAATATCTTCACAATCTGCATTAGACAGAGCAATTCAAAATGTTGGAGCGCAGAAATATATGTGGGATGATGCGGAGAGCAATGTAGATAATTATAAAAAGCCAGCTGGAGAATTGGTTTTGCTTCCACTACAACAGGTAGACGAAAGTTACAAACTGGCTCTAGCTTATAAATTTGATGTTTTCGCTTCACAGCCAATGAGTAGAGCTTATATCTATGTAGATGCAACAAACGGTCAGATTTTATTATCAGATGCGATCATCAAGCACGCTAACGGAAGCAAGCATAATGTTTTAAAAAACGAACTCGATACTGACAAAATCGTTTCTGAAGTTAAGGATTCTGAACTTAAAAATACTATTTCAAAACTGGCAACTGGCAACGCTGCTACGCGTTACAGTGGAACACAATCTATTGAAACCTCTCTGAATACCGCAGGAACTAATTATATCTTGTATGATACTACAAGAGGTAGTGGCGTAAGAACCTATAATGCAAAAAAAAGTACAGCGATTGCAGGTGCTGTGGATTTCACAGACGCAGATAATGATTGGACTGCTACGGAATTTGACAATTCTACTTGGGATAATGCTGCTTTGGATGCCCATTTTGGCGTAGAAAAAACTTATGATTATTTTAAAAATGTTCATAACAGGAATAGTTATGACAACAATGGTTCACTTCTGAGAAGCTATGTGCATTATGGAAGTAATATCAATAATGCTTATTGGTCTGGTTCTTATATGCTTTATGGCGATGGTGACAGAACAAGCAATTTCAATGTTTTGACAGCATTTGACGTTACGGCTCACGAATTGGGTCACGGCGTCTGTTCTGCATCCGCAGCCCTGGCATACCAAAGAGAATCCGGAGCCATGAACGAAGGTCTTTCTGATATTTGGGGAGCAGTAGTAGAAGAAACTTATCTCCCTAACAAACAAGCTTTCACCATTGGTGAAGATATTACCTTATATGCACCTTATTATTTAAGGTCGATGAGCAATCCTAAATCTGCAGGGCAGCCAGACACATATAAAGGTATCAACTGGCAACCGGCAACAGTTGCAGAAGGCTGTGCTACTCCAGGACAAGATACCAACGACTATTGTGGTGTCCACACAAACAGTGGTGTTCTTAACCACTGGTATTATGTATTAGTGCAAGGAAAAACGGGAACCAATGACATTGGAAAATCATACAGTGTAACAGGAATCGGATTTGAAAAAGCATCTAAAATTGTTTATCGTCTGGAAACAGCTTTCTTATCTCCCAATTCCACTTACATGAATGCAAGAGATTTCGGTATCCAGGCCGCAACAGAACTATACGGAGCGGGTTCAGCTGAAGCAATAGCGACTCAGGATGCTTTCTACGCTGTTGGCTTAGGTGCAAAATATAATCCAAACGGACCAGATACAACGGTACCTACTACCCCACTCAATCTAGCCGCTACTTCTACTACGAATGTTTCTACTTATTTGACTTGGGATGCCTCTACGGATAATTTTGCATTAGACGGCTATAATGTTTATAAAGACAACGTCTTGCTGGGAACAACATATAAAACATCGTACTATGTTACAGGATTATCAGCATCTACAACCTATAATTTCAAGGTTGAGGCTAAAGATGAAGCTGGTAACAAATCCGCCTTCAGCAACACAGTTCCAGTTACTACATTGGCCACAGGCAATATTTATTGTACTTCGCAGGCTTCTAATACAAGCTTTATGAAAATACAAAACGTGAAACTTAATACAATTGATAATGCAAGTACAGGAAGCACAGGCTATGAAGACTTTTCTTATTTGTCGACTGATGTTACTAAAGGAAGTACTTATACAATAACCATTACACCATTTTGGTCTGGAACTGTTTATCCGCTAAGATATAGATTGTATATAGACTATAACAACAATGGCGTGTTTACGGATGCAGGAGAAACTGCTTGGTCACAGACTACAGCATCTTCTGCAGCAACAGTTACCGGAACATTTACAATTCCTGCCACCGCAGCAACAGGTAGAGTTAGAGTAAGAGTTCAGGCCGCGTACAACCAGACACCAACTTCCTGTTCCACAATCACTTATGGACAGGTAGAAGATTATTCTATTGATATCCAAGACGTGTTAGCTGTTTCTGATGTCAACTCTTTTAACCAGACTATGATTTATCCTAATCCTGTGAAAGATGTAATTAATATCAAAGCAAAGGAAACCGGAGAATCAACGTACAAAATCTATAATGTAGCAGGTCAATCTGTAGCGAACGGAAAATCTATCGAAAACAAGATCGATGTTAACCAACTGCCTACTGGTAATTATGTGATTGAACTGGTGAATAAAAAAGGAGAAAAATCCACTCAAAAATTCATTAAAAAATAATCGCAAATCCCAGCTTCTTAATAACAAAAGCTCCCAAATTTGGGAGCTTTTATTTTACAATAATTATTTTTATTAATGTCCAGAATGACCGTCCGGTCCGTGAGCGTGGCCGTGTGCCAGCTCTTCTTCTGTTGCAGGACGTGCATTAAGGATTTCCACATCAAAAAACAATGGTCGTCCGGCCATAGGATGGTTAAGATCCACAACTACAGCTTCTGGAGTTACTTCCAAAACTACCGCTTGGAAATTATTCCCCTGGTTGTCAGACAACGGCAAGATAGCCCCAACCGGTGGCAGTTCCTGGCCTTGGAACATATCAACGGGCAATTGTGTAACAGCCTGTGGATCTCTTTCTCCGTAACCCTCATTTGGTGCGATTTCGAAAGAAGTTGTGTCGCCAATAGCCAGATTTTTGATTTCCTCTTCAAATTTTGGAATCATCATTCCTACGCCATAAAGAAAAGTCAAAGGATTTTCTACAGAAGTTTCTTCTACAAAAAGCTTCTCTCCATTCTCATCATTCGTATGCAGAACATATTTTAAAGTTACAACCTGATTTTTGTCTAATGCCATTTTTAATTATTTAAGTTATTTACATCATCAATTATGATGTATCGTGAACAAAATTAAGCTTTTGAAAATTAAGAGCTGATGATTTACAACAAAACTTGTTTTTTAATATTTTCTTTTCGAAAAAAAATCTGGAACTTAGCAGAATGGCAAAACTCAAAACTCAATATTTCTGTCAGAACTGTGGCGCACAATATTCCCAGTGGCACGGGCAATGCAAAACCTGTGGCGAATGGAATACGCTTGTGGAAGAAATTGTAGAAAAATCAACAAAATCTGTTGTAACAAAATCCAAATCTTCCATTATTAATATCATCGAAGTTGAAACCAATGAAGAACCAAGAATCAAAACACCTTCCGAAGAACTGGACCGCGTTTTGGGTGGCGGCATTGTTCTGGGCTCGGTCACATTAATTGGTGGCGAACCCGGAATTGGAAAATCAACACTCCTTCTTCAGTTGGCTTTGAAGATGAAGAAAAAAATTCTTTATGTTTCTGGGGAAGAAAGCGCATCACAAATCAAGATGAGAGCCGACCGATTAGCCGAAGTCAAAAATCCAAATTGTTTCCTGTTTACTGAAACGAATGTTGAAAAAATCTTGCACGAAGCCAAAAAACTTCAGCCGGATTTTATGATTATCGATTCCATACAGACGCTTCAATCCCAATTGATAGAAAGTTCGCCCGGAACGGTTTCACAAATCAGGGAATGTTCCAACGAGATTATCAAATTTGCCAAAGGAAATAACATTCCTGTGTTCTTGGTTGGTCACATTACCAAAGATGGACAAATTGCCGGACCAAAAGTTTTGGAGCATATGGTAGATGTGGTCCTGAATTTCGATGGCGATAGAAATCATCTATTCAGATTACTTCGAGCGAATAAAAACCGTTTTGGATCTACTGCGGAAATCGGGATTTATGAAATGATTTCGCAAGGTTTGAAAGAAATTAAAAATCCATCCGAAGTTTTAATCACTAAAAAATTCGAAGAACTATCCGGTAACTCTGTAGCAGTGACTTTGGAAGGTAATCGTCCAATGTTATTGGAAATCCAGGCGTTGGTTTCTACGGCGGTTTACGGAACGCCACAAAGAAGTTCGACAGGATTTGATTCCAAAAGGCTCAACATGCTATTGGCCGTTTTGGAAAAAAGAGCAGGTTTCCAACTTGGTGCGAAAGATGTTTTCCTTAATATTACAGGCGGAATTAAAACAGACGATCCAGCTTTGGACTTAGCAGTTGTGGCCTCCATTTTGTCGAGTAATGAAGATATTGCCATTTCTGAACAATATTGCTTTGCAGGAGAAATTGGACTGAGTGGCGAGATCCGTCCCGTCGCCCAAATTGAACAAAGAATTACTGAAGCTGAAAAATTGGGTTACGAAAAGATTTTTGTCTCAAATCTGAATAAAATTCCTAAGCGCAAATTCGGAATCAAAATTGAAGAAATCAGTAAAATTGAAGATTTTGTAGAATTATTATTCTAAATTTATTTCTGAAAGTTATAACCCAAATCAGTTTACATTGAATTATCTCGCTCATTCTATTCTATCCTATACCGACGGACAAATCGTTGGAAATATGATCGCAGATTTTATCAAAAACAATGAGCGGGAAAATTTTCCATTAGAAATCCAGGAAGGTATCAGGCTGCACAGATTCATCGATACGTTTACAGATTCTCACCCGGCTGTTTCGGAAGCCAAGAAGATCTTCAGTCCTTTGGTGAGATTATATTCGGGTGCTTTTGTTGATGTGGCTTTTGATTATTTTGTAGCGCATTATTATCCTGAGAACGAACTGAAACAGCATTCTTCGAAAATCTACAAAACCCTGTGGCAAAATGAAAAATGGCTGCCTGAAAGTTATAAAAGAATGCTGGTGAGAATGGAGCAAGATGATTGGCTTACGAACTACAGAACAGATCGCGGCATCCAATTCAGTATGCAGAATGTTCTGAACAAAGCCAAATATCTGGACAAAGATATCCCGGTTTTTGATGTATTCCTGAAAAACAAACAACACTTACAACTCTGCTTTGATCAATTCTTCCCCGAAATTTTGATCGTTACCCAACAAGATTTTAAATTATAATACGAGTCATTACGTATTTCTTACCAATTTGCTACTAAACTGTTCATAAAATAACCAATTGTATTAATTATATTTGAATTTTTAATACTTTTGGGGTTCGGTTTGAGCTGTGGATTTTCAAAAAAAATTATTAATATTCTCTCTTTTATTTTCGTTTCTATCGGAAGCGGATGCGCAGCAATATACCCCTAAAAAAATCGACAGTTTAATTGCCGCAACTTTCCGCTTGGCAGATCGCAACGAGGCACTTAAAATCAGTAACAAGACCTATAAAGCTTCTGAAGAAATAGGTTATTATCTTGGAAAAGCCAAATCTTTGAAGTCTGATATCAGTTCTTACCTTGGGCTCGGTGAACAAGAAAAAGTCCTGGTATCTGCTGATATGCTGTATGATCTTGCTAAAAAAGAAAACGATGACTATCATTGTTCACAAGCCTACATTGCCAAAACAATAGCCTACGCTTATCTTGGCTTTTTCGAAAAAGCTTTGAAAACCAGTGAAAAGGCAGAACAGTTTAGCAAAAAAATAAAAGACAACGATGATCTTTACAGCTCACTTGGCCAGATCTATGCAGGCAGATCGGAAATCCTTAATCTACAATATGCCGAGCCGCAAAGTACCTTGAAGTATGATTTGCAAAGCATCGAGTATTTTAAGAAAATCAAAAACAAAACTAAGCGGAACAATTGGCTTTCATCACAATATTCAAGTATTGGCAACACATATATCGATCTTGATGATTACAAGCCAGCGCTTTATTACAACCGAAAAGCTTATGAACTCGGCAAACAGGAAAATGACTCAATCAACCAGGCTTTTGGATTGTTCGGATTGGCTAACACATATTTGGAGATGAATCAAAGCGACAGCTCTATCCACTATTACAAACGAGCTTTGCCCATCTTCGAAAAAGCAAATGACATCTACCGTCTACAGTATATCTACGACGATTTAGCGCTTATCTATGAGCAGATGGGAGATGATAAAATCTACTCTTATTACACCAAAAAATCGAGAGAACTGGCTGACATCATTCGTAAGAAAGAGAGACTGGAAACCAACAAAGTTTCGAATAGCATCATAGAAGAAGAAAAAGAAAGCTGGTATCAGAATCTGTATATCTTTATCGGAAGTATTGTCCTGCTTGCCGTGGTATTCTTCTTTTTTACCATTAAGTATTTTAAAAGCTATAAAGAAGAAAAGGAGCAAAAGGAAAACATAGAGGATGATCTGATTGAAAAAGAAGAGGAACTGAACAATCTGGAACTGAAAGTGAACGATGCTTTTGCTGAACTTTTGGAATTGGCCAAAAGCAACGATTCATCTTTCCTCAGCCGATTCAAAGAAGTTTATCCTTTTTTCTATAATAAATTAATTACCAATTATCCGGAACTTACAACCGGGCAATTACAATTCTGTGCATTACTAAAACTTAATTTCACAACAAAGGAAATTGCACATTACAACAATATCTCTGTCCGAAGTGTTGAAACCAGAAAAAACAGATTGAGGAAACAACTCGGCATCTCCTCTGATATCGATCTCAATAAGTGGATGATGGATTTTTAAAAACTGTTAAAACACAATACTCAAAATATTATCAATCAGCTATTTGTAAATCTGGCGTATTAATGTAGTAGCTTGTTTTTTGCAAGATATACTGCTAAATAACAATCTTTGCCTCGCAAAACAATAACAAAATTATTCGTTCCTTAGATTCTGAAGGCACACAAGATGAACCATAAACGCTGTTGACAATAACAGATTCCTATCAGCCAAATTTTTCATTGAATTATATCAAAATGCTGATAATTACGCTCTGGGTTTTCTGGGGCTTTTTTATTTTTAGTCTTCCATCAAATTACTTCAAAATATTCCAGCGCGGAATGACAGCAATTAGCCCAATACCAACAAACAGGAATAAAACAGTAATATCAGAATACAGATAAGTACTCAGGAAGTAATTATGCAGGCTGAAGTGAAGCAATACAAAAACAGGAAAAAGAACAACACCTAACTTTCTAAAGAATAGAATCAACAGCCAACTGAAAAGAACCAGAAAATCAACACCCAGAGTGTAGTAGAAAAATCCTCTTGGGATATTAAGCGACTGATGCTGGGAATATTCGGCTAGATCGGTATTGATACTTAAAATAAAGACCAAGAGTATAAGTCCGAAAATGATGTAATAATCCTTATTATTTTTATAACTTCTATCCACTGAATTCATCGCATAAAAGTACAAAAAAAGAGCTTACAAAATAAGCTCTTTCCTATAGAAATCTCTATTAACTAACTATATGCTAACCGCATTGATAAGACGGTTTTTGTCACTGATGTACTCCTCCATAGAGATCATACTTTCAGTTCTCATCACATCCTGGATGTCATCAATCTGATAGATGATTCTTTTAGCATCTTCCGTATTTTTTGCTTTCATTTTACAGAAGATATTATATTTTCCAGATGTTACGCTTGCTTCTACGACATTCGGGATCAAAGCTAACTGCTTCAGAACCTCTTGTGTATGATTTGACTTTGTAAGTAAAATACCGATAAACGCTGTGAAATTGTAGTCTAGCTTACCGTAATCGATGTTAAGAGAAGAACCTAAGATAATCCCGGCATCTTCCATTTTTTTAACTCTTACGTGGATTGTCCCTGCAGAAACGTCCATTTGTTTAGCAATTTCTGTAAAAGGCATTCTTGTATTTTCAACTAAGAAATCAAGGATCTTTTTATCGATATCGTCTAATTGATAGTTCATTGTATGATTTTATTGTTTATTTAAAATATATCTAATTTTTTTGCAAATTTAAAAAAAATTATTTAAATAAAAACCAATATTAAAAGATTAACACCTTTTAACAAAATCTTCAATTCACTATGATAATTATCATTTATTAGGCTTGTTTTTTACAGAATCAATTTTATTTGTCTCTATAGAGATTGTGTCAGATTTTAACTTTTCTCGCTTTTTGAACAATCCTCGGAAAGTATTGAAACTTTTACTATAAACCACACCTACACCATAACTTTGGTTAGCGCCTGCTCCGCCCGCAGTTGTCAGAAGTCCGATATTGGAAGGCTTGGAATAAGCTCTCAGCAACCTGCTGCCATTGTTATTTCTACTCCAGTCATACTCCACGATTCCTTCTACAGAAAGATAATTAGAATTGGTATTTTCAGTTCTGGAAATAGGAACTCCTAATCCGGTTTTGAAATTAATTCTCGGAGACAAGGCCAGACTCACATTGGTATTAGCTCTATCCGAAGTATTAGAGTTGGGGTCCCCGCTGATGTAATCCAGATTGATTTGGAACGCACTACTGATGGTATTAAGAACCGACCCTAATTGCTTGAATGCCATACTATAACCCGTACTAACTGCCGTTTGAGAAACATCAAATTTTAATCCTCCGGAATTAACGACGTTAAAATTGTTAAGAACTAAGACAGATCCAAACTGGATAATACGTTCATCCTCATTACTCATCTTGGTTGCCAGAGTTTCCCTCACCTGCGATGAGCCATCTGGTGCTGCGACACCAAAAGAGATCTCGGGCTTAGTCAATGTTCCGGCAATTTTTGTGGTCAGAACCACATTAATTGGCTGTGTAAGACTCATTCCAAGATATTCTCCTGCGTTGGTCACCGTTCTTGTATAATTGGCAGTGATATCAAGATCGGGCGTCATTGGACTTCCGCTCCATTGGATACTGCTGTTTCTGGCGATCTGGAAGGTTCTATTCAAAATCGATTTGGAAACGAAAGTTCCGTTATCAACAGTGTACGTACCGTCCATTGTAATATTACCGCTTCTTGCCATTTTGAATTTCAAATGACGCGCATCGCCTCTTACAGAGATATTACCGACATCATCACCAACCAAAACGTTTACCAGAGAGCCTTTATCAATGGTTACATCAAAGTCAATCAACATATTAGCACCTGATCTTTTCTTTTTCTCAACAGAGATCTTACCTTCATCATCACGCTTTAAGAATCTCAGAATCTTGAATTCCTCGACATTAGCTGTGGAGGCACTATTGAAAGTAAATGTACTGTTGTTCAAAACTCTGAGACCATCATTGGGCGTAGAAATTTCCAGGCCGGAAACCGGACCGCTGACATAGACATCGCCTTCTCCGGTAACCCTTCCCCAGAAAAGATCATTATCATCCTGAGTTGAATTAAGTACCAAAAGATTATCCGCACGCATAATCAGGTTGACACCCAGAGAAGACAACGTTTCAAACTGAATGGAACCAGAAATATTACCTTTAGAATTCTCTCTTCCGTCTTTGATTCCGATGTTATTTAACAGGGCTAAACCTTTTGACAGATTAATAACAGTATCATCAAAAGAGTAATCGACACCGGTGAACATCAGCTTTAGCCCAAATCCTTTCAAAGCAATATCACCACTGTAATCTATATCATTCATCGGGCCTGAGATTTTAAGATCTCCAGTGGCTTTTCCCCGGAAGTTTCCAAAAATCTCTTTCACAAATTGCTGGGCAAAGCCAAGATCGAATTCATTCATTTTAGCATCCAAAGCCAAAACCATAGATTCTCCTGTGTTATCTACAGTTCCTGCAACATCCAACGTATTCTGGCCTAACAGTTCAGAGGATAATGCCTGGATGCTTACGTCAAAAACATTAGGTTTTTCGCTTTTGGTAATTCTTGTTTCAAGATTTCCCATCGCTTTACCATTCATGAAAATATCATTGACATCCAAGTCAACCAAAGGTTCCAGATTGTTTCCGGATTTCTTAACCTGAATGGTTCCGTTGGCGGTTCCTTTGATATCCAAGGCATTTTTATCCTTACTAAAAGCCAGAAGCTTAGAAATATCCAGGTTTTTAACCTCAGCATCAGCCGTGAATTCTTTTCCGGATTTGAACTCCGCATTCTTTACCAGCAGTTCACTTTCATCGGAATAGATTCTCAGATTTTCTATAATGAAGTCTTTTTCCTTCTTCCTATATGTAATCGAATGATTGAGTTCCGGGCTTGTGTCTACGCTCCACGCTACATCATTCAGCTTAACAGTAGTCGGTTCAAAACGGAACACATAATCCTGGGCAGCATTGGTCGTCTGATTGATGTTAACCGCATATTCCTTCATCTGTTTTGAGGTTTCGTCTTCCAAACTTCCCAGTTTGAAAACTGTTCCGATGTGTAAAACCTGCATATTCTCATTATTGGCCGTCAATTTCACATCTTGCAAAACATTATTGCCATATTGACCTCTTTTGATACTTGCCAGCAATTGCTGATTAAGATCCGCCGTATTGACTCTCAAACTAAGACTGTCAACCATTGCGCTGTCCTTCACTTTATTAAGATTTGGCTGATAAGTTGCATCGGTTTCCGCCAAGAATTGTTCAGCTTCGGTCAACTCTTTTTTGCCGGTCATCACATATTTGATTTGAGCAGCGTCAGCATTTAGGATTAAATCATTGGTTGCTCCGACATAATTTCCAGCGACTTTGGCACCATTAGGCAATTCCAAATCCGGAACAAAGAATGACACCAAACCTTGCTTCACATCAAAATCAAAGTCGAAACTCTGACCGTTGTAAGTTTTCTTCGGAGGATTACCAACTAAGATTTTATTGACACTATTCATCACCATATTTCCGATATCTTCCAAATCAAACCTACCAGAAATTCTTCCCGTAACAGCTCCAGGCGCATCTACTGAAACAATTCTGTTTCCATTTTCGAAGTAAGCCTTGATTTTAGAATCCGGGATTTGTAATTTCTGAGAACTTGAATTGAGAGTCAATCCTTTGATACTGGTATCGAGATTAACGTCATTCAGATTGGTCATAGAAACTTTCCCAACAAGATGACCGCTGACAGAATTGGTATCACCAGCCGAAATACCGAAATATTTCAGATTAACATATTGAATATTAGCATCAAAATCCGCAAATAATCTTTTGGTACTGAAGTCCACAATTCCTTTGAAATTCCCTTTGACATTCGCATCGTTGGCGTTAACATTTCCTGTGAATCTCCTTTTGTTCAGAACACCATCGATTGCAATATTATTAAGGCTTTTACCCATCAAATCGATATGATTGACATCTGAAGTGGTTTTCACATACATTGTATTGACATCAAAACCTTCACCCTGAACATTGAATTTTCCTGAAATCAATCCAACTTGTTTATTTTTGGTCAAAGCGGTTACATTCAAATCTTTGACATCTACGTAGCCTCTGTATTTTGGACGTTTTGTACTGTAATCAACAAGATTGAAGTCTTTCATCTTCGCCTGTCCAATTCCTGTAATGACATTTCCGGTTGCGAAAATCTGCTTTGGATTCACTTTTACGGAACCATTATATTTTAACCTTCCAAAATCATCCGCAATATTCCCCAACTTCGAAGAAATGAATTTCGGAAGCGAGGCTTTCAGACCTTTGTAAGTGAAGTCTGCAGAAACATCTTTACTTTCAATGAAAAACTTCTTGTCCAAAACACTAGAAATAGTCATCTTTTTGGTATTCAGATTGATTTCCTGGGAACGAATTAAGAAATTATTCAAAGTAAAATCATTTAACGGTCCGTTCATCGTTCCTGAGATATTGATTGGCGTATAATTGTCCCAATCCGGAACGAAATAACTCAAATCATAACCACTGATCTGGCTTCCCGGAACCATTCTCAAATCCCAATTCACCTTATTTCCAAAATCTGCAAATTTGGTCTTTGGGTCAAGATTCAGAATCGCTTCACCTTGCAAAAGAGAATAATTGGTATTGAAGGTCAGATTCCCTAACTTCAAATGTTTTTTAGTCAGTTCAAAATTGGTAGAAAAAGTATCGACGATATGTTCTTTGCCGTAGCGTTTTGTGATAAAATTGAAATTTCTGATATCCGCAAAAACATCAGCACCTTCTACTTTTAGAGAAGTGACATTCAGGTTGACGTTTCTTGCATCCAGCCATCTTCCAGCTTCGCCCGGACTATTTTCATTGACGATACTTGCAATCCCATTGATGATATCGAATTTCATTCCCATTTTAAAAGGTTTTCTTTTCGGATCACGTGGTTTTTCATCATCAAAATTATCCACATACCGGATAAAATTACTGATGCTATCACCTTTATAAGTAATCACCCGGATGGTTGGCTCAATGATTGTCGCTTGATTGAATTTTATATCTCTCGTATTGAAAGCCAAAGCAAACCAGTCAGAAGCCACGCGCATCTCTTTTGCTTTGACAAATTCGTAGCCTTTGTAATCTTTCAAGTGCAGACCTTTGATGGTCACATCACCGAAAAAATTGACATCGATGTCATCGATAGACATTCCCATTTTCAGGTCTTTGTTCAGAAAGTCGATGGCTTGGTTGGCAATGTATCTTTTGGTAATAGGAAGGTTGATAATAATCAATATCAAAGCTACCAACGCAATAATGCCGTAAGAAACGGTGCTGAGAATTCTTAGAAAAAGAGGACGTTTTTTCTGGCTGGCAGGCTTGTCAGTATGTGGTTCTTCGTTATTTGTATTTTTATTTTCTAACTTTGCCATCTATTATGAGTGCATCAATTATTTTAGGTATAGAATCTTCTTGTGACGACACTTCTGCAGCCGTTATCAGCGGTAGCAAAATCCTTTCCAATGTGGCTGCCAATCAGGAAATCCATAACGAATATGGTGGCGTTGTCCCCGAGTTGGCTTCCAGAGCGCATCAGCAAAACATCATCCCTGTCGTAGAAAAAGCATTCTCGAAAGCAAATATACAACAAAATGAGATTTGCGCGATTGGTTTTACCAGAGGTCCGGGACTTTTGGGTTCACTGTTGGTAGGAACCTCTTTTGCGAAATCTCTGGCAATGAGTTTGGACGTTCCGCTGATAGAAGTCAATCATTTACAGGCTCATATTTTGGCACATTTTATTGATGATGCCAATCCTACGCCGCCCACTTTTCCGTTTTTATGTTTGACGGTTTCCGGTGGTCATACAATGATAGTTTTGGTTAAAGATTATTTCGATATGGAAATTATTGGGAAAACCATTGACGATGCTGCAGGTGAAGCGTTTGACAAAATCGGAAAAATCTTCGACCTCGATTATCCTGCCGGGCCAATTGTGGATAGATTAGCAAAAGAAGGAAATCCCGACGCTTTCAAATTCAACAAACCGAAAATGGAAGGTTATGATTATTCTTTCAGTGGGATTAAAACTTCGGTTTTATATTTTATTCAGAAAGAGGTGAGAAAGAATCCAGATTTCATCAAGGATAATATCAATGATCTTTGTGCTTCTGTTCAAAAATCGATCATCGAAATCCTGATGGATAAACTGGAAAAAGCGGCGAAAGAACTCAATATAAACGATATTGCGATTGCCGGCGGTGTTTCTGCCAATTCCGGACTTAGAAACGCAATGGAAGACAATCGTGAAAAACTCGGCTGGAAGATCTTCATCCCAAAATTCGAATACACGACAGACAATGCCGCAATGATTGCAATGGTTGCCAAACTGAAATACGAACGTGGCGAGTTTACGGATATTAGGACGACAGCTACAGCGAAATATGATTTGTAAATTCAGTTTATTTTCATCAATCTAAAGTTGCAGTTATGGACATTGAAAAAGCAAAATATATTATTAATTATTTTTCACATCTCCTTAATCGGGAAGAACAAATTGCAATAAAACATACAAATTCGTGTATAATCCGAGGAGATGATTTCGATAAACCTCAAATAAGAAACATCTATTTGAAACACGGATGGATTACTGAAGACCAAGAGATACTACAACTTTTGCTAAATGGTTATGATAACTTTCAAATTCAAGTAGCAAAAAGAATTTTAGAACAAAATCCCGACAAAATATTTTTAAATAATTGTCCTGAGTGTGGAAAATTAGCAAGAACACCTTTGGCAAAACAATGCAGATTCTGTGGGCATAACTGGCATAAATAAGAAATATGGTTTGTAGAAATATTCTTTCCTAATTTCTTATATTTCAAAAAACATCTCAAATTATGAAATCAATCCTTACTATTTTTGGAATCTTTTTAAATACTCTAATTTATTCCAAATGTGGAAATAGTGGAATAAATGTATTTCCCACTAAAACAGAAATTAATAAAAATTCAATTTTCCTAATTGAAGGTTTTGCATCAAGCCAAAAAATTATCACTTTATTAAATAAAGATTACAAAGTATATCTGCAAAGCGGAAATCAAAAAATTAATCTAAAGGTAACTGAAACACTAGTTGGAGATTTTCAGTTGACTCAAGCCGTTTTAAAACCTGAATTTCCATTAGAAATTGGCAAAGAATATATTTTGAAAATTGACAATCTTCCGAAATACGAAACAATAAATAAATTCTACAATTATAATATTTCATCAAAACCTATAATTTACAAAGTTACCCCCGATGTAGATATTGAGAAACCTATTATTACTAAGAAACCTTATGAATTAAAAAAGTCTTATATTTCTTACGGATGCGGACCAGAGGTAAACGTCATTTTTTCATTTCTTGCTAATGATTCTTCACAATTGTTAGTCAAAACCAAATTCAAAAACTTAGTAACAAATAACATCACAACATATTATATATTGCCAAAAGACAATAAGTTATCGGTTGGTCACGGTATGTGTTCAGGTGCATTCAAGTACGATAATAATATGGCTTATGAAGTAGAATTTAATTTTATGGACTCTTCTGGCAATATTACCAAGTGGGACAATGAAGGAATTAAATTTACAAAACCTACTGAAGCAAATCTGGACGATGAGGAAGAATAATTAAATATTTTCCCAAATGCTACCGCAATTATTAACAACACCTGCGACACACTCACACTAGCCAAATAAATCACTATGAAACTACTACTAGAAGAAAAAATCCTCGAAAAACAAGCCAAAAAAAAATCTAAATATTATTGGATTTTGGAAGCCATCACCGGTAAAACTGAAGCTTCGGTAGAATCTGAGGATTTTGATTTAATCAGTTCCGAGACAGGTTATCTTCAGGATATCAAAGAGGAAATTTTGGAAACCATCAATTCTGAAAATGTTTTCAGCTTTGCTTACGAGCCAAAAGAAGGCGACTATCTTTCGATCAAAAACAACCTGAGAAAACAGGAATATCTCAATCTGATTTTTATTAACAACACTTGGGTAGAAGAAATCTATATGTGTTCTTTACGCGAATGTGACACAGATATTTACACGACGATGAAAACCGGCGTTGCTTTAATCAGCGAGAATGAAATCGCGTTTCAAAACATCAAATAAAAATAATCCACCAATTAACTTTAAGCATTGAATTTTAAAGTTTAAAACTTATTTTTGTATCAAAATAAAAAAGTTATGGCTTCAGGATTCTTTGCAATCTTAGACGATATCGGTGCGTTGATGGACGACATCGCAGTAACCAGCAAATTAGCAACTAAAAAAACTGCCGGAATCCTCGGAGATGACCTTGCAGTAAATGCAGAAAAAGCAACCGGATTTTTATCGTCTCGCGAGATTCCTGTTCTTTGGGCAATTACCAAAGGTTCTTTTATCAATAAGCTGATTATCATCCCAATTATATTTTTACTCAAATGGCTTTATGAGCCAGCAATCACTTATATTTTGATTATTGGTGGAATTTATTTGGCTTACGAAGGTGTTGAAAAAATCATCGAATTTCTTTTTCACAGAAATAAAAAAGGACACGAGGTTGTAGAAGAAAGCACTTTACCAGAAGAAGATGAGAAATCAGAAAAATCAAAAATCAGTTCGGCCATCAAAACCGATTTTATTTTGTCTTTGGAAATTGTGATTATCGCATTAGGAACCGTAATTGAGAAACAACATCCTCTTTTGACTCAGATTCTGAGTGTTTCTTTCGTTGCAATCATAGCAACAGTAGGCGTTTACGGAATTGTTGCTTTGATTGTCAGAATGGATGATGCCGGTTTTTTCCTAATGAAAAAGTCAGGGAACAAAGGATTTTTCTCAGGTCTTGGACAAGTTTTGATTAAGGCTTTACCAATTGTCATCAAAATTCTTGGCGTTGTTGGAACTATTGCTTTGTTGTTGGTTTCCGGGGAAATTTTTCTTCATAATATCGATTATATACACCATTTGCTTCCGGAAAATATCTTTTCGAAATTCGGATTGGGGATCGTTTTTGGTCTGGCTGCGGTTTTATTGGCAACAATTGGCAAGAAAATAATTTCAATTGTAAAACCTGCTAAAAAATAAACAATGTGAAATAGCAAAACCACATAGACACAATAGCTGTAAGAATTTTGAAATAGAAAAGTAAAAATGGCTATTTAGACTTTTTTATCCCGAAAAAACTTATGTGCCTATGTGGTTCAATATAAAATCAATATAAAATGAAACTTTTCTTTGGACAGATTTTCCCTGATTTAATGATTGATTCTGATGAACAACAGCACATCACAAAAGTTCTCAGAATGCGAGAAGGCGAAGAGATTTTCGTAACCGACGGCAATGGAAATCTGGCAAAAGGAAATCTTGTTTTCGAAGGTAAAAAAGTATCATTAGACGTTTCCGAAATCAAAGAAAATCTTCCTGATTTTTCTCCAAAACTTCATATCGCGATTGCACCAACGAAGAACATTGACCGAATCGAATTTTTTGTTGAAAAAGCTGTGGAAATGGGCATCTCAGAAATCAGTTTTATCCTTACAGAAAAAACCGAACGTAAGAATATCAGTATTGATAAACTGAGGAAACAAGCTATTTCTGCTTCGAAGCAAAGTCTTAGATTTCATTTTCCAAAAGTTAATGATTTGACCAAATTTTCTGACTTTATGAAAAACCTAAACCCAGAAAATACTTTTGTGGCACATTGTAACGAAAATCTGGAAAGAATTAATCTGAATGCGCTTCGACCGTTCGACTCCGCTCAGGATGACACGCGTGACAATGCCATCAACCAACAATCAACAACAAGCAACCAAATTACTTTCCTGATTGGGCCAGAAGGCGATTTTTCTGATAAAGAAATTCAGATTTTAGCGGAGAAAGGCATCAAAGCTGTTTCATTAGGAAATCAAAGATTACGAACTGAAACTGCCGGAATTTTTGTTGCTGCTTGGAATTATGATAAAATGTTTTGATTATAATTAAAGCTTTAAAATTTATAATTCCTTTCAAATATTTGAGAGGAATTTTTATATTTATTAAGTAAAATTTTCAAAATGAAAGACTTATTCATTAAGCGATTTCTCTATTATAAAGAATTGGGTGACAAATCGTTCGCTCAGCTTTCTGAAGAACAATTGTTTTGGCAATACAACGAGGAAAGTAATTCTATCGCAATTATCATCAATCACGTTGCTGGAAATATGTTGTCTCGCTGGACTAATTTCTTTACCGAAGATGGCGAAAAAGATTGGCGAAACCGAGATTCGGAATTTATCAATTCTTTCAAAACAAAAGCTGAAATTCTGCAATATTGGGAAAAAGGCTGGAATTGTCTTTTCGAAGCTTTAAACCAAATCACGAACGAAAATATCAACTCTACAATTTATATCAGAGGCGAAGCGCATTCGGTCTTGGATGCGATTTTTCGTCAGTTAGCGCATTATCCTTATCACATTGGACAAATTGTATACATTGCTAAAATGATGAAAAATAATGATTGGAAAACGCTTTCGATTGCCCGAAATAAGTCGGCAGATTTCAATCAGGAGATGCATTCAAAATTTGGTTCGAATCAGGAAAATTCTTCGTCGGTCTGCTTTGCAAAAAGTAACGAAGTGAGAGATGATTATAAACTTTGATTTTAATTGAACACAAAGCTCGCAAAGAATTTGCTAATTTCTTGAAAATATCTTTAAGTTCACAAAGGCATAAAACTCAGCAAAGAAAAATATCTAATAAGCAAAGCGGCTTTGTGAACTTTATGAGTATAAATAAAAAACATTCTGAACTTTGTGTTCAAAAAACATGAGAAATATTAATCCAAGCATTTGGGAAACCGAAACTTTTTACAGAAAACGTGACATTACAATCATTGGTTCAGGATTTACAGGACTTTGGGCTGCGATTTCTATCAAAGAAAAATATCCCGAAAAATCGGTTTTAATTATTGAACGAAATTCTGTTCCAACTGGCGCATCAACCCGAAATGCTGGTTTTGCTTGTTTTGGAAGTTTGACAGAGATTATTTCCGATTCCGAAAAAATGGGTTGGGAGAAAACTTTGGATTTGGTTAAAATGAGATTCGAAGGTTTACAGAAGATTCAGAATTATTTTACTCAAGATGAAATTGATTTTGAAATGTGTGGCGGTTACGAGATTTTGAATACTGAATCAGCTTTGGACAAACTGGATGATGTGAATGAAAAATTAGCTCCAATCATAAAAACCGAAAATACGTTCAGAATCACGAATGAAAAAATCGAAGAATTTGGATTAGGAAAATCAGACTATTTGGTTGAGAATCTTTGTGAAGGAAGTCTACATTCGGGAAAATTATTGAACAAACTTTTAGAAAAATGCCACGAATTGAAAGTCGAATTTCTTTTCGGAACAGAAGTAGAATCAGTTTCAGAAGCTGAGAATGAAATCAAAATAACAATTGATGATAATCTTATTCTAAAATGTGATAAAGTCATTTATTGCACGAATGCTTTCAGTACAAAGTTTTTAGAATCAGAAGAAATCATCCCTGCAAGAGGACAAATTATTCTGACTGAACCTATCGAGAATCTTAAACTAAAAGGTACTTTTCATTACGATGAAGGTTTTTATTACTTCCGAAATTTAGGAAATCAAATTCTTTTAGGCGGTGCTAGAAATCAGGATTTTGAAACTGAAAAAACAACCAATTTTGAAACCACAGATTTTTTGCAAAATCATTTGAAACAATTTCTAAAAGAAGTTATTTTGCCTAATCAAGATTTTAAAATAGCAATGCGATGGTCAGGAATTATGGCAATGGGAATAGAAAAAACACCGATTGTGAAACAAATCTCCGAAAAACAATTTTGTGCAATAAGACTTTCGGGAATGGGTGTTGCGCTGGCTCCGAAGATTGGGGAAATTGTTTGTGAATTAATTACTTAAAATTATTTTGGTCTTTTCTTAGTATCCTGAAGTCCATTGAAAACTGCTTTTACTAAGATTGTATCTACGGAAACTTGATAGAAAACAATATAGGGAAATTTACGCATCGTCAATCCTCTAAAATCTTTATAATAGATTTGAAAATATGGATTTTGTCTTATTCTTTGAATGGTTTGCCCATAATCTTCAACAAATTTTTGAGCTACTTTGTTAGATACTTCTCTTTTGTAATAAGACGCAGCTTCTCTTACATTCGATTTTGCAACAGGAGAAACAATGACTTTAAATGCCATATTCTTTCTTTAACTCTGCTACAAAACTGTCATTATCTTCATAATCCGACAACGCAAAATCATCTTGGTTATCCAATATTTTCTTTTGCTCGTCAGACAGCTCAAAAGTATCTTGCTTTTTCTCGTACTTTGCTCCAATAAGCTCTAAGAATTCTCGAAAAAAAGAATCTTTATTATCCGGTATAGAAACATTATAAATTGTCATAATGAGTATTTTATAATCAAATATACTAAGATTATTGATTCTCTCTCAAATACTTTTCCAAAATCATATCACCACTTGGAATCGAGTTTTTTGCCCAGCGGATTTTCATCTGTAGCAATTTTTCTTCGGACAATTTATAATCGATATCAGATTTTAGCAATTTTTGTTTAAGTTCATACATACAAATGGCGGCCGCAACAGACACGTTGAAACTTTTTGTAAATCCAAACATTGGAATTGCTAAAGTTTCATCAGCAAAGTCCAATAATTCATCCGTTGTTCCCTCCCACTCTGTTCCGAAAACTAAAGCCAAAGGTTCTTCGATTTTATAATCTGGGAGCATTTTCGCATTGTTTTCGGCTGAAACAGCGACTATCTTATAACCTCGGTTTTTGATGTTCTGAAGAGATTCTATTGTTCTTGGCATTTTCTCCACCTCAACCCAAGTATCAGCGCCTTTTGTGACTTTTAGATTCGGTTCAAAGAAATTCTCTTTTTCCATCGCCACCACTTTATGAAATCCACAAGCTTCCACAGAACGAACAATGGCAGCCGCATTTCTGAACTGGTAAATGTCTTCCATTACCGGCAGAACAAAATCTGAACTTTCTTTGGAGTAATGTTCGATTTTTTGGAAACGTTCCGCAGTTAGGAATTGTTGGAGATATTCGTAGGTAGATTCTAAGTTCAAGGTTTTGGATTTAAATTGATGGTTGCAAATTTCGGGATTTTTCTTTGTATAAATTGTAAATTTTTAACGCAAAGTCCGCAAAGATTTTTTTGAAATTATGGAAAATATTTTAAGGTTCGCAAAGACGTAAAACTCATCAAAGTAAGACAAATAATTATGATAAATTATATTTTTTAGACAAATGTTGAATAAAGGCGTCAGCGCGTAAGTGATTGCAGCGGCATCCTTTTTCTGGATTGGCAAAAGCTTGGCAGAAAAAGATATAGCGGAAAGCACGGCCCGCTTGTAAGATTGGCTTTTTGCAAAAAGCCAATCTTACAAAGGGATACGCCCCAATAAAAAAAGCGGTAAAAATTACCGCTTTAGATGTTTATTTCTTTTTGTTTCTAGCTTGTTCCTGTAAACGCTGTTGCTCTTGCGCTTTCTCCATCATCTCTCTCATCCGTTTCTGGAAAGTTCCTTCTTTCTTCGGTTCTTTCTTTTTGTTTTCCTGGATCTGAGCGTGGATTTTCTTCTCATCTAAGATGAAATATTTAATCACCAAGATAATCACGATGTTAATCGCATTGGATACAAAATAATACCAAGATAAACCTGATGCAGAACTGTTAAGGAAGAACAAGAACGTGATTGGGAAGATGTACATCAAGACTTTCATATTCGGCATCCCTTCCTGTTGTGGCTGCTGAATGTTTCCTGAAGTCATAATCGTGTAAATCAAAATCACAATGGTACAAGCCAAAGCAAATACACTCAGGTGATTTCCCAGCAACGGAATGTTGGTTCCCCAACTGATGATATCGTCATAAGCTGTCAAATCCGGAACGAACCAGAAGCTTTTCCCTCTAAGGTCTAACATATTCGGGAAGAAACGGAAAAGTGCGTAGAACAACGGAATCTGAACCAACGCCGGTAAACATCCTGCCATTTGATTCACGCCGGCTTTCCGGTAGACCGCCATTGTTTCCTGTTGCTTTTTCATCGGGTCCGCATCCTTGAATTTAGCATTCACCTCATCAATTTCCGGACGAATCACCTTCATCATCGCACTTAGTTTGTGCTGTTTGAACATTACCGGAGACAAAATCAGTTTCACGATAATGGTCATCCAGAAAATCGCCCAGCCTGCTGCCAATCCCCAAGACGATAACAAATTGTACATCGGCATAAATACGTGGCGGTTCAGCGAGCCGATGAAAGACCAGCCTAACGGCAGAATCTCGTCAAAGTTTTTGTCGTAAGACTTCAGCAAGTCCATATCTAGTGGCATAAAATACCAGGTAAAATCCTGATTCAATTCATTGCCAGCCAAATTAACCTGTCCGTCATAATTGAATTTCTTCAAAAACTCCCCTTCTGGGATCGCTTCCTGATTACCTTTTGATTTGGTCAATCCATTTTTAGCTTCAAGAACTGCTGCGAAAAACTGTTGCTTTACACCAATCCAATTCAGGGTTTCGTCCGGCTCATCCATATCGGAACGGGCATCGTAATCGTAGTCTTTATAATTGTTGAACGCATAAGCAAACTCGGTGTGAGTCTCTTCCTGCGAACGTCCTTTTTCTGCACCTCTTACATTGTAATTCCAGACAAAATTAGCTTTTCCATCATTAACGATATTAGCTAAACCTTGTGTTTTTACCTGAAAATCTAACGTATATTTTGGCTTAAGTGTATAAACGAATTGTACAACAGCATTTCCAATTTTTGAACTCAAAGTCACAGAATTCCCGGAAACTTGTGGTGCAAAAACTAAATCTTTTGTATTGAAAACTTTACCGGACTTATCCGTAAACTGGAAGCCATAGGTGGAATTGTTATTATTGAAAAGATACAATGGTTTTCCACCAAAAGCCTGAAATTTATTCAGTTTAACAGAGCTTAATTGTCCTCCAACACTGGAAAATTCCAAAGCCAATTCATCATTCTGAAGATTAACTTTCTGAACTGAAGTCGGTGTTACTGTATTCGCATTAAGATTAGTAACCTGAGCTTTTGCTTTTGTAGTCTGCTCAGTTTTTTTGGCTTGCGCAGCGAGTTGTTCCTGTTCAGCTTTTGCATTTCTGTTCTGGAAATAGAACATAAAACCGATAAGAATCATAGAAAAAACCGCGAAGCTAATCAGCTGATTTTTGTCTAATCCGTTATTCTGTTGCATTATAGAATTAAGTTTAAGGTTTAAGGCTTTTAATTTGAAGTCTTCAATAATCTCAGACAGACAGTTTAGAAACCTACATCATTTTGGTCTGCAAAAATAGGTTTTATTTTTCAGATTTTGTAATAAAGACGGTTAAGGATAGGAATTACTTTTTATTAATATAGCAATCGATTATTTGCCAATAATAACTTTTCTATGTTCTGCCCCCCATTCCGACAGGTTATTGATGATGTTTTTCAGTTTCAATCCATAATCTGTAAGTTGATACTGAACAGAAATTGGCTTTGTATGCAGAACGGTTCTTTCCAAAAGCTTATTCATTTCCAAGTCTTTTAATTCTTTGCTCAACATCCTGTTGGATATGCCTTCTACATCATTCAGAATATCAGAAAACCGTCTTTTGTTATAATAACAGATAGAGGAAATAATTGAAATCTTCCATTTGCCGCTCAGAACGTCCATTGCATCGTGAACCGCCATAATCTCTTTTTTGTGCTCGTCTTTAAAATCTTTACAATCCATAGTTACTTTGTTACTCAAATGTTACTGTTACTTTTAGTTACAAAGTTACTAAAATATATTCTTATGATATACCTTTGTATCTCAATATTAAAATTTATCAAAATGAATTTCACAAACAAAAACGTGATTATCACCGGCGGAAGTACCGGCATAGGTTTCGCAACCGCACAAGCATTCATCAACGCAGGAGCTAATGTCTGGATTACCGGAAGAAGCGCAGAAAATCTGGAAAAGGCTGCAGCAACAATTAACAGTTCCAACTTAAAAACATTAGTTTCTGACACATCAAATCTGGAAGGCATTACTTTATTAGAAAAAGCAGTTGCGGAAAGCGGAAATAAAATAGACGTTCTCTTTCTGAATGCAGGAATCGCTGTATTTGCACCCATTGGAGAATCAACGGAAGCTGATTTTGATGCACAGTTCAATACCAATGTGAAAGGGCCATATTTCACATTACAAAAACTATTGCCTTATCTACAAGACGGCGCTTCAGTCATTTTCACCTCATCTACCGTGGCTACGGCAGCCAATCTGGGTTCCAGCGTCTATTCTGCAACGAAAGGCGCATTAAACAAGATTGCTCAAATCGCAGCCAACGAATTGGCCGAGAGAAAAATCAGAGTCAATATTGTAAGTCCCGGAGCAACTAAAACTGAAGGCCTGGAAAAAGTAACAACAAGTGAAATCCGAGACCATTTTTCTGAAATAATTGCTTTGAAAAGATTGGGTGATCCAAGCGAAATTGCAAAAACTGTATTATTTTTAGCGTCAGACGATGCCAGTTACATTAGTGGAACCGAGCTATTGGTGGACGGCGGCTACACCACATTTTCAAGAAAGTAGATTTTTTGAAACCAATAGTTAAAAATAAAACAGCTGCGAACAAAATCGCAGCTGTTTTATTTTATTAATAAGTAAATCTTACTTTCCTTTTATTGCAGCATTAATGAACGCTTTAAAAAGTGGATGCGGCGTAGCAACCGTACTCTTGTATTCCGGGTGATACTGAACACCAATGTAGAACGGGTGATCTTTCAGTTCCAAAGTTTCTACCAAACCGGTTTCCGGATTTAGTCCCGTCGGAACGAGTCCTTTGTCTTCGAAGTCTTTTTTGTACTCACTGTTGAACTCATATCTGTGGCGGTGACGTTCCGAAATAGTTTTTGCGCCATAGATTTCTGACAATCTTGAGCCTGATTTCAAAGCACACTTCCAAGCACCAAGACGCATTGTTCCGCCTTTTTCCACCACATTTTTCTGCTCCTCCATTAGAGATATTACCGGATCTGGCGTAGAAGTATCGAATTCCATACTGTTGGCTTTAGCTAATCCTAATACATTTCTGGCAAATTCTATCGTCATAATCTGCATCCCCAAACAGATTCCCAGTAGTGGAACCTTGTTCTCTCTTGCATATTTCGCCGCTTGGATCTTTCCTTCTATACCTCTGTCGCCAAAACCTGGAGCGACAAGGATTCCGTCAACGCCTTTCAAAAGTTTTTCTGCACCTTCAGTTTCGATGTCACCACTGTAAACCCAACGCACCTTAACTTCCGTCTCCATATCCGCACCGGCGTGGATGAATGCCTCGGCAATGGATTTATAAGAATCTTGAAGCGACACATACTTTCCTACCAAAGCAATTTCTACGCTTCGTTTTGGGTTTTTATATTTTTTAAGAAATGATTTCCAGTCTTTCAGATTGATATCTTTGCCTGCAGGAAGATTAAGTTCCTTAAGAACAACTTCATCAAAATTCTGTTTCTGCAGATATAAAGGTACTTCGTAAATCGTGTCCATATCAATACATTCGATGACGTTTTCCAGTCCTACATTACAGAACTGCGCCAGCTTGGAACGCAAATCTTTCGGAATGGTGTGTTCCGTTCTGCAAACCAAAACATCCGCCTGAATCCCGCTTTCCATCAATTGACGAACAGAATGCTGGGAAGGTTTTGTCTTCAGTTCTCCACTTGACGATAAATAAGGCAACAATGTCAAATGGATGACCATAGAATTGTTCTTACCCAATTCCCATTGCAACTGGCGAACACTTTCTATATAAGGAAGCGACTCGATATCACCTACAGTTCCGCCGATTTCCGTAATGATGATGTCATAATCCTTTTTGGAAAGCATCTTGATTCTGCGTTTGATTTCGTTGGTAATATGTGGAATCACCTGCACAGTTTTCCCCAGGAAATCACCTTTACGCTCTTTCTCGATAACGGTCTGGTAGATTCTTCCGGTTGTGACATTGTTATTCTGTGATGTTGGAGAATCCAGGAATCGCTCATAATGTCCAAGGTCAAGGTCTGTTTCTGCGCCGTCTTCGGTCACATAACATTCGCCGTGTTCATAGGGATTAAGCGTTCCGGGGTCGATGTTGATATAAGGGTCAAGCTTTTGGATGGTAACTTTGAAACCGCGGGATTTAAGAAGAAGCCCCAAAGAAGCGGAAACAATACCTTTACCAAGTGACGATGTTACACCTCCTGTTACAAAGATGTATTTCGTTTCTTTTTTACTCATTAGATTAGGTTTGTGCAAAGTTAAAGTATCTGAACCTAAAAAACAATTTTAAGAAAAGAATTAGGTTTTTGTTAACGAATAAATAAATATGGCAAAGTCGCAAAAATTTAAAGTAAATCATTGTTGAAAAGTCACAAAGTCTGCATCATACAGAAAAGTTGAATCACTCGCAGCCAGGCTTGAGCGGGAATCCTTTTTACGCAACGAAGTGGAGTGAAAAGATTGGGAGCGGAAGACGGATTAAGCTGCCCCAATAAAAAGAAAACCCACATCAATATTGATGCGGGTTTTTCTCCTAATTATGATGAAGATTTATTTTTTGATCACCTTAAATGTTTTGGTTTTTCCATCTTTAGTTGTTGCTTTCACAACGTAAGTTCCTGTGATTAATGTTGACAGATCCAACTGAACTTTTGACTCATCCAGACTTGCGAAGTTTCTTACCAACTTACCTTCGATATTGTAAACTGAAACGTTGGTTACATTTTTATCGCTTACAAGAGTCAGGATGTCTTTTACCGGGTTTGGATAGTAGCTGATCGATTTTGAATTGATGTCATTCACGCCAAGAGATTCTTTCACATCTAATGTGTAATCTTCTGCCTGACCATAACCGTAGATTGAGTTATCGCAAGGCGTCGTGATAGATGCATCCCAGTTCAACATCACTCTCATTCTTGCTTTTCCTACTGTTGCATTAGCCGGAACTGCGATGTTACCTGTAATCTGTGCGCCATCCATTCCGTCAGAAGTCATTGCTCCAACTTCATAGATTTCTCCTGCGTCTGTGAAGATTCCGTTTTGGTTCCAGTCTACGAAAACTGTTGCATAATCATAACCAGTATTAGTGTTAGCTTCTATAGCAATTGGATATTCGCTGCCTTGGTAAACTTCGCCCACTTTGTCCAGATAATATTCGTTAGCCTGGCTAGAATATGGATCTGATGCATTATCGATTCCCGCAAACTGAACCTTAGTAATAGAATCTACTCCATATTGTGGCGTTGTAGAACAATAAACATCATTCACTGTAACCTGGAACGAACATACGTAAACGATTTTCCCGTCTGCATCTACCAAATTGTGAACGACATTGGTCACACCAATCGGGAACTGAGAACCAGATTCATAACCAGAAACTAAAACGGTCTGCAATCCTGACGAAGAAGATGAACCGCAAGTAACCGACAATGTATAAGTTACAACTGCTGATGTTTCTGAAGCACTTGCAAGAGTTGTTTCGATATTCTCAGGACAAGTGATTGAGCAATCGTTGTCGTTTAATAAAAGATTATTGAGATTAATGGCCCAACCTGCTGCGAAAAACGGCGGAATAGAATTATCAAATCCAGCAATGTAGTTTCCATTAGCAGAAATTCCCATTGCAGTTCCCAATTTTCCATCGAAAGTTGTAACCGCTACGTTTTGGCTCGTCAAAATATCTTTCAGGAAAACAGGATTCGAACTTAATGAAGGATGATAGATGATCACTTCTCTGCTGCCTGCATAACCTGCATATCCTACAGCAATACCGTTTTCTGAGATGGATGTAAATGTTGCAGTATCAAAACCTGCAGGAATATTGAACTCTTTATAAACATTGGTATTGATGTCATAGATGAAAGGCTTGTTATCTTTCACACCTACAACTTGCCCGGCGTCATTGATATCAGCAGCTTCTCCATATCCCAAGTCTCCGATATAATGCACCACGCCATCCGGTGTGTAATAAACCGGAATCCAATACGTACTTCCATTGATAGAATATTTGTTAACAAAACCAGCTACAATTCCCGAGCTGTTGATGCCTTCGCCTCTTCCATATTCAAAAGAACCATCGCCGTCCAGTTTTTTAATCGTTCCCGCTTCTGTATCGTAGATGTAGGCATAACTATTTTCAACACTTGTGGAGATTTGCCCTGTTACATATTTGCTGTTTCCGGAGATCGCATTAGCGCTGCTGAACCAGCTATTACTCGGAACATCGCCAGGGAAATAGCCAATTGCCGTCCAGGTTCCGTTTTTCTTATATGCTGCTTGTCCCAGTTCTTCGCCTTCAGAACTTGTATAAGCCATCAATCCCGCAACATCGCCGGCGTTGTTGATTCTGTTTGTAGCTTGTCCGCCTTCTGTGGGTGTTGTATCTCCGGTAGCAAAATCAAAATAGGCTCCGGAATGGATTCCTTTTCCATTGTCATTGATGTCATACAGACGTGACCCCATTCCGTCCAGAACTTTCAGTTCTATTTGCTGGGCATTAATTCCAGACATTGTCATTGCGCCTAGTAAAAGCAAGTAAACTTTTTTCATAATAATAAAAATATTAATAGTAATTTTTCTTCAGCAGTTATTGACTTCTTGTTTCAAAAACTTGTTTACAATGTTATGTCTTAAAACTAACAATTCCTAAAGTTTGCCTTTTTGAATTCGTGAATTTTTAAAATATTAATTCTAAAAACACCTGATTTTCAAATATTTAACAAAACAACAATAACCATGAATTTTTCACTAAAGAATTATTAAAAATCATACAATTCACAAATAAAAAAACTATTTTTGTAGTATGTTCAGGGTATTTTTTTTGTGGTTGATGGTTGTTTCCGGTGTCATTTTGACTTCGGCGCAAAGCAATCCAGAAACATTGAAGCTCCTTGACAAAGCTTATCAAAGTCTTTACGAAAACCCTGACAATGCTTTCCAGATTCTTCAGAATATTGATGTCAACAAAGAGCCGGAACTCATCAAACAGCGTGTTCAAATCATCCTGTCAAGAGCCTACAACTTCAAAGGTGATTATGCAAAATCCATTGATCAATCCATCGACAATCTGAATAAAAACAGGAATGAAAACAATTCCTTCTATTCGGATTTTGCTTTGGCTCAGCAATATCAGTCGCTCAGACTTTACAAGCAATCCATCAGAATTTCGCAGAACCTTGTTGACAAAGCTTCTAAAATCAAGTCTCAGCATTATCCGGAAAATCTCTCCGCTTACATTTATCAGCTGAATGCATCTAACCTAATGGTTCAGAAAAAATGGAAAGAAGCAGAAGAAAATCTGAATCAGAGTAATTCTCAGCTAAAAAATACGGATGAAGATTTTATCATTTCGATAGAAAATCAGATTTATCAGACATTCATTTATATTTCTCAAAATCAAATTGATAAAGCTGAAAAATTGGTTAATGAAATTCAGAAAAAGCTGGAGAAAACGCCTCAATATGTATTTCTAAGAGCTTTCAATCTTGATAATTTTGGTAGAATTAATTTCCTGAAAAAAGATTACGTCAAATCAACCGAAAACCTGAATCAGGCTTTGGAATTAATTCAAAATAAAGCTTATGATGCATTGAGATACAGAATTTATGAGGATTTGTCCAAAAATTATCTGGCGCTGAAAAACGAAGATTTGTATCAAAAATATTACTCTATATATAAGGAGCAAACCGATAAATTAGACAAAAATAAAAAAGACGCCATTCGAAACCTGGTAAAGCTGAATGAACAATACGAAGCCAAAAGAATAGAAAATGCTGACCGCAATTTTATAAACAATATTCTGATTATTGCGATCGTGTGTTTCGTTGGCATTTTAGCGATTGTTCTTATGAATCTTTTCGAAAAAAGAAAAGCAAAATCTATCCAGAAGCAAATCGATTTTTATTCAAAACAACAGGATTTCATTAAGAAAATTGATGAAAGTAAAACTGTTATCGAACCAAAATCCGAAAAAATAGAACCTGACATTTCCAAAAAAACACCGCTGATTTCCAAGGAAAAAGAAATGGATATTCTGGCGCGTTTGGAAGAATTTGAAAAATCGGAAATGTTCCTGAACCGCGATATGTCACTGGCAATGCTCGCCGGACAATTGGACACGAACACGAAATATCTGTCCGACGTCATCAACCGATACAAAGAAAAGAATTATAACAATTACATCAACGAACTAAGAATCAATTATATCGCTTATCTTTTGAAAACCGATTCTGCTTATCTTAATTATAAAGTAAGCTATCTGGCGGAGAAAGCAGGTTTCTCTTCCCACAGCGCATTTACTACAGTTTTCAAATCCGTAACCGGGATTTCGCCAAACACTTACATCCAGCAATTGACTCAGAATAAACAATGAAACGCTCCATTTTCATATTAATTATTTTCTCGTTTACCGGAATTTTCAAATCCCAGTACAATGAGCAATTGTATAAAAAAGCGTTGTCGGACATTTACCAAAATCCTGATAACTCTCAGAAAATCACGCAACAAATGCTGAAAAATGAGAAAAATCCGGACAATCTCATCAAGCTCTATAAACTGATGTCGCATTCCTACATTTCCAAAAGGGAATTCGACAAATCTCTGGATTGGGTTCTGAAGATGAAGGAACTGAGTAAAAATGTGACCAACCCGGAACAAAAAGTAAAAATCCTGAATGCAACGTCCATACAATATCAGCAGATGGGACTCAACAGCAAGACGTTGGAAATCCTGGACGAATCTTATCAGATTTGCAACCAGCTTCCGGACGGGAAATTCAAAACGTATTATCTCGGTCTCAACTCTGCTTTGCGAGGTTTGGTTTATAAATCTCAGGACAACAACGAGCTGGCATTGGAAAAGCTGCTCATCGGCTTGGAGTATGTAAAAAAAGTTGGAAATTATGATAATGCCATCGCCAACTCCAGTGTTTTCCTGTACAACATTGGCTATTGTTATTTTTATTTGAAGCGATACAATGAGGCAGAAAAATATTTCAAACAATCTGCTGAAGTTGCCAAATCTGTTCACGCAGAGAGTTTGGAGGCTTTTGCCTACAAAGGTTTGTCTGAGAATTTCACGGCTTTGGGAAAACATCAGGAAGCGATAGAGCTTTTGAAAAAATCGGTCAATCTGTCCAAAAAAGTCGGCGATTTGGTGTTGAGTGAAGGGATTTACAAAGGTTTTTCTGACAATTATCTCGCACTTCAAGATTGGAACAATTATGAAGTGTACAACAAACTGTACATCGAAACCAAATTTGCCAGAGAACAAAGTGAACTCGCTTCTCTCAACAAAAGCATCGATGTCCTGAATCAGGAAAACAACAAAAAAATCGAGGAACAAAAGAACAGGTTGAGAATCATAAGTACCCTAATTATCGTAATTTCTTCAATCTTATTTATTTGGTTTCTTCTTAAATTCATCAAGCACAAAAAGCGCAACCAATTATTATTAGAAAAGCTCAATCAAATTAATAAAATCACGACCTAAACTATGAAGAATATATTCGACCAGGCGGACACAAGCCATTTCATCAAGAGAATTAACGCACTCACGGAAGATTCTTTCCCGAAATGGGGCGTGATGTCCGTGGACAAAATGCTGGCACATTGCAATGTAACCTACGAATTGATTTACGAACAGGAGAAACACAAGAAACCCAATCGTTTGATAAAATGGGTTCTGACAAAATTTGTAAAGCCAAAAGTTGTAAACGAGACGCCGTATAAACACAACTCTCCCACCGCTGCAATGTTTGTCATTACAGATAATAAAAGCTTCGAGGAAGAGAAAAAAAGAATTATAGGTTTCATCCAGAAAACCCAGCAATTAGGTGCAGACGCTTTCGAGGGGAAAGAAAGTTTCAACTTCGGAAAACTCACTGCAACCGAATGGAACAATATGATGTCCAAACACCTTGATCATCACTTGACACAATTTGGAGTTTAATTAATTTTTCACGCTGATTGACTAAATTTTGCTGATTCATTTCCATCTGCTTGATCAAAACAATTTGCGAGACAGTAAATATTTTTTATTTGGGCAATTTAATCCGTCTGAAGTTTATCCTGAGCGAAGTCGAAGGGCTCCCAAACCTAACGAAGTGGTTCGACGTAGTCAATCTTTTTTGCAGACGATTTCATATTAAGATAGAATTTGGAGGTTGGCAAAAAAGGATTTCCGCTCAAGTCAGGTTGCGAGTGATTCAATAATTTAAAATTTATGGTTATGAAAAAAGTAATTTTTCTTTTAGTCTTTATTTTCGGATTTACAATTTTCAACGCACAAGAAGTTGAGAAATTAATCAAAAACAACAACGAATATTTCATCGGTAAAATCGATAATTCAGCCAATTTGAAAGTTCTTTTCGAAACTATTTCTAAAGAAAATCAGGAAAAAGACACTTACAAAGTTTTTGGCTTCTCGGATGTAGAAGGAACAAAAGCCTACTTCGAAGGAACTATAACTTTTGACACAGAAAAAACTCAAAATTCAAAAGACCAATCCAAAATCTACGATTTGAAACTGTCGGAAAAAGGAAACGGAAAACACAACGGAATTTTCTCCGGAGAATTATCTATCAAAGAATCATCAGACAAAAACCAATTGAAATTCGAAGGAACGTGGACGAATTACGGAAACACACTGAAATTCCCGTTCTATTTCAATAATTAAAATTATAAATAAAACACTTCGACAAACTCAATGTGACATCTAATTAATAAAAGTTGTCAGACTGAGGCTCTCGAAGCCATTCAAAATAATAAAATTCTAAAAATGAAACTTTTCACACCTATAACGTTTAGAAATGTAGAACTGAAAAACCGAATCGTAATGTCGCCAATGTGTATGTATTCTGCAGAAGAAGGCGTTGCGAATGATTTTCACTTTGTTCATTACGGGAGCCGTGCTCAAGGTGGCGCTGGTCTTATCGTCGTAGAAGCAACAGGTGTTGAACCACGCGGAAGAATCTCGGACAAATGTCTCGGAATCTGGAATGACGAACAAGCTTTGGCTTTGAAAAAAATCGTTGACTTTGTTCATCAGAATTCGGAAAGTAAAATCGGGATTCAGTTGGCTCACGCTGGGCGAAAAGGTTCTGTTTCCGCTGAAACCAACCGACAAATGAGTTTGGAAGAAGGTTGGGAAACCATTGCGCCAAGCCCGATTCCGTTTCATCATTCTGAAAGAATTCCCCACGAATTATCTGTTGACGAAATCAAAACATTGGTAGAAGATTTCAGAAAAGCAGCTAAAAGAGCGGTTGAAGCTGGATTTGATGTTTTGGAAATTCACGGTGCGCACGGTTATTTGATTCATCAATTTCTATCGCCACTTTCCAATACAAGAACCGATGAATATGGTGGAAGTTTTGAAAACAGAGCAAGATTCTTAATGGAAATTGTAGATGCAGTTAATTCCGAAATCACAGAAAACCAAGCGCTTTTCGTAAGAATCTCCGGAACCGAATATGCAGAAAATGGTTGGGAAATCTCCGACAGTGTAGAATTATCAAAAGCTTTGAAAGCTAAGAATGTAGATTTGGTAGATGTTTCCAGTGGTGGCAATATTAATGGTGTAACCATTCCTTTGAGACCAGGTTACCAGGTTCCTTTAGCAGAAGATGTGAAAAAGAATTCGGATGTCAAAACCGGAGCTGTTGGTCTTATCACGTCAGCAGAACAAGCGGAAGAAATTCTTCAAAACGGACAAGGTGATTTAATTTTCCTGGCTAGGGAAATCTTGAGAAATCCGTATTTCGCAGTTCAATCATCCTGGGAAAGCGGTGATGATTGTTTTTACCCGCATCAATATCTGAGAGCAAAGCCTGCTAAATAAACTAAATCCGTTTTTCTAACAATTGAATTACTTCAGAGAAAAACGAATTTAATTTTCATTCTCAACATTCAATCTTTTCAAAATCACTTCTCTCAGGTGCTTTTCATTCGCATCGCCCCATTCTCCAATCGCTGAAATTACAGGAATCAGCGTTTTCCCAAATTCCGTGAGGTTGTACTCTACTTTTGGAGGAACCACAGGATAGATGATTTTGCTCACGAGGTCGTGGTCTTCCAACTCCTTTAGCTGGATATTCAGAACCCGGCGGGACGCATCCGGTATTTTCCGCTGCAACTCACTAGGCCGTTGATGTCCCTGATGGATAAACCATAGCAGACGTATTTTCCATTTGCCATAAAGAACTTCACCTATCAAATCAAGGCCACAGTTCAGATTAGGAATAATTTTTCTTTCATACATATTACAAAACTAAACCTATGTTCCGATTTGTACAATAGGGGAAAAATTTATCCCTATATGAATCGTATTTCCGTACTTGCACCAACTGTTTTTATGCCCCAATTTTGTCCTATAAAATTTAAACAAATGGAACAACAATTTAATTTCAACAATGAGTTATCCGGCAAAATTGCTTTGGTAACAGGTGGTACAAAAGGCGCCGGAAGAGCCATTGCAGAGAGACTTTTACAAGCAGGCGCAACCGTTATCATTACAGCAAGAAATGCTCCGGAAGAAGGAAACAACAACCTGTATTTTATCGCCTCAGATTTGAGCAAAGCAGAAGACTCACAAAAAGTCATCAGCGAAGTGCTTTCGACTTATGGAAGACTGGATATTTTGGTTAACAATCTAGGTTCATCCGTAACGCCAGCCGGAGGTTTTGTGGCTTTAAGTGATGAAGATTGGGAATCAACTTTACAAGCAAACTTACTCGCTCCTGTGAGATTGGACAGAGGATTTTTACCCCAAATGATTGAGAGAAAATCCGGCGTCATCATCCACATCGCCTCTATCCAGGGTAAATTGCCTTTGTATGATTCGACTTTGCCTTATGCGGCGTCGAAAGCGGCCTTAATCAATTACAGTAAAAGCTTATCCAACGAAGTGACACCGAAAGGCGTTCGTGTATTGACTGTTTCTCCGGGTTGGATTAACACGACTGCATCAAAAGCGTGGTTAGGCGAAATTGCAAGAAATGCCAACAGCACCGTAGAAGAAGCGCAGCAAGGTGTGATGAACGCACTGGGCGGAATTCCTTTTGGCCGACCAGCAGAATCCGAAGAAGTTGCAGAATTAGTAGGCTTTTTGGTTTCACCAAGAGCTAATTACTTAACAGGAACCAATTTCGTCATTGATGGTGGCACAGTGCCAACCGTTTCATAACCTTTAAAAATTTAAAATTATGAACTTACCTAAAGTAGTACAAGAATTAATAAAAACACAAAACGCGTTTGACAGCAATGCTTATGCTCAATGTTTTACGGAAACAGCCGTAGTTTTTGATGAGGGCAAAACGCATACAGGCAGAAAAGAAATCGAACAATGGATAGACAAAGCCAACACGGATTACCGTGCGACAATGAAACCTTTGGAATATTCGGAAACCGAACAGACTTTGACCACTGAAGTTTCGGGAAATTTTCCGGGAAGTCCGATTATGATGAAATACCATTATGAGTTTGAAGACGGATTGATCCAATCTTTGAAAATTGTTTAAGATTGACTTCTAAATTAATTGAATTACTCTTGACGTGTTATCCTACTCTATTTTCAAACTTTCCATTTCGGAAAGTTTTTCGTTTTCACAGAAATGGACAATTGTTGTCACACAATGTCACGCCTTAAATTAAAGCTTTCGGGTTTATACTATATAACTTCACTCAACAAAAAAATTATATATGGAAAAGTATCTATTCTCGGGAATTTTAAACAGAGGAATTTTATCAATGCCTGTTTTCAGTTTGACATTGGCCTTTGGACAATATCAATCCAAAAAAATCACAGCTTCTACAAGGGAAAGCCGGGCAGAATTCGGGACGTCGGTTGCGATTAACAATCAATTTTTGGCGGTTGGCGCTTCCAGAGAAGACATTGCAAAAGGTGCTGTTTATATTCATCAAAAAAGCGGAAACAACTGGAATTTCAATCAAAAAATCACGGCTCCGGATAGTTTCGAAATGGCGGAATTTGGAGGAAGTATAAAGTTTGGAAATGATTTTCTTGTGATTTCTGCAGGAAGAGCGGATATCGAAAATATAATCCGAGCAGGTGCTTTGTATGTTTACAATTTAGATGCTAACAATCAATGGAATTTCACAAACAAACTGACAGCATCTGATTATGATAATGATGCGTTGTTGGGCGTTAATCCTACTTCTATTGCTGTTGACGGGAATACGATTGTTGCTGGCGCTCCAGGATTCAGCAGTTGGAATGGTGCTGTTTATATTTACGAAAAAAGTGGTAATGACTGGATAGAAGCACAGAAAATCACTTCGCCGGAAAGTGTAGATTTTGGAAATTTTGGGATTGGCGTCAGTCTTTACGGCGATTATCTTGTGATTGGCGCAAGTGGCGTTAATAACAATGCAGGGAAAATTTACATCTATAAAAAGAACAATTCCGGAGATTGGATTTTCCATCAAAGTTTAACTTCATCAGACAATTTCGAAAATTCTTATTTTGGAAATTCGGTGAGTGTTTCTGGTAATGAGTTAGTTGTTGGTGCTTACACCGAAGTTAACACAGGAAATCCGTCGATGGCTTATATTTTCAAATTAAATGATGATGGAAACTGGGAAGAAACTCAAAAAATCCCAAGTTATGAATCTTCTGAACACACTTATTTTGCCTGGATGTGCGAATTGAAAAACGATCAACTTCTCATCAGCAGTCCACATCTTTACGGCGCAGAAGCAGGAAGAACTTTGCTTTATAAAAAGAACAGCCAGAACCAATGGGAATTTGACCAGGAACTAAAGCCCGAAAACGATGTTGCAGAAGATTTCTACGGTTGGAGTTTGGCAATGAGTGATAATGAAATCCTAATTGGTGCAGCAAGAGACAATTGGGATAATAATGAAGAAAATGAACTCAATGATGCGGGTTCTGCTTATATTTTCACTTCGACAAATCTTGCAACTAATGAAAATAATCTTTCTAAAAACAATATAAAAATCTATCCCAATCCAGCTAAAGATTTCATCAATATTACAAGTCAGAAAGAAATTAATTCAGTTGAAATTCTGGACCAATCCGGAAAACGAATTTCGGAATCGAGAGAATTAAAAATCAATATTTCAAATCTTCCAAAAGGAATTTATATTCTGAAAATAAAATTCTCAGACAGAAATTCATCGATTCAGAAATTGATTAAACAATAACTATAAAGACACTTCGACTCCGCTCAGTGTGACAACTCTAATACTTAACATTATTTCAAACAAATGTCAGTGTGAGCGAAGTCGAAGACTTTAGCTTATATCATTCCTAATCTCATCTTTTTGTTTTTACGGTTAATTATATCTATATTTCGTTATCGATTTGACGAGAAGATGAAACTATTTCTGAAAATAATCCCAATAATTATATTTTTTATTCTGCCTACAACAATATCCGGGCAGTCCGAAAAAGAATGTGAAGTCATCATCGATTCAGCCATTCAGAAGATGTTTCGAAAGGAACATACCAAATCTCTGGAAATGTTGATTCGGGTAAAATCTGTCTCAGAACAAAAGAAATGGGACAAATCCAACTTTCGCGCAACCAACAACATTGGTCTCAATTATTATCTGATGACCGACTTTGGCGAAGCTTTGAAATATTATCTCGAAGCTTATGATATCGCAACCAATATGCCGGACAAGAAGCACGTGATGACGGTTGTCAACAATATTGCGATTCTTTACTTTCAGGAAAAGAATAATAAAAAAGCTTACGAATATTTCCTAAAAGCCTATCAAACTGCTAAAGAAAACAACCGAAATGAAAAAGCCGGCGCTTATGCAGTGAATCTCGGGTTGGTTTTGAATAAATTGAATAAAATCAATGAAGCCTATAAGTACATTCAGGAAGCGGAAATACTGACAAAAGATGATCCGAAAGTCAATGTAATGAACAAAATGGCTTTGGCAGAAAATCTTTATCTCAAGAAAAAATTTGAAGAATCTGAAGCTATCATCGATAATCTGATTCCTAAACTGGAAGCTGATAACCAAACCGAAAATCTGGTTTTTATTCTGCTGATAAAAGCGCAAATTAATGAGAAAAAAGGAGACTTTACTCAGGCAAAATCTTTGGCTTTACAGGCAAGAAAACTCTCTCCGAACATCAATAACAGAGAGGAAGTTTACAATTATCTTTCAAAAATCAATGCGGAAACCAAAAATTATGATGAGTCTCTCAAATACAAAGATTCTGTGATTATTGCGAATGATTCGATTTCAAGAATTAATAATTCTGCGCTGTTCAATAATGGAAAAATCAAGTTCGAAATGCAGAATTATCAGTTTGAGCTCAAAGAAAGCCATCAGCGTTTGAAAGATGAAAGAAAAATTTTCTACATTATTATCGCTTCTGCCGTTATCATTATTTTGTTGGTTCTGCTTTTCCTTTACAATAACTCGATAAAATACAGACAGCAGAAAAAAATCACGCAACTGGAATTTGAAAAAAAGCAAAGCGACAATCTGATTCTGACTCAACAACTGAAAGAACAGGAAACTTTATCTTTATTAGAAAAAGAACGTCTTAAAAACGAAATCGAACAACAAAACCGCCAGCTCACTTCACAAGCTTTAACCATCTCCAGCAGAAATGACGTGGTGGAAGAAATTATTGAAGCGATTGTCAATCAACCTGAGATTTCTAATAATACGAAACTGGTCAATTCTATCAAGGATTTAAAAATTCAGCTTAAGAATAATAATCAGTGGGACAGTTTTTTCAAACATTTTGAGGGCGTCAATCAGAATTTCATCACCACACTCAAAGAAAGACATCCGGATTTGAGTTCTTCCGAAATCAGATTCATCTGTTATGTTTATATGAATCTCAGTCATAAAGAAATTGCATCCATTCTCAACATCAGTCCGGAATCCTGCAGAAAAAGAAAGGAAAGAATCAGTAAAAAACTCAATCTTCCTGACAAAATTAACCTATACGACTACATTTCAGCGATATAGACAAACCTACGTCACGCAGAAATTAGATTGATGTCACGCAATGTCACGCCATTATTGATCCATTTTTTTTGATTTATCATCAATTTTACATCAATAAATTTTTGAAATATGAAGAAAATATTGACTTTATTTTTATTGGCAATTTGCTCCGGTCTTTCTACAATGTTGACGGCTCAGTTGTCATTTTTAACTTCGCCAAATTATGGGCAGGTCTTTGATGTGACTTATGACCCAATCAAGCCTGATGTTTTGTATGCTAATACGGTAACCAATCACATTGTGAAAAGTTCTGATAATGGAAAAAATTGGGAAGTGCTTTACTCTTTTCCAATTAATCTAAGTTTTGGAACAATAAAGGAATTAAGATGGACCGCTGACCAGAAATACCTGAGTTTTATTTTAACCTCGGAAGGGACAGCTTACAATCAGGTGATTATCATCGACCCGGAGAATGGCAATGTCATCAAAAAAGTCGATTCACCAAATGGAAATCAGTCTGGAAATCTGATAATGTCCTACTCGATTACCGGAAATAACTACGAAAATATTCTTTTACACACAACGTATATGTACAATTTTGGTCTTGTGACGGATGTTTTTTACAGCAAAAATGGCGGAGATGACTGGCAAAAAGTTTATACAAGTTCTACCAATGATGGCGTTCACGTGAATAATGTCGCAATCCACCCAAGAAATCCTGACAAATTGTTTTTAGCAAGAGGGTTTTCTCCTGGAGAAAAAAACGGTGGATTATTTGTATCAGACAATTCCGGAAATACCTGGACAGAAAAAATTGCAGGACAGAATTATTCTGCCATAACATTTGACCCGACAAACCCTCAAAAAATGTTTTTGGGAACGTTTTATCTTACAGAAACTCAGACCGAGAATCTTTACCGATCCACAGACGGCGGCGATAACTGGAGTATTGTGCCAATCACTTGGACTGGACTTTCTACGAACAGCATTCAGAAAATTGTTATCAATCCTAAAAATAATGATGAAATAATGATTCTTGAAGAAAATGAACTCGTGATTTCAAAAGATGGTGGAAACTCTTGGGCCAATTATGTTTATCCTAATAATGACCTAGAAAATAAATATTATTACGGACTGAATGCGACTTACAATCCTTCTAATAGCAATGAAGTAATCATCAGTTCCAATTTCTATCCTTTTCATTCTTTGGATGGCGGAATTACCTTATCAAGATTCAAAAATCCTTTTGGAAATAATACGGAGAAAGTCAGCTTTCATAAAAACACAGAAAAACATTTGTATTACGGTCTGAGAAGAGGATTTATTCATCAGGATTTCCAAACTGGTGAAGAAACAGGAATTAATCTTCAGGCTATCAACTTCTTTCCAAATTTCTCTAACAATGGCCTTTTTGCTGACCCATTGGTTGCTGGAAGAGTATATATCAGCAGCAGTGGTTTTATGGGTTCAACGTTTGCTGTAAGTAATAATCACGGTGCAGATTATTCTACAGGTTACAGCGATTATGGACTGAATATTATGAAAATTGCGACATCAAAATCGAATACCAATCATTCCTGGGTGGCTTTCAATGAGACGGTTAGGAAATTCGATTTTACCGATATGAGCGGAATTACCAGCGAGGAAGTGATGCTTCCTGCTTTCGGGACTGTTTTCGCAATCAGCATTGATGAAGTTAACGAAAATAATGTGATTCTATCCCAGAATAATGAGGTTTACAGAACCACAGACAGCGGACAAAACTGGACACCTTCGGAAAGCGGACTGAACGTTTTGGAAAAAGATGTAGACTTCATTTATGACATTAGCAAAAATCCTTTTAATAAAGACCAATTGCTATTGTCCACAACTCAGGGGATTTTCATCTCCAATGATGCCGGTGCAAAATGGACTCAAATCTACAGTGGCAATGTCATCAACAAAGCAGAATTTTCGCCGTACAAAGATGGGGTTATCGTAGCATCTTCCAATTTTATGAACGGAAGCGGCGAAGGTTATGCGTATCCGCCGTCACAGGTTAGAATTGTTTATTCAACTAATTTAGGACAAACTTGGAGCGAAATTTCGCCTGAAAGTCTGGGGCATCTTTTTTCAGAATCTTCAGCCATAGATTTTCTGGAAGACGAAAAAGCGGACATCTATTTCAGCACATCGGATTTAGGATTGGTGAAATATCAAATCAGTCTGGAAACTTTGGGAACTGGCAATAATTCTTTATCAAAAGCTGAATTTATCATCTATCCAAACCCAACCTCTGATTACATTACGATTTCTAATGACAACGTGAAAGAAGCTATGATTGTAGATTTTACAGGAAAAACTGTGTTGAAATCGACATTAAAAACACTTGATTTAACCAATCTTCCGAAAGGTGTTTACATCCTGAATGCAACATTGGAAAACGGAAAATCTATTTCGAAAAAAATCATCAAGAAGTAAAAATTTCTTCATATCAAAAAAGAGACTTAGCAAAAATTTGTTAAGTCTCTTTTTATTTTAATCAAAGATTGCTCTCATATTTCCTTATAATTCCAAAATCAAGCGTATTTTTTTATATTTGTTAACAGAAGCACATTTATGGAAATATTTTTATTACTAGTTGTTATAGTTTTTGTTATCATCATTCACAACAAAGTCAACTCTAATCATCAAGCCACTCAGGATTCAATCAGAAAACTTCAGGAGAAAATCGATTCTTTGAAATCAGGAATCCAACTTCCACCTGTAAAACAAGAAGGACCAGAGATTCCAATTATCAAGGAAGAAATAAAACCAGAAGAAATAACTCCAATTCCTATTGTTGAAACTCCTCCGATAATCGAAGAAGAAATCATCGAAGAAAAACAGCCGGAAACTATTGAAAATACAATTCCGCCGGTTGAAGACGAACTTCCAAAAGTGGAACAAAAAGTGGCTTTCTCATCAGAAAATACGATAAGAGAAGTTGTACCACCTAAAAAATCTTGGCTGGAAAACTTCAGAGAAAACAATCCTGACATCGAGAAATTCATCGGAGAAAACCTCATCAATAAAATTGGAATTCTGATTTTGGTTCTCGGCATCAGTTTCTTTGTCAAATATGCGATTGATAAAGATTGGATCAATGAACCGGCACGTGTCGGAATTGGGATTTTGGCTGGTGCGCTTGTGATGGGCGTTGCTCATCGATTGAGGAAAAATTACACCGCTTTCAGTTCTGTTTTTGTGGCTGGAGCAATTAGTATTTTTTACCTCACAATTGGAATTGCGTTCCACGATTATCATCTCTTCAGCCAGACTGTGGCGTTCATTATTATGGTCGTTATTACCATTTTCAGTGTGTTCGTTTCAGTTTCTTATAACCGGAAAGAATTGGCAGTTTTGTCTTTGATTGGCGGTTTTGCCGTTCCTTTTATGGTCAGCACGGGCGAAGGCAACTACAAAGTTCTGTTCACATATATTGCGATTCTGAATGTCGGAATGCTCTTAATCGCTTATTTTAAAAAATGGAATCTCGTTACTTTGCTGGCTTTCATTTTCAGTTGTCTGCTGTATTCTGCTTGGTTTGGCAAAGGCTTCTACGACGATAAATTACCGTATCGTGGTGCCTCGTTTTTTGCTACCATATTTTACATTATTTTCAGTGTGGCAACGGTTATCAACAACCTTAGAAACAAAGGTTCTTTTACGAAACTGGAATATTTCATAATGGTCGCTAATACGTTCTTCTATTTCGGAATGGGAATCAGTATTATCGAAAACTGGAAACCGGAATTCAAAGGTTTGTTTACCGTTGTTTTGGCTTTGTACAATTTGGTTTATGCGATATTTTTATATAGAAAATTTGGGTTGGACAAAAATGCGATTTATCTGTTGTTAGGACTGACTTTAACCTTCATGACATTAGCCATTCCGATTCAGTTTCAAGGCAATTACATCACTTTATTCTGGGCTGGAGAAGCCGTTTTATTGTTCTGGCTTTCTCAAAAATCAAAAATTGTAACCTTCAAATTAGGCGCAATCATCGTTCAGATTTTGATGTTCGGAAGTTTAATTATGGATTGGGAAAAATATTATTCCGGAAACCTGATGGAACTGAAACCTTTCCTCAACCGAATGTTCATCACAGGAATTGTATCACTCGCTTCATTGATTTTCACTTATATTTTATTGAGGAAAGAGAAAGAAAAAACTAATATTTTCGGTTTTGAATTCCATCCTTCTTCTTACAGGAATATTATTTTAGGCGTCAGTATTTTGGTCGGCTATTTTACCGGAATGCTGGAAATCAGTTATCAAGCTAACGAATACATCAGCAATTATTATTCGGCGTTGTCTTATTCGGTTTTGTATCATTTTCTGTTCAGCGTCGGATTGAGTTATTTTGTTTTGAAGCTAAAAGACAAAGGCTGGAACAGTTTCACGATTGTTTTGGCTACCGTTAACATCATCATTTACATTGCCTATTTCTACAAGCTGACTTACAATGAAATGACGGAAAATTTTGTTCTCAATCTATCTTCCAAATCAGCCTATTTCATTCATTATATTTTATTGATTTGCCTGGCTTATTTCGGACTTGTTTTAGTTAAATTCAGAAACGAAAGTCTTTTCTCCAAACTTTTGAATCATAAATCGGCATTATGGATTTTCGCATTTTGCATCGTCTATGTTTTGAGTAATGAAGTGATGATTCATGGATTGATGTTTACCAAAGACATTATTTCACCTACAGAATTAGCGAAATATCCTTTCAATAAAACGGGTTACAGCTATGAAAAAGAAATGTTCATCGATGACAAATTCGAAGCGATAAAACTTCAAATCATCAAAATCGGTTATCCGATTCTTTGGGGCGTTTTATCTTTTGTTTTTCTGATTATCGGTATCAAAAAACAAAACCAGCCATTGCGTATTATTGCGTTAGCTTTGCTCGGAATCACGATTATCAAGTTATTTGTTTACGATATCAAAAACGTTTCGGAAACAGGAAAAATCATCGCCTTTATTTTGTTAGGTGTATTGATTTTGATTATTTCGTTCGTTTATCAAAAGATTAAAAGACTGGTCGTAGATGAAACCAAAATCCCTTCGGATAAAATTGAAAACTTGGAAGACCAAACAGAAACTAAAAACCCAACCGATGAAGAAATTAATTAGTCTAATATCAATTCTGATAGCGAGTTTTTCCTTAGCTCAAAGCTATCAGGGAAAAATAAATAAAGTCTCTGAAAGCGGACTTCATCAGATTTTGCTAACTCCGGAAGTTCGATCTGCGTCTCAGAATAATATTGATTTTTTAAGAATTTTTGATTCTAAAAATAATGAAGTTCCTTATGTTTTTTATGAAGGTAAATCCAGCAATTCCAGTTCAAAGGATTTTACCATCATTTCAAAAACTGCTATTCCGAATGTAGCGACTTCCATCATCATCTCCAATGAAAATGCATTGAATATCGATCATCTTACCTTGAAAATCGCTAATACGGATGTCGAAAAAAAGTACAATATCAGCGGCAGCAACGACCAGAAAGAATGGTTTGGTTTGGTCGGTAATCAAAAAGTAATCGGACTGAATGACGCCGGGGAAAACTTTGTGGAACGTGATTTTGCTTTTCCTTTGAACAATTACAAGTTTCTGAGATTTGATTTCATCGATAAAAACTCTTTGCCTATCAATATTCTGGGTGCGAGTTTGGAAGAAAATCATTCTGTCCATCAATCGAAAATTGAATTACAAAATTTCACTCAAAAAATTGAAACTGATAAAAAATTAAAACAAACCAGAATCACGATTACTTTTCCAAATCCGCAAGTGATTGACGGAATCGGTTTCGAGATTTCTGCGCCAAGTTATTATCTGCGTGATGCAAGGATTTTGATTAATAAAAACAGAGTTTATAAAAAATCGACAGAGAATTATGTCGAAAACATTTCTGCGTTTCAACTCAACTCAAAAAGTAAAAACCAATTTGATGTACAAAGTTTTTTTGCCAAAGAATTCATCATAGAAATTGATAATCAAGACAATCCGGCTTTAGACATTACGAAAATAAACCTTTTCCAGAAGCCTGTCAGCATTCTGACGGATTTAAAAGCGAATGAAAACTATACCTTGAAAATTGATTCTACTTGGTCTGCGCCACAATACGATTTAATCAATTCCGGAATTGATGTTAATCAAAATTATCCTGTCACAGCCATTTCAAACTTAGAAAAACTAGAACAATCAAAATCTAAAGAAGAAGCAAAAACCTTTTGGCAGACACCTTTGTTTATGTGGATTTGTATTGTTCTGGCTGTTGCGATTATTGGTTATTTTGCTGTTGGGTTGGTTAAGGATATGAATAAGGAGAATTAATAATTCAAATCAAATTGTTTGAACGCAAACCGGACTAAGAATTAAAATCACAAAAAAGCTAAAAAATGAGCGATAACAAAATAAATATTACTTCAAGTTTATTAGAGAAAGGCGTTGACATTGCTAAAGATTTTGTTGATAAACTAATTATTCCTTCCGTTGAAGAAACAGGGCTTTTATTGAAAGACCAAATCTCACTTTGGAGATTTAAAAATCAAATAAAAACTTTAGTTAAAGCAAAAGAAATATGTGCTAAAAACAATATTTCTCCAAAACAAATATCACTAAAATTACTTTGCCCAATATTAGAGTATTCTAGTCTTGAAGAAGATGATTTCTTAACAGATAAATGGGCAATACTTCTCTCAAATCTTGTTGATTCAGAACAAAATATTCAAAACCACGTTTTCCCTTATATTTTAAGTCAAATTTCAACAAAAGAGTTTCAAATATTAGAAAATGTTTTTGACGAAAAAGATAATAGATTATCAAAAATAACAGAAGAATTAAATCATTATTATAAAAATAGAGAAAAAATCGAGCAAGAGCTTAAAAAAGAATTAAATGATATTGATAGAAAAATCATTATGTTCGACGATAATGATGGTTATATAAATTATGAATTAACAAAGCTATATCGAGAAAAATCTGCAATTAATAGTAGACTCAATGTATATAAGCACAAAGAAACACTTTTAAAATTTTCGCTAGACAAATTGGAAACTATTCCTACAGGAAGCGTTGAAAAATTTGAATTATCAAATTTATTAAGATTAGGTTTAATTAAAGAGGAGAAAGAGTTTTATGCTAATTCTCAAACTTTAAAAATTCCAAATGAAAGAGATGAGTATGAAACTCATACAACTGTTGATTTAGAAATTGACGTTCATTCTGACATTGATTATTATTTAACCGAATTTGGAGAGTTGTTCATAAAGTTATGCAAAGAGAAACTACAGGTGATATAATATTAGCAAAATATAGTTGAAAATAATCCACAAATAAAACCTTCCCAAAATCGGAAAGGTTTTTCTTTATCTAATACTGAAACTTCCTAAGCATCCAGCATTTTATTAATCTTTTCTCTGGCGTGCCCTATTTTTTAGAAATGATTACGAGCAAGATGCTCTTACCAAAAGGTTTTGTTTCACTTTTAAAAAATATAAATATTAAAACTTCGTTTATCATTTTATTAGCAGAAAATTTAAACATCCCCTTTCACAAATGAAATTTATAATTTTTTTTCTTGGAATTTCTACCTTTTGCTTCTCACAAAAATTGAGTTTTATTTACGAAACAAAATACAAACTGAATTCAGAAAATCCAGATGAAGTTAATTCCGATAAAATGATCTTGGATTTAAAAGATAATATTTCAATTTTTAGAGATTCAGTAGAAAAACAAGCAGATTCATCAAAGTTGAATAATGGAAAGGAAATATTTAAAATGGGCGTTGAAAACCAATTCTATGTCAAAAAGAATCTAAGTCAAAAAAGAGTTGAAAAAGTAATTACTTATTTGCGAACAGATTATCTTCTTCCCATTGAGGAAATTTTAGATTGGAAAATAACTTCCGAACAAAAAATGATTGGAAAATATCAATCTCAAAAAGCGGAAACCAATTATGGAGGAAGAAACTGGATTGCCTGGTTTACTACGGAATTACCTTTCAGTGATGGTCCATATATTTTCAACGGTTTACCAGGATTGATTGTTTCTATTCAAGATTCAAACAATGACTATTCATTTAATTTGATAGAAGTCAAAAAAGGCGGGAATCTATTTGATGCACGCACAAAAACAATAAAAATTGATTGGACAAAATATGAAGCACTTGCAAAATCATATTTTAATGACCCATTTAATTTAAATTCAAGAGGGTGGAAAACAGTTACATTCACCGACCCGACTGGTAAAACAGTGGATATTTCTGTGAAAAATAAAGAATTTCAAAATAATATTTTACAAGACAATAATCCAATTGAGTTAAATCATAAAGTAATTTATAAATAAAAAACCTCTCCAAATCGGAAAGGTTTTCATTTATCTAATACTGAAACTTCCTGAAGGCTTCCAGCGTTTTATCAATCTCTGTATCGCCAATCGCAGACGAAATAAACCAAGTTTCATAGCCACTTGGCGGAAGATAAATCCCCTGTTCCAAAACCTGATGAAACAGATTGTTGAACAAACCAATATTGGAATTATTCACTTCATTAAAATTACTTGCAGAAGTCACATCAAAGAAAATCGACATCATACTTCCTTTTCTATTGATTCTGTGTCGGATTCCTTTTTCATTCAGGATTTTTCCGATTTCGAAATCTAAGGTTTCGGTTGTTTTATCTAATTTTTTATAGAAATCAGCATCTTCTTTTATCAATTGTAAAGTTTTGAGTCCTGCTCTCATTGCGAGAGGATTTCCACTCAAAGTTCCGGCCTGGTAAACGCGCCCTCTTGGCGAAAGCCAGTTCATAATTTCGTTTGGTCCCGCAAAAGCTCCAACCGGCAAACCGCCACCAATCACTTTTCCGTAAGTTACCAAATCTGCCTTCACGCCCAAAGCTTCCTGTGCACCGCCAAAAGCCAAACGAAAACCTGTCATTACCTCATCAAAAATCAATAATGCACCATTCTCATCACAGATTCTTCTAAGGTTTTGAAGGAACTGATTTTCTGGTAGAATACAACCCATATTTCCGGCAATCGGTTCTACGATAATCGCCGCAATCTGTTCAGGGTTATTTCTGAAAAGTTCTTCTACCTGTTCGATATTATTGTATTCCGCAAGCAAAGTATCTTTTGCTGTGCCTTGTGTAACGCCTGGAGAATTCGGACTTCCAAAAGTCGCCATTCCACTTCCTGCCTGAATCAAAAACGAATCCGAATGTCCGTGATAACAACCTTCGAACTTGATGATTTTTTCTCTTTCTGTGTAACCTCTCGCCAGACGAATTGCGCTCATACAAGCTTCGGTTCCTGAAGAAACCATTCTGATTTGGTCAACGTTGGGAACATTTTCTATGATAAATTTTGCAATCTCCGTTTCCAATTTCGTCGGTGCACCGAAAGAAAAACCTTTCTCAGCCTGTAGCTTCAGAGCTTCCAAAACTTCGGGATGCGTGTGTCCTAAGATTGCCGGTCCCCACGAATTGATATAATCGATGTAAGTTCTATTATCTTCGTCTGTAAGGTATGCGCCTTTTGCAGATTTCATAAAAATAGGAACACCTCCCACAGATTTGAAGGCACGAACCGGCGAATTAACACCGCCCGGAATATATTGGTACGCTTCTTCAAAAAGCGCTGAACTTCTTTGGTATAACATTATTGTTGTTTATTTTGTCCGAAGTCCGATGACGGAAGCCGGATGTTTTAAATATTATGTTTTTTGTCTTCGGACCTCAGACTTCTATCTTCCAACTAAGACCTAGGTTTTTTACTTTGCAAATAAATTATTTGTCCTGCTCTTGGCTCTTCGCCAGCCTCCATTCTGTTTTTGGAGTACAGTTTCTTCAGTTTGATTCCGAATTTCTGAGCAATATCGTGCATTGTTTCGCCAATTCCAGCTTTGTAAGTAGCAATATTTCCGGATGAACTTTTACTTTCAAGGAAAATAATATCGTTCTTCTGAAGCTTAGAGCTTTGCAATTCGTTGTATTTCAACAGGCGCTTTTCACTAATCCAGAATTTTTTAGCAATATCTTCTGCATCAGCATCCACTGGCATTACAAAGAATTTCAGATTGTTGTTCGGATGATTTTTCACCAAGATATTCTTGAGAAGATTAGCCTTGGTTTTTGCATCTACAATTTCAGAAACTTCCGCTTGCTTTTTCGCATAAGAACCTTGTGTGTAATCTACTTTCACTGTTGGCGGAGCAACTTTTTCATTTTGTTTTTCCTGACTCAATTGCGCCATAAAAACCGCATCACTATTCAAGTTGGGATACAATTTCAAAATCGCATAATAAACCTCATCCTTTGTAGTATTATCAAATTCATACAATTTGTATCGCTCGATTTTATCAATCAGGATGTATGCATATCGAGGATTGGTTGCATATCCCGCTTTTTTTAGACCGTGAGCCCAAGCTCTGTAATCTTTTGGGTCTAGGTCAAACAACTTGGTGTAATATTTTCGAGTTGCCAGAAAAATCGAATGATCTTCATAAGACTGTTTCGGGTCTTCATAAACACGGAAACATTCATTCGGGGCATCGTCTGTGTGTTTCATTGTTTTCCCTGTCCATTCTTCTTTACACTTGATCCCAAAATGATTTTTCCCTTCCAGCGCCAATCGGCTTTGTCCGCCGCCGGTTTCCAAAAGTCCCTGAGCCAGTGTGATACTCGCTGGGATTTTGTATTTCTCCATTTCTTCCACCGCATAAGGTGCGAATTTCTGGATATATTGGTCTTCCGTTTTCCAGGTTTGTGTTTTTGCAAATCCTAAAACACAAACAAAACCAATCGCCAATAATTTTTTCATTTTCAATATTTTAAAATATTTATTCTTTATTTTTAAGGAGCTAATCCCGCTATCCGCTATATCTTTTTTGTCATTGCGAACGAAAGTGAAGGCAATCCTTAGAATTTTTCACCGCAATGCCAAAAAAGGATGCCGCTACTATCAGGGCTATGGGTTTCTAATTCTTTTCAACTTTTGTCATCAAAACAAAATTTGAAAACTTAATCAACCCCTTCAGTTTGAAACTCTGAAGAGGTTTTATTCCGCAATTAGTTCCCTTCCTTTACTTTTCAAAAACTGATTTGCTCCTTTGATTCCCTGTAATCCACCAGTATGAAACGCCAGAATCTTTGAACCTTTCGGAAAGAAACTTTTCTCTGCCAAATCAAAAATCTTCTGCATAATCTTTCCTGTATAGATTGGGTCAAGCGGAATATGGTATTCGTTATAAAACCAATTTATAAAACGAATATTCTCATCAGTTATTTTTCCGTATCGCTTTTCATCCGCATCAATCAATTCAAAATTGTTTCTTCTACTCCATTCTTGGATCATTTTCCCCAGCGAATCATCCTTTACAACCTTGATTCCAATTACTTTCTGATGTTCTTCTGCAAACCTGGAAATCCCAGCAATTGTTCCGCCAGTTCCAACAGCCGTGCAAAGATAATCAAAATCTTTGGTGTCATTTCCCAACATATATTGGACGCCTTCAACTGCCATTTCATTACTTCCACCTTCTGGAATAATCAATGAATTGGGATATTTCTCTGAAAATTTTTGAGTTAATTTTTCTTTATTTTGATAATCTTCTCTTGGTACAAAGAAGAACTGCATTCCGTTTTTGGAAGCTTCGGAAAGTGTTGGATTGTCTTGCCAGTTATTCTCCAATTCATTTCCTCGGATAATGCCAATTGTGGGAATATTAAATTGTTTTCCAAAAGCAGCAACCGACGCAATATGATTTGAAAATGCACCTCCGAAAGTAATCAATAAAGGATTCTCTGGTTTATTTTCTAAGTATTGATTGACATTGAAAAAGAGTTTCCAAAATTTGTTTCCGGAAATTTTCGGATGAATCAAGTCTTCTCTCTTGATAAAAATCTGAACATCAAAATCAGTTTTGATTTCAACAATGGGGATGTTATGTTCCGGAATCTGAAGCATTGTCAAAAATAAATATTTCCAGTGAAAGCTTCTATGACAAAACTTATTTTATAATAATATTAACCAACGAATCTCTTGCGCCCCGACCTGAGTGGAGCTCTTTTTCTGTTATTGCGACTTTACAAAATTTCTACAGATTGTTTCATGTTGTTCGCAATGACAGAAAAAAGCGGGAACGGAGAGCGGATAAAGGCGCCCAAACCTAACGAAGTCGACTTAGTCAAACAAAAAATCCACCAAAAATGGTGGATTTGCTATTTATAAATTGTGAAAATCTATTTTGTTCTTTCGATGATTCTTTTCACTGCTTTTACAACAGCTTCTGCATCGATTTGATATTTTTTCATCAATTCTGCAGGCGTTCCGGATTCCCCGAAAGTATCGTGTACCGCTACAAACTCCTGAGGCGTTGGTCTTCTTCTAGACAACATTCCAGCAACAGATTCTCCAAGTCCGCCAAGATAATTATGTTCTTCTGCAGAAACAATTCTACCTGTTTTCTCTACAGATTTCAAGATGATTTCTTCATCCAAAGGTTTGATGGTGTGGATGTTGATGATTTCAACTGAAATACCTTCTTTTTCCAACTCATCTGCCGCTAACAAAGACTCCCAAACTAAATGTCCGGTTGCAACAATCGTAACGTCTGTTCCTTCTTGCAAAAGAATTCCTTTTCCAATCTCGAAAGGCATATCTTCCGGAATGAAAACCGGTACCACAGGACGTCCGAATCTCAAATAAACGGGACCTTCGTGTGCAGCAGCAGCTAAAGTCGCCGCTTTTGTCTGGTTATAATCACAAGGATTGATTACCGTCATCCCAGGAAGCATTTTCATCATCCCGATATCTTCCAAAACCTGATGCGTTGCGCCATCTTCGCCCAAAGTAACTCCAGCGTGAGAAGCAGCAATTTTCACATTCTTTCCAGAATATGCAATCGACTGACGAATCTGATCGTAAACTCGAGAAGTTGCAAAGTTGGCGAAAGTCCCAGCAAAAGGAATTTTCCCATTGATTGTCAAACCTGCAGCCAAGCCCATCATATTAGCCTCAGCAATACCTGTCTGGAAAAATCTTTCCGGTGCTTTCTCTATGAATTTCTCCATTTTAAGCGATCCGATTAGGTCTGCGCAAAGTGCTACAACATTTGGATTAGTATCAGCTAACTCTGCCAATCCTGCTCCAAAACCGGAACGTGTATCTTTTTTTTCTGTATATGTATATTTCATTTTATTATAATTGATGGATGAATATTATAATTGATAAATAATAGTTGATAAATGATTTTTACTGTATTTTACTTTACGTGAAAAAGAATCATTAATCATTAATAATTTATCATTGATAATTAATAATCTGCTGGTGCTTCTAAATATAGTTGTTTGAAAGCTGTTGCCAACTGCTCATCATTAGGCGCTTTTCCGTGCCAAGCGTGACTTCCCACCATAAAATCTACTCCACTTCCCATCTCTGTATGAAGAAGAATCGCAACAGGTTTTCCGTTTCCGGTTTCTGCTTTTGCTTTGTTGAGAATAGCAATAACCGCCTCCAAATCGTTTCCGTTTTTCTCTTCAAGAACCAACCATCCGAAAGCTTCTAATTTTCTTCTCAAATCTCCCAAAGACAATACATCATCTGTATCTCCATCAATCTGTCTTCCGTTATAATCTATTGTTGCGATGATGTTATCCACTTTCTTGGCAGATGCATACATCAGTGCTTCCCAGTTTTGACCTTCCTGCAACTCACCATCACCATGAAGTGTGTAAACCAAAGAATTATCTCCGTCTAATTTTTTACCCTGAGCGGCTCCTAAAGCAACTGACAAACCTTGACCTAACGAACCTGAAGCCACTCTGATTCCCGGTAAACCTTCGTGTGTCGTTGGGTGGCCTTGTAATCTTGAGTTTAATTTTCTAAACGTTGCTAATTCTGCAACTGGAAAAAATCCAAATCTCGCCAGTGTGCTATAAAACACCGGAGAAATATGTCCGTTTGAAAGGAAAAATAAATCTTCGTTCTTACCTTCCATAGAAAAAGGTAATTTGTAGTTCATAACTTCCCCGTAAAGTGCTACAAAATATTCTGTACAACCAAGAGATCCTCCCGGGTGACCACTGTTTACAGCGTGAACCATTCTCAGAATATCTCTTCTGATCTGCGTTGAAAGGCTTTTCAGCTCTTCTATTGATTTGCTCATTATATTGGATTTGCTTTCTTGCGAAATTACGTTTTTTTGATGACCTCAAAAAATCTGCGGTTATAAAAATTCCATAAAAAAACCACTCAGATTTGAGTGGTTTGAATTATTTATTTTAAATAAAATTATTTTCCAAACTTGTAAGTTAAACCAAATTGGAAAACTCCGTTTCTAAGGGCGTCGTCTTCATTTTCTTTTGCAATATCTGTAACACCAGCAACATATCTGATATTAGCTCCAAAGTTTGGTGTAAAATCATATCCAGCTCCCAAACCAATCCCTAAATCAAATCCGTTTATAAAGTCTTTTGCATCTTCTGAACCACCATCCCACTTATCTTTTGCACTAATTAAAAAACTAAATTCCGGACCAGCTTCTAAATAAAACTGAGGCGTTGCTTTATACTGGAACATAACAGGTACTGAAATATAATCTAAATTAGTAGATCCATCACCAGGCCCATCATACTTCACACCTTTTCCATTGTAAAGTACCTCTGGCTGAAGACTAAAACTTTCCGCTAATGGAACATTAACAAAAGCACCAGCATAAAAGCCAAATTTAGCTTTACTATCATCAGAATTTGAAACACTTGAAACATTGGCACCAGCCTTTAAACCAAAAGTTTGTGCATTGGACAATCCAAAGATTGCAATTGCGGCTGTAAAAATTAATTTTTTCATAGTTGTAATTTTAAAAATGTTATTAATTGTTAATTTAACTTAAAACATTGCTAAATTAATATTTTTTTCCAAACTTCAAAATAAAATGTAAAAATTCTACAATTAACATAATTCAGCACTTTTTAAGATTCAGACAAATCAAAAACTCCAGCCTAAAAAGACTGGAGTTTTTAAATCTATTTTGTGAAATACTTATTTCAAATAAAAATTATATCCTACGATTACTGCACCGACAGATTCCTTCCCTACAACCGGGCGGTCATCATAATATCTTCTATTGTCTCCTGCAATACTTTGATAACCAATGTATAGTTCACCCGTCGGCATATTATACATAAATTTTGGAAGTGCATAGAAGCCGCCGTTCACATGCTCTGCAGTAGAGATTGCATATCCTAAATCAAGACCAACTCCAATAGGCGCTCCAGAAAATGAATATTTACCAGAAACTGCCACCGGAATAAAACCAAAATCATCTGCTTTTATCGATCCACCTGGATAATCATAACTTTTACCTATAAAGTGAGAATATCCTGTTGCAACGCCAAGATCAAAACCTTTTGCGATATTCCATCTGTAAGCCGCGTCAAGTCCTAAAGTGAAAGGAGAATTACCTGTAGTTGGAGCTCCAATGTGAGCACCTAATTTGAATCCTTCCTGGGCCTGTGTAAAACCAAATACAGCAATGGCTGCTGCTAAAAATAACTTTTTCATAGTTTCAAAAATTTAATTTCAGAAAAAACTTACCAAGTTTTGTACCAAATATTAAATCTTTACTTTTTTTCGCTGTTGTTATAAGCCACGATAATTTTTTTAACAACAGGATGTCTTACAACATCTTCTTCTGTAAGATACACAAAACCGATCTCATTGATATCCTTCAGGATGCTCATCGATTCTTTGAGGCCAGATTGTTGTTTAGGCGGGAGATCGATTTGGCTCGGGTCGCCTGTGATGATAAACTTAGCATTCATTCCCATTCTTGTCAGGAACATTTTCATTTGAGAATGTGTGGTGTTCTGCGCTTCATCCAGAATCACAAAAGCTTCGTCCAGGGTTCTACCTCTCATAAAAGCCAAAGGTGCAACCTCGATCACTTTCTTTTCCATATAACCTTCCAACTTCTCGTGTGGGATCATATCGCGAAGTGCATCATAGAGCGGCTGCAAATACGGATCAAGCTTCTCTTTCAGATCTCCGGGAAGGAATCCCAAACTTTCACCTGCTTCAACTGCAGGTCTGGTTAAAATGATTCTTTTAACTTCTTTATCACGGAGCGCTCTTACAGCCAAGGCAACACTCGTATAAGTCTTTCCTGTTCCAGCAGGACCAATCGCAAAAACCATATCCTTCTTCTCAGAAACTTTGACCAACTTCTTAAGATTTGTGGTTTTAGCTTTGATCGCTTTACCATTAACGCCTTTTACAATGATATCCTGATCGAATACCAATTGTTTTTCGGAATCGTCTTTTAATTTTAAAACCGATTCGAGCTGTTTGATTTCTATAGAATTATGCTTAGAGATGTAAGCTGTTATATCGTCCAGTTTTTGCTTGAAGAGATCCAGCGTTTCCCTGTTTCCCATTGCAAAGATGAAGTTGTCTCTGCCAGTGATCTTAAGGGTTGGAAAACTGGATTTTATCAGATTGAAATTCTGATTCTGAACACCGTAAAATGTCTTGGTGTTGATATCTTCTAGTTCATAATTGATTTCGAACATAAATAATATTAGTGGTTAGTCTAACAAATATATGAATAGATTTGACATCTTATGCGCCTTTAAAAATTGAATTATATTAAATTTGCAACAAATCTTATCAAATGTCAGTCATCACGCTTACTTCAGATTACGGACTTGTGGATCATCGGGTCGCAAGCATCAAAGGTAAAATACTCAGCTGGAGCGAGGATGTAAAAGTAGTTGATATCACTCATAACATAATGGCTTATAACCTTTTGCAAACTGCTTATATTGTAAGAAATGCCTATAAATTTTTTCCGGAAGAAAGCATCCATATCATTTCTGTGGACAGCTTTCATCATAAATCTAGGAAGAATATTATTACCAAAATAGATGGTCATTATTTCATTTGTGCGGATAATGGAATCATTAACCTGATGTTTTTTGACATTAAACCAGAAGCTATCTATGAAATAACTTTGAATAACAGATTTGATGACAAGGTTTCTTTTCCATCGACAGATATTTTTGTTCCTGCAGCAATGCATCTTTACAAAGGCGGATTACCGGAAGTGATTGGCAGAAAAATTAAAACAATAAAAGATATCTCTTTCCCAAAAGCGATCTATAACGAAGCTGAAAAAATGATTGTTGGTGAAGTGATGTATATTGATAACTTCGGGAATGTGGTTTCCAATATCAGCCGAAAATTTTTCGAAAAGCATGCAGCAATTAATGGGGAGTTCACGGTAAGATTCCGAAATATTGTATTGTCAAAAATTATGGAGCAATATACAGATGTCGTGACGGATTGGAACAGGGAACCGGAATTCCACGGGAAATCATCTGTTATTTTCAATGATGCTGACCTCTTGGAAATCACCATTTATAAAGGCAGTGTGCTGAATGGTGCTTCTACCCTATTCGGGATGAGTACCGGAGAGAAAATCTATGTAGAATTTGTATAAAAAAACCGGCAATATTTGCCGGTTTTATTTTTATTTGAAGATATATTATTCTTTGATTAATTTCTTAGTAAAGCTGTCGTTCTCAGTTTTAACCTTCACAACGTAATTACCAGTTTTCAATCTGGAAACGTCAAAGGTATTTTTTGACAAACTTTCTGTATCGAATTGTTTAAGTAATTTTCCAGAGATATCATACAATTCTACAGAAACCATTTTATTGATTCCTTTGAATGTGAATTGATTTTTAACCGGGTTAGGAGATAATACAATATCTTTAGAGTTTACCACATCATCTACAGCTAATGCCGTACAGTTAAAATTAGCTTTGAAACCTGCTCTGGTTCCAGCATCATCCGAAGTGAAGATAAGGGTGATAGCTCCCGAAGCATGAGTAGATTCAAAAGAGTCCGGAATTGTGGTTCCTGTTAATCTTGCTGCGCCTGAAAAGACTGGAGAATTGGCTAATCCATTTCTAATCATTAAGTAATCAGTCGTACTTTCAAGATCAAACTCTGTAAATGTTATTTTTAGCTTTTGCCCTTCTACATCCGGATAGAAAGTCTTTGTCCATTTTTCATTATTAGAATAATTTCCATTTTCGCCCCCTGTATCTGTAATTATTTTACCACACCATGAACCATCTGTAATGAAAATCTGACTTTGTTGGTAAGTTGAAGCGCAATCTGTTCCTACTTCAATTTTGTAAAAAGAGTTAGCTTCAAGATTTGTGAAGTTCAACACTTTGTTGGTTGTAGACCCAGATGCTATTACGCTTCCATCCGTCGTTTTAGTCAATCGATACTTCCAATTTGTTCCTGTAGCATCTACAATTGTTGCAGTAGCAGTGTTAGCTGCAAGATTACTAACTGTAACTCCAGTAACGGTAACATCACAAGAAGCAATACAGTCTGAACCAAGGCAAGGTTTCCCTGCAATAGTTTCTCTAATCAAGTCTCCTGGCTGCTGTCCAAAACCGTTAGCAAAGCTGATTCCTACTGAACCTACAAGATGACAGTAACTCATAATAGTACCTTTGGTTGTTGTAGGAAGTGGCCCATCACAACCTTCATCATTTCCTGACGCTGGTCCACAACCATCGATAGCTGTATTATTACCATTCCAAGCACAGGCGTGAGTATGAGGAGAACCAAGGTTATGTCCTAGCTCGTGTGTCATAGCTTCGATATTCCAAGAATATGTAGGAACAGCAATGTTTTGATTATTTACACCACAATAAGAATATTTATAAATACTACAAAGTGAATTAACATAAGCAACACTCGTCGTTGCAGGATTCCTAATCAACTGAGCAAGATCTCCATTAAAAGAAGTTCTCGTCGTTCTGAATTGATTAAGTATCACTCCTGGTTGGCCAGCATATGGATCTGTAGTTGTCCAAACATAAGTTTCACTCATTGCTACTTTTACGTTCTCATTATCATAGAGTGTTTTGATATTATTGAACAAAGCCGTGACCCAATTCACCGTAGAAGCTACATTAGAACCATTCTGTGTATATGGTCCATAACCAACTTCAAAATAAATTCTTACACAACTGTTAGCATCTTTGGACGCTTTTTTCTTGTTGGGATCAAATGATATTTTCTTAGTTTGATTTTCCGGAAGTTCATCCGCGCTACAAGAGAACGGATTTTGAGATTTCAACTTGTAATCACTGTAAGACACAAAATCTTGAGAACTTTTAGTTTTCCCCACAACGATATTTCCAAATTGATTTGTAGAAGCTACACCAACAACATCATTATCAAAAAAACTGAAGGCAACAACAGACGTATTATCCCCTTTGATGATACCTTGATAATAAACCCCAGGTGTATAATTAGCATCTCCTTTATCAGTTCCTACTTTAAAACCTCCGGCGAAAATTTCATTTTTAACCAATTCTACTGTAACCTCTCCATCTTCAAACGGAAAATCCATTTCCATAGTTTCTGGTTTTTCGTTTACAATTCTCTGTAATTCTGTCGGTTTCAACTGCATTACCGTCACACCTTCCGCTTCATTTTTGTAAGTTGCAGCATTTTTTGATGCAACATCTTTTGTAAAAGGACTAAATTTTGCGAAAGTTTTTTTCGCTGATTTTTGTGCTGCCACTTTCTGCGCAATCGGTTTGAGACTTTGAGAAAACCCAAAAACCGTAATACATACAGAAAATAGCAGTTGTAAAATTCTCTTCATAATTAGAATAATTAAATTTATCCTACAAAAAAAAGGTTTTTTTTTCAGAATCAACTCCTCAAATTACATTTTAACAGTTTTATATTAATTTAAAATTTATAATCAAATTTGATTTATTTTCATATAACAATAAAAATAGCTTAGAGTAACAAATCATAAATTGATTAAAAATCAAAAAAAATAGCCAAAAACTTATTTTCGGCTATTTAATTACTAATGCAAAACAATTATTCTTTTACTATTTTCTTACTGATAGTCTCTTTATCGGTTTTTATTTTCACTATATAATAGCCTGATTTTAATTTGGAAACATCAAATGATTTTTTTGCCAAACTTTTCTGATCAAATTTTTTCAATAATTTTCCAGATAAATCATAAACTTCAACATTGACAATATTTGGTATTCCTTTCAAAATAAATTGATTTTTAACAGGATTTGGAGAAAGCATTGGTTCCTTAGAATCTGTAAGTTCATCAATACCCAATGTTGAGCAACCCAATAAAGCTTTGAATCCTTTTGCCGTAACTTCGGAATCTGAACGAAACGTAATAGTGATAGCCCCTGTTGAATGCGTGGATTGATATGAAGCTGGAAGTGATGTTCCGCTTAAATTAGCCGCTCCAGAAAAAGTTGGAGAAGTTGCAGTTCCATTTCTGATCATTAGAAAATCATAACCTTGTTCCAAATCAAATTCCTGAAAAGTAATTTTAAGTTTTTGATTAGAATTATCTGGATAAAAAGTCTTGGTCCAAATTTCACCATTGGTATAATTTCCATCTACACCACCAGAATCCGTAATGGTTTTGCCACACCAGTCATCATCCGTTAAGATAATTTGACTTAGTTGATAAGCTCCTGAACAATCTGTTCCAACCTCCAATTTATAAAAAGTTGCGGGTAAAAGATCAGTGATAGTGATTGTTTTCACATTGGTATTTTCAGATTTCAAAACTGTACCATCCATTTTTGACACCTTGTATTTCCATTGCGTTGAGGTTATATCGGAGATAGTAGCAGTAAAGGTTGTTTTTGTTGTATTACTAATTCCTAAACCGGTAATCGTAACACCGCAAACATTGATACAATCTGTCCCTAAACAAGCTTTGGAATCAACTGTCTGTCTTATCAAAGCGCCTGGCTGCTCCCCAAAACCTAGAGAAAAATTAACGCCTACAGGCATCAGATGGCAGTAGCTCATTATTGTTCCACCATTTTCAGGTATTACATCGGATGAGCAATTTAACCCCTCACTATCAATAATTGCAGGTCTGGCAGTTGGACCGCACCAATCAATAGGTGTATTATTACCGTTCCAGAAACAGGCATGCGTATGTGGAGACCCTAGCGAGTGTCCCATCTCGTGTGTCATTGCCATTATAGTCCAGGAATAAGTTGGAACATTACTATAAGTCATATTGATCCCAGAATAAGCATATTTATTGGAACTGCATAACGAATTAAGATAAGCAACACTGGTTGTCGCGGGGTAGTTGACAAGATGTGCCAAGTCTCCGTCAAAAGTTGGTGTATTAGCTCTGAATGCAGTAAGATTCTGATTATATGTTCCTGTGTAAGGATCTGCGGTTTCCCAAACCTTAACAGTTTTAAGAGACATTTTTACACCATCATTGACATACAGCGTATTGATATTATTATGCACAGCTGAGATCCAGTTAACCGTATTGACTACACTGGAACCATTTTGCTGAAAAGGCTGGTTGCATATTTCATAGTAAACTCTTACACAATTATTAGTCACTTGTGGTGCTTTTGAAGTTTTTGGATCAAAACTAGCTTTCTGCTTTTCATTTTCCATCAACTCATCTACTGCACAAATAAAAGGATTGCTTCCCGTTAATTTTTGATCATTATAAACCACAAAATCGTCAGAATTTTTAGCCTTTCCTAATATCACATTTCCTATTTGAGGCGCAGATGCAATCCCAACAATATCATTATCAAAAAAACTAAAAGCAACTACCGATTTGTTATCTCCTTTAATAATTCCTCTGTAGAAAACGCCCTTTTTATAATTATTAATTTTCCTTTTATTAGTTTCAACTTGAAATTCTGGGGAATAAATATCTACTTTTACCATTTCAAGTACCAATTCTTTATTCTCAAAAGGAAAAGTGAATTCTATAGCTTCTGGTCGTTCTAGCAGAATATTTGACAGTTTATTTCCATCCAGATTCAAAACCTTCAGATCTCTGGCTGCTTGCTGATAAGCTGTTTGTTTTCCTGAATTATCAAGATCAAAAAGTTTAACTGATTGAAAATTGATTCTTTTCGAATGATAATCATTGACTTCTTTAGCAATTGGTCTTAATTGAGCGAAACCCAAAATACCGAAAACTAAAAAGACAAACAATTGTAATTTTGTTTTCATAGAATTATTATTTTGGCACAATATAAAGATTTTAAATCAAAATATGATTATAAAAATCTAAACTTAATATCAATAACCTAATACAGATGATTTAATTCAAATTTTATCTTCAAGCAAATAAAAGTATCTTTGCAAAAAATCCGTAGATGCTTTACACGATTATCAAGGCAATTCATATTATTTTTATGGTAAGTTATTTTGCCGGGATTTTCTATCTCGTGAGATTATTTGTCTATTATAAGGATACTGATGAGTTTGATGAAGTGAAACAGCAGATTCTCAGAAATCAATACAGCTTTATGGCAGTCAGACTTTGGAATATAATCACTGTTCCCGCCGGAATTCTGATGTTGTTAAGTGGACTCACTATGATTTTTCTTAATTCCGGATTACTTAAAACACCTTGGTTTCATTTGAAACTGACATTTCTTATTGGACTTGGAGTTTACCATTTCTGGTGCTGGAAACGAGTGAAAGAACTGAAAAACCTCAACGGAAACACACTCTCGATTCCGAATATCAAGCTTCGACAATTCAATGAGATTGCAACATTTATTTTATTCGCAGTTGTTTTTACAGTAATTCTCAAATATTCCGTTATACAATATTGGTGGCAGTTATTACTCGGGTTTTTTGGAATCATTATTCTGATAACTTCGATTGTAAAACTGGTGAATAAAAATAAAGATAAAAGAACAAAGAGTAAAGACTGAAGAATTCAAAAGCATCGGTCTAACAATAAAACCTAAAACTCTAATACACTCAAACTCTACAACCATTTATGATAGCTATATTCAAAAAGGAACTTTGGAATTTTTTCGGAAACTGGAATGCGTGGCTTATCATCGCTGCTTTCAGTATTATTTCCGCATTATTCCTGTTCTTCTTCGAGAACAATTTTAATCTTTTCGAGATTGGAAGTGCGACACTGCAAAGTTTCTTTGTGCTCTCTCCTTGGCTTTTTATGTTCATCATTCCCGCAATCAGTATGAGAACTTTGGCTGAGGAAGAACAATCCGGAACCTTATTTTGGCTGTTTTCTCAACCGGTGAAAATTACCGAAATCGTTGGCGGGAAATTTCTTTCCGTTTGGCTGGTTGGCATTTTATGTTTGTTGCCATCGTTGGTTTATTATTATACTGTTTACGTTTTGGGCGTTCCGGAAGGCAATATAGACGGAAGTATGACTTTCGGAAGTTATATCGGTTTGATTATTCTGATTGCCGCTTTTTCCGCAGTCGGGATTTTAGCTTCGTCGCTGTCATCGAACCAAATTATGGCTTATCTGTTGGGCGTTTTCCTTTGTTTCATTCTTTATTTTGGGATTGAGCAATTGGCAAGTTATAAATTAATGGGAGGAGCAGATTATATTTTGCAGAATATAGGGTTTTACCAGCATTTTTTGGTATTTACAAGAGGCCAAATTGACACAAGAGACGTCTGCTATTTTCTTTTCGTCATATTCTTAGGATTAGGATTGGCAAGCTGGTTTGTTTGGAAAAAGAAATAAGGAAAGAATCAAGAAAAAAGTATTAAGAACCAGCCAAAAAGGGTGGAAATCCAGCCAAAAGGGCTCGATAAAGACACAAAAAGGGTGGAAAACCAGCCTATTTGGTTCAAAAACCACTCTAAAAGGATAGAAAACGAGCCTTATAGGCTCAACTTAAAGCCTAAAAGCTTCGACGAAGAGGCAAAAAGGATGGAAGTTGATGCAAAAAGGGTGGAAGATCAAAATAAAAAATCCTTCAACTGACAACTAAATAAAGATGAATAAAAAAAATAAAATCACTTTGATTATCATAGCTGTTCTCCTGATTATCGGGATGAGCGGACTTGTCTATAAACGTTTTGATTTGACGGCTGAAAAACGCTACACACTTTCGGAATCAACAATCAAAGTTTTGGAAAATGTAAAAAAACCGATGACGATTGAGGTCTATCTGGAAGGCGATTTTCCGGCTTCTTTCAAACAGCTTTCGAACGAAACTAAATTTATGCTGGACGAGTTCCGAAAAATCAATCCGAAAATCGATTATAAATTCCGTGATCCGATTGCTGAGAAAATCCCGCAGGATACATTGAAAGGAATGGGAATGCAGCCTTCGATTCTTCCTGATATGAAAGACGGGAAGATCTCCGAAATCGTGATGTTTCCTTATGCTGCTATTAAATACAATGGTTATGGAACTTCTGTTCCATTGATTGTTCAGCAATCCGGAATTGACGCAGCGACACAACTGAACAAATCCATTGAGAACTTAGAATATAACTTCGCTTCCACTATCAAAGGAATGACGGAAGAAACGGCGAAGAATATTGGTTTCTTGGTGAACCAGCAAGAATTGAGTCCGGATGAATTCCGTGGATTTTTGGATTTGGCAATGGAGAATTACAATATTGGTCCCATCATTCCGGAAAACAAAACTGAATTGTCTTTGGCAGATGTTTCTAAACTAAAACAAATGGACGCTCTGGTTATTGCAAAACCAAGAAAGGCTTTTACTGATAATGAAAAGGTGATTCTTGACCAATACATTATGAATGGCGGAAAAACACTTTGGATGATTGATGCAGTCAATGCTGAAATGGACACCCTTTTCCAGGCCAAGAAAATAATGGCTTATCCGATTGACCTTAATCTGACTGATTTTATGTTTAATTATGGATTGAGAATTAATCCGGCGTTGGTAAAGGATATGAAAAAATCGGCGTTGGTAAGAATTGTTTCGGGTGAAGTTGCCGGTAATCCACAGTATAGCAGTTTCCTTTGGCCTTATTTCCCGTTAGGAATCGCTGAAACCAAAAATCCGATTACCAAAAACATCAATCCTGTAAAATTCGAATTTCCGACTTCGATTGATACACTGGGAAGACCAAATATCAAAACCAAAGTTCTTTTCGAATCCAGCGAAAGAACCACTAGCAAAACTGTTCCGAATTACATTGCACTTTCTGAAATCGTAAGAACAGACAGCATCGGAGAAATGGAACGCCCAACTCCACCGAAGATTTTTGCGGTGGCTTTGGAAGGGAAATTCAAATCTGCTTATGCGACAAGAAGCGAGAAGAATTCTTATCCTGGATTCAAAGCTCAAAGTCCTGAGAATAAAATGCTCGTGATTGCCGATGGTGATATTGCCAGAAATCAAATCTGGAAAGGACAACCACTTCCTTTGGGAGAAGATTTGCTGACCAAAGAACATTACGGCAACGCACAATTTTTGAGAAATGCTTTGGATTACCTGTTAGACGACAGCAATATAATGGAACTAAGAGACAGAACAATTGAAGTGAGATTGCTCGACAGACAAAGAATTGATTCAGAAAAATCCGATTGGCAATGGTTTAATCTGCTTTTACCGTTAGGAATTCTAGGGGCTTTAGGAGCCGGATTTTATTTCTTGAGAAAGAAAATGTTTTCTTAATATATGTTTAAAATTAATAATTGAACCACAAAAGTCACAAAAGAAAATCAAGTACAGAAAATTTGTAAAAGAGCAAAAAAGATAATTTAAATAATATGTTCTTTTTTGAACATTTGAAAAATTTAAAAAGATGATAGCTTTTGTGACTTTTGTGGTTTGAAAATATTAAAACAATGAAAAACCTTTTACTTGCTTTAATTTCGGGCGTTTTGTTAGCCATTTCGTGGCCGACATACGGGATTCCGTTTTTTATATTTTTTGCTTGGGTTCCGCTTTTGATGATGGAACACAACATTGCAAAATTCAGCGATATCAAAAAGAAAAGATTGGCAGTTTTTTGTTTTTCATACCTCACATTTTTGATTTGGAATTGGGTTACGACGGGCTGGCTTTACAATTCGCAATTGCCTGACGGAAGCAAATCTCTTTTGGCAGTTTTGTTTCCAGTTTTGACCAATTCATTTTTTATGGCGTTGGTTTTTGTGTTTTATCATATTTATAAAAAAAGTCAGGGAACTTATTTCGGATTGGTCTTTTTTGTAGCGATTTGGATGTGTTTTGAAAAGCTTCATCTCATTTGGGAATTTACCTGGCCTTGGCTGAATCTCGGAAATGTCTTTGCAGAATATCATCAGTTTGTTCAGTGGTATGACACTTTAGGTGCCACCGGCGGCAGTTTCTGGATTTTGATTTGTAATGTTCTGGTATTTTATACGATAAGAATTTGGGAAGCTGGAAGAATCAGAAAATCTTTGATTAAAAATGTTTTGATGACAGCAGGTTTTATCATTCTTCCAATGGTCATTTCTTTAGTTAAATATTATAATTATTCTGTAAAACCAATCGGAACAATTAATGTGACGATGCTTCAACCAGCTTTGGATCCATATACCGAAAAATATCAGAAAGACAGTTTGACAATTGAAAGTGATTTGCTAAAATTGGCTACAGAAAATTCGGTTTTACAAAGCGATAAAAAATCAAAAATCGATTTATATCTTGCACCGGAAACTTCACTCCCGGGAATTGGAGGTTTCAGCGAAAGAGGTTTTAATAATAGTTTGTTGATTAATAATATCAAAGGATTCCTTTCCCAACATCCGAAATCTGTTTTCTCTGGCGGAATTTCCAGCTATTATGTTTATAGAGAAGACGAAGAAAAACCATCAACAGCGAGTTTTCTTGACAGACAAGGCATTTGGCTGGACGAGTATAATTCTGCAATCCAAATTATCCCGAATCAACAACCCGAAGTTTACCATAAAGCAATGCTCGTTCCCGGCGTTGAGATTTTTCCTTACATCAAAGTTTTTAAGCCAATTTTAGGCGATGCAATGTTGGATTTAGGCGGAACAACGCGCTCTCTTGGAATTTCCAACGAACGAAAAGTTTTTGCCAATCCTTACAACAAATCTGTAATTGCGCCAATCATTTGCTACGAAAGTATTTATGGAGAATTCGTGACTGGTTATGTCAAGAAAGGAGCCAATCTTTTAACCATTATAACCAACGATTCTTGGTGGGGCTATTCGCAAGGTCATAAGCAATTGCTGGTTTATGCAAAGCTTCGTGCGATAGAAACCAGACGAGAAATTGCAAGAGCAGCGAATAGTGGAACAAGTGCGCACATCAATTCCCGAGGCGATATTGTAGACGAATTACCTTACGGTGCAAAAGGCGCATTAACCGCAAAAGTCAATCTGATTGACAAAGAAACGTTTTATACCAAAAGCGGCGATTTTCTTTCCAGAATTTGTCTTTTCGTAATTGGTGCGTTGCTACTTTTTATTCCCGGGAGAAAGTATTTGAGTAGGAAAAAATAGGAAATCATTTTCTTGCGTAATAACAACTTTGACTGTATAAATAGCTCAAGTTATTTTCTGATATCCAACTGTATTTTAACAAAATATCTTTTTTGAATTGATTAAAATTTACAAATTCGATTTCTCCATTGATAACCGAACCGCCTTTGTAAATATAATTATTGGCAAATTGATTAACCTTTTTGCAAATAGAATTTAATTTATCCAAATCCTCAGAAGAAATATCAGGATACTTTTTATGAATTCTTTCGTGAATAGGCCTCAACCAATTCTCACCGAATTCCATTGACATCTCCAATGCAGTATTTAATATTTCTTCTGAGAAATTCATTATAAATTTGGCAAATACCTTTCCTTAATAATATTCAAATGATGAATGTTGTGACCAACTGTTAATTTCCCGATGGTTTCCACTTTGATGTCATTTCCATTCACAATTCCAATCAATTGCAGGGCTTCTTCCGGAAGATTTTTAAAGAACTTGATTGATAATTTTCTGGTTAATTTGAATTCTTTTATCAAACTTTTTAAAGTTCTTCTATCTGCATAAGAATGATCTGCCCAAGCTTCTTCATCAAATCCCGAAACCAAAGATTGGTCTTTTCTGGAAAATCTGAGTGCACGATAAGCAAATACTTTTTCTGTATCGATAAGATGTTGCAACAATGTTTTCAAACTCCACTTTCCTTCCGCATAAGCGTAATCACCTTGTTCCTCGGAAAGCGACTCATAGATTTGTAAAGTTTCATCAGAAGCCATTTTCATTTCTTCAATCCAATGTTCCGAAGGAACTAAATCAAGGTAACGTTGTATATATTTTTCGAATTCTGTCATAGTTAGCGACTTCGTTAAGTCGAATTTTAATTTTTGATAAATTTTAAATTTGCAACCCCTTGTTTGGTTTCAACTTTAATGATGTAAACACCTTTATTAAAATAAGAAATATCAATATTTTTATTATCTGTTTTTTCACTTTTCAAAACTCTTCCAGACATATCAAGGATTGCATAGCTGTCAATTTTTAAAGAACTCATAATAGTAAGGATACCATTAGACTTATTTTGAGATATTTTAATTTTATCATTCAAGTTAACTATCTCTTCCGTACTTTGAACCTCACAATTATCTACAGCAAAAGGCGGATATCCGAATTCGTTGCAATTTATTTTTAAATCTGTGAGATTAGGATTGTTTTCAATTTTGGGTGGATAACAACAAGTGCTAAACATATTTCCAGCCTCACTAGAAAACGGACAAGACATCCAGTCAGCTAGGATACACCAACTCGTATTTTTACCATTTTGAAGATTTAGACTTTTAAAGTTATTATTATTAAATCTGAACAAAACGTACGCTCTGTCGGGCATACTCAAAGAAGATTGAGACAGGTCTAATGTTTCCAATATATTATAAGAGCAATCCAAAGCAATCAGTGATTTTACAAATTGGAAATTCGTAAAAGATGTAATCTGATTTTTTTTACAGATCAACTGTTCTAATTTGCTGAGATTCGTAAAATCTACTGTAGTTATTTTGGCATAAGCGCAGTCCAAAACTTTCAAATTCTTAAAATTACTGAGCCCTTCTAATGAAGAAATATTTTTTATTGTTAAAGGATTATCATAATGCCCCCAAAAATAAAAAACAGTATAACTAAAATCACTAAATCTCCCATTGAAACTTATAAGAGATACATTCTCTGCTTCAGAAATCTGGATTTCGCCATCATTATTTTGATCTAACTTTATAGAATTATTATTGAGATCACGTACAAATCCATTAGTTGAATTAGATTCTAATAAGAAGCTTTTAAAATTAGCATCCGTAAAATTTATATTTTGTGAGAATGCAAAATGCACAAATGCTAAAAACAGTAGGTTAAATAGTTTTTTCATAGTTTTTCTTCTAAAGATATAAAAAAATAAATTATGAAAATATATTATACTAAATCTAAATCAATTGTTGATTTGATTGCAGATACATTCATTAGATTCAAGAATAAAAATAATGCAAATTAACATTTAAATTTATAATTCTATCGTCCACTCATAAAAATTCACTCCATCATATTTTTTGAAACCCACACTTGGATATAATTGATTTCCAATCCTATTTTCTTTTCCGGTTTCTAAGTACATTCCGCAAGAATTGGAAGTTTTGCAAAGCTCTTTCGCACTTTCTATTAAAGCCTTGGAAAACCCTTTTCCACGGGAATTCGAATTAACGTAAAGGTCATTCAAAAGCCAATAACGTTTCATTCTTGTTGATGAAAAAAGCGGATACAATTGCGTGAACCCAACCAATTTCTCTTCATCCTCTGCTACAAAAATCTCAGAATCGTTTTTCTCCAATCTTTCGGCCAAAAATTGCTGAGCCCCGGCTAAATCAGTTGTTTTATGATAGAACATTCTATACTCATCAAACAATTGAGAAAGCTGAACCAAATCGTCCTGAGTCGCTTTTCTGATATTATTCTTCATCTTCGTATTGTTCAAGATAATAACTGAATGTAAAGCCTTCCACCTCATCTTCAGAATCTTCCAAAGTTGTCAGAAGATCTTCAAATAATTCCAATTGGTCAACGCTCATATTCACAAATTCCAGATGAAGTGGCATTTCTAATCCTCCGGAAATTACATCAAACAATGCATCCAGATTATCGCCAAAACGTTCCGGCAGTTCTAATTTTGATTTCAGTTGTTCGTAAAAGTCTTCGTAATCGCCAATGTCGACGAAATCTATATATATTTCTTTCATTTTTCTATAATTTTGTCGGAAGTCGGAAGACCGATGTCCGAAGTTTTTTAATATTGAATTTTAATTTCATTCTGAACAAACTGAAAGAACCGAATCAGAAATCTTCTGACTTCTGACCTCAAGCTTCTGACTATTGTTTCTCAAACGATTTATAATGATTTTTCGTGAGCCAAACATCGCCATTTTTTGTAAAGACAATTCGATCGGCGCCTCGGTTTCCGCAATTATAATTCACATCAGCTTCGTAATATTGTTCGCCTTTTGGCAATTTTTTTTCACGATTACTGAATTTATCTCCGCCAATGGCTTTTCCCTGCAAAACATCGCAAAGATTACCTTTGGAAGGATTCCAGCCTTGACTTTTCGCTTCTGATTTTGTGATATAATAATCCGGCAATTGATGATTTGACTTCAAGAAAGAAATAACTTTTGTTTCATTCGTCAACTCTTCTATTGAACTTCCTTCAAAAGGTTTTTCAGCATCAAATTTAGTTTCGGATTTATTCTCAGATTGAACAACATCAGGCTTTTGATTTCCAGCTTCCGTCGGGATTTTATTTCTCTTCTCGATTTTATAATTCGAAATCAGATACATTGTCAATATTCCGGCAAATGCTCCGATGAGAAAGAAAAACAGGGTTTTCAGTTTTGGATTCATTGATGAAAATTTCTATGCTAAAATAATGAAAACCTTGATTCTTACAGAAGAAAAAACAAATTTTAAAAAAAATTTGTCCTTAACCTAATTTTTCTATATTTGGCAGCAAAGATAAAAATATGGATACCGCTACGATGGATAATTTAAAAATGATTGCCGAAACGGCCAAAGATTTCGCTGAAAAAAATATTCGCCCAAACATTATGGATTGGGACGAGAGCCAGACTTTTCCTGTAGAATTGTTTCATCAATTGGGAGAATTAGGTTTTATGGGAATTGTAATTCCTGAAGAATATGGCGGTTCTGGGCTTAGTTATCAGGAATATGTGACCATTTTGGACGAGATTTCTCAGGTTGATCCTTCCATCGGATTATCTGTTGCGGCTCATAATTCACTTTGTACGAATCATATTTATGAATTCGGGAATGAGGAGCAGAGAAAAAAATGGTTACCACAATTAGCATCCGGAAAAGTTATCGGCGCTTGGGGATTAACAGAACATAACACAGGTTCTGACTCAGGCGGAATGTCCACAACAGCTGTAAAAGACGGCGACGAATGGATTATCAACGGTGCAAAAAACTTTATCACACACGCAATTTCCGGAGACATTGCAGTGGTAATGACAAGAACTGGAGAAAAAGGCGCAAAAAATAATTCCACAGCTTTTGTTCTGGAAAAAGGAATGGCAGGATTCACTTCCGGTAAAAAAGAAAATAAATTAGGAATGCGTGCTTCCGAAACTGCAGAATTGATTTTCGATAATGTTCGTGTTCCGGATTCTCACAGATTAGGAGAAGTTGGAAGCGGTTTCAAACAGGCAATGAAAATCCTAGATGGCGGTCGTATTTCTATCGCTGCTTTGAGTTTGGGAATTGCGAGAGGTGCTTACAAAGCGGCTCTTAAATATGCTCAGGAAAGACATCAATTTGGAAAATCGATTTCAAGTTTCCAAGCTGTAAACTTTATGTTGGCGGATATGGCAACAGAAATTGATGCCTCAGAATTATTAATCAGAAGAGCATCTGACTTGAAAAATGCCAAACAAAAAATGACACGTGAAGGTGCAATGGCCAAATTGTATGCTTCCGAAGCCTGTGTAAGAATTTCCAATAATGCGGTTCAAATCTTCGGAGGTTATGGCTATACGAAAGATTTCCCGGTTGAGAAATTCTACAGAGATTCTAAATTATGTACCATTGGCGAAGGAACTTCTGAAATCCAGAGATTGGTGATTGGAAGAGATATTTGCGATTAGAATTTTTGATACTAATAAAACCGTAACAGTCACAAAAGATTCAAACATAAAAACTTTTGTGACTTTTGCGGTTAATAAAAATAAATGCTGTCTCCTTGGACGGCATTTTTTATATTTGTTAAAATTTTAGAAAAATAATGGAAAAATTAGATAGCCTGAATCAGGTAGCCGAATTTCACAAAACCTTCAATGCCCCAATTCTTGACACACCACAGATTCCTTCAAAAGAACGTGCTGCTTTAAGAGTCAGTCTTTTACAAGAGGAATTAGATGAGCTAAAAAAAGCCATCGAAGACAATGATTTGGTAGAAGTGGCAGATGCACTTTGCGATTTGCAGTATGTTTTGAGCGGTGCTGTTTTGGAATTTGGTTTGGGAGAGAAATTTGTTAAATTGTTTAATGAAGTCCAGCGTTCTAATATGTCAAAAGCTTGTGATAACGAAGTGCAAGCTCAGGAAACGGTAGAATTCTACAAAGCCAAAGGAACTGATGCTTATTACGAAAAGTCCGGCGACAAATACAATGTTCACCGAGTGGCGGATAACAAGGTTCTTAAGAACAAATATTATTCTGCAGCTGATTTAGCAGACATTATTAATAAGTAACCACAAAGTCACAAAATTATAATGAGAAAAACCTCAATAATATTAGGAATTATCGCATTGACGGCTATTAATTCTTGTGCAGAAAGAGTGATTGTCAACCGAGAAGTAGAATCCAAAAACGACGGTAAAATGCTCTTAGGAACTCAGACGTTCGACCAATTCAAAAAAGAGCCGTACAAAACCTGGTTTGATGAGGAGTACAACCGTTATCAGATTGACCAAACCAGTTTGACAGAATTAAAAAAAGAAAAACTCAATTCTTACAGCCTGGTTGTTTTTGTGGGAAGCTGGTGCGAGGATAGCCACAGAGAATTCCCGAGATTGATTAAAATTTTGGATGCGTTGAAATACAACACAGAGAAAATGCAAATCATCGCAGTGAACCGTAAAAAAGAATCGCCAGCCGGCGAGGAAGGTCTTTACAACGTGACCAGAGTTCCTACGATTATTGTGAAAAAATACGGCAAAGAAATCGGAAGGATCACAGAAATGCCGGAAACAGGCTATTTGGAAAGAGATTTGCTTAACATTCTGAAAAAAGATAATAATTCAGGTTTGTTTAAATAGTTTTAAGTCTTCGAGAGCCTCAGACTGACAATCGTTTAGTATTAGAGTTGTCACACTGAACTTGTCAAAGTGTCTTTTAATAAGTTTAAATAATGCTGATAAATTCTAAATCAATGAATAAATATACAGGTTTACTTTCTTTTATTTTCGGGATTATTCTCACGGTTTTTGTTTTCTTGTCGTGGCGCAGCTGCAACAAAAAAGATGAAGCAGCTTTGGTGAATCAGGATTATTATCTGATCACGAATCAAATCCAGAAAATGAACAAAATGGTTGTTTTGGAGCAGGATTTTTCCAGTTTTCAAACCCATAAAAGTTCTGCAGCAAGCATTGCCGGATTCGATATTCTTCCAAGAGAAATGGTTCTTTACACGACTGCAAAAGCCCAGGTTTCTTACGATTTGAAGAGAATGAAAATCGATGTAGATACGGTTAACAAAAAAGTGATCATTAATGAATTACCTCAGCCAGAAATCAAGATTTTTCCGGATGTAAAAATTCATTTTATGGATGATTATGCGGTGAATAGATTCAAGCAAAGCGATATCAACAGCATTATGGAATCTGCCAAGAAAAATATGGCAAAAAGCGTGAATCAGGAACAACTGAAACAGGAAAGCAAAAAACAACTGAAAGAAAATCTTAACGAAATTTTTGTTTTGGCAAAAGCCTTGCATTATTCGATAGAAGACAAAACGAATACGTTTCCTTCCACCGAATTATAAAAATTAACGTTATGAATCCTGATAAAAAAAACGAAAACAACAATTCTGCTGAGAATAAAAAGCAGAATGAAGATTTTAAAAATATCCCTGCTGCATCTGATAAAAAGAATCCGCCTGATATCGATAAACAAGATATTGACAAAGGTTCGAAAATCAATAAGGATGGAAAAACAGACAATACAGAAAAGTAATTTTTTACTAAAAAATACAATAAGCCTTTCAATTTATTCTGAAAGGCTTATTTATTTAAGAAAATTAATGTATATTTAATATCGAAATCAAAAGATAAAATTTTGATTTTTCCGTGTTCTTTAAATTTCGTTTCACCAAAAAAATTTACAGCTATGTCATATATTGTTGTAGGGCTTTTCCCCACTCAGATGGATGTTGACAGAGTCCTTTTAAAATTGGAAAACGCAGGTTACAATGACTACAATCTTTCTCATTCTGACGAGGAAATTTCACAAAATGTAGACATTGAGAAGAAAAATGGGTTTTGGAATTGGTTATTTGATGACAATCATCTTGACAGAGCCCGTTTCGAATACGCAAGTATCGACCACAACACGATAACCGTTCATCTGAAAACAGAACAGGACGCACACATCGTGAGAGATATCCTAGACAATAATGGCGCTGTGAATGTTGAAGAAAAAACTCAGGATTATATGACTGAAAACTATTCTGTTTCTCATCCAAACCAATTAATTTCTGAGGCTGTTAACGCAAGAATCATTGCCAAAGCAAGAAACAATCTCTTTTTCACCAATGATAGAAAACCACACCATTTGCACGCCAAAAGAATTGCCGACGAAATCGACGGATTAGGCATTACTAAATTTCAGTAGATGGTAAAAGTTGTATTGTCGGACCACAGAAGTGTATGTAAATTAAGACTTAATAATTAAAAATAAAACCTTCCTATTTGCAGAAGGTTTTTTATTTGACAAAATGTTTCATTCTGCAAAGTGTGCCCCGGCGTATGGAGCTGCTTTTTGCGAGAGGCTATGACGAGCAAAAGAGCGGAGCTGGAGACGGATGTAGTCACCCAATTATTATCACTGACTTGGATTTAACTATTAAAATATGTTAAAGTTTGCTGTGTTTTCTCTTCTGCCACAATTTTTGTTCAGTACCTGGCAAATATGTTTAACACCAAAAAAATATTATTATGTCTTACACTGTTTTTGGACTATTCCCCAATGAAAAGGAATGTAATGAGGTCCTTACCAAATTAGAAAATGCGGGATTTTATGATTATACCATCTCACACTCAGAAAAACAAGCATTAGAAAGCGTGGATAACAACAAGAAAAAAGGATTTTGGCATTGGTTATTTGATAACAGCACTTTGGAACAGGATCGTTATGAATATGCCAGTGTGGACAGCGATACTGTAACTGTTTATGTCGATAACGAAGATGATGCAAATGCTGTGAAAAACATTTTGGATGAAAACGGTGCCATCGACATCGAAGAAAAAACCAGAGATTATATCTCGGGAAAGTACGCAGACACCCACCACGAATATCCGATCTCCGAAAGCAAAAGAGCAAGAATTATCGCTAAGGCTAAAAATGATCTATACTTCACGGACGAGAGACAAGCGGCTTATACTCCGGAAAAAGGGATGTCTGACGAGATGGATTCGCAAGGTAAAAAAGATTAAAAACCATACATCCTGATATATAACTTTACATAGTGATAAGGACTGAGATTTTTCAGTCCTTATTTTTTGTAATTAATTAACTTAAATGCAAAATTATCTCGTGGCTAATTTCCTGAAATTTCGTAAATTTGCAAACATTATTTTTAAACCATTATGCTAAAAATTACACTTCCTGATGGCAGCATCAGAGAATATGAAGGAGCAGTTACTCCACTACAAGTTGCGCAAAGTATAAGTGACGGTTTGGCAAGAAACACGATTTCTGCTATCGTAAACGGACAACAGACAGAAGTAGACACCACGATTACGGAGGATTCTACAGTGCAGCTTTTGACGTGGAATGACGATATGGGAAAAAAAGCATTCTGGCATTCGTCTGCTCACTTGTTGGCTCAGGCGATTATGGAATTTTATCCTAATGCCAAGCTGACAATAGGACCTGCAATTGCAAACGGGTTCTACTATGATGTGGATTTCGGTGGAGAGCCATTGTCTGAAAAGGACTTTGAAAAATTAGAAAAGAAAATCTTAGAAAACGCCAAGAAAAATTCAACTTTTAACTTACGTGAGGTTTCTAAAGCTGAAGCGTTGAAAGAATATGCGGACAATCCTTTCAAAACTGAATTGATTGAAAATCTTCCTGATGGTGAGATTACTTTCGTTACACACGATAACTTCACAGATCTTTGTAGAGGTGGTCACATCCCTTCAACAGGAATTGTAAAAGCTGTGAAGATTCTTAATGCAGCCGGAGCTTACTGGAGAGGCGATGAGAAAAATCCCCAGCTGACAAGAGTTTACGGAATCTCTTTCCCTAAACAAAAAGAATTAGCTGAATATCTTGAAAAACTTGAGGAAGCTAAAAGACGTGACCACAGAAAATTAGGAAAAGAATTAGGCATTTTTGCTTTCTCAGAAAAAGTTGGCGCTGGTCTTCCACTTTGGTTACCAAAAGGAGCGGCGCTGAGAAAAAAACTAGAAAATTTCTTATCAGAAGCCCAAAAAAAACAAGGTTACGAATTCGTAATTTCCCCACATATCGGAGCAAAAGAATTATATGTAACTTCCGGACACTGGGACAAATATGGAGCAGACAGCTTCCAGCCAATCAAAACACCTAACGAAGGGGAAGAGTTTTTGTTGAAGCCAATGAACTGTCCTCACCACTGCGAGATTTACAAAGCACAACAATGGTCTTACAAAGACTTACCAAAACGTTATGCAGAATTTGGAACAGTTTACAGGTATGAGCAGTCAGGGGAATTACACGGCTTGACAAGAGTTCGTGGATTTACTCAGGATGACGCGCACCTTTTCTGTACACCGGACCAATTGTTACAGGAATTTGAAAAAGTTATTGACTTAGTTTTATATGTTTTTGGTTCGCTTGGATTTGCTGATTTTACAGCACAAATTTCATTAAGAGATCCTGACAACAGAGAAAAATATATCGGTTCCGATGAAAATTGGGAAAAAGCAGAAAATGCCATTGTTACAGCAGCAAAATCCAAAGGGCTTAAGACTGTTACTGAATATGGCGAAGCGGCTTTCTACGGTCCTAAGCTAGACTTTATGGTGAAAGATGCCCTAGGAAGAAGCTGGCAGCTGGGAACAATCCAGGTTGATTACAATTTGCCAGAGAGATTTGACCTGTGGTACAATGGTAACGATAACGAAAAACATAGACCCGTGATGATCCACAGAGCGCCATTCGGATCTATGGAACGTTTCATTGCGATTCTAATTGAAAACACTGCAGGAGACTTTCCTCTTTGGCTGAGCCCTGAGCAATTCACCATCTTGCCTATTAGTGAAAAATATGCAGATTATGCAAAAAAAGTTTCACAATTATTGGAAAATCACGATATTTGCGGCTTAATAGACGACAGAAACGAGAAAACAGGCAAGAAAATTCGTGATGCCGAATTGAAAAAGCTACCATTTATGCTAATTGTAGGTGAGAACGAGGAAAATAATGGTACAATTTCTGTTAGAAGAAGAGGCGAAGGTGACCTAGGAGAAATGAGCGTTGATGCGTTTATAACATACTTCAAACAACAGGCAAAACCAGATTTTGAATTAGGTGGAAACCAATAGAACCTTAGAACAAATATTAATTTTAAAATTTTAAAACCATAGCACTAAAAAGAAACAACAGCCGAGGTCCGATGAGACGCCCAGTCCAGGAAGACCTTCATCAAATCAATGATAAAATCCGAGCAAAAGAAGTACGTTTGGTTGGAGAAAACGTTGAACCCGGAGTTTATCCGCTGGCAAAAGCTTTAGAAATAGCAAGAGATCAGGAACTGGACCTTGTGGTTATTTCCGATAAGGCAGAACCTTACATCTCCCGTATTCTGGATTATAAAAAATTCTTATACGAGCAAAAGAAAAAGCAGAAGGAATTAAAAGCTAAGCAAGTAAAAGTAGTTGTAAAAGAAATCAGATTTGGGCCTCAGACTGATGATCATGATTATGAATTCAAGAAAAAGCATGCTGAAAAATTCCTGGAAGAAGGTTCTAAGCTGAAGACTTATGTATTCTTCAAAGGACGTTCTATCATCTTCAAAGATCAGGGAGAAATTCTTCTTCTGAAGTTAGCTCAGGATCTGGAACACGTTGGAAAAGTTGACCAGCTTCCTAAGCTTGAAGGTAAAAGAATGATTATGATGATGAGTCCGAAAAAGCCAGCAAAATAAGATTACTGAATATCTTTATTCAATATATTAACCTCGAATTTAAATTTGAGGTTTTTGTTTTTTTACTTTGAACATTTTTTAGTAATTTTGCAAACTATTATTCCTAATTATGTTTGGGAATCAAAGTAAATATTGATAACAAATTATAAAAAGCAGAACAATGCCAAAATTAAAAACGAAATCAGGTGCTAAAAAGCGTTTTGCTCTTACCGGAACTGGTAAGATCAAAAGAAAGAATGCTTTCAAAAGCCACATCTTGACTAAGAAAGAAACTAAGCAAAAGAGAAATCTAACGCAAACTTCTTACGTTGCTGCTGTGGACACGAAAAGTGTTTTAAGACAATTAGCAATTAAGTAGTTTTTATAAATCTATATCCGGTTTATAAGAATTCAAAACAAATTCAACAATTTAACCCTGAAATGGAGCCTCTAAGAGTAATGAAATAATTACCGCACATTTCAAAAAAACAATTAACATTATGCCAAGATCAGTAAACGCTGTAGCGTCTAGAGCGCGCAGAAAAAAAGTACTTAAGCAAGCTAAAGGTTTTTTCGGTAGAAGAAAGAACGTTTGGACTGTAGCTAAAAACGCGGTAGAAAAAGCAATGCAATATGCTTACCGTGGTAGAAAAGAGAAGAAAAGAAACTTCAGAAGCCTTTGGGTAACTCGTATCAATGCGGGTGCTAGAGAGCACGGATTATCTTACTCTCAGTTTATGGGAGCTCTTAAGAAAAACAACATCGAGCTAAACAGAAAAGTTCTTGCAGACCTTGCAATGAACCACCCTGAAGCTTTCAAAGCTGTTGTAGATCAAGTAAAATAATTACAAATCTTTGTTATCAATATAAAATCCTGAGAATTATCTCAGGATTTTTTTATTTTTGTCAAAATTTTTAAAATATGATCAAAAGATCTACAATTCTTTTTACTCTTTTAGCATTTGTCTCTATATTGAAGGCCCAAACTTTTATCCAGGCTTATCAAGACAGAGTTAATCAAATTTCTCAAGTGAACATCAATTCTTATTTACAGGAATTTGAAGCTCTAGGTGTCAAAAGAACTGGAACCACACAGAATATCAATACTTTTAACTGGATAAAAAACAAATATATTTCTTTAGGTTACACAACCGCAGATTTTTTTGAACATTCCTGGACTGCGAGCGGCTACTCTTCAAAAAATCTTATAGTAACAAAAACAGGAACACTTTATCCTAATAAATTTGTAATTGTTTGTGGGCATTTTGATTCCATTAATGGTCCTGGAACTAATGATAACGGAAGCGGAACATCAATAATCCTTGAAATGGCTAGAATCTTAAAAGATGTTCCTACAGAATATTCGATCAAATTCATTCATTTTTCTGGTGAAGAACAAGGTCTTCTGGGAAGCTCCAGATATGTTTCTCAAATCGTAAATGGAACAAGCCCGAAAATGGACATCAAAGTCGTTGTAAATCTAGATCAGGTTGGCGGATTAGCCACAAAAGCCAATACCAAACTTTATCACGACAAAGATCAAAGTTCTCCATCAAGCAATAATGCTGCTGCTGCCATTGCTGTTCAGGAATTAGCCAATTGCACTTTGTTATATTCGCCGTTAACGGTGGATTTTGATCCGGCAGAAAGCACCGATTATGTTCCTTTCCAGCAAAATGGCGAGATCATCACTGGATATTGGGAATACGAAGGTGGCTATAACAATCCTTACGTTCACACGGCAAATGATCTTTTGGTGAATATGGATCCGGTTTATGTTTTGAATGTTGGAAAATCTGCAATTGGATCAATTCAACATTTCGCAACAGCTTCCACTACAACTTTAGCTACGGAAGACATTGTTTCAAAAAATTTGGAATCCACACAGTTTTATCCAAATCCAGCTAAGAATACATTGAATTTGAAAATTGTTAATTCAATAAAGAATTTCACATTCGAAATTACGGATATGAATGGAAGTCAGATTTTAGTTAGCAAGGATAACATTCAGCAAATTGATATTTCACATTTGAAGCCTGGCGTTTATCTTGGAACGATAACTGTTGACAATAAGAAAGTCACCAAAAAAATCATTATTGAATAATTAAGTAATCCATTAAATATTAATCCTGAGAATATCTCGGGATTTTTTATGATAAATATTGGGATAAGAAATCGATTAAAAAACATTAGATTTGTTCTTAATAAAAATTAGACAAAATGTTTTTATCGATAACCAAATTAAAACAAGTATCAACACTTTCATTATTAGGGATTTCCACATTATATTATTCTCAGCAAAAATCAAATCCTGAGCAGGTTAATGAAGATAATCTCAAAAAACATATTTACTTTTTAGCTTCAGATGAATTACAGGGAAGATTGACGGGTTCTGAAGGTGAAGCCAAAGCTGCTAAATATCTTTCATCTGAATTTAAAAAATTAGGATTGAAGCCTTATGAAGGCAAAGAATTCATCCAAAACTTTGAATACAGTGTTAAGCTAAATCCTCACGATGACAAAACATCCACAGCTGTAAAAGGGAAAAATGTAATCGCCGTTCTTGACAACAAAGCAGAGAAAACAATTGTCATTGGAGCACATTATGATCACCTTGGACTCAACGAACACCACAATTCTACTCTAGCTAATTCTGATGGACAAATCCATAACGGCGCTGATGACAATGCTTCTGGAACTGCTGCTGTTTTGGAATTAGCAAGAATGTTCTCACAGAATAAAACAAAAGAAAATGTGAATTATGTTTTCGCATTGTTCTCGGGCGAGGAAGATGGATTGATGGGCTCTAAAAAATTAGCAGAAACTATCAAAACCAATTATCCTAACACGATTTTAATGATTAATATGGATATGATTGGACGACTGAATAAAGACAACAACCTGACTGTTGGTGGCGTTGGAACCTCTCCTATTCTATCAGATTTGGTTAAAAAATATAAACCTGAAAGTATTAATCTGTCTTTGGATGAATCTGGTGTTGGACCAAGCGATCATACGTCTTTTTATTTGAAAGATATTCCGGTTTTATTCTTATTTACTGGGACTCACAATGATTACCACAAACCGACTGATGATGCTGACAAAATCAATTATGCAGGGCAGAAAATCATTACCAGTTATGTTTTCAATTTGGCTAATGCTTTAGGAAATGAAAAGGAAATTCCGTTCACAAAAACGGCGGTTACTGCAACGAAAGCAGTTCCAAAATATAAAGTGAGTCTGGGAATTATGCCAAATTATGCTGATACAAAAGACGGAATGGGCATCGATGGTGTCATCGACAACAGACCTGCAGCGAATGTGGGAATCTTACAAGGCGACGTTCTTACGAAAATCGGAAAATGTGAAGTGAAAGAGGTTTATTCTTATATGGACTGCCTTTCAAAGATCAACGCTGGAGAAGAATATCCTGTGACCGTAAAACGTAACGGCGAAGAAAAAGTTTTCAATGTGAAATTCTAATAAAAAACCGATTGAATGACAATCGGTTTTTTATTTTAAAATCTATCTCAATTAATTCTTGATAAACTTCTGAGCAATATCAGTTCCTTTTATCTTCAATAGATAAACACCTTTGCTCAGAGTAGAAACATTGATGACATTATTATTAGAATTAATATTAGTCTCAGAAATTTTTCTTCCCTCTAAGCTATAAATCTCTGCTGTCTCTGCTTTTTTGAAGTTCATTGAGACAGTTAATTTCTCAGTTACAGGATTTGGATAAACAGATACTGAATTTTTGGCAAGATCAGAAACTGCCAAACTTGTACATTGATATGCAGGAAGTGTATATCCAGATGTCGTCAATTCTTCTGTAATAATGTTGACATCATCACAAGTGAAGCCATAAGTTCCCAACATATCAATTGAAGCCTGTCTCACCGCAACAGCTGCGGTCTGCTGGTTGCCGGAAGAGTTGGTCATCGCTAATCCTTCCAAGAAGATGCGGTCTGTTTTCTCTTTGCCGATTCTGTCATAGATTCTCATTAGAGATGTTGCCCAGATCTGTCCATTGATGTGGATATAGGATGAATTGTTAATTGTGCTTGTAGGATATTTTGGAGCATAATTGGTTACACGTCCGGCCCAGCATTCGTTGTGACCATCCCAGCTAAACATCCAGTTATACTGAGGTTCCGCTTTTGCCCATTGATTCAGACTTCTGCTGTAGGACATTGCCCAATAATCTCCGGAACCTTCTCCTAAACCTTGAGCGGAAGAAGATTTAAGTCCGGTAACCCAATGATGAATAGCATGTCCCAATTCATGTAAAACCACGTCAGCATCCTCCGCATCATCTACACAACCTTCACCGAAAGCTAATCTTTGGGAGCTGGGAATAAAATGTGAATTATCATCACCGTTCAATCCATGTGGATCAACCATTATTACACCGCCATTAAGCGTAGATTTACAAACGATTCCTAAAGTTTCATTAATATAAGCGAGACTTCTATCGATATGATAAAATGCATTTACCGCTTCGAAACCTTGTTCATTCCTGTTGAAAAGAAAATCGGGAGAAGACTGTGTAAAAAGTCCTGTTGAAGGCGCTTCAAAGTCTGCTATCTGGACATATTTGCTTTTTAAACTATATACACCATTTGATAAGGTGATATCCGGCAAAGTCACCAAACTTCTTGCTGCGTCCAGACTTGCATTAGTCGCATCATTATTATCAACATAATCTCCCCCATAAGCTACGTGCGCTCTGGACAGTGGATCCGGATCAAAAATATAAGCCGTTCCGGCCGCTTTCATCTCTGCCGGCTTCTGTTTTGATTTTTTCTTTCGGTTATCGTCGTGATGATAGTTGGCAATATCAAGGATTCTGAGTACGTCTCCGGAATGTGCATCTACCATTATTTCCCAATCACCAGAAGTTTCATAAGAATTGATGATTACTCTATGCACCAATCTAGTCTGTCCGCCTTCTGTTAAAAAAACATACAGATCATTTTCCTGATGGGTAATTTCGCCTTTGATTTCAGCTGCAATTTTTGCCGTTTCGAAGGCATCACTTTTATTAAAAGTCGGAGTCGTATCAACTTGTTTCAGCTGTTTGGAAACGGCTATTTCTGTTCCGTAGGTTACTTCTCCTTGCTTATTAAAATGTATCGCAATATCCCCTTCATAAACAGGAATTCCGTTAATAGTCTGCTGGAATCTTAAGGTTTCTCCTGACAAACTTTTTCTGGAAGATTGAAATTCAAAATTATCTTTGGACGTCGTTCCTATTTTGTTTGAGTTTTTAGAAATCCAATCTCTTGCTTTAGATTCGAGTGTGGTAGTCTGTCCGTACATTGTAGAAAAGGTCAATGCAAAACTGGCTACCAGAAAATTGATTTTTAAATTCATAAGTATTGTTTTAATTAATGTTAAAAATAATAATTTTTATTCAAATCAACATTATTAAAATCAACAAATATAACTTTTCATTAGAAAAATAAAAATAACAAGGTGAAATATCATTTATAATTCACGAATCTGACGAAAAGTAAGATTAATACGTGGTCTCATTGGTCTGTTGGATTTAGCAATCCGATGTTCCCAATTGGTTTGCAGGTCGCCTTTCATAATAAGCAGAGAACCGTGCTGCAAGGGTAAACTGTACTTATTCCGATGATTGTCTTTTTTTCTGAAATCAAAATTCCTTATCTCACCGAGACTCACAGAAGCAATTACCGGACGGTTTCCTAATTCGCTTTCTTTATCACGATGCCAAGCTACAGAGTCGTTCCCATCTCTGTAAAAATTCAGCAATACGGAATTAAATTTGTGACCCGTCAGTTTTTCGATTTTATACTTTATGCTCAAAAGCTCCGGCGTCCAGGCATTCACACTGAAGTTATTACCTCCCAAATGATAAGACTTATCATCGTCGCCATACCAAGCAGTCAAACGTGGAGTGAGCACTTCTTTATCATACATCTTCTGCATTCTCTGTTTCCATGGAACACTTTCGATGAGTTTTTTCTCAAGACTGGTTGCTTTATCTTCAGACAAAAAATGCTCGGTATAGTCCAATAACTCCGCAGGAAACTGGTAGTAATCGCCTGAATCGAATAAACTAAGCTGCATAGATTTTTATTAAGAATTTAAAATTATTTGGAATTGGAAACTTTTTCATCTAATAGTTTGATGTCCTTTCTTATTTCCAGAAACATATCTTTAAGGTTATAATTATCAAAATCTTCCGGTTCAAAATCTTCCGGAAAAATACCCGATGCATATTGCCAGATTTCCATAATCTCACCCAGCGGAATCTCATAAGGCTTATAGAAAGAATTGTCCGCAGCTACCTCAATCGACTGTTTATTTTTAGACTTAAATCGTTTGTAGGAAATTCCGTCATTCAGAGTCACAAAAATGTAACTTTTGTTCTTTTTCAAATCTTCAATATCTTCCACATATTTCCCAATGATGTAGGAACCATCTTTGAAGGGCGGCATAGAATCGCCCTGCGCAGGAAAAGCTCTATACTTTCCATTAGTCAAAAATGGCAATGAAATCCGCTGCAGACTTTCGATATATTCTGGATCGCTGTAACCCGACAGATAACCCATCGAAGCTTTTTGTGGAATGATTTCTATGCTGTTATTTCCGGACTCATCTATAATTATGGGTAACAAAATCCTATTGTCGGGGAGATTCATCATTTCTTCCAACGGATATTTCTTGATATCCACCGTCAAAAGCAAATCAATGCTGACATTAAAAAATTTTGACATTTTAATCAACACTTCAATTGGTGGTTCCGAACGTCCATCTTCGTAGGAAACATATCTTGACCTTGTAATGATTAATGTATCTGCCAAATCTTGCTGAGTGATTTCTTTCTTAGCTCTTAAAAACCTGATATTATCTGAAAAAATTGACATTGTTATAATTTATAACAACAAAAATACAAATTTTGTTCAAATATGTAACTAAATTTGTTCTTAAGAAATATTATGTCATAATTTATTATGTACGCACTCCTCGACTGCAACAATTTTTTTGTTTCCTGTGAAAGAACTTTAGATCCTACACTAGAGGATCATCCTGTTGTAGTATTATCTAACAATGACGGATGTGTGGTGTCCAGAAGCAATGAAGCCAAAGAACTTGGAATCCCAATGGGCGCTCCTGCTTTTAAATACAAAGATCTGTTCGCCGCAAACAATGTTAAAGTCTTATCTGCGAAGTTTGAACTTTATAATTTTCGTAGTCAGCAAGTGATGGAAATGGCAAAAAGTTTTTTACCAAACGGTGCATATGAGATCTATAGCATTGATGAGTTATTTTTGGATTTTAACGGTTTCAAATATTTTAATCTGAATGAGTATTGTTGTAAAATCAGACAAAAAATTAATGATGATCTTAAACTTCCCACAAGCATCGGAATAGCTCCAACAAAGACGCTTTGCAAAATTGCCAATCACATTGTAAAAAAAGAAACTGACAGATATGCTAGTGGTGTCTATATAATGGATTCTAAAGAAAAAATAGAAGAAGCATTAAAAAACCTCGATATTGAGAATGTATGGGGAATAGGAAGGCGACTTAGCGCTAAAATGAAAGATAGTGGTGTCTATAAGGCTTGGGATCTGCTTCAAAAACCTGAAATGTGGGTTCGGAAAATTATGGGAATACACGGTGTAAGAATGATTAACGAACTGAAGGGAATTCCGCAGCTGAAACTTGATAAAGCTTCTGATAAAAAATCGATAATGGTAAGCCGAAGCTTTATGAAAATGGTTACTAATAAGGAGGAAATAGCAGAACGTATCGAAACTTTCGCCATCTATTGTGCAGAAAAATTGAGAAAACAAAATTCCTGTTGCAAAGTCATTAGTGTTTTTATTCAAACTAATAGATTCCGGAAAGAATTGGGCGAATATAAGGACGGATTTTCTATCGTTCTTCCGAATCCCAGCAGCTCATCGATTGTTTTGGCAAAGTACGCCCATTCTATATTTGAAGCGATTTACAAAGAAGGCTTTCATTACAAGAAAGCTGGCGTGATGGTTTCGGATTTTGTTCCTGATAACGAAAGACTGATTAATCTTTTTGAAAATGATATCGATTCCAAGCATATTCCTATTATGAAAGCGATTGATAAACTGAATTCAAAATACGGAAAAGATAAAATCAGATTAGGTGGCATGTCCGGAAAGAACACCTACGGAAGAGCAATTCTCTCTCCGGAGTATGAAGAATTTTTGAAGAATAATACCTTACCAGAAGCTAATTACAGATTTCAATAGAAACAAAAAAAGATTACAAATTCCTGTAATCTTTTTAATTTATACTATTTCCGAGCTCAAACCTCTGTCAAGTAATGCCTGATTCATCGGTTTAAGTTTTTCTAATGCTCCGGTTTTCACAGTACATTTTCCTTTGTAATGAACCAGGATTGTACACTGTTCTGCCTGTTCCAAAGTGTGCTCGCAAATCTCGATGAGACACATTATCACAAAATCAAATGTATTGACATCATCATTATGAAGCACCAGCTTGTACACTTCATCTTCTTCTTCCAAAACCAATACTTCTTCCTCATATTGTCGTTTTGGCTGATCATAAGATTTATTGTTATAGATTTTCATAATTAACCCTCAGTGATTTCGTCTGTGATATCTTCTACCAAAGATTTGTTGTAAAACAATTCTACCAATTCCACACTCTTATTTTGCATCTTAAGGATCTTAAAATGGTAAGGTCCGTAATCGAATTCCTGATTCTCTTCCGGGATATCCTGTAATTCATTCAAAATAAAACCGGCCAATGTATTATATTCTCCTTCTTCGGAAGGCGGGATTTTTTTGGGAAGACACTCGTTGATTTCTTCCAAAGGCTGCGTTGCTTTTACCCAATAGGTATTATCTCCAACTTTATCAACAATCTTATCTTCTTCATCTTCCTCATCCTGGATCTCGCCGACTAACTCTTCCAAAATATCTTCCAGCGTAATGATTCCTTCGGTGCCACCAAATTCATCAATAACAATCGCCATATGCTGTTTTTTGAATTGGAATACTTTCAATAAGTCTGATATTTTCTTACTCCCAACAACAAAGAAAGCTTCCCTCATCAATCCTCTCAGATCCTCGTGAGTCAGTTCGCCTTTGCTTTTTATGTATTCTCTGATAATTTCTTTCGTATAGAAAATCCCTACAATATTATCAATAGAACCCTCATAAACCGGAATACGCGAATAGCCGCTGTCCATAATCTGAGAAATGATTTCTTCCTTGTCATCCTCAATATCGATAGAAGAAATATTTTGCCTCGTGATCATAATCTGCTTGGCATTATGATCTGTAAAATCAAATGCATTCTTGATGATCTCATAATTTTCTTCTTCGATTTCTCCACTGTCTGCGGATTGTTTTACCAACAACTGCAATTCTTCTGTAGAGTGAATATCGTGCTCCGAAGCTGGATGAATTTTGATAATTCTCAAAAACCCGTTAGATAATGAATTCATTAACCAAATAAATGGGCGGAAGACATTATAAAATAGATGCAAAGGATATGCAATGAACAAGGTTGTCGATTCCGATTTTCTAATCGCAATCGATTTTGGCACTAATTCTCCAAATACAATGTGCATCACTGTAATCAACAAGAAGCTGCAAACGACTGAAATAGTTGTAACCGTAGTTTGAGCCAACTCAATATTCAATGAATGAAAAATAGATTCTATAATATGATGCAGAGCACTCTCTCCTACCCAACCAAGGGCAAGTGATGCCAACGTAATTCCTAACTGGGTTGCTGACAGATAAGCATCAAGATTTTTGATAATATTTTCGGCTTGTTTTGCCATTGTGTTCCCTTCTGCAGCTTTGAGCTGGATCTGGGAGTATCGTACTTTAACGATTGAGAATTCGGCGGCTACGAAAAAGCCATTCAGAAGAACTAAAAATAATGCAATGAGAAGTTTGACTAAACTATCGGGGTCCATTTAATGTTGTTATATACAATATCTACAAAGATAGATATTTTTTTTAATTTGAATTTGTACTGAGTATTAAGTCTGGAAAATTGACTTGAAACATAGAATTACAGCAGCCCGACTTGAACGGAGCTCATTTTTGTAGCTGGAAAGCGAAGGCAAAAAATAGCGGGAGTGGAAGGCGGAAATAGCTGCCCAAATAAAAATAATTGAATATCAAATTACCCAAAATAATAAAAAGCACTGAAGTTTGACCTCCAATGCTTTTTATAACTAACTACTAACTTTAACTTATCTTTATTAACTGTTCTTAAGCGCTTCTGCTCCGGAAACAATTTCTAATATTTCGTTGGTGATGGCTGCCTGTCTTGCTTTGTTATAGAAAATCTTAAGGTCATTTCTAAGTGCCTCTGCATTATCGGTCGCCTTATGCATCGCTGTCATCCTTGCTCCGTGTTCTGATGCTACGGAATCTAAGACAGCTTTGAAAATCTGAGTTTTAATCGATTTTGGAATCAATGTTTCCAAAATTTCTTGTCTTCCTGGTTCGAAGATGTAATCTACATTAACATCTGAACCCGCTTTCTCTGCGGAAACTGCAATTGGTAAAACTTGCTCAGTTACTACTTCCTGAGTAGCGGCGTTGATGAACTTGTTATAAACAACGTAAACTTTGTCAAACTTTCCAGCTTTGAAATCTGACATCACTTTACTTGTCATATTTGAAACGTGGTCGAAAGAAAGATTGTCAAACAAAGAACTGTGGTTTTCGTAAACAGTTTTGTTTTTTCTAAGTGCATCAAAAGCTTTCTTACCGATAGTCAAAACTTCTACTTCTACATTTTCGTTAGCAGAGAACTGAGTGTTCAATTCTTTGATAACAGAAGAGTTGAAAGCTCCAGCCAAACCTCTGTTGGAAGTCACCGTAATGAAAAGCACTTTTTTAACTTCTCTTTCTATAGCGAATTCTGAGATGTTCTCAGCATCAGAAGCAGCACTTACGTTCTCTATAATCTCCTGAAGTTTTTCTGAGTAAGGTCTCAGCATTACGATTGCGTCTTGTGCTTTCTTCAGTTTCGCCGCGGAAACCATTTTCATAGCACTTGTAATCTGCATCGTAGAAGATATAGATGAAATCCTGCCTCGTATTTCTTTTAAGTTTGCCATTCTTTAGTTCAAAGATTATTGTTTAAAAGTTCAAGGTTTCAAAACCAATCGTTCTGAATCCTTGAACATTGAACTTTTTTAGTTGTATTTCGCAGAAAGTTCTGTTGCAACCTGCTTCAAAACACCAGTTAATTGGTCATCAATTTTACCGGCTTTAAGAGCTGCCATCACTTCCGGATGTTTGTTTCTTAGGAAATCCACATATTCTACCTGGAATTCTTTTACCTTTCTGATTGGGATATTTCTCAATAGGTTCTCAGTTCCTGCATAGATCATCGCCACTTGGCTTTCTACCGGAAGTGGAGAGTTAACCGGCTGCTTCAAAAGTTCCACGTTTCTTTCTCCTTTTGAGATAACTGCCAATGTAGCAGCATCCAGGTCAGAACCGAACTTCGCAAACGCTTCCAATTCTTTATATTGAGCCTGGTCTAATTTCAATGTACCAGACACTTTTTTCATTGATTTGATCTGAGCGTTACCTCCAACTCTCGATACAGAGATACCAACGTTGATCGCAGGACGAACCCCTGAGTTGAACAAGTCAGACTCCAAGAAAATCTGTCCGTCTGTAATAGAGATTACGTTTGTAGGAATATATGCAGAAACGTCACCAGCCTGAGTTTCGATGATTGGAAGTGCTGTTAATGAACCACCACCTTTAACGATTGGCTTAAGAGATTCTGGCAAATCATTCATTTGTCTTGCGATAGAATCATCAGCAATAACTTTTGCTGCTCTTTCCAATAATCTGGAGTGCAAGTAGAAAACGTCTCCTGGATAAGCCTCACGGCCCGGTGGTCTTCTCAATAGAAGAGAAAGCTCACGGTAAGCAACTGCTTGTTTTGATAAATCATCATAAACGATCAAAGCAGCACGACCAGTGTCTCTAAAATATTCTCCGATAGAAGCACCTGCCATTGCAGAATAAACCTGCATTGGAACTGGGTCAGAAGCGTTAGCTGCAACAATTACTGTATAAGCTAAAGCACCTTTATCTTCTAAAGTTTTAACGATTTGAGCTACGGTTGAAGCTTTTTGTCCAATTGCAACATATATACAATATACTGGCTGACCAGCATCATAAAATTCTTTTTGATTGATGATTGTATCGATAGCAACTACTGTTTTACCAGTTTGTCTGTCACCAATGATCAACTCTCTTTGTCCTCTTCCTACAGGAATCATAGAATCGATAGCAACGATACCAGTTTGAAGTGGCTCGGTTACCGGCTGACGGAAGATAACTCCCGGCGCTTTTCTTTCCAAAGGCATCTCGTAAAGGTCACCTTCGATAGGTCCTTTTCCATCGATTGGATTTCCCAGAGTATCAACAACTCTACCAAGCATTCCTTCTCCAACTTTGATAGAAGAGATTCTGTTAGTTCTTTTTACAGTATCGCCTTCTTTTACCATTTTGGATTCACCAAGAAGCGCCACACCTACGTTGTCTTCTTCCAGGTTAAGAACGATACCTTCTACTCCAGCTTCGAATCTTACCAATTCTCCGTACTGCACATTTTCTAAACCGTAAACACGAGCGATACCATCACCGATTGTAAGTACAGTTCCAACTTCTTCTACGTTAGATTGAGTATCGAAATTTGCTAATTGCTGCTTCAGTATCGCTGATACTTCTGCCGGATTTATTTCTGCCATTATATGGTTGTTTTTTCTTAATTAAGTTGAAATTCTTTTTTGATATTGTTCAGTTTTGTTTTAACTGAAGCATCGATTTGCTGGTCACCTACTCTCAGAATGTAACCTCCGAGAATTTCCGGTTTGATAATTGTTTCCAAATCATAGTTAGAAACATTGACCATATTAGAATCAGCAATTATTTTCTGAATATTTTGCTCTGACAATTTGCTAGCCGTAACCAAAGAGATACGTTGCGTTCCTTTGATATCTTCTACTTTATTGATGAATTCCTGAGCAATATTTTTAAGCTGAGCTTCTCTGCCTTGTTTGATAACCAATCTGATGATGTTCTTAGAAACCGAAGAAAAATTCTTAAAAATTTCCAAAGCGACAGCATCTTTTTTTCTGGCATCAATGAAAGGCGTGTTAAGAAATTGATTTAATTCCTTAGATTCAGACATAATTTTAACAACGTCCTTCATCTCAGCAAAAACCGATTCTGTCTTACCGGATTCCTGTGTGAAATCCAATAAACCTTGTGCGTATCTTTTAGCTACTTTAGATGTCAGCATCCTGATTAGTTAAGGTTAGATTTATTAAGAATATTTTCTACCAAAGCGTTGTGTGCGCCATCATTGTTCAATTTCTCTCTCAAGATATTTTCAGCGATGTTTACAGAAAGCGTTCCGATCTGGTTTTTGATATCAGCCATCGCCGCATTCTTTTCCGTTTGGATAGATTGTCTGGCTGCCTCAATCATTTTCTCGCCTTCAACTTTAGCACTGTCTTTAGCTTCGTTAACGATTTTATCCTTCATTTCTCTCGCTTCTTTCAAGATACCGTCTCTCTCGGCTCTTGCTTCGCGTAGGATTCTCTCGTTATCTTCTTTCAACTGAGCCATCTCTTGTTTAGCCAATTTTGCCTGATTAAGCGCATCAATGATAGATGTTTCTCTCTCATCGATAGATTTAAGAATTGGTTTCCACGCAAACTTTCCTAAGATGAAAAGCAATACTAAGAAAATGATGGACTGAATAATAAATAATCCTGATGAAAACTGATGAAGTAATTCCATTATATAGTGAGATTAATTTTTTAAAATTTTAAATTTAAACATTGTTGCAGCCAACCGCTACAACAATGTTTTAAGTTTTGTTTGGCTTATGATGCGAATAACGCAGCGAAAGCAACACCTTCTACTAGTGCAGCAGCAATAAGCATAGCAGTTTGGATTTTTCCAGATTGTTCTGGTTGTCTAGCGATTGCTTCAAGAGCAGCCGCACCAATTTTTCCAAGACCGATACCTACACCTAGTACAATAAGACCTGCACCAATAATTCTAGGGATTTCCATAATATATAATTTAAAAAATTGTTTTTTTTCTAATTTAATTAATGAGCGTGGTCATGCTCGTGCTCTTCCACAGCCATACCGATAAACAAAGCCGAAAGCATTGTAAAGATATAAGCCTGCAAAAACGCTACTAATACTTCCAATAAATAGATAACCAATGTCAAGAACGGAAACGCAACACCTGCAATCCAGTTTTTGAAAATGTAAATTGAACCTATTAAAGTCATTACAACGATGTGACCCGCTGTCATATTTGCGAAAAGACGTATCATCAATGCAAATGGCTTAGTCAATGTTCCTAATAATTCAATCGGCAACATAATAAACTTCATTGGAACAGGAACGCCCGGCATCCAGAAGATGTGTTTCCAATAGTCCTTTGATCCAGAGAACGTTGTAATCAAATAAGTCAAAATCGCCAAGAAGAATGTAATCGCAATGTTACCCGTTACGTTAATCCCGAAAGGCATCAAACCTAAAACATTCAGAAATAAGATGAAGAAGAATACCGTTAACAGATAACCCATAAATCTCTTATACTTGTGTCCGATGTTTGGAATCGCAATATCATCTCTCACGAAAATAATAATTGGCTCCAGAAATTTAGCAGCACCCGAAGGAATCAATGACTTTTTATAAGACCTTGCCATTCCACCGAACAAAACAATCATCAAAACCGCCACTAAGAAAATCACCAAAACACTTTTAGTAATAGACAAGTCCAAGACTCTTTTTTCAGTTGGGTGGTGAGCTTCGTCTAATGTAATTGTTCCTTTAGAATCTGTTCTGTAGATTTTTTCGTGGTGAAGCGTGTAGAATTTACCATTGCTCTCTACCGGAGAACCGTGGATAAACTCGTGACCATCCACACCCTTTGTATTACTCATAAAGAAATGAAATCCTTCATCATAAATAATCACCGGCAATGGAAACCCGATGTGATGACCATCCTTATCTACCATAATCGCTACATCATGAGCATCCAAAATGTGATGATCCACAAACTCTTTGACTTCTTTGGTAGCGCGGTCTTTTTCAGAAAGTTCAGAAGTTTCAGTTACAGGTTTACCGTGTTGATTTTCAACATTTTCATGCTGAGCAAAAGTGGTTGCACACATCAATAAACTGTAAAATAAAATTGCCGTTTTCTTTAGCATCGGTAGATTTTTTTTTCGTTTTGCAAAAATAGACTATTTTTTTTCTTTTGAAGAATATTTTTACTGTTTTTTGTCATAATTAATTAACCGGATAGCATAGTAAGTAAGCAACGCTGTCAGAACAAAATAGGGAATGATAAAATGGAACTTATAGTTTGGAATTTCCTCAAAATGAAGCTTATTTTTTATCATATACATCATCCCGAATTTCACCAGAATCAGCCCTATCACCGCCAACCCGAGAAACTGCGGAACGATTTTGTTAATGAGTACAATCAGCGTTATCATCATCATAAAGATAATGGCGAGGAACAGATAAAACTTGATAATAACCACTTCGTCAAGATGAAATGCAAATTTCCAAATTGCGAAATGTATAATAAATGTGAGAAAAAATATCACAGTGATAATAAGGTTACTTTTGTTTTGCATCGTCCTGTTCTTCTTTATTTAAAATTTCGAGTCTCTTCAAGGTTGTGTATAATGAAAGGCAAAGCCCGCTGAGACCAATCACCAAAACCAAAACATTGGAACCGGTTTCAAAATACAAATCCAACTGATGTCCGCCCCAAAAAGAAATCCCAATAATAAAAAGCATCTGAAAAATGACAGACGAATACTTTCCATATTTTCTAAGGGAATCGGAGGCGTTATTTTTTTTGTCTTCCAATTTTTGATTTTTGCAAAAGTAAGGAAAATCTGCTTTGGAGTTTTGAACGCAAAGAGCGCAAAGTTTTTTTATTTGATTATATGTTTTTAAGTTTAACAAAGGCGCTTCGCTCAACAAAGAAATACATTTAATAATCAATTGTCATTCCTTAGGAATCTAAACTTAGCTGTCGAGATTCCTGCAAAATGACAACATTGTGTTTATTATAAATGTTGTTTTTATGTGGAATCTGCAGCCCGACTTGAGCGGAAATCCTTTTTACGCAGCGCAGCGGAGTGAAAAGATTAAGAGCCCTTCGACTTCGCTCAGGATAAACTACGGGCGGATTAAGCTGCCCAAATAAATAAACGATGACTGATATGTGCTGATTGATAATTCTAGAGTATGATTCTGTAACTTTCGTTTAAATTTTCTTATTTTTGCAACCTTAAATATCTTATTAAAGTTATGTTTAACAGTTTACAAGACAAGCTAGATAAAGCGCTTCATAATATTTCCGGACGTGGAAAAATCACGGAAATCAACGTTGCAGAAACGGTAAAGGAAATCCGAAGAGCATTGGTGGATGCCGATGTAAATTACAAAGTTGCCAAAGACCTTACTAAAAGGGTTCAGGATAAAGCGATCGGAGAAAACGTTTTGACATCGCTTACACCAGGACAATTGATGACGAAAATTGTTCACGATGAATTGGTAGATTTAATGGGTGGTTCTCAAGAAGGAATCAACCTTTCTGGTAAGCCAACGGTGATTTTGATTGCCGGTCTTCAAGGTTCTGGTAAAACGACTTTCTCAGGAAAATTAGCCAACTATCTGAAACAAAAAAGAAGCAAAAAACCACTTTTGGTAGCTTGTGACATTTACAGACCTGCAGCGATTGACCAGTTGAAAGTTCTGGGAACTCAAATCAATATTGAAGTTTATACTGAAATCGACAATAAAAATCCTGTTGCGATTGCTGAGAATGCGATTAATTACGCAAAATCAAATGGATTCGATACGATCATCGTGGATACGGCTGGTCGTTTGGCGATTGATGAGCAAATGATGAACGAAATCAAGTCGGTTTATCAAACGATTAAACCAACCGAAACGCTATTCGTTGTAGATTCGATGACAGGGCAAGATGCTGTAAACACAGCTAAAGCTTTCAATGACACTTTAAATTTTGATGGTGTTGTTCTTACCAAATTGGATGGTGATACCCGTGGTGGAGCTGCGTTGACAATCCGTTCCGTAGTTGAAAAGCCAATCAAATTTATCTCTACTGGAGAAAAAATGGAAGCGCTGGATCTTTTTTATCCGGAAAGGATGGCGGACAGAATCCTTGGGATGGGAGACGTTGTTTCCTTAGTAGAAAGAGCTCAAGAACAATTTGATGAAGAGGAAGCTAAGAAACTTCATAAGAAAATTGCTAAGAATGAATTTGGTTTTGATGACTTCCTGAAGCAGATCAACCAAATCAAGAAAATGGGTAATATGAAGGATTTGATGGGGATGATTCCAGGTGTTGGGAAAGCAATCAAAGATGTGGACATCAATGATGATGCTTTCAAACACATCGAAGCGATCATCCACTCGATGACGCCTGACGAAAGAAGAAGGCCTTCTATCATTAACGTTTCCAGAAAGCAAAGAATTGCGAAAGGTGCTGGTAGAAAATTAGAAGATGTTAATGCCTTGATGAAACAGTTTGACCAGATGGGCAAAATGATGAAAATGATGCAAGGCCCTCAAGGTAAACAAATGATGCAGATGATGAGCAAAATGCCGAATATACCTGGAATGAGTGGCGGATTGTTTGGGAAGTAAAATCCTTATCTATAAATTAAAAACCGAAGTATTGAATACTTCGGTTTTTTGTTTGCTTTCTATTCTAAATTTAATGTATAAAAACCGCATTGCTGCGGTTTTTTATTTAATCTAATTAATTAGAACTTATCCCAGAATAATTTTGTTTGCTGGGTATCACCTCCAATAGCAGCAGAAGCAGCCGCTAAATTAGCTCCATTAAGATTTTGTTCTCTTACTGGATAAGTAAATCTAAATGGTACTGGTGTTTCAGTAGCAGCTGGCAATCTTAAACCAGGAGCATCATACATTCTCCAAACAGACCAAGCTTCGAAACCTCTATTGTACATTGCAATCCAGAATTGCTTTGCCAATCTTTCTTTCCATGTTCCTGGTGCTGTGTCATAATCAACATCTGTTCTGTTTAAATATGTAGTAATATCAGCTGCGGGAATACCCCAATATTCCATACTGGCAGTAATACCTTGCGTATAATAAGCTGCAGCTGTAGAACCAACATTATAATTTCTTTCCTTAGCTTCAGATAGTAAAAAAGAAATTTCAGAATAATCCATTAAATCACCTTTCAAAGTTCGAGTGAAGAAAACCTTACCAATGTTTGTATAATCCGTATAAGTATTAAAATCTCCATATACTCCACCAACATAAGGTGTTTTGTTGTCATCAAAGAATACTGGTCGTCTAGGATCTTCAAGATCATTCAAATAATCTACAAAGGTATCAGCTGGTACAAAATCTTGTCTTCCGCTTAGAACTAAATCAGCATATAATGGATGAGCATTAGCAGTATTATTTTCATACTGTAATGTAAAATTATCATCATTAGAACTTATGAGACCCATATTATAAGCTTCTTCTGCATGCTGTCTAGATAAAGTGGGCTCTGCATCGGCTAAACGCATAGCCAATTTAAATTTTAATGAGGCTGCCAATTTTTTCCATTTAGAGATATCATTGTTATAAACAATATCTCTCTCCATTCCAGGTAAGGAAGCGTCTAATGAATTATAAGCAGTAGTTACTTTAGTAAGCAAATCCTTATAAATTGTAAGGCCATCATCATACTTAGGCGTAGTATTATTCAATCCTTGTAGAGCTTCTGAATAAGGAATATTTCCGAACAAATCAACTAATTGCTGCCAAGCATAAACCTCTACGATAGTAATCATGGCTTCTGGATTTACTTTCTCATTAGGGAAAAGCTCTTCATCTGCAGCAATTGCTTCCTTAGCTTTTTTCAAGTCATGCAAAACATTCGTATACATTAGGTTCATGTGAGTATCAGGAATACCTCTGTTTCTGATATCATAATTTGTTTCCTCTGTATACTGACATTCTGTCCATTGCTGAGCTACTAATCTAAAAATATTTCTATTTACACTAGTGTTACCCATCTGATCAAATAAGCTCTTAACACCATTAGTGAACAAGAAATTACCTGGTACCTCTATAGGGTTTTTGGGATCTACGTTTAGATTAGCATAATTCTCATCGGAACAAGCTGTTAGAGACAATGCCACTAAAGATCCTAATATTATTTTTTTCATTTTTCTAAATTTATTGTTATTAAAACTCAACCTTTAAACTCGCTCCAAATTCTCTGAAGGTTGGATGTGCACCATTTTGGAATCCAATTGCATTTCCAGCACCCAACCCAGCTTCTGGATCAGCGTAAGGAACATTTTTATGAATAATCCATAGGTTTCTTCCGATTAATGATAAAGTCATACTATCTATGAAGGACAGTCCTAAAGTTTCTTTTGGAAATCTATATGATATAGTAACATTTCTCAATTTCACAAAAGATCCATCATAGACATGCATTGCTTCTGGTCCTCCATAATAACCTAACCCATTAGTGTAGTTAGACATTTGAGTTCTTGTAGTGTTTGGAGATCCATCAGCTTTTACTCCAGGTAAAATAATACCGCCGCCATTTGCTACTGTATTTCTTACGGGATTCCCTAATTCATTTAGGCCAGCCGTTTCAGCATAAAGTCCTGTTGCAAGACCGAATGCCATATCTTGAGAGTATACATCCCCCCCTTGCTTAACATCAATTAAGAAACTTAAACTTAAATTTTTGTATCTTAAAGTATTCATAACACTTCCTCTCCAATCAGGAACAGCGTCACCAATAACCTCTTGCGGATCATCACTGATAAGGTATTTACCATTTGCTCCTACAACTCGTTCACCGTTTAGATAAACATAATTAGTTCCTCTGATGGTTCCTGTTGACTCTCCCAAAAGAGCTCCACTTGTAACATTCCACATAGAAGCGAATTCAAGGAAAGGTATATCGCCATTAATTCTTGTAACCTTTGATTTATTTTTAGACCAGTTAGCAGTTAATTCCCAAGAAAAATCCTTAGTTTTAAAAGGCACTACAGTTAATCTTGCTTCAATACCTTTATTTTCTATATCTCCAGAGTTAACCCACATACCTGTAAATCCAGATCCAGAAGAAATATCTGTAGGAGTAATCAGATCTTCAGTTTTTTGTTTGTAAACTGACAAATCGAAACTTATGCGATTTTTTAGAAATGCCATTTCTAAGCCCGCCTCTAATTCGTGCATAAACTCAGCACGCAGATTAGGATTGTTAGTTACTTGAGGTAATGAAGCTCCAAAAGCATTCCCTGCTTCGGTTGAGATGGCTGGTATAAAAGTATAAGTATTATAAAGCTGATAAGCCCCTGTATCATTACCTACCTTAGCATAATTAAATCTTACTTTCCCAAAATTCACTATATCTTTATTAGCAAACAATTCAGAGAAAACGAAACTTGTTGCCCCAGAATAGTACCAATATCTCATATTATCTGTAGGTAAGGCCGAAGATCTATCAGTTCTTACTGATCCATCAAGATATAACATTTTTTTATACCCCAAGCTTGCTTGAGCAAATAACCCATCTACACTTTTTTTAATGTCAAATTGACTTAAATTATTCTCTGTTAATGGCTCAGCCGTATTAGTTATAGAATATAAACCCGGAACTTTTAATCCTCCATTAGTTACTGCACTATTACCAACTCTTCCATTACGTCTGTAATTGAAACCAAAATTACCATTTAAGTTAAAATTATCCCCAAAATCCTTATCAACATTAAAAATAGCATCATAGTTCATTTCATAAACCCTTTGGTCTCTGAAATAATATTCGCCATTACCTCCGTTACTTAACCTTCCTTGATCGGAAGATCCAATGGCGACTCTTTCTTCTTGGAGTTCATCATATACATCGAATGTATATCTTCCCATGAAACTTAACCAATTTGTCAATTTATAATTTAACCCGAAATTACCAAAATAACGATTTCTGTTGTCTGTCTGAAAGTTTTCATATCTGTTAAAATAGAAGTTATCTGTGTAGCCAACAGCTTGGCTTTCATAATCTTTAATATTCCAAGTCAGGTTTTGACCCGTCATTAGATAAGCCTGCTTTTGTTTTTCCAAATCAACAGACATATTCCACCATTGTCTGAATCCTTGCATTGGGTTTCGAGATTCGTATCCAGTGTATATCCTACCCTTACCTCGTGTATTTGTATAGGTTATACTTCCAAATACATTTAACTTATCCGTCAAATTATAATCCGCAGTAAAATCAATTGTGTTTCTCCTAATAGACATATTTGGTAGCCCACCATCCTGATTAAAATTCGTGTAACCTAATCTAAATCTTCCGTTTTCATTACCTCCAGAAAATGCTACTGAATTTTGATAAGTGGCAGAAGGTCCCCATACTGAATTTGGATCTTTACCAGCCACCCAAGGAGTAGGTTTGAGATAACCTGGCAACTGTGGATACTGAGAGTCCCAGTTATAAACCATCATGTTAGGATTAAATGCAGTACCAAAAGAGGCATCATCATAAGTATAGACAATATTATTATCTACAGTTCCATCCCCGTTTATATCTCCACTATAAAATGAACTACCTGTGTATCCACCTCCATATTCATGTTGATATTTTGGTAATGTTGTTTTATCTACAGTTCCTAAAGTCAAGGCACTATTAAATTCTACACCGATTTTTTTTGTTCTTTTTCCTTTTTTAGTGGTAATCATAAGAACTCCGTTCATACCTCTAGAACCATACAGTGCACTAGCCGCAGCACCTTTCAATACGTTTACACTTTCGATATCATTGGGATTAAGATCAGCCATACCATTAGAATAGTCATATGATCCCTGGCCAGATTGCATTCCCGCTTGGTTATAAGTGTCATTATTAATTGGTACACCATCAACAACAACTAATACTTGGTTACTTGATGTTAAAGATTTAATTCCCCTAATAACCATATTAGTGGAACCTCCCATAGTACCTGACTGTTGAATGTTAAGACCAGCTACCTGCCCAGCTAAGGCATCAGAAACGTTAGCCACTGGAACTGAAGAAACCTGATCACCTTTTACTTCCGTAGTCGAATAACCTAAAGCTCTTTTTTCCCTTTTGATACCCAAAGCCGTAACTACTACGCCTTCAATATCTTGCGTTTTCGCTGTGTCTTGAACCGTTTGTGCAGAAACTACTGCAAAAGACGATGAAAGCACTACTGCTAATACGCTTGTTGTTAATTTTTTCATATCAAATCAAATTTTTCAATAAACAAATTTGCAAAACTTTATTAATATATCCAACATAAATTGTTAATAATTGTTAAATTCAATATGTTAAAATTTAAATTAAATTATTTAACACATAGTATCTCATTTATTTAAATCATATTTATTAATAAAATTCACTCTATCATAAGTGTTAAAAAAAGCCCCAAAATTCATTGGGGCTTTTTAAAAATTTTTATTAGTTATGTTAATAACCAGTATTCTGCTGACCTCTAATTCCAGGATTGGCATTAATCTCAGCTAATGGAATAGGTAAAGTATATTTATAACTATCATTTGGGAGATTAGTAACAGCAATATCATCATCAGTCTGATTTCTATCCATTGTAACTCCTGCTTTATTAGCTAATCTTTTTAAGTCGATATATCTATGTCCCTCCAAAGCAAGTTCAACACGTCTTTCCTTAAGGATATCCTGATAAGCAATTTGAGTATTAGTATAAGTGGGGGTTGTAGCAGTTCCTTTATAGTTTCTAGCTACTCTAACCTGCTGAATATATCCAGCAGCCGTCCCAAGTTGATTTTCTTCTACAGCCGCTTCCGCTAGTATAAAATACATTTCAGACAATCTAAAAATTTTCAAATCATTTCTTACTGCCGCACTTGTCTTACCTGGATATTTATCAACTACCAATACGTCTGTAGATCTTGGATTTGAACTTGTAAGATAATTAGGATCAATTTTTGAAGATGGATCTAAATAAGCAAAACGTCTTATATCTCCATCTGTATTATAAAAGATATTAAATAAATTCCTTCCCCAGTTCCACATTGGTGAACCTGTAGCTGTAGAAGTATTTGTATTAAATCTAGCACCAATATTTAATCCTCCACTACCAACTGGTCTTCCCAACGAAAAAATAATTTCCCCTCGACTAGTATCATTCCATAGGTTTCTATATGGATTGAAAGATGCTCCCAAACCATTAGCTCCTCCATAGAATGCATTATTCCATACTGTAGTTTGCGACACTGCAGGATTATTAACAGGCTCTGTTAAAGCTCCAGACGCTGCATTAGCAATAGGATTAGCAACTGTTAGACTTAATCCTGAATTAGCTATAACATCTTGAGCATATTGTTTTGCCAAATCATACTTGCCTCTATAAAGATTCATCCTTGCAGATAAAGCATTCACAAATCCACGATCTACTGTATATAGTGGTGAAGTACTTGTTGTATAATTAAGACGGGTTCTAGCAAAGTCCAAATCAGCATTGATAAAATCAAAAGTCTGGGCATTAGTTGCTCTAGGTAAATTAATCGCTAACGGATCCGCAGGAACAAAATCAAAAATCAAGACACCTAATCCATTATCATTTTTCATATCTTCCGAGAAAAATGTTTGAAGTTGAAGCAAACAGTATGCTCTAATAGCTCTTGCTTGAGCAAGAATTGTATTATACTGTGTTGTTTCTGCAGCTGTAGTAGGAGTTACACTCTCTGCTCCTTTTATTAATCTGTTCACACGATTTATAACCCTGTAGTGAGAATACCAGATACTTTCAACCAAGGTTGTAGAAGGATCCAGAATATATCTGTGAAGTCCAAATTCTTGTCCTCCACTACCTATTCCTGGCTTTACTTCATCTGTAAGTACAGCAGTAACATAAATTTCATAATTTGGTTCTAACAAATTCATTACAGAACCATTGAAATATGTATTCATATTATTCACAGATACAAAAATATCTTCTTCCTGTATAATTTCAGGCTGGACCATATCCAATGCATCTTGACAGCTATTAACAACTAATGTTGAGACTGCTAAACTTCCTAGTAAAAATATACTTTTTATTGTTCTTTTCATATTTAATTAATTAAAATTCAACATTAAACCCAACAGAAACTGTCTTAGCGTTAGGGAAGATATTGAGTGAATATCTGTTCATTGGTTCAGGATCATAACCTTTCCAATCTGACCAAGTGATTAAATTTTCAGCTTGAGCAAAAATTTTGAATCCACTAATTGGAAGATTACCTAACTGGTTTCTGGTAAAACTATAACCTAATGAAATATTTTTTAGCCTGATGAAATCTGATCTATATAAGAATCTGTCCGATTGACCTTCTCTTCCTATATTTGAAGCTGAAAGACTAGGTACATTAGCCGAAGTATTAGTTGGTGTCCAGGCATTTAACAAATCCGCAGAAACATTATAATTCGCTCCAGCATATGCAGGAGTCATTTGCCATTGATAGAAGTTATCATATATCCATCCACCTTGTTGAAAAGAGAACAATGTGTCTAAGAAAAATCCATTATATTCAGCATTAAAACCAAAACCTCCAGTAAATTTAGGTAGGTATGATTTCCCGGTTAATCTTCTGTCTTCTGCGACTGGGGTTTCAGTAATTGCTCCATTAATATCAAGAAATTGCTGATTACCATTAGCCGAATTTACACCAATGTAAGGATAAAGATGCCATTGATAAGCAGGACCACCCACAACATTTACAAAATCTCCTGTTGTATCTTCTCTATCAAGGGATATAATTTCGTTTTTGTTATAAGCTCCATTAACAAAAACTGAAAATTTTACGTTATCGTTATTTATTACATTGAAGCGTAATAAAGCTTCAATTCCTTTGTTCTCCATTTCTCCATTATTACCACGAATAAATTTAGTTGTTGTATTTATTGTAGATGGAGGTCCTGCAGGGGCTGAAACAACTAAATCATTGAACATTCTGCTAGTCACTTTTCTATATACATCAATATTACCCTCTACAAATTTATATGCAAAATCCAAACCAGCATTATATTGAGTTACTTTTTCCCATCTTAGTTGCGTATTACTCAAATTACTCATAAGATATCCCGGTAACCCCATGAATGAGCTAGCAGTTAATGTTGTCCCATAATAATCTAAATAGTTTGAAGCATTAAGAGTAAGTGGGTTAGTATTATCTGCCGGCACTCCTAAATTCTGATTACCGGTTGTACCTGCAGAAAATCGTAATTTTAACATTCTAAAATTAGTATTTTCCATAAAGGATTCCTTGTCAATATTCCATCTTGCTGATGCTGACCAGAATGTCTCCCATCTATTTGCAGGTAAAAATCTATAAGAACCATCTCTCCTAACTACTCCAGCAATACCGTATTTACCATCATAGTCATAATCCAAAGTTCCAAAGTAAGCTAAGGTTCCTCCATTAATTTGTCTACCCGAAACTGCAGGAAGATATAATGTTGGCGTAGCAGTATTAAATGGAACATAACCGGTACCTGCGCCAAACTTCCAGTTAATAGGATCTAATCCGTTTTGAGTTTGTTGTTTGAACTGCCAATGAACTTTTAGATAATCCATATAAGCCGCTGCAGTTAGGGTATGTAATCCAAAAGACTTATTAAAAGTAATATTTGTAACGTTACTAAATGTGAGATCACTTGTATTATTCATTGTCTCTGATCCTCCATAGGGAATTCCTGAAGGGACAGCAACTGCTAAGGATAAAAATCCATTAGGATCTCTCGCTAACACTCTATCAGAGTTTTTGTAATCTACACCTACTTTATTTCCAATACTTAAATAGTCTGTTAATTTATAATTTAGATTAAGATTTGCTAATACACCCATCTCTGTAAAACGGTTTCTTATACCTCCGTTAATAATATCTGAAAGAACAAGGGCATTATTCCCCGCCGTGTTTGTACCTATAGCAGCAAATAAACCTCTACCATTAGCATATCTATAAGGAGAAATTGTAGGACGTCCCATTAATGATCCGAAAAGTGGATTCTGAACAACATTAGCATTAATAGCAGTATTCGTTTCTTCATCAAACTGATGTCTTCTAGAGTAAGAAGCTGCTAATTGTGAGTTATAAGTAAATCTTCCATTAGAAGACTTTCCAGTAATATTATTCCTAAATGTAAATCTTTTGAAATCAGTACTTTTCATAATACCTTCTACATCTTGATATCCTAAAGAAGAATATACTGCGACATTCTCTCCACCAAATCTAAAACCAAGATTATGAGACTGGCTCATACCAGTTTGGAAAAATTCTTTTCCCCAATCTGTATCAGCTCCAGCCCAATTATCAATTTGAGCTTGAGTCAAAAGATTTCCCTCACCTGCACCATAATTCTTCTGAATTTGTAAAAATTCTTTTGCATTTGCCGTATTATAACTAGGCTTAGGAAATGTTGAAAAAGATGAAAGTGCATTATAATTAATCTTTAATCCCGAGTTATATCTGGCATTTTTTGTATTAATTACTACAACCCCATTTGCTCCCCTGTTTCCATATACAGCTGTAGCCTGTGCATCTTTTAAAACACTCACAGATGCAATATCTTCAGCATTAAGGTTTCTAAACTGTGTTCCACTAGAAATCAGCCCATCTATTACGTATAAAGGATCAGTTGATGCGTTTAAAGAACTTAATCCTCTGATCAAAATATTAAACTTTCCTGAACCTGGTGAACCAGACATAGAGTTGACGGTTATACCAGGAGCAGCACCTTGTAAGGAATTTAAAAATGATACGTTAGGGCGATTTTCTAAAGTTTCCGCACCCACTGTAGTAACTGCTTCATTCGACTTTGCCTTAGTCGTGGTTCTACTATAACCTAAAACAACGACTTCTGCAATCGATTTTTCAGTTGGGACAGTGTCATTTTTAACATTTTGAGCCAAAGCTTGTCCTGTAAAAAATAATGCGCCAATACCTGAAAAGATTTTTAATTTCACATTCATTTTAACAAAATTTTATATTTGAGTGACAAATATGTTAATTTTTTTTGAAACAAAAAATTAAAATTCGATTAAAATCACATGAAATAATTTTTTTAATTGAGTAAATTAGTCAATATTACTAAATCTTTCTCATTTTCTAACTTTAGTTTTCGGTCCTTCAATATTTTTTTTATATCTCTTTGTGGAAAAAATGTTACTAAATCATTTTCTTTTTTTATCGGAAGCAATTGAGAATCCTTATAGAAGAAATAAGTTGGTTTTAATTCTATAAATTTCGCAGGCTGGGGGGTAGCATAACTGCTTTGCGCTGGTTGTTCATCAATAAACCTTATTGCATTTTTTCTTAATAGCTTTATATCGCCATCAGACAAAACATAAAAATATCCTTTTTGTGTATTATCTACAACATACATTAGCATTTCATTTGAATCAAGAAATTTAATATGTGAATAAGCTTTTTCCTTTGGAAGAGATTGGACTTTTTCATTTAATTTTATTTCAATTTCATCTGTATATGCGTTATAACGTGCTGGGATAATATCTGCAAATTCGCCAATTTTTATTTTTTTATAATCCTTATACATATAGGGTGTACCTTGGATATCTGAATAATTTAGTACTTTACCGCCGGTTATAGAATTAACTTTATTAAAATCGACAGTTGTTGGAAGCCCACTAGAGTTTATTACATTACTACTTTGTTGAGCAGAAAGTAGAATAGAAAATGTAGTAATAATTGTTGTCAAATATATTTTCATGATATTTTTTTAATATTCAAATATCGTAAAAATAGAATTATATAAGCTAAAAAAAATATATTTTAGTAATTTTACAAGTTGATTTTTCAAATGCCATTAATACAAAATTTTTCACAAACCCTCATAGAAGCCGGTTGCGATGAAGTGGGCAGAGGCTGTTTAGCCGGGCCTGTCGTGGCTGCAGCTGTAATAGTAGATAAAAATTTTAAGCAAAATTTAGTTAATGATTCTAAAACGTTAAATTTCAAAGCCAGACAGAATCTTGACCTATATATCCGTGAAAATGCGGTTGATTTTGCTATTGCGGAACTATCTCCGGCATTTATTGACGAACATAATATTTTAAATGCCAGCCTGCACGCCATGCATCGTGCGCTTGATCAGCTTAATATGAGACCCGAATTAATTTTGGTAGATGGCAACAAGTTTCATCCTTATAATTACATTCCGCATCATTGTATAATCAAAGGGGACAGCAAGTATCTTTCAATTGCTGCAGCTTCGATTTTAGCTAAAAACTACCGTGATAATCTGATGATAAAACTTCACGATGAATTTCCGGATTACGGTTGGAATACCAATTTCGGTTATTGTACCAAAACACATCAAAAGGCTTTGAAAAAATTTGGCCCGAATATCCATCACAGAAAATCATTCCGTTTAGAATACGATGTTGATATTTGATGAAGTAAAAAAAAAACACAAAAGAAAAATTTAATCGATATTTTAAAGCAAAATAATTATTTTTAGTTTAATAAAATCAAAAACCTTTACATCGAACAAAGGACGAACATAGGATATACAAAGGACGAACAAACCCAAGTTAAAAATTTTCACACCGGCTTTTCCGCTCTCCAACTCTCCCAACCTATCATTCCACATACACCTTGCAACCTGTAAGCAATTTTCTTACATTTGTTTACTATGCAAAATACTTATTCTGTTATCAACGCATCTGCTGGCTCCGGTAAAACTTACACGCTCGTTCAGAGATTGTTGATGATCTGTCTCAGATTTCCCAATCAATCGGATGCAATCAGAACTATTATTGCATTAACGTTTACGAACAAAGCCGCCAACGAAATGAAGGAAAGAATCCTTTTCTATCTTGGTGAGTTTGTAAAAGAAAACTATTCCGAAAATCAAGACCTCATAAATATTCAAAAAGCACTTGCAGAACAAGGCTACCGAATCACATTAGATGATTTGAGACACCGTTCCCAGAAAGTTCTCGATTATATTTTACACCACTACTCTACGCTTAACATCGGAACGATTGATAAGTTCAACTCCCGCTTGGTAAAGAGTTTTTCTTATGAATTAGGATTGGCTCAGAACTTCAATCTGGAAATCCAGCCGGAACCTTATTTGATAGAAGCAGTGGACAAGATGCTGGACGAGATTGGTGAAGAACAAACTGTTTCCGAAGCGTTTATGGATTTTGTCAATTACAATCTGGACAATAATGAGCGGGTCAATCTGAATCAAACCCTTTATAATTCGGCGAAGAAATTTGTGAATGATATTCATTACCAGCCTTTGCAGGATAATAAAGATTTTGAATGGCAGGCTTATGAAAACAAGAAAAATGAGTTGCGGAAAAAAATCAGTGATAACAGAATCCAATCCTCGCAACTTGCGACACAAGCTTTAGAATTAATAAAAACCCGAGGAATTGATATTGAAGATTTTGCCCAAGGTAAGAATGGTTTAGGAGGATTTTTCCAAAAAGTTCAGGATTTTTATAATAAAAAAAGAGATGGATTTCCTTTTCCCTCCAACGAAGATTCAACATTGACAACTTATTTCAAAGGAGCCGCCGCAAAATCAAAACATAAACAAAGTGACATCGAGGAAATCCTGCCGCAACTTATTTCCTGGCGAAAAGATATTATCAACCTTTATATCGATTCTCAGAAAAAAGAAAAAATCCTGGAAGCGATTCTGCCTTTGAAAGTCAACGCCGACATCCAGAAAAAGCTATTGGAAATCGAAGAAGAAAATGATTTGGTTTTGCTTTCGAAATTTAACATTATCATTAATGAAAATCTTCGGAATGAACCTTCTGCATTCATTTATGAGAAAGTAGGAACGCAGTTTCAGCATTATTTTTTTGATGAGTTTCAGGATACTTCGGCAATGCAATGGCAGAATTTTTTACCACTTAGGGATAACAGCATTACTTCGGACAATACGAGTTTTACGATTGTCGGCGACCCGAAACAGAGTATCTACCGATTCCGCGGTGGCGAAAGTGAACTGATGCTGAATATTATTAATCAAAAAGAGATCACTCCAAAATTTGCAACCGCTGAACACCTCAGATTCAATTGGCGAAGCGCTAAGAATATTGTCGACTTCAATAATCGGTTGTATGATTTTATGTCTCAGGCTTTGAATAATGAGCATCAAAAAATCTTTGGTGAAAATGCTGTTCAGGAAGCACAATCCAACCTGGAAGGTCGAGTCAAAGTCCATCTTTTGGAAAACTCGGTGAAATCTGTTTTTTATGAAGAATCTGCTGAGAAAATGCGCAATGACATCCAGGAATGTCTGGATAATGGATTCTCATTTTCAGACATCACAATTCTTTGCCGAGGAAATAATGATATTTTCAATTATTCCCAACTATTAGGAAATCTGAAAGTCCAATACAATGGAAAAGAAACCCATATCAAAACCATTTCTGAGAAAGGATTGACATTGGATTTATCTTTTACAATCAAAGCTTTGATTGAATATTTGAAGTGGGAAATCACACCGAAGAATCGTCAGTTTCTGGTTAAAATGATGTACTTTCTGAATGTTTCCGGCAGAATCACAATGACAGATTTCACCTCTGAAATCAAAACCATTTTAAACCTGGAATCGAAGTCAGAAATCGAAAATTATATCGATTCTCATTATCATATTAAATTGATCCAAAATGATGTTCCGCAACTGAATCTTTATAATTTCATCGAATACTACATTCAGGAATTTTCGGTTGAAAATAAGGAAACAGATTTCCTTCTTAACTTTCTGGAAATGCTTTTCAATTACACGCAAAATGCTGGTGCTACATTGAAAGAATTCCTGAAATTCTGGGATGACGAAGCTTCGAAAATCAGCATCCAGGCGAGTGAGAATATCGATGCCGTTCAGATTATGACCATTCACAAAGCTAAAGGTCTTGAGTTTCCTGTTGTTTTTATCCCGATGCGAAACGAAAACAGCGACAAAAAATTCTCCGAATGGTACAACCTCAACAGTGAAGATGAATTGAAAACCGTGATTTTGACTCAGTTTTCTTCCGAGCTGGAAACGTATGACGAAGGTTTGGCTCAATTCAATTTTGAAAATTCTTACCGGAATAAGATTGATCGCTTCTGCATCCAATATGTAGCAACTACAAGACCTGTGGAGCAGCTTTTCTTGTACCTGGAAAAGCCGAGCAAATCTTCTAATCATCTTGAATTATTTGATTTTGTGACAGAGTTTCAGTCGACAGAGAACGGAGAAAAATTAGATTCGTTTGATATCTTTCCTGTTAGTGACCTGGCAAAACAAAAAAGAAAGGCGAAGAAAGAATATATCTCGGAAAACATCAATTCAATTTCTCAGAAAACTGAAAAAGCATCGAATATCGAAATTGCTACGACTTCTAAAAATTATCAAAATCGCGTAGAACACGTACGTATGGGAATTTTCACGCATGAGATTTTGTCTAAAATAAAGACCAGAAAAGATGTTCCCAAAGTTCTAAACGCATATCTTCTGGAAGGTATCATTACCAATGAAGAACAAAAATCAATTTTGGAAAGGATTGAAAATGTACTTAATGATGTGAATTATTCTGTTTACTTTGAAGAGAATCTGAAAATCATCAATGAAAGAGAAATGTTTGCAACAGAAAATGAGCAATCCAAAACTTACCGTCCAGACCGCTTGATTGAAACTGAAAATGGTGTTATCATTGTAGATTTCAAAACTGGCGAAGAAAAGGCGAAAGACCAGAAACAAGTGGAAACTTATAAAAATAAGCTGGAACAATTTGGAAAGAAAGTTGTGAAGATGGATGTAATTTACATCTAACCTGTCAGAAAATGCCACGCAAGGTTGCGAAGCCCATCTAGTTTTTCCCAAAAGCTTGTCGCAGGGGTGCGGGAAGCTTCCGAGAAGTTATGAAACCTTGTTGCAGGGGTGCAGCAAGCTTTTGTGGAAACTACGAAAGCTTGTCGCTAGGGTGCAGGAAGCTTTTGTGGAAACTACGAAAGCTTGTCGCTAGGGTGCAGGAAGCGTTCGGGAAAATTTTTATAGGTCACCCAAAAGAGCTTTATTATTTTGTTGACTTATTGCTATTACCAATTTATCATTCTGGCTTTTACATGCAGATATTGAATAAGAATTATTAATATAAAAAGAAAGAATCCCGAGAAATAATTCCTGGGATTTGTTTTACTATTTCTTAACAGCTGTTACAACCTGACCTTCCAGCTTCGTAATATTATCAAAAATTTGCTTGAACGCCGGATAATATTCTTTCGGGTAAACCGGATCTTCAACCGTTGTTGTGGTTTCGACAGTCAGTTTATTGCCTTCCTGCGTTACTTTGTAAACATATTGGATGGCATTATCCTCTGTTCTGAATTTTTTGGACTTTGGTACATTTTCAAAAACATAGCCGTCCGGCAAAGTGATGGTCACTTTTTTGATTTTATCGTAGCCTGTATAGAGTTCTATTGGCGAGCGTCTCTCTTCAGTCTGGTCAAATTCGTGGGATTTATTGTATAAAAATAGTAACGGATTAAATACTAACTTACCGCCAATGCCGTCCACAAAAGAATCGGAATCGAAGTCGAAGCTGGTTTGGAAATCTCCTTTTTCTGTCGTACCGGATTTGATATTGGTGTAGGGAAATTTGTAACGTTCTTTGTAGCTTTCCTTCTGGTAAGTTTCTTTATCCTTGTCGTAAGACTCACTATTCATCATGGCGTACAGCATTGTATCCCTGTCGGAAAAATTCCCTTCAAAAGTACCATCTGCATTCAGCTTTGCGTCTACAGTAAGGTATGTTACACTTTTTTCCGGGCAAAGGATATTGATTTGCTTTGCATCGGTTTTTGTCATAACAAATCCAAAATAATTAAGCGCAGCAGGACGGATCAGATTAGGTGTCGTCATCTTGGACGTTGCATCGTATAATACAGGCTTACCGTCAAAATCTATAAAAGCGATCACATAATTCAGCATCGCAATACTCGGAGAATACGATGTTAATAAACCTCTCCCAATGGTAGAGAGCAATACCGGCTCAGCATCCAGTCCGGCGCTTCTCATTAGTAAAATCAACATAAGATTGATCTCTGCAGAGTTGCCGCTATTTGTAGCAATGAGCTGCTTGATACCTTTATCCGTAAAAGCGCCGTATTCTCCATTCCATTTGTATTTGTTTTGAGCAAACTTCAAGACAGCTGCGGCTCTTTCTTTTTTATCTTTTATTGATTTGATATCCTCGGGAAGGATTTCTTTTACAAGATTGGTCCTTTTCAACTCATCACCAAAATTTTCGTCTTCATATAATTGTTTTCTAATATCTGACCAAGAAATCCCATAAGATTTGAATCCGCCAGAGATACCCGTATTATATGCGCCATTGCTTGTAATTGGAAAGTCTGTCGAATTAAGTTCCGCTCTGATAGAAGTTCTGTAATTATCGATATTATTAACATATTTTTCATCCTTATAGGCTGCAATATCTTTGTAGGCAAAACGATAGGTTCTGGCTTCTGTTCCGTATAATACCTTTTCACTTACGTCTCTCTTCTGCGGATTGAGCGTTCCTTTGTAGTTGATGTTATAGCCAAAGTGTTTTGGCGCATCAAAAACATATTCGAAATAGCGGATAGGCGCTACATCTTCTACCATTACTCTAGGGATGACATACAAAAATGGCGACAGAACCGAATATTTATATTCTACGATAGAGCCATCTTTCACATTCTCAAACGCAAACTTGGTTACAGAATAATTTTTATTCTCTTTTGACTGATATTTAGAATTTTTATCAACTGTAGTAGTTGCTATTTTACCGTTTTCGAGATTATATGTATTAACTTTCAGAGAAGTGACTTTCTCTATATTGTTATTCTTACCCATGTAAGTATATATCTCTTCTTCCAGGAATTTTTTAGCATCATCTTTTTTATAAATTTTCACCCTGCTGATCACATCCAGATGTAAGTCACCCTCGGTGATGTAGTAGTGATAGGATTTATAAAGAACTTCTGCAGGCTCAGATGTGTTTTTAGCATATGAAGTTAATTTAAGATCCTCAATATCCAATTTTGGCGGATCAAGAAACTTTTGTGAAGAAACGATGCTTGAGAAAAGCAATGTAATGATTAATAAATAAGTTCTCATAGTTTGGTTATCAATATTTTTGTGTTATCAATTTTATTAGTTTGTTTTCTGAATTGAATGTATTCTGAAATTTTGTCTGAAGAAAAGAGGCCTTTCTTCAGCATAAATTTTCTTTTAACCAGGAGCTTTTTATCCTGAATAATAAATTCCAAAGAATAATTCCCAAACTCCGAATCGATTCTGACAGGAGCCGCCAATTCTGAGAATTTATAGTTTTGTGGAATTGTATATTCTATTTCATAGTCATCTGTAAAGCCAAAAGGAATCTCAACCGGAAATCTTCTGTCCGAACTTTCCAGATAAAAGTCGGATTCTAAAAACGGAACCGCCCTGAAGTATATATCAGATCCTAAGGATTTGGAATAATTCTCTGCTTTGAAATTAAAATCAAAATCGATATTGGCTTTATCCCTATCATTATTAAGATTTTCTAGATTGATAGTCTTAAACTGGAGATTATCATACCGATGTTTCATGGCGTCATTGGCTTCTATTGGTGTCATATAGAGCAACGGCATCATTACGTCATAAGCATTACCGTGATAAGAGAATTTTGACAGAACATCCAGCGTATTATTTTCAGAAAGAGTCGCTTTTACACGGATGATTTCTTTGCTTTTTTCAGAGGCTGTTTTTGGCGTTTCAACAATTTCCACAGTATTGTCTTTTACCATCATTACATTTCTGTCCAGAGTTCTGTACCCCAAATGATCGAACGCAATTTTCTGAGAAGTGTTCTCCAGCCAGATATTCCCCTTATCCGTCGGGACACAAAGTACAACATGATTACCATCCATCTTAGGAAAATCTTTGTCAAAAATTTTCGAAGTCTCATCCATATAGATAATCGAGTAATAAGAAGGGATTCCTGCAGCTTTTAGCAAAACGCGCATATAATTGGTAAGCGCTTTACAGTCTCCATAGCCTTTCTTTCTTACATTGTCAGCAGACATTGGCTGCCAGCCTCCAATGCCGATAGCAACATTCACATACCTAGTTTTACTTTGCATATACTGGTAAATCTTTTTTACCTTTTCTTCGGTAGAACCTTGCAGATTGAGCGCATTAACTTCTTGCTGAATCTCAGGTGTGATTTGCGAAACCGGCTCCAAAAGTGTATTATACCACTTACCAAATTCTTCCCAGGATGTAAAATTTCCTTTTTTACCTTCAAGATTGAATTGGTCCAATGCAAACTCGCATCTTGGCATAACCACAGACATACTAGGCGCATATTTTTCTTCTTTGATAGCAGGAATGTTTTTGTAAGAGACTTTCAGATTGTTATCATCACCACTAAACTCTGCTTTGGCAAATGAATTCTCAATATTCTTTTTTCTAAGCTTAATTCCAGACTTATTCAGGATTTCAATTTCTCTGTTTTGTACAGAAACATTGTAATCATAAAAAGGAGTCAGCGTTGGTAAAAAAATAGTATTGCTTGTATTGGTAGTGAATTGTACATCTAATGTATAAGGATAAAGCGTATTGGAAATTTTCAGATATAAAGCTCTGTCATCTGTATAGAGGGCAGAATCATCTGATTGACCAATATCATTCAGATCGCTTTTCGAATAGGTTTTGATTTGTTTTCCAAACTCGTTATAAACCTTGATCTTAATATCAGAAACTTTTCTCGATCTATCATAAGGGATATAAACGTAAGAATACTTTTCCCCGGGACTATTTAATATAGAAATCACCTTTTTCTCATTGATTTCCATATCATTCTGAGAATTGATAATGTAATGCGAGCTGATATTTCTGATTACAGCATTGGCATCTTTCTTAAGGTCTTCCGGGATCTCGGAGACAGCGTAGTTTTGTGAAAACGTCTTGATCGACATTAACACCATAATGGTTATTAGTTTTTTCATCAATGTTATTTATATATCAATTCTCCGTAGCTGGATTAAAAACCCTTTGAGCCAATTCCTGGTCAAAGAGATACAACGCAGACGGATTGTCTTTTACCATTTTGATTTTGGTTACCAAAAGTGATGCGCTTGACTCTTCTTCCACCTGCTCATTGATAAACCATTGCAAAAAGCTTGTGGTTGCAAAATCGCCTTCGTCATTCGCTGCCTTTACGATATTGAAGATACTTTTTGTTACCAATCTCTCGTGCTCAAGTGCTTTTTCAAAAATCTCCTGAGCGTTACTAAATTCATGTGGCGGTTTTGGAACCTCATTCAAAATGATTTGTCCACCAATGTCATTCACATAGTCAAACATCTTATCGGCGTGCATCAACTCTTCTTTGGACTGCACTCGGAAATAATTGGCAATACCTTCCAGATCCTGGGCGTAAAACCAGGCGCTCATCGACAAATAAAGCTGTGCAGCATATTGTTCTTTTGTTATTTGTTCATTAATTAATGTAATGATATTATCGCTAACCATAATAGTTAAATTTTTCCCAAATATAAAAAAAGAGTGGCTAAAAAAACCACTCTTACACAAAATTAACCACTAAATAATAACTTACTTCACTATAGCCGTTTCTGCTTTTTTTCTACTTTGAAAATGCTCCTTTCTTTCCGCCATTTTTTTAGCCTTCAGTTCTTGGAACTTTTTATATTGCTCCGGAGTCAGGATTTTTTGCATCTCCGCTTCATTTTGCTGCATCTTCTGCATTCTGTCTTCTTTTTTCGCTGCCATTTCCTGTTTTCTTTCTGCCGCTTTAGATTCGTGCAAAGCCTTGATTTGAGCAACTTGGGCATCAGTCAAATTTAATTCTTGTTTCATTTGCTGCAAACGTTCTGCTTTTTTCTGAGTGAAATCTGCTTTTGTAGTTGTTTGTGCAAATCCGAAAACACCTAGTCCAAGAAATGCCGCGCTTAAAATTAATTTTTTCATTTTGATTGATTTTAATATTGATAAATTTTTATTTGTTAGTTTGATCTGTTAATAATTATAAAGTTAACACCTGTTTTAGTTAAAAAATTATAAAAAAACAATTATCTCGAAACTAACCTATTTCCTGAATTTCTATTACCATTGTCGGATCTTGGAGAAGCACTTCTTTGGTTTCCGTTACCTCTGTTTTCAATTTTTCTTTCAAAATTTTGATTCTGTCTGATTCCGCCCTGGTTTCTGATTCCTGCATTTTCATTGGTTCTTACGCTTTCACTTCTAGGATTTCTGATTCCGCCAAGGTTATTTCCATTAGACAAATTTCTTGGGTTCTGATTTCTTATTCCATTAGTTCTAATGTTATCATTTTGAGTTCTGATAGTTCCATTATCATTTGATCTCACACCTTCATTTCTTGGGCTTTTGATTCCGCCAAGATTACCGTTTGAACCACTTCTCGGATTATCATTTCTAACACCGTTGTTTCTATTGGGCTGGATCATATTTTGATTTCTACCAACATTTCTGAATCCTTCTTTGAAATTCCCTCGATCCACTTTATAGATATTGATATTAACGTTTCTATAAACAGGTCTTACAGGATAACGTCTCGCATAGAAGTTGACACAACGATTTCTATAATATACAAAAGGGCTTCTTCCTCGGAAATAATTATTTTGATAAACAACGAAGATTCTTGGTCCTAATATATTTTGCAAAGCAAAAAATCTGTCATAGTACCATCTGTTTGGGTTCCATCTGTAATAAGCGTTCCAGGCAGCATAAGACACAAAACGATTATTAAGTGCTATAATCTGATCAATCTGGAACGGTGTCAACCGATACTGGATGAAAAACTGATCCCAGTTAATGGAAAAGACAGCTTGTCTGTAATCGTTGTAATAACCTTGATAATATTGATCCGGGTAGTAATCCGCAGGATAATTGTAATAATAATCATCCGGATAATCGTAGGATTGATCATAATATTCGTATCCGTTATAGTCCTGAGGATATGTGTCATAATAATCCTGGGCAGAAACAAGTCCTCCGAAAATTATGGCCAGTGTAAAAAATATTGTTTTCATAACTTTTTATATTAAATTAAATCGAAAATCCATTTTTTCCTTGAAATGAGCTTTCTGTCTTTTGGATATTGACGGATAATAAAAGTTAAACGAAAATTTAGATTTCAAATCAAAATTCAATTCGAAAATCAAATTTAATACTGATAATCAGAGTGATAATTTTCATTAATTATAATAAAAAATAACCCTTTCAGGGTTTGAAACTCTGAAAGGGTTTTATGAAAAGTTATTCAAAATAAAATTTGAATAGGCAAAAACTTAAAAATTAAAATCGGTCGCTATGTTCAACCCAACTTGCAATTTTTTGATTGAATCTTTCTTTGGTTTTCAAATCTTCCAAATCAATATGCATTCTGTATCGCCAATAGTGTGGGAAAACCGCAGGATTATTGATTCTTTCCTCGTCCATATTTGGATTCATCAGCTCCTCATCGGTTGCCAAAAATTCCTGAATCGGGAAAATTGCCAACATAGCATCTGTATAAAGATGTTGTTTCATAATCATTTCTGATAATTCCGGAGCCAAATCCCAAGGCGCTGTTCCATATTGCCCTAATTGATTGTTGAAATATTTTTGAGTCAAATTTCTATCCTCGTGCCACCATTGTCTCAGCGTAGAACTATCGTGAGAAGATGCTGTAACAACATTCAGGTAACTTGCATTTTTCGGGTCGTACCAAGCGATATTTTCGGAAGGCATTCTCTGAACTTTCAAAGCGGTAATCGCCAATTTATCCATTACAACCGGAACAGAATCCGGAACCAAACCTAAATCCTCACCACAAATCAACATCGTTGTAGAATTCAGTAAAGCAGGTAATTTTTCCATTGCTTTCTGATACCAAAGTCCGTCCTGGCGTTTGAAGAAATAATCGTTGTAAACATCATTCAGTTTAGCTTTTTCCCAGTCCGGAAGATATTTGTAAGAAGTAGTTTTTGCAATGTTAAATCTCGGATGATAAACAATTCCGTTCTCAGTTTCTTCGGTTAAGAAAAGAACATTTCCAGCCAGAGAGATCAATTTTTCTTCTGCCCAGTCCCAAGATTCTTTTTTGAAATAATCGGTTAATTTTCTCTGAGTATCAAATTCCGGCTTGAAAGTAATTATTCCATTATGAGTATCAAAAAATTGATTCTGAACTTTATCTTTCACATCTCCGAAGTTTTCCCAAAGAATTGGGTCATTCACAAATGGCTTAACATAACGGTCAAAGCTAAATGGAATTTGTCTGTCCGCAAACTCTTTTTCTGTAACAGGAAGCGCTGGATAGAAATAACCCAACAAACCTTGAGTTGCAGAAATCGGCATTCTCCAGATTCTGAAAAATCCAAGAATGTGGTCGATTCTCATTGCATCAAAATACTGCTCCAGAACTTTGAAACGTTTTTTCCACCATTGATAACCGTCAGCTTTCATCACTTCCCAATTATAAGTCGGAAATTCCCAGTTTTGTCCCAAATCCGAAAATTGATCTGGCGGTGCACCAGCCTGGAAATCCATCCCGAATAATTCCGGTTCTGTCCAGGCTTCTACAGAATGTCTGTAAATCCCAATCGGTAAATCTCCTTTTACAGAAATCCCCAAATGATGAAGATATTCTACAGCATCTTGTAACTGCAAATGTAATTGATACTGAACCCAAGCATGAAGCATCAACTGAGAATATTCTTTATGTTTTGGTGAATAAAGTGTCGCTACTTTTCCCGCCACATATTTTTTATGTGTCTTCCATTCATTAAAATTCGGGGTTTTGTATTTGTCTCTCAAAACACAAAATGCAGAGTAAGGCATCAGCCATTCTTCATTATCTTTAATGAATTTTTTGAAGTTTTTATCTTTTAGAATCGTGTCTTTATTCTCTTCGAAAACAACTGTTGCATACTTCCATTTTCCGGAAATCATCTGCTCGTAATCAATCAAAGACAAGGCATTCAGTTCTGCTTTTTTTGCTTGATAATCTTTAACCAAATCTTTTGGCAAAGCATATTCTAACTTCTCAATCGAAAGATATTGCGGATGAAGTGCATAAACCGAAATCGCCGCGTAAGGATAAGAATCAGTCCAAGTGTAATTCGCAGTCGTATCGTTAATAGGTAAAATTTGAATCACAGAAAGCTTGGTTTCATTAGCCCAGTCTCCCAGTTTCTTGATATCAGGAAATTCTCCAACTCCGAAACCGTCTTCCGTTCTCAAAGAGAAAACCGGAACCGCAACTCCTGCAGAATGCCAAAGCGTATGGTTATCGAATTTGAAATAGTGATCCGCTTTTACATAAAGAATATCCTTATTCGGGTTTCCGAAAACCCAACGATTGTCGCCTGGTTCAACATAAAAAACCTTACCCGTATTTTTATCTTTAATCGCGTATTTGTAAAGAATCGTTTGATGAGAATTGATTTCTACGCCGGTTTCCCAAACGCCGTAATCAGTTTCATTCAGCTCAATTGCTTTTTCATAATCCCAATTTCCCAAAGCGTCTACATTTCCAATCAAAACCAATTGCCAGTTTGGATGATAGAGCGGTGCTTCTATTCGGAAAAGATGCGTGTGTTTTTTAACAACCGGTTGTTTTGCAGGCTGAAAACCTTGTAAACGATTGTGAAGAATTTTGTTGGTCAGATAATTTTCGGGAAAATTTTTAAGATTCCATTGGTCAAAAATTACAAATTCTTTGAAGCTATTAGGAAGATTAAGTTTGTGAAAAGGAATTTCTTCATCCAAAACTTCATCATTTTCGGTTACCAGAAGATATTTGTAAAGAATTGATTTGGAAAAATAGTCGATCTCAGTAGTCCAGTTGTTATTTTCGGAATAGTCCAATCTGTAGTCGCGATGCTCATTTTTATCGTCAAATAGCCGCAAAACAAGCCGCTGGCCAACTTTTGTTCCGAAGTTAACACTAAAGTATAGTTTCATTTATTAAGGTCTATTAATATTGACGCAATTTAATGATTTCTTACAATGGTGTAAAATTTATTTTTTCTTCGAAATAACTTCCAGATAAGCCGCAATATGATTATCCAAGGAAACAGTAATTCCGCCTATATTTTTGGCTTTCATATACATCAGGACTTTTTCATCTTTTAAAGAATACATCAGAAAATCATTGAATTTATCTGGCGAAATTCCGGCTTCTGCAAAATATTCTAAGTCTACATTATTCTGAATCCAAGCCAAACCTTCCTGCAAATCTTCGTATCTATAAAGTCTTCTTAGACGTTTCGATTTTCCGCTAACAACATCATAGATTGCCTGCACATTAACCATTGGAGGAATTCTTATTAGTGGCTTTACAATATCATCAACCGCATCAGCTGGTTTTTCGCGAGGTTTTTCCGGACCTTTCGGTAATCCTATATCTTTTCTGAGCTTTTCTTCCTGAGATTCTGCAAGATTTTTATTGATGATTTTCACTTCCTCTATCTCTTGCGGGATTTTCTCCAATTTAACGACCTGAAAATTATTACTGGTAATCACTATTTTTCCTAATCTGTAACTTTCCTTAGCAAACCGAATTTCGTCTCCTATATTAGCATCGATTGAAAATTTCCCATAAGAATCACTATAAGTTTTTTGATTAGTAGTCATATTCACAATCAAAACTTTGGGAATGAGAACTTCGTCCTCTGACATTATGTTTCCCGAAATGCTCTGAGAAAAAGTAAAACCGTATAAAATAAGAAAAAGAATCTGTAAAAATCGTTTCAAACGCTGATAGTTTTTTCAAAAATAAACTTCTTTGCTAAAATAAAAATACGGTTTAACTTTCGTTAACCGTATTTGTTATTATTTATGATTAAAAGTAGATTATCTAACAACAATTTTCTTAGAAACAATTGTTTTCCCATTTTCAGATTCCACATTGACCACATAAACACCTGAAACTAATTTTCCTAATTCAATTCGGTTTTCAGAATTGGAAATATTGGTAATGGTTTGATTAGAAACCAGATTTCCGGAAGCGTTGTAAACTTTCACATTAGCATTTCCTTTTTGATTATTGGCAATTCTTACATTCACAAAACCTTCGGAAACTTTTGTCGGGTAAATATCATTTTTATTAATGTCAACCGCCAATTTATTTGATTTCAAAACATAAGGACTTCCAAGGTCATAAATCGGCATATTAAGATTGTTATTCATTTTTTCCGCCCGCAAAGTTTCGAGATTCAAAGTATGGAAAACACCGCCTTTTGCGCTTGCCAAAACAATTTTTCCTTCAGAATTAACAGCAGCTCCATTGATAGAAAAATTCTCAGGCAAAGATTTTATTTTCCCAACGAATTTAGCTTTCATATCATTCAAAGACACTTTGAAGACACTTCCAAAAGCTGAAAAAACATAAAAATTATTATTATCATCAGCAATCATATCGCCTCCAAAGCCAGTTTGCGTCTTGCTTAACTGATTTTCTCCATTTCCAGAATCATCTTTCACAACGCCTAAATCTGTAACCGCATATTTTCCATCTTTGCTAGAAATTTTCAGAAGCTGAGAACCTGAATTGGAAAGCGCATAGACGTTGCCATCATTCCCTGTTGCCATTCTGGAAAACTGCGAACCAGTGTCGCAAGATGTCGGATTGGAAAGATTATTTTCCAGCAACGTGATGTCTTTTGTTTTGGAATCCAAAATATAAATATTGGGAGAAAACATCGGCATATAAACCAATTTCCCTCTTCCATCAATAGCTAAAGCTGCAATTTGACTGGATAAAGCATTGGCTGAAGATTTAACATCTTCAGAAATATCTTTGTTTAATTTGCTGGAATAAACTCTAGGCTGGTCTTTACCTGACAAAAGAATATTTTCAGTAATTCCTTTTTTGGAATCCAAAGCACGAAAATCCTGAAAAATAATATTTGCAGCATCTTTTCCAGTGAGTGCAAAAATATCCTGCTGAGCAAAAGAACTTGCGCCAATAAACAATAAAAGTAAAGTTGATAGAGATTTTTTCATAGTAAAAGTGTTTAATTAATTGACACTAAGTTAAGTATTTCTACAATATAATACTTACATCAACAAAAAAACCTTCCGTTTTTTACGAAAGGTTTAAATATTTATTGTTTTAATGAATTAATTCAGAACATAACTTGTTCCATCTCGTCCATCTTTCAATTCGATTCCTTTTTCCAGAAGCTGGTCACGGATCTGGTCAGATAATTCCCAATTTTTAGCTTTTCTGGCTTGATTTCTCAAATCAATCAAAACCTGCAAAGTCTGGTCAAGCTTATCATTATTAGATTCTTCTATGGTTTGTAATCCTAAGACATCAAAAACAATGGCGTTTAGGAATTGTTTTAAATCTTCATAATCTTCTGTTGAAATACTTTCTTTCCCAAGTTTAGAAGCCGAAATAAACTTCACCGCCTCAAACAAATGAGAAATCAAAATCGGACTGTTGAAATCGTCTGTCAAAGCTTCCAACACTTTTTCTTTCCAATTTTTATAATCAAAAGAAGAAGTTTCCACGCCTTCAACCTGAGTTTGAGTATTCAAGATTTTCACAGCTTCCATCAATCTATTGAAGCCTTTTTCGCTCGCCAACATTGCATCATTAGAAATATCCAAAACACTTCTGTAATGAGCCTGTAAAAAGCAGAATCTCAAAACGCTTGGATGAAAAGCTTTTTCAAAGAAATCATTATTTCCGGTAATCAGCTCCATTGGAAGAATGTAATTTCCGGTCGATTTACTCATTCTTTGACCATTCATTGTCAACATATTCGCGTGCATCCAATATTTCACCGGTTCTACACCATTGCAGGCTTTTCCTTGAGCAATTTCACATTCGTGGTGCGGAAATTTCAAATCCATTCCACCACCGTGAATATCGAATTGGTCACCCAGATATTTGGTGCTCATCGCAGTACATTCTAAGTGCCAGCCTGGGAAACCTTCTCCCCAAGGCGAAGGCCATTTCATAATATGTTCCGGCGAGGCTTTTTTCCAAAGTGCAAAATCCTGTGGGTTTTTCTTTTCGCCTTGTCCATCTAAGTCTCTTGTATTAGCAAATAATTCTTCTATATTTCTTCTGGACAATTCTCCGTAATTAAGACCTCTTGCATTGTATTCCAAAACATCGAAATAAACAGAACCATTACTTTCATATGCAAAACCTTTTTCTACCAAAAGTTTCGTGAGTTCCAATTGTTCGATAATGTGACCAGTCGCAGTCGGCTCAATCGTTGGCGGAAGCAGATTAAATTTCTTCAAAACATCGTGAAAATCGACGGTATATTTCTGTACAATTTCCATTGGTTCCAGTTTTTCTAATCTGGATTGCTTGATGAATCGGTCATTATTGATATCGCCATCGTCCGTGAGATGGCCTGCATCAGTAATATTTCTGACATATCTGACTTTGTAGCCGAGAAATTGGAGACTTCTGTAAATGAAATCGAAAGACAAGAAAGTTCTCACGTTACCCAAATGTACATTGCTGTAAACCGTTGGCCCACAAACGTACATCCCGATATTACCTTCTAATATGGGTTTGAAAACTTCTTTTTCGCCTGACAGCGAATTATATATTTTTAGTTGCATTGATTTTAATTAATGATAAATTATAATTGATAAAATGATTTAAAACATTGATACAAAAGATCAACAACAAATAATTGTTGCTATAAAAATTTTGTCCGACTGTTTTTTAAATTTTATCATTATGAATAGCTTTTAAATGATGATTCATATGACTAATATAATCATCAATAATAAATCTTAAAGTAAAAGATTGTTTTTCAGATTTAGTTGTATCGCAAATATTCTCCAACAGCTCATCGGAAATATTTTCAACTACGTTTACAATCTGAAGGTTCAAATATTTCCACAAATTTATGATGTCTAAAATCGGTGTATTCTGATAGTTTTGAGCTTTTACCCAAAAATTCTGGTCATACACAATATTTTCATTTTCTTTATATTGAGTCACAACAAATCTTCTGATATTCGTAAGAGCACTGTCACAAAGATGACCTAATATTTCTTTTTTAGACCATTTTTCGTCGGACAATTTTTCATCCCATTGACTCTCTGAAATCGAATCAAATTTTACAATCTGATTTTCTACAATATCTTTAAGTATCTGATAATTCATTTTAGTCAAATTTTGCGTGACTTCCTACATAATGCAAGAACTCCTGTCTGGTAATTGGATTGGTTCTGAAAATTCCGCTCAATTCAGCTGTAATCGTAGAGCTAGCTGTATCTTTGATTCCCCTGCAATTCACACAAAGATGTTTTGCATCTATGATACAAGCAACATTATTGGTACCAAGAGCTTCTTTCAAAGCGTCTACAATCTGCATTGTCAAACGTTCCTGAACCTGCGGACGTTTTGCATAATAGTCCACAATCCTATTAATCTTTGATAGCCCAATCACTTCACCATTAGAAATATAAGCTACGTGCGCTTTTCCAATAATTGGCAAGAAGTGATGTTCGCAGAAAGAATAAACCGTGATATCTTTCTCCACCAACATTTGACGGTACTTATATTGATTCTTAAAAGTAGAAACGCCCGGTTTATTTTCCGGGAGAAGACCACCGAAAATCTCGTTCACGTACATTTTTGCCACACGCTTTGGAGAATCTTTTAAAGAATCATCAGTCATATCCAAACCCAGAGTTTGCATAATCTCCCCAAATAGCTGTTCGATTTTTTTTACTTTTTCATCAGGAGAAAGATCAAAAGCATCTTTTCTAAGAGGCGTATGATCCTTGCCTGTAAACAGATCATCATCATTATCAGGAAATTGTTCCATAATATCATTATAATATACGGCAAAAATAAACAAATTTGCGGACTATAATTAGAGTAAATTTAAAGTTGTGATTATAAAAAGAATAGATTTAGAAAGAGTTTAAAAAAGTAAAAAAAAATTGAAATGATTTGAAATTTTATATATTTGCACCTAAATTAACATAATTAAAAATAAATACTATGTCAGACATTGCATCAAGAGTAAAAGCTATCATCGCTGATAAGCTTGACGTTGAAGAAACAGAAGTAACTCCAGAAGCTAGCTTCACTAATGATTTAGGAGCTGATTCTTTGGATACTGTAGAATTAATCATGGAGTTCGAAAAAGAATTCAACATTCAAATCCCTGATGATCAAGCAGAAAAAATTACAACTGTAGGTCACGCTATTGCTTACATCGAAGAAGTTGTAAATAAATAATATTATCTAGACAAAAAAATTTATGGAATTAAAAAGAGTAGTTGTAACCGGCTTCGGCGCTATTACACCGATCGGAAATAATGCTAAAGAATACTGGGAAAACCTTATAAAGGGCGAGAGCGGTGCTGCTCCTATTACTCTTTTTGATTCCACTAATTTCAAAACTAAGTTTGCCAGCGAGGTAAAAAACTACGATCCTCTTAATTATTTTGATAAAAAAGAGGCTAAGAAAATGGATAGAAATTCTCAGTTCGGTCAGATTGCCGCCAGAGAAGCTATCGCACACAGCAGACTTATCGAAGATAATGTGAATAAAGATCGTGTAGGTGTTATCTGGGGATCAGGAATTGGTGGACTGGAAACTTTCGAAACAGAAGTTTTAGGTTTTGCTGAGTCTAATGGTATTCCTAGATTCAATCCATTCTTTATTCCAAAAATGATCGCAGACATTACGCCAGGAAACATCTCTATAGAGTACGGTTTCCACGGACCTAATTACACAACTGTTTCAGCTTGTGCATCATCTGCCAATGCCTTGATCGATGCTAAAATGCTGATCAACCTTGGAAAAGCAGACGTTATTGTTTGTGGAGGCTCTGAAGCGGCTGTTACAGCGAGCGGAATGGGAGGTTTCAATGCGATGCACGCACTTTCTACAAGAAACGACGATCCAAAAACAGCTTCTCGACCTTTTGATAAAGACAGAGACGGATTTGTTTTGGGTGAAGGAGCGGGTTGTATTATTCTGGAAGAATATGAACACGCCAAACAAAGAGGAGCAACAATATATGCAGAATTAGCTGGTGGTGGTATGAGTGCAGATGCGCACCATATGACAGCACCACATCCTGAAGGTCTGGGCGCTTACCTGGTAATGAAGAATTGTTTAGAAGACGCTGGTGTAACTGCTGATGAAGTAGATCATATCAATATGCACGGTACATCTACTCCACTAGGAGACATCGCAGAATCTAATGCTATTGCAAAATTATTCGGAGAGCACGCTTACGATATTCAGATCAATTCTACAAAGTCAATGACTGGTCACCTTTTAGGTGCTGCCGGTGTTATTGAAGCCATTGCTGCATTACATACCATTATCCACGGTATTGTTCCGCCAACCATCAATCATTTTACTGATGATGAAAATATTGATAGCAGACTGAACTTCACTTTCAATCAGGCGGTTGAAAAAGATGTGAACATTGCTATGAGTAATACATTTGGTTTTGGAGGTCACAATGCTTGTGTTCTTTTCAAAAAAATATAATATGATGTTTTTATGGAGTTGAAAAATTATTTTTTCAAATTACTTCCAAAAAACAGAACACAAAAACTTTCGGAAAAAGATATTCTTTTTCGCAAAAAAATTTCTGAAATCGTTGGATACAACATCCATAATTTGGAAATCTTTAAAGAGGCATTTTCTTTAAAATCCTCTTCAAAAAGTACGAATAAAAAAAATTACGAACGTCTAGAGTTTTTAGGGGATTCTGTTTTAGGAACCATTATTTCTTGTCATCTTTTTCAGACTTACCCAAATGAAAACGAAGGATTTCTCACGCAGATGAAATCCAAAATCGTAAATAGGAAAAACCTTAACAAGCTTGGAGAAGATCTGAAGTTAAGCTCCTTACTTCAAGCGGATACAAGCCAGACCGTACTGAGCGAAAATATCTCCGGAAATCTTTTGGAAGCTTTGATTGGCGCTATTTACCTTGATATTGATTACGAGTTTTGTAAGAAAATTGTTTTGGACAGGATTCTTACGCCTTCTACCATCAATAAGCTGGAAAACAAGATTATCAGCTACAAAGGTCTTTTGCTGGAATGGAGCCAAAAGAAAAAAATCCCGATCAAGTACGAGACTTGTGAGGAATTCCAACCGAATAAAGTAACGGTTTTCCGCTGCTATGTATGGCTTCATAATGAGAGAATCTCCAATGCGGTAGAAGCATCTAAAAAGAAAGCTGAAGAAAAAGCCGCCCAACGCGCTTTTTATGTATTGAGCAAAAAAGAAAATATTATTGAAAATCAAAAAACAATTTCTTAAGCTAGAAGAAGATCACACAGAGATCACCATAGGATTGATTCGTCTTATCAAAGCAATCCCGGAGCACGAATTGTTTTTTATACTCAACAGAACCAACGATTTTAACTTCAAAAGAATTGAAGATATAGCCATCAAAGGGGAATTTTTTGACTATGCATTTTCGCGTTATCAGGCATATGACAGATTTTCCAAAAACTGTTATCATTTTATTTCTAACAAATCTATTCTATCCACTGAAAAAAAAGTCCAAAACCAACTTTTTTCAGATGAATCAAATATTAAATTTTTACTAAATCTGCACCAAGATGTAGATTACATTTTAACAAATTCCGATATATTTGCGGATTTTTCGTTAATTTTGCTCCCGGAAAATTTTGTATTTCAAATTCAAGAATATTCTTTAAGTTCTGAAGAAGAACTTTATCAATTAATTCAATATTATGAATAAAAACCTAAAAAAAACAAAAATCATTGCAACACTAGGCCCTGCTACTTCTAGCAAGGAGACGATGATACAGATGATACAAGCTGGTGTTGATGTATTTAGAATTAATTTTTCTCATGCCGATTACGAATTGGTAAAGAGAAATGTTGATATAATCCGTGAAATCAATAAAGAATATGGTTACTCAGTCTCTATTTTAGGAGATTTGCAAGGTCCAAAATTAAGAGTTGGTGTTGTAAAAGAAGGTTCTTTCCTTAATCCTGGAGACGTTCTTACTTTTACAAACGAAAAAATGGAAGGAGATTCTACAAAAGTTTATATGACTTATGAGAAGTTTCCTCAGGATGTAAAAGTTGGAGAAAGAATCTTGATTGATGACGGGAAGCTTGTTCTTGAAGTTATTGAAACAAATAATGTTGATACTGTAAGAGCTAAAACAATCCAAGGTGGACCTTTGAGTTCTAAAAAAGGGGTTAACCTGCCAAACACAAACGTTTCTCTTCCTGCTTTGACAGAAAAAGATATCGAGGATGCTAACTTTATGCTAGACAACGAGTTTGACTGGATCGCTCTTTCATTTGTTCGTCACGCACAGGATATCATCGATCTAAAGGATTTGATGGCTAAGCATCCAACCAACAAAACAAAAACGCCAATCATTGCTAAAATCGAGAAACCGGAAGGTGTAAAAAATATCGACCAAATCCTGATGGAGTGTGACTGTCTAATGGTTGCAAGAGGAGATCTTGGTGTTGAAGTTCCAATGGAGCAGGTTCCGGTTATTCAGAAAAATTTGGTTAATAAGGCCAGACTTTACGCAAAACCTGTTATTATTGCTACCCAGATGATGGAAACGATGATTACCAGCTTGACACCTACAAGAGCAGAAGTTAACGACGTTGCTAACTCTGTATTGGACGGTGCTGACGCTGTGATGCTTTCCGGAGAGACTTCTGTTGGAAAATATCCGGTGGATGTAGTTAGAAATATGGCTAAAATCGTTAAGAATATTGAAAAAACTGCTTTATATTCAAAACTAAACCACGTTATCGAAGAAAAAATCAACTGTGTAGATGAGCGTTTTATCACGGATAAAGTTTGCCGTTCTGCTGTTGATATTGCAAAATCGACTGGTGCAGAAGCGATTGTAACTTTGACAAGTTCCGGTTATACTGCTTTCCAAATTTCTGCACACAGACCCTCTTCTCACATCATCGTTTTCAGTAACAACAAACGTGTGATTACCATGTTGAACCTTCTTTGGGGTGTAAGAGCATTCTATTACGATATGCAGAAATCAACTGACGAAACGGTCATCCAAGTGAATATGTTAACGCACAACTATGGCTTTGTAGAACAAGGTGATTTTGTTGTTAACCTGAATGCAATGCCGGTTCACAATGGTGGAAAAACCAACACATTAAGATTATCTACAATCTAATTGTAGTAATTATAAAAATAAAAAAACCATCGGTATTTCGATGGTTTTTTTATTTTGATTGGTTGAGAATTTACTCTTTTATAATTTTCTTGGAGATTGTTCCCGATTTTGTTTTTACAGTGATGATGTAAACTCCTGTTGAGAATTTATTTAAATTAATTGTTTGTGACTTTGAATTTTTTGTATTCTCAAGAATCATTTTCCCATTCATATCAAAAAGAGCAACTCTCTCAATATTATCGGGCGCATTGACATTGATTAGATCTTTTGTTTTTGTCGGATAGATCTTTACCTCTTCTTTATCAAAATCGTTTGATGCTAAAGTAATTTTTTTGGTTCCGGTAGCCACCAAGGCAAAATCCTGTGTCGTTGCCTCGCCTTCTTGATTCACCAGTGTATTTTTATTAGTTACTTCGATGATGTATATTCCGTTTGCGGTTGGGTTATCAATCACAATCTGTTCTACATTATCAACGGTGTTATCACCTTTTGTTGCATTGGCGTTAGGATTATTAATATCAAGTTTCCAAGGGAAGTAAGTAGTTCCGGATCCCACTTCCACTACTCTAAGGTCAAGGTCATTCACAATTCTGGAAGTATGATTGTTCTGAAGATCTGTATCATTCGTAAATGGCACAATAGCCGGATCCACCCAAGAGATACTAACTTTTAAAGGTTCATCACCTGTCGCTTTTATTTGTTTTGAGAAGGCAATACCAGATTGCAAGGTATTCTTTTCGAGATAAGCATTCTCCTCTAATCTGTTCACTAAAACCTGAGCTGCTTTTTTAGCATCTACTAATCCCCAGCCATACCAAACATCAGGTCCAGGTCTTCCCGCCTCATTTGCGGTATGAGTTAGCAGAGCTTTCATTTCGTCCGCTTTGAAAATAAAATTGCTGTTACCGGTAATATTTCTTTCAATTTGAGTTAATGCTCCGGCAATTCCGGAAACCATCGGTGCAGCAAATGAAGTTCCGAAAGTAACAGTGTAATTGGATGTCCCAGAGTTAGCCATAAACATATCAACCCCCACTGCCGTCAAATCGGGTTTCACTGCGCCATCTTTTCTTGGTCCTGCACTACTGAAGCTGCCTTTTATAACATCTGTCGCAGTGGTATATTTATTTCCTGAGGTCGTTAATTGATTGACTGCTCCCACTGTAATAATGTTCTTTGCCAGAGATCCATATCCTATACAATTATAACCTTGGCTGCAATTAGCGGGAGGAATCACATCATTGGCAGCAAAAGGAATCCAACTTTGTGTAGCATCATCAAACTTATACTTTGTAGAGTTTGCAGCCGGTCCAACACCGTAATAATTACCTGTTGATTTAACAATAATCTGGCTCGGCTGGGCGTAGACTATTTTATCAAAATTATAATCTCTATCAGCATAAGCTCCTGAGTAGGTATCCTGCGCATTCAGGCCATAAGCTCCAACCCAATAGTAAGCACCACCCGAAAGCTGCCATCCCACATTGACACCATAGGAATGATTGGAAATGTTAAGATTTGGCAAAGTGGTCAGCTTTTCATACTGGTTGCCTAATGGTTTGGTGTATGCAAACATATAATTATCGGTCGTCCCTAATGGAAGAACACCTTTTGCATAAGATTTTGGAAATCCTGCTGCATTACCTGCGCCCGAACCATTGGCAATTAAAACACTATTAACATTATTGGTATGGCTACTAACTGCTACAGTTGTTCCTCCGCTTGATGGTGGATCTTGCAGAGCTGGATTTTCATTATTAACTGCACGCCCCGTGGTGAACTGCTCATGATTAGCCGTAACAAGTCCCGCATCAAAAACTGTAATTTTGATTCCACTACCTGTAACAGGTGATGTGATTCCGGAAACTGTTCCTGCCTGGAGCTCATCCATATTTGCAGTGGCATTTGCCCTGGTTTCTTCTGTTGTATAAAACAATGGAATCTTCCCTGCAAAACCTGCTAAATTCTGTTTAAGACTATCTCTCTGCTTTTGAGAATATCTGGATGTTGATTTTGAGAAATAAGAGTCTAATCTACTTTCATCGTTTAACCTTTGCTGAGTGAACTCATTTTTTAGTTTAAGGTCCTGTGCATTAGAAAAATAAAATGAAAATATAAAACTTATGCTGAATAAAATTCTTTTCATTAGAGTTGTTTTTGCAAAGATAAAAAAACCTGGACCAAATAATCTGTTTAACAAAAAGTTACTCTTATTTTTTAAAATCCTTGAGTTTATTTTCAAAATGAATTTTCATGTTTCCAATATCTTCATCACTACAATAACCATATTTCAGAATCGTTCTTGTACCAAACGTTCCGAGAGCGTAATATAAAAATGAATTAATCTCGGAAGCTTCTATTCCCATCGATAAAAAATATTCATCTTTCAAATTCTCTCTAAGCCATTCTACAAGATCGGCCAAAACCCATTGATCATCAATCTTCCCAAAACTCATTCCTCCACCAACTGGCTGAACGAATTCTCCAGGCTTTGCATTCAGAACTTCTGCACTGGAAGGCGCCTTGAAATAAACTCTCAAATCATTATTAAGTGTAACTTTCTTTTTATTTTCATCTAATAATTTGGAATCTTTGCTAAGGTTTCCACTCAAATGTTTCCGGACTTCAACCTCTTCTATCTCGATGGCTAATTTTACGATATTGATGTGCAATTCATCATAATTTCTGATATTAATCACTTTACGTTCGTAACCCGGTTTTACAAACCTAAGCTCATCATTAATATTGGCATTAATTAAAAATTGACCTCTGGCATCAGAATAAGTTTTTTCTTGAGAATTGATATTGACAACCAAAACCTGATTCACAGCAACAGAATCAGACACAATTCTTCCGGTAACCTGTTGAGAAAAAATAAAGTGTGAAATGAATAAAAGAGTAACTAATAAAAGTTTTTTCAAAGGCTATTTTTTATCAAAATTAATTTTAATTGTCACTCCGAAAAGACTTTTAACCAGGATTAACTTTTTTATGAAGATTTAACAGCTTGGTGTTGAAAAGTGGGATTTTTTTTCTGTTATTAAAATCATAACTTTACACAAATTTCTATGTAGATGTATTTAGTTTTCGATACCGAAACAACAGGTTTACCCAAAAATTTCAATGCTCCGCTTTCCGATTCCGACAACTGGCCTAGGATGGTTCAGATTGCATGGCAGATCCACGACGACAGCGGAAATTTAATTGAAAATCAAGACTATATCATCAAGCCGGAAGGTTATGATATTCCGTTCAACGCCGCCAGGATCCACGGTATTACGACCAAAATTGCAAATGAGGAAGGGCGTGATCTGCAGGAGGTTTTGGAGGAATTTTCAAAAGCTTTGGAGAGTGTAAGAGTTGTTTCCGGACACAATGTAGAATTTGATTACAATATCGTAGGCGCAGAATTTTACCGGAAAAATATCGCCGATAATCTGCAGGAAAAGCCAAAAGCCGATACAATGATTCTGGGAACAGATTATTGTAAACTGGAAGGTGGACGAAACGGGCGATACAAATCTCCAAAACTGGAAGAGCTCTACGAAAAATTATACGGTCACAAATTTGATGAAGCGCACAATGCAGCGGCCGACGTTAATGCAACAGCACAGGTTTTCTTCGAGATGATGAGAATCGGTGTTGTTCCTACGGATGTTCTGAAAATTTCGGAAATCCAGTTAAAGGAATTTCAAGTGGCCAATCCGAATCCTATCAAACCTTTCGGAATTGTCATCAGAAGGCAAGTCGCCAGCTTCAACAACAAGAAAAAACAAGCCGACTTTGGAAGTGTTGACGAGATTGACATCGGAAAATATTTCCATTTCAACAATCACAGTGTTTTCTCAACACTCACGGCAACAACTAATATCAATGACCTCATCAGCAAAGCGAAACAAGATAATTTTGCCGCTGTCGGGATGGTTGACATCGGGAATATGATGGGCGCTTTCAAATTCGTTTCAGCAGTAGAAAGCGCTAATTCTGACATTGCTAAAAAATATAAAGAATATCTTGCTAAAAAGCAGGAAGCTGAAGAGAAGGGCGAAGCCTTCAATGAAGAAGAGCCCAGCCAGGATCAACTGATTCCCATTGTAGGCTGCGAGTTTTACATCTCAGACAGGTATGAGCAAAAGCAGTTTACCAAAGACGATCCGGACAGAAGAACGCAGGTTGTTCTGCTGGCAAAAGATTTTAAGGGCTACAAAAATTTGGTCAAACTATCCAGTATAGGTTTCCAAAAAGGATTTTATTTCGGTGTTCCGAGAATCAGCCGAGAATTGATTGCGCAATATAAAGAAGGTGTTATCGCCCTGACTTCCGGAATCTATGGTGACATCCCAAGCACGATTCTTAATATCGGAGAACAAAAAGGTGAAGAATTATTCCAATGGTGGAAAAACGAATTTGGTGAAGATTTTTATGTTCAGATCCAAAATCATAAACTGCCGGAGGAAGAGCATTTGAATGAAGTTTTGCTTCAATTCGCAGATAAATATGATGTGAAAATCCTGGCTCAGAATGAAACCTTCTATACCAATAAAGATGATGCAAACATCCAGGATATTTTGAGCTGTATCAAAGACGGCGAAAAACTATCAACACCTATCGGTAAAGGATTTGGTAAAAGGAAAGGTCTAACCACGGACGAGTATTATATCAAAAATTCTGATGAGTTGAAAGAAACTTTCTTGGCTTACCCTGACGCTTTCGAAGCTTATGAAGAATTTTTTGCAAAATTCAAACCTTACACTTTGAAACGTGATGTTTTGCTGCCGAAATTTGATATTCCCGCAGAATTCATTGATCCTGAAGACGATAAAGACGGCGGAAAACGTGGTGAAATGGCTTACCTGACTTATCTGACTTACGAAGGCGCCAAAAAAAGATACGTTGATACAGGAATTACGGACGAAATAAAAGAACGCTTAGATTTCGAATTAGAAGTTATCGCCAATACAGGTTATCCAGGCTACTTTCTGATTGTTCAGGATTTTTGTAACGAGGCCAGAAATATGGGCGTTTGGGTTGGCCCCGGACGTGGATCGGCAGCTGGATCGGCAGTCGCTTACTGCATCGGGATCACAAATGTTGACCCTATCAAATACGATCTCCTTTTTGAGAGATTTTTGAATCCGGAAAGGGTTTCGATGCCGGATATCGATATCGATTTTGATGATGAAGGCCGAGATAAAATCATCAAATGGGTGGTTGACAAATATGGTCAGGAGCAGGTGGCGCAAATTATCACATATTCGGTTCTTGGCGGAAAATCAGCGATCAAAGATGCAGGCCGGGTTCTGGATGTATCAATTCCGGAGACCAATATGATTGCTAAACTCGTTCCGTCAACCCCCGGGATGAACATCGCCAAAGCACTTTCAAAATATGACAAACTAAAACCCGAAGAACAGCAGCTCGTTGATGAAATGAAAGCCGTTCTTGCCGATCCAAATGATTCAAGATTTTCCGTTCTGGAAAGTGCCAAGAAAATGGAAGGCTGCATCCGAAACACGGGAATCCATGCCTGCGGTGTGATTATTACGCCGGAACCTGTTAGCAATCTGGTTCCGATTACCATTGCTGCGAAAGATGCGGAAATCCTGGTTTCTCAGTTTGATAACTCGGTGGCAGAAAACGCCGGTCTTCTGAAAATGGATTTCCTCGGACTGAGGACTTTAACGATTATCAAAGATGCTGTTAAACTGGTCAAGGAACGCCACGGTATTGACATCGATCCGGATAAAATTCCGTTAGATGATGCTAAAACTTATCAATTATTCAAGGAAGGAAGAACGATCGGGATTTTCCAGTACGAAAGTCCCGGGATGCAAAAATATATGCGCGAACTGAAGCCAACAGTTTTCGCCGATCTTATTGCGATGAACGCTTTGTATCGTCCAGGTCCAATCAAATACATCCCGAATTTTATCAACAGAAAACACGGCACGGAAGAGATTATCTATGACCTTCCTGAAACGCAGGAATACCTGGAGGAAACCTATGGAATTACCGTCTATCAGGAGCAGGTAATGCTATTGTCTCAAAAATTAGCCAACTTTACCAAAGGTGAAGCCGATACGTTGAGAAAAGCGATGGGTAAAAAGCAGATTGATGTCCTGAATAAAATGTACCCAAAATTTATCGAAGGTGGTAGAAAAAATAACCTTGATGAAGAACGGCTGGAAAAAATCTGGAACGACTGGAAAGCCTTTGCCGAATATGCATTCAACAAATCCCACTCGACTTGTTATGCCTGGATTGCTTATCAGACCGCTTATCTGAAAGCCAATTATCCCGCAGAATATATGGCGAGTGTCATGAGCAATAACATCAACAACACAGCTTCCATCACGATGTTTATGGAGGACTGCAAGGCAATTGGCGTTGACGTTCTGGGGCCGGATGTGAATGAATCTCAATATAAATTTTCTGTTAATGAAAAAGGGCAAATCAGATTCGGATTAGGCGCCATCAAAGGTATCGGTGAAGGCCCTAGTGAGGCGATTACGAAGATCCGTGAAAATGGAAGATTCAAAAACATCTATGACTTTTTTGAAAGAGTTCCTTCTTCTCAGGTCAATAAAAGAGTTGCGGAAAGTTTGGTGATTGCCGGTGCATTTGATGAATTGGACAGTTATCACCGCGGACAATATTTTGATCTGGATTCTGCCGGTAGAACTAACATCGAAAGATTAACCCGATACGGACAGAGCTTCCAGGACAGCAAAAATGAAATGGATAATTCTTTGTTTGCTGATTTTGCCGAAGAAGTCCAGATCGAACAGCCAAAAATCGCACCGTGCGCCGAATGGCCAAATATGCACAAGCTCAACAAAGAAAAAGAAATTATCGGCTTTTATCTATCGGCACATCCATTGGATGAGTTCAAATATCAATTCCAATTTATGCAGGGTGTTCTTTCCAAAAAAGCAGTATTGGAAGAGAAGAAAGATGATTTGGCAGTGCTGGAGGAAGTTGTTCCGGTTATAGAAAAAGATGACACTCTTGCAGAGGACGAGGTTCCTGATATTATCGTTTCGGATGACGGAGGATTGGAAGACGAAATTATTGAAGAAGTCTCTGTAAAAGCTGAGCCAAAAGGAAGTTTTAACTTCCTGAACCTTGATGAAGTTGAAGCTTTCAAAGATTTGGCTTTCCCTCCAAAAACAGCAGAATTATTTGAGGAGAAAAAAAGCTGGAAAGACAAAATGAATGAAAAAGACAATACTAAAGAATATACCGTTGCCGGACTAATCACAGAATATCGTGTGGCAGATGGTTTCCGAAGTGGAGAAAAAGTGGCATTCGTAATGTTAGAAGATTATACCGGCTCCTACTCTTTCCGATTGGGAGATAGAGATTATATGAAACTGAAAGACAAATTAGAAGTTCAACGGTTTGTCATCATGAAAATCAAATATTCTCAAGGTAAAGACGGTCGTGTTTTTGTCAATGTAAACGATGTTTTGGAGTTGAAAGAAGCTTTTGAAAAGTTTGCAAAAAGTTTGTCTGTGGTTGTACCATTAGACTCTCTAAGAAAAACAGACATCGAGTTCTTCCGTGAAAATATCATTCAAAATCAAGGCGAGCAAAAACTTAATTTCTTTATCAAAAACCCGGAAGACGAATCTGTTTTAGAAGTTGTTTCTATGCAGCATAAGATTAATATTAATGAAAATCTCTTGGAAGTGATTCATCAAATTAATAATTACGAGATTTTTTTGAATTAAATCACTCCATAAGACATAAAAAAGTATAAATTGAAAATATTTATACCAATATATTTTTTAATAATACCAATAACATTTTTGCTTTATTTAAAACAATCTTTATTATTTTATATATTTTAATACAACAAAAACACTTAATAGCATCGTTTTATAAAAAATAATTATTAGATTTGTTTTACAATTAAAATAATTTAATAATTTATGAAAAAATTTTTACTTCCTTGTTTTCTTGCACTTGGTATGTGTGTAAGTGCTCAAACTTATTTTTCGGATAATTTTGATGATGAAGATGTTTCCGACTGGACGCGTATTGACGCTGATGGTGACGGTAGAAACTGGGCAGACATCTTTGTTGTACCAGACGAAAATGGTAACCCTACAACTCCTGTTTCATTGATCTCAAGATCTTGGCAGGTGTCTGCGTTAACACCAGACAACTGGATCATTTCACCTGCTATCAATCTTACCAGTGCAACTGGTACTGTTTCTTTGAACTGGAAAGTGAAATGTGCCCCATTTGAATGGGACAAAGAAAATTATTCTGTGTACGTTAGTACTTCTAATACTACTGCAGCGCTATTAGCTTCTCCTGTTAAATTTACCGAAACATATGATGATCCGGAAAACTTAGGAAGACAGTATAGCAGAACTCTTGATGTAAGTAGTTTTGCAGGCCAAACAATCTATGTAGCCTTCAGACATCATAATGTAACAGATATGGATTACATCTCAATTGATGATGTAGTTGTTAAATCACCTGAAACGGTTGCGCCAAGTTGTACAACATTAACATCTCCTGCAAATGCTGCTACTGGAGTAGCAGTTTCTGGAGCGGTTCTTAATTGGGCAGCAGCTACAGGTGCTGACTCTTATGATATCTATTTAGGAACTACAGCAACACCTACGACATTATTAGCTAATGCAACTGGAACTTCTTATACATTGACAACTACATTAGCATCAAACACAACCTATTATTGGTCAGTTGTTCCTAAAAATAATGTGGGTTCTGCCACCGGATGTTCTGTATTTTCATTTACTACTAAGACAGCAAACCCTCCAGGCTGTGTAGGAAACCTTACTCCTGCCAATGGATCTAATGTTAGCACTGGTACAGTTCCTTTATCTTGGACAGCTCCAACAACTGGTGGTACCGCAACTTCTTATGATGTTTATTGGGGGACTTCTGCAACTACACTTACTAAGTTAGGCAATACTGTCAATACTGCTGTAAACATCACCAACGTTACGGCTGGATCATATTACTTCCAAGTTGTTGCAATCAATGCAGACGGGGCAGCTACAGGATGTGCTATTAATAATATTACAGCAGTCAATCCGTTTGCACCATATTGTGGACCATTGACATATTCCACAATAGAGCCTATTAGTTATGTTAACATGAAACATAACACTGCCAATACATCATCTGCATCCGCAACAGGAGCAAGTGCTCATGAAGCTTTCATTACTAAGGAATTTAAAGTTGAGCAGGGTACAACTACAGAGATTAGTGTTAATTCTAATACAGGAGGAGCATTTACACACTACTACTCAGTATTTGTTGACTGGAATAAAGATGGAGATTTTGCTGATGCCGGCGAGAGCTATTTCACAACTAGCGGTAACTTCTTTACAAACAATGCCAGCACAGGCTCTGGAACAACTGGTATTAAAACTAAAGCATTAACTGTTCCTGCAACTGCAACTCTTGGCAAGACACGTATGAGAGTTAAAGCTTTCTATGCAGCAGCTACACCTTCAGCTACTGCAATTGCCAACATAGCAAATCCTTGTACTAACCCTGCGACTGCTGCTTACGGTCAAGCTGAAGATTACACAATAGAAGTTGTTGCTCCTGGTACATTAGCTGTATCCGATGTTAACAAAACTGACGTCTCTGTTTACCCTAACCCATTCACAGATGTACTTAACATCTCTGATGTAAAAGGTGTTAAATCAGTTTCCATAAATGACATCTCTGGTAGAGAAGTTAAAACTCTTGCTCCTGCAACAGAACTTAACCTTTCTAACTTGAATGCTGGTCTTTACATCGTAAATCTTAAAATGGAAGACGGAAGCGTTAAAACTTTCAAAGCTATCAAAAAATAGTAGTAATCTATTTAATCTAAACCGTCTCAATAGAGGCGGTTTTTTTTATATACTCACATAAATGCTTAATTCCATAAATTATTTTAAAATAAATTGGATATTTATTAAATAATTGAAAATTATTATTAGATTTGCTGTCGTTAAATAATTAATAATTATGAATAAATTTTTACTATCGTGCTTTATAGCATTTGGAATTGGGGCAAACGCTCAAATTACAGTCAATGAGAACTTTGAAGGAACCCTTCCTTCTACTTGGGTAGGGTCCGGAGGTTATACACCAGCAAGCTATAGTGGCATTTATACTAATGCTGGCTGTACTGGAACAGACAATGCTTATGGTGTATTACTTTTTACTACAACAGCAGCCTCCAAAACAGCAACGTTAACTTACACTAAGCCTGCCGCTATAACAGCAAATGGGAAACAAATAGACATCAAATTTGACTACCAGATAGATGACGCTCTCACAAATGGTAGTACTGGAGCCTTAACTGGAAATATTATTATCGCTTATTCCACTGCGGCAACAGGAACTACCTTTACAACTCTTTCCACTATTCCATATAATGGAGCTACATCATCTTGCCAAAATATTACAGCAACTATACCGGAGGGATTGATAACAGGAGATTTTAGATTGAGAATTACTGCTACTAGTACAAGTGCAAATAATAATAATGGCAACTACGTATTTTTAGACAATATATCTATAATACAACAGGTTACAGCTGTCCCTTCATGCACAATACTGTCAAGTCCAGCCAATGCAACCACTAATGTTCCTGTAAGATCAACATTAAGCTGGCCAAATGTAGCTAATGCACAAGCTTATATACTTAAAATAGGAACTGCAGCCGGAGCTTCTGATGTTTTATCAACAACATTAACAACTAATTCATATACTCCTACAGCAGCAACAGCTTTTCCTCAAAATACACTTCTTTACGTTAGTGTGACTCCAACAAATAGTTTAGGAAGCGCTACTGGCTGTACAGAAACAACTTTCACAACAGGAGCAAACGCTTTCTCACCTTATTGTGGACCATTGGTATCTACAGCTCCTACTCAAACAGCTCCAATCAAGTCTGTAACTTTCAATGGGATTACCAACACATCTGATAATGCAGCTACAACTATTGGTACTTTTAATCCACACGAAAGCTTTGTAAATACAGTTTTTGCTGTTAATAACAACCTTACTACAATACCTTTTACCATAGAGGGAATCGCTCTTGCTAATAACGGATGGGCTTCAACCATATACATTGATTGGAATAATGATGGCGATTTTGACGACGCAGGAGAATCATATTTTAATACAACTGCGACTATGAACAGAACAACAACTGTCAGCGCTTCAAATATTGCGACATTTACAGGCAACATTACTGTTCCATCTGGTGTTTCTGTTGGTCAAAAAAGGATGAGAATAAAGTATAATTTTTGTGGAACAGTTATTCATAATGCCCTGTCTACCCCTTGCTCGGACGTAGGTAACGGCCAAGCCGAAGACTACACCATTGATTACAAACAATATCTGGCTGTGAATGATATCAATAAGGATGGTATCTCTGTTTACCCTAACCCATTCACAGATGTACTTAACATCTCTGATGTAAAAGGTGTTAAATCAGTTTCCGTAAGTGACATCACTGGTAGAGAAGTTAAAACTCTTGCTCCTGCAACAGAACTTAATTTTTCTAACTTGAATGCTGGTCTTTACATCGTAAATCTTAAAATGGAAGACGGAAGCGTTAAAACTTTCAAAGCTATCAAAAAATAATTCTTAAGAATTTTATTAATTTAAGCCTACTTGCATAAGTAGGCTTTTTGTTTTAACAACTAAAACTCAATTTTAATGTTAATATCTTTTTACAAAAAGAAAAAAAGCTTTATATTCGTATCAGTTTAAAAAATTTATTATTATGAAAAAAATTCTATTCTCTTGCCTTTTGGCATTAGGTATTGGGGTCAATGCTCAGTATGACTTCACAGAAAATTTTGAGGGTGATTTGATCGGAATGGGACAGTTTGGAGGAGGTTCTCTGAATTCTGTAAATTACTGTAGCGCTTCTACATCCGGAGCTATTACTTATAGTACATCAGTAACAAGATCTGGATGGTTTGCACAGCTTGCAGAAGTTTCAGATTATTATGGACAGACTGGCAATGGTCAGAAAATCAATGTAAGCTTTAGTTATAAAAAAGCTGCTGGATTAACTGGTACCTTGTATGTAATGTATGCTGAATACGATGAAGAAGAAGGAAGCTGGTCTATTTTTCCTGTAGGTAATGGAGTTGCCTTAACGTCTGCAGCTTCTTTAACTTCTTGTAACACTGTTACTGCAACAATTCCTGCTGGAACTTTTGATCCAAACAAGTCTTATGGTATAGGTACTTGGTTACAGGCCACAACTGGAACTAGTGGAGCTCTTTATATTGATGACCTTATTGTAAAGCAAGATATAGCTACTAGCGTACCTGCTTGTACAGCATTTACTTACCCAACAAACGGAAGTACGATCCCTGGAGGTACTGTAGGTCTTACATGGCCAACTGTAGAAAATGCTGCTAGCTACAAAATTACAATTGGAACTACTTCTGGTGCTTCGGATGTATTAAACACTACGGTTATAGGTAGTTCAACTTTACTTAACGTAGCTTTACCTACTAATTCAACATATTATGCAAAAATTGTTTCATCTAACGATGTTGGTGATGCAGTAGGTTGTCAAGAGATTTCTTTTAGCACAAATAGCTTAGTAAGCCACTGTGGTCCACTTACATCTAGTGCTCCAAATGCAATCGCACCGATTAAATCTGTAACGTTTGCGGGTGTAACAAACCCTTCTGATGCAACAGCAACAGGAATCGGTTCATATCCGGTTCACCAAGATTTCAAATCTATCGAATTCCCTGTATTTAATAATGTTACAAGCGTTCCATTAACTGTATTAGGAGGAACAAACGGTAGCGCAGCAAATGGATGGGCAGCTTCTGTATTTGTTGACTGGAACAATGATGGAGATTTTGACGATGCGGGTGAGCAATATTTCAACACTTTCGCAACTAAGCTTTATGTTGGATCTGTCACATCAAATCCAGTAACTTTAAACGGAAACATTACTATTCCTGCAGGAACGGCAATTGGAAAGAAAACAATGAGAATCAAATACAACTTCCAATCTCCGAATGCGACTACTTTGAATACGCCACTTGAAAGTGCTTGTTCTAATATGATCAATGGTCAGGTAGAAGATTACACTATTGATTATAAGGAATTTATGGCCGTTTCTGATGTAAATAAAAAAGGAGTTTCTGTTTACCCTAACCCATTCACAGATGTTCTTAATATCTCTGATGTAAAAGGTGTTAGATCAGTTTCTGTAAATGATATCTCTGGTAGAGAAGTTAAAACTCTTGCTCCTGCAACAGAACTTAACCTTTCTAACTTGAAAGCTGGTCTTTACATCGTAAACCTTAAAATGGAAGACGGAAGCGTTAAAACTTTCAAAGCTATCAAAAAATAATTCTTAGAATTATAAATCAATTTTAATCCCATCTCGTTGTTACGAGATGGGATTTTCTTTGCTGCAACTTCTTCAAAAAAAATTCTTTTATCTATTAAAATAAAACTAACTCATTGAAAAATTTATATAAATAATATTTAAAGAATTGAGCAAAAAAAATACCCTGCAAAAATCACAGGGTACTTTTATAAATATTTTGTATTACCAAATTTTAATTCTCTCTTCTGGCTTTTTATATAGTTTATCACCTTCTCTTACATCAAATGCTTTATAGAAAGCTTCTGTATTAACCAAAGGTCCAAAACTTCTGTAGAATCCTGGAGAGTGCGGATCTGTCTTAACCTGGTTAGTTAAATATTTATCCGTTGATAACGTTCTCCAAACCGTTGCCCAGCTTAAGAAAAATCTCTGATCCGGTGTGTAACCATCAATTTTGCCTGGATTACCCTTATCCTTAAGGTACATTTGTAATGCATCATAAGCGATATTGACACCACCTAAGTCAGCGATATTTTCTCCATTGGTAAAGGTTCCATTCACGTGAACATCTTTTGCCGGTTCATATTTATCGTACTGAGCCGCTAAGCTTTTTGTCGCTTTTTCGAAATTAGTTTTATCTTCGGCAGTCCACCAGTCTGTTAAGTTTCCATCACCATCAAACTGAGCACCACTATCATCAAAACCGTGGGTCATTTCGTGACCGATAACCGCTCCTATTCCTCCAAAGTTCACTGCTGCGTCTGCATCTGGATTGAAGAAAGGCGGTTGAAGAATTGCAGCAGGGAAAACGATTTCGTTATTTACAGGATTGTAGTAAGCATTCACCGTTTGTGGAGACATCCCCCATTCCGTTTTATCAACTGGCTTTCCTACTTTTTCTATTTCTTTGTCATAATGCCAGCTTTCAACATTCTTTAAATTTGAATATAAAGAACCACCATCTTTATCAGACTTCAGAACCAATTTAGAATAATCTTTCCATTTGTCCGGATAAGCAATCTTCACTGTAAATTTGTTCAATTTTTCAAGTGCTTTTTGCTTAGTTGTAGAAGACATCCAAGTCAGACCATTGATGTGAACACCGAAACTTTTCTTAAGATAGTCTATATAAGTCAACATCTGAGCTTTAGCTTCTGGTGTGAAATATTTTTCAACATAAACCTTTCCGAAAGCTTCCCCAAGTACACCATTAATCAGAGACAACGCTCTTTTGTTAAGTGCTCTTTGCTCCTGTTGACCTTGAAGATATTTGTTGTAGAAATCAAATTTCAAATCATCCATTTTCTGATTAAGATAACCAGCACTTCCGGAAGTCAAATGGAATTTAAGATAATCCTTAATCAAAGGAATATTTTTCTCAGTTAAGAACGTATCAAGATTTTTATAATAATTAATTTCGCCAATGATGACTTTATCAGTTTTTACACCAACTTCAGCAAGATATTTTGGAAGATCAATATTCTTCACCAAAGTTTTAAGTTCTGGTAAAGTCTTAGGATTGTATTGTAGATTAGCGTCACGGATTTGCTCATTCGTCAATAATGTCTTTGCCATTTTCTTTTCGAAATCAACAATTTGTCCCGCCACAACATCAGCATTTTTGTAACCAATTTCGGTTAAAACTTTAGCTACATATTTTTTATATTCAGCAATAGTTTCGGTATTCTTTGGAGATTCTTTTTGGTAATAATCTCTACCAAGACCAAATGATGCATCACCAAGGTAAACCGCATTCATTTTAGAATTCTTAAGATCACCATCTACACCCCAACCATAAAATGCGTTATCACTTCTCTTAGTCGCTTCAGCAAGATATTTTTGTAAATCATTCAGATTCTTAATCGCATCAATTCTCGCTAAATCAGCTTTAATTGGATTAAGTCCATCCGCATTACGCTTGTTCATATCCATATAGGTTTCGTAAAGCGCCTGAATCTTCTGACCTTCCGATCCAGCAGCAAATTTTTCTTTCAGAATGTTATCCAACAATCCCAAAGAATTATTGTCAGTCGTTTCTCTAAGTTGAGTAAAAGAACCCCAGCTTGGTTTGTCTGCAGGAATTTTTGCAGTTTTCATCCAGGTTCCGTTGACGTAGTTATAGAAATCATCTTGCGGACGCACCGATGTGTCCATATAATTAAGCTCCAAAGCAGCTTGTTTTGTTTGTGCAAAAGCAACATTAAATAATGAAGTTAACATCAATGCACTGAAAGAGATCTTTTTCATTTTTGAAATATGATATTTGGGCTGATAAGTCGTGAATAAAACCAATTTGTTACACATAAACATTAAATTATTTACTCCAAAAACAAATATCATCACATCACAATCAACTAATTATTAAACAATTAAATATAACTTATGTCTATATTGTTTATTTTTCAATTAATTCATTCAATGTATAGGATTTTTGTTGTCAGAATTATATTTTTACAGTAAAAACATAATTTAATTCTTCACAAAAATGCATCATAATTTATTATTGATCCTTGCATTACTTTTTTCAGTTTTTATGATGGTAATGGTCGCAAAAAAACTGAAAATCGCATATCCAATTTTTTTGGTTTTAGCTGGTTTAATCATTAGCCTTTTACCGGGAATTCCCGAGATCGAATTGGATCCAGAACTGGTTTTCCTGATTTTTTTACCGCCATTATTATACGAAGCTGCATGGTACACGTCGTGGAACGACTTCTGGAAATGGAAAAGACCAATTGCATTATTAGCTTTTGGATTAGTATTTGCGACGTCGTTAATTATCGCTTATCTTTCCCAGGCATTGATTCCGGGATTCACTTTGGCATTAGGGTTTTTATTAGGCGGAATCGTTTCTCCGCCGGATGCCGTTGCAGCAACAACCGTTTTAAAAGGATTACCAGTTCCGAAAAGAATCATCAGCATTTTGGAAGGTGAAAGCCTTGTGAATGATGCTTCATCTTTGATCGTTTTTCGATTTGCATTAGCAGCTATCCTGACAGGAAGCTTTTCTATGAACGAGGCTACCGGACAATTCTTTTTGGTTGCAGGAATGGGAATCGTGGTTGGATTGATTGGAGCCGGAATCATGTATCTCATCCATCGTTACTTGCCAACAACCTCAGCAATTGATGCCGCTTTAACGATTATGACGCCCTACATTTTGTACCTCGGAGCAGAACAATTTCATTTTTCCGGAGTTATGGCCGTTGTAACTGGCGGGCTTTTCATCTCCTACAGATCACACGAAATTTTCAAAAACGGAAATACACGCCTCAATATGTTAGGTGTTTGGACAACTGTGATTTTCGTTATGAACGCTATGGTTTTCATCTTAATCGGATTATCGCTTCCTTCAATCATCAGAGGACTAGAAGAAGCATCTTTAATCCAAGGAATCAAATACGGTGTTATCATAAGCGCCGTGGTCATCGCTATCAGATTTTTATGGATTTATCCCGCTGCATTTGTTCCAAGATGGCTTTTCAAATCTGTGAGAAAAGAACAATCTCCTGGTTGGAAAGGTCCATTGGTGATTGGCTGGGCTGGAATGCGTGGTGTAGTTTCACTAGCAACCGCTCTTTCCATTCCTTTTGTGATGGATGACGGAAGTCCTTTTCCTCACAGGAATTTAATTTTATTAATTACATTCATTGTTATCTTTATAACCTTAGTCGTACAAGGATTGACATTGCCTTTCATTGTGAGAAAACTGAATATGCCATCAATGGATGTCGTCCTTCCACAAGAACAACAGGAAGCCCAAATCCAAATCAGATTAAATAGATTAGCGCTTAATCACATCAATTCAAATTATGGTGATGTCGTGAACAAAAGCAATCTTTTGAAAAATTATCATTCTCAGATTTCTATCGAAACAGAAAACACAGAGAATCAATTAGACCTTTTGGAATGTAACAATTGCACTACTCAGGAGATTGATAAATTTGCTGAAATTTTAAAAGAAATCTATGCAAAACAAAGAATTGATATTTTCCAAATGAGACGCGAGAAGTATTATGATGACGAGGAAATCCGGAAAGCGGAATTACAACTCGACCTCAATGATTTGAAATTAAATCCAAACTTTCATTAATAAAAAAAAACTCTTCCTAATTGGAAGAGTTTTTTGCTGTTCAAATTGTTTTAGAGAACAATATTATTCTGAGGGAGAATAGGCGCCGGTAAATCTTTTTCGTCCAACATATCTCTCATATCAATTTCAATCGTTCGGCTGATTTGTGTAATGGGAATGTCATTAGCACTTCCTTCAAAAGGATTCACGGAGCTTTCACCTACTGTATCTAAGGTGTGAAAAGCCCATGTGATCATCGCTGCAAAAGGAATATTAAACCAAATTGTAAAGCCTTCCAAAAAAGTTCCGTCGCCTAATTTATCCATTTCTTTCAAAAGACCAAAAGGTGCGAGAACCACAAAAATAAAAAGTAAATATGTAGTAATTGAGGCAAAATTCCTTGGGTAAGGGAAATTCTTAATCCGCTCTGCCTTACCTTGATTATCCGTAAATTTTATAATCGATTGTTGCAGAAGTGTCCATTGGAAATCATTGATTTTTCCTTCCGTTTTCAGTTTAGCAAAATCTTCAGATTGCAAAGCTGTCAGTTGTGTTGCTCTGTTTTTTTTGGAAAGAATATATTGATGTTCTTCAGTAGACAAGAAAGCTTTCAATTCATCGGAAAGATTAGAGTTAAGTTCAGGAATTTCGTACCTGCCCTTTCTGAAATTAGAATTACCATCATTATCGACATTTTCCCACGATCTCGGTTCTCTTAATTGAAACCTCACAGCCGTCAACCACGCAAAATGGCGGTAAAAAATCCTCTTAACTACATCAGATTCTTTCCCTCCCAATGCATCCCGAACAGAATAAGCAAAACTTCGACTATCATTGATAATCGCACCATAGATTTGCCTTGCTTCCCAAATACGATTATAACTCGCATTATTTTTAAATCCTACAATAAAAGCCACCGCAGTTGCAATAATTGCGATAGGCTGCCAAGGCAAAGCTAAAAACTTCCATCCGAAGTAATACAGAACCGTAGCAATAGAAGAGATAATGAACAGACAAAAAGTAGCTTGCTTGGTCCATTTGAAGAACTCTAAAGGGGAATATCGTTTTCCTGTATGCATTTGTTTTTTTTGATAAAAATATTATTTTTTTCTGGAATAAAAACATTCAAATATTGAAGTAAAAAAGCTTCACATAGATGAACTTTCTGTAGAAAAGCTATTGAAAAATCAATTAACCCAAACAAAATTGAAATGCAGAAGATCAATATTATAACTGCATAGACTTGCACATATTTTTCAATCTCCATTTTAATATATATATTTGAATATACCATCTCGATAGTATAAAATTTAAGTATAAATCAATTTTTTTCATTTCCAAGTCCAATTTTTATCATCAATATATTCTATTTTGATTTGTGCACACAACTTTTGAAAATAGTCTCTCAGCTCGTTGCTGTTTTCAATTTGATTTTTTGGAAATGTGAGCATCGATATTGTTTTAAGTTTGATAAAAAAGTTATCGTGCGTTTCAGAAATATAATCAAAATTTTGGTGCAAATATTTGGTTTCAGCTTTTGAGTTGATAACCTCTATATTGTCTTCGTTGAAGATAATTGAGTTTTCAAGTCCTACAAGACTTCTATATTCATCGGTTTGTATTGTTTTTGAAAAATGTTTTTTATAATACCATTTTAAATATTGAGGAAAAAAGATAAAGCCAATTCCTCCGACGACTATAAAAACAATTGAAATTGATTTATCGAATGCTAAAAAAAAAAGATACTCAGTAAAATAATAACCCCAATAAAAATCAGTCTGCTATTCCGCCTTCCTTTTTTAATTTGTTCTGATTTGGAGGCATAATACAATATACTGTCCAACGTGTCTTTTTCATTTACTGTGAGTTTAAGGGTTTCCATTTTATTTATTTTATTTTGAAGATTGATGGTTTGATACATTCAACTTATCCTCGAACTTCTATCTGTCATAATCATTTTGTAAGGTTTATAATTCACGTCAAAATCGTAAAGCTTATTTGTTCAAATCACTTACTATCTTCCAGCAATTTCCTTTAAAAAAGTTAAAAAGCTGTCTGCATATAACTCAAATTTCCATTCGCCATTTCCGTGTATGCTTGTATAAATTGGTGCATCATTTTCTTTTATTTGATTGATGTCTATGCAATACGGATCAGCTCCCGCATCAGCAATCACAACAAAATTCTCTGGCCATTCGTCAATCGTTTTGTTAGTTACCGGATTAAATGAATATCCTTCCTGTCTCTTTATCAAGTCAGAAGCGCCATATAAATGCAAACCCTGAAAATATTTTCTGCTGTTAATAAATACTTTCAAAGGCGAGTAGTTTTTCAGAAACGTTAAATAATTCTCCGGCAATTTCCATCTTTTCTCTATGTTCAAAATGTCGGTTTCGTCTGCAATAGTCAGCAAGTTGGCCGGGTTTGATAAATCTTGATTTTTAGTTCTTTGTGCTTCGAGTTTTTTATTAAGTTTTGAAGCAATTTTTTCCAGTTCTGTTTTTGGATTTTCTAACGAAATATGAGTTTTCGGTTGGGTATAACCTTCACCATCTTGGAAACCATTTTTCTGCCAGGTTTCTATTTCCTCTATTCTTAAATCTTCTACTTTCCAATGTCCCGGGTCTTTAGGTAATTCCCGGTCAAACGGCTGTTTGCTAAATACCGAAATACTTTTGATTGCTTTTGCACGGATTGAAGTTTTAAGACTTTCGTTTTTTAGAATTTCAATGAGTGCCGAAAATGATTTTCTTCCGTTTGTTTTTAATAGCCCATCAATTCCCCAATAGGTTAATTCAGGTTGCGTGACGCACCACTCGAAAAATTCAACGTAGTTAGCTTCACCTTCGTTTACAAGTTCTATAATATCATTCAGCAGAAAATTTCGCCAATGCAAAATTTGTCCATTCTTTGCGTAATCTGTCAGGATTTCCAAAACATATTCTCTGTCAGTGGATGCATATTTCTTCAATAGCTTCTCTATCAGTTTGGAAAATTTACCTCCATCTGTTTCGTCAATTATTTGTAGTCTTAATTTTTGTAAGTTCTTGTCTGTCATAAACATTTTGTTCAATTAAAAAATGGGTATTCAAATTTTGCACGTTGGCCAACCTTACGTAAAAATTTGTTAGGCATTCGGTTTTATCTGGCGCACAGGTCTAAAATACTCATTCGCCATTTTGCAATTCCTTCTACGTTTTTCCACATTTCAGGTATCAGTTCTAAATTTTTAGTGTTGTTGTTTTGGGAAAAGCATTGCGCCAGCATCTCGGAGCTTAGCTATTCTCTATAGTTTTCTAAAATTCACACCATAAATATTTACCATTTTTTGTTTCTTTTCCAATTTCTTAAACAAGTTCAAAGTGTCGTTAAATGGATTTTTGAAATATTTTGTCAGATGTCTGAAGTTTTCCGTTGTTTCCAAAAAATTATAGAAGAAATAAGGATCGAGATTGGCTATACTTTCTTTATTTCCAAGTGAAACCTCAAGAGTTTGTCCTGTTATCAAATTTCTAAACAGACAATGTTCGCCGTGAACATCAAACCACCAATTGTCTGAAAGATTTTCTTGTCCATTGAACAGATCTGCATTTTGAATTTCAAAATAACGTCCTACCTGAATTTCTGCTTTTTCAGGTTGGTCAGTTTCTGTAATCAGCTTATCAATAAGCAATTGAGCAATGGTTTTGTAATCGTCCATAGCTTTCAACAATTCTTTTTCAATATGGTTAGTGAGTTCTGTCATAACGGTCAATATTCTGATAGATTTATGAATTCTGGATTTTGATTGATTAGGGTCTTAATTTTTGTAAGTTCTTGTCTGTCATAAGCGTTTTGTTAAAAAAACGGTCAATCAAAATTCAAATATTTTGCAATCCTCTGATGTCCTTTTTTTCCCACTCTTCTACATTGGGGTCTTCCAACCTTTTTAGCAGAAATTGTTTCTTTAATTCTTCTTTATTCATTTGATGGGCGTTTTGTTAATATATTACGTCTCGGAGCTTCGAAAGGCAAACTTTGGCAGGCGGTAGTCTTATTTTCTGTTTCTGTTCTGCTTTATAAATTCACTTACTTGCTCCGCTTCGCATTGCCAATTAGGTGTAGAAAAGTCAATTGGCGTACTACCGTTGTAGACATAGTTCAGAAAAGCCGTAGTTTTTCGTCTTATCAAGTGCGTATAATTTTCTAATTTTCTCTTGATATGTCATTTCGTGAGCTTCTTAACTATCACTATTATTTACTCCCCATAAAAAGCCAAACCGAACCGGCTATTAAAACAACACCGAAAATAAAAATGGTTACCCTAAATGCTTTTCGACCAAACCAAAAGCCAATAGGGTTTTTTACTGAGCTGTAGGGTGGGTCGTAAAACCAGTTCCAGTTACCAATTGCCGACCACGCAAATAAAATTCCCAACACCAGTGCAAAATACTCGAAGCCGTGTTTTTGATCAGAGATGTACTGTTGTGCCTGTTCTAAATAATCCATTGTGATACTATCAATTATTTAAATCAAAAACATTTACAATTCGCAGAGATTGGTTTATGATACGAAATGTTCAATATTTTTAATTAACCATTTTCACACCTTCTGAAATATTTTCTTTTTTTATCAATTCGCCTTTTAAACTATAAATATATCGATATTCATCTTTGTACGCCTTGATTTCATTTTCTTCCACATAAATACTTTCGAACTCAAAAGGAAGAATTGGATTGAGTTTGTAATCAAGCACACCAAATTTTTCATTATTCGAAGCAACTATAACCGTTTTATACAAATCCATCAAAGAATATTTTGTCAGAGGGACAATTAACTGATTGTCCTGATTGATAACGCTTGTCTTGTTTTCAGTTCGAACAATTGCTAGAAATCCTTTTCCATCAGGCATAGTTGAACCGATAAAATCGTATTGGAACGGAATGATAATTTTGTTTAAATGGTTGATGACTCCATATTTGTTCTTTTTTTGAGCTCGAATTCTGTTTTTGTCATCGATTTCTAAAGTGCTGTATTCAATGGGAATTACAATTTCATTTTTATCATTTACAGTTCCGTACAAATTGTTTTTTATTACGTAAATCACACTGTCTCCTACACCAATTCCCTCATAATCATTGTTGAGATCAATGATGAAATTGCCTTTACCATCCAGCAATCCGAACTTTTCTGTACCCGGAATGTGATTTTGATCTCTTCTTCCATATTCGTCAAATTTATGTTCCGCTTTTGAAACCAAATAATAACCGTCTGTGTTGTAAGAAGCCGAGCAAAATTGAGGTTTTACGACATTCGTGCCATCTTCCAGATAATATCCGAGATGACCTGTTTTTTTGTCATTTGCGGGATATAATTCGGGAATGGCTTGCGCACTGATAGATAAATGAATTAATAGATGAACGAAAAACAAATAAATTTTCATAGATGTTTCAAATATTTAATTGTTCGGTGTGAGTAGCTTCAACTTTTTTAAGTCGCTGAAAAATAGCGTATACTGAGTTTTTTCTTCAGAATTTACCTTGAAAGAAATATTTTTTGTGCAACGGATTGGAATAACTCTTAAGTGACAGAGGTATAAAAAGTAAAATTGTAGTAAATAAATTTCATCTGTTATGTTTTTAATTTTTTTCTATTTAAATATAAGAATTTTATAGTAATAGAAACTGTAATTAATCAAAATTAAAGTACAGAACAAATTTGTCCTCGTTTTTGTGAGTATCAATGTTTTTTATTATTTCAAAAGTCAGAAGTTTGAAACATTTGCATTTTCTGTAGCCTTTCCATCATTTCTGATTTTTTTTTCAGGAATGAAAACCTACATTTTTTTCCACTAAAAATTATTCTGCCGGCAATTCAATTGGATCCAAAAACGGTTTTCTTTCAAAACTTGCCCAAATGATTTTTTGCAAACCTTTCTTGTAAAAGATATTTTTATTCAAATAATTTTCGGTTTCAACTCCCTTACCAAATTGTGAGTCTTTTTTCATTTTTGCGTTCAGGGCATTTACAAATAATCGAATGTTGTCATTATGCAGCTTACTTATAATACGTAAGTCAAGCTGTTCTATTTCGGTTTCAGTTTCACGTCCGCCTTCTGCTACAATAGTATCATCACACCATTCATCGTCGTAAAAACTGGTTACAGAAGTATCTTCCGGTTCTTTTGCACAAAGAAAAAAGCAATCGTATTTCTCAGAAAAAACTTTGGAAAAACTTTGGGATAAATCCACTTTTTTGTAAGATGCTTTCTTTTTTTTATCCCGATATTCTACATAACAGTGGATATTGTATTGCTTCAGCAAATCTTTAGAATAGCTTAAAAAATCTTCTGCAGAAATGATTATTCTTGTATATACTGGCATTGTTTTATCCGTTTTAGTTATTCCTTATTCTCTTTCACATATTTGGCACTCGTAAAATCAAATTTAACAATAATATTATCCAAATTGCTTTTACTGTTGCTTCCAACCAAAAAATCGGGACGATTTCCTGCTCTGAACCACCCCAACAAATCGAGTTCCTCATTGTAAAAAACTGTATGCTCATAAAATTCAAAATCTGATAATCTTTTCAAAGTACGTTCAAATTTCTTTTCTGCTTTGTTGTCTCGTTTTATACCTGCTACACCTTTTACTTTGGTTTTAATAATATTTTTTTTGTTAGCAATAATGATGTTTGCATAAAGCGTTATCAATTTCTGAAACAAAGGCATATCATCTTTTTGCCAAAACCATTCTTTTTCAAATAATAAATTCCAACCGTTTTTGAGGTCAACACCATAGAGTGGCTTCTTTATATTGCTAGCTGTAGCATAAATCAGAATATCCGTTTTGAACCATTTCTCTTCTGTGTAATAATCTTTAACTATTACATCCTTTTCTATCCAGAATTTTTCGAAATTCAATAACTGAAATTTTTGGAGCCTTACTGTTTCTTTGGATAATTCGTCGATATTTCCACCAATACTATTGTATAACATTTTTAATTCAGCGGGTAAAACGCAATTCAATCTTTCCTCCAGCTTATCAAATTCTTCAATTTCAAAACCTTTTGACTGATGAAAACCAGAGAGCGAAGTGATCCAATTTGACATTTTCTCCAAATCATTGTCATCTGCTCTTTTATTCTTCAGCGTGTTTGGCGTATTAGCTATTAAATCGTCTATTATTTTACTCATAATGATCTAAAAAAATTAACAACCCCATATCTGAACTGTTACCCATAAAACGAAAAAGCTTTAAAACATATGTTTTAAAGCTTTTATACTACTTGATTTAATAGCTGCGATCCGGACGGGACTCGAACCCGCGACCTCCGCCGTGACAGGGCGGCATTCTAACCAGCTGAACTACCGGATCAATTTTTGAAAAGTAATTGATAAACTTTTTGCGATCCGGACGGGACTCGAACCCGCGACCTCCGCCGTGACAGGGCGGCATTCTAACCAGCTGAACTACCGGATCTTTTGCCATAACTTAAGGTTATTACCCTTTGTTATTGTGGTTGCAAAAATACAACAATAATTTACATCTCCAAATTTTTTCCATAAAAAAACGCCTTCCAAATAGAAAAGCGTTCATTTTCAATTATATTATTTTCTTATAAATAAGAATTCAATTTATCGGCGATAACTTCTTTCGGCGCTACACCAACAATTTTATCTACTACCTCTCCGTTTTTGAAGATTAAAACTGTAGGGATATTTCTGATGCCGTAGTCTACGGAAACCTGTTGATTATTATCAACATCCACTTTTCCTACCAGTGCCTTACCTTCAAAGTCAGCTGCAACCTCTTCGATAATTGGTCCCAACATTCTACAAGGTCCACACCAAGTTGCCCAGAAGTCAACTAATACTGGTTTATCTGAATTTAATACTGTTTCTTGAAACGATTGATCTGTGATTTCTACTGCCATGATTTCTTTTTCTTTATTGTTTTATGAAACAAAATTACAAAATTTATAATTGATTTTTTCTGTTGATTATCTATGTAAACTATCAGCTTTTTCTATAATGAATTGTTTTCCAATTTCTTCTAACGCATTTACAAAAGCATCAATATCAGACTTTTTTGTAAAATGACTGAATGAAACTCTCACCGGTGTCGAATTCTCCAAATCATCTTCTGACAAAACAGACATCAAAACCATCGACGGTTTTGCCGCGCCCGAACTACAAGCACTTCCTTGCGAGATAGCAATGCCTTTCATATCCAATTGTAACCCAATCAAAGGATTTTTATACGGAAGCAAAAGATTCAGAACTGTATATAAACTGCTTTCATCTGCACTTCTTCCATTGAATTTCACGCCCACAATTCTTTCTTTTAATTGCTGAATCGTATAATTCTTAATATCCAAGATATAATTCTTGTAATCTTCCATTTTTTCCTGGGAAATCTCCCAAGCTTTCCCCAAACCTGCAATTCCGGTTACGTTCTCAGTTCCTGCTCTAAGGCTTCTTTCCTGAGGTCCGCCAGTGATAATTCCCTTTAAGCCTGAAGATTTTCTTACGAAAGCAAATCCAGAACCTTTTGGTCCGTGAAATTTGTGCGCACTGCAAGATGCAAAATCAACCGGAATTTTAGAAAAATCCAAATCCAGATGTGCCATAGTCTGCACCGTGTCAGAATGGAAAAGTGTATTATTTTCTTTACAAAGATGAGCAACCTTTTCGATATCAAGAATATTCCCGATTTCGTTGTTGGCGTGCATCAATGTTACTAAAGTTTTTTTGTCGGAGTTTTTCAGTAATTCCTCTAATTTATTCAAATCGAAATCGCCGTTGGAGTCTGGTCTTAGGTAAACCAATTCTACACCTTTCAATTTCTTCATTTCAAGGCAGGTTTCAGCCACACATTTGTGTTCCAGAGCTGAAGTAATGATTCTTTCTACGCCGAGATAGTTAACCGCAGATTTGATAATCATATTGTTGGATTCGGTTCCACAAGATGTAAAAACGATTTCGCCCGGAGTTACTCTTAAAGAATCAGCGATCTTTCGCCTTACTTCTTCCAAAATGGTCTTGGCTTCCTGTCCCAAACTGTGCGTGGACGACGGATTGCCATAATTGAATTTTAAAACGTTCACCATACAGTATATCACCTCATCATCAAGAGGCGTAGTTGCTGCATTATCAAGATAAATTCTTTCCATTTTTAATTAGATTTGAAGCCGAAAATTGTTCGAAAATTAAGGTACTAAATTAGTGAAAAAATCGGTAATGTGATTCATTGGCGAACTTGAACATCGCTTTATCTCCGGAAGTATCTCCAAAAGCTATGATTTTATCAAATTTCTTGTCTCCAATTTCGATTTTAACTCTGTTAGCTTTTTCCTCTTTATTACAGTTTTTTCCAACAAATTTCCCGGTAAAAATATCGTCTTTAAACTCTGCTTGTGTAGAGAGCAATTTCATATTGAGTTTTTCAGCAAATGGTTTTACCCAAACATCTAACGATGCAGAAACGATATAAGACTCTGTATGCTCTCTATCGATATTATTGATGAAATCCAAAGCGTTTTCTCTGAATAAACTTGGATAGTTTTCTTCAAAGAATTGCTGGGCTTTTTTTTCTATTTGATATCTGGATTGACCTTTCAGAATGGATGCAATGAAACTTTTCTTCACAGCTTCCGCATCTGCCAATTTCATTTTTAGTAAAATAAAAAGTGGAATGTGTTTCAGAAACTGGACAGAAAATTTTGCAGGGTCATAAAATTTCAAAAACAAAAACATGGTGTCTTTGTAAGTTAAGGTTCCGTCGAAATCAAATAGATATAATTTCTTCATAAGTGATAAATTATGAATGATAAATGATTATTTGCTTTGTTTCATTAATAGAAATCAAATCGATTATCATCTATCAATCATCAACTATAGCTTCAGTTTTTTAAAGATAAACTCAGGAATATTTCTGATGATCATCATAATGATGACCCAAACTGGTAAAACGTAAGCAACATCTTTTTTATTTTTATAGGCTTTATAAATTCCTGTTGCTGCTTTTTTAGGTGTTGCTGTCAAAGCCGGGTTCAATGGTAAACCTTCTGTCATTTTGGTTTCCATAAAACCTGGTTTAACGGTTAAAACATGAACTTTTTTATCAAATAAATAATTTCTCAATCCACTCAAATAAGCTGTTAATCCGGCTTTTGCACTTCCGTAGATGAAATTACTTTGTCTTCCTCTTTCACCAGCAACCGAAGATAAAACGATCATAGTCCCACTTCTTTTGGATTCCATTTTTTTGGCAAAGAAGTTGAGGACAGGAACTAATTTCGCGTAATTAACATCAACAATTTGCGCCGTATTTTCATCGTCATAAAGACCTTCTTCTGTTCCTAAACCAAGATAGCCGGAAGCACAAAACAACAAATCTGAATTGATATTTTCTAAGGCCTTATAATCAATCTCATTCATTAAATCCAATGGAATAATTTCAGAATTTTGCAGAAACTTAACCTGAAGATGACCTGCGAATTTCTCTGTCGTTTCCGGATTGGAACTTAATAAATAAACGATCGGAAATTTTTCTCCTTTCGCTAAACATTCTTCTACGAATGCCTGTGCAACTTCGGAATTAGAACCAAGAACAATCATATGAATTATAAATTATTAGTTATGAATTATTAATGGTTATTGATAATTCTTTTATGTTGTAATGAAACAAATTTGGACGAATCAACGTTTTGAAGATAATTGGTCAAAGAAGATTTGCTCATACTGTCTTTTGTTAAATAAATTCTGCCTCCGAATTTTTCCACAATCGTATCCAGTTGGTCAACCAGTTTTTTCAGTCCTTTGTTGACTTTAAAATCTAAAGCCAACGTATAACCTTCTTTCGGGAATGAATTGTACGCCAACGGATTATCTTTGCCAAATAATTTCAAAACTGCTAAGAAAGAACCATTCCCACTTTTGGCAATGGCGTCAAGAATTTGTCTCATTCCTTCTTTTCCATTTTCTTTTGGAATTACCATTTGGTATTGAATAAAACCACTTTTACCGTAGATTTTGTTCCAATCATTAATAACATCCAAAGGGTAGAAAAAAGTTTCGTAATCAATAAAATTATTAAGCTGTTTTTTTGTTTGCTTATTGTAATAAAGAAAATTGAAAATCTTAATCGTCAAAGTATTTAAAACAAATCCGGGAAAATAAAAAGGAACTGTCGGTTTGAATTTTTCTTTTAGTTTCAAAGATTTCTTCTGAAGATTAGATGGTAATTCTGCTTTCAAAGCGTGTTCACCTCTCATCAAAATAGAACGACCCAGATTTCTGCCTTTTTGGAAACAATCGATCCATGCAACGTTGTAAGTCCAATCTTCGCTTTCATCAAACAATTTGAAAACTTCATCAAGATTTTCAGCTTTGATACTTTCTTGTCTGATATAAGCCGACTCTATATTTTTCAGTTTAAATTTGGCTGACAAAATAATTCCTGTCAAACCCATTCCGCCAATTGTTGCCCAAAATTTATCTGAGTTTTCTTCTCTGGAACAAGTAATCACTTCTGAGTTTTCATTCAATAACTTAAACTCAATGACATATTCTGAAAAACAACCTTCTGCGTGATGATTTTTCCCGTGAACGTCTGAAGCAATGGCGCCTCCAACAGAAACGAATTTCGTTCCAGGTGTCACATAAAGAAAATAACCTTGTGGAACTGAAACTTCTAAAACTTCTGACAAAAGAACGCCGGATTCGCATTCTATGATTCCGTTAAGTCTGTCAAAAGAAATGAATTTATTCAATCTTTTTGTAGAGAAAATATGTTCTCCAAGAGAAGCATCACCATAACAACGACCGTTTCCACGAGCAATAACTTCGTTATTTTCTCTTACAAATTGTTTGATTTTAGAAACAGAATCATCCGATTTCATTTCCTTCTCTACGATTGGAAAATTTCCCCAGTTGGTTACTTTCTGTACAAAATTCGGCTTCATCTTTAGGTTTATTTATTTAAAATTGAATATATCCATTCAACTTTTAATACTTTGATTTATTTCTTAAAATAGATTTGTAAAAGGAAAACGATAACCCAAAGGATAATGGTCACTTGTATATATCGATCTTTATAAACAATCTTGGTTGGCGATTCTGTTTTATTATAAACCAACGTCTGCTGCAAATATCTTAGAAATGCAAACACCACAAAAATCACTGTATAAAACACTCGCGGATGAAATCTCGCCTGAACCTCCGGAGACAAGGTAAACATCAGATAACAAATAATTGCCAAAGTACAACTGATTGACAAAGCAATATCCGCAAACTGAACATTATAACCATCTAAAGCTTTTCTGGTTTTTCCTGAAATCTGAGCATTGATTAATTCTCCTCTTCTTTTGCCAATTGCCAGTACAAGTGCCAGTACAAAGGTTAATAAGATAGCCCAGTTGGTTACGATAACTCCTGTCACATAACCGCCAGCTAAAACTCTGAGAACAAATCCAATGGCGATGATGCAGATGTCAACAATCGCCACTTGTTTTAGTTTGAATGTATAGAAAAGATTCATCACAAAATAAAATGCGATGATGACTCCAAACTTCCAAAAGTTAGTTTGAAAAATATAGTTCCCAAGGAAAATGGAACCGACTGACAACAGAATCAATAATACAAATAAAATCCTTGCACTGGTCTTAGAAACAGCACCACTTGCCAACGGGCGATGTTTCTTTTCCGGATGCTTTTTATCTGACTCAATATCAAAATAATCATTGATGATATAAATAGAACTTGCTGTAAAAGAGAAAACTAAGAATGCGAAAATACTCTCGTAAAAAAGATGTGTATTGGTAATCTTACCTGAAAAAAATAACGGAGCAAAAACAAATAAGTTCTTAACCCATTGTTCTACTCTTATTAATTTTAAATAATTCTTCATCCAATGTCTATAATTCTACAAAAGTAGCATTAAAATAAAAAAACCGCAAATTGCGGTTTATTATTTAATGAAAATGTAAGAAATTTTATTTATTTCCCACTTTGAGCATCGTTGATCATTTTTTCGTTTGCAGTAATTGCAAATTCTACACGTCTGTTTTGAGCTCTTCCTGCATCCGTATCGTTAGAAGCAATCGGGCTAGATTTTCCTAAACCTTCTGTAAATAATCTTGAAGCAGAAATACCGTTCGCCACAAAATAATTTTTAACTGCTGCTGCTCTCTGGGCTGATATCCTCAGGTTCACAGCATCCGTTCCAATACTGTCTGTATGACCGTAGATGTTGATATTGGTATCAGGATTATTTTTAAGAACCGTAACCAATTTGTCCAGGTTTGTTTTCGCCAGCGATGTCAAATTAGATGAGTTAAAATCAAAGTTAACCGTATTCTCGTGAAGTGTTACTTTGATACCTTCCCCAACTCTCTCTACTTCTGCGCCTGGTAAAGTTTCTTTGATTTCTTTAGCTTGCTTATCCATCTTGTTACCGATAACACCACCAGCAACACCACCAACAACGCCACCTAGAACTGCTCCAAGAGGTGCATTACCTCCCTTTCCGATATTATTACCTAAGATACCCCCTAATACGGCTCCTGCAGCCGTACCAATCGCAGCACCTTTTTGTGTATTATTAGCATTTTGAACAGCTTCACAACTTGTTAATAAAAGTGAACCCGTGATGAAAAATGCAGCTATGTTTAATTTAGTTAATTTCATTATATGTATTTATTTAATTATTTAGCAGTTCTGATAAAGTTGTAACGGATTTGCATTGCCTTACCATCAGCAGTTACTGATTGTACTAAAGTGAAACTGTTTTCCGTAGGATTTTCAAGGATCAATTTGTATCCTGCAAGAACTCTTTTGGCTTTTTCGCCTTCGCCAACTTTTTTGAGAGATACCACACTATTCTTATCTACACTGAAGGTAATTGCCTGGATCTTTGCCGGACAGCCGTTTTCACCGTGTAATGTATAAGTTCCTGTATAATTATTCGGAATCAAAGTCCAAGAGCTGCCAACGAAACAGTTGATGCTAGCTCCCTCATCAAAAGGCTTGATGCTGTAATTTTTATCATAGTCGATATTAGAAATATCCCATTGACCTTTAAGTTTCATCACTTCTGAGCGTAATGTCTGTGCTTCCCCCGCACTTACACCACTTTTACTTGAACAAGAGGTAGCTAATAAGGTTCCACCAATCATTCCTAAAAAAATTAATTTTCTCATAGTTTTATATTTAATGCTAAGTTATGATAAAAAATTATGCCAAATCATAAAAAATAAAAAATCTGAGAAGTTCCCAGATTTTTATTTATTTATAACAGTCTAATTATTAAAGTTTTGTCTTATCAATTGTCTTATGTACTTTTTGTTTCTTTACCGGTTTTTTGACAGACTTGGTTGGTGCATCTGCTTTATAAAAGTTTTTATAAGCATATTCTGCTGCTTTGGCAACATCAATCACACCATTAGACCTTGACAGTTTATCAAATCCGTTAGTTGTCGTTTTATTAGTTGTATTAACTAAAGATTCTATGATCTGAGCCGGCGTTAGATTTGGCATATAAGCCAGCAAAACTGCTGCTGAACCAGCCACAACTGGTGAAGCCATCGATGTTCCCTGCAGATATTCGTATTTTCCATCCGGAACGGTTGAATAGATCTCAGATCCTGGGGCAAAAACGTCTACCATTTTCTCATTATAGTTAGAGAAACTAGATTTAAGTGCATCCGCATCCTTGGTATTGGATCCGACAACAATCATATTGTTGATGAATGGTTTTTCATCTGATTGAGATTTGAAATTAGTCGGAAAATATTGATGTTCTGCGATATCTTCATTTTCATTTCCAGCTGCTTTTACCAAAAGAACACCTTTGCTTTCCGCATATTTGAAGGCATCCCAAACTACATTTTTGCCTGGAGAAACTGGTTTTCCAAAACTCATATTAAGGATTTTAGCACCATTATCTACGGCATAACGAACTGCATTGGCTACGTCTTTATCTCTTTCGTCACCATCAGGTACAGCTCTTACAGTCATAATTTTAGCTACTCTGGAAGCTACACCATATTGGTTTTCTGAGCCGTTGGCCAAACCAGCAATGATTCCCGCCACGTGCGTGCCATGTTTTGCGTCCGGACCTTCGTAATGGTTGTTACCATATTTCTTTTCAGAATAATCGTCATAGTTGTCCGCTACGATTTCTTTTCTCGGATCAAAGTCTAGGTTATAACCTTTTTCAGCTTGTGGCGTAAAATAATCCAAAGCCTCCTTCATCTGTCCTTTCAGATAAGTTTCAACTTCCGCAGCAGGCTTTCCAGCAATCTGCGGATCATTGGACATCTGAGATAAAATCTGCATCGCCATCGCTTCCTGCTGCGTTGTAGGTTTGATTGTAGCCAGAGTTTCCTTAGTCAGATTTTTACCGTTCAACAATTTTACCATATCCGGGATAGCATTGTTGATCATTGTATAGAGCTGAACATTTTGCTTAGCTTCCTGACTTTTTTTTGCAAAAAGATCTTTGGCCTTCATATACATTGCAAACTCTTCCGGCATTTTGGATTGGTTTTCTTTATTTTTGGCAGAATCATCACCTTCAAAAACAGACTGGTATTTTTTTACCACTCTCGTCACTTCCATATTATCTACGTCGATGTCGCCATTTTTCCCTCCAATGAAGTTCCATCCATAAACATCATCAACATAGCCGTTTCCATCATCATCGATGCCGTTGTTTGGAATTTCGTTCGGATTCTTCCACATATTTTTTACCAATCCCGGATGATCTACCTCTACTCCGCTGTCCAAAACACCTACAACAACTGTTTTAGGCTTAAGGCCTTTTGATTCTAAGAATTTATAAGCATTCTCCGTATTAACTCCGTAGACTTTGGTTGTAGCGTAATCTTTATGATACCAAGTTTTAAGATCCTTATCATTTTCAGGAGCAGCTGTTTGTGCTGTTACTGTTGCAAAACCGGCATAAAAAGCAGCCGCTATCAATAAATGTTTCATATAGATAATTATTTAATTAAAAAAATTGGTAATTAGTTTTTATTGATATTTTTGATATAAGTCAAACTTTCTGGTCCAATGTTACAAATGAGATCAAGAATAGATAAATCTTTTATAAATCCGTTTTTGTCTGAAAAGCTTTGGTAATACTCCGGCATTTCATATTCTGATTCCGATTTGGCTGAGAATTTTTCTCTAAAATCTTCTGCTTCCGGATTTTTGAAATATTCCGTTGTTAACTCATAATTTTTTTCGGTTTTCAGAATAGCAAGAATGATACCCAAAGCTTTGAGATTGAACCCCATCAAAGAATTTACTTTTTCCTCATAAATAGTTTTGAGTTTATCTTCATAAAACTCGAAATAAGGCGTACTCTGATAAGCTGTCTTTATGGATTTCCAATGGAGTTTTTGCCAGTCTTCTGCAAAAGAAATTTCGATGTCCTTGATTTCTCTTTTTCCTGTATGCTTGATCGGAATAATCAAAGGTAATTTTCCGTTGGCTCCGTAAATAGCTGCACGGTTTCTGTAAGTCTGCTTCGGAAAGTTTTCGAATTGTTCTAATGAGATTTCGTTTTCATTATCTAAGAAAACTGAGAACCATGAAACAGGTGGCAAATAAAATATTGGTAAAAGAACTTTTTTCATATCTAATTATAAACTTTCCTTTTGCTTAAAGCATAAATTTTGAACGCAAAGTACGCAAAGCTTTTTTTATTATTAATGTTTTTAAGAGTCGCAAAGACGTAAACTCATCAAAGAATAAACTCTCTGTACTTATTAAAAAAAACTTTGTCAAAGATAGTAACCTTTGACAAAGTGGTAAATATTGTTTTGTAGACTAATGCCCTAGCCCCGATTGTAGTGGAAATCCTTTTGCTTTTTTTCCACATATGAAAAAGCAAAAGATTGCAACGAAAAGCGGGATTAAGCTCCTAATTGATTTTAAATTAATCTTCTTCTTTTTTCTTTCCGAAAAGTTTGGCGAAATAATCCCAACCGAAGAACAATACCAAAATAATCACGGCTACCCACCAATAAGATGTTTTGTTGGCTTCACCGGTGTTGGTCGCTTTGAACATTCTGTCCCAACGGAATCTCCAACCGTCTGCCTGATAAGTTGACCCAGCATCTTTGAACAATCCTTCAATACTCATCCAAGTGAACATTGGTCTTCCCACGATATTTTCCTCCGGAACTACACCAAAAAATCTCGCATCCAAAGACGCATCGCGGTTGTCTCCAATCATCATATAATAGTTCTGCTTAATCGTATATTGATTGGTTTCTTGACCGTTAACATAGATTTTTCCGTTTTTGTTTTCAAGCTTGTTGTGCTCGTACTCGGAGATAATCCATTGGTAAGTTGGCAATGTTTCCTGATCCAGTTTTACAACATCGCCTTTTTTTGGAATTCTAAGAGGTCCGTATTGATCCTGATTCCAAGCTTTATTGATTGGATAAATACAATTTGAGGTGTCAATTTTTTTAGAAAAAATCGCATTACCAGATTCATCTCTTACAACTTCATCTCTCACCTTCACTGGATAATACGCAATATCATTAAACCCTTTTTCTAAAACATCTTCCTTAATCTCCTCAACTTCTGGAAGTTTTTTTATGTCATTTGCAACTTCAGTTGTAAGACCTTGAAAAGCATATAAAAAACCCGTATTAGTTTGATATTCTTGAACAGGAAGAAAACCATAAGCTTTGTATAGTTGAGGAATATTCAATTGACTTGACGTTTTAACAATAAATTTATGCTGCTGCTGCTCATCACCAAGAATTTTCTCCGGCGCATTGTTCACAAATAATCTTCCATCTCTGAACTCGATAACATCGCCTGGGATACCAACGCATCTTTTAACATAAGGGTCTTTTCTGTCAATCGCCGTATGCACAGAATCCTGTGGATAATTGAAAACTACGATATCGTATCTCTTGATCTCATCATAACCTGGAAGTCTTAAATATGGTAACTTCACTGCATCAATGTAAGATTTTGGATCATCTTTAGGATTACCTTTCTGACCCGTATCGAAAATCGTTCCCTGCAAGAATGGTAAAGCGACCGGCCTCATTGGCATTCTGTATCCATAAGCCCACTTATTTACAAACAAGAAATCTCCTACCAACAAAGTTCTTTCCATAGATCCCGTCGGAATCCCGAAAGGCTGCGTGATGAATGCGTGAATAATGGTTGCAAAAACCACAGCAAAAGTTACTGATCCCAAAAAAGTTTCTTTCTTTTTACCTTCTTCTTCCTCTTCTTCGGTTTCTACCTGAGGATCTTTGCTATAGTTAACCGTCGCCATAAAAATGAACGGTAATATTACTGTCAACAATCCATTTACAAAACCTCTTTTTCCAAATTTCTTCATCAGGAAAATATGGAAAACCGACATCATAATGGGTCCAACAATCGGAAGATAGGACAGGATTGCCCACCACTTCGGATGTTTGGTCTCTTTGAGAATGATTAAATAATTATAAAAAGGAATAAAAGAAAATAATGGATTGTAACCCATTTTCTTAAATAACTTCCAAGTTGTAAGCCCCATCAACACACTGATGATAAGGACATAAACTGTATAAGTAATAATGTAATTCATATATGATATTTAAGCTTTCGGCAGTTGCTTGCCTGCAAGTTTTATAATTAGTTTTTTATCTGTCGTTTTTGTTACAGTTTTTACAGACCTAAAACATCCTTCATAGAAAAAATTCCTTTTTTATCTACAATCCATTCCGCGGCAATTACTGCTCCTAATGCAAATCCGTTTCTGTTATAAGCTGTATGTTTGATTTCAATTTCATCCACTTCTGATCTGTAGAAAACACTGTGCGTGCCAGGAACTTCATTTTCACGAATGGCAAAAATCCCTAATTCTTTATCTTTGGTTTCATCTAATTTCCAGGCTTCATACTTAGAATTTTCAATAATTCCTTCCGCAATGGAAATCGCTGTTCCACTGGGTGCGTCTTTTTTATGGATATGATGAATCTCTTCTAGTTGAACAGAATATTCATTGGTTTTGGACATCAGTTTTGCCAAATTTTCATTTAATGCAAAAAATAAGTTAACGCCTAAACTGAAATTAGATCCGTATAAAAATGATATATTATTTTCTAAAGCTAATTTTTCGATCTCCGGTTTTTTATCCAACCAACCTGTTGTTCCACAAATAACAGGTATATGGTTTTCCAGACAGATTTTTATGTTTTCAAAAGCAGCTTCGGGATTGGAGAATTCTATGGCAACATCAGCAACATTAAGATTTTCTGAAGTTGGTGTTTCGCGTAATCTCGCTACTACATTGTGTCCACGGTTTTGGGAAATCTCGTCAATTATTTTCCCCATTTTACCGTAACCTACTAATGCTATTTTCATTTTATACTTGATATAGATTTTTAATTTCTAGAATCTGAAACTTAAACTTAAGCCAGCTTTGGATTGATAATTACTGAACTGGTCACTGATTACGGTTGGCGTCAGTGCCAAATCCGGATCGTGACGACCTTCGTATAGATGCGCATCCACTACCGCATCTACGATATTGAGAATATAAATCAAACCCGAGATCCCGATAGCATAATCACGTTGTCTTTTGGACCTGTCTTGGGCATTTCCAAGAACCGTTTTATCAATTCCATTAATCCCGGAAAACTCGTGAGGAAGCCCATTAAGCTCAGCAACAAAAGCATTCCTGTAACGTTTATACTGCTTATCATTCCAAAGCGCAATTCCAACTCCGGTTCCTACGGCGCCCCAAACCAACGGGATTTTCCAATATTTTTTATTGTAATATTGCCCAAGGCCAGGCAAAACTGCAGAATACAAACCTGCTTTTGCAGGACTTAGCTTTGTGATTTTTGCAGGGGCATTTTTTTGTTCTATATCGCCTAGAACCTGCGCTTCTGACATTGGTTTCGCAGCTGGGATACTATCTTTGGGATGGTTCTCTACACGGATCGTGTCATTAGGATTAACCTGCGAAAAAGCCAAACAGAAAGAAAAGAACAAAAAAATTGAAATTATTTTCTTCATTTATCTAATGTGAGCCAGAATACTTTCCAACTCCTCTTCATTTTTAAAATCAAGGACAATTTTTCCTTTTTTCCCATTTGCTGAAGTTTTGATTTCAACATTGACGTTAAGGATGTCCGAGAGGTTTTTCTGAGCTTTTTTAACGTGGTTGGGAATCAGAGATTGCTTGATGACTTTCTCTTGTGGATTTTTCATTTGACCAGCCAGTTGCTCAGCTTGTCTCACATTCAATTGGAGTTCGATAATTTTATCAAATAACAATTGGCGTTTTTCATCAGAATCCAATCCCATAATCGCACGACCGTGACCAGCGGAGATCTGCCCGCTTCTGATGCCGTTTTGGATTCCTGGTGACAATTTTAACAGACGAACACTATTTGTAATAGTACTTCTCTCTTTTCCAACACGTTGGCTCAGATTCTCCTGAGTCATTCCAACCTCATCCAAAAGTCTCTGGTAAGTCAATGCCACCTCAATTGGATCAAGATCTTCTCTCTGGATATTTTCTACCAAAGCCATTTCCAGCAATTCCTGATCGTTAACCAAACGGATATAAGCAGGAATAGATTTGAGTCCGGCAATCTTAGAAGCTCTGTAACGTCTTTCCCCGGAGATAATTTCGAATTTTGCTCCGTCTTTTCGCAATGTAACCGGCTGGATAATTCCAAGACTTTTAATAGATTCCGCAAGATCGCTTAATGCTTTCTCATCAAAATAAGTTCTTGGCTGATTTGGGTTGGGATAGATATCCTCAATAGCCACCTCAACGATGTTCCCTACCAGTGTTTTTGCACCTTCATCGGAAGCCGAATTGATGTTGGTTTTACTTTCAGCATTTAGAATCGCGCCTAGACCACGACCCATTGCTCTTGTTTTGTCTCTCATTTTATAAATGATAATTAATGATAATAGATAAACTTATCTCAAGATCATTTTAATTTTTAACTAATTTCTCGTTCTTCAAAAGCACTTCCTCTGCTAACTGAATATATTGAATCGCACCTTTGCTTTCTGCATCATATTTCAGGATACTTTCTCCGAAACTTGGCGCTTCGCTCAAACGGACATTTCTGCTGATGATGGTTTCAAAAACCATTTCCGGGAAATGGGAATTGACTTCTTCCACTACCTGATTGGACAATCTCAAACGGCTGTCATACATCGTCAATAATAAGCCTTCTATATCCAGGTCCTGATTGTGGATTTTCTGAACGTTCTTAATCGTGTTCAGCAATTTCCCTAATCCTTCCAAAGCAAAATACTCGCACTGGATCGGAATTATCACAGAATCTGCGGCTGTTAAAGCATTAATGGTAATCAAACCTAAACTAGGCGCACAATCGATAATGATATAATCGTATTGATCTTTAATCGATTTTAATGCTTCGCGCATCATATACTCCCGATTTTCACGATCAACCAATTCTATCTCTGCCGCTACCAAATCTATGTGTGAAGGGATAATATCAACGTTTGGAGAACTGGTTGGCAAAATACATTTTGTAGCCTCTGCACTGTGCTCCAATAAATTATAGGTAGAAAAATTAACCTCTTCCACGCCCAAGCCAGAAGTTGCATTGGCCTGTGGATCGGCATCTATCAAAAGAACTCTTTTTTCCAAAACACCCAAAGCTGATGCCAGATTGACCGCAGTTGTTGTTTTACCAACGCCTCCTTTCTGATTCGCAACGCCTATAATTTTTCCCATAAACAATAATTTAATCATCAAAAATACAATTTTTTAGCACGTAGAATGTTTTGAAAAACGCAAGCAGCCGTTAAAGTATTGTTAATTAATAACTTGACAAATAAAAAAATTATCCACATTTCGTTTAAAAATGTGGATAATTATAAAACTCTAATTAATTTGATATCAATATCACATTGACAATCAATTTATTCGATTCTCATGGAAATGGGCATTCTGAAGGATGATCTTACGGTTTTACCATTCAGCTGAGCTGGAGTCCATTTTGTTTTTATAGATTTTACAGTTCTTTCAGCTTCTTTGTTAAAATCTGCATTTTGCCCTGTTACTTTGATATTTGTAATACTTCCGTCTCTTTCCACTACAAAAGTGATAATCCCTGAAACCATCCCTGAATGATCCACTGATTCTGTATCAAAATTCTGAGACACTTTTTGGCGGAAAGCGTTGATTCCACCTTTAAAATCCGCTGCTACATCTACTTCAGATCCGGTTCTTATTTTGTCAGGATCTTCAACGGGTGCAACTGGCGGCGCGGCTGGCGTATAGTGTGTTGCCGGAGGCCCTGTCTGGATTGGCGGTGCTACAGGAAGCGTAGTTTCTACTCCTGGGGATGTAACAGAGCTAACAGCAGCATTTTTTTTGTCTTCTTCTGTAGGTACAGGTTTATCATTTTTCACTACTCTCACTGGCGTATAGTTTGTAGACTCGACAGTTTTAACTTTTTGAGGAACAGTAGAAGTTGGCGTTGGCTTCGGAGTATCAATAGGCTCATTAATTGGAACGAATTCATGTTCCGTATATTCTTTTGTAACAGGTAGCCTGGTTTCAAATGATGATACAATCAATGGAACAATTGACAACGACGCAAAAAAAGTGACTCCTACGAACAAGGCCTTCGTTAACTGGCTGGAATATTCGTTTCTAAGAGCATAAGCGCCATAAGCTTTATTTCTATTTGCAAATACAACTTCGTCTAAGTGATCTTTCCCGAATGCATGTAATAGATTTTTCATAACAATAAAATAAATTTGAATTAAACGATTGATAACAATTTTTAAAATTGAATAAAAACATATCAAATAACATTCCATTTTATAGATTAAAAAATTAAATAAATTAAGTAATACATAAATTATATTTAAAACTAACAATAGAATTATTATACTTGTATAAAAATTATAAGTAATTTGATGTTATGAAATTCAAATTGTTTTTTTGTCTGTTATGGAGCTTCTGGATCTTCGCCCAGGAAGGCTTTGTGCTGGAAAATTCTGAAAAAACGGTTATCAAATTCAAGTTAATCAATAATCTCATTTTTGTTCCGATGAACGTTAATGGTGTTGAATTGAACTTTATGCTGGACTCCGGAATCTCGGAAACATTATTATTCAGCTTGGAAAATAAAGAAGTTGATTTTAAAAATATTGAGAAAATTACTTTCAGAGGCTTGGGTGAAACGGTAAGTGTCGAAGCTTTGAAGTCTATTAAAAATAATATCAGGATTGGAGAACATTTTGTGGACAGATCGCATACAGTTTTCATTGTTCTGGATGAGGATTTTAACATTTCCCAAGACATCGGAATTCCCGTGAATGGCATTATTGGTTATTATTTTTTCAAAAATCATCCGATTGAAATTAATTACAAAAATAAAACGATCACGGTTTATAAAGACAATTCCAAGTTTCCAAAACGTATTAAAAAGTATGCCGACTTCCCGATGAGCGTGGAACTCAACAAGCCTTATATGTATGCTGATGTGGAAATGAAGCACGAAAAGCAAAGCTCAAAACTATTGCTTGACCTTGGCAATACAGATTCGGTATGGCTGTTTCCGATTCTTATCAAGGATTTTGTTTATAACCGTCCGAATATTGATGATTTTTTGGGTAGAGGTTTCAGTGGTGATATTTTTGGGAAAAGAAGCAGAATTAATTCTTTATCAATCGGTAATTTCCAGCTAAACAAACCAATTGCAGCAATGCCGGATGAGTTTTCTATCCAGCATCTGAATCTGGTAAAAGATAGAAAAGGCTCTATTGGCTCAGAAATCCTGAGACGTTTTTATGTTGTTTTTGACTATCCTGGAAATAAGATCTATTTCAAACCCAACCAACACCTGAACGATCCTTTCCTGATTGACGGAAGCGGATTAGAAATAAAACAGGACGGACTGATCTGGGAACAAGAACAGGTAAAAGTGGAAACAGCGAAAAAAAATTCTGCCGGAAATGAAATCAATGTACTGGATAATAGTGATAAATTTCAATATAAATTCTCTTTGAAACCTGTTTTCATCGTTTCCGGAACAAGAAAAGACTCGCCGGCACAGAAAGCAGGAATTCTGAAAAATGATCAATTGGTCACGATTGACAATAAACCGACAAAGGAAATGACAATGAGTAAAATCCATTCGATCCTGAAAACGGATACCAGCAGAAAAATAAAACTCGAAATCAAAAGAAACAATCTGCCAATTAAAGTCGAATTCACCCTGGAAGATCCGATTCCTTATATAGAGGAATAATTATTGGAACAGAATTTCAAAAAAAGACTATGAACGAAACACTGAACAGCATAAGAAACAGACCACGATTTAAGCTTTGCACCAACCTCTCTCCAGAGGAATACGAAGTTAACCTTAGAAAATACCTCGATGAAAATCGAGATAAGTTCTATGGGAATATCAATCGTGAAGTAGCAACCATTTTTGTAAAAACTGAAGACGAAAACTACTGGAAGCCTAATCTTGCGCTTAGAATCGAAAAAGAAGACGACATCACTGTTATCCGGGGAATCTTCGGTCCAAGCTCGGCTGTTTGGACATTTTTCATGTTCCTCTACTTCCTTTTCACAGTCGCCTGGATGACATTTTTCACGCTTTACTATGTAGAAAAACAAATTAATTCCAACAATTATCCCTGGGCACTGCCTTGTTCGTTTGTAGTTTTGGTTTTCATCGGAATAACGTATGCTGCTGCAAGATTTGGGCAACTTAAAGGTAAAGAAGAAATGAATCTGTTGAGGAAATTTGCGGAGGAATCCACCCTTCCGATTGAGAAGGAGGATTAATTTTTAATTTTCATTTTTTCAATAAAGTATTTCAACTTTAATCCCAACTTCATCAAAATGTACTGAAACGGTTTTTGCTTCCTATAATATTTTTTGATAAAAATATCCATTGCTCCGAAAAACCGATCAAGATAAACCCGATCTCTAACCGTGCTTTCACCTTTATAATGCAGAATTGAATATTTACCGTAATAGAAATTTTTGTAGCCTCTTCTCAGTATCGTATAACAAAGATCAATATCTTCTCCGTACATAAAATACTGCTCATCGAATCCGCCGACTTCTTCATAAACAGACTTTTTCATCAGAAGATTGGCACCAGTCATGATTTCCACTTCAGCAATATCAAACTCACCAACGTCATTCCTATAATAAGTTTTGGTACTGTTACTGAACGAAGTAAATAATTTTTCAAACGAATTAACCAAAGCGGGAACAGATCTTTTACTTTCTGGTAAAAATGCACCCTCAAGATTGTGCATTCTAAGACCTAGAGCTCCAAATTTTTCTTTAGAATCAGCAAAATCCAGGACTTCTTTAAAATAATCACCTTCGATTTCCGTATCTGGATTCAGAATGTAAACATACTTTCCTTTTGCCGAATTGACACCAATATTGTTGGCTTTTGAGAAACCATAATTTTTGTCGAGGCTGATAAAATTAGCTTCAGGAAATTCAGACATCAGTGATTTCCACGCAGAATCGGGAGAATTATTATCTACAACAATAATCTCGTATTCAAAACCCTGAAAATATTTTTTAATCGAAAGGATACAATTCCGCAAGAGATCCTTCACTTGATAATGAACAATGATGACACTTACTTTCATTAGCCGGCTTCGTTATAAGCAGTCCTGTTGGTAATAGATCTTCCCAGAGAGATTTCATCCGCATACTCCAACTCATCACCTACAGCAATCCCTCGGGCGATGCTTGAGAACATTACCTGCAAACTCTTAAATTTTTTATAAATGTAATAAGCTGTTGTATCACCTTCCATGGTTGCGCTAAGCGCAAAAATCAATTCTTTTACAACACCTTCGTTTAGTTTTTTTTCTATACTTCCGATTCTCAGCTGGCTTGGCCCAATACCTTCCATCGGAGAGATCTTACCACCCAAAACCAAATATTTTCCTTTGTACTTGCCCGTATTCTCAATCGCCATCACATCTCTCACATCTTCTACGATGCAGAGCAGTTCATCATTTCTTTTTTCATCGCTGCAGATATCACAAACATCCGAATCTGAAAAGTTGTGACATTCTTTACAATACTTGATATCTGTAACTAAGTTTTGTATAGACGTTCCCAAAGAAATACCTTGAGAAGCTGGCTGACGAAGCAGATGCAACGCCAAACGAAGCGCCGATTTTTTACCAATACCCGGCAAGCCTGCAATCTCTTCAACCGCTTTCGATAAAACTTTGCTTGGATAGTCCATTATTTAAGAAGCAGATTCGGTGGTTTAGAATCTGGTAGGAAATTTAATTTTTATTAATTTTTTCAAATGTCTGGAAACAGAAGTCGTAATCATTCTTATCATCTTTGGAATGACATTCTTCGTCTGTTTTCTGCCAGATTTTGGGATCGATTTTCGGAAAAAAAGTATCGGCTTCAAAATCTGCTTTGACATGCGTGATTTCCAATTTATCCGCAACATCCATTGTCTGCTTGTAGATCTCGCCGCCGCCAATCACAAAAAAATTTTCATTGATTTTCTTGGCAAACTTGAGCGCTTCTTTGAGTGTGGAAACAATCAGAATATCTTCCGAAAACCAATCGGGTTTTCTGCTGACAACAATATTGGTACGATTGGGCAATGCTTTTCCAATACTCTCATAGGTTTTGCGTCCCATGACGACGGGATGATTCTCTGTCAGTGTTTTGAAATGTTTCAGATCTTTTGGTAGACGCCAAAGTAACTGGTTGTCTTTTCCCAAAGCATTGTTATTTCCAATAGCAGCAATTATCGTAATCATATCTACAAATCTACATTATTATGTTTAATTAAGAAAAATTTATGAGATTTTAGTTTTTATTATTTCGTATTTTTGGCAAAATGTTAATAATAGGACTTTATTACTAAGTTCCATTAGCGTTGAGTACTGCGTGAGGGCGCAGGGCATTGTTGGAGCTCCTCGCCGCAGCAAGAGCGACTGCCCGTAGACCGGCCCGCTTGCAATTGGGAACAGTGGCGCGAGCGAAGCGAGCGCGCTGTTCCCAATTGCAAAGGGACACGCCCAATTAATTTAAAAAATGAAATCTGTGATCAAAACAGAAAATCAATAATAATTCTAATGAAAAAAATTTTTATAGCATCTGCTTTTGCACTTCTGATCCTGGCAAGCTGCAACAAAGACAAAGAGATCCTGAATACGCTGAACGACTACAATATCAGCCAGCAAAACAAAGGTTACCATTTTGGAGATAAGCTGCAACTGCCGCAGGACGTTTTGGATTACGCAGAAGCTATTACCATCTCTTACAATGATAAGGAAAGCAGCAACCTGACTATTGATCCCAACTTTTTCTCTCTTGGCGAAAATGATGTGACCTTCAATATCAAAACAAAAGGTGGCGAAGTTCTGACACAGGATGCAACAATTAATGTTTTTGCGAAAGCTAAAGCCAGAAAAATCTCGTACGAAGTTGTGAATCAATATCCACACGACGCGAAAAACTTTGTTCAAGGTTTTCAGATTGATGGCGATATTGTTTACGAATCTGATGGGCAAAACGGGCAATCTAGACTTTTGACTTATAAACTGGGATCTACAGAACCTATTATCAGCGTTTCTCAACCACAGGAGATTTTCTCTGAAGGAAGCACAATTGTAGGAGACAAAGTATATCAGCTAACTTGGCAAAATAAAAAAGGGTTTATCTACGACAAGAATACTTTGAAGCTGTTAAATGAATTTGCTTATCCGGAAGCCATCGGTGAAGGCTGGGGTTTGACTTATGATGGGAAAAACTTAATTTTATCCGACGGAACAAAAACAATCTATTTCCTTGATCCGGCAAATCCTTCGAAGATATTAAGAACAATTGCTGTCGCAAGTGACACTGAAGGTTATGACCAAATCAACGAACTTGAATACCATAATGGCTCTATCTACGCCAACGTTTGGCATAAACCGATTATCTTGCAAATAAATCCCGCTAATGGGGAAGTTATCGGAATTCTTGACTTAACTAATATTGTAAAACAAAGTTCAACTGGAGGTGAAGATGTTTTGAATGGAATAGCTTTCAAAGGAGACAATATGGTGATCACCGGAAAAAACTGGAGCAGAATCTACGAGTTGGTTATAAAATAATATCAACAATATAAACTTATAAAAAAAGCTTCAAAATATTTTGAAGCTTTTTTATTTGATTCCGGCTATTGTATTGTCAGGAGTAACATTTTTAACAACAGAATATTTTATACTTAATTGCGTGTTCTCCGAGAATGTTTTGTTAACTCTGTAATAGCTGTTGCAAACCTGAGACCTCATCTCGTAAGCGCCTTGTTCTACCACAATGCTTTCTGTTTTTTTTGCCCCTACAGGCAACGTGTAATGATTATTACCAGAGATATCCATCGTGAAATCACAATCGGACTCATTACTAATGACTAAAACCATGTTCTTATTAGAAGAATCTGTATTGAACAACTGGTTGAGCAGATTGACCGCTTTGTCCTCAATCGTCAATTTTGCCGGAGCAGATTTTAACTGATCTGTATCTAGAATGATATTAGAATTTCTCCCTACAAAAATGGGTGAAATATTACTTGTCGAAGCGCAGCTGACCGCAAAACAACTACCTAGTAAGAGTAAAAATAATTTATTCATCTTTTAATCTGAATTTGATATAAGTAATTGTTTTGCCTTTGGATGAAAACAAATCTTCATAATAAGTTCTAATATCTTTTAATAATGGGGTATCTGGTTGATATTCTGCTGCGCCGTAGATATCGTGGTGTGCTGTCAGAATCTTGTGACCAAGTCCTTGCAAAAGACCTAATGTATAACCGTGTAAAAACTCGGAATCTGTTTTGAGATGAATGAGCCCGTCTTTTTTAAGAATATGCTTGTATCTGTCTAGGAATTCCGGATTTGTAAGTCTGTGCTTGGTTCTTCTGTATTTGATTTGCGGGTCTGGAAAAGTGATCCAAATTTCGGACACTTCATCTTCTGCAAAGAGATTTTCTATCAATTCTATCTGAGTTCTGACAAAAGCAACGTTCTTCATCCCGCGCTGAACCGCTTCCTTGGCGCCAAACCAAAATCTTGCGCCTTTGATATCAATCCCTATAAAATTCTTCTCTGGAAATGCTTTTGCTAAACCTACAGAATATTCTCCCTTTCCACAGCCCAATTCTAAAACGATTGGATTATCGTTACCGAAAAACTCAGCCCATTTTCCTTTGTGACTGAAATTGTTGATTGCCTCCTCTCGGGTTGGTTGAATGACATTTGGTAAAATTTTATTTTCTTCGAACCTGGCAATTTTGTTTTTCCCCATTTTAAAATTTCTCTAAGCTTATAAAAACGTGATAAAAATAAACATTTTTAGCTAATTTCAAAAAAATATTTAATAATATTTAGATTTTTTACAAAAATAAAGTCATTCTTTTTTAAAGCTATCTGTAACCTGCATCAGATGGGAGTTTTGAAGTCTTTTAAGATAAATCGGAAGATATTTCTCTATATAAACTTTGGTCGCTTCATAATTATTCGATTCCAGGAATATGGAAATATTGTCTGAACTGTAAATAAATTGGAGGAAATTCGGGATCAATTCTTTAGGAATTTTCAACTTGACAAAATAATCGTCACCAAAATAATCCTGAAGATTCTTGATACCCTGGCTCATCTTCTCGTATTTGTAATAACGTTCCTTCTTCTTTTTCTCGCCAGAAATCAGATCAAAAATACTGTCGATACTGAAACTAAGTCCTTGATTAAACGATAATACCGGAAGCTCCGGGGACATGCCATCACCTTTCGGCTCTGGCAGACCAATCATCTTTTTAAGCTCAAATGCTTTCTCCGAGCCTTTCAGCATCGATACATCTTTGCGAAGATTTCCTGTTGGCTTGAAAGAACTTAGAATCACCTCCTGAATTTCATAATAAGCAATCTGCAACTCAATAAAGTTTTTGCCAAGCTCAAGCATTTGATCTGTTATCGTCACATCTTTTCTTTCCGTCGCGATAGATGTAAATCTTATGACATCTCCCTTTTTAGCAGTAATCCGGAATTCTCCATTGTAGTTTGCCAAAACGCTTTTGTGCTCATTAAGATTGGTAACATACATCTGATTGAGATACAAGCTGGATTTGTCCCTGATATAGATCTCACCGGTAAAGTATTGCCCGTAAACAGATGCAATAACACACAAAAAAACGATTGTAAAAATCTTCCTCATAATAATTCGGCAAATTTATAGAGAATTACAAATAATAGCATTACAAAAAAAAGCCGATAAGGTTAAAATTTTATTAAACTTTATCGGCTTTTTGTTAAGTAATTAGAATTATAATCTTTTTTGGAAAAGAATTGTTAAAACACAGGAATTTTAATCCGAGCTTCTGTTTTTCAGGAGGATCCAGCCGGTCATCACATCTGGCTCAGCTCCATCAAAATCCTGCCATTGCAATAGATACCAATAGGTTCCAGAAGGAAGAGGTTTTTCATTTTGTTTTCCATTCCAAATGTAATTATTATCAGAGTTACCTTCAAATATTTTTTCTGAGTTTCTATTAATTATCTGAAATTTAGAATTAATTTTATTAGAAAGCATAGACATATCAATCGTATCATTTACACCATCGCCATTTGGAGTAATAACATTAGAAATTCCTATCACATAAAATAATTGGGTTACCGGATAACATTGATCTGCAGATCTTACATAAACTCTGTAAACACCTTTCCCTTCTGTTATCGGGAGATTATTTGATGAGGAATATTCTAAATCGCCAGGCAAATATCTTATATCTCCATCTTTTTTGATATAATATTCATATGGCGTAGTACCATTTGTAGCATTGATTGATACGGAACCGGAATTCCTTACATCAATTGTATTAATTACAGGTAATTCGAAAGTCTTTAACGATATTTCGGCAGGATTAGTTCTATTATCACAACCATAACTATTGGTTACGAGAACATAAATTTTTGCATCCGGCTTGGATTGATAAAAAGGAAAAGCAAGTGCTGTATCTGGGATTTTTATAGAAAGTTTTTCGTCTTCATAATACTCGTACTGATAACCGGGATTTGAAGTTTCAAAATTAGTTTTCAAATCATAACGAGCATTTCCGTCAAAATCAACACATTCTATGATCTCAGTATTTTTCAGCTTAATTTGTTCGATATTAATTATTAATGTTATTTCTTCAGAATAAGGAAAGGCGCCTTCTGCTTCAAAATAGTATTTGATTGTTTCTTGAGGTAATTTGGTATTATTTGCATCAAATTTTATGTAAATCTTGCCTGTTACAGGATCTATATATGGAGGAGAAACAATTCCTTCCACTGGTTGTTGTGTAACGACAACACTATTGAAATTTACTTTTTTTAATGGATCAGAAGAAAACTCAACCAAAATATCCTTTTGTTCACAATTACCAATAGTTATCGTTTTTGTCGTAAAAACGGGACATTTGTTATACGGAACAACACTCGTTACAAATTCCCCACAAGCTGTCTTGCTAATCTTGCAGTAATAATTACCCGAACCATACACCTCGGGATCTATAGAAAACAAATCATCTCCAGAAGCAACCAGCTTATTATCAAGATACCATTCATAAAAATTATAGCCATCATCAACCTGTAGTTTGATTCCAAGTGTACAGGATCCTGTTTTTGTAATTTGTGGAATAGAACTGAAGCCTCCAAAAAAACCACCATAGCCTACAGCCTTGTTTCCGCCAGCCAAACCTGCCGTAACAGCAGCTGTAGAATATATGGAAAGATTACCTTTTACATTCTTTTTAGAAAACAGAACCCATTCCGAAGTTCCAGAAACAGCATAAGGCCCATATGAACCATTCAGCAATTCTCCGTTCATAGTGACTTGCGCTCCACTTTTTGTAATAATGTTAACATTTGTATCAAAATCATCCTTGGTTCCTATTTGATTTACATCCGGCAGCTCAACAATTTGGTTGGGTAATAAACAGTTTAATGCAGGAATCATATTCATCCCTCCTGAAGCAGAATCAAATGATGCATTACCTGCAAGCAGCTGATAGACATAGATATTTTCTGTACTTTTGATATACATATTATAAACATCCGGCGCTTGCATCTTATAAGACTCTGAACCGTAGATAATTTTATACTTTCCTTTGTCTAACGTATAAACAACAGGACTATCATTGATTGTGAACTTCGTCCCATCTTTTGTAGAAATCACGACCACACGCTCTGAATCTATTCCTCCTTCATGTAAACCACGAATAGGACCATTACCCTTTCCAATTACAAATTCTTTACCTAATCGATTAATTGGTGTGGCCTGATCCATAAGTATATCATTCCCATAAGAAGAATTGACATAAGTTCCATTAAAATTTCCATTGGTCACACTTATAGGTTTATCCGAATTGATGCTCGCTCCAATCAATCCTTTATAGTTTTCGTCGGGATCACCTAAACCGGTAGAATCTACAACATAAGGAGGTCTGTTGGGTACAGAAACTATGTAAGATTCTCCTTTGTTTAATTTCATATTCAATTCCGGTGCTTGTGTCCCATTTTGGAACAGTACGTTCGGATTATACCCATTAATTTTTACAGAAGTATTATTTTCTGTTGCTATAATGTTAACTTGTGAACTCAGATTTTCTCGCTGAACCGATAATGGCGTTGTCATTGCAATAAAATCTGTACCAAGACCAGCAAATCCTTTGGAATTAATTATCTCCGCATGAGGACCTCGCAATATCCTGATATTAGCGAAAAATTTGCGACTGCCCACCAGATGTAATCCTCTTTTTGCTACTAAAAACGTATCCGCGACATCCAGTGTTGTAATAATCTTTGGAGCAAGTGTGATGTATTTTGGATTTCCCTTTCGGATAGTTACTCTATTTATTTCTACTTCTCCCGAATAGACGATAACATCAAAATCGTCAACTGAATCTGTTGACAGATATAAAAAATCACCATTTAAGCTATTATCATAGTCAGTATTTGGTACAGTATAAGTGTCAAACATTGGGGCAAACCAATGTTCTGTATCCATTTGGGCAAATGATTTTATCGATATAACAAAAAATAATAAGAATTGTAAAGCTTTCTTCATTTAATTAATATGGTTATTAATACAAATGTAATGAAAGCATTTTATATCAATTGCTAATTATTTCTGTTTTTCAGAAGAATCCAGCCAGATAATTGTGTTCTTTTGGGGGTTCCGATTTCATTCCATTCCAAGATATACCAGTATGAAGATGTTGGTAAAGTTCTGCCATTGGAAGTACCGTTCCAAATAAACTGATTGCTGACATCACCGTTGAAAACCTGAACGCCAAACCGATCATAGATCTCAAACTTAGGATCTATTTTCTGTAAAAGTGAAGAATAATTGATAACATCATTTACACCATCACTGTTTGGAGTAATGACGTTTTGAGAATTGATTAATGTAAAATCTTGTGCAATCACAGCACAGCCATCATCTCCTTTAACATAGACTATATGCATTCCCAACTCCACATTGGTAAAGATATTTGAGTTTTGATAATTACCACCATCCAATGCGTATTGATAAGGTTTGGTTCCGCCAGACACCAACACCGTAACCGTAGTTCCTTCTATTAATACATTATCGATAACCGGCAGCTCAGCTTCTGTTACTTTTATAGATTGTTCATAAACGCAGTCATTGAAAGTCAATTTTACCGAATAGTCGCCAGCTGGAACATTTTTTATTTCGTTTGCGAATTGACCTTTTACACCATTGCTCCATTCATAATATTGGAAACCTGTACCAGCGTCTAGATCTATCTTTGTTCCTTTACAAATCACTTCATTTTTTAAAGATGTTGATTTTTTCGGCTGTTTGAATTTGAATGTGATCTTTTTATAATTAGGACAAGACTTAGGTTTTTCAATTCGAACATAGAATATCTTATCCGAACTGATAGTTTGAGAAAATGCTAATGCTTCTAAAAAGTCGCCTATTTTTGCTTTAGCTTCTGTATCAAAATACAAGGCTGCAACACCAATTTCATTGGTTATTAATGAAGTATAATCTCTCAAATCAAATGTTTGATCTCCGCTGATGTCATTATCACAAATATCTATTTCTTGAGTTGCAGTAAAATCAAGCTTGGCTCCAAAATAAAATTGAATTGGATAAGGTTTAGGCGAACAAGAAAACGCTCCAACCCGAACATATAAAGTTTGGGGATTACTGTTAAATATAAAATCTGAGTTTGGATCAATAGCTGCACCGGTTGGAGTCAAAGAATAAGAACGATTAAAATTTGCAGGATCGTAATCTCTAATGATTTCAGAATCAAAACTAGACAACTTTGCAGAATAACTTCCATTAAAATCATCATCACAAACCATCAATGGAGTTGTGCTAACTTGCACTAACGGCGCTTTTTCAATTGTAACACTACCTTCTAGTTTACAACCACTTCCTAAAACAACATTTACGCTAAAAACACCTTCCTCATTGAGGACATCATAATAAGTTTGATTTTTAGGAACAGGCAAAGTAATTCCATCTTTGAACCAGGAATATTGAGCTGATGTGTCAGTTATTGGCGGATTAGGCTGGATTCTGTAAGGTACATTTTCACAAAGCGGATTTGAGTTATTAATTGTCCGATCATTTCCTATATCAATATTAGGTACAAAACTTCCAGTTTTTAAAAACACTGCAGAGTCGTGACCTGTAGTTCCTTCATCAGCTATTACTAATTTTATATGATATGGCACCCCGATTTGGACATTAGCTATTGCGGTTAAAATTTTGGTCTGACCGTTAAAATTTGTAGGCGATGTAGATAGGTTAGATTGTTCATTATAAGCTCCAAAATAATCTTCGTTTTTTGGGGGACAAGTCGAAGTAGGACTATACCCTCTAATATTAATAACGGAAACCGGATCCATTGTTCCTGGAACCAACGCTATATTAGTATATGGCAGAGTTCCGGCTAATGGCTTTATGAGAAAAGCAAAAGCATCAGAATAGTTACAACCAGATTTTTTATTAACATCATACTCTTCAGAAAGAAACATATATTGGAAACTGACAGAAGTACTTTCGGTTGAAACAAAGTCAAACTCCAAATAGGTAGCATTTATATAATTACCTGTTCCAAGAGCATCAAATAAATCGGGATCTCCACCCCATCCAGAGTTTCCGTTATCTTGTCTGTAGGTATTAGGTCCTTCGGCTGCCTTAGCAATCCCTGTTGAAAGAATAATCCCTTCATCCATCTCAAATGCACTCCCATTTTTAGTAAAATAACCATAGCTTGGGGCACTTCCACCATTAGTTGATCCACTTATTTTAACATTTGAAACCGCCACGCAACTTTGAGTTCCCACAAATTTATTGACCAAATCCAAATCACTCAAACTTGTATCAACACTAATATATTGAGCTTCAACCTGGCTAAAAGTAATCAAGCAAAATAAAGACAATGCAAACTGGAAAATTTTAAAGAAAGTCATTTAACATAATAATGGATTGCAAATTTACTTCTAAATTTCATAACAAAAAATCCCGCCATAAAATATAGCGGGATTTAATTTTTTTAAGGTTTAAGATTAAGCAAGAGCAACTCTTACAAATCCTGTTACCTTAAGATCAGCATTGATAGATTTTACGTAGTCAGCAACTGAAATGCTAGAATCTTTGATAAAATCCTGGTGTACCAATGTATTATCTTTGTAGAATCTCTGCATTTTACCTTTCAAGATGTTATCGATAATGTTTGCAGGCTTACCTTCTTCGATTAGTTTATGTCTTTCGATTTCCAATTCTTTATCGATAGTTTCCTGAGAAACAGCATTCTCATCAAGAGCGATTGGGTTCATCGCAGCAACTTGCATAGAAACAGATTTTGCAACCTCATCAGCACCATCTACTTTTGCAGAAAGAGACGTGATAGAAGCAATTTTGTTTCCAGCGTGGATATAAGCTCCTAAGAAAGGGCCTTCGATTCTTTCGAATGCACCGATCTCGATTTTCTCACCGATAACACCTGTCTGCTCGATTAATTTATCCGCAACAGTCATTCCGTGGAAATCTGTAGCCAACAATTCTTCTTTAGTAGCAGCAAAGATTGCCATCTCAGCTAATTCGTAAGCCAACTCGATGAACGCTTCGTTTTTAGCAACGAAATCAGTTTCACAGTTCAAAGAGATCACAACACCTAACGTGTTATCCTCGTTTACTCTTGCGATAACTGCACCTTCAGAAGAATCTCTGTCCGCTCTGTTAGCAGCAACTTTTTGTCCTTTTTTTCTAAGGATGTCGATTGCTTTTTCGAAATCTCCTTCAGCTTCTACTAGAGCTTTTTTGCAGTCCATCATTCCTGCACCTGTTGTGTTTCTTAGTTTTGCTACATCTGCAGCTACTGGTGTATAAGACATAATATTGATTATTTTTTATTTCTATTTTTAATTGCCCTCTTCATGTTTTTCAGCGTGCAAATATAGTGATTTTTATAAAAATATTCAGCACCAAAAAACAATCTTAATAAAAATAGAACATTGCTATTAATTTTTCAGAACTGATGAAAAATCTAATCATTTTTTAAATTAAAATTCGCAGTGTTTTACAAGATTTAATTTATTTTTACGTTTCAATTAAATACAGAAATCCATTTATAATGAAGAAGATATTTTTACTTTCGTTTTTATTAATTTCTCTTTCTCTTTTTTCACAAAGCGTTTTCGAAGCTAAATCAACGTCAGACCGAGCCGTCGTGGAACAATTTATCCGTAATAATCCCAAGCACCCGGCCGTTCCAGAATTGAAGCAAAGAGCACTATCTCTGAAATACGGCGGAAGCCCTCAAGTTGCCAAGCCTACCGTAACTGCGATGACGGAAAATAAAATCGAGAAAACATCCAAAGTGGGTACAACCGCTGCAAAAGGACAACCTTCTGAACAAGCCAAAAATACAGCAGCAGTTCTTACAAGTCTTTTCAATAACGATCCTAATAAAAAAGAAGCTATTATACAGTTCGTCAACAAGTCCAAATGTGTTCTTGTTATCAAAATCAGCGGAAAAAAATTCTACAACCTAACTGTTCCGGCCAACGGACAAAATTATATTTTGGTCGACAAAGGAAGCTACAATGTTTCCACTTCTATTTGTGATGCTACTTATAATCAGAACAAGGCTTTTACAAAAGATGTTATCATAACTCTGAATGGTGCAAAATAATTTATAGTATATCTGATTGAAAGTCTTATCCTTCATATTAATATTATCTTCTGTTTTTATCTTTTCTCAGAAAAAAATCGGTCTGGATTCTTTGCAGTTGAAAGATGTGCAGGAAGTTTTGGGTGACGATTACGGTAATATCTATATATATAAGAAGAAAGATTTCAGTCTGACAAAATATGATTCGCTGGGAGCGCAACTCGGGAAAGTGATGATGACTTTTCCTTACAAAATCCAAAGCGTCACCAATCCTCTTAATATTGTTATGTTTTCTGAAAATGCTCAGGAAATTAAATTCTTTGATCAAAACCTGAATGAAATACAAAAAATCAATCTAAGTTCAAACTTCGGTTTCATCAGAGCAGTTTATGCGGAAGACTTACAATTTGCTTGGTTACTAGACGACAGTAACAAAACGCTTGTCCAATACAACTTCAGAAGTAATTCTGTCATTAATTCTTTTCCATTCAACATCAATCTTCAGTCACTAAAGGATTTTCTTGTCTATAATAACAGGATATATATCCTTCGCGACAATATTTTTGAAGTTTATAATACCAAAGCCTCGCTTTTATTCTCTGCTAATATTAGTAATGCCAGAAAATTAAGCCGAAACAATGATGATATTCTAATATTCGGAGACCAGAGCATCACCAGATTTGACGGGAAAAACCTCATCGAAATTTTCCAAAATCAAAATGCAAAAATTGTGGATAAAAATAATGCCGGATTTTTGGCACTCATAAAGGACAAACTTTATCTTTACAGACAAATAAATGATAACTGATAAAATCATAATTGATTTCGAAGTTTTGGCTTTCAACACTATCATTTATCAACTATAACTCATCAATTATAACAAAAATGCATATCGCTGTTACAGGAAATATTGGCGCCGGAAAAACAACCCTAACTACAATGTTGTCAAAACATTACAATTGGGAAGCGCAATTTGAAGATGTAGATCATAATCCTTATTTGGATGATTTCTATGGCGATATGTCGAAGTGGAGTTTTGCACTTCAGATCTATTTTTTGGGAAGCAGATTCCGCCAGGTAAAAGAAATCCGTGAGAGCGGAAAAAACGTTATCCAGGACAGGACAATCTACGAAGATGCCCATATTTTTGCAGAAAATCTTGCAGAGATGAACTTGCTTTCTGAGCGTGATTTTAAAAATTATTTATCCGTATTCCAACTGATGAAAGACTTCGTTTCGGCACCGGATTTGCTAATCTACCTAAGAGCTGACGTTCCCACTTTGGTGAGACAAATTTCCAAAAGAGGACGGGAATACGAAGCCGGAATCAGTATTGACTACCTGTCAAAACTGAATAACAAATATCAAAACTGGATAGAAAGTTACAAGGAAGGGAAACTCCTTGTAATAGATGTTGATAATCTGGATTTTGTAGAAAAGCAAGAAGACTTCGGTTATATCTTGGAAAGGATTGATGCAGAGTTGAACGGTTTGTTTTAAATTATTTGGCCGATAATTTTCTACAGCCAAAGAAGATTATAACCGCCAAACTTTTTAACACCCATCAACTTATGATCAAAGTAATTCATAATAATCAATGTCCAAAGTCCAAAGCTATTTTGGAATATCTGGATGAGAATGATATCAAATTTCAGATCATTGATATCAATAAAGATCCTTTGAGTTTGTTTGAGTTGAGAACCTTATTTAAAAAACTCAACAAGAGACCAAGCAAGATTCTTAAAAAATCGACAGACCTTTTTAAAAAATATTTTTCTGAAAACGAAGTTGTAAATGAGGAAAAAGCACTGGAAGTCATTGCTCATAATCCGGAATTGATACAATGTCCTATTCTAATAAAAGGTAAAATCGCAATGCCAGGGAATCCCGTAGAAAATGTAAAATTCTTCATTGAGAATTAACAGCCTCAATAACTTAGATAATCTTAGCGTGAAATATTAACAATCAATATTTCACGCTTTCTTTTTAATAATTATTTTAAAATAATTTGCCTGTATGAAAAATAATCCGTTATTTTGCACTCTCAAATATTCATTAGTCAAAAGAACATCGAGATATGTCAAGAATTTGCCAAATAACAGGTAAGCGTGCAATGGTAGGAAACAATGTTTCCCACGCTAATAACAAAACGAAAAGACGTTTTGAAATTAATTTACTAGAGAAGAAGTTTTATCTTCCTGAGCAAGAAAAACACGTTACTCTAAGAGTATCTGCTCACGGATTAAGAGTAATCAATAAGATTGGTATAGAGGAAGCACTTGAAAGAGCTGCTAGAAACGGATTCATTAAAAACACTACTAAGTAATGGCTAAAAAAGGTAACAGAGTTCAGGTAATTCTAGAATGTACTGAGCACAAAGAGAGCGGAGTAGCAGGAATGTCAAGATACATTACTACAAAAAATAAAAAGAACACTACAGAAAGATTGGAGCTTAAAAAATTCAATCCGGTTCTTAAGAAATATACAGTTCACAAAGAAATTAAGTAATTTATAAAAATATTTTACAATGGCAAAGAAGGTAGTAGCAACACTTCAAGGTGGAGCTGGTTCAAAAAAAATGACAAAAGTAATCAAAATGGTTAAGTCTGATAAATCAGGTGCTTACGTTTTTGAAGAAAAAGTAATGAACGCTGACGAAGTTGACGGATATTTGAAAAAATAATTCCGCAATCGATACAATATAAAAACTACTCTTTCAGGGTAGTTTTTTTGTTTATCTTTGTTTCTGATAAAATCATTTAACGATTTATTCTTAATCATTTATACATCCAATGAGTTGGTTTAAAAAAATATTCAAAAAAGAAGATAAAGAAACGCTTGACAAAGGTTTGGAAAAATCCAGTCAAGGTTTCTTTGATAAAATATCCAGAGCGGTTGTCGGCAAAAACACTGTAGATGATGAAGTTCTTGATGATCTGGAAGAAGTACTAATTGCTTCTGATGTTGGCGCAGAAACAACGATCAAAATCATCAAAAGAATAGAAGATCGTGTTGCAAGAGATAAGTATGTCAATGTTGCAGAATTGGACAATATTCTTCGTGAAGAGATTTCCGGACTTCTTTTAGAAAATCCTCGTATTGATACAGATAATATTGATACCAGCAAAAAGCCTTATGTAATTATGGTAGTTGGCGTGAATGGTGTTGGAAAAACAACAACCATCGGAAAACTGGCTCATCAGTTCAAATCTCAGGGACTGAAAGTTGTTTTGGGAGCAGCGGATACTTTCCGTGCGGCAGCTGTGGATCAATTAGTCATCTGGAGCGAGAGAGTTGGCGTTCCAATCGTAAAACAAGGTATGGGTTCTGATCCAGCCTCGGTTGCATTTGACACAGTTCAATCTGCGGTTGCGCAGGATGCTGACGTTGTCATCATTGATACAGCTGGAAGATTGCATAACAAAGTGAATCTGATGAATGAGCTTTCTAAAATTAAACGAGTGATGCAAAAGGTTATTCCAGATGCGCCCCACGAGGTTTTATTAGTTCTTGACGGTTCTACCGGACAGAATGCATTTGAACAGGCCAAACAATTTACAGCAGCAACCGAAGTTACAGCATTAGCCGTTACAAAATTGGATGGAACAGCAAAAGGAGGCGTCGTAATAGGCATTTCGGATCAGTTTCAAATTCCTGTTAAATATATAGGTGTAGGTGAAAGAATCGAAGATCTTCAGATTTTTAATGGTATGGAATTTGTAAATTCTTTCTTCAGAAAGAGATAACATTAAACCAAAATATTAACATTAAAAAATTTAAACTATGGGTATTTTAACTTGGATTATTTTCGGACTTATTGCCGGAGCCATCGCAAAAGCTATCCATCCCGGAAAAGATCCCGGAGGCTGGGTTGTAACAATCATCATCGGAATTTTAGGAGCTATGCTTGGAGGCTGGTTAGGATCAATGCTATTTGGCGTTGATGTAACTGGATTCAACTTCTCCAGCTTCTTGGTTGCGATCGGAGGATCTATCCTTTTACTATTTTTATACAGGATGGTCGCTAATAAATAAAAATATTACTTTTTAGTTAAAAATAAAGGTGCGTTGACAAAATCAACGCACTTTTGTTATCTAAAATTCAAAAATAGTCATATATTTGAATAGAAAATTAAAAAAGTATGAAGAAAATCTTTACTACTCTACTTTCATGTGGAATGGTAACCGCTGCTTTTGCCCAGTGGTCACCCACAGCAATGAAAGGAGAAAAACTTCGTAACACAAAAGTTACAAACTACTATTCCTTAGATCTTAAGGACATCAGATCTCAATTAAGCAATGCACAAGAAACAGGTAAGAACAGCAAGGCTGTCATTATTAACCTGCCAACTTTGGATGGGAAGATTGAAAAATTTGCAGTCTACAGTTTGCCAGTTGTTGAAAAATCATTCGCAGACCGTTATCAACTTGGTTCTTATGCAGGAGTTAAAATTGATGATCCAACGGTTTATGTAAGATTCAGTGTGTCTCCTTACGATTTACAGGCCATGATGTTCAGAAATGGACAATACGAATTCATCGAGCCACAAAACAAAGAGAAAACAGTTTATGGCGTTTTTCCAAAATCAGAAAAAAGATCTGAAGGCAAAGCGTTTGAATGTGCTACAACGGAATCATTTCTTAGTAAAAAACAGATGGATGCTTTATCCAAGTCAACAGATTTTACGCACAATGTTACCGAGTTCAATAAAGCTAGTGATAAAAAGTACAGAACTTACAGACTGGCAATCTCTGTAACAGGAGAATATACCCAGTATTTTGGAGGTGTAAGTCAGGCAGCAGCAGCAATTAATGCGACTATGACCAGGGTTAATGGCGTTTTTGAAAAAGATTTTGCTATTCACTTAAACGTTCAAGATTTCCCTCAATTAATCTATACAGATCCTAATACGGATCCATATTCCCCGGCTTCCTCAGGAGCATCTGGCGCCTGGAATCTTGAGATTCAACAGACTTTAACCTCTGTTATTGGTAATGCGGCTTACGATATTGGTCACTTATTCGGAAGATCTGGTGGCGGTGGTAGCGCAGGAGATGTTGGAAATGTTTGTAGAAATCCTTCTAGCAATTCTGATGAGGAAGCTAAAGGTTCAGCATTCACCTCTCCAGGAAGCGGCGGACCAGAAGGTGATAATTTTGATATCGATTATGTAGCACACGAGATGGGTCACCAGTTTGGAGCTGACCACACTTTTTCACACGGGATTCACTCTGCGCCAAATAATACTGCGCATATGGAGCCAGGCTCAGGATCCACAATTATGGGTTATGCGGGAATCACATCTTACGATGTACAAGCCCATTCAGATGCTTATTTCCACGTAAGAAGTATAGAACAAGTTCAAACTTATGTGAATGGTCAAAACTGTGATGTGAGTACAGCGATCACCAATAATCCGCCAGTTGTTGCGGTACTTCCAAACAAAACAATTCCAAAAGGGACTGCTTTTGTTTTAACGGCTTCTGCTACAGATGCAGAAAATGATCCCATTACATATACTTGGGAAGAATATGACAGATCTACATCTGCAGTAACATCGGTTACAGGAAACAACACTGCTGGTCCCAAGTTCAGATCATTGACAGGTTCCACATTGCCATACAGATACTTCCCTAAATTAAGCAATGTATTAAATGGTACTTTATCCAGCGCATCAGACTGGGAAGCTGTTTCTAATGTAGCAAGAACTATGAATTTTAGAGTTGTTGTAAGAGACAATAATGCTGATGTAAAACAACAACAGACTCAGATCGGTTCACAAACAATTACTGTAGGTAATGATGGCCCTTTCAAAGTTACTGCGACAAAAGTTTACAACAACGCTCCAGGCGCATTTACTTGGGACGTAGCTAACACAGCTGCTGCACCTTACAATGTTTCAAATGTTAAAATCGATTATACAACAGATAACGGTGCCAACTGGACTGTTTTATCGGCTTCTACAGCCAATGACGGATCAGAAGATCTAAGCTTTGCCGGGATTCCTACCAACTCTGTTGTTACAGTAAGAGTTTCTGCAATCGACAATGTTTTCTATGCTGTTGGTAAAGTAACTGTTTCTGCAATGGTAAACTGTGACGGAACTGCCCCTGCAGGACTTGCAGTTAGCAGCATTACACAAACCGGAGCTAAGATTGACTGGGATGCAGTTGCTAATGCAACCTATATCTTAAGATACAAAAAAGCAACAGACACCAATTGGACAGAGGTTAATAACCTTAACACAAATACTTACACTATATCTGGATTAACACTTAATACAGCTTATAACGTAGGTGTTGCTACAATCTGCAGCGGAACGGTTGGAACGTATGCAACAACAGATTTCAGTACCAAAGGGATAGAATATTGTACAGCTGGTGCAACTTCTACAAGTTTTGAGAAGATATCTAATGTAACTTTTGCAGGCATCAACAATAGTTCTACTTCTACGGCAGGATATGAAGATTATAGTGCTGTAACAGGTAACGTTAGCACAGGCCAGGTTTACACTTTCACTGCAAGTTTTACAGGAACATCTTATGATAGTGACCAGGTTCTGGTATGGATTGATTTTAATCAGGATGGTGATTTCAATGATGCAGGTGAACAAGTATTGGTAACCGCTAAGAAAAAATCACCTTGGACTGGTAATATTACGATTCCTGCAACTGCAGCAGTTGGAAAAACAAGAATGAGAGTTCGTTTACAAGATTCTTCAATTTCACCAAATTCTACTCCTTGTGGTACATCTACTTACGGACAAGTTGAAGATTATAGTTTGAATATTGGGCAATTAGCTGTAACGGATGTTAAGAAAAACAACATCAGCGTTTATCCAAACCCAGCAACAGACGTCATTAACATCTCGAATGTTTCTTCTAAAACCAAATTCGAAATCTATAATGTAGGTGGACAATTGGTAAATCAAGGAACAACTGATGGAAAAGTGAATGTTTCTAAGTTGACAAAAGGTGTTTACATCTTAACTGTAGAATCTAACGGAGAGAAATCTCAAACTAAATTCATTAAGAATTAATAGATTTAAATCACAATAAAAATCCCCGAATTCAAGATTCGGGGATTTTGTTTTTATAAAGTAAATAAATTAAATTTATTCAAGTTCTTCAATAAAAGCTTCTGTTGCTATTCGTAAACTTTCAAAATCAGAATTATTATAAATGATGTAATTCGCTAATTTACATTTCTCTTTTTCCGGCATTTGTTTTTGAATGATAGCTTCTACCTCACGATAGGTTTTGCCATCTCTGTCCATCGTTCTTTTGATTCTAAGATTATCATCTGCTGTAATCAGAAGGGATTTGTAACATTGTTGATTTAGTTTAAGTTCAAAAAGAAGCGCTGTTTCTTTGAAAACATATTCAGAATTCTGGGCTTTGACCCAGTTTTCAAAATCGATTCTAACTGCGGGATGAATTAAATGATTCAATTGTTCCAAAAGTTCAGAATTATTAAAGACTTTTTCAGCAACATACTTTCTGTTATAAAAACCATCAATATAAGCCTCAATACCTAGAAGCTCGATGATTTTCTCTTTTAAAGCCGAATCTTTGTTAACTATATTTTTCGCCTCATCGTCCGAATAATAAACAGGAAAACCTTTTTCCTCCAATAATTTTGCGACTGATGTTTTTCCGGAACCAATTCCTCCTGTTAATCCAATGATCTTGGGTATGGGAACATCTTCTTCCTGATTTTGATTAATTTCTTGTATTTCCATAATTTATTTAATATCCAAAAACTTCATTAAAACTAAAAGTCTGATCTAATTTCACACCTCTTTCCGTCATTTTCAAACTTGCCAATTCGTTATGGGCATCGTGTTCAAAAAACAATAGGTAATCGTTATCAACGCACTGTTTCAGGAATTTTCCTTTCTCTTCTAATGTTAACAATGGTCTGGTATCATAACCCATTACGTAAACCTGCGGGATATGTCCAGCCGTCGGAATTAAATCTGCCGCAAAAACAATTGTTTTTTCCTGATATTGAAGAACCGGAAGCATTTGTTTTTCCGTATGTCCATCAACAAAAATCACATCCATTTTCAAATCGGGAGCAAACCCATAATTTCCTGTTGTTGGCAATGGTAAAAAATTCAGTTGTCCGCTTTCTTCCAACGGAAAAATATTTTCTTTCAGGAAGCTTGCTTTTTCTCTTGGATTCGGTTCTGTTGCCCATTTCCAATGATTTTCGTTGGTCCAGAAATTCGCATTTTTGAATGCCGGTCTGTAACCGGATCTATCATCATTCCATTCTACAGCGCCACCACAGTGATCAAAATGAAGATGCGTCAAAAAAACATCTGTAATATCCTCTCTTACAAATCCGAATTTTTTTAAATTTTTATCCAATGTATCATCACCCCAAAGTGAGTAATGCCCGAAGAATTTTTCGTCCTGTTTGTCTCCAAGTCCGCAATCGATAAGGATTAATTTTTTGCCATCTTCTACCAAAAGAGAACGTGTTCCTAGTTCGATTAGATTTTTTTCGTCAGCCGGATTTGTTTTTTCCCAAAGCGTTTTTGGAACAACACCAAACATTGCACCACCATCTAATTTGAATTTTCCACATTGGATTGGATAGAGTTTCATAAGAATTTTTGTTTTTTACTAATATAAGAAATTAGTATCAAATTGAATATTTTAATTTCTGAAATAATTCTATTTATCGGTATTTCTCCAAGAATCAACTCTGGTAATATTTTTAATTTCACCACTCCACATTCCCATATACACCGAATTTTCTGCATCGAAAACACCTTCAATTAAAACGTACTTATTATTGAGTTTCATTGCTTTTGCCATCAAATCTTTATTTTTAAAAGAAACCCAAAATCCATTTTATCAAGAGAGTGTTTATAATCTAATTCGTTAATATAAATAGCTTTGCCTTCAAATTCCAAATGCAGATAACCAATCACTTGGATTGGTTTATTATGGTATTTTTCAGGATTGCTAATCAATTTAATCAAAGAAACATTATAATTCTTGCTGAGAATATCAATATAGTTGTCTTCATCATTTTTTGAATTGTCCTTTTGCGCACAAGACAAAGTAGATATTAAAATTGAAAAAATTAAAACAAAAATTTCCATAATATTAAATCAAAACAATTCTCCCGGATTTTTAGGTCTAGAAATTTTCAAATGTTTGTAAGCTTTATCAGTCACTTCTCGTCCTCGCGGCGTTCGAATAATAAAACCCTCCTGAATCAGAAATGGTTCGTAAACTTCTTCCAAAGTTTCCGGATTTTCACCGATAGAAGTTGCCAATGCAGAAATCCCGACCGGTTTTCCACGGAAATTTTCTATCATCACACGCATTATTTTGTTATCCATATCATCCAGACCAAACTCATCAACATTCAAAGAATTCAATGCGAATTTTGTGATTTCGATTTCGATTTCTCCGTTGCCTTTGATTTCTGCAAAATCTCGGACTCTTCTCAAAAGTGCATTCGCAATTCTAGGTGTTCCTCGGCTTCTTCTTGCAATTTCCAGCGCTGCATCTTCATAAATTTTAACACCTAAAACACGTGCACTTCTTTCGATAATCATCCCGAGAAGTTCAATCGTATAATATTCTAACCGGCTTTGGATTCCGAATCTTGCGAGCATTGGTTTGGTTAGCATTCCACTTCTGGTTGTTGCTCCAATTAATGTAAAAGGGTTAAGTCCGATTTGCACAGAACGGGCATTAGGACCGGTTTCCAGCATAATATCGATCTTGTAATCTTCCATTGCAGAATACAGATATTCTTCTACAATGGGTGATAAACGATGAATCTCATCTATAAAAAGAACATCATTTTCTTCAAGATTGGTAAGTAGCCCAGCCAAACTTCCTGGCTTGTCGAGAACCGGACCTGAAGTGATTTTACAGTTAACACCCAATTCGTTAGCAATAATATGTGACAGTGTTGTTTTTCCCAATCCCGGTGGGCCGTGCAGAAGAACGTGATCCAAAGCGTGACCACGATTTTTAGCTGCTGCCACGAAAACTTCCAAATTGTCCAAAGTTTTTCTTTGCCCCGCAAAATCTCTGAAACTCTGCGGACGGATTTTCTCTTCCTGAATCAAATCGTCATCGGAATAATTGTCTTTATCGGGATGTAAAAAATCAGGCATTGATATTAATTAATAATTAAAAATGAAGAATTAAATTCAATTTAAAAGATAGTCAAAGATAGAGAAATTTTAAGGGACTTTTGGGTTGTATTTCTCGGTTTCAGAGATAATATCTTTTAACTGAATTTTTTCTTCTTTTGTTAGCTTTCTTTGAAAGAAACCACTTTTCAAATCTTTATCAAGATATTGTGGAAAAATCCCATAATAATCATAAAGCTTCAAATCATAAATATTAAGCCAAGGAAAAAATTCTTTTTGAAAAGGATATTTCGGAACATGAAAGTTTAAATTCCCAATCTTATAATCTGAATTGAAATTAATCAAATTATTCTCTTTTGGTTTATACAGCTGATACCAATTAAAACCCGACATCTTTTTTCCAACATTCAACTTTTGAACAAATCCCGGGAATATAAAAATCACTGACATAAAAACAGATAAAAAGACAGAAACAAAGACCGTTTTTTCTTCGGAAATATTTTTAAAAATCAGAAATAACACAATTAAATAGACATCAATAAAAAATCGATATTGTGCTGAAAAGACAATAATCAGAATAAACTTCAAGAAAACACAAATGAAAAGTAATGTGAAAAATTTTTCTTTCTTTTTAAAAGTTAAAAATCCTAAAATCAAGACGCTTAATATAATTCCAAAATTAAAAACTGATTTCAATCCAATTGTAAACCAATGATAGATTCTTTCCAAAAGGTTGAAATTCATAATCTGCTGGTAAGAATAATGCATATCGTAAGATTTCATCAGTCCAATCTGTGAAGAATAAGTTAGTATCTCCTGACTTGGTTTCCAAGGTAAATTAAAGTCAAGAACTGAAACAGGAAACACAGGAAAGCCGAAAAGCCAAATATTTTTAAAGATAAATAAAATTCCAAAGGCCAAAATTGGAATTAACATTTGAAATTTAAAATTTCTTTGGTAGATACGTTCTAATACAATCAATAATGGTAACCAAAACATTGTCGGTTTAATACAAAATACAAATATGGAAATGTATAAAAGCGATTTTCCGTGAGTGTTATTTAATAATTCGTTCAGAACAATTAGAGCAATTATAAATGTTGGTAAATCCGGACTTGGCTGTTTAAGAAATATCAGAAAAAATGGAGTAAAAAGAAGCAAAAACCATAGCTTTCTTTCGTAAATATAAATCAAAAATAATATTACTAAATAAACATTAATTCTTAAAAATTCATCTGTGAAATGTGAAAATCCTGCTTGGTAAATATGCCAAAATGATGATTGACCTAGTAATAAATCAAGATTTGAAATGCCTTTTACAAATCCTGTCTGCTTGAGCAACGTAATCGTTGGAACATAATAACTGTAATGATCATACAAGTAAGGCGAAAAAGACCCAACAAAAACAATTAATACAACAAAAAAATAAAACCAAAAGTTGATATTTTTCCTGAATTCAAAATGGACATTATCTTTTTGTTTCCAAAATAATACGATTCCTAAAATACCAGAAATTAAAAATGTAATTTCTATATAAAAATTCAAAGGAAAAAAGAATGCCAGGATCGTCAATAAAAAAGTAACGCTTGTGATTCCTAAAAATGAAGTCAATGTAAAGCTTGAGCTCTTGATTTTCAAAAGTTTGCCCGCAAGAATTCCATTACCAAAATTGGTAAATAGGAATATGAGAATCGTTTTGAGAATTATAAGCATAAAAAAGATTGCTTACCAAAAATAAGCAATCTTTCCGTGTTAAAATATATATGAAGAAAATTTACTTCTGTACTCTACCCGATTTTCTATCTTCGGCTCTACCAATTGTATAACCCGTTGCACCACCTGCAACACCACCAATTACCGCACCTAAACCAGGGTTTTTCTTAGAGATAATTGCGCCGGCTGCTGCTCCACCAACTGTACCAATAACTGTTCCTTTTGCTGCACTACTCCAGCCTTTTTTCTGGGTTGTTGTAGTTCCCGCTGAATTAGAAGCCGTTGATGATGAAGAGTTGGAAGCTACACTTCCGGAAGATGATGATCCGCTGGATGTAGATCTTTTTCTTGTCACACGATTAGCTTGCGCCTTTCTTTCCCGTTCTTTTTCTTCTTCAACTTTATTGAGACTATCTTTTTGTCTTTCGAAATTGATTTTCTCTTTTTCGATTGCCAATTTTTGTTTTTCTATATCAATCTGTCTTGCTTGATAATCCAATTTTTGTTGCTCTAGAGAAGCGGCTTGTATCTTTTCATCTTTATTACAAGATGATAATAATAAAACGATACTCGCTCCTGTTAAAAATAAATTTTTCATAACATTTTTATTTTTTCACAAAATGTGAATTATAAACCAACTAATTTCAATTATGATTCCAAAATCAATTATAAATCGTTAAAAATTGTTAAATTGCTTTATAGTGAGAAATTAGATATTAGTAATTTTCTGCATAAATTTGATTGGCATATCATTACAACACTGAATTTTGAAGAAAAGTAATTTTTGATGTTATGTATTCAATTATAAAAGTATAAACTAAATCATGAATTATATAACCTCTATATTAGCTAAAAAGAGAGATCTTGCAAAAAACGAAATGGAATACGAGAAAAGTATTCTGTTTGATGTCTATACATTGGCTTTGGTTTTTCTTTTATTATGTAATGTGATCCTTAATGTAATTCTATATTATCCTGTCAATTGTATCATTTTTGGTGTCATTACTCTTTTTATGTTACAAACATTACTTTGGCCGGATAGAATAAGGTTCAATACGAAGTTGCTAATGCTACTTTTTTTCTTTTTGGGAATCATGATCTTTTATTTTGATACGATTTCAGGGGAAGGCTGTATGAATTACTTATCTTATGTTTCTCTAACCATTGCAGTAGCTTTTTTCTTCGACTATATCAGAGACCGATGGATTATCTTTTTTTTGATTGTGTCCTACCTTCTTTGGTTTTTAATTAACGTAACAACAGATTATTACCTCAGCAGGTTTTATAGTCAGAATCTTTCTCCGTTAGAACAATGGTATGTAAGGATCTACAAAATCATAGAAATTTCATTCTGTACTTTTATCGGGATGTATTTTATTTACAGAAAAGAGCGTGTCCTTGTTAAATACTATATAGAAAAAGAAAAACTGAACGCTATTATTCAGAAAACGGATAAAATTAATTTTTCCGGAGAATTGTATGATCTTGCAATGAGCAAGAATTCGCTGTTTATAACTTACTTCAAATCTCAGTTTCCTGATTTTTTTGATAAGATATTGGCTGTTTCTCCCAATCTCATTTCTTCCGAACTGGAAATCTGTGCCTTACTAAAACTAAATCTCAGTACAAAAGAGATTGCAACTGCAACCAATTCCACAGTCAGAGCCATAGAAAATAAGAAATATCGCATCCGTAGAAAGTTAAATATTGCCTCTGAAACTGATATAAATCTCTATATCATCAACAATTTCTAAATTGGATTTTACAAATAAAGCATATTGATTTTCAATATTTTAACCAAAAACACACTATCTTGAAACCATTTGAGTATATGTAAGTAAACAAATAAGTTGCTAAATACTTTTGATTATTTTTTAGAATCTATATTATTGCATTATCAAAATGACACAACAAAAAACACAAATACTTTTTTAACACAAATGCTCTGAAAATTTTGCTGCAATTTTCAATCTAAAAAGAATACATTTTCCATGTTTTCTTTTAAAAACACACAAAAACACAAATGAAAAATCCGGAACTTAAGTTCCGGATTTTGTTTATAAATAATAGTATTCTATTAGAATAGTTCTTTTCTAATGATATTCTGAGAACGTTCCGGACCAACAGAAACCAAATAAACATTAATTCCCAAATGCTCTTCTATAAACTCAATATACTTCTTCGCATTAGCAGGAAGCTCATCGTAAGTTCTCGCATTCGTGATATCCTCGTCCCAACCATCCAATTCTTCATAAATGGGTTCATAATCATATAATTTGGTAGTTGAAGATGTAAAGTAATCGATGATTTTTCCGTCTTCCGTTTTGTATTTTGTAGCGATCTTCAAAGGATGGATTCCTGTAAGAACGTCTAATTTAGTAATCACAAGATTATTGATTCCGTTGATCATACAAGCATGCTTAAGCGAAACCAAATCTAGCCAGCCAGTTCTTCTGGGTCTTCCTGTTGTTGCTCCAAACTCAAAACCGATCTGTCTGATTTTTTCCCCTAACTCGTTATCCAACTCAGACGGGAAAGGACCATTCCCTACCCTTGTAGTGTAAGCTTTTGCAACACCTATCAGATTTTGTAAAGCAGTTGGCGGAACTCCAGCACCAGTACAAACACCGCCAGTAGACGGAGACGAAGACGTCACATAAGGATAAGTTCCGAAATCTATATCAAGCATCAAGGCTTGCGCTCCTTCAAATAAAATATTTTTACCGTCATTGATTGCTTCATTAATTTCTAATTCTGTATCAACGATTCTGTCTTTCAGTCTTTCTCCTAAAGCCAAAAATTCCTGATAAATCTCCTCAACATCCAAGCCTGGCTTTTCGAAATATTTTTCAAATAGAGAATTCTTTACTTTTAAATTTTTCTCGATTTTTTCTCTTAGAACTTCAGGATTCAGAAGATCAATCATTCTGATTCCCACTCTTGCGATTTTGTCTTCGTAACAAGGTCCAATTCCTTTCTTCGTGGTTCCAATTTGGGTTCCGCCTTGTTCCTCTTCTCTATAAGTATCTAGCAAAATATGGTAGGGCATTATCACATGGGATCTTCTGCTAATGAAAACGTGATCTGTTTTAAGGCCTTTGCTCTCGATCTGTTCAATCTCTTTGATAAATGCTTTTGGATTTACAACTACACCATTGGCTATGATGCATTTGCCTTTACATTGCAGAACGCCAGACGGCAAAAGATGCAATACGAATTTCTCATCTCCAACATAGACCGTGTGACCGGCATTATCTCCACCTTGGAAACGGACAACATAGTCTGATTTTGCCGACAGAACATCCGTAATTTTTCCCTTTCCTTCATCTCCATACTGGAGACCTACAACCACGTAAGTTGACATATATTTTACTTTTTTTAGATTATTTACAAAGTTATACTATAAATATGGCTTAGCAAAATCCTAGAAAATAAAAAACCCTCTTACTATGAATAAGAGGGCAAAAACACAAATGATGAAAAAAATTATAAATGCATTACTGCACCTACAATACAATTTTCGGTACAAAAATCGTACAAATTTTACAATTAACACAAAAAAAAAGAAACTTTCTTCCAAAAAGTTAATTATATATTATTATTAGATTCAAATAAATAATAATATAAACCTATTAATCAATAAAATGCAATATTTGTAAACCTAAAATTAATAAATCAATAACGTAATCTGAATCAATTATAAAAAATCAAGGAGAAATCATATTTTCCATAACCATTAAGAAAATAATACTTTAAATTTAATTTTAAAATAAATTATTTTAACCAAAATAAAAAAATAATTTTAATTTTGAATTAACAAATATATTTTTGCGATATAATTTTAATTAAATATAAAAACAATATAAACGATGTGCGGAATTGTATGTGTGTTTGACACAAAACAAAAAAATGAAGTTATAAGACCTCAGATATTAGAAATGTCTAAAAAGATTAGACACCGTGGTCCGGATTGGTCAGGAATCTACCAACACGACAATGTGATTTTCTCGCACGAGAGATTGGCGATTGTAGATCCCACTTCTGGTAAACAACCATTATTTACAAAAGATAAAAAAGTTGCTTTAGCGGTTAACGGCGAGATATACAATCATCAGGAGCTGAGATCAGAATTTCCTGATTACGAATTTTTGACTCAGTCTGACTGTGAAGTTATCTTAGCTCTATACAGAAGAGATGGAAAAAATTTCCTGGAAAAACTGAACGGCATTTTTGCCTTCGCATTATATGATGAAGAAAATGATGCCTATCTGATTGGAAGAGATCATATGGGAATCGTTCCATTATATATGGGCTGGGACAAAGACGGAAGCTTCTATGTTGCTTCTGAATTGAAATCCCTGGAAGGCGTTTGTAACAAAATTGAAGAATTTCTGCCAGGTCATTTTCTTTATAGCAAAGATGGACAGGAATTGCAGCAATGGTACAAAAGAGACTGGACAGACTTTGAAAATGTAAAAGATAACGCCACAGATATTGCTGCCATCCGAAAAGGATTGGAAGAAGCTGTTCACAGACAACTGATGAGCGATGTTCCTTATGGTGTTTTACTGTCCGGTGGTTTGGACTCTTCCATCATTGCAGCCGTTACTGCAAAATTTGCAAGACAAAGAATCGAAAGTGGGGACACGCAGGAAGCTTGGTATCCAAGACTGCACAGTTTCGCTGTTGGCTTGGAAGGTTCTCCGGATTTAGCCGCAGCAAGAAAAGCGGCAGACCATATTGGTTCTGTTCACCACGAAATTAAATACACTGTTCAGGAAGGTTTGGATGCCATCAAAGATGTGATCTATCACTTGGAAACTTATGATGTAACGACTATCAGAGCTTCTACCCCTATGTATCTTTTGGCGAGAGTTATTAAATCCATGGGAATCAAAATGGTGCTTTCCGGAGAAGGTTCGGACGAATTATTCGGAGGTTATTTATATTTCCACAAAGCTCCTTCTGCCCAAGCTTTTCACGAAGAAACGGTAAGAAAATTAGGAAAACTTCACCTTTATGATTGTTTGAGGGCCAACAAATCTCTAATGGCTTGGGGAATCGAAGGTAGAGTTCCTTTCTTGGATAAAGAATTTATGGATGTGGCGATGACCATCAATCCAAAAGATAAAATGGTTACGCCGGAAAGAATGGAAAAATGGGTTCTTAGAAAAGCTTTTGAAGATATTTTACCAGAAAGTATTGCTTGGAGACAGAAAGAGCAATTCAGTGACGGTGTTGGTTATTCCTGGATTGATACTTTGAAGCAAGTGGCAGAAGATGAAGTGACGGACGAAATGATGTCCAATGCGAAATTCAGATTCCCAATCAATACGCCGATGAGCAAAGAGGAATACCGTTACAGAACCATCTTCGAAAGTCATTTCCCAAGCGATTTTGCGGCAAGTTGTGTTCCTTCTGTTCCATCTGTGGCTTGTTCTACGCCGGTTGCTTTGGAATGGGATGAAGCTTTTAAGAAAATGAATGACCCGAGCGGAAGAGCGGTGAAAGTTCACGAGACGGCGTACTAATAACTAAACATAAACTAACTATTATTGCAAAAAAACCACAAGTCTCGGCTTGTGGTTTTTTCATCTTTGAGATTTAATTGATACTTAGGAGCACGGATTGCAAATCCGCGCTATCGGGTTAATCTGCGACTTCAGGTTTTTATCGTTTTTTGATATCAATAGTCTATTAGCTCTTCCATTCTTAATCTCGCAGCATCTATTATCAACTTTGTAGCATACCAAAAATCTTTTTGGTTTTCACTTTTTTGAGAATTTCGTGTTAAGTTTTCTGTGTAATACACTTTTTTATCATGCTTATCATTATAAATCGTTATGCTACTGGATGATGGATCCAAATATGTATATTGAGCACCAAGACTATCTCGCTTTATTTGATCTACAGCATTAATTATTTCTAAAAATCTATCATTGGTAATCCTAGAAACAAAGATTTCTCCATCCTTTCGTACAATAAGTCTAACTTTCCCCTTTCGATTATTTTTGATTGGTTTTAAAGTGACACCTATATCACTGCCAATTATTATTGAATTGGAATGTTCGAATTCCATTCTTTCAATTTTTTGAGACCAACAAAACTGAATACCAATTAAGCCTGATATAAATAATAAATTTAATAATCCGTTTCTCATAATCATATAACACTCTCGACTGAGGCTTTTATAATTGCTTAGTTAGTATTATATCTTTTGGTAATGGCTCTGGAAATGAATTTTCTCATAAGTTATTTTGTTTTTTTATTACATCACTAATGTAAAAAATTCTCACAATAAGAAAGTACGGAAAATCACATTTTGACAAAAATTTAATGAATTTTTAATTTTTATCAGACATTATCTGCGGATATACCAATATTTATTTTAATTTTATCTCATTAACGAAATTCAATTTTTAATTAAAAACAACACAAAAGATGAGAAAATTCATTCTTAGTATCCCGGCAAAAGCCGTTACGGATACCTATACCGCAACCATTACTGGTGCTCTTACACCAATCAATCCTTACAAAATCAATTTAACGGATGACGAGAAACCCGGCATGCGAACGATGGCGGAAGGCAGAGAAGGCTACGCACGATTAATCTCTCGCATTGCCACACAGTTTCCGGATGCTCTGGGCAGGAGCGACAGTCCAGAAGAACTCGTGGCACTATTGGATTATTACAGCAATCTGGAAGGCAGCAGAATAGCCATTCTGCAGAATCTTGAAACTTTTGAGAAGATTCAGCTAGGGGCTTCTGCAGATATTATGGCACTTACCGACCGTTACAAAAATAACCTGCAACTCTCCCGAGAGAATGATGCAGCACTGGATCTTGCGATGCGCGATGTGGATAGCTGGAATAGCCGATTTACCAATAAAAGCAAAACAGACGACGCACCACTATCCGAATAGTCTTATTATTAATCCACACAAATCCGCTTTGAGTTTTCAAGGCGGATTTTTTTATGGCATTTGCTTTACATTAATATCTTAGAATATTTATTGAAGAAACTTTAAGGCTAGGAATCAACTTAAAGTTGTTCGCCTATGAATATTATAGGCAAGCCTATCAATTCAGTAAGCTAGCCTATGGATTTAGTAGGCGAGCGTACCAATTTGAAAGACTTACTTATAACTTTTGTAGGCTCGGCTAAGTATTTGGAAGGCGAACCTACTATTTTTACAGGATCGCTTTCACTATTTATAGGATTGGCTATCTTTTACTAACCTCTCCTATCTTTGATAAAGGCTTACCAATGGATTCTTTTGGTTCTCCTACTTTTTTAACATGTCGCTCCTACGGAGCTTTAACCAATTGCAAGAAACTGTTCTATTAACAGTTGGTGGCTCTGCCATATTATTTTATTGATGTTATTAAAGATTATGGCTCTGTCGCTTTAACTTTAACGATAGTCTAAATAACCTGAGTTCAGGTTAAGAAATTATTCAATAGGAATGGGCTAAAGCCCATTTTAGTGTGGAAAAAGAGTGTTATGCTTTAGCCAAAACTTAAAATATGTTTTGGCTAAAGCCTTTTTAAATTACATTTTAATACATCGGGCTGAAGACCGACGCTATTGATAATATACTCTGTTTGATATTCAGAAATTTAAAGTAAATCGTTACCCGGCCTCAGGTTAAATAATAAGCTTCAATTCACTCCAACAAAAAACCACAAGATCAGTCTTGTGGTTTTTTATTTTTTAATTGTAGTTGCTTAGCTCGTTTTTTCCGTCTTTCGTAGATGACTTCGGTGATTTTTCCGCCGATCCAGGAGAATGGGAAGAAAATTAAGAATATCGATATCTTATAAAAAACAGGATGATAGGGATAGATGATGATATCCAGCATCGCAATGAAAAGCATAATGAAGCCTATCAGAATAGCATAAGCCACTTTGGCATATTTCACAATCATTGCGGTTACCACCCCTCCAAATGTTACGCCCAATCCTCCGAAAAAAAGTAAGGCGACAAAGAAAGAATCTTTTTTCTGAACCGACTGGAGAAGTGCTTCCCAATGATCAAAAGGTGCAAACTGCTTGTAAGTAACCCAGTCAGAATCGATCTTTATCCCGAATGTGATAATGAGAGCGGCCACTGTTAAACCAGCCAAAACACCTAATGTATTCCTAAGAAAGTTCATCTAGTCTTTGTATGCAATCATTGATATTTCTACATCAACATTTTTTGGAAGACAAGACACCTGCACAGTTTCTCTCGCCGGAAACTGATCGTTGTTAAAGTAAGACGCATAGATCTCATTCACAACAGCAAAATCATCCATATTTTTTAGAAAAATCGATGCTTTTACAGCATTATCAAAACTCATTCCAGCTTCGGTTAGAATCGCTTTCAGGTTTTTCATCACCTGGTGTGTTTCCTTTTCGATCCCTTCAATCAGTTTTCCGGACTCCGGATCTACAGGGATCTGTCCCGAGATGTATAATGTTCCGTTAACTAAACAAGCTTGTGAATAAGGTCCGATAGCTGCCGGCGCTTCTGACGTATGAATGATTTTTTTCATTAGAAAAATTAAATTTTTACAAAACTATATAAATTAGACGGAAGTTGGAAACCAGAGGTCAAAGATTTCTATTTATATTCTATAATAACTAAAAATGGCTACCTGGCAATTCCGATCCTAAAAAGTACTGTTCGGCTGGGTAAAGCTTCTCTCTTTATACTTCACAGCATCTTTAAGTATATTGGCTTTGATACCGATGAAAAAATCATAAACTTTATATTGTCCAAACGGAACCCAGTTAAAAGTAATGGTGAAACTACGCTGATCTCTTGCAAAACCTAATCTTGTATAGCCCAATTCCTTTTTCTCGATGTCATAATTGGTACTTCCGTTGATGTTCCAATAAGGTGTCAGCTTGATACTACCGTCCAGACCAATAGTTGCAACTTTGGTAGCCGTCCTCGTAAGACCTCTTGTATAGGCATAATTGGCATTCACGTTCAGAGTCCAGGTTGGACGGTAATGGGAGTAATTATCATCATCGAAAAAATAATTCTCGTTCCGGATCTCGCCTTTCTTTTTATAGATCTTGGACAATTCTTCTTTCTTTCCAAAAATAGCCTCGCTCATTGGATAAGACATCTGAACATTGAATCCCTGTAAACTAAAGTGACCAAAATTCTCTGTTCTCACACCAGTATCCAAACCGTCTGTAAAAACAATTTCGTAAGGTTCTATGGTAAGGCTCGAGTTGACATTCAGTTTATTATTAAAGAATGACGATTGCGCATTAACGCTGAAAACAGACCATTTGTACTTCTCAGCAGCAAAATTGTATCCTCCCGAGATATTAAGGTTTTCAAAGATCTTCACTTTTTTTACACCGGTAGAATCTGTTTTGGACCTTACCTTCATCTCAACATTATTCGCAATATTGAAACCCATTGTCTGCTGAAGTCCTGATGGTGGTGCTCCATAAATCCCGTTATCAAATATCGAATAAGGTGTCATCTCTCCTCTGGCATTAGAATAATTCTTATAATAACCCCAGCTTCTTTCTGAGAAGTCTGGCGAATATGAGAAGCTGACGCTCGGCGTTATCATGTGACGGATGGCGACAATCGGAGAATTTTTTCTAAAGTTTTTTTGCCCATACAAGATGGTTTGTAAACTTGCACTTGTCGAGAAATTGGAGTAAGCCGCAATACCTCTGTTGTACTTATCTTCTACCTTATTGGTTATCGGATTATAGTTTTTCTCAAGCGTTTTCGTCGTCATTACATTATCCGCATTGGCACTCAGTGAGAATGTGAAAAACTTGGCTAATGTTGTATTCGTAGAGATCGAAATATTGTTTTTAGCGCCAGTTTTCAGCTCGTCCCACATCTCTTTTTTGAATAGCTTGTCGGAAGTTGTCGTAACATAGTTACTCAACGCAAAACCCGTATTGACATTAATATTTTCCAATAATCCTGTTCTGACACCGGTTTTTGGTTTAAATAAATAAAACTGATTAACAGCTATTGTCATATCCGGCAGACGCAGATCTGTAAGATCTGTCGCAAAATTCTGGTTATAAGCCATACTTGCGCTGATCGTTATAGGAAGATTCAGAAATCTTTTGGTCACGTTAACTCTTGACGTTTGAGTCGTGTTAAGAACATTCTGATTAAAAATATAATTGTTGTTAACCGTATTATTGTAGAACTTACTGCTCACAATATCCACACTCGCATTGAAGGTAAAATAAGGATTAGCTTTGGAATCCTGAGAATGTCGCCAGGCAATCCTGAATGTTTTGGTTTTGGAATAATCATCAAGACCTTTTATACCTCGAACCGTATATCCGTAATCCGCCGCAAAGTTCCCGGAATATCTGTATTTTTTAAGGTAATTAAGTTCCGGTTTCAGGTTCCAGCTTCCTTTGGTATAGATGTCTGACAGGATTTTCAAATCAAAATGATCACCAATAGGCTGATAATAACCTAATCCGTTCAAAAAGAAACCAACATCCTGACGCTCTCCAAAACTCGGGATCAAAATCCCCGCAGATCTTTTATCAGAAAAAGGAAGAATGGCGAAAGGCATAATCAGAGGCGTCGGAACCTGTTCTATATACATCTGGATAGGTCCGGTTACCAGCTGAGCATTGTCTTTTCCTTTGATCAATTTGATGTTAGGTGCCGACATATGATAATCCGGAAGCGAATCTTTTTTCTTCAGAAAGTATTCATCCGTTGTGTAAATCGCCTTTCTCATAAAAAAAACCGAATCATTGTATTTCTTGGTTTTCTCTGCGACAATTACACCTTCACTCTCCTCAGTCCTTGCATTGAAGGCAATAGCCTGCTTGGTTTTATAATTATAAATAACCTCGTTATACTCATATTTCTTTCCGCCTTGTGTCGCCACAGCTGGAACAGTGATTCTACCCTTCTCATCCTGCTCACCTCTCGCATAGATTTTTCCCGTTTCCCAGTCTATCCTGATATAATCGGCATCAATCTGCATATCCTGATAGATAATCTGCGCTTTTTTGTTTAAGAAAGTTTGTTTGTTGGAGATCGAGGAGCTGCTTTTATATTCTGCTTTTGTTTTAACAACATCATCCAGTTGTTCCTTTGGCAATATGGTATCTTTTTTTACAGATACAGTATCTCTGGATACGCTGACAGTATCCTGAACACCACTTTTTTCATCAATATTTTTAGGCACAGTTTGTGATAAAATATTGTTAAAAATTAGGATATTTAAAATTAGTAATATACTTTTGAAAATACTTCGAGCCAATGCAGTCATTCTGAAATTGGGTTCAAAATTAATTAAATTTTAAAGATTAAAATGACCAGCCTTAAATTTTATAATAAAATTTTCTTCCTGTTAACATTTTTTATTGGTTTTAGCAGCTTTTATTCTCAGAAAAAATTCACAATAGTTTTGGATGCGGGACACGGCGGCAGCGACATTGGTGCTAATAGATATTACAGTGACATCGGATCGGTACAGGAAAAAAATGTAACGCTAGGTATTGTTCTGAAATTGGGGAGGATGTTGGAAAAACACAAAGATTACAAAGTTATCTATACAAGGAAGGTGGACGAATATCCTTCTTTGACAGCTAGAACAGATCTTGCCAACAGAAGCAAAGCAGATCTATTCATCTCGATTCACGTTAACTCATCACCTAGCAAAAGCGCAACAGCACAGGGAACGGAAACTTTTGTACAAGGTCCCAATCAAAACAAAGCCAACCTGGATGTCGCAAAAGCAGAAAACGATGTAATTTTCCTGGACGAAAAGGATAAGGAGAATTTCGCATCTTATAATCCCAGTTCTCCTGAATCATTAATAGCTCTTAAAATACAGCAAAGTAAATACCTCCAGGCGAGTCTTACGATTGGCGGTCTGGTTGAGGAAAATTTCGTTAAAAAAGATAAAAGATTGTCGCGCGGTGTGAAACAGGAAAACCTGCACGTACTAAGAATGAATGCGATGCCTTCCATCCTTATAGAAACCGGTTTTGTCAATAATTATGATGACGCGCGCTATATCTCAACAGAAGAAGGTCAGCAGGCCATTGCCGAGAGCATCTTCAATGCAATTGTGAGTTACAAGAAATTAGTTGACCGAAATATCAAAGAGCCTGAACCTGAAAAACCGGTAGAACAGCCATTGAAAAATGATTTCAGGATCTTATTAATGAGTACGCCAACCAAATATAACGAGGATGATCCAGCCCTTAAAGGTCTTAAATACATTTTACCGATCAAAGAAAATGGCGCATACAAGTATTACTACGGAACCACTAATTATGCCTCTGTAAGAGATACCAATCTGAAAACAGCAAAAGATGCAGGCTTCCGAAATTCTATGGCGATCAGTTTTGTTCCGAATCAAGCATTAGGAATGGGCTATTATACTTTAGAAATCTATGCGGGGAAGGATAAACTGGATTCAAAGTCAGTTGTTATGAAAACACTTCCGGACATGATCAGAACCAAAGAAAACGGCATTTTCTATTATACCTTTGGAAGATACAGAACATTTGAAGATGCTGTCAAAGCACAAAAAGATCTTGAAAGCAAAGGGATCAACAATACAGTTATCGAGAAAAAACTGAAATAGATAAAAACTGTTGCGGAAAAAATATAAAGTATCTATTTTTGCAGACCGTAAAACGGATGGCCTATTCGTCTAGTGGTTAGGACTCAAGATTTTCTTTCTTGCAACAGCGGTTCGATTCCCCTATAGGCTACAATAAAAAAACAAAGTGAAAGTTATTGATGGTAGCTTTCATTTTTTTTATCCGGAATTTAAAGTCTGAAAAATATCAAAAAAACATTTTGAATTTTAAAAAATATCTATACTTTTGCAACGCCTTAAAAGAGGAATGAAGAACATTAAATCTTCGTAATCAAAAATGATTCGATCAAGGCAAAATAAATTTTAATTTTTTTTTTTAAAAAGTTTGCAAATTAAAAAATAGTTTTTATCTTTGCACCCACATTTGAACGATATGGCAAATCATAAATCAGCACTTAAGAGAATCAGACAAAACGAAGTAAGAAGACTTCGTAACAGATACTACCACAAAACTGCTAGAACAGCTTTGAAAGTATTAAGAAATGAAGCGGATAAAACTGTTGCTGCTGAGCAACTTCCAAAAGTAATCTCTTTGTTGGATAAATTAGCTAAGAAAAATATTATCCACAAAAACAAAGCGGCTAATCTAAAAAGCAAATTAACTAAGCACGTTAACAGCTTAGCTTAAGATAAGAGTCTGGCCCGTTCGTCTATCGGTTAGGACCTCAGATTTTCATTCTGGTAAGAGGGGTTCGATTCCCCTACGGGCTACTTAAAATACCTTCACTAATTTTCTGGAGGTATTTTTTTTAAAACTTTTAGAATCTGTTTTTTTTAAATTAGATTACTAAATTAAACATAGAAAATTAACCTGGCCCGTTCGTCTATCGGTTAGGACCTCAGATTTTCATTCTGGTAAGAGGGGTTCGATTCCCCTACGGGCTACTTAAAAACCTTCAGTTCTTCTGAAGGTTTTTTATTTTTATTATATTTGATTATTATTTAAATGCTATGAAAATCCTCATCATCAACGGTCCGAATCTCAACCTTCTTGGAACACGCGAACCGGAAATCTACGGTTCTGTTTCTATGGAAGATTATCTGAATGAATTAAACAATGAATTCTCTTCTGACGAAATTGTATATTACCAATCCAATATCGAAGGTGAATTGATTAACCGTTTGCAGGAAGATGATTTCGAAGCTGTAATTATTAATCCAGGTGCTTTTACCCATTATTCTTATGCTATTTCGGATTGTCTTAAGAATATTGGCAAACCTAAAGTTGAAGTTCACATCAGCAATATCTACAAACGTGAAGAATTCCGAAAAAAATCTGTAACCGCGGAAAGTTGCAATGCTGTGATTTCCGGATTTGGGATGAAAGGCTATAAATTAGCAATCTTAAGTTTAAAATAAAAAAAGAATCTCGATTGAGATTCTTTTTCGTTTATTCTATTTTGACGAAGAACTTACCAACTGGTGTTCCGTCTGCCATATTGCTTTTCGCTAATATCAGCCAATATTCTCCTTTTTGTTTCGTATCATATTCGATTGTTGGTCCAAAAGGTCCGTCAAAAGTATTGTCCGGCATTCTGATTTGATTGAATCTCAAATTCATTGGTTTTTGTGTTTTGATGTAACCATTGATTTTGGCTTGGTTGAGGTTTTCTAATTTCAGAATCAGTTGGTCGTCTGGATTTTTAATTTCTAGGTTGAGGCGGATTGGCATTTTAGATGCGTCGACGGTTACGATATTTTGATTGGATTCTTTTTCTGTTTTCAAAATGGTTGATAGTGAATCCATCGGTTTTTCAATTGTGGTAACAGTATCTACTTTCTGTTCTTTGATTTCTGGTTCTTTTTTACAGGCGACCAAAAACAGTGGAATTAATGCCAAATATTTTAAACTATTTACTTTTAGGTTTTTCGATATTAATGAATTCATAATATAAAATTTTTGAGAGAAAAGTTTCTTTTTGATAAGATACAATTCTTTCCTGGAGTTTATTTTTCATTTCGGGATTTCCGGTTTTCTCAGCATAGTCCAGCAAAGTTTTCTCGTTGTAATTGATGGAAACCAAGTGGTAATTGTCGGCAAAATCCTTTCTCTTGATATTGTTTGCAGTGATAATTCCGCCCCAATTGACATAACTGCAAACCAAAATCAAGCCATAACAAGCCCAAAACATCTTGTTGAAAAGGAAAGCGTTGGTCTTCTTTTTCTGGATTTTGATGAATGTGAAAATCAGACCAATCAAAGCCATTGCCAGGAAAGCATAAACACCGAGACGTTTGTAAGTCAAACCATAATTGATGATGTATTCTGAATTTTTAAGGGAAGCTGAGATGACCAAAACAGCATTCAGAACAATCCAGATTTTAGCTGAAATCTTAAGTGATTTTGCTTTTTCATCAAAATTAAATCCTTTTTTGAAATAAAATAGTATGACAAGAATCGCCATCACAATGGACATTATCACAGCGTTGACACGTTCGTGCGTTTCAGCACTCAAGCTATCGGCCGATTTTGTGATTTCGAAAAACTGTTCGTAATTGTAAGTGGCAATGAAAATCAACAGCAAAATATTAAGCGCAGAAAAAGAAATCAATCCGCTGGTCCTTTCGGAATCGATATCCAGGAAAGAAAATGTTGGTTTTTGAATTTTGACTAAGCCAGAAAAATCATCATTCAAATATCTGTTTTGTTTGAAAATAAATCTTTCCACTCCGAAATTCCAGAAAATAAAACCGATATAAAATCCGGCAATTGCCAAAACAATAAAAGTTAAAGGCTGAAACTCAAGCTCAGAATCTTTAAATATATTAGCAAAATGGTCACTCCCAAAAGCGTAAATGAAAAAGAAAATTGTGATAAAAAACGCAGGGATGAGAACAATGGCGATGAGTTTTTTTGCAAAACTTCTCTCTCTGGATTTCTCGTACCATTGCTCTATGTTGAAAACTCTTCCCAAGAAAGTGAAGAGATTCAACAATAGAACTTCAATATATAGAAATGGTTTTAGTTTCGGATAAGTTCCTTTGAACCTCAGCAAAAATAATGATACAAAAACGGCTGCGAAAGAAATAGCGTCGCCAAACCAAGCAAAAGCTAATGATGAAAGAATAGAGGTTACAAAAAGAGTTAGAAATGTTCTGGTCTTGAATTCTGTTTTAGTTTGAGTGTAAGTCAGAATACTTAAGAAAATCCCGAAGATTCCCAGATTGAGCGCAATATATTCTTTGTAAAAGAGAATGATAACTGCCAAAACTGTGAGGAAAATTAAATGATGTTTTTTCATAATTGATAAATGTTTTTATTTGTTTTTAAACACAAGGTTCATAAGATTTTTGCACAAAGAGCACTATTTTAATTAGACGCTTTTTGACTTTGGTAAATTCTATTGTGTCCATTGTGAAAAACCTTTGTGTTCTTTGTGGTTAAAATTTATATAGATTTAAGAGTAAACAACGTAATCTCTGGTCTGCAATTAAATCTGACCTGGTAAGAATGTCCGAGGGCGCGATTGATATAAAGCATTCGTCCATCTTTCAAATCGAAGATTCCGTAAGTATATTTTCTGTTTTTTACAGGCAAAATGAGAGGTGGAAGAAAAGGTGGCTTGCATTGTCCACCGTGTGTATGTCCGGATAAAATCCAACCTTGATAATTGTTCCAGACATCCAAATCGCAGACATCGGGATTGTGGCAAAGGACGAGATTAGCTTCTTCCGGATTAATGGTTTTTGTTAATTTTTCGGGGTGAAAATTAGTTCCCCATAATTCTTCGAAACCATAAATATTGAGTCCAGATAAATTCACTTTTTCATCCCGCAGAACTTGAATCTTGGAAGCTGTCAATATTTTGGAAACCTCATCTGCAACATATTCTTCTCTCCATTCTGCTCCATAATCGTGATTGCCAAGAATTGCAGTTGTTCCAAGTTTTCCGTGAACTGCTTCTTTCATTACGGTTTTCAATTGTTCAAATTGTTCAGGATTATCTTCCCAGCAAACAAAATCGCCTGTATAAACCACAAAATCAGGTTTGTAAGCTTTTGCTTGTTTAAAAGAATCAATTAAATAATTCCAATCGAAACGGTTGCCAACGTGCAAATCAGAAATCTGCATCAAGATTTTGTTATGAAGATTGGATGGGAGATTTTTGATTGGTAAATCTTGTTTGACAAACTCCAACATAAACGGTTCAATTTGCCAACTGTAGAATAATGATAATCCTGCTGTTGCTAATAATGATTTTTTGATGAATGATTTTCTGGTCATAATTGTTTTGATTTAAACACAAGGTTCACAAGGTTTTTGCATAAAGAGCACTAATTTTAATTTTATAGTTTTAAGATTTTTTTCGAATAAAACATTCGTGTCTATTGTGCAAATATTTGTGTTCTTTGTGGTTAATAATTATAAAGTTCTTTGAATTACAAAGTTAATTTTCAAAAAAAATCGGGAGTTATCTTCCCAACAATTTTTCTAAGTTATTGATATGTTCTGTGAAAGCATCTCTACCCTTTTGTGTCACTCGGTAAGATGTCTTTGGTTTTTTGCCTACAAATTCTTTTTTGATTTCTATATATTCTGCTTTTTCAAGAGCGGAACTATGGCTTGCCAAATTTCCGTCGGTGGCATTCAGCAGGTTTTTCATTTCGGTAAAATCAACCCAGTCGTTGACCATAAGAACGGACATAATGCCCAATCTTACACGGCTTTCGAATTCTTTGTTGAGTTGATTTATATTGACCATTTAAATTACCTTTTATCTTTAACTACTCGAAATTTTGTAGCTCTATCTATCAATTTAAAATTTTTATCTACTTGTACAATCTTGGCATCTGTTCCATTTAATTCCCTTTTTAGCATTAACGTTTTAGATTCAATAACGTTATCAATATTATCTTTATCTAATGTTATAATAGTATCTTTAATAGAATATTTACCCCGTTGAATGGATTCTCCTAAGCCACTTCCGTTACCAAATTTATAAGTTCCATCTTTTCTAAATTCCAACGAACTTCCATTATAATCTCCATCATAAAAAACTTTCAATACAATTTCAGAATTATCTCTTGATGATAAGTAGAGTTGACATCCAATATTTAAAATTATAATTAAGATTCCAATAGCTGTAAACAAAAAGCTCTTATACTTTTTTGAAATTTTAAAATTGTTAAAATCATTTCTAACTGTTATTGTAAAAAAAACAATAAACAAAATAATTAATAAAAAATAGATTACGCCATCAAAAATAAATGTATTATCAGCTGTTTTAATTGAAAAATATAAATAATAAATTCCAGTAATTACTGATAGAAACAAAATTAAAATAGATGATAATTTCTTCATTTACTTAAATTTCAATCATACTTTCTATACATCAAAATCCCATAAAAAATATGCAAAAATCCAAATCCTACAGCCCAAAATATCAATCCCCAACCCAGCCAGAATAATGCAATAATTCCAAGAATAACTTCGCAAATCCCAAGATATTTGACATCACTTAAAGTGTATCTTTCAGCATTAATCAAGGCTAATCCATAAAAAATAAGCATTGACGGCGCAATTAAAGGAAAATAATGATGATACCAAAGTGCGATGCAAAAAAATCCGCCTGCAACTAATGGAATTGCAAAGTTGATTAAGAGTCTTTTGGTAATAGAATCCCAAACTTTCAGGTTCTTCTTTTTACTCTTTCTGGCAGTAAAAATATAACCACTAGAAATTGCCAAAACTAAAATCACTAAAGCAACAAAAAATAATTCCTGAACTAAAGCCGGCGTATAGATGTTTCTTTCTCCATCAAAATAATCTATTCCTTCTCTTTGGAAAATAAAATAAACATAAACAGAGCCGAGCAATGCAACAATTCCTGCAATTACCCCGGACAAACCGCTCAATGAAATAAATCTCGAACTGCGTTCCATCATCTGACGGATATGCGCTAATTCATCTTGATAATTTTTCGATTCCATAAAAAGAACTTTGAATTACAAAGTTATAATTTATTTTAAAACTCCAAAATAAATTTTGAAGTTTTTTTGAAATAAAAAAGGGAACAATTAAGTTCCCCTTTATAAAGTTATTTTTTGATGATTTTGAAAGTATGAATCTCTGAATTTTTATCCGTTAGTTTAATGACATAGCTTCCTGAAACTATGTGACCGATATCAATTTTTAAATTTTTATCAGAAACTGTCTTCTGAATAATCATTTTTGAGCTAACATCAAAAAGTTCAAAATTTTTAATTTCAACTGGTGAATCGATATTCAGAATTCCCGTCGTTACTGGGTTAGGGAAAATTTTGATATTTTCTTTCTCATTATATTCTACAGAAAGATTTTCATCACAATTAATCAAAGCATCCCAACCAGGATAAGTTGAACTAGAGTCTGAAGTAAACCGGAATGTCAAAGCTCCAGAATAATGTGAGGACTTATATGTCTGTGGAAGATTCTGCATTGATCCAGAAGAAAACAAAATCGGAGATAATATATCTGGTCCATTATAAATCGTCAATCTATCGCAGCAACTTTCCAGATTGAAAAGCGTGAACTGTGCGCTCACTAATTTTCCAGCAGACATAGGATAAATTGTCTTAACCCAATTCTCATTATCCTTATAGCTTCCATTCACGCCTCCAGAATCGTAGAAGTGGTCGCCACAATACTTTGGATTTGTACAGAAATTAGTTGCAGATTTTGTCCACTCAGAATTTCCATTTGTACATCTTGATCTAACGTAAACATCATAACAAGTATTTTCTAATAAATTAGAAATTAAATATGATTTTGTATTAACTACAGTTCCTTGACCAATTGGAGTTTGCCCGGACTTAACAATTTCTATCTCCCATTGTGTAGCATTAGAATTTTCTGTCCAATTCACATTCAAAGAATTAGATGTTGAACGCTCTAATGTAATCAAAGTTGGCTTTCTTGCACAAGGTGGCATTGGCTCACAAATTATTTGAGCATCCCAGCCAGCCTTAGTACTATTTGATGAGTAAGTATAAAAAACAAATGTTAATGCTCCTGTAGAAGAATCCGTGGAGGATAAAGTTCCCGGAGGTGTTGTATTTCCGTAACTGTTATATAACAAATTATTACTGTTTGCATATGCTCCATCAAAAACTCTAAATTCATCATACAAATTAATATCTAACAGGTCAAAAATAGCTTTTACTCTATTACCTGAACCTGATGGATAAATTGTTTTTGTAAAATATTCTCCTGCAATATAATTACTCAACACACCACCTGAATCATAAAAATGATCTCCCGCACAATAATCTGCTTGTGTGCAGACTAACTTGGACACACCCCATTCTGATTTTCCACCAGCACACACAGACCTGATATAAACTTTGTAGCAAGTATTTCTAAGAAGTCCTGGGATTGTATAAATACGAGAAGAGACAATTGTTCCAATTCCTGTTGGACTATCTCCATCTTTTACAGCTTCTACTTCCCATTGACTTGCATTGGAATTATCAGTCCAGTTAAATGTCAAAGTATTAAGTCCGGAATTCTGAAGATTAATATAAGTTGGCGGATTAGGGCAAGCAGGCATTGGCTCACAAATAATTTTAGCATCCCAACCTGCCTTATTGCTATTATTTCCAGAAGTTGAAAAATAGAATGTTAACGCTCCTGTGTTGATATCTGTTGATGAAATAGTAGTTGGAGGTGCTGAATTACCATAATTATAACTATATAGAACATTATCACTATATGTATTAGTTCCATTATATACAGTAAATGAATCGTATTGATTGATATCAAACATTTCAAAAACAGCCTTCACTCTATTACCATTTCCTGTTGGATAAATCGTCTTGGTAAAATATTCGTAGGTTGTAGGATAGCCACTTAATGCACCTCCTGAATCATAGAAATGATCACCACCACAATAATCACCTTGAGTACAGAATAACTTAGATACAGTCCAGTTAGAATTACCTCCAGAACAAATAGATCGAATGTAAACTTTATAACAAATATTACTTTGAAGTCCTGTAATAGTATATGGACGACTAGAAATAATAGTCCCAGCACCAATCGGGGAACTACCATCTTTTACGACTTCTATTTCCCATTGTGTAGCATTGGAATTTTCCGGCCAGTTAATGGTCATTGTATTCAATGTAGAAGATTGTAATGTAATTTCTCCTGGAGCATTAGGACACGATGGCATTGGTTCACAAATAATTCTCGCATCCCAACCAGCTCTATTATTTGTATTACCAGATGTATAAAAATAAAATGTTAAGGCTCCTGTTAAAATATCTGTAGAAACCAAAGTTCCTGGTTGAGTAGATCCTCCATAACTGTTATATAATATTGGAGTATTATATGTATTAGATCCATTATAAACTGTAAATTGATCATACTGATTAATATCAAACAAATCAAAAATAGCTTTTACCCTATCGCCATTTTGCGATGGATAGATAGTTTTGGTATAACTCTCATAATTATTTGAATAAACACCTGAAGCTCCTCCAGAATCATAAAAATGATCGCCACCGCAATAATCTGCTAAGGTTGCAAACTTGGGAGAACTACTCCATTCCGAAGTTCCGGCAGAACATAGAGACCTGATATAAATTCTATAAACACTATTGGAATCTAATCCGTTAACAGTATAAGGTTTTGTTGAAACAATCACTCCCTGGCCTGTAGGATTATTCCCGTCTTTTACAGCTTCTATTTCCCACTGTGTTGCATTGGAATTGTCTGTCCAATTAACCCTAAGACTATTCAATGCAGCAGTTTGCAATGTTATAGATTTTGGATATTCTGCACACGCAGGGATTGGTTCACAGAAGATCTCTGCGTCCCAGCCCGATTTAACAGAACTTCCATCAGAGGTAAAAGTAAATGTTAATGCACCTGAAGTATGAGTAGATCTAAATGCAGCAGGCAAGTCCGACATGCTTCCGCTGTTAAATAATACAGGGAAGTTTTTATCAGGCCCATTGTAAATAATCAGTCTGTCACAGCACGATTCTAAAGCAAACTCATTAAAGACCGCTCTAACCCTATTTCCTGCAATTGCTGGATAGATGGTTTTTGTCCAATTCTCATTATCTTTATAATTTCCATTTGGACCACCTGAGTCATAAAAATGATCTCCCGCACAATAATCTGGAGACGTGCATAGTCTTGCAGGATTAGACCAGTCTGAGAATCCAGTGGCGCAAATTGATCTTACATAAACATCGTAACAAGTATTAGTAGATAAGCCTGATTTTGTAAATGATTTTTGTGAAATATTCTCGCCAACACCTGTAGGGATCGAACCAGCTGGAACCACTTCAACCTGCCATTGTGTTGCATTAGAAGTATCTTCCCAGCTAAACGTAATTAAACTAGGTTGTGAATTAGTCAACAGAATATTTTTAGGTACAGTAGGACAAGCAGGTTTTGGCTCACAGCTTATAGTCGCATCCCACCCTTCTGCTCCATTTCCGTAAGCATAAAAACTAAAAGATAAAGCTCCCGTAGGATGAGAAGACCTAAACGTATAAGGCAGCTGCATATTTGTTCCGGAAAACAGGATAGAGCCACCAGCATTCGGGCCATCGTATATTGTAAAATATGAACAGCAGCTTTCTACATTGAATTTATTAAAAGTTGCTACAACCCTGTCCCCAGCATTCTCAGGATAAATTGCTTTAATAAGGTTCTCTCCAGGTGGATAATTGCCGTCGGCACCTCCTGAATCGTAGAAATGATCGCCGCCACAATAATCTGCAGTAGTGCAGAAATTACTTCCTTTTATCCAAGGTGAGTAACTTCCTTCATCTCCACAAACGATTCTGACATATACATCGTAACAAGTATTCTTAATCAAATCAGTTATTGTATATGGAGAAGAGGTAACAACATTGCCAGTTCCAGTTGGTGTTGTCCCTGCTGGCACAGTTTCTATTTCCCATTTTCCAGATGAGGAGTTGCTGCTCCAACTCACAGTAAGAGATGAAGTTCCTGCACTTACCAATTGCAAATATTGAGGTGGATCGCAGTAAGTATTAAATGTGTTTACTGGAGAAAAAGAACTTTCACCACATTCATTAATTCCTTTTACTCTCCAATAATATTTTGTTCCTATGCTTAAATTCTTGGAGTATCTATTAGTGGATACTGTATAGCTTTCTTTAACAGAAAAATTAGAGTCTTTCGAAATTTCTAAAAGATAAGATTCAGAATTAGAATCGGATGACCAAGTGAATTCCGTATTATTATAATTGACTGAAAGATTATTATTAGTCGGTGTGAGGAGATTAGGAACAGAAACATTACTATCATAGATTGTAAAGCTTATCGGATACTCAAAAGTATCTGTTCCACTTTGTCCTTTTACAATAATGTTATATTTACCTTTTTGCAAACTTGAAATCCCTAATATATTAAGAGTAAAGCTTCCTTCTGCAGATAAAGTAACCGGACTAAAATCAGCTGACAAGCCATTAGGTAAATTCAATACAGAGAAAAGCACATTATTTGAAAATCCATTTTTTGTATGGAAGTCAAAATCAATTGTAATGTTATCGGTAGTAGTTTTACATAATTTGATATTATTCTGAGTTGTATTGAACCAGAAATCCGTAGTTACAATGCCTGAAGCGATGAGTGAGTAATTCTGGGACTGATTAACCAAACTTCCTTTATGTTTAATTGTCAACAAATAAGTTCCTGCTACTGGTGTATCAATCTCAATTTTCTCAACATTATCAAGATTGTTAACACCTCTTGTAGCTGCTGAATTGACAGCCGAAGGATCTAATTTCCATGGAAAATATTCTGTACCATCTCTTGAAAGAACAATATCCAAATCGTTGACCAAATTTGGCGTCGGATCATCTATGGTATTAGATGGCAAATCGCCTACAGGATCTGTCCAGGCTAATGTAACCACTAACGGATTAATACCATCACTATTTAAAATGATCTCTTTTGTTTCACCATTAGCCAAGGAACTCTCTTCTATTTTGGAAAAAAGATTTTTATTCTTTATAATAGTTGCAGCTTTTTCAGCATTGATTAATCCCCAACCAAACTTGTAATCCGGCCCCGGTGCAACGCCTGCCTCATCAGCAGAGTGAATCATCAAGCCTTTAAGACTCGATGCTTTCATATAATTATTATTCAGTTGATTATAATACTGCTGCAACAAAAGTAATGTTCCAGCGACACTAGGAGAAGCCATAGAAGTCCCATCATAATACTCATAAGAATTGTTAGCATAATTAACTGCAGAAAATGTGTGAACACCTTTAGCTGAAATATCCGGCTTAATACGTCCATCATCCGAAGGTCCCCAACTACTAAAATCTGACATTATCACAGAGGAAGTATCAGTATAATTTAAAACCTCTTCCACAGCTGCAACAGTAATAACGTTTTTACTAAGCGCATGTCCTGTTATCAGATCAAAGCCATTCTTCCCAGTATTAACGCCATAAATCCTGGAATTCCCGGCGGCACAAACCATTTGGTAGTAGGGTGCATTAAAATGAATTTCGTCAAAAGCTTTTGAATCATCATCATATTTCCCAAACTTTTCTACGCCATAATAATATGGATTATAGCCATAAGAGTGATTGGAAATCAAAAGTCCATTTGCAGCAGCATTGGCAACCTCTGCTACGTCATTATCCCAATCGTAAGCATTTGCGCTACCTTTAAAAGCCATTCCTCTTGCATTACCATTTTGCACAGCATCTGTCCCGATTATGGTTCCGGCAACGTGTGATGCGTGAGGATGCAGATAAGGAGAATTATCACTTAAAGAAATTCTGTTAGAAAAAAGCTCGTGTGTTAATAATGGACTTCCAGCATCCCAAACACCAGCAAGCATCCCTTCGCCTTGTATAGAAATTCCTAAACTACCACCGCTATAGAGTCTATCGGCCCGTGAAGTTATTCCGGCATTCCGGTTTTCTGTCATGTAATAGATGGGTTCCAAATCTTTGGTAACACCTACTAATCGGGAATACGTAGAATCTGTAATTATAATTTTACGCCAATTGTTTTGATCTGCCAGGGAATTAGCTAAATTAAAACTGAGGTCAAATTTCTTTCTTTGATTGTCGGAGAAAGATTTTAAATAATCAACTTTTGTAGATTGCTGAATCCGCCTGATGCTTTGTTGATCTTGGGAAAATATACTTATACCAAATAATAAGCATATTAAGAGAAATTGGTTATTTAGTTTTTTCATTTTAAAAAATTTCCCAAAAATAAATAAATTCTTAAATATTTCTTAAAAAATGTTAATAAAATTCAAAACAAAAATGATATTAATCATTTAGATCAATATCATTTTTAATTTTCGAAATAAATCAGAATATATTTTAAAGGTCTATAACCTTCTTTCCAATCTTATAAACCGTTCCTCGGAAACCTGCTATAACCTCATCATTCTGATTTTTGATTGTGATATCATAAACCGCAGTTTTTCTGGTATCGTTCAAAAGAATACTTTCTGCAGTTAAAACATCGCCGTTTTTTGCAGCTTTTGTGAAATTAATATAACAATTGAGCGCCACCGCAGCTTCACCACTATTGTTGGAAGAAAATGCCAACGCCGAATCTGCAAAAGCAAATGTTACACCGCCGTGAACAGTTCCCAAACCATTTATCATTTCTGATTTGATGGGCATTTTGATAAGACAATAATTTTCCTTGATGTTAATTAACTCTATTCCGAGCCATTGAGAAAATAAATCTTTCTCAAACATATATCCTGCCGTTTCTCGAGCATTCATAAATAATAATTGATGATTGATAAATGATTAAATTTCTTTAATCTCTAAAACTCTCCGATTCTCAAACTCTCCAACTTATTTCCCTTTATAATTTGGCAAACGTTTTTCGATGAAAGCAGCTACTCCTTCCTTGAAATCTTCAGTTTCTGCTGCGTCTTGCTGAATAATAGATTCGTAATCCAACTGCTCAGAAAGCGTGAAAGAATATGATTTATTAAAGGCTTTTTTAGTCAGATAAAGTGCAGTTGTCGCAGCGTGAGAAAGCTGAGTTAAAACTTCCATAGATTTTTCTACAAATTCGGAATCTGAAAAAACATCAGCAACCAAACCTATTTTCTTAGCTTCTGTCGCAGGAACTTTCTTACCCGTAAAAGATAAATAGCTAGCCAACTGTCTTCCTACTAACTTGGGCAGATAATAAGTTCCCGCAGTATCCGGAATCAAACCAATATTCGCAAAGGCAAAAGAAAAATAAGAATTTTCTGTTGCTAGAGTAAAATCACAAATTGAAGCCAGCATTGCGCCGGCACCAACTGCCGGACCATTAACTAAAGCGATGACTGGTTTTTTACATTTAACAATTTCGAGAACCAAAGGATTATAGTATTCGATAACAAATCTCTGGATGGTTCTGTCATCTTCATCAAAACCTAAAGCTTCTTTTAAATTTTGTCCGGCACAAAAAGCCTTTCCTTTTCCAGCAATGGCAATACATCTTACGTTATCATCATTACTGAATTTGTGAACCGAATTTCGCAATTCTCTAAGCATAACTTCGGTAAGGCTGTTATAACTGTCGGGTTGATTCAGATAAATCAATTGCAGTTTTCCATCGAATTGGGAATCTATCTCTATTTGTGAATACATAGTTTTACTTTTTTGATATCAGCAATTTAATATATTTTATTGAAAGCATCGAAGAAATTTCTATTCTGGAAATAACAAAAGCCGACCATTGCTGATCGGCTTTAAAATTTATAAATAAATTGGAATTATTTAACAATTAATTTCTGAGTATAATTCGCTTTAGAAGAAGTTACTTTTAATAGGTAAACTCCTTTTGTCAAATTAACATTGAACTCATTAGTAGATTCACCTGTCGCTACATTGAATCCTGAAGTATGTACTACTCTACCATTCATATCATAGATCGCCACTTTTGCATTAGTTCCTAAATCTTTGGACTTGATAAAGAAGTTTCCATTTGAAGGATTTGGATATACTTTGATATTATTAGCATTGAAAGCACTTTCGTTAACAGCAAGAACCTGAGCATCTCTTGTACAAACTTCTAAAGTCCAAGAATTGATTTTTCCTGTAAGATTTCTAACATTATCAGATGCAAACAAGTTCCAAACACCTTTGGAGTCATTCCCTTTGAAGATAGCCAAAGATTCATCCGGCTTAACATTTCCGGTAATTGGAGACGCACAAACATAATTAGAACCTTCATCACTGAATGTTGCATTGATGCCTGAACTAGTACATTTTCTATTCCATAACCAAGCGGTTTGTCCTAAAGGTCCTTCTATACCAACAACAATCTGACTTGTTCTTGGATGTTCCACCACTGGGGTTACTTTTATTTTTGTAATCGTGCCACTTTCTTCAACATTGATAGGTACCAATACTTGAGGTGAAGAAATCGGACCACTTGTTGATCCTGTACCGTCATTAATGTCAACTGCTGGTCCTGTGTAAGAATATGTATTACAAACTTCTCCAGCAACCGAATAATCAATCACAAAACTTGGGCTCATTGCAAAATAAACATTATCAACAGCCTCAATCATAATATAAGCATTTGCTGCCTGAGACCCAGAAGGGATAGTTACAGACTCTTCGCCATCATTAGCTGTATTAGCAACTAAGGTTGTAAATGTCTTCCCACCATCGGTTGAAAATTTAATATTAACTAAACTGGTATTAACCGGAGCAACATTGGTGTTGGCAACATTCCATTTCACATTATAGGTATTGTTCGAAGTCAAACTTTCTCCAAATGTAGGCGCTGTCACAACAAATGGACCAGCAGTTGCACTTACCGTAACAACGACCTCATCTGTATTAGTTTGATTGCCTCCAACGCCATTGTCTCTGGCTGTTAAGGTGAAATTCAAAGTTCTTCCAACACTGGAAAGAGCTTCCCAACGCGTTGCATTGACTCCGGCCAAAACTTTTCCAAATTCAGGGAAATATCTTACAGGCTCAGATTTAGGTGGGAACATTTTAAAATTCGGTCCTCCTGTTTTAGTCGGAGACGCATAAGACCCAGATGTGAATTGGGCTGAAGTTGTTGCCGGATTATTTTGTTCCCAAACGTATGTCATTGCATCACCATCAGCATCGGTCACAGTTCCTTTCAAAACAAATGGTGTGCTGATTGGAATCGTAACATTAGGTCCAGCATCTACTACTGGTGGCGTATTAGTTAATGTTGTATTGACCGCACAAGCTTTATTAGCCAAGTTATTTTGAATCTGAAGAATATTTCTGTAAGTAAAGAAATCATTAGAATTAAATTGAGTATCATAAGAACCTGTAATCCCCGTATAGCCCATAATTGTATTTCCACTTCCTAACTCCACTTGCACACCTGTTCCTTCCGAACCACTGTAAGTGTGCGTATGATTAGCGCCTACCTGATGTCCCATTTCGTGCGCAACATAATCAATATCAAAAATATCACTTACAGGAATATAATGTGATGTGAAAGCTGATCCTTTAGAAGAATTGGTACAAATACAACCGATACATCCAGCATTTCCGTTGGGACTTGCATAAGCTAACAAATGTCCTATATCATAGTTTGCAGCACCGATAACGGATGTTAACGTTGACTGAACCTGAGAGTTAAAAGAACTTGTGTAAGGATCTGTGGCTGCATCAAGATAAATAATTGGCAAAATATCAATCAAATTAAAATGAACAGCCAAATCTTTCTCATACAAAGCATTAACTCTGGTAACCGTGTTTACAATAGCAGCTAAAACAATTGCCTTCTTCTCATCATCTGTTGCTCCTGTTGCACCAGCTCTCTGAATATGATATTGTGAATATTCTGCTTGTGCAGACATTGCTAATCTAAAAGTCTTATAAACTTTGTTATTGGATTTGTTAGATGTTGGCTCTTGTGAATCAGGATGGATAATCGCATCCATAGTAGAACAAACGAAAGCATCTTTTTCTTCCAATAATCTGGAAGAAGATTCATAAGAAGCATAAATATCATTTCCTACAGAGTAAGGCTCTATAAAACTTGAACCTCCACTTTTTAATATTGTTGATGATAATCCAAGATCAGAAACTGTGAACCTCAAATATGCAGTTGGATCAGTAATCCCAATACCTACATAGGACTTGATACTTGAATATTTTGCCTGAACTTCTGGTGTGAAGTTAGAATACTCCCAAACCTGAAACTTTTGTAATTCTCCTTTGTCATTTGGCATCAAAACCTCAACACCTTTTTCTCCGGAAAATCTTTGTGGTGCATTTTGCAACTTAGATTTCATCAAATCTTTATTCAAAGAAAAAAGCTGTTTTTCCTTAAGATTTGAAAACTCTTCTTTTACTTTTTTTCCAGTCGTATTAGTGACTTTGGACCACTGAGCAAAGCTTAGCATGGGTAAAATCACCGCAGACATTAATAGATATTTCTTCATATTAAATTATTTTGCGCAATTTATTAATTTTGAATGAAAATAAATAGCATTTAAATAAAAATAATCATAAAACATCACATTTATTATCAAAAATTTTAAATAAAAAAAAAGACATTTTAAATAGTAACTTCAAAAGAATAAATATTCTACAATTAAAAAAGTCAAGACATAAATCTTGACCTCTTGTTTTAATAATTTAAAATATGAATTTACTTTTTAATCAATTTATTCGTAAAGGTATTTCCGTTAGCCGTTTTCGTTTGAACGATATAGATACCGCTTTTTAGGTTACTTACATTAATTTTAGATTCATTGGAATGGATTGTGTTTACAAGACTTCCATTGCTCGAGTAGATATTCGTCGACACGATCTTAGTTCCGCTTAAGCCTTTAAATTCAAAATAATCCTGAGCAGGATTAGGATAAATGCCTACTTTAGAATTGAAATCAGCATCAGAAACATTCAGAATATCACATTCAGCTTGGAGTTCATATAAACATTCCTGATTCAAAAGCTGAAACCAAGGGAAACTATTGCCACCCATTGCAAGGCTCTCTCCCACTACGCCTTCGCCAGTATCGTAATGAGCGGTTGTTGCCCAGGCATTAGCATCAGATTTTGTACTCATCCAAACCCTTCCGTCAGACATTGTTCCGTTTAACAAAATTGGATTCGCTAACTTCACTTTTACTTTTCTTACAACAAACTCGTGCAAAGGTTCGTAACCAACATCTTCGTAAGATTCAATTGTACAATCCTTCACCTCGAACAATTGTTGATTCGGGATATTTCGCCTTGGATCTTCCGGGTCTTCTGGCGTAGAAAGAATATTATCATAAAAGATAAAATTAACAAAAGTTGGTGGTAGCTTACTCGCCAGAGTTACAACGATACTATTAATTTTAATGGTCTGATTAGCTTCGACTGGAATATCAACCGCCGCCTTCTGTCCGCTGTTTCCGATGATAAAAACACCGTTTTGCTCTTCGGTGTCATTAATAACAACCGTATTACAAGCTTCTGCTTTTGCCGCTAATTTAGTTTGAGTTTTAACTTCTCCGGATAATGATTTGGAAACAGAATTTCCGTAACCTAAGTTTTGCGAATAGGAAAAAATAGAACCTAGCGCAGATAAAAAAAGTACAATTTTCTTCATAATTAATTTTTTAAGATTTTTTTAAAATACATTGAGATAATCCCATCAATCAGAAATATATTTTATCTCATTGATGAAGTAAATGTATATACTTTAAGAATTAAAAAACAGCATTACACTTTTGAAATATCATATTTCAAAAACCAAAAATCATTTTTAAAACCCTGATAAATAAAAGATTAAATATTTTTATATTTCCTTTCCGCTTCTCTCAAAAAAGCCGACGGTGAAATCCCGGTTACGTTTTTGAAAATCGTAGTAAAAGAACTGTGGGATGAAAAACCGGCTTCTTCCGCCAGATAACTTATTTTATAATTGAGAAATTCCGGGCGCTCGTTGATTTGTTTGCAGATATAATTAATGCGAAGTTCGTTGAGATATTGATTGAAGTTTTTTTCTTTATGTTTTTTAATCGTCTCCGAAAGATAGGTCGGATTGGTTTTGAACATCACCGCCAGACTTGCAACTGTCAATTTTGAATTGGTAAATTTCGCCGACTCTTCAAACTTTTCTAATTTCTCAAGAATCATCGTCTCAGCAGAATTTGGGACAGAAAACAAAGGTTTTTCTTTTTCCTCAATTTCAGGTTGTACAATTTTAATAGGTTCAGCAATTTTGTTTATTTCCTGTTTTTCAAGATTGTTAATAAAATTTTGATAAAGAATTTTCTCCTTTTTTCTTTTTTGATTGATATAAAACACACTGATTCCTCCAATCAAAACCAATAAAACACAACCAATAATTAAAAGATTGTTGTGACTTTCCTTATCTGAAATTTTCTCAAGAAGATTTTTTTGTTCCTCAGAAACCGCTGTGTTAATCGCTTTCAGATTATTTTCTTTGACACCCGGCTCCAAGTCCAAAAGCTTCTCAGAATACTTAATATATTTATCGTGATTATTTAATACTTTGTAAGAGGCTATCAGCTTTTTATACATATCAGCTTTTAACCTGTTGTCTTTGAAGTCATTTTCTTTCAGAACAGTTTCCAAAGAATCTATCGCTCTTTGATGTTCATTCTTCGCTGCATAGACTTTAGCTAAATTATTGTAAATAAAATACTTAAACTCTTTATTTTCATTATCCCGAATCGCTAAAGCTTTATTAAGAAAATATTCCGCCGAATCATTTTGTTTAAGGTAAGCATAAGAAACACCCATATTATAGAACGCTCTACGAAATTGGAAAATGTTCTTTTTATTGGGGTTTCCAATATTTCCTAAAAACTTCAACGCTTTTTGATAATCTTTCTTTGCGACCAAAAAGTTTTCCTTATCCGCTTCCAGATTTCCATATTCGATATACAATCTTGCTGTCAGATAATTCTTTTCATAACCATTCGGAAGTTTATCGACTTCTTGTTTCGACAAATCGAGATAAGGTTTTATTTTCTCAGGAAAGTTGAGAAACGAATATTGGTTGGCGATTGAACCGTAGATTTTGGCTTTCAGTTTTGTATTATCCAATTTTTCAGCAATTTCTTTTGCCTTAAAAAGCATTTCAGTGGACTTAGCAAAATCCGGTTTTTTAATTTTAAGATAAGCATCCGCCATTTTCATTCGGACTTCGTACTTTTCTTCGTCAGAAATTGTTTGCCCTAATTTTTGAAGACTTTGTTCGATGATTTGCTCAGGTGAAATTTTACTTTTATCCAAAGTCTCAGCACCAGACAGGTCTTCCTGATTTTGCTTTTGTCCAAAACAAAATAAAATTGTAAAAACAGCAAAGAAAATTAAGACGAGACGATTCAAGGTCAGATTTTTATTCACTCAAATTTATAAATAAAAATCCCGAATTAAAATAATGATGAATTGTTTCCAAAAACATGTTACAAATTGACAATTATTTTTAATCTAAATTCTAAACTTTCGGAAATTTTGTCTCTTCAAATTAATACAAAATTAAATAATTCGGAAATTTTGTCCTTAATTTTTAAAAAATCATCAATAGAATAGTTTTTGTGATTTAGGTTTCAGAATTAAATGATTGATGAAGCATTAAGATTAGAATTAGCAACTTTGATCTTAATGTTTTTTGAAAAAACAAAAATCATTTTTTTCAAATTGATAATTGTATAAATTTTGTACTAATCAATTAACTAGAAACCAACAACAATCAACTAAAAATATTATGAATTTAAATCAATATACTGTAAAATCACAAGAAGCCATCCAGGCTGCGCAACAAGTGGCGATGGAATTTGGCAATCAGCAGATTGAACCTCAACATCTCCTTGAAGGAATTTTTCAGGTAGATGAAAATATATCGCCTTTCTTACTGAAAAAATCTGAAGCAGATGCTACTTTAGTAAGAGAACGCAACCGTGAAAATTTAGAAAAACTTCCCAAAGTACAGGGAGGAAACATTTATCTTTCACAATCAGCGAACAAAGTTTTGCTTGATGCACCCAATATCGCTAAAAAAATGGGCGATGAATATGTAACGATTGAGCATTTATGGCTTTCTTTATTGGAAACCAATTCAGAAGTTTCGAAAATGCTTAAAGATATGGGCGTTACGAAAAACCTTTTGGAAGGTGGAATTAAAGAATTAAGAAAAGGTTCGAAAGCAACTTCTGCAAGTTCGGAAGAAACTTATCAGTCTTTAAATAAATATGCTAAAAACTTCAATGAATTAGCAGCGGAAGGAAAACTGGATCCGGTAATCGGACGTGATGAAGAAATCAGAAGGGTTTTACAAATTCTTTCAAGAAGAACAAAAAATAATCCGATTCTGATTGGTGAACCCGGTGTTGGTAAAACCGCAATCGCTGAAGGGATTGCCCACAGAATTATCAGTGGCGACGTTCCTGAAAATCTGATGGATAAGACTTTATATTCATTGGATATGGGAGCTTTAATTGCTGGAGCAAAATATAAAGGTGAATTTGAAGAGCGTTTGAAATCCGTAGTAAATGAAGTCATCAAATCAGATGGACAAATCATTCTCTTCATCGACGAGATCCACACTTTGGTGGGAGCCGGAGGCGGTGAAGGGGCGATGGATGCAGCGAATATTTTGAAACCAGCTTTAGCAAGAGGTGAATTAAGAGCTATCGGTGCAACGACTTTAAATGAATATCAAAAATATTTTGAAAAAGATAAAGCGTTGGAAAGACGTTTCCAGAAAGTAATGGTGGAAGAACCGGATACAGAATCAGCCATTTCCATCCTTCGAGGAATTAAAGATAAATATGAAGCTCACCACAAAGTAAGAATCAAAGATGAGGCGATTATTGCAGCCGTTGAGATGTCTCAACGATATATTTCAGACCGATTTTTACCGGATAAAGCGATTGATTTGATTGATGAAGCTTCTGCAAAATTAAGAATGGAAATCAATTCAAAACCTGAAGAGTTGGATGTTTTAGACAGAAAACTGATGCAGATGGAAATTGAATTGGCTGCGATTTCAAGAGAGGGAAATCAGACGAAAATAGATCATTTAAAAGAAGACATTGCAAAAATTTCTGAGCAGAGAAATGAAATCAATGCGAAATGGCTTAAAGAAAAACAAAAATCCGAAGATTTAACCCAGATTAAAAAAGATATAGAATCTCTGAAACTGGAAGCAGAAAGAGCTTCTAGAGCAGGAGATTACGCAAAAGTTGCGGAAATCCAATACGGAAAACTTCGTGAAAAAGAAGAAGAGCTTTCCAAATTGGAACTCGAGATGCAAAATCATCAGAATGAATTGATTAAAGAAGAAGTAACTTCTGAAAATATCTCTGAAGTGATCGCAAAATGGACAGGGATTCCTGTAACCAAACTTCTTCAATCTGAAAGAGAAAAATTATTGAGTCTTGAAACTGAACTTCATCACAGAGTTGTAGGACAGGATGAAGCGATTACAGCTGTTGCCGATGCGATCAGAAGAAACAGAGCGGGATTAAGTGACGATAAAAAACCAATTGGCTCATTCCTATTCTTAGGAACAACCGGAGTCGGAAAGACCGAGCTGGCAAAAGCCTTAGCAGAGTTTTTATTCGATGATGAAAACAATATGACGAGAATTGATATGAGTGAATATCAGGAGCGTCATAGCGTTTCGAGATTAGTGGGTGCGCCTCCTGGATATGTCGGTTATGACGAAGGTGGTCAGTTGACCGAAGCGGTACGAAGAAGACCTTATTCTGTAGTTCTTTTAGATGAGATTGAAAAAGCGCATCCCGATGTTTTCAATACTTTATTGCAGGTTTTGGATGACGGAAGATTGACTGATAATAAAGGTCGTGTGGTGAATTTCAAAAACTCGATCATCATTATGACTTCGAATTTGGGTTCACATTTAATTCAGGAGAATTTTGAAAATATTACTGATGAGAATCAGGATGAAATTGTTGACAAAACAAAAGATGAGGTCTTTGATTTATTGAAACAGACGTTGCGTCCGGAATTCCTGAACAGGATTGACGAGGTGGTATTGTTCCAGCCTTTAAGAAAAAAAGAAATCGGAAAAATTGTTACGTATCAGTTGAGAGGATTCAATGATATGTTGGCAAAACGAAATATCATTATGACCGCAACTCAAGACGCCGTAGATTATCTGATGAATAAAGGGTACGATCCTGTTTTCGGAGCCAGACCATTGAAAAGAGTGATCCAGCAGGAAGTTCTGAATAAATTATCCAGAGAGATCCTCGCAGGAACTGTGAATGACGGTGACAGAATTACTTTAGATTATTTCGAGGAAACAGGTTTGGTTTTCAGACCGGTGGAATAAGAGTTAAATTTTTCTTCATATTAAATACTATTTTAAACAAGAAAACCTCAGCTGATTTGCTGAGGTTTTTGTTTTTCATAATCCCAATGTAACAAAATTATCGTTTATGTGTCTTTTTAATAAGAAGAAAAATTATTTTATGAAAAGAGTGATATGTTCCATTGTTGTTTTATGTAGTATTTCAATATTTTCTCAGGAAATAAAATCTGATAGTATCAAAGAAACTAAGGAAATTCAGGAAGTTATTTTAAAATCCCAGCGAAAAAAACAATACTCGGACAAAGCTGTTTATACTTTTGACAAAGAAGCTTTGGAAAAAGCCAGATATGCAAAAGATTTGATAAAAACCTTGCCCGAATTACAACTAGACCCTATTTCCAATACACTGAAAAGTACAAAAGGCGGAACAACTCTTTTCCTTATCAACGGAATTGAAGCCAGCGATATGCAAATCCGGAGTGTACAACCTTCCGAAGTGGTAAAAGTAGAATATTATGACATTCCTCCGGCAAGATGGGCAACAAGAGCCGACCAGGTTGTGAACCTCATCACAAGAAATCCAGAAACGGGCTATGTATTTGGAGCTGATACAACGACAGCCTTCAACACAGGTTTTGTAAATGGCTCCGCTTATGGAAATTACACAAAAGGTAAAAACGATTTCGGATTGGAGTATTCCATCAACCTGAGAAATTATAATAACCGAACTGTCAAAAGTATTTACGACTACGATCTTAATGATTCTCACTATCGTTCAGAAGAAGGCAAAAGAGACCATTTCGGTTACACTTATCAGAATCTTGTATTGAGATACACACTTTCTGTTCCGGAAAAATATGTATTTCAGACAAAAGTGAATTTAGACTTGTTTACCAGCTTCATAAAAGGAAAGGGACAAAGTATTTTTTACAAAGACGATATTACGGAACAACACGGAATGTTCAAAAATGGAAACTCCAGTTATAAAAAACCAACCTTGGATTTATATTTTTCTAAAAATATAGGTAAGAAAGACGAACTCAGCATTAATTTGGTGGGTTCGTCTTTCACGACCAATAATTCAGAATTGGCAAAAGAGTGGGATTTGAGTTCGGGTAACTCTGTGTATGACAATGATATGAACCTGAAAGCAAAGCAGAGCGGGATTGTTGGAGAGATTGCACACGTCCACACATTTGAAAAAGGGAAATTATCATCCGGATATAGAATCTCTAATACTTCTATTTCTAATGAGCTTCAGAATCTGGAAGGTTTTTCAGAATATCGTGTTAATTATCTGGAGCAATATCTTTATACAGAATATTCCGGCAAAATCAACAAATTCTCTTACAGATTGGGAGCAGGGCTGACCAACATCCATAACAAAAGTGCAGAAAACGTAGATGATGAATGGACAATTACTCCAAAAATTATTTTGAGCTATTCTATCAACAACAATCAAAGCCTACGTTTTACCAGCAGTTACAAACCACAAAGCCCGGGAAGTTCCGCACTCAGCAGTAACGTTGTTCAGATGGCGCCGAATATTGTTCAACGAGGGAATCCTTTTCTGAAAACAGCCCAACGATGGGGAAATAACTTGATTTATTCTTATAATAACAAGTATTTCGATTTCAATACCAATCTGTTTTATTGGTATAACAACAGAGCTATCAATCAATATTATGTCCTTGACGAGGGACTCGGCGGATATGCTTTAACATACGAGAATGCGAAAAATTCTCAGCAATATGGAGTTCAGCTTACCGGTTCATACAAACCTTTCGGAAATAGCTTACTTGTCATAAAAGCACAAATTTCACCAGCATCCGAAACCGTAAAAACAAGCGACGGAAAATTGATTAAAAACAATTATATCGGAAATAACTTCATTCTATCGTCAGAATACAAATCGTTTAACATTCAGTATGAATTCAATATTCCTGTGTATAATTTGAATGGTGCTTTTTTGACTACGAATGAAAATGCCAGCCATCTTTTTGCAAGTTATAAGCTAAAGGAATGGACTTTCACGACAGGAATGTATTGGCTCGGAATGCCTTCGGATTACAAAACCAAAAGTCTACCGGAAAGCTTGGTCAACTATTCCCGACACAATCAAATCTGGAATAACAAGTCTATGCTCATCCTTGGCTTAAGCTACGATTTCTCTAAAGGTAAAAAGAATCAAATCGACAAAAAGCTGAATAACAGCACTGCTCCTGCAGCAACTTTTTAAAAATGTCAAAAGAGATAAAAAACTTTAGAGACACAGAGGAAACAGGCTTGATTTTCAGATTTGTAGAATGAAATTTAAATTATTTTTCCTATTAAACACTATTTAAAAAAGAAAACCTCAGCCAAATAAACTGAGGTTTTCTTTTTCATTGAAGTCATTCTTTACTTGATATTCACCAATTCCACATCAAAGATTATAGTAGAACCTCCCGGAATTGCACCTCCAGCACCTTGATCTCCATAAGCTAAATCAGAAGGAATGTAAAATCTGTATTTAGCCCCTTTACTCATCAGCTGGATTCCTTCTGTCCAACCTGGGATTACAGCACCCAGATTGATATCCGCTGGCGCACCACCATTTTTGTCGGTAGAATCGAAAACAGTTCCATCGAGCAATTTTCCGGTATATTTTACCTGTACAACATCAGATGCTTTTGGTTTTGTTTTACCATCACCTTCCTGAAGTACTTCATATTGTAAACCAGAAGCAGTAGTTTTCACTTTTGGGTTAGTCTTATTTTTCGCAAGAAACTCCAGACCTTTTTTCTTATTTTCAGAGCCTTGCGCATTTGCTTCTGATTGTTTCTTTTGATGTTGCTTCATCATAAAATCTTGCATAAAGCTGTTCATCTCTTCAGCTGGCAACATCTTTTTCTTCGTGCTGTCCATTTCCTCTTTGATACCTTGAGCCAAAAGTTCTGCATCTACTTTGAAGCCTTCTTGTTTCATATTTTGAGCGATGCTCATTCCTATGTAATAAGACGCTTTTTGCTCGTCGGTGTATTTGCTGTCATTTTTTTTATCTCCTTCCTTAGCACAAGAAATAATACTAAGTGTAGCTACGCAAAACAATGCGATAGTCTGTCTTTTCATTGGATAATTTTATTAATTATAATTAACCTGCAAATCTATCATTTATTAAAGAATTATCTCTGCCACAAAGAAGTTTTCTATAATAAAATTTGATTTATGAATCCGAAATCACTTTATCCAAATCCAGTAGAAGATAATTGATATTTTGATTAATGGTTCTTGTAGCAGACTGCATTTGATTCAGCATTGAAGCACGATTATGTAAGTCAGACGAACGATAAAGTCCCCCGTTTCCAAAATTCACAGACTGATTGGCGGTATTCTCATCGCTGTCAAACTGGTACTGAATCCACCTTTGTTTCATATTCTCGATGATAGAATGTTCTCGGTTTCCCGTAAATTTCTTCTCCGTATACATATACCAAATGAAGGGCGGAAAATTTTTGGACAGTAATTTTTGTTCCCAAATATCACGTAAGAGATTTCGCCCGTGGATGAATTCCACTTTCTTACCTTTCGGGTTAAATGTTGCCAAACCCAATCCTGCTCCCAGCAAACCACCGCCAATATTCACAGCATTTTCTACACCATTATTTTTGATAACACCACCTGCAACAGAGGTTACTGCACCTGTAATAATCGAAAAAAGAATCAGCCTGTTGTTTCGGTTGCTGTTCATATTATCCACATAATTGGCCATTTGCGCAACTCTTTCACCTTCGCAGTCAAACTCCGCAGCAACAGCATCCAATTCTGTCAACGCAATACTGATTTTACTGTTGATTTTAGTTTTGAGCTGAACCACTCTCAATTGAGATTTTAACGTCGAATCTTTTTTCAAATCGATGATTTTCTCTGCTTCATCAATACTTTCCAAAGCATTCAGAATCAAAATACTTTGGTCAGAAAAATATCGCTTAAGCTTCTGATTGGCCGCAATGATAGAATCAGAATTATAAGATGGAATCTTCTGAGAATAGTTGTACTGCAAAGGCGCTTTACAATAGCTGTCCTTCAAAGTCAGGATATTCTGCTGAATAGTTTTATTCTTCTGTGAAACGCAGGACGAAAAGAATAGCAATATCAATAAAAGACCAATATTTTTCATACAAAATCTCTTTTGTAAAAACTAAAATTAAAGACTCTTCAAATTATCATCCGGTGTATAATCCATAAAAATCCCACCATCCAGATTCACAGATTTGATTTTCTTCTTTACGGGAATATTCAGACTGGTAGATTTCTGGTCTTTCTCCCAAACAACTGGCGTGAAATGTCCTTTTTCCGTCGTTCCATCTTCATAAGTCAAAACCACATCAAACGGAATTGCAAATCCACCCACATTATCAACTGTCAAAACCATCTGATTCTTGTCCTGAGAAACAGAACTGATTTTCAAATCAATATAATGATTTGTGTAAAACCAATTATTGAAAAACCAATTCAGATTCTTCCCGGAACCTGCATTCATAGAATTGAAATAATCCCAAGGAATCGGATGTTTCCCGTTCCAGTTATCCATATAAGTATGAAGCGCTTTTTTGAACAGTTCATCACCCAAATAATCCTTCAAAGCCAGATAACTCAACGCCGGCTTCACATACGCATTATTACCGTAACCTGCTCCTGAAAGCTGTGAACTAAGTGTAATAATTGGTTGGTCCTGTTCAGTAGAAGCATCATTAATCCAACGCTTCACACGGAAGTTTTTCATAAATTGATCTGCAGCTTCTTTTCCGTTTTCATCTATGCCGATCAGATATTCCAGCATAGTCGCCCAGCCCTCATCCATATAAGCATATCGCGTTTCGTTGATTCCCATATAAAAAGGAAAATAAGTGTGCGCAATCTCGTGGTCAGCGGTCAATCTCGCATCCCGAAGATCATCAGGAATACTCGTGTCGTTTATCATCATCGGATATTCCATATCAGCGTAGCCTTGGATAGCTGTCATGACAGGAAAAGGATATTCCACGCCTGGCCAGTTATCGGTAAACCATTTCAGGTTATAGCGCATCCAACCTGTATATTGTTCAAAATCTTTGGCACCAGCTTTATACGCAGATTGCACGCTCGCTCTTTTTGTTTTTAATTGAACGCTAGACGCATCCCAAACATAGTGATTACTTAATGCAAAACAAAAATCAACAATATGATTCGCTTTGAATTTCCAGATATTCCATTCATTTTGCTTTGTCACTTTCCCCGATTTCATTTCTTCGGCATTCGCAACGTGGATGATTTTATCTGATTTCAAAGATTCCTTAAAACGTTTCAGATATTCTGGCTGAAGAACTTCATCCGGGTTCAGAAAATCCCCTGTAGACCAAACCACAAAATTCTTAGGCGCAGAAATCGAAAAAGAATAATCATTGAAATCATTATAAAACTCCTGTCTGCCGTTATGCTGCAACATATCCCAACCGTTGTAGTCATCATAAACCGACACTCTCGGGAAAGAATAGGCTACATAAAACGTCTCTGGGTCGATTTGCCCTTCTCTTCCACTTTCCTTTGCCAATGGATATTCCCAATCGATTTTGATTTCAGTTTTAGATTTTGACGCCAATGGTTTTGTTAATTTCACGGCCTCAACAGTTGACCAGTTATCACTATTGATATTATATTTTTCTCCGTTGATGTAGAAAGATTTAATTTTCAAACCATCTGTCAAAGCATCTTTCGAAGCATAGCCAGCTCTTGCAGATTGTGGTTTGGTCATATTATTTACAAATCTAATCGCTAAGATTTTCAATTCATCAGGACTATTATTAGAATACTGAATCACCTCGGAACCAGAAACAATCTTGGTTTCTGCATCCACTTTAACATTCACATCATAAACCCCTTTGTTTTGCCAATAGTTTTTTCCTGGCTTTCCAGACATATCACGTGTTCCGCTGGCATAAGCTTTTTTAATATTTCTCGGCATATACAATTCCTGCGCAGACATTGTAGCCCCTATCAGCATCAATCCCAATAATAGTTTGTTCATTTTATAACAATTAGAAATCAAAAATAAAAATTTAAAATGAAAAGATAATTTTCGGAATTCCAGAAAAAATTAAAAGCATCTCATTTTCAGCAAATAAAATCAATCCAAACAAACGATTAATTAAATATTATCCAATACATTTAATTAATTTTTAAATATTATTTAAAACAAATAAAGAATTAATGAAAAAAATATATACATTTGATTAAAATTTTAAAAATATAACCCTATGAAGAAAACTTTTTTTTACCTAGCTACAGCCATTGCATTGACTGCCTGTACTCAAAACTCTGAAACCGAAACTTTGGCAGAGGAAAATTCTACAACCACCGTAGCCGCAAGAAGGTCTTGTCCTTCTGAAGAAATCAGACAACAATTACTAAGTACAGATGCCAGTGCGAGAGCAAGATACGCTAACATAGAAGCAGGACTTCAATCTTTTATTACTTCGGGAAAGGTTTTAGCAGATGGTTCCGTAGATATTCCGGTTGTAGTTAATGTATTGTACAAGTCATCTGCAGAAAATATTTCTGATGCGAGAATTGCTGAACAAATTGCTATTCTTAATGCTGATTTTGCAGGAACTAATACGGATGCTACCAAAATCCCGACAGAATTTTCAGGTGTTAAAGCAGGCGATACTCAGGTGAGATTTCATCTTGTAAAAACCGTAAGAAAAGCTACCACTAAAACAAAATGGGGCACTAATGATGCTATGAAAAAATCATCTTCGGGTGGAATTGATGCAACTAGCCCATCTAATTATTTCAATCTTTGGGTTGTTGGAAATATGGGTGGAATTCTTGGATATGCAACATTTCCAGAATCTGCAGGACTTTGGAACGATGGTGTTGTAATCGCAGCGCCCTATTTTGGAAAAACTGGTGCTACAGCGCCTTATAATCTTGGAAGAACTGCAACACACGAAGTTGGACATTATCTTAACTTAAGACATATCTGGGGCGATGCATCTTGTGGAAATGATCTCGTTGCTGATACACCAACACAAACTGGTGCCAATTATGGAAAACCAACCTATCCATTATATAACACTTGCAGCGGAACTTCTAGATCTGTAATGTTTATGAATTATATGGATTATGTGGATGATGCTGCGATGTTTATGTTCTCTGCTGGTCAGAAAGCAAGATCTCAATCTGTATTGACTTCCAGTGGAGCTAGATCTGGTTTAAGAGTATACTAACTAACTATTTAATTATTTTCAAGCTGTTTTCACCTTTTGGTAAAAACAGCTTTTTTGTTTTAAATATCGTTATTAATGAATTAAATATTAATTTTACAAATATTAATTTCTCAAAAAGAGACAAAAAGTTTTCTCATGAAAAAATATTTCCTTTCCTTCCTGTTTATAATTTTAGCGACTAGCATTTCTGCCCAGAAAAACATAGAGCAAAAAGTCAATGAACTGATTTCCAAAATGACTCTGGAAGAAAAAGCCGGACAACTCGTGCAATACAGCGGCTTCGAATATGCGACAGGGCCACAAAACTCTAACTCAAAAAAAGTTTTGGAAGAAATCAAACAAGGAAAAGTCGGTTCTATGCTGAATGTCACAGGCGCAGAAGAAACCAGAGCGTTCCAAAAATTAGCTTTAGAATCCAGATTGAAAATCCCATTGATATTCGGGCAAGATGTGATTCACGGCTTCAGAACGACTTTTCCTGTCAATCTTGGTCAGGCAGCAAGCTGGGATTTGGAAATGATAGAAAAATCTGAAAGAATCGCAGCGATAGAAGCATCCGCATACGGCATCCAATGGACATTTGCACCAATGGTAGACATCGCAAGAGACCCAAGATGGGGACGTGTAATGGAAGGCTCAGGTGAAGATACTTATCTCGGAACTAAAATCGGATTAGCGAGAATCAGGGGTTTCCAGGGAAAAGGTTTGGGAAATATTGACGCGATAATGGCGTGCGCAAAACACTTCGCAGCTTACGGCGCTGCAGTTGGTGGTAGAGATTACAATTCTGTTGATATGAGTTTGAGACAACTCAATGAAACATATCTACCTCCTTTCAAAGCCGCGGCTGATGCTGGTGTCGCCACTTTTATGAATTCCTTCAACGATATTAATGGAATTCCTGCAACGGCTAACAAATATATCCTAAGAGATTTATTAAAAGGGAAATGGAACTTCAATGGTTTTGTGGTTTCCGATTGGGGAAGTATCGGCGAAATGATAAAGCACGGCTATGTCAAAGACAATGCTGAAGCCGGAGAAAAAGCCATTCTTGCAGGAAGTGATATGGATATGGAAAGCAGAATCTATATGGAACAACTCCCAAAACTGGTAAAAGAAGGAAAAGTGGATATCAAGTTCGTGGATGATGCCGTAAGAAGAATTTTGATTAAAAAATTTGAATTAGGATTATTTGATGATCCGTACAGGTTTTCTAATAACGATAGACAAAAACAGCAAACCAACAATCTTGAGAACAGAAAATTCGGGAGAGAATTTGGAGCGAAAAGTGTGGTACTATTGAAAAATGAAAAGAAAATCCTTCCGCTTTCAAAATCTACAAAAACAGTCGCTTTAATTGGGCCTTTCGGAAAAGAAGCGGTTGCGATGCACGGATTCTGGTCGGTTCCTTTCAAAGATGATGCGCAAAGAATCGTAACTCAATTTGATGGAATTAAGAATCAATTAGATAACAATTCAACTTTACTTTACGCCAAAGGTTGTAATGAAAATGACCAGGACAAATCGATGTTTGCAGAAGCCATCGAAACAGCTAAAAAAGCAGATGTCGTGATAATGACGCTTGGCGAAGGACACGCAATGAGTGGCGAAGCGAAAAGCCGAAGCAATATCCATTTCTCGGGCGTTCAGGAAGATTTATTAAAAGAAATTGCTAAAACCGGAAAACCAATTGTATTAATGATTAATGCAGGAAGACCTTTGGTTTTTGATTGGGCGGCGGATAATATTTCGACAATTATTTACAGCTGGTGGTTAGGAACTGAAGCTGGAAATTCTATCGCAGACATTTTATTTGGAAATGTAAATCCAAGTGGAAAACTGCCAATGACATTCCCTAGAACAGAAGGTCAAATCCCTGTTTATTACAACCATTACAATACAGGAAGACCAGCTGAAAAATCAACAGATAGAAACTATGTTTCCGCTTATATCGATTTGGATAACGACCCGAAATTTCCTTTTGGATTCGGATTGAGTTATACGGATTTCAAATATTCGAACTTTAATCTGAGTTCTGAAAATCTTAAAGGTGACCAAACTTTAACCATCAATGTGAATGTTGCCAATACAGGAAATTTTAACGGTGAAGAAGTGGTTCAGTTGTATATCAGAGATTTGTTTGGGAAAGTAGTGAGACCTGTCAAAGAACTTAAAGGTTTCCAAAAAATAGCTTTGAAGAGAGGTGAAAACAAAACGGTTACTTTCAAATTAACACCAGAAGATTTGAAATTCTATGATGACGAACTGAAATATGATTGGGAAGCCGGCGAATTTGAAATAATGGTCGGGACTAATTCCAGCGATGTGATGACAAAGAAGATTGTTTGGAATAAGTAACTTTGTTTTCAAATAAATTAAAGTGAGCGATAATTCAGAAAAAATTTTAGTTAGATATTACAGTGATGTTCTAGAAGAAATCACTTTTGAAACTTTATGGGCAGAAATCATTGACATTCAAAAAGGATTTTATAAAATTGATAATATTCCTTTTTATGGTCCAGGGTTTTCTTTTGGAGATATCGTTTTTGCAGAATATGATGAAGACGAAGAATATATTACTTATAGAAATGTTGTAGAATATTCTGGAAACTCAACAGTTCAAATCATTGTTCTTGATGAAAATATTGATGTAATGCAATTAAGAAGTGAGTTTGAAAATCTTGGCTGTGAAAGCGAAGGAATGGGCAATAAATATTTTGTAATGGAAATTCCACATCATATCAATTATTCTGAAATTTTCAAACAATTATCAAAGTTAAGCTCCGAAGATAAAATTGGTTTTGCTGAACCAAATATTTCACAAAAGCATTCATCTGAAAAATAAAAAAATCCTCTTTCTCAAGAGGATTTTTTATGCTTATTTCTTAAACTTAATCTCAGCCAAAATCGGAAAATGGTCAGACGGATAAAGCAAATTTTCGCGTCGGTCATTAATTGTTCTATTGGACAACACATCAAAACCTTTTACGAAAATATAATCAATTCTTTCTTTCGGAACTGTGTTGACATCAAATGCAGTGAACGTTCCAATTGGTCCATAATGTGGCTTTTTGGAATGGTAAAAAGCATTATCCAAAGACTTTGAAATAATTTTAATCGGTTCAGAATCATCTGTTAAATTAAAATCTCCAGTTAAAGTTAATGGTAGATTTTTCGGATTGAGTTCTTTGACTTTTTCAAGAATCAGTTTTGCAGAATTCACTCTTGCCACATCGCCAACGTGGTCAAAATGCAGGTTCATCGCCAGGAATTGTTTCCCAGTTTTTTTGATTTTGAAAAACGCATAAGTACAAACTCTATTGTACGCCGCGTCCCAGCCTTTGGAAGGTTTTTCCGGCGTTTCGCTCAACCAGAATGTTCCGGATTTAGTGACTTCCAGTTTAGTTTTATCATAGAAAATTGCAGAATATTCACCTTGATTTTTACCATCATCTCTTCCAACGCCCACGTAATCATAATCTTTCAGGCTGGTTTTGATGTCCGTCATTTGCTGAGGAACCGCTTCCTGAACACCGAAATAATCCGGATGGTAATATGACATCAATGCCAAAGCATCGTTTTTTCTATTGTCCCAAGAATTTTCCTTGTCACTTTCCAAAGACAGCCGGATGTTGTAAGTCATCACTTTCAAATCCTGGGAAAAGAAAAGGTTAGACGACAATAATAATCCGAAAAATAATTTTTTCATTTTAAATTTTTTTATAATTGAATTGATTTTAAATCTATAAAATACCTTTTAGTCTCAAGTGCTGGAGAAGTATAATCGTTTTTGCATCTTTGATTTCGCCCGAGTCAATCATTTCAAGCGCTTTCTCGATGTCAAGTTCCAAAACTTCTATTTCTTCCTGCTCTTCTTCCAGCCCGCCTCCGTCATTGATTTTCATCGATTTGGAATATTCTGCAATGAAAAAGTAAAGAATTTCCGTCACAGAACCTGGTGACATATAAACTTCGAACACTTTTTTGATGTCCGAAATTTCATAGCCCAATTCCTCCTCCGTTTCTCTTTTGATGCAATCTTCCGGATTATCTTTGTCTAAAAGTCCAGCACAAGCTTCTATCATCATTCCGTCTTCATTGCCATTGATATAAGTTGGTAAACGAAATTGTTTTGTTAAGATTACAGTTTTCGATTCTTTGTTATAAAGTAATATTGTCGCACCATTTCCTCTGTCATAAGCTTCTCTGCTTTGGGTTTCCAGCGTTCCGTCTTTCTTCTGATATTCAAAAGTGACTTTGTTGAGCGTGTACCAATTATCGGATAAGATTTCTGTTTTTAAAATCTTGACTTTGTTATTTTGCATTGAATTTTATTTTTTATAATCCTCAAAATTCTGAATTCCATTAAGGAAATCTTTGACAGGCATTCTTTTCTTCCCCTGGATTTGAACATCTTCCGGATAATAGATTCCGTCTTTTGTATAGAATTTGAATTCGGTTTTAGAAATATCAAAATCGCCAGCTTCTCTCGAATGTGATCTTAATTCGAAATGGCCTTTGAAGATTTTCAGTGATTTTTCCTCATCTCCGATTTTCAAAATAGTAAAAGCCGTTGGATAAGGCGACATTCCTCTCACGAAATTATGAATCGTTTCAGAACCTTGATTCCAATCGATTTTTAGATTTTCTTTAAAGATTTTGTAAGCTGTTTTTGGATTTTGTTTTTCAGGCTGAGGTTTCTCCGTGATGGAATTTTCAGCTAATCCGTCCAAAGTTTTAATCACCAAATCTGCACCGATTATCATCAATTTATCGTGCAAAGTTCCCGCATTATCTTCCGGTAAAACTTCGGTTTCTGCTTGGAGAAGAATATTTCCTTCATCTATTTTTTCATTGATGAAAAATGTCGTTACACCTGACTTGGTTTCGCCATTAATCACCGCATAATTGATTGGCGCTGCACCACGATAATCCGGCAACAAAGAACCGTGAAGATTAAATGTCCCCAATTTCGGAATCGAGAACAAAACCTGAGGCATCATTCTGAAAGCGACTACCACAAAAACATCGGCATTTAAGTTTCTGATAGATTCTAAAAATTCGGGATTTCGAAGTTTTTCCGGCTGGAAAAGGTTGAGGTTATTCTCTTCTGCAAAAACTTTCACAGGTGAAGGCGTGAGCTTCATTCCTCTTCCACTTGCTTTGTCAGCCGCCGTTACAACGCCAACCACTTTGTGATGAGATTTGAATATCGCCTCCAAAGAAGCTTTTGCAAAATCGGGAGTTCCGAAAAAAACGACATTAAGAGATTTCGTCTGCATTGATTTTTATAATTGATAAATGATAGTTAATAATTGAATTTTTTTAGTTGAATCGCTCGCAGCCCGACTTGAGCGGAAATCCTTTTTTGCTTGTACTCAATTTCTATTTGATGTGAAATCGTCTTGCAAAAAGATTGGGAGCGGAAGGCGGATTAAGCTGCCCAAAATTAAAATTTTTATTGATTGAGCATATAAGTTTTGTAGTTCAACATTTTGACTTTACCAATGTCCAAAAGGAAAATCAGGGTTTCTGAAATGGATTCTTTCGAGTAAAAATTGAGATTAGCAGCCATCTCGTCCAAAGACATTGGTCGATTAGACAATTGTTGCGAAATATCGGAAGACAAAGTTCTTTTGGAATTATTTCGCTTCCTGCAAACCGAGCATTTGCCGCAATTTTCAGCATCTCGCTCGCCGAAATAGCTGAGAATCAATTTCATTTTACAGAAATCAGAATCCTGGATATAGAATTTATTTTCTTTCCATTTTCTGAGTTTATTTTTCTGAATATTATGGAAAAGTGACCAATACTCTCCGAACAAATGCCGGTCATTCCGAGGCTTCAAAAACTTGATGGAATGAAGACTTCCGTCGAGATATTCCAGATGTCCCGCTTTCTGCAACTGCAATAGTTTTTGTTTGAAATTCTGAAGATCCATTCCATTTTTTTTGCAAAAAGCCACGTCACTGAAATGCACTTTCTGAATCGATAATCCTGGCAAATTTCTAAACAACAATTCCATAAAATAAGCATCGCTTGGTGGTAATTGTTCCAATTCATCAGATTGTACAAAACTTTGAATTGTAGAAGCAGAGATATTATTTTTATAATAAATCAATTCCTGATTGTTCAAAAAGGTCAAAATGTTTTTGATTTTCGCAGTGGATAATTTCGTCAGATTCTTGATTTTATTGAGATCCAGCTGAAAGGTTTTTTCTGGCCAATCGCTATCTCCAATTTGAAAAATAGAATAGAGATAAGTCAATATTTTCTCGTATTCAGTTTTGTTGGGAATTTGATTTTTGAATGTATTATCGATGTTCGTTAATTCCTGTTCGTTCCAAAGCAGTAGTGCTAACGCTTCTTCTCCGTTTCTTCCAGCCCGGCCAATCTCCTGGTAATAATTTTCAATCGTGGAAGAAGGCGACAAATGGATCACAAATCGCACATTGTCTTTATCAATTCCCATCCCAAACGCATTGGTGGAAACCAAAACGTGAAACTGGCTGCTAATCCATTTTTTCTGAAGTTTTTCTTTTTCACTCGAAGATAATCCGGCGTGAAAAAAATCTGCGTTTTGGAACTTATTATTTTTAAGAAAATAAGTTAATTCCTCCGCTTCTTTCCTGGTTCTAGTATAGATGATTCCGGAAGACGGATTTTGTCTCAGGAATTCTAAAATCCTGTTATACTTATTGGAAGTATTTTCAACAATGATGTTGAGATTATCTCTTTTGAAACTTTGCTTATAAACCTGAGGCTGATGAAGTCCTAACTTATTTACAATCTCATCAACCACTTGATTAGTCGCTGTAGCTGTCAAAGCCAGACAAGGCACATTTTTGAATTCCTGTCGGAATTTTTTGATATTCTGATAACTCGGTCGGAAATCCGAGCCCCATTCCGAAATACAATGTGCTTCATCCACCGCAATGAATGAAACTTCGATCTCCTGGATATTTCTTAAGAATAGTTGATTTTGTAATCTTTCTGGCGAGATATAAAGAATTTTTATTAGTCCTTCTTTGCATCGATTATAAACAGATTCTTCTTCGAATTCGTCTAATTCTGAACTCAATAATTCGGCTTCGATTCCAATAGATAGCAAAGCATCGATTTGGTCTCTCATCAATGCTAAAAGTGGAGAAATAACCAGACAAATCCCTTCTAAAACAATAGCCGGTAATTGGTAACAAAGTGATTTCCCGCCACCTGTCGGTAACAATGCTAATGTATCTCTACCATTAACAATAGAAAGAATAATGTTTTTCTGAAAAGAACGAAACTCATCAAACCCCCAAAATTGTTTGAGCGTCTGATGAATTAATCTGTCCTGTGTTTCTGTGGAAGAAAGCATTTGTAAATTTAATCAATTCCTTAAAATAAAAAAACCGCAAAAATGCGGTTTTTAAATATTTGTTTTAATCTTATTTCGATTCAAAGTAAACTCTTCTGTTTGCTCTGTTTTTCCATTCAGGGCATTTTTCAGCAGGTTCACATTCCGGATAAAGAAGATTTTTCTCTCCTCGACCAATAGCTTCTAATTTGGCTTTATCAGCTCCATTTTGAATCAAATAATTTTTAACATTATTTGCTCTTCTTTCGGAAAGGCCCTGATTATATTCTTCAGTTCCTCTAGTATCTGTACCTCCAATTACTTTGAAGTTAGAATTAGAAGCATTGATATAATTAATTGCCTGAGTCAAGATTGGCGTATTAGAAGGTAAAATTCTATCAGAATCCAAATCGAATTCAATTCCTTTCAGTATTCTATCTTCATCTGTGACGATACCTGTTGTAGAATTTGAAGGATATGGACAACCTTGATTTTCTACAGGTCCAGGAACAGTTACACATTTATCATAAAGATCGATAACACCATCCAAATCAACATCCAATGCTACACCAGCACCGTCAACTCTTGCTCCTGCAGGTGTATCCAGTTGTCTATCCCAATCATCACAAACACCATCATTATCAACATCTCCTTTCTTACAAACTTCGATATCCTGAGTTTTATCATTCAGAACATCTAGCTTGTAATAAATCTCCTGCAATGGGTCATGCCACATCAAGTGAGATTGATGCTTCCCAAGCTTAAATGTAACCCCTAAAGTTCCGTTGAAGAAGTTATCAGAAATCTGATCTTCAGTCAAATTATAACCGTTTTGTCCAACTCCAGCTCCATCAAATTCATCATCACCAGTTACAACATACATCAATCTACCTTCGATATCAATTCTATTATTGACTTTAAATTTAAGACCAGCACCAGCCTGTCCAAAAAGTGAACCTAATTTGAATGGTTTTGATTCAAAATTTAGAGTTTGATTATAAGGTCCCGGATCTTGTCTGTAAGATTTGTATGCTAAAGTACCAATACCGGCATATCCATGTAAAGCCCATCTAAAAGGTGACTTGTTATCAACTCTTCTCAAAAGATTAGAAAAGTTAATATCACCTAATATTGATATCGCATTATATTGAGTTCTACCTGCAATTTGTCTATCAGGTAACGTTGCATGATCTTTTGTGTATGCATAACCTTGTCTGGTCTCTCCTCTGTCATACTGCAAATTCAATCCGAATGCGTGCGTAATGGCTTTATCAATACTGATATAGGCAGAATATCCAAAAAGATTTTTACCGTTTCCGTTTTTGATTGAAGTCATATCAGCGGATTGGATCAAAGGTACACCTGCACCTACCGAAATAGACCAATCATTAAATCTTTTTGATGCCTGAGTAAATGGAGAAACATTCTGAGATCCAGAGTTAGCATCTGACGATACCTCCTGACCTGCTAAACTCATAGGCAACAATAATCCTACTGCTACTAATGATAATAAATTTTGTTTCATATTCTATTAATGTTTTTTTCTAGTTTATTTATTTTGCGACGAAATATACTCTTCTGTTAGCTTCATTTTTCCACTCCGGACATTTCGTTGCCGGATCACATTCTGTATATTTCAGATCTTCTTTTCCTCTTCCTTCAGCAGTTAATACACTCGCAGAAACCCCTTTATTGACAAGGTAATTTAAAACTGCGTTTGCTCTAGCTTGGGATAATTTTTTATTGTATGCTGATGAGCCTCTACTGTCAGTTGCTCCTACAACAATAAATTTGCTGTCTCCTCCAAGAGTTTTTATGATCTCAGCCGCATTATCAAGATCAGAGAAAGACTTAGTTCTTATAACATCCTTGTTCAACTCAAACTCTATCCCGTTGAAATACTTGTTGATCTCATCAATAGCAACTTCTTTAACTGGTAAAACCTGAGCCTTTGTTTCTAACGGACAGCCATTATTTTGAATTGGTCCAGGGACAGTCACACATTTGTCATTAAGATCGATAACGCCATCTAGATCTGTATCTAAGGCAACACCTGCACCATCCACTCTTGCACCAGCCGGTGTATCTAATTGTCTATCCCAATCATCACAAACACCGTCATTATCCTGATCACCTTTCTCACAAACTTTGAAATCTTTGAATTGTTCTTCCAAAATTTCTGCCTTTGCATAAGCTCCTTGAAGTGGATCTACCCAACGAAGATGATCCGGATGTTTACCTAACTTGAATGATAAACCTAAGTTAACAAGCCATGCATTATCAGAATAAGTATCATTAATCAAATTATATCCCGGATAAGCATTTCTTGTCCAGCCACCACCATCAAACTCTTCGTCACCACTCATAAGATATAGTGTTCTTAGTTCGATGTCAAGTAGTCTGGAAATATTATACTTCAAACCAACACCACCTATATAGGTAAAACTGCCGAAATCCATTTTTTGATCAATGTATAAAGGCCATTTTCCTAATACATTATTATCCTGCAAAAATGTTTTATAGCTTGTAAGCCCAATTCCTGCATAACCGTGCAATGCCCATCTGAACTTTGATCTGTTGTCAACTCTTCTCATTAGATTAGAAAAATTGACATCACCTAATAAAGCAACCTGGTTAAATTTTGTATAGCCGTGGCCAACACCCGCCGCATCATTAAGATAAGCTTTTTGGTTTGTCTGTCCTCTGGTGTACATCAAGGATAAACCGAAAGTGTGCGTTATCTGTTTATCCAAACTGACATAGCCATTCCAACCCCAATTGATTTTCCCGTCATAGAAAGACGTAAGGTCGGCATGTGTCATAAAAGCTGCTCCGCCACCAACAGAAACTGACCAATCTTTGAAAAGTCGGCTTTTGTTATTGAATGGCTGGGTTTCCGGCTTACTTTCATAGTCGTTAGTCTGAGCCAGACCAAGAACTGGTAATAGGAAGAATAGAAATAGTTTTTTCTTCATAGTCATCTGTGTTACAAAAATTTATTTCACCTCATTAATGAGTTCCCTTGCAAAATCTCTCTCGTAAAGATTCTTTTGATGAGGAATAATTAATCTCTTAGAACTAAACTTTATATTGTTATATAATATTATATCAATGTCTATAACTCTATCCTGATAGACCCCGAGATCAGCAGAATCGCTTGTACGACCCATATTTTTCTCAATAGCCTTCAACTCAGAAAGTAGTTTTATAGGCGAAAATTGTGTTTTTAATTTAATTGCAATATTACAAAAATTATTATAACTTTCAAATTCTACAGGTTTTGTTAATATTAATTTAGATTTTGTTAATATTGAACCCGTTTGATTTTCTATCTTTTCAAGAGCGATTTCAATATTTTTCTCCGGATTATTTATATTACTTCCAAGTAACAAAATGACATCATTGTACGACATATAGAACAAATAATATTATAGATGAAAAGTTTTTTCAAAATAGTCTTAGCAAATTTAACTGCAATCTTCATTGCGATTGCAGGTTTTTTCGTGTTTTTTATTGCATTTCTTATTTTATCTTCGGTTTCGGGAGGAACTGATGTAAAATCTGACTCTATTCTTACCTTAGATCTTAAAACCAGAATAATAGATAGTCCTTCCGAAGATCAGGAAGATCTTCTTGCTTTTAAAAGTGAGTCGAAAGCAGTTTTGCTTTATGATATTTTGCAAGCGATTGAAAATGCAAAAACCGATAATAAAATCAAAGGAATCAGTTTGGAAATGGACAATATCAATGCTGGTATAACCCAGTTAGATGATATTAGAAGTGCTTTGAACGATTTCAAAAAAAGCGGGAAGTTTGTCTACGCCTACGGAAATGCGGTTTCTCAAGGGGCTTACTATTTGGGGTCCGTGGCCGACAAATATTATCTGAATCCCGCAGGATTGATCGAATTGAAAGGACTTTCTACAGAAGTTACATTTTTTAAAAACTTTGCTGAAAAATATGGAATCGGCATCCAGGTTATCCGTCACGGCAAATTCAAAGCGGCAGTTGAGCCTTTCTTGAGAGATGAAATTTCGCCTGAAAACAAAGAACAACTTTCGACATTACTAAATGACATCTGGTCTAATACGTCTCGAAAAATTGCCGAATCGAGAAAAATCCCGTTGACTGAGCTGAACACCATAACAGACAGCCTTTACAGTTATCTTCCTAATCTTAGCTTGCAATATAAATTGGCAGATCAACTCATTCAGAAATCTGAATACGATAATATCATCAAGAAAAAACTGAATATCGATAAAGATAAAAAACTGAATAAAATCTCCTTTGCCAAATATTCCGAATCTCTGGACTCTGACAATGATGGTAAAAAGATCGCCATCTTATATGCATCTGGTGCAATTTACAATGGTAAAGGATATGACGGTATCTATTCTGAAAACTTTCTGAAGGAAATTAAAAAACTTCAAAAAGATGATGATGTAAAAGCGGTTGTTTTCAGAATCAATTCCCCAGGAGGAAGTGCCAATGCTTCTGACGAAATTCTTTTTGAGATGCAACAATTGAAAAGAAAAAAACCAGTGGTTGTTTCTTTTGGAGATTATGCAGCTTCCGGAGGTTATTATATTGCGATGGGTGCTGACAAAATCTTTTCCGGGCCTAATACTTTAACAGGATCTATTGGCGTTTTCGGAGTGGTTCCTTACTTCAAAGATCTGGCGGAGAAAAACGGAATCAGAAGTGATGTGGTCTCTACTAATGCTAATTCTAATATGATCTCGGCTATTAATGGTTTGACTCCCGGAACACTCTCTATTATGACAAGAAGTGTAGAAGCAACCTATCAACGTTTTGTTCATTTTGTAACTCAAAATAGGAAAAAGACTTTTGAGGAGATCGATGCCATTGGTGGTGGCAGAGTATGGTCTGGCGTGAGAGCCAAAGAGATCGGTTTGGTGGATGAACTGGGATCTTTACAGGATGCTATTAAGTTTGCGGCTAAATCTGCAAATCTAAAAACGTACAATGTATCTTCTTATCCTGCAAAGGTTTCAAAATTTGAGCAGATATTTTCTTCGGAAACTGAAGAAGATTTCTCCACCAGATTGATCAAAAGTAAACTTGGCAAAGAGAATTTCAAAATTTTCCAGCACATTACGGATCCTGATACTAAGTCTGCTGTGGTGATGGAAAGTCCTTTCAGTATTAAGATTAATTAGTCATACTTAATTATAAAAAGCCTTGCTGTAGATTACAGCAAGGCTTTTTTTTATTTTAACACATTTATTTTATTTCGAATGATTTATACCTAGCCTCGATTGTAGCGGTTACCCCGCAGCGATGGCGCGGAACGAAGTGGAGCGCCAGAGCGAGGAGTATGAGCGGAAAGCGGGATCAAGCTTCTAAAAAATTTAAAACCGATATGCTAAACTCCAGCTGATTCCCATGGTGAAACTTCCTGAGCTCCTTCCAAAACCAGGAACTATCATAGGGGTTATCTCGTCCTGCTTGGTGGTGTATGCCAAATATCTTGGTTGCACATTGATGTCGATAAAGAAATTACTTTCAAAAACCTGAACTCTTGCGCCCAGAGATGCTTCTATCCAATAACTGCTTTGTGTCGAGGGATCAAAAGCGACTGTCACTCCTTCGGAATATTGTCCTTTTACAGGGATGGCCATATATTCTTGGGAATAGAAGCTTCCTGCCAATTTGGCACCGGCATAGAAGCCGTTGAGATCATTTTCCGGATCCATAGTCAGCATATAGAAACCTCCAACTTTTGCAAACAGTCCATCTGCTTTGGCATCATATCCGTTTTTTTGATAAACATTTTTGTCATATCCCAAATCGATAACCGCGTGGACTCTTTTGTTGATCCTGCTGGAAATGAATCCCTGATATAATTTTCTGTCGCCAAAAAAGCTTATTCCTAAATTGAGCGCATCTATTCCAACCGTAAAATTGGGCGTATATTTCCACTTAAAAGAATCCTGTTTTTTCTCGTCTTGTTTTTGCTGGGCAAATCCAAAAGCAGAAAACAGACTAAAGGCGCAGATAAAAATTGATTCTACTTTCATCGGTTAATGAGGTATGATTGGATTCAACATTTTGTACAGGATTACTTTCCAAAAGCTCAGCATTCAGGTTTTCATAATTAACTTTATAACCACAAGCCGGCGAAACATAGATTGGTTTTGTGGTATAATTGACTCTCATCTTACTTCTCGGGCCATCTTTTCTTATTCTGAAATAGATATCAGTGTACTGAACATCATCTACTCTCATCGGAACAAAAATAGAATCTACATTTGCCTGAGCTGTTATGATATTGGTTAAATTGGCTTTACCGTAATCTACATCTACATACAATGTATCAACTTCAATCAATTGATTACTACTTATATTGGCTGCACTTTTAAATTTAAGTTTCAATCTTGGTGTAGAGTCAGCACTCAGACAAATATCATCGTCTCCTCCGCAACTGGTGAGAAGTAATAGAAATCCGAAAAATAATATTAAATTCTTCATTATCTGATGGTAGAATTTAGACTAAAATTAAATCTTATTTTTTGATTAGCAAAGCGATATTCTCTACGTGATGCGTTTGTGGGAACATATCAACGGGAAGAATCTTCACCAATTCATAATCATCTTTCATCAATGCAATATCTCTCGCTTGTGTCGCAGAGTTGCAACTTACATACACGATTCTTTCCGGAGATAATTTCAGGATTTGTTCCACAACTTTCTGGTGCATCCCGTCACGAGGTGGATCCGTAATCAATACATCGGCTTTCGGATGATTTTCCAGAAACTCATCATTGAAGACGTTTTTCATATCACCAGCATAGAAGGTTGTATTATCAAGACCATTCAGTTCTGCATGCTCTATGGCTGCATCTATCGCCTCTTGCACGGCTTCGATTCCGATAACGTGCCTTGCATTTCTCGCAACATATTGAGCAATCGTTCCCGTTCCTGTATAAAGGTCATAAACCACTTGATCGCCTGTTAGCTCAGCAAACTCAAGGGTTTTTCTGTAAAGCTCTAATGCCTGACGGTAATTAGTCTGAAAAAAAGATTTTGGTCCGATTTTAAATTTCAATCCATCCATCTCTTCATAAAGAAAACCTTCTCCAAAATAAGTTTGGATATCCAAATCGTAGATGCTGTCATTTCCTTTTGGGTTAATAGCAAATACAAGCGTTTTAATCTGTGGGAATTGATTTAAAAGAAAATCGAATAGCTGGATTCTCTCAGCTTCTAACTCCTTGTACAATTGGAAAAGAACCATCCATTCGCCTTTAGAATTTTGACGAAGCATCAATGTTCTTAAAAATCCTTCCTGGGCCTTGACATCATAAAATTCAAGTCCATTATCTACAGCATATTTTTTTACTGCTAAACGGATTTGGTTTGAAGGATCTTCCTGCAGAAAACATTCTTTAAGATCCAAAATCTTGCTCCACATTCCCGGAATATGAAACCCTAAAGCATCTTTGTTTCCGAAATTTTCTTCTGAACTGATCTCATATTGAGTCAACCAACGTGCATTAGAAAAAGAGAACTCCATTTTGTTTCTGTAAAAATATTGCTCTTCTGAACCAAGAATCGGAATTATATCAAATCCGGAAACACCACCAATCCTGGTGATATTGTTGACTACTTCGTTATGTTTGAACTCTAATTGTTTTTCGTAAGCAATATTCTGCCATTTGCATCCACCGCAAGTTCCGAAATGGATACACTTTGGTTCCACTCTGTCCTGGGAATATTCCAGAATCTCAACTGCTTCGCCTTCGAAATAATTACTTTTTGATTTCTTAACTTTGACGTTTACCAGATCACCAGGAACTGCTCCGGAGACCAAAACAGTTTTCCCAAGTTCTGTTTTACCAACAGAAACTCCTTTCGCACCGGCAGAAAGGAGTCTGATATTTTCAAGAATTTGATTCTTTTTTTTATTCCTCATAGATTATTTCGTTTTTGCAGAATCAGTCTTTGGATTCTGTTGCAACAAATCATTTTGAAGTTGAGCTTGTGGATTAACGGACGGCGCCTGCAAACCAGAGATTTTGTTCATCTCTTCTACAAATTTAGCATCTCCCAGATTATAGAAAGTCTGGCTCGCTATTTTACCATCTTTTCCTATCAGGAAAAATCCTGGAATTTTGAATCCGTAGATAAAGAACTTTTTAGCATAGTCAGATGATAATCCGCCTTCTGCATAATAATTAGTTCCAGGGATCCCTTTCAACATTGCATTCGCTGTTTTTGTAAATTGTTCTTTGGTATCGTCAACATTTACAAATGCAAAGTTAACTTTAGACTTGTAGAAATTCACTACCTCTTTAAGAACAGGGATGGTGGATTGTGCAATATAAGGATTCCAAGAAGCATATGTCATCACTAACGTTGGCTTTCCATTAGACTCCAGATTTCCTGATTTACCATCCAACTTTACAAAGTTAACTTTTGGAGCTTCTTCTCCCTTTTTCAATCCGAATACAGCATTAATAGCAGAGTTCAGATCTTTTTTAACTTCAGAATCTTTGATATATTCTTCGCTAATTTTTTTAACTTTTTCTACTTCAGAAGTATAAGGATTAAGATCAAATTTAGCAATTACAAAAGCTAGTAAATAATCCTTTGTTTTTTGAGACATCTCTTTATTTGTAGCTAAAAATCTCGCAAAGATTGTCGACATACTTGCATTATCCTTATCTTTTTGCTTCACTGCAAAGTTTTGGAAATCCTGCCCAAGTTTGTTTAATAGATAGTTTCTGTAGACAGGCAATTCTTCTACCATTCTATCATTGTTTTTTGTCAAAGTTTTTTCATAATCTGTAAATGTTTTTGAAACTTTGAAAGAAGGATCTCCTATCGCTTGACCGTGAGTGGCTTCATACTGAACCAAAAATGTTAAAATATTAGTCGCCAACTCGTCTTTTTTAAGTTTTACAACATCGCTATCCGGACCAATTTTATCAGCAGTCTCGTCTAGATTTTTCTCAAGATCAGAATGAACTTTTTTAATTTCAGTTAAGAAATCAGACTCTTTCTTCTGAAGCAATTGCATATTCAGCTTAGAGCTGTATGTTTGTAAATACTTTTGAGTTTCTGTAATGAAATCGTTATTCTTTTTGGCGTCGCCTTCGATTTTATAAACTTCAGGAAAAGTGGCCGCATCTCCGGAAACTTTAAGCGTTTGGCCTTTTTTAAGATAAATGAAATTCATTTTTCCGGCATAGGTCATTGCATACATTCCATTCTTAGGCGCTTTGAAATCACCTTTGAAATTACCTTTGTCATCAACACCTATATTAACCAATGGCAGTGTTGCAACACCAGAAGCCTCAATAAATTCGATTCTTTCCAAAGGAGAACCACCTTTTACATTTCCTTCAACTTTAACCTTGGAACAAGAAATGACTACCAAAGAAATTAAAAGAAGAAATAAGTATTTTTTCATTTTAAAAATTAATTTTTGCAAAAATAATCTAATTAAGAATTGTAAAAAAATGAAAACAGCATTTTTATTAAAACATTAACAGATTATTAGACAAATAATGGGATTATTTCAAATTCTTTACAAGTCGTTGATTGTCTACATTTGATTGATTTATTATTTGTTATATAGAATAGTCATTAATTTTAATGAGTTGAATCTTTTAATAATTTCAACTTCGTCAATTGATTAAAGTTTATAGTAAATAACAAGTTAGTTTATAAATAAAATGCAAAGAGTAGGTAATGAATAAAAAGATCGTTTTTAGGATTCCAAATATAATCGGATGGAATAATAAATGTTATCAGTTATTAGTATAAAAATGCAGTTTTGACTATAAGGCATAAAAAACCTCAATCAAAAATATGAATGAGGCTGTTAAAACAAAAAACCTTCACTCAATAAAGAATGAAGGTTTAAAAAAACTGGCGGCGACCTACTCTCCCGCTTATCGCAGTACCATCGGCGCTAGAGG
>NZ_RAQH01000001.1 GCF_003610695.1 Epilithonimonas arachidiradicis | reverse complement strand
GCAGCCGAATAAAAAATGGGCAACTGATGTAAAAGAGTTTAATGTCTCGGGAAACAAACTTTATCTGTCTCCGATAATTGATTTATTCAACGGTGAAATCATCAGCTATAATCTCTCAGAAAGACCTGTCTTTGCGCAGATTACAGATATGCTGAAAAAGAGTTTAAAGAAAATTAAAAATACAGAAAATATCATCTTACACTCAGACCAAGGTTGGCAATACCAGATGAAGGCATATCAAAATATCCTAAAAGAGAAGGGTATTATCCAGAGTATGTCCAGAAAAGGGAACTGTCTGGACAATGCAGTGATTGAAAACTTTTTCGGAACACTGAAGTCTGAGATGTTTTATACCAAAAAGTTTAAAACAATCAATGAGTTGAAAAAAGAAATAAAACAATACATCACTTATTACAACAACGACAGAATACGATTAAATCTAAATGGAAAGAGCCCGGTACAGTACCGAACTCTTTTCTTTAATAATTTTGTCTAATTTTGTCTAAACTTTTGGGTGCAGTCTACTTAATTAGAAGGGAATTTTTAGTTTTTAAAATAAAGTCGGCTGATTATCTGCTAATGTCGGAATATGAATATCAGTTCCCCATTCTTCATTCATTTTCTTGATTAAATGTGACGATAATAATGGCGATGCTTTTTCGATATTCTGGTGAACGAAGAAATAAAGATTCTGTAAACCTTCCTTTTTCCATTTTGTTAATCTTTCCAGCCAATCTTCCAATCTCGCATAATCACTATCGGCATTGGCACCAACATATCGGATAAAAGCATTCGGTGTTGTCAGCCGCATATGAAGCATATCTCGTCGCCCAGCGGTATCGACAATAATATTCGTAATGTTATTCATTTCAAATAATTCGCAAACGGTATTGAAAATCTCTTCATCCGTGAACCATTCTGTATTTCTCAATTCAATCGCCAATGGAACTTCTTTTGGCCAATCCTGAACAAATTTTTCCAAACGATCATAATCCTTCGGTTTGAAATTATCGTGTAGCTGAAGAAAGACCATTCCTAGTTTATCATCAAAATTAAGAACTGCCGAAGCGAATTGTGTTACAACATCCGTAACATTCAATAGTCTTCGGAAGTGTGAAACTGTATTGGTAATCTTCGGAAAGAATTTGAAATCCTTTGGTGTCTTTTCTTTCCACGTCTGAACCTGTTCTGCTGTAGGCATTCCGTAGAAAGTGGCATTCAATTCAATGGAATTAAACTGCGTGGCGTAATAAGTCAATTCGTCTTTAGTTCCTTTTGGATAAAAACCTTTGAGATCGGTTTTATTCCATTTGGCGCAACCGATAGAGATATTATCCAGACCTTTTTTATTCTGATTGAGAATAAATTTGGTTTGAGGATGATCTTTTGGTAAAGTAAAATCGATTTGTGACGGGTCAGCAACTTGTCCGAATTTCATAGGATTTGAAAGTTTTTGGTTGGAGGTTTAAAGTTAAGTAAAAGTTTGATGATTTTAAACGCAAAGTCCGCAAAGTTTTTTTGATTATTACAATGCTTTTAAGTCCGCAAAGTAAACTTAGCAAAGAAATTCAAATAAAAAACCGCAGAAAATTCTGCGGTTTTATCTTTTTACTTTTGTATTGTTTCTTACTTACGCTTCACAAGCAGAGCAAGTCACAAAGTTGACCATTAATTCTTTGGAAACCGAGGAACTTCTTTGGTAGTACAATGTTTTTACGCCTTTTTTCCAAGCTTCTATCATTACATAGTTAACGTCTTTCACTGGCATTGTAGAAGGAATCTGCAGGTTAAGAGACTGAGCCTGGTCAATATATTGTTGTCTCTGAGCAGCCTGAGAAACAATTTCCATCGGAGAAATCTCTCTGAACGTTTTGAATACCGCTTTCTCATCATCCGTCAATCCTTCAAGGTGCTGAACAGAACCGTGATTCAGCATAATGGTTCTCCAGGTTTCTTCGTTATCAAGACCTTTTTCATCCAGCAATTTCGCCAGATATTTGTTCTTACGCATAAAGTTTCCTTTTGCCAAACCTGCTTTGTAATAGTTAGAAGCGAAAGGCTCAATTCCAGGAGAAGTTTGTCCAAGGATTGCAGAACTAGAAGTGGTTGGAGCAACAGCCAATAACGTTGTGTTTCTCAAACCATAACCTTTTAGCATATCCGGCTCTCCGTAGATGTTAGCCAATTCTTTAGAAGCGATTTCAGCCTGTTCTTTGATATGACGGAATGCTCTTGCATTGAACTGAGTCGCCTGGAAGCTCTCAAACGGAATCATATTCTTTTGTAAATATGAATGGTAGCCTAAAACGCCTAATCCAAGCGCTCTGTGACGCATTGCAAAGTTTCTGGCCGAAGTCAGGTAATAATTCCCTTCTGTTTTCTCGATGAATTCTGATAGAACCGCATCCAGGAAATAGATGGCTAATTTCACTGCGTTGGTGTCTTTCCACTCATCATACAATTCAAGGTTCATTGATGATAGACAGCAGATGAAAGATTCGTTAGCTGTTGAAGGCAACATAATCTCTGAACAAAGATTACTTGCATTAACCATCAATCCTGCATCTTTATAAACCTGAGGCTTGTTTCTGTTCACATTATCTGTGAAGAAAATATAAGGCAAACCTTTTTGCTGACGGCTTTCCAAAACTCTTGCCCAGATTTTTCTCTTCTCCACATCGCCATCAATCATATCCTGCATCCAGTAATCCGGAACGCAAACTCCCGTAAATAGGTTTTGGATTGGACTTCCGATATCTTTGATACTCAAAAATTCTTCGATATCACCATGATCAATGTCAAGATAAGCTGCGAAAGCGCCTCTTCTCACACCACCTTGAGAAACCACATCCATTGCCGTATCGTACAATTTCATAAAAGAAACCGCTCCGGAAGATTTTCCGTTGTCCGTCACCGCCGTTCCTCTGTTTCTCAATTCCCCGAAGTAACCTGAAGTTCCGCCTCCGATTTTTGTCTGCATAATCACTTCACCCAATTTGTGAGTAATACCTTCGATATTATCCGGGATATGAACGTTGAAACAAGATATCGGCAAACCACGCTGTGTTCCCATATTAGCCCAAACCGGAGAAGAAAAACTAATCCAGCCTTTCACAATCATCTCTTTGAAAGCCGGTTGCAATTCCGGTTTGTAAAGACGTTTTGCCGCTGCAGTTGTAATTCTGTCGATTGCGCCTTCTACGGTTTCCCCTTTCAGAAGGTAACCTCTGTTAAGCATTTGCTCAGACTCTTCGTTGAGCCACCAGATATCTATATTTTCGTCCATCATAACTTTATTATTTTATATTGAGAGTTAGCAATTTCTGTTTGGGCGCCTTTATCCGCCTTCCGTTCCCGCTTTTTTCTTTTTCTAAAAAAAGAAAAAGAGCTCCACTCAAGTCGGGGCGCGCTTCGCCATTTTTGACGATTTCACATAAAAAAGAAAACCCCAAGAATTTAATATACTTCTTAAAATTTTCTTTTAAATATTTCGGTCAGTAATTTGACCGTTCGTTTCATTTTTAGAATCAGAAAGATTCTATATGTTTATTCAGATTGTATTAGAACAAATCGTTCGCAGTGATAGATTTGTCGTGTTTTGTATAATCTACCGGACGTTTTGCGAAGAAATCATCCATAGAATTAGCAAACACTTCTTCCTCGAACCAAACCATTGGTCTGTAATCTTCCGGAGAAACATTGTATCTCGTTTTCATTCCGATTTTCTTCAAAGAGTCATCCACTCTGTACTTCATAAAATCCAACAGATTTTTCTTGGAAACGTGTTCAATTTCGCCCAATTCAAAAATCCAGTCCAGGATATTAGATTCCATTTCAATCGACTCGTCTACCAAATCGTAAATAGATTCGATATCCTCATCGCTCAATAAGTCTGGCTGTTCTTCTCTGATTTTGTTAATCAAATAGATTCCTCCGTTAGCATGGATTTGCTCATCCACAGACGTCCAGGCAATGATGTTGGACACATTTTTCATATAACCTTTGAACCTTGTGAAGCTCAGAATAATCGCAAACTGACTGAACAGTGAAACGTTTTCTATCAGGATACTGAACAGCAATAACGAAGACACATACGCTTTTGGATCCTGAGAATTGGCATTTTTCAGCACTTTACTCAGGTAATCGATTCTATCTTTTACCGCAGGAATATCAACAACATTAAGGAACTCATCATTGTAACCCAACACTTCCAATAATCTGGAATAAGCCTCGGAATGACGGAACTCACATTCCGCAAAAGTGGCGCCCAGGCCGTTCAGTTCAGGTTTTGGTAAATGATGGTAAAGGTTCCCCCAAAAGGTTTTGACATTCACTTCGATCTGGGCAATCGCCAGAAGTGCGTGCTTCACCGCATTTTTCTCGTGTGGCTCCAGCTGGGAATGAAAATCCTGGATGTCCGCTGTGAAATCGACCTCGGAATGTACCCAATAGGACTTGTTGATAGCTTCTATAAATTGTAAAACTTCCGGATACTCAAATGGTTTATAACTTATTCGTTTATCAAAAATCCCCATAGTTTAATATTTTAATGTTTCTTTTTCTAGAGTAATCACCATTAGTGTGAAGGAAGTCAGCGGTTTAAATCCATTGCTTTTTCTCCCAAAGCGGTAACACAAAAATAGAAATTGAATACAACAAATGAAAGAGCGAAAGCCCGAAAAATGTCAAAAAACTGACAATCATCGGCTAAAGTTTTCCACATTATGTTAAAAGTACTATGAATAGGGATTTTATGAAGGAAAGCAAGTTCTTACCGCTATTAAAAGGCAAAATTTAATTTAAACACTTTAAACAAAATCCTTTCTAAAAGTGCTTTGAAATTAAACAAATAAAATTTTAAAATCTTTGCTCCTCCCAGATGCTCATAAAATGATTAAAATTTTTAACCTTCCGACTGTTTCTTGGAAAAATTGTGAGTCTTGATATATTCTGAGAAAGCCATTTTAAGTTTTGAATCGATCGCAACCTTGTCAAAGTTCTTTCTATAGTTCTTTGCCAAATTATAAGCCTGATCTGCATAGGCTAGAAAAATATCAAAATCGTACTCGTCCAAGCCGTATTGTGTATAATAGCCCAAATCAATAGCAGATTTTACCCGTTTGTAGAACTCTTGGGTTTCGCTATAATCGGCAGTGGTTTTGGGAGATGATGTTGCTTTTCCTAGAAGTCCACCAATCGCACCGGCTAATTTCATCAAATTGACTTGTCCGGCTGCAAAATCCGGCTGTTTGAAAGCGGAAGGCGTTGAAGCTTTTGGAGCGACTTCATTGAGAGGCGTTCTCATATAATTGTTCATTGCGCTATTGAGTGCAACAACTTTTGGTGGCGGGTTGAGTCGTGTGACATCCTTCTTAAGAATCCCAGTTGGCCTGAACGATAGCTTGACTTCTTCTATCTCTTGCGGAATGGTTGTTAATTTTATGTCCAAACTTTTTGAGAAACTCCCGGATGTTAATAAAATCAAACTTCTTTCGTAACCTTGCCTGGATATTCTCAATTCATCCGAAGGTTTGGCTGCAATGGCGAAATTCCCCATATTGTCAGACATCACAATCTGGTCTGTTCTGAGGTTATGAATGCTGGCGAAAGGCAGCTTGTCTCCACTCTCGTTGGTAATATTTCCCAAAATATAGTCTGACTGGGAAAAGATTCTTATCGAGAATAATGTGATAAGAAGAAATAATAATTTAATTTTCACAGAATTAAGTTTGTACAAAATTAGCTTTAATCAGCTCTGATATTGTGATAAAAGGATTTTGAGAGAGATAGTTTAACCGACTTTAACCTGTTTTGGGAATTTTTTAGAAATTGAAAGTTTTGATTTTGTTAAAATTATTTTGAGAATGGTTTTGAATGCTGATGCTTTAAACGCAAATCTTTTATCGTTGTTGAAAATATTTTTAAGGTTCGCAAAGGCGCTTTGCTCAGCCATTTTATCACTCGTTGATTTTGGAGGATTTTGCTGATTTTCTTTTATCTCAAAAGGTCTAATGATTGACAAATTTTGTTTTTTGAGAAGCGCGTGAGGGATGGTAGCGGAAATCCTTTTTGTGTTGCGCCTGAAAGGCGTGACACAAAAAGATTGTAGCGGACAGCCCGACCCGAGCGGCTGGTGCGTTTTGGCAAGGGGCACGCCCAAATAATTATACGTGATAAATTATGAATAATAAGTGATTTTGTTGGACTGTTTTTTTTGCGTAAATTTGTTGTCTTATCTTAAAAATTGGGGTTGACTGGTTTCGACAGCAAGACCAATGGGTAAGTAAGCATGCAGAGAACCGTAGCGCGATCTCTTAAATCCCTTGCTACAACATTTTAACTGGCAACGAAGAGTTCGCTCTTGCAGCTTAATAATCGAAGTTTAGTAGATTCAAGCGTTTCCCGAAGATAGTAAGGAAGCAAGATGTCTCACCAATGTTCTGTTCTGCGACGTTGGATCCTGGGATATAGGAATGCGGAAATAAGGTCTTGGAAGCTTCGGTCAAGACTCGAAAATTTTAGAAGCTAAGGTTTAGGTTGGGTGTTTGCTCTCTGCCTGAACTCGAAAACTAATAGCAAAATAAGCATGTAGAAAGCTTGCGTATTGCTTGTTTGGACGAGGGTTCGAATCCCTCCAACTCCACAAAAACACTCTTCAAATGAAGGGTGTTTTCATTTTCATAATATCGATTCTTGATCATCTTGATTTTTACTTTTTTGCGAAAAAAGATCGTTTTGAAACTTGTCACAAGTGTTGTTCTACGAATTAATTGATTTTATTTTAAGAATCAATTTCAGTAATCGGATTATAAATTTTATATTCACGGTCTTAAAAAAAAATTCATAAAAATGAGTGTTCACATTAGTGCTAAAAAAGGAGAAATCGCAAAGACGGTTTTGATGCCCGGCGATCCACTTAGAGCAAAATATATTGCTGATAACTTTTTGACCGACGCCAAATTGGTCAGTCAGACAAGAAACATCTATTTCTACACAGGAAACTATAAAGGTAAAGAGATCACTGTTGGTGCAAGTGGAATGGGATTTCCAAGTATCGGAATTTACTCTTTTGAGCTGTTTACAGAATATGAGGTTGAAACGATCATCAGAATCGGAACTTGTGGTGCTTACTCAACCGATCTGAAATTATTCGATATCCTGAATGTACAAAAGGCAGCGAGTGAAAGTACTTACGCAAAATTTGCCTGGGGAATTGAAGAAGATGCCATTTCTAACCAGGGAAGTGTTTTTGATAAAATCAATGAAACAGCGAAAGAATTAGGTCTGGAAGCTAAAGCAACCAACATCCACTCCAGCGACATCTTCTACAGAAAAGACCCTGCTGTTCCGGAAATCGCATTGAGACACAATTGTCCTGCAGTGGAAATGGAAGCGTTTGCACTTTTTGCGAATGCCAAACATCTTGGTAAAAATGCAGCTACGATCTTAACCGTTTCTGACATCATCCCTACTCAAGAGCAAATCTCTGCCGACCAAAGAGAAAAAGCATTGAGAACAATGATGGAATTATCTCTTGAAACGGCTATAAAATATTAATATTCCAACTTAAAATAAAAAGCTTCTGAATTAATTTCAGAAGCTTTTTTTATGATTAATAATCAGAGAAGATTATTTCTTAATTACTTTTACAGTATTGCTTTCGGTTTCAGAAATTACTTTCAGGACATAAGTCCCATTTGTTAATTGACTCATATCTAGAGAAGCATTCTTGGTATTGCTATTCAGGTTAAATTTTTGAATCAATTGTCCTGCTGCGTTGTAAACTTCCACGTTCTTCAGACTTGTATTTTTCTTATTCTGAATTGTCACAAAGCCTGAAGTCGGGTTAGGATAAATACTGATCGAATTTTGTTTCTGAACATCTTCTACAGCCAAAGTACTACAGTTGTAAACATAGATCTCATCCAGGTACCAACCTTCGACTCCGTTACAGCCATCTGTTCCCAATTCGAATCTGAATTTGATATTAGAACCGGAAGTTACCCCGATTTTGGAAAGATCAATCACACTTTGTCCCCAGCTTCCGCCAAGAGAACCTCCGTCCGTTCCTGTGAAAGCTCTTTGTCCCTTGAGTGGATTATCACTTTGAGAAGTTCCGTCCAAGGTATTGTTATAGCCATTCTGCGTGAAAGCCGTTATTGGCAGCAGTGTCCAGTTTCCGCCGTTTAGGCTATATTTGATATTTCCGCCATCCCAAGTCGATTCTGTAGCTACATAATGGTTGAATGCCATTTCATACTTTCCATCAGAGAAAGTTGGGAAAGTAATGGTAGGACTTTCGAGACGTAGAATGCCGTTTTGTAAATTAGATGCACAATCACCGTTAATTGGATCTACTGCGAAAATAGCATTACCGGTTCTTGATTTTGGCAAATTACCTTTGATAGCCCAATCTCTCGCTTCCCAGGTTGTTGGTTTTGTAGGAATATTAGAAACAGTCCAGTTCCCTAAGCCATTTTCCCAATCTTCTTTGAATAACGGATTAGACGTTGCATTGGCACAAAGATCTGGTACTGGTTTTAAAATGGGCTGATAATTACATTGCGTAGCCGGAGAAGATCTCAACTGTACTGCAAGAATGCCATTTTTGATATTCTGAAGATCAGTCGCATTGAAAGATTGTCCGCTCAGCCCTGCAGGGGTAATTGTAGTAGATAAGCCTTGTAGATTAATTCCTATCAAATCATTAGCCGCAGCTTCCAAAGCATCTGCAAAATTAGCAAAATCGCTAGTTGCAGTAAGATAACTGGTTTGCGCTTTCCACCAAAGGTGAGCCGCTTTCACAAAGCCAATTCCTGCAATTGTGTAGCCATTGTAAGTTCCGCCATCTACCAATAAAGAGTATAAATGATTGGTAGGTCCCGAGTTTGTATGTACGCCGCCATTATCTGCTGTTCCACAGTAATAGTAGTTTGCATCTAATACCCTTGAAGGTTGGCCATTACAATTAGGATTCCACATATCTCTTATAGCACCGCCAAAAGCTGTTGCATCCTCTCCCATTTTCCAACGCTGAGAACCAGAACAAGACGCTGTTGTTCTTATATTAAGATTCTCGCCTTCATCCATATAATTATTGATCAAATCAATGGTTTCTCCCCAAACATCAGAATAAGACTCGTTAAGAGCGCCAGACTGATACTGGTAAATAAGTCCGCTTGTATATTCCGTATAAGCGTGTCCCCACTCGTGCGCAATGACGTCATCGGTTGCCGTGCCATCGCAATATCCGGCATAGGTCCCGTTCCATCTAGCATTAGGACAAGAAATTGTAGGATCATTGTTGACCGTAATCATCGTATGATCGGCTGCATCATAAGACACATAACCAAAAGCATTCTTGAAGAAGTTATACACGTGCTCAGACGTGACAACCTCGTGTTGCTGCCAAGTCGTCAATGTTCCGGGAAAAGGATCGCCTTCTTTCCACTTCAGGTTAGAAGCATTTCTATTGGTTTCATAAACCTGTCTGTCGATAGGGTGAATTCCTGTAAACTGTTCCACCAATTCGCCTGTATGAGCATTGATGAAAAGAAATTCTCTGACATCTACTTTATTAGTCACTTCGATTTCGTAAGCCAGATATGGTGTTACGATTCCTCCTTGTGCTAAGTTCTTTGGGAAAATCAGCAGATTGGTTTTTACAGCTTCTAGTGCAATATTAGATTTGTTTAGATCCTGATTTGTTACAAGAGATTTTGCAATATTCCCAGCTTCGGTTGCAGAGATATTAGGTGTTGTACTCACTTTGATTGTTGAAAGTGCGTTTCCGTTAATCGATGTTAATTGTTCTTTTGCATTGAAATGGAATTTCAAAACACCGTCATAAACAGGAATACCCTGATACTGCTGTCTGTATATTACATTTTTCAATCCGTAATTATCAGTTTTTTCTTCAACAAAAACCAGATCATTCGCAGATTTTAGATTAAAAGCTTTGAAATTTTCTGCTAAAAATTCTGCAGCCTTTGCTTTTGCATTAGAAGATCTAAGCTGTGGTGCAGTTCTAAATTGGATAAAATTGGGATTTGATGTAGCATTGCTGATTGTAACGTTGGCGTTGTTTTCTTTTCTAAGTTTAGCCAGCTCCTTAGATTCCTGTGCAAAGCTGCAAGCATAAGCCAAAGCAATTGCCAGAGATAGAGTTTTCTTCATTTTTAAATTTAATTGCTAACAAATATATGCAATATACTTAGCATAATAATCAATAAAACATAAAGAAAACCATCAAACGTTATTAAAAACTTAATCCAGAAACATTCATTTGTAATTGAGCTTTGGTATCAATAACAATAGTGATATACTTTTCTGACAATAGAAATTGTGTAGGTTTCAGATCAAGTACATTACCTTGTAATTTGATTCCTTTTACATATTCTTTGTTAAAGTTTTCCATCAGGCTTTTTTTGGAGGCATTTTCTATATCCAGCAATGGGATACCATAATCTTTTTCGATCATTCTTCTGATCTTACCTTCAAACAGAACAGTTAAAGCTTTTTGGAAAAAGTTTTTAGTTTTCAGATTGAAGTCTGTGACATTTAGCTTTATCTTGTGCTCTTCCGCACTGTAATAGGGTTTACCTTTGATGAAAGCCGTTCCGTTAACCTCGCCAGTTGTATGCGCTTCAATTACAATATTTTCTTTTTCCTGATAAACCGAGATATCCGTAATTTTTACCTTTTTCTCCTCACTGCTCATTGGAAATTCTTTATTCTGGAATTGTTGCCTTGCGAGCCTTGTTGCTTCATCGAAACTGATGTTGGCAGTGGTTTGCAGATTAAAAACATTCTGAAGATTCGGATTCAATATAAAATTAGGAACAGTATTGACATCTCTTGTCGCCAACGGAACTTGTCCCACAAAAGTTTCCGAATACAAATCGATCCCAATTGTCGTTTTGATTTTATCCTGAAAAACCTGAAGCGGTGTCATATAAGTATTTTGAGGCGTGATTTTCAGCCAGGTATTATATTCTTCCGACACATTGATTGGTTTTGAAAATTGATTCCAGGCCATCACCAGATAAGGCTGAAGATTGAATTTTGTTTTAATCTGCTGATCAATAATGGTTGTAAACTTTCCCTGCTGCTCTTTCAATGTTGACTCTATAAAAGATGCAATCGGGATTTTCACTTTACCATAATCCAAAACCGGTTTCTGAGTCCAGACAAAACCTGCAGTCGTCGTTTTGGTATCCAGCTTCCAATCTGATGTCGCCGTTAAACTGGTAATGAAATTCATTATCAGATTAAAATTCGTGTCCTTGTACATATAATAGCCCAAAGTACCGTAGCCTTTTTCTGCCCAGATCTTCAGCGGAACCGAGATCATTAACCTGTTATTCGTTAAAGCTTTTATGGCGATATTACCCTGTTTCTCAACCTTCACTTTGAACTGATCATTATTGTTATCGGTATAAGATTGATCCTCATATAAAACACCTTTGACGGACTGATTGATCAAACTATTGATTTCCGAGATCGGTAGTGAAACCGGAAGTGTTATACTGGATTTGATTTTGGGCAATGTATAAACCGGTTGTGATGACTGTGAAAAAGATAATATACTGATGAATATTAATAAAAATATGGCTCGAAAATTAAATATCATAGTTTATTAAAATTGAATAATAATTACAACGCTAAATTAATTGTTTTATTAGTTACAAAAACAAAAAAACCACCTCAATTGAGGTGGTTTTATATTTAAAAACTTAGAATTCTTATTCTTCAGTTTTTTCTTCTGTAGCAGTTTCTGCAGCCGGAGTTTCTTCCACTTTAGCTTCAGTAGCTTCAACAACAGGAGCAGCTTCTTTTTTAGGAGCAGCAGTAGATCTTCTACTTCTTCTGGTTGTTTTCTTCTCAGCTTCGTTTGGATTGTAGATATCGTTGAAATCTACCAACTCGATAAGCGCAGTATCAGCAGCATCACCAGGTCTGAAACCAGTTTTGATGATTCTTGTGTAACCACCATTTCTTTCAGCGATTTTAGGAGCTACAGTTCTGAACAATTCAGTAACCGCTTCCTTACTTTGCAAGTAAGAGAAAACGATTCTTCTATTGTGAGTTGTATCTTCTTTAGCCTTAGTCAGGATTGGTTCCACGTAAACTCTTAAAGCTTTCGCTTTAGCAACAGTAGTGTTGATTCTTTTATGTTCAATCAGGGAACAAGCCATATTAGAAAGCATTGCTTTTCTGTGTGGTGCAGTTCTACCTAAGTGATTTATCTTTTTTCCGTGTCTCATTTTGAGGATTATTTATCAGCGTCTAACTTATATTTTGCAACATCAAACCCGAAATTTAGTCCTTTTGAGTGAACCAATTCTTCAAGTTCTGTTAAAGATTTTTTACCAAAATTTCTGAATTTCATCAAATCAGACTTACTAAAAGAAACCAGCTCTCCAAGTGTTTCTACTTCAGCCGCTTTCAGACAGTTAAGGGCTCTTACAGAAAGATCCATATCTGCTAATTTTGACTTAAGCAATTGTCTTGTATGAAGTGTTTCTTCGTCGTATTGGATGGATGCCTTTACAGCCTCTGTTTCAAGAGTGATTCTTTCATCAGAGAACAACATAAAGTGATAGATCAAGATCTTAGAAGCTTCTGTTAAAGCATTCTGAGGCGTGATTGACCCGTCAGTTTCGATATCCAATACTAGTTTTTCGTAGTCCGTTTTTTGCTCTACACGGTAATTTTCTATACTGTACTGAACTTTCTTGATTGGTGTGAAGATAGAGTCAATTGCAATAGTCCCAACAGGAGCATTGTTTGATTTGTTCTGATCGCTCGGAACATATCCTCTTCCTTTTTCAATGTTGAAAGTAATTTCAAACGTTACATCTTTAGCCAAAGTTGCGATTACTAATTCTGGGTTAAGAACTTCGAAGTTCACGATAGAACCTCCAAGATCACCAGCAGTCACGACATCTTTTCCGGATACTTTTGCAGTTACCTGCTCGTTTCCTGGATTTTCAGTTTTAGCTTTAAGACGAAGCTGTTTAAGATTAAGAATGATTTCCGTTACATCTTCAATCACTCCCGGTATAGTTGAAAATTCGTGCTCTACGCCTTCTATTTTGATAGATGAAATAGCATATCCTTCCAGAGAAGATAATAAAACTCTTCTCAATGCATTACCGATTGTAAGCCCGAAACCTGGTTCCAAAGGTCTGAATTCGAATTGTCCTTTAAAATCTGTAGAGTTTAACAGGATTACTTTATCGGGTTTTATAAATGTTAAAATTGCCATAGTCTGGTTGAGCAAAAATTTGAAAAAATTATTATTTAGAGTATAATTCGACGATTAACTGTTCTTTGATGTCCTCAGGAATTTGGATTCTCTCAGGAGCAGTCGTAAAGATACCAGTCTTTTTCTCGTCATTGAATTGTAACCACTCATAATTTGCTTTAGAAGCTAAAGCGTTAGAGATTACTTCAAGAGATTTTGATTTCTCTCTTACAGCAATTTCGTCACCAGCTTTTAACAAATAAGAAGGGATGTTAACCAGCTCTCCGTTTACAGTGATGTGTCTGTGAGAAACCAATTGTCTAGCTGCAGATCTTGTTTTTGCAAAACCTAATCTGTAAACTACGTTATCCAATCTTGATTCGCAAAGTTGCAATAGAACTTCCCCTGTTACACCTTTACTTCTGTGAGCTTTATCGAAAAGGTTAGCGAATTGTCTTTCAAGAATACCGTAAGTGTACTTAGCTTTTTGCTTTTCAGCCAACTGAGTAGCGTATTCTGATTTTTTCGCACCTCTTCTTTTGTTAGGACCGTGTTGTCCTGGTGGTTGATTTTTTCTTTTCTCGAAGTTTTTATCGTCTCCGTAAATTGCCTGACCGAATTTTCTAGCAATTTTTGTTTTAGGTCCAATATATCTTGCCATAATGGGTAAATTCTAAAAATTAAACTCTTCTTCTTTTAGGTGGTCTACAACCGTTGTGAGGCATAGGTGTCACGTCAACGATTTCACTTACTTCGATACCAGAATTATGCAGAGTTCTGATTGCAGATTCTCTACCAGCACCTGGACCTTTTACAAACACCTTAACTCTTCTAAGACCAGCTTCGAAAGCTACCTGAGAACAGTTTTCTGCTGCCATTTGAGCAGCGAATGGAGTATTCTTTTTAGAACCTCTGAATCCCATTTTACCGGCAGAAGCCCAAGAGATAACCTCTCCTGCTTTATTTGTTAAAGAAATGATGATGTTATTGAAAGAAGCCTGAATATGCGCTTCGCCAATAGCCTCAACTTTTACTTTTCTTTTTTTAACTACTTTAGTTTGTTTTGCCATAATTCCTAACGATTATTTACTTGCCTTTTTCTTGTTAGCAACAGTTTTTCTCTTTCCTTTACGGGTTCTAGAGTTGTTTTTCGTTCTCTGGCCTCTTAAAGGTAATCCTAGTCTGTGACGTATTCCTCGTTGGCATCCTATGTCCATCAATCGCTTGATGTTCAATTGGATTTCAGATCTTAATTCTCCTTCAACTTTTACGTTTTCAGTGATATAAGTTCTGATTGCTGCCAATTCATCGTCATTCCATTCGTTGACTTTCTTGTCTTCGCTGATACCAGCGCTTTTCAAAATTTCTGAAGCAGTACTCTTACCAACACCATAGATGTAAGTAAGTCCAATAACGCCTCTTTTGTTCTTTGGTAAATCAATACCTGAAATTCTCGCCATAATTTAATCGGTTCTTAACCTTGTCTTTGTTTAAATTTAGGGTTCTTCTTGTTAATTACGAACAGAACGCCTTTTCGTCTAACGATCTTGCAGTCTGCGCTTCTTTTTTTGATAGATGCTCTAACCTTCATTTTGTTATTTTTAATATCTAAAAGTTATTCTCCCTTTAGTCAAGTCATAAGGAGAGAGTTCGAGTCTTACCTTGTCTCCGGGTAAGAGTTTTATATAATGCATTCTCATTTTACCAGAAATATGGGCAATCAATACGTGCCCATTTTCCAGCTCTACACGGAACTGTGCATTGGAAAGTGCTTCCGTTATCACTCCGTCTTGTTCTATATGTTTCTGTTTTGCCATTTATCCTATTATAAGTTTGATGATCTTGATAATTTAGATTGCATCAACCCGTCATAATGATGGTTCAGCAGATACGTATTAATTTGCTGAACAGTATCTAAGATAACGCCAACCATAATTAATAACGATGTACCCCCGAAAAATAGGGCAAATCTATCTGTCTGAACAAACGCTCCGTGCACTATTGCCGGAAGGACTGCAAAGATAGACAAAAAAATTGCACCTGGCAAGGTTATTTTGGATAAAATATCATCTAGATAATCTGCCGTTTCTTTTCCAGGTCTTACCTTCGGAATCAATCCACCATTACGCTTAAGATCATCAGCCATCTGATTCACAGGAATGGTAATTGCCGTATAGAAAAATGAGAAAATTATAATTAATAATGCAAACAATACATTGTACTGCCAGCTAAAAACATTTTTGAATCCTGCCAAAAATGTATTAGATTCATCAACTTTGGTTAGTAATCCTGGTACAAACATCAATGCCTGAGCAAAGATGATCGGCATAACTCCTGCTGCATTCACTTTCAATGGGATCCATTGTCTGGCTCCTTCCATCAGGTTTCTGCTTACACCACCTCTTGCCTGAGCTCTACTCACATATTGGATTGGAATTTTTCTAACAGCTACGGATAGAATAATTGCCAATAAAACAACTAATAACCAAAATACAACTTCAACCAAAATCATAATGCTTCCCAAGCCACCTTTACCATTCTGTGTCAAAACTTCCTGATAAAATGCTGTTGGAAGATCCGCAAGGATACCCACCATAATTAAGATTGAGATACCATTACCAATACCTTTGTCAGTAATTTTTTCTCCTAACCACATTGCAAATACAGAACCTGCAACGAGGATCACGATACTTGGCAACCAGAACATAACAGATGCTGGATCTATGTAATAAGCTGACTGGAACTGCCCGTACGGTAAGAAAAATTGTGTTACTGATGTTAAGTACGAAGGCGCCTGCACAAGACAAACCCCGATCGTTAACCATCTGGTAATTTGGTTCAAAGTATTTCTTCCACTTTCTCCATCTTTTTGTAATTTCTGAAGATAAGGAATAGCCATTCCCATCAGCTGAACAATAATGGAAGCAGAGATATAAGGCATAATTCCTAATGCCATTATAGAAGCCCGGCTAAAAGCACCTCCCGTGAAAGAAGACAATAAACCCAAAAGGCCGGCCCCTTGTTGGTTCCCGCCTTGATTTTGGTAATGTTGTAATAAGTTTCCAACTTCTGCCATATTAATAGCCGGAAGAGAAACATAAGATGCGAATCTATACACAAGGACCAAAGAAAGTGTCAAGATAATTTTATCTCTAAGTTCTTTTAGACTCCAAATGTTTTTTAGTGTTTGTATAAATTCTTTCATTGGTTATTAATTAAAGAGTAATCGCTTTTCCTCCAGCTTTGTTGATTGCTTCTTCAGCAGACTTAGTAAATTTGTCAGCAGAGATTGAAACACCAGATTTCAAATCACCTCTACCTAAGATTTTTACTAACTCATTCTTAGATGCAAGACCGTTTTCTACTAATACGTCTCTAGTGATATCACCAGTGATGTTTTTAGTATCGATCAAAGTTTGGATTGTATCAAGATTGATTGCTCTAAACTCTTTTCTATTAATATTTTTGAAACCAAATTTCGGTAATCTTCTTTGCAAAGGCATCTGTCCACCTTCGAAACCGATTTTCTGAGAATAACCAGCTCTCGCTTTTTGACCTTTATGCCCTTTTGTTGAAGTACCACCTTTTCCGCTTCCCTGACCTCTACCAATTCTTTTTGAATTGTGAGTAGAACCCGCTGCTGGTTGTATGTTATTTAAATTCATTTTGTAATTGAGATTTTAAATGATAAAGTATTGAGAAAAGAGAAAGCTTCTCTTTTCTCATTATCTTTTGTCTTATTTTTGAACTTCCAGTAAGTGACTTACAGAAGCAATCATTCCAAGAATAGAAGGTGTTGCTTCGTGTTCTACAACTTGTTGAAGTCTCTTAAATCCTAGTGCTTCAAGTGTTCTTTTCTGAGTTTTAGAACGATTAATAGCACTTCTAACTAATTTTACTTTGATTGTTGCCATTGCTATATTGATTAACCGTTAAACACTTTACTTAAAGAAACTCCTCTCATTCTTGCAATTTCTTCTGGTCTTCTGATATCCAACAATGCGTTGAAAGTAGCTTTCACCACGTTGTGTGGGTTAGAAGAACCTTTAGATTTTGACAATACATCGTGTACACCTGCAGATTCTAGTACCGCACGTACCGCACCACCGGCGATAAGCCCTGTACCGTGAGAAGCTGGTCTCAAGAAGATATCAGCACCACCGTATCTAGCAGAAGTCTGGTGAGGAATTGTATGATTGATTACAGGAACTTTCACCAAGTTTTTCTTAGCATCTTCTACAGCTTTCGCAATAGCAGAAGCAACTTCCTTAGATTTTCCAAGTCCGTAACCGATAACACCATCTTCGTTTCCTACAACAACAATTGCAGAAAATCCGAATGCTCTACCACCTTTCGTTACTTTAGTTACTCTGTTAACAGCAACCAGACGATCTTTTAATTCTAATCCTCCAGGTTTAACTCTTTCTATATTACTATCTAACATATTTTCTGAATTTTAAAATTAGAATTTAAGACCTGCTTCTCTAGCACCGTCAGCAAGAGCTTTCACTCTACCGTGGTATACAAAACCATTTCTATCAAACACTACACTTTCGATACCAGCTGCTTTAGCTTTAGCTGCAATAGCTTTACCTACCGCTGCAGATACTTCAGTTTTAGTTCCTTTAGCGTCTACCCCTTTCTCTCTAGAAGAAGCTGATACTAATGTTTTACCGTCTTTATCATCTACCAATTGTGCGTAGATCTCTTTATTACTTTTGAATACAGACAATCTTGGTAATTCTGCAGATCCTGAGATCTTCCCTCTTACTCTTCTTTTGATTCTGATTCGTTTTTCAACTTTTGTTAATGCCATTTTCTTAAATTTTATGCAGATTTACCGGCTTTTCTTCTGATGTTTTCACCCACGAATCTCACACCTTTTCCTTTGTAAGGTTCAGGTTTTCTGAAAGATCTGATCTTTGCAGCCACCATTCCAAGAAGTTGTTTATCGTAAGAAGATAATGTAATGATCGGGTTTTTCCCTTTTTCAGTCAAAGTATCCAATGTTACTTCTTTTGGAAGCTCCAATAGAATACCGTGAGAAAATCCAAGTGCCAATTCTAATTTTTGACCATTGTGAGATGCTCTGTAACCAACTCCTACAAGCTCTAATTGCTTAGTGAAACCTGTAGACGTCCCAACAATCATATTGTTGATAAGCGCTCTGTACAAACCGTGAAGCGCTTTGTGTTCTTTTGAATCAGAAGGACGGTTAAATGTTAATTTACCATCTTCCTGTGTGAAGCTGATTCCCGCAGTAAGCTCCTGAGATAATTCTCCTTTAGGACCTTTTACCGTTACTACACCATTGTTTTCAGTGATAGTAACACCAGCAGGAACTTCTATAATTGCTTTACCAATTCTTGACATTTTCCTTGTTTTAAAAAATTAATATACGTAGCAAATTACTTCACCGCCTACTTTCTCTTGTCTAGCTTTTTTATCAGTCATTACTCCTTTAGAAGTAGAGATGATAGCCACACCTAGTCCGTTAAGTACTCTTGGAAGTTCCTCAGAACCTTTGTACTGACGTAGACCTGGTCTAGAAGCTCTCTGGATAGACTTGATCGCAGGCTTGTTAGTTTGCTTATCATACTTCAAAGCGATCTTGATAGCTCCTTGAACAGCATTATCCTCGAACTTGTAGTTCAAGATATAACCTTGATCGAAAAGAATCTTAGTGATCTCTTTTTTGATTTTCGATGCAGGAATTTCCACCACTTTGTGGCCTGCGCTTTGTGCGTTCCTTACTCTTGTTAGGAAATCTGAAATTGGATCTGTTACCATTTCTTTGTTTTAAATTATTGGTTAATGACAACCAGTATTGAAAAGACTTGAAGATTAAAAAAATCAGACCTCAGAAAACATCGGTCTGATTATTTTTATGCTTTAGTATCTCAACAACTTAATTGCCTCGATTGTTTTTAATTGCTTACCAACTAGCTTTTTTAACTCCCGGGATAAGACCATTGTTAGCCATTTCACGGAACGTTACTCTGGAAATACCGAATGTTCTCATATATCCTCTTGGTCTTCCTGTCAATTTACATCTGTTGTGTAATCTTACAGGAGAAGCATTTTTAGGCAATTTCTGTAATGCTTCATAATCTCCAGCTTCTTTCAAAGCTTTTCTTTTTTCAGCATATTTAGCTACAGTAGCTTCTCTTTTGCGCTCACGCGCTTTCATTGATTCTTTAGCCATTTCTTAGTTCTTTTTGAAAGGTAAACCGAAGTGAGTTAATAATGATTTTGCTTCTTTATCAGTTTTCGCAGTTGTTACGAAAGTGATGTCCATCCCCTGGATTTTTTTCACTTTGTCAATTACGATCTCCGGAAAGATAATCTGCTCAGTAATACCTAAGTTATAATTACCTCTACCGTCAAAACCGTCAGCTTTGATTCCAGAAAAATCTCTAATTCTTGGAAGTGCAGAAGAAGTTAATCTGTCTAGGAATTCATACATCTTATCAGCTCTAAGCGTTACTCTTGCTCCTACAGGCATTCCTTTTCTTAATTTGAAGGCTGCTTCATCTTTTTTAGAAAGAGTTCCAACTGCTTTTTGTCCTGTGATTGCAGTCAATTCTTCTACTGCATAGTCCACAATTTTTTTGTCTGCTGTAGCAGCTCCCAAACCTTGTGACACAACGATCTTCTCCAACTTAGGCACTTGCATTACTGACTTGTACCCAAATTCTTCCATCATTGCAGGAACAATTTTCTCTTTATATTGTTGTTTTGGTCTTACTATATATTCCATTGTAATTCTAAATTATAAAGTTTCACCGGTTGTTTTAGCAACTCTTACTTTTTTATCACCTTCTACTTTGTATCCAACTTTAGTAGCTTTTCCGCTTTTATCAGTTAATGATACGTTTGAAATATGTAGTGAAGCTTCCTTTTCAACGATTCCACCTTGAGGATTTTGTGCAGACGGCTTAGTATGTTTTTTAACAATATTAATTCCTGCAACAATAACTCTAGGATCTTTACCTTCTTTCTTGATTACTTCAAGAACTTCACCTTTACTCCCTTTATTTTTTCCGGTAGTAACGATGACATTGTCTCCTCTTTTTATTTTAACTTTTGACATTTTCTTAAAATTTTAAAATTAAAGTACTTCAGGAGCTAATGAAATAACCTTCATATATTCTTTGTCTCTCAACTCACGGGCAACCGGTCCAAAAACACGAGTTCCTCTCATTTCTCCAGCAGCGTTTAGCAATACGCAAGCGTTGTCTTCGAATTTGATGTATGAACCATCTTTTCTTCTAACCGCTTTTTTAGTTCTTACAACTACCGCTTTAGATACTTGACCTTTTTTTGCGTTTCCTGATGGTGTAGAATCTTTGATAGTAACAACGATTTTATCACCAACTGAAGCATATCTTCTTCTAGTTCCTCCTAGAACTCTGATAACTAGTACTTCTTTTGCACCTGTATTATCAGCAACTTTTAATCTTGATTCTGTTTGTAACATTATTACTTAGCTTTTTCAATGATTCTTACTAATCTCCATCTTTTGCTCTTGCTCAAAGGTCTAGTTTCTGTAATCAAAACTGTATCTCCTTCGTTGCACTCGTTATTCTCATCGTGTGCGGTATATTTTTTCGTTTTCAAAACGAATTTCCCGTACATTGGATGTTTTACTCTTGTAGTTTCACTAACAACAATAGTTTTTTCCATTTTATTGCTGGAAACTACTCCAATACGTTCTTTTCTTAAATTTCTATCCATTATAAAAAGGAATTATTGTTTGTTAGTTAATTCTGTGTTAAGTCTTGCGATTGTTTTTCTCAAATCTCTGATCTGAATCGGATTTTCAACTGGGCTAATTCTGTGTGCTAATTTCAGTTTAGAATAGTTAGCTTTAGCGTCAGCCAATTGATTTTTGATATCCTCTACGCTTAAATTTTTGATGTCAGCTTTTTTCATTGTAATAGAGATTATTGAGGTTTAACAAAATCGTTAGCAACTACGAACTTGGTAACTACCGGCAATTTTTGCGCAGCAAGTCTAAGAGCTTCCTTCGCTACTTCGTAAGGCACTCCACCAACTTCGAACATAATTTTACCAGGCTTCACTACAGCTACCCAATATTCTACAGCACCTTTACCTTTACCCATACGTACTTCCGCTGGTTTTTTGGTAATAGGCTTATCCGGGAATATTTTGATCCATAGTTGACCTTCTCTTTTCATATATCTTGTTGCAGCGATACGCGCAGCTTCAATCTGTCTTGCAGTGATCCAAGCACCTTCTATAGCTTTGATCCCGAAAGTTCCGTAAGCAAGTTGATTACCTCTCTGGGCAATCCCCTTCATTTTCATCTTATGAACTCTACGGAATTTGGTTCTTTTTGGTTGTAACATAATTTCTTAAATTTTAGATTTTAGAATTTAGATTTTAAAAAAGTAACGGTCATTTAAAAACTATCCTCTAAAATTTTATTAATTATTTCTTCTTGGTTTTCTGTCTCCTCTTTCTCCTCTGTCGTTTCTCTCTCTACCTCCAGCTGGTGCTTTTTTCTGTTGTCCTACTAGCGGCGTAAGTTCTCTTTTACCGTAAACTTCACCTTTCATAATCCAAACTTTAACACCTAATTTACCATACTGAGTCAATGCTTCACCGATGTGGTAATCGATATCTGCTCTGAAAGTTGATAAAGGGATTCTACCTTCTTTGAAAGATTCTGATCTTGCCATCTCTGCACCATTCAATCTTCCGGAGATCATTACTTTGATACCTTCTGCACCCATTCTCATTGTGCTTGCCATAGCCATCTTAACAGCTCTTCTGTAAGAGATTCTGTTTTCGATTTGTTTAGCAATGCTGTCTGCAACTAATACTGCATCTAGCTCAGGTCTTTTGATTTCGAAGATGTTGATCTGAATATCCTTTCCAGTCAATTTTTTCAACTCTTCTTTCAATTTATCAACCTCCTGACCACCTTTACCAATAATTAACCCCGGTCTTGCAGTCGTGATTGTTACTGTTACTAATTTCAGTGTTCTTTCAATATAGATTTTTGAAATCCCACCTTTAGATAATCTTGCTTCAAGGTATCTTCTGATTTTGTAATCTTCAGCGATTCTGTCGCCGTAGTTTTTACCACCAAACCAGTTAGAATCCCATCCTCTGATGATACCTAATCTGTTACCAATTGGATTTGTCTTCTGTCCCATGCCTTGAATTAATTTTTAGTACCTAAAATTAGTGTAATGTGGTTTGATCTTTTTCTGATTCTATACCCTCTACCTTGTGGCGCTGGTCTTAGTCTCTTCAATTGTCTTGCACTGTCTACATAGATTTCTTTAACGATAAGGTTAGCCTCCTCGATGTCAGCACCTTCGTTTTTAGCTTGCCAGTTTGCGATAGCAGAAAGCAATACTTTTTCTAATTTGTTAGATGCATCTTTCTTAGAATATTTAAGGATATATAAAGCTTTATCAACTTCTACCCCTCTAATGATATCAGCAACTAATCTCATTTTTCTTGGAGAAGACGGACAATCGTTATGCAACGCTTTTGCCACATCTTGGTTTGCTATTTTACGTGCTAATGCACTTTCTCTTTTTCTTGATCCCATGATTATCTACCTCCTTTATTTTTGTTACCACCGTGACCTCTGAAAGATCTTGTTGGAGAAAATTCGCCTAACTTGTGACCTACCATATTTTCTGTTACATAAACAGGGATAAAAGATTTCCCGTTGTGAACAGCGATAGTTTGTCCTACGAAGTCTGGAGAAATCATAGATGCTCTAGACCAAGTTTTGATTACAGTCTTTTTACCAGACTCTACATTTGCCTGAACCTTCTTATCTAAAGTATGATGAATGAATGGTCCTTTTTTAAGTGATCTTGCCATAATTATTTTCTTTTAGATACGATGTAACGGTTAGACACTTTGTTTTTCTTTCTGGTTTTGTAACCTTTAGCCGGCTTACCGTTTCTAGATCTTGGGTGACCTCCAGAAGAACGTCCTTCACCACCTCCCATTGGGTGATCAACTGGGTTCATTACTACTGGTCTTGTTCTTGGTCTTCTACCTAACCATCTGCTTCTACCAGCCTTACCTGATACTGTTAACTGATGATCTCCGTTAGAAACTGAACCAACCATCGCCATACACTCTGTAAGGATCATTCTAGACTCTCCAGAAGGCAACTTGATGATGGCATATTTTCCGTCTCTTGAAGTTAATTGAGCTGAAGAACCAGCACTTCTTGCCAAAATTGCACCTTGTCCAGGTTTCATTTCAACACAAGAGATGATAGTACCCAATGGAATGTTTTTCAATTTCATTGCGTTACCAACGTTTGGTTCTACGCTTTCTCCAGAAACAATTTTCTGATCTACTTTGATCCCGTTTGGAGCGATGATGTATCTCTTTTCTCCGTCTGCGTATTCAACTAATGCGATGAAAGCAGTTCTGTTTGGATCGTATTCTACAGTTTTTACCGTAGCTTCAACGTCAAATTTATTTCTTTTGAAGTCGATAATTCTGTATTTCTTTTTGTGTCCACCGCCGGTGTAACGCATGGTCATTTTACCAGTTTGGTTACGTCCACCTGACTTTTTAATACCAACAGTTAGAGATTTCTCTGGCTTGTTAGTAGTAATTTCCTCAAAGTTATTAACAACTCTGAATCTCTGTCCCGGGGTGATAGGTTTTAATTTTCTAACAGACATTACTATTATTTATAATTAATTAATTTGTTGCGAAAATGTCAATAACTTCTCCAGCAGCTAATGTTACAACTGCTTTCTTCAATTTGTTAGTTTTCCCAACTTGAAGTCCTTTTTTCGTGTATTTTGAAGAAACTTTAGGTGCATAAATCATCGTTCTAACGTCCGCTACTTTTACACCGTAAGCTGCCTCAATAGCACCTTTAATCTGGATCTTGTTTGCCTTAGGGGCAACCAAGAAAGAATAAGCACCTCTTAGATCTGTAAGATAGTTTGCTTTTTCTGAAATAATTGGTTTAATAATAAGTGACATGATGATTTATTTCTTTAAGTTGTCCTGAAATTTTTCTACTGCACCTTCTAAGAAAACAATCTCACCTGCGTTGATCAAATCATAAGAAGAAATCTCGTTATAATTCAACACTCTTGTCTTAGGCAAGTTTCTTGAAGATAAATATACATTCTTGTTAGCTTCAGGAATGATGAATAAAGACTTTTTACCGTTAAGATCCAAAGCACCCAACAAGTTGATGAATTCTTTAGTCTTAGGGGCGTCAAAACTCAAGTTCTCCAAAACTTTGATACTGTTATCTCTCAATTTTTGAGACAAAACAGATTTTTTAGCTAATCTCTTAAGCGCTTTGTTCAATTTGAATCTGTAGTCTCTTGGTTTTGGACCAAAAACTCTACCTCCACCTTTGAAAGTTGGCGACTTGATATCACCATATCTCGCAGATCCTGAACCTTTTTGCTTCTTAAGCTTTCTTGTAGAAGCCGTAATTTCGCTTCTCTCTTTTGATTTATGAGTACCTTGTCTTTGTGCAGCAAGATATTGCTTAACCTCTAAGTAAACCGCGTGCTGATTTGGCTCAATTCCGAATACTGATTCGTCAAGAGTTACTTTTCTTCCGGTTTCTTTTCCTGATGTACTTAATACTACTAGTTCCATTTCTTGATAATTACATAAGAATTTTTAGCTCCCGGAACAGCACCTTTTACTACTAAAAGATTTTGTTCTCCATCTACTTTTAACACCTGAAGGTTCTGAACAGTTACCTGCTTACCTCCCATTCTACCAGCCATTCTCATTCCTTTGAATACTCTTGAAGGATCCGAACCAGCACCGATAGAACCTGGAGCTCTAAGTCTGTTGTGCTGACCGTGAGTAGCTTGCATTACACCTCCAAATCCGTGTCTTTTAACAACACCTTGGAAACCTTTACCTTTAGAAGTTCCTGTTACATCAACGTATTCACCTTCTGCAAACATGTTAACTTCTACCAAATCTCCTGTCTTAACCGCATGTTCGAACTCGTTTCTGAATTCTACGATTTTAGCTTTAGGAGTTGAACCAGCCTTTTTAAAATGACCAGCTAACGCTTTACCAACGTTCCTCTCACTCTTGTCATCGAAACCTAGTTGTACGGCAACATACCCGTCAACCTCTTCGGTTCTGACCTGTAAAACCGAGCATGGACCAGCTTGAATAACTGTACAAGGAATATTCTTCCCCGCTTCGTCAAACAAAGATGTCATACCGATTTTTTTACCAATAATACCTGACATTATTTATATATATCTATTATATTTTGTTTCAGCATTTTAGCGGTTTTCGTCATATTCTATGTCTGAAATAGGCATACTCCTTCCCTAAAATGAGTGTGCAAATTTAAGGATATTTTTCACATTGACAAATATTTTTCAGAAATTATTTGATTTTTAATCTTTTACAGATAAAAAAACATTTAGCCGCCACAAGAACTTATTCCGTAATGGCTTAAATCTAAAATGATGAAGATGTTAAAAATGAACTTTGGTTATCTTATCGTGATATTTCAAATAGAGAGGAAGTGCAGCGGAACCGTACCATTTGTAGATTTCGATATCGAAGATTCCTGACTTTACAGACGGATCTGTTAAAACCAAATTTTCCGCTTCTTCTTTTGTTTTTGCATCGAGAATGAAAATCCCATTATAATCATTTGGACTTTTCTCCAGCATTGGTCCGGCGACAATCAGTTTTCCATCTTTTGCCAGTTTGTTGATATTGTCCATATGACCTTTCATCAATTCTGATTTCTTAGCTTTATCAGTAATTTCGGCTTTTCCTTTTTTGAGAATAACTAAATAATACGATTTCATTCCGTATTGGTCGGCTCCAAGAGAATCTGCCAGTTTTTGGTCAAAATCTTTATTCTGAGCAATGATGAATGACGAAAATAGGATTAAGGAAAGAATTGAGAATAATGATTTCATCTGTTGAAGTTTAATTCAAATTTAAAATAAAAAATGAAATTCCCAACTGGCATAGATAATCATCTTCTGAACCTGAAATATTTCGTCAACTCATGCTTTTTACCTTTAAGAAAATCAGAAGCCATAGCCATCCCGATGACCGAAAAAGTAATGCCGTTGCCACCAAAACCTAATACAAAATAGGCGCTTGGAAAGTTCGGGTGTTGCCCAATGTAAGGCAAGCCATCTTTGGTTTCACCAAATGTTCCGGCCCAGACAAAGTCGGTTCTAAAGTTATTTTCAGGTAAATATTTATTAATTTTTTTAATGAGTTTCTCCTCTTTCTCAAACAATAAAGAATCGCGTTTTTTTGCATTCACAAATTCTTCATCTTCGCCGCCCATCAGGATCCGGTTATCATCCGTTGTCCGCATATAGATGTAAGGATTTGCGGTGTTCCAAACCAGCAATCCGTTGAGCTCTTTGTTGTACTCCTTATCACATTGTTCACCAACAATTGCATAAGTTGATAACAGATTGACAAATTTATCCTTGATGATTTCCGTACTTTCAAAACCATTACAGAAAATCACTTTGTTGGCTTTGATGGTATTTCCGTAATCGGTTGTTGCTGTAACGCCGTTTTTCTTGTAATCGAATTTGACAATGTCTGTTTTGTCGAAAATCTCTAAACCCTTTTTATAATTATAATGCAAAATGTCGTGTGCCAGACAAAATGCGTCGATGCTTCCGCCTTGTTCAGAAAGGATTCCGCCAAATGTATTCTCGATTTTGAATTGCTTTTTAATCTCTTCTTCCGAAAGCCATTTCACAGGAAACCCAGCCGCTTTCCTTGCTTCGAATTCTTTTTTAAGAAGTGGAACATCTTTTTTCAAAGCCGCAAAATAAAGAGATTTTTTCTTTGCAAAACCACAATCCGACTTAACTTCCTTAGCAATTTTCTGTAAATCATCAATGGAATTGTAGCAGGCCCAATAGGCTTTTTCCGCTCCATCCTGCCCAATCATCTCGGATAGTTTGAAGAGTGCAATATCAATCTCATATTGAAGCATAGACGTCGTGGCGCTTGTGCTTCCATTCCCGATTTCCCGGCGGTCAACCAAAACTGTTTTGTAACCATCTTTTATCATTTGATGTGCAAGAAGAGAACCTGTGATCCCGCCTCCGATGATGAGGATTTCGGTTTCAATATTTTCTCGGAGTGAAGGATAAGAATGTTTGAGTCCGTCTTTGACGAGCCAGAATGGTTCGGGAGATTTTAGTTTCATATAGTTTATTTCTGATTTGATTTTGTTCTAATCAAAAAGTAAACCGTTGGATTTTTTGAAAAAAATTTCTCAAACTTTGAGAGATTTTAAAAGTCTTATTTAGGATTGAAGATAGCCTTTTCTTCTAATTCAACTTTATCTAGAGCTGTTCTAACACCTTTGATTGAATTTTCATAATTATTGTCCTTCCATTTTTTCAAAAGTTCATTTTTGAAATTATAATTAGCAAGAATAAAATGTTGATCATTCAAATCAATGATTTTTGTGTCAAGTGCGGCGTGAGCCATCTTTCCAGTTTCAATCATTCCATAGTATGAAATCATAAAACCATAATTTACATTTACAAAGAGAAGTTCATCAACACCATACTTTGTTTTCAGATCGCTGAAATCGTAGCTCGAATATTTTTTACCTTCAGCTTTTGTTCCAGAAAATTTCTTTGCGGTTTTAGAGTCAAATTTTTCGTCAATAATGATTACTTCTTTGCCTTTAGACTTAAAAATGTCTGAGTAAATGATTGTCAGTTCATCTTTGGGATGAATGTTTTGACCTATCAGATCTAGCGCTTCTTTGTATTTGTCACCAGATGTCACCGCCATATCTAAAAGGCCTTGCGATCCTTCTTTGAATTTGGTAGGAGGGTTGGAATTTATTAGAATACCGACTTTAGTTGGTTTTTGCCAATAGTCAGCGGACAACGCTACTTTTGGGATACAACTTGTTATTAATAATAAAAAAGAGAAAAATAAGATTAATTTTTTCATGGTGATAATTTTTTCGATTGCGAAAATAATAAAAAAACCTCAAAGAATTTCCTTGAGGTTTTAATTTTAAATAATTGGATGGCGACCTTCGCCCTACATATTTCTTCTGTATTTACCACCCACTTCAAACAAAGCATTGGTAATCTGTCCAAGCGAACAATATTTTACGGCATCCATCATCACTTCAAATAAGTTTTGTTGGTTGATTGCTGCGTGTTGTAAAGTTTTCAAAGCTTCTGCAGATTTATCTTGATTAGAATTTTGGAAATTATGAAGCATTTCAATCTGGAATTGCTTTTCTTCCTCAGTCGAACGGATCACTTCTCCCGGACGAACGGTTGGCGAACCGTCTTTCCCTAAGAAAGTATTTACTCCGATGATTGGATATTCTCCAGTGTGCTTCAACCATTCGTAATGCATCGATTCTTCCTGGATTTTTGAACGTTGATACATTGTTTCCATCGCTCCAAGAACGCCGCCTCTTTCTGTAATTCTGTCGAATTCTGCATAAACAGCTTCTTCCACCAAATCCGTCAATTCTTCAATAATAAATGAACCTTGCAGCGGATTTTCATTTTTCGCTAAACCTAATTCTTTGTTAATAATCAACTGAATCGCCATTGCTCTTCTTACAGATTGCTCAGTCGGAGTTGTAATCGCTTCGTCATAAGCATTCGTGTGCAATGAATTACAGTTATCATAAATTGCGTAAAGCGCTTGAAGAGTTGTTCTAATGTCATTAAAATCAATCTCCTGAGCGTGAAGTGAACGTCCTGAAGTTTGAATGTGATATTTCAACATCTGGCTTCTTTCATCAGCGCCGTATTTCAACTTCATAGCTTTTGCCCAGATTCTTCTCGCCACACGCCCGATTACTGAATATTCAGGATCGATACCGTTGGAGAAGAAGAAAGATAAATTCGGTGCAAAATCATTGATGTCCATTCCTCTTGACAAGTAATATTCAACATACGTGAAACCATTTGCCAAAGTAAATGCCAACTGCGAAACCGGATTTGCACCCGCTTCTGCAATGTGATATCCTGAAATGGAAACAGAGTAGAAGTTTCTTACTTTTTCTTTGATGAAATATTCCTGAACGTCACCCATCAATCTCAAGGCAAATTCCGTAGAGAAAATACACGTGTTTTGAGCCTGGTCTTCTTTTAAAATATCTGCCTGAACAGTTCCACGAACAGTTGCGATAGTTTTAGCTTTAATTTCAGCATAAACATCCGCAGGAATTATTTCATCTCCCGTGATTCCTAATAATTTTAAACCTAAACCATTATTGGAAGGGGGTAATTCTCCGTTATATTTTGGTCTTGCTAAACCTTTGTCGTCGAATTTTGCTTTTAAAACTTCCTCAACCTTAGCCTCAAGCTTATGCTCAGCAATATATTTTTCAACATTCTGATCAATGGCTGCATTCATAAAGAAAGCCAGCAACATCGGCGCTGGTCCGTTGATGGTCATTGAAACCGAAGTCATTGCATTCACCAAATCAAAACCTGAATACAGTTTTTTCGCATCATCTAAAGTCGCGATAGAAACTCCCGCATTTCCGATTTTTCCATAAATATCCGGTGGTAAAGCTGGATCCTGACCGTATAATGTTACCGAGTCGAATGCTGTAGATAAACGTTTTGCAGGCATTTCCGCAGAAACGTAGTGGAATCTTCTGTTCGTTCTTTCTGGACCTCCTTCTCCAGCGAACATTCTCGTTGGATCTTCTCCGGTTCTTTTGAATGGATAAATTCCCGCTGTAAAAGGAAATCCTCCTGGAAGATTTTCCTGACCTTTCCATTTAATCAAATCGCCCCAATCATTATATTTTGGTAATGCGATTTTTGGAATTCTTAAATGAGACAAAGATTCTGTTGAGGTTTCAACTTTAATTTCTTTTCCTCTTACAAAGTATGAATAAAACTCTTCGTGGAAAGCTTTTTTCGTATCATCCCAGGTTTTTAGGAAGTCGATGTTTTCCTGTTGAAGTTCTTTTTCAGCTTTTTGATATTCAGCGTCCAAAGTTTCATTGGAGATAATTTTTTTAACACCATCAATATGATACATTGTTCTGGCTAATTCAGCTTGCTTTTCAATGTTGGCATCATATTGTTTGTTGTTTTCAACGATTTCAGAAAGGTAACGAACTCTTTTTGGAGGAATGATCGTTACTTCGTCTGTAATTTCCTGTTCAACAAAACCTTGTAGATTTAAACCAGTAAATTTATCGTTGACTTTAGAAACCAACCTGTTGTATAATTCTGTCGTTCCGTGGTCGTTGAACTGAGATGCCTTTGTTGCGTAAACCGGCATTTCATCCAATGGCTGTTCCCACAATAAGTGGTTTCTCTGGAATTGTTTTCTAACCGCTTGAAGTGCATCAAGAGCTCCTCTTTTATCAGATTTATTTAAAGCAACCAAATCCGCATAATCCAGCATATCGATTTTCTCCAACTGTGTAGAAGCTCCATATTCAGGAGTCATCACATACATTGAAACATCAGCAAAATCCGAAACTTCCGAACCTGATTGTCCAATACCTGAAGTTTCCAAAATAATTACATCTGGATGAGCCAATTTTAAAACATTCAAAGCGGAATGAATGAACGGAGAGACCGAAACGTTGTTTTCTCTTGTCGCCATCGAACGCATATAAACTCTTGGATCATTGATCGCGTTCATACGGATTCTGTCACCCAAAAGCGCACCTCCCGTTTTCTTTTTAGAAGGGTCGATAGAGATGATTGCAATTTTTTTATCTGGATTTGAACGAATGAAACGTCTTACCAATTCGTCTGTTAATGAAGATTTTCCTGCTCCACCAGTACCTGTGATCCCGATGATGGGAATATTTAAATCTTTTGATTTTTCGTCTATAGCAGCAACCAATTCCGGTTTTTCTTCTGAGAAGTTTTCAACCGCAGAAATGATTTTAGCAATGCTTGTAGAATTTTCAAAACTAATTGATTCTAAATCATTTGCGGTAACTTCTTTACCTGTTGCGAAATCTGATCTTTTCACCAAATCATCGATCATTCCCTGTAGACCAAGCTCACGGCCGTCATCTGGAGAATAAATTCTGTCGATTCCGTAAGACATAATATCTTCGATTTCTTCAGGCAGAATTACACCGCCACCGCCACCAAAGATTTTGATTTGTGGTGAGTTTTTCTCTCTTAAAAGGTCGTAGATATATTTAAAATATTCGTTGTGACCGCCTTGGTAAGAAGTTAAGGCAATCGCATTGGCATCTTCCTGGATCGCTGTGTTAACAACTTCCTCTGCAGATTTGTCGTGTCCAAGGTGAATGACTTCACATCCTGTTCCCTGAATCACACGACGCATGATATTGATCGCAGCATCATGACCATCGAATAACGATGCAGCTGTCACGATTCTTACTTTATTTTTTGGAGTATATTTTTGGGTTTCCATTTCTTAAAATCGATAGTGCCCAAAGATAATATTTTTTGGGAAATGGCAATGAGGAGGGAAGATGGATGTTTGGAATATGAGAGTTTGAGAGTTGAGAATGGGAGGTTTGAAAGTTTTGTGTGGTGATTGAAAACGAAAACCATAGCCCCGATTGCAGCGGTTACCCCACAGCAAGCCTTGGAAGGTGCGGCTGCGCGAGGAGTATGAGCGGAAAGCGGGATTAAGCTCCTAAAAAATTATTGTTTGATGAACTTGAAGTTTTTGTTGCCTTCCTGTGTTTTGATGATCAGCATATAAACGCCGCTTGGAAGTTTGGAAACATCAATTTTTGATTTGGATTCTGACAGCATTTGTTTACCACTCAGGTCATAAATATGAACTTTCTGAATATCATATTTGGTACTTACAATATTAAGGTAATCGGATGTTGGATTCGGGTAAATGTTGAAATACTTTGCGTTTTCTGCAGTTCCAAGAACTTTAACCAAAGAAATAGGCTCTCTGAAAAGCGATAAATCAAACACAACATTATTATCTAAAACGGAATAGGTATAAGCCTCGACGGTATATGTGGCATAATCTGATTCCTGCACGCTATTGAAGCTGAAATCAGCGGTTGTTGTATTGGTTTTCTGATCCAGATTTTTGAACCAGGTGAATGTATAGTCGCTGCCGGATAATGACTGATCCAACTTCGCCGGCTGACCGAGAATACCCAAGATTTCCTTTTCTCCGTCATAGCGTTGGGGTGAATAATCTAAATCGGTTTGTACATTATTGTCAACAATGTAATTGGATAGTTGTGATTTGTTGAATCTATTGTTGCTGAGATACGTAATGGGCGGCAGTCTGTCATCGAGATCACCCGAAAGCTGATTGCTGTTAAGATTTAGCATCAATAATTTTGGCATCCCAAGAAATTCTGATGGAAAATTACCCGAGAGTGCATTATTGTTCAGAAACAATTGCTGAAGATTGGTTAATCCCGTCAACAAAGAAATACCACCGGAGATTTTGTTTCTTCCCAGATTAAGTGTCTGAAGTTTTTTCAGCTGCGAAATCTGAGAAGGGATCTGACTTAATTGATTATTTTCCAAAGACAGCCAAGCCAGATTGGCTAAGGTTGATAACCCGGAAATATTTTGTTCTGTAATATTGTTATTGCTAAGGTTAAGGCTTGTCAGCTGTGTCAATTGTGAGACCTGATTCGGGATCTGGGTTAATTGTAATCCGGATAATGAAAGGCTTGTCAATTTTGGATGATTGGCAATATTAGCAAAAGCATTAGCCGGGATTGGGTTGTTGTCAAGAATCAGGTTTTCTAAATTTGGGAAAGCCGTGATTTTGGCAGGAATATTTTGTAACCCAAGGTCAGCAATATTAAGAATCCTGATATTATTAAAATTCTGAAGCATCGCATTAACATCAGAAATTGTAAACGCGTTGCCGCCCAAAGCCAAATCTTCCAGATTGAAAAGTCCTGTCAGAGAATTGGTAGGATCAGCCGTTAATCTATTGTTGCTGATGTCTAATCTGGTTAACAAGCTTAGAGAAGAAACTCCCATTGGAACCTCTCCCGAAAGCTGATTATTGCTAAGATCCAGTTTTGTTAATCGGGGTAATGAAGAGACATAAGATGGAAAAGTTCCCTTAAGCGCGTTACCAGAAAGGTTGAGCTCTACAACAGCGCCATTCCTTACAGAAACACCAAACCACGTCCGAGGATCTTTTTCCGTATCCCAGGTTCTGTTCCAGTTTTCACCATCTGTAGCGTTGTATATACTGACCAATGCACTGCGTTCTGCATTGGAAATACTCCATTGCGAGAACAGGGAATTGGAAATCAGTAAAAAGAATAGAATTTTTTTCAATTGTGTATAAGATTAATGAGCAAATATAAGAGATAATAGAATTAGTTAATCTGATTTTTAAAAAATTAATGATTATTTTCGCAATCAAAATAAAAACTATGCGCAGATACCTCTATTTTTTGATTCTATTTTTTACTTTTATATTAGGATTCTATTTTTATCTGGCATATAGCAATCTCTCTGGGAATGTATTTATATATCCGTTAGATGATGCTTATATTCATCTTGCTCTTGCAAGAAACTTTGCTGAAAATGGAGTATGGGGAGTCAATCCAGGTAGCTTCGATAGTGCCTCTTCTTCTATTTTGTATACACTTATACTTAGCGGATTGATAAAATTATTTGGAGATAATGTTTATTATCCTTTAATCGTCAACGTGTTTGCTGGTTACGGAACGGTTTATTATGCTTACAGATATTTCAGTGATTTTTATGGAAAGAAAGAGGTTCTATGGGGATTGATTTTACTTATTCCTTATTGCCAGCTTTGCTATATGATGCTTATCGGGATGGAGCAGACCTTGCATATTCTTCTGACTGTAATGATGCTTTACTATCTTGTAAAGAATCTGAAATCTGATTTTGCTAGCTATGATTGTCTTAAATTATTTTTTGTTTCCATGTTATTTGGAGCAGTAAGATTTGAGAGCATGTTTTTTATTTCAATTCTGGCATTTTTACTATTGTTAAGCAAAAATTGGAAAGTAAGTTTAATGGTCTTTTTTGCCGGATTTTTACCAATAGTTATTTTCGGAATTTTTTCAGTTAAAAGTGGCGGTTATTTTTTTCCCAACTCGCTTCTGATGAAAGGAAATTACCCTGAGTCTAATTTTTTTGTTAGCGTTTGGAATATCTTCAAAAATGGGATTGTACTTAATATTTCTTTTTATAAATTGTTTTTAGCGCCATTTCTTATACTATTCTTCTACTTTTTGTCAAAGTATAAAACTTTTGATTGGAGAAAAATAGTGGTTAATGAAGTTGTTACAATCACTGTTTTTGGAACCATTGTATTGCATAGTCTTTTTGCCGTGATACGTTACAGGTATGAAAGCTATCTCACGGCTGCTTTGGTTTTAATTCTTGTTCCAGTTGTTGTTGCTTTTTTCACACAAAAACAAGCGGATGGTAAATTTTCTTTATACAGGAAACTTGTTTTGGGCTCGTTTTCATTAGTGGTGGTTTATAGCATATATATAAGTGTGTTTAATTATAAGGTTGTTAAATATGCTTCAAAAAATATAGAAGAACAACAGATCGAAATGGCTAGATTTTTACACATTTTCTATCCAAATCAAAAAATTGTAGCCAATGATATTGGTGCTATTTCTTATTTTTCCGATGTTGAGATATTTGATATTGCAGGATTGGCTTCTACCAATGTTGCCGGTTTTTATCTTGAGAATAAGCATTTGGGGACCAAGCTTTTTGATAAAAAATACCACGATTATATGTCGGAAATAATTCATAAAGATAAATTTCGGGTAGCAGTTATCTATCCAAAGTGGTTTCCTGATGGTGTTCCGGCGGATTGGATTCCGATTGTGTCATGGACAATCAAGAAAAAAACGGGCGTTGCCAATCAGACAGTTGTTTGGTATGCTGTTAATGAAAAAGAAGCGGGTATTCTTTTGCAAAACCTTAAAAAATTTGATCTTAATAAGAATGTTGAGAAACAATATTACAAATAAAAAAATCCAGCTTATGAAAGCTGGATTTTATGTTAAGTTTAAATTTTACTTCCCAAGATAAGAATTATACATCCAGACTTCTTTTTCCTGTTCTGTGATATAGTCGCTCATTTGAGAATTGGTTCCTTCGTCGCCGGCTTCCTCAGTGATATCCAGAAGCTCTCTCTGAAGATCGATAACAACTTTGAAAGAATTAAGGATAATTTCCACACTTTTGTTACCATCACTTACTTCTTTGCTTTCTTTGATTGTAGAAACCGTAAGATATTCGGAATAATTGTGAGCTGGTGTTGCGCCTAGTGTTAGAATCCTTTCCGCAATTTCATCAATTTTTAAAACCAAACTATTATAAAGCTCCTCAAATTTCGGATGCAAGGTGAAGAACTGTTCGCCTTTGATGTTCCAGTGCGAACCTCTTGTGTTTTGGTAGAACACTGAATAATTGGCTAATAATACGTTGAGTTTGTCTGCGATTTTTTTACAATCGGCTTCATTCAGCCCGATTAATGCTGCATTTTTCATAATAAATAAATTATGCTGAACTACTATTAATAACTATGCCAAAATCCTTTGAATTTTAGAACAAGAAAATGATTTTTTTCATTGTATTATTTTATAATATCTATGGCTTTTCTTACTTCATTATTATCCGGCTGCTGTTTAGGACATTTTTGCACGCCCGCAGCATATTTGTCTTTTATGAAGTCATTATAATCCTCACAGTTTTTGAAAATATTAAACTCCTGATTCTTATAATCCCAAACGATTCCTTTTCCGGAATTGACTATTCCAGGTGCTCCAACGTTATAAGCCCAACCCTTTGCCCACACATTGGCTAAAGGAACTTCTGTATAGATATAATTGTCACCACCAAATAAAGCTTTTACAAAACTATTGGGAAAGTCCGCTGTTTGCGCTCTGTCTGTCTTGTTTCTGTGGGTCAATATTGCGGCCACATTAAAATACAGGCTACCGTGATAAACAACTGCAAAAACATCTTTAAGTTTTTTATCAGATTTTGTATCATAGAAAAAACATTCAGTAACGCTATCATCTACTAACTCTTTTGTGAAACCAATCAGTCCTTTTTTTGAAAGTTCTTCATTGCCGGAAGGTGTTTTCTTTATAAAATCTTCCTTTGTAGCATAGATCCCTTCCGGATAATCACTTTTAGTCGTATTCTCTTTAATCAAAGTAGAATTAGTAAGTGAAGTACTTTCTCCTGTTATCAATGTGAATTTTGGATCCGATGCTGCTACTTCTTCAATATTTTTAATTGAATTGTCATACAGCTCTTCCATTTGCTTATTGGTTGCATTGAGGTAATGAGCTTTTCCGTTCTTATCCCAAGTCAAGTCTTTGAATGCAATGGTCTCGTTAGTTAAAGTTGTAAGAATTCCTTCTTTGTAGTTTTTCTTTTCTTGAGAAAAGATACTGGTAAATAGTAGTAAAGCGACTAATGCTAATGCTCTTTTCATGATTAATAAATTATTTAAGTTTTTTGCAAACATACAAAATGCCCGTAAAAAATTAAGATTATAGAAATTAAATTTAATTTCCCATAACTGCTTGTAGATTAAAAAATTATTTATATTTTTGCACCCTAAAATAAAAAGCAATTAAATGCCTACTATTCAACAATTAGTAAGAAAAGGAAGAGCCACGCTTGCCAAGAAGAGCAAATCGGCTGCCCTTGATTCTTGTCCACAAAGACGTGGTGTATGTACGAGAGTATATACTACTACACCGAAGAAACCTAACTCTGCACTTAGAAAAGTTGCAAGGGTAAGACTTTCTAACGGTAAAGAAGTTAACGCCTACATCCCGGGCGAAGGACATAATCTTCAAGAGCACTCGATAGTATTGGTAAGAGGCGGAAGGGTGAAAGACCTACCGGGAGTACGTTACCACATCGTAAGAGGTGCATTAGACACTGCAGGTGTAAATGGAAGAACACAGAGAAGATCTAAGTATGGAGCTAAGAGACCTAAACCAGGTCAGGCTGCAGCTGCACCAGCAAAAGGAAAGAAAAAATAATCATTAAATAAGGAATAAGACAATGAGAAAGACGAAAGCGAAAAAAAGACCGTTGTTACCAGATCCGAAATTTAATGATCAATTGGTAACTAGATTCGTAAATAACCTAATGCTTGACGGTAAGAAGTCAATCGCATTCAAAATTTTCTATGATGCATTGGATATCGTAGAAACTAAAAAAGGAGATAACGAAAAAACTGCACTTGAAATCTGGAAAGATGCATTGACTAATGTAATGCCTCACGTAGAAGTACGTTCTAGAAGAGTAGGTGGAGCTAACTTCCAAATTCCTATGCCAATCAGAGCTGATAGAAAAATTTCTATGGCAATGAAATGGTTAATCAAATATTCTAAAGCTAGAAATGATAAGTCTATGGCTTTGAAATTAGCTAACGAAGTTGTAGCTGCTTCAAGAGAAGAAGGTGCAGCTTTCAAAAAGAAAACTGATACTCACAAAATGGCGGAAGCTAACAAGGCTTTCTCGCACTTCAAATTCTAATCTGAAATGGGAAGAGATCTTAAATTTACAAGAAATATTGGTATTGCTGCTCACATTGATGCAGGTAAGACTACCACTACAGAAAGGATTTTATTCTATACAGGTGTAAACCACAAAATTGGAGAGGTTCACGATGGTGCTTCTACAATGGACTGGATGGAACAGGAAGCAGAAAGAGGTATTACAATTACTTCTGCTGCAACTACTTGTAACTGGAATTTCCCAACAGATCAAGGTAAGAAATTACCTGAAACAAAACCTTACCACTTCAACATCATCGATACACCGGGACACGTTGACTTCACTGTAGAAGTAAACAGATCTTTGAGAGTATTAGATGGATTGGTATTCCTTTTCTCTGCAGTAGACGGAGTAGAGCCTCAGTCTGAAACAAACTGGAGACTTGCTGACAACTACAAAGTTGCTAGAATGGGATTCGTAAACAAAATGGACAGACAAGGTGCTGACTTCTTGAACGTTGTAAAACAAGTAAAAGAAATGTTAGGATCTAATGCAGTTCCAATCGTTTTACCAATCGGTGCTGAAGAAGATTTCAAAGGGGTTGTAGACTTAATCAAAAACAGAGCGATCATCTGGGATGAAGCTGGACAAGGTGCTACTTATGAAGTAGTTCCAATTCCGGAAGATATGAAGGATGAAGTTCTTGAATACAGAGAGAAATTAGTAGAAGCTGTAGCTGATTATGATGAGACTTTGATGGAGAAATTCTTCGAAGATCCGGATTCAATTTCTGAAGAAGAAATCAACGAAGCACTTAGAAAAGCTACTATCGATCTTTCTATCATTCCTATGACTTGTGGTTCTTCTTTCAAGAACAAAGGAGTACAGTTTATGTTGGATGCTGTTTGTAAATATCTTCCTTCTCCACTAGATAAGGATAATATCAAAGGAACAGACCCAAGAACTGATGCTGATATCGAAAGAAAACCATCTGTTGAAGAGCCTTTCGCTGCATTAGCTTTCAAAATTGCTACTGACCCGTTCGTAGGTAGATTAGCATTCTTCAGAGCTTATTCAGGAAGATTGGATGCTGGTTCTTATGTGTTGAACACAAGATCTGGTAACAAAGAAAGAATCTCAAGAATCTATCAGATGCACGCTAATAAGCAAAATCCGGTTGAGTATATCGAAGCTGGAGATATCGGTGCAGCTGTAGGATTTAAAGATATCAAAACAGGAGATACGTTATCTGATGAAAAGAACCCAATCGTTCTTGAATCTATGATCTTCCCGGATCCGGTAATCGGTATCGCTGTTGAGCCTAAAACTAAAGCTGACCAGGATAAAATGGGTAACGCTTTGGCTAAATTAGCTGAAGAAGATCCAACGTTCCAGGTTAAGACTGACGAGGCTTCAGGACAAACTATTATCTCTGGTATGGGTGAGCTTCACTTGGATATCATCGTAGACCGTATGAGAAGAGAGTTCAAAGTAGAAGTTAACCAAGGTCAGCCGCAAGTAGAGTACAAAGAAGCTCTTACACAAAAAGCTAACCACAGAGAGGTTTACAAAAAGCAATCTGGAGGTAGAGGTAAGTTCGCGGATATCGTATTCGAAATCGGTCCTGCTGACGAAGGTAAAACAGGTCTTGAATTCATCAACGAAATTAAAGGTGGTAACATTCCTAAAGAATTTATCCCTTCAGTTGAAAAAGGATTCAGAGAAGCTATGAAGAACGGTCCTTTAGCTGGATTCGAAGTAGAAGCGATGAAAATCGTTCTTAAGGACGGATCTTTCCACGCAGTTGACTCTGACCAATTATCTTTCGAATTAGCTGCTAAGCTTGGTTTCAAAGAATCTGGTAGAGCTGCTAAAGCGGTGATCATGGAACCAATTATGAAACTGGAAGTTGTAACTCCGGAAGAATATATGGGTGATATCGTAGGTGACCTTAACAGAAGAAGAGGTACAGTAAACGGTATGGACGATAGAAACAACGCTAAAGTTATCAAGGCTTTCGTACCACTATCTGAAATGTTTGGTTATGTAACTTCTCTTAGAACTTTATCTTCAGGTAGAGCAACATCTTCTATGGAATTCGAAAAATATGAAGCTGCTCCGAACAACGTTGCTGAAGAAGTAATCGCTAAGGCTAAAGGTTAATATTAAATTAGATTAAAATGTCACAAAGAATCAGAATAAAACTTAAATCTTACGATTACAACTTGGTAGATAAATCTGCAGAGAAAATCGTAAAAACGGTAAAGGCGACTGGTGCTGTTGTAAACGGTCCTATCCCATTGCCAACGAACAAGAGAATCTTCACGGTGTTGAGATCTCCGCACGTCAACAAGAAGGCAAGAGAACAGTTCCAACTTTCTGCTCACAAAAGATTGATGGATATCTACTCTTCTTCTTCCAAAACTGTTGATGCTCTAATGAAATTAGAACTTCCTTCAGGAGTAGACGTAGAAATTAAAGTGTGATAATTGAGCCTTTTGGCTTATCATATTGATATAAATCCCTTTTCGAAAGAAGAGGGATTTTTTTGTTGTAATAAATTATGACATCTTAAAATAAGCTTAAAATAATATTTAGAATTTTTATTAAAACAGGATTATTTATAGATAAATTAAATTACTTTGTTAAAATTAAAATATTTTTTAAAAATCAATACAATATTTATAATAAAATATTACATTTGTCACCCTTAATTTAAGAATATGAAGAAAACATTAACTACTTTGCTATTTTTAGGTAGCTTACCATTGATTAATGCGCAATGGAGTAAAGCAACACCTAATGTAGCACTCACAAAAAAAAGTGATAACTCAGTTTATTACAAATTAGACATCGATGCTATTAGAGGTCAATTGCTGGCAGCTGATAAAGTTGATAAGAATGTTGGAACTGTTACTGTCAGTATTCCAACAGCAGATGGAATAGAAAGATTTGCTGTGAATAGCTTCCCGGTAATGGATGAAACTTTGGCTAATCAGTATCAATTGGGATCTTATGTTGGAGTAGGAATTGATAATCCTACAAAGTATATTAGATTCAGTGTTGCTCCTAATGATTTCCAATCCATGATTATTGATAATGGTAAATATGAGTTTATTGAGCCGGCAACAGATAACAAGGCTTTTTATTCAGTTCATGGAAAGACCAGTAAAAATGGTGCTTTTGTTTGCGGTACAAAAGAAAGTACGGAGTCTATTGAGAGATTAAATCAATTAGCAAAGAATGGAGCTGCAGAAAAATCAGGGAACAAAAAATTCCATACACTTAGATTAGCCATGTCTGTTACTGGAGAATATACAACGTATTTTGGCGGAACAGCAGGTGCACTGGCTCAAATCAATGCAACGCTCACAAGAGTAAATGGCGTTTTTGAACAAGAATTTAATTTACATCTTAATATGGTCAATGCTCCGAATCTCATTTTCACAACAGCATCTTCTGATCCCTACAGCAATGCAAGTCAAATGTGCAAATGGAACTATGAGCTAATGAATGTTCTTCATGGAGGAAACTATGGTATAACAGATGCAGATTATGATATAGGACACTTATTTGGTGCAACTGGCGGAGGAGGAAATGCTGGATGTATTGGATGTATTGGAAGCAATGATATTACGACAACATCTTACTCAGCAGCTAACGGAGGTTGTGGATACGCATATATCGCTCCAGATAATTATAAAGGCAGTGGTATTACATCCCCTGGTGATGATGTTCCAAAAGGTGATAGCTTCGATATCGATTATGTGGCGCATGAGCTGGGACATCAATTAGGAGATTCTCATACCTATAGCTTTTATGAGCAATATCTGAACAAAGAAATGGAACCTGGTTCTGGATCAACAATTATGGGATATGCAGGAATCACTGGCTCAACAACTGATGTTCAGGCCCATTCTGATCCTTATTTCCATAGTGCAAGTATAGACCAGGTTCAAGCCAATCTTGCTTCAAAAACGGTAGATGTTGAAACGGATATTGCCAATAACCCTCCGGTTGTTACTGCTATGACGACTTCTTACACTATTCCAAAAGGGACAGCATTTGTATTAACAGCTAATGCTACAGATCCAGATGGAGACGCTCTTACTTATTGCTGGGAGCAGATGAATAATAGCACATTAGCCAATGGAGTCACTAAAAGTAATATTGGCAATACAACATCTGGGGCTAGCTTCAGATCATATCCTCCAACCGCAAATCCAACAAGATATTTTCCAAAACTCTCTACAGTTCTGGGAGGCACAGTGAAAAATACAGCAGACTTTGAAGCTGCATCTACAGTTGCCAGAACAACTAATTTCAGAGTAACTGTGAGAGATAATAAACCAGGAGGGCAAGCACAGACCGCTTTTGCAACACAAACAATTGTGGTTGGATCTGCAAGTGCATTTACTGTCAACACACCTTCTACATTATCTGCAGGAGGGAACTCGACTATAACTTGGGTGGTTTCAGGAACTACAGCAAATCCATATAATGTTGCTAATGTTAAAATTGATTTCACGTCAGATAGTGGTGCAACTTGGACGACCTTAGCAGAATCAGTACCTAATTCTGGTACAGCAAGCGTTAATATACCTGCCAGTTTAATCGGTAAATCTGGACATGTAAGAGTTTCTGCTATAGGAAATGTTTTTTATGCCGTAAAACCGGCAACAGTAAGCGCAACATTAGCTGTGTCTGATGTGAGTTCGAAATCACTTCAAGTGTATCCTAATCCGGTAAAAGATGTTCTTAATGTTACAAACGTCACGGTGAATTCTTCTTACGAGATTTTCAATGCTGCAGGACAGATTGTATCTAAAGGTAATCTGGGTTCTGGAAAAATTGCTGTTAACAAATTAGCCAAAGGTGTTTATTTCATCAGTATTGATGATAAAGGTACAGTAGTTAAAACTAAATTTGTAAAAGAATAATCATCTAAAATTATTTCATATTAGGCCTCCAATTTTGGAGGTCTTTTCTTTTCTATTAAATTGATATATTTAATTAAAATTTAAAATAAAATGCAGAATAAAAATCTTTTCGAAAAATTTGCGAATTGGGCCACAAATTTCACCGGTAGTTCATACGCATTCATAAGCGCGACATCAATTGTAATAATTTGGGCAGTTTGTGGACCAGTTTTCGACTATTCGGAAACGTGGCAGCTAGTCATAAACACGGGAACTACTATTATCACTTTTCTGATGGTTTTCCTTATTCAGAAAGCACAAAATAAAGACAGTAAAGCGATCCAGTTAAAACTGAACGAGTTGATTGCGGCCAGCAAACAAGCGAGCAACAGATTGGTAGATGTAGAAGATCTTACAGAAAAAGAGCTGGATCATCTCCATAATTATTTTGTAAAAATTGCCGAATTATCCAAGAAAGATGAAGATATTCATAAGTGCTACTCTATTGATGTAGCAGTTAAAAAGCATAAAATTAAATACTCCAATAGAAATTCAGAAGATTTCTAAAGCACAAAAACCACTACAAAATAGTGGTTAATTGAAAAATTTAGTTTCTATGAATTTTGATTTGATTTTTTTCTGTCGCATTGATGATTTTTGAGATATCATCCGGCGTGAATTTCCCTTTCACATCTACAAAAATACTTTCGTCATTATCATCATTAACGGTGATTATCATTCGCTTGATTAAGTCTTTTGACTGTTGTGCATTGATGCTGATAAGCTGGCCCTGTTGTTTTACAGACATCCATTCTTCGTAGTTATTTTTGGAAAGATATTTTTGGAATTCTGCTTTAACCGGCGTTTTGGAACTTTCGACAATCAGCACTTTTACGTCGCTGATCCTCTTGACCAGATCAATCACTTCCTGGCTTTCGCCGTCTTCTCTTAAAGCCTGCTTCACGTAGGATTTCGCTAAGAAAGTCGGAACATTGATACTCACAAAAGTCGAATTTTCTTTGAATCCCGGATTATCAAAAAAATCGGTGTGAACTTTATTTTGAGAAACCATACACGACTGAAGAAAAAAACCGACAATCGTCAAAATAATAATGTATAAGAATCGTAGCATAATTTTAGTTTTTAGTTGATTGAAGTAATGCTTGCGCCTGTAACTTCCTGGGCAGATTTGCTTACCTTAGAAGGATTTCCTCTGTACTGGATGGATGATGCCGAACTTGCGCTTGCTGTCAGACTTTCTGTTGTATTGATTTTCACATTGGCTCCGGAAGAGGCATCTACAACTGCTGATTTGGTAACAAAATCATTAGCCGATATAGAACTTCCGCTGCTTGCGCTGTAAACGCCGGAATCTGCTTTGCCCGCTAATTTGATAGAACTTCCGCTACTTGCTTCCAAAGCCAGGGATTTGGTTTCAAGGTTCATTTTGACATTAACACCGGAAGATACTTCCAAGGCCGTGTTTGTAGAGATTTTAAAGTCTCCCGAAACCTGTGACCCAGATGTACAGCTTGCAGCAAAATTGGTTTCATTAACTGGTGTTACTGCTTTGAAACTGGAACCGGATTTAGTAACCAATCTGGATAATTTTGGTCCGGAAACAATCACTTTAAGACTATTGAAATTCAGATTCTTAACACCTTTGTTTCTCACAAAGATTTTCAATACACCATTTTCAACTTCAGTGATAACATATTGTTGCTTTTCAGGTTCTACTTTCACAACCACACTTTGCTTTGGACTTTGACTGAATTCTACATCAACTCCCGAAGAAGTTTCTATCCCATTGAAAGCAGGAACATCTCTTACACTGCCAACATTAGTTTTATCAGATTTGATTGTAGAAACCGGATTTAGAGAAGATACATTTTTAGTTTCCTGCATCAGATTGTTTACATCCTCCATAGAGATTTTTCCGTCCAACATCATCAGTACAGAACTGTCTTCTGACATAATGTTAAGAATCAGATTGTCCATCACATTGGATGTGATATCCTGAGCCATAAATTTGATTTTAGCATCACGATTGTTCACAGTGACCAATTCCTCATATTTCATATTTTTGAGAGAATTTGCAATTTCCTTTTCGATTTTCTTTTCGTCTACAAGAGGATTATCTGATTTTGCAGATTTTTCCAGAACCAGCATTTTAAGTCCATTAACTTTTCCTAAAAGCGGTTGAATTTTACCTAATTCTTCGTCATCAATTTTAAGATTATTCAATAACTTGAACATAGGTTTTGCAATCTTGATAGAGGTCACACCTTCTGTGTCCTGATATTTATCAAAGAGCTTATTAAGTTCTTCTGTTTGTCCGAAAATATTAGTGGACAGAAGAAATAATACGATGAATATTGATATTTTTTTCATAATAATTTTTGGTTGTTGTCTAAGGTCTTATGCAATCGCCATTTCGTTAGTACTATTTCAGAAGATTCGTAGATAGCGACTTCATTTTTGATTAATTAATATTTTAAAAATTAAGAATCCTGTAAAAATCCAATGATTGATTTTGGGCAGATTCTGCCTGATTTATGGTTTGGGTAACGTTACTTGCAAAATAATTAAAAGTATCCTCTGTTATAGCGATGGCTTCCTGTTCGCTGTAGATTGGTTTTCCATTGATGATAACATAATTTGGATTATACTCCGAATCTGAGTTTACTTGATTTTGGGCTTGATTATCAGTTTTAATTGGTTTCGGCTGCTGAGAAGCGAATTGCGCTTTTGGTTGTTGATTTTCCGCTGAATTTTTCTTCTCAATCGTTTGCTTTACTGGATGCATATCTTGTTGAGCTAAAACCGGCTGTTGAGTCTGAGTTTCTTCTACCGGAGCAGCTTTTCGCGCTTCAACTTTCTTAGGCGCTACATTATGATTAGCAATTTGAGGTGCTATGTTCTCAGGATTGTTGAACATCCAAAGTCCTGTGATTCCCATTAACATTACCAAACTCGCAGCCATCCAATATTGTGTGTAAGATTTCCTTTTTACAATCGGAAGCGCAACTATTTTTGGTTCTTCGGTTTTCTTTAAGAAATCGTCGAAGCTTATATCTAATTTATCCTGTTTCTCTTCATTCAGAAAAGAAAAATAGGGGTTATCACTTTCGTTTTTGAGAAACAGATGTTCTTCCGGCGTCAACTCTTCGCCTTCGAAGAATCTAGATTCCCAATCCTTGTATCTGTCTGTTTTCATATGCATAAAGTTTGTTAATTGATTCTTTCACTTTTTGTCTGGCTCGCATCAGGTTCACGCGGACTGCGTTTTCCTCCATCTCCATAATTTCCGAAATCTCCGAAATCTCATATTCCTCGACATCTTTTAAGTGAATGACCATTTTTTGTTTCTCTGGCAGTTGGTTAATAAATCCCAAAATCTGCTCTCTCATATTATTGGTTTCTATCTGATAAAGTTCTGACTGATGTCTCGTCTGGCTTGCAAACCCGAGTTTCACTTCGTGATGTTTCAGGCGGTTCAGACATTCGTTTTTTACACTTCGCAGAGCAAAACTTTTCAGATTTTCCACAACCATCAATTCATCTTTCTTTTGCCAGAATTTCATCATCAGATCCATTACAACATCTTCGGCTTCATCTGCGCTCATCAAAAACTTTTTCGCAAAACGATACATCTCATCTTTGAGAATATATACCGTTTGTTTAAAGTGGTCTTGAGTCATAGATTCAGTTTAATGTTTGAGGTTAAAAGTTTTTATTCTTGAAACCTTATCAATTCTTGGTTGTTTAAAAGTAAGACATTTGTCAATCAGAATTTATTACATCAAAAATAAAAAAAGAACTTTAATAATTATTAAAGTTCTGATAATCAATTTATTATTTTTTATAATATTTTTATATTTCTGCCGTTATATTGTGTGGTTATTTATTCTCCGGCATTCACACTAGCAGAATCATTTTCTGCCGAAGCTCCTTTAGGATTCATTGTTTTGTTAAATTTTTCCATTTCGAAAGGGAAATTTTCAAACAATCCTGATAACGACAATGCGGAATAAACTCTTTGTGAGTACTTGTTTCCAATAGCAATAATCGTCACTTTCGATTTCAGAAGGTGCGCAAAAACCGAATTGGTGCCGTGCCACCAGCCATTGTGATAGGTCAGTTTTTCTCCGTTATCAAACTCCTTCATCCGGAAACCTAAACCATAATTGTTGATTCCTTTTTTCTCGTTGCTGTAAGGTTCGAAGATTTTGTTGGCTAATTCCGGTTTCAAGAAATCTTTTGAAAATAGCGCCACTGAAAAATTCAATAAATCTTTTGGTGTTGTGTAAACGTTTTTATCTCCATAAATCAAGTCCAAATTTGCCAATGGATACAATCTGAAACCGCTGTAGAAAGATTGTGAAGCTGTGGGAATATCTTTTTTCTGGAATATAAAAGTATGATTCATTTTCAATGGTTTGAAAACAATCTCCTGCATCGCTTCAGGAAAAGGTGTTGCAGTCACTTTTTCTACAATCAGCGCCAACAAAGCAAAGTTGGTATTGCAATACATAAATCCTGTGTTGGAAAGTCGCGCCAATTCTGGTTTGTATTTAATCAACACCTCCAAAACATCCTGATTTGTAATGAAGTCTTTTTTGAGTTCTTCCGGAGCAGGTTTGATGCCTTGGTCAAAATGCTCATATTTTGGAAGTCCGCTTCTCTGGGACAACAAACTGAAAACAGTAATATCCTTATAAGGAAACTTTGGAAAAAACTTAGTCAAATCATCTTCCAATTTCAGTTTTCCACCTTCAACCAATTTCAAAACAGCCATTGCCGTCATAGTTTTGCTAACAGAAGCTACGTGAAGTGGTGTGTTTTCATCAATTGGCATTTGCTTATTTTCTCTGCCAAAACCTCTATATTTTTCGAAGATGATTTTATCCCCTTTTGCAACAAGAATTCCTCCACTTAGGTCGCCTTGTTCCCAGATTTTCTGATAATAATTATTAATGAGAGGGAGAATCGTGGACTCGTTTTCTAAAGTAGATTCTGCTGGTGTAAATACTTTTGATAAATCGACGTTGCTGTAATTGGGAAGTTTGGATTGGTAGATTTCTGCTGTTTCTTCTTTTTGTTTTTTGCAGGAAATGATGGTGGCAACTGCTAAACCGACTGTAATTAATTTTCTAAAATTCATTGTTCTCCAAACTTCGTTAAGGCTCGCAAGTTAACATAAAATGAGTCTTTAGAAGATACCAATTTTCTTAAGAATTGTTAAATGTGGAGAAATTTTTCGAGACTTAATTTTTAAAATCTGCAAGAATTTTATCTACAATAACTTGTGCCAATTTCTCTTTGCTTTGATGTGTCCAACCTCCAATATGCGGTGTAACAATCACTTTTTCAGAATCTAATAAATATTTCAAATCCTGATTTTCTGTTTCCAGGTTTTCAAAAGAAGGCTTTTCATATTCCAGAACATCCAGACAAGCACCTAAAACTTTACCCGCTTCAATAGCTTGTACTAAGGCTTTAGTTTTCAAATTTTTTCCACGAGCGGTGTTCACAAAATAGAAATTCTTTTCCATTTTAGAAATGAATTCTTCATCAATCAAATAATTGGTTTCGCCCGTCAAAGGGATGTGAAGACTTAAAATATCAGCTCTTTTTTGAAGTGTTTCCAAAGAAACTTGTGTTGCAAATTCATCGGAAAGATTAGGCAAAATATCGTGAAAAATCACCTCAACACCAAAACCTGAAAGCCTTTTCGCTGTGGCTTTTCCCATATTTCCGTAACCAATGATTCCGAAAGTTTTTCCTAATAATTCATCACCACGATTTTCTTCGCGTTTCCAGATTCCGTTTTTCACTTCGTTCGATGCAATGAATAATCGGTTCATTAGAATTAACAACATTCCAACAACGTGTTCAGCAACGGAATCGCGGTTTCCCTCCGGCGAATTAATCAATTTAATTCCTAAACTTTCGGCCGTTTCAATATCGATATTTTCCATTCCAGCTCCCACTCTGGCAATGAACTTAAGATGAGAAGCTTTGGTCAAAAAGTTCTTGTCCAATGGAATTCGGCTTCGGATGATAATTCCTTCATAATTCTGGATTTTTTCCAAAACCTCATCATAACTGGAAGTATAATCTGCATCGAAAACAAAGCCTTTTTCAGAAAGTTGTTGTTCTATCAATGGATGATTGGTATCTAATAATAAGATTCTCATAAATAATTATAAATGATAATTTATAGTTGATAAACGATAAAAAAGAAACGGAAGAAAAAATCTTCCGTCATTAATTATATTTCAATTTCTCCTGCAAACAATTTTTTCAATTCTACAGAATCTGTTGGTTTCATTCTTCCGGAAAGAATCAGGGACAATTCTTTTCTTCTAAGTGCTGCATCAAAACGTTTCACCTCGTCTTCTGTTTCCGGCTCTATAGTAGGAATCGGAATCGGGCGATTGAATTCGTCTACCGCAACAAAAGTATAAATCCCTTCATTGGTATGGATTTTTGTTTGATTAATCGGGTCATCTAACCAAACATCAACATAAACCTCCATTGATGTCGAAAATGCCCTGGAAACTTTAGATTCCAAAACTACAATTCCACCTTCTGGAATCGGATGATTGAACGATACGTGATTCACAGACGCTGTTACAACTCTTCTTTCACAATGTCTTGTCGCTGATATAGAAGCCGCTCTGTCCATTCTTGACAATAATTCGCCTCCGAAAAGATTTCTTAATGAATTGGTTTCGTTGGGTAAGACAATATTCGTCATTACCGTAAGGCTATCTATTGGTTTTTTGGATTTTTGCATTAGTTGTAGGTTTTATACTATCTGTTTTTATAGAATCTTGTTTGGGAGCCACCAAAACTTTTGGTTTCTCAACTGTTTTGACAATTTGTTTTGCCGGGATATTTGATGATTTTCCGAATATCAGTTCTTGGTCTCCAAAAAGAAATAATGCTGTTGCTCCAACAACAATGACACTTAGAAAAGTCCAGATGACACCCTTATTGAAACTGTAATCTTCTGTAAAATTATTTTTTGATTTTAAAGTTTTAAGATGCTGTAAATCCACTTTTTCAAAACCAAAAACATCCTCATCATTATCCGTTACTTTAACAACCTTGTTATCTTCGTTTAATTGATATTGTCCAAGATTTTCAAGATTCAGAACATTTTCTGTCTGTAATTTCTGAAACCACTTTGCTACTTCATTTTTAAGGTTCATCTGAACAATGAAAAGATTGGAGTTGGTTTCATCAGCAATATATTTCGCTAACTGATTGTCGTAACCAGACGGATTATATTCGAAAGCAACAGTCTCTTTCGGAGGAATAATCATAGAATTTTCCGCATCAATTTTAGCAGATTCCCTGGTAAGCTGGAATATGCCAAACTCAGGAACTTCTGCCCTATTATGCTTCAGAAGATATTGATATAAAAGATATTCAAAATTCATCGCCACAAAACTACATAATTTTTGATGTTAAAGAAAATATAAAAGGTTGCTTTTATTAGCAACCTTTTTGATTTGATATGAATTAATTAAACTTAGTATGCAAATTTCACAGATTCTGAAATATTGTTACCGGAAATCGTCATCAGATACATCCCTTTTTGAGAAAGATTAAGGTCAACTGGGTTTCCATTGGCGTTCACTTTTAAAGTTTTGATAACCCTTCCTCCGAAATCATAAACTGTAACATCCAGATTTCCTTTTGCTGAAGTGAATAATTTCCCCGCAGCAACCTGAGATTTAGTTTTTGATCCAACTTCTGAAACAGCTAATGTTGTCAAAGTTGTTGGTCCTTCAAGATCTCTATCTGCAGATTGAACAGTTGCACCATTTTGTTGATTTTTGAAAACAATTCCAATTCTTTGAACTATTGTTCCCTGAGACATTGTATTATTAGAATTGGTAAACAACTTTGTGTTCAAATCAATTGTTCCTAAGTAAGCTCCTTCTGTATCATTCCAAGTCATTGTTGTATTGGAATTACTCCAGGCATCATCAAAGTTTCCCTGGTTATTATCTCCGTCAGATTGAGCAGACCAGACATGAACATAGATTGTCGGATTACTCTGTGGATCATAGAAACTCCAGTCTCCTGATTTCCCGTAAGTTAATTTGTAAACACCGTTTGATACGGTATAAGTTAATTGTGCAGAAAGTGCAGCGCCTGCAAATGCCGCAAGCACTAATGAATAGATTTTTTTCATAGATGTAAATTTTTAAGGTCTATATTTAATTTTAATGAATTTTTTATCAAACAATTAAAATCCTTGTAAATCTAATATTAATTTTAAGTTAACAGTAAAAAATCTACAATCAGACCTTAAAAAAAACATAACTAATTAATAATCAATTATAAAAATTTTATTTAAACTTCAAAGAAAGCCCAAAAAGGAAGTTAATTCCGGCTTGTGCGAAGTAATACGGTCCACTAAAACCGTTGTTAACATACTTCGTATTAGTGAAATTATTTAACAAGAACCGAAGTACTACATCTTGTCTTTGAAAAGGTAATTTATATGACATATTAAAATCAGGAACGAAATAAGAGTCCAACTGATTGACTTTATCTCCCGAATTATCCAAATATTGCTTTCCAACGTATTGCGCTGTAACACCAAGGTTGAAGTTTTTAAAAGGTGAATAAACGATATTACCATTAGCAATAATATTGGGAGAAAACGAAATATCCTCTCCTCCTAGCGTTTTCTTGACCGTGATTTCGTTAGATGGATTAGCCGGATCAGGCTCCTGCACATCCACCGTATATTTCATGATTTTATTATTGCTTAGCGTAAGATTTGCGGACAACTGCAATTGTTCTGACAATCTTGCCAATGCTCCCAATTCAATTCCCAGTCGGTAACTCTTGCCGATATTCTCTTTGATAAATTCTCCAACGTTGGTCAATTGCCCATTCAGCGCCAACTGATCAATGTAATACATATAATAGGCATTGGCCGTCAAAGCCACTTTACCAAATTGTTGTTCCCAACCCGCTTCAAAATCGTGAAGCGTTTCCGGTTTCACATCCGGATTGGCAAAAAGATCGTCTCTATTTGGCTCGCGGTGTGCATTAGCATACGAAACGAAAATCTTTCCATTTTCTATATTGAAAATAACTCCAGCTTTTGGATTGAAAAAAGTCCATTTTTTGTCCAGATCAGCACCTTCACCATCGCCTTGTGTAATGATCTTAGTATTATAATCGATATTCCTTAACTGCAGATCTCCAAAGAACTCGAATCGATTCAGTTTATAAATAGCCTTTGCAAATCCTGAAACTTCGTTCTTAACAGAACGGTTTCTGTAATATTCAAACTCATCAATTTGAGGAATAAAAACACCTGTTACATTTCCAAAATGTTTTCCGTAATACTGATTAGCAACTGCTCCGACATTAATACTCAAATCTCCCAGGTTTCCATACAACGTAGAAATCACACCATAGAAATCATTGTCCAGCCATTTTTTTCTGATGAAATCCGAAGTTTTGATTTCGGTTCCATTGTCGATGATGTTAGGCAAATTATATTTAGAAAATTTGGCATCCTGCTTATAATTCTCATACCAGCCTTTTCCTTTGGTATAATGTGCTGTGGTTTCTAATTTCCATTTGTCAGAAAATCTTTGATTCCATAATAATTGATAATGATTTTGCCTGTAATTATCGGTTTCGTTATCATAAAACCCCACAATATTCTCCCAACTCGCATCATAAATTGCTCCGGAATAATTGAATTTGGGATCCGTCTCCCAAGTTGCTTTATCAACGCCATTCCAGGCCTGATACGTTTTCTCTTTTCCTCCAAAAGCCAAAAACCTCAACTCTGTATTCTTCTCCTGGAACAAAGCAGAAAAATTATAGGAATGAAGATTAGAAAAAGCCCTGTCGATGTAACCATCGGAATGGATGTGCGTATATCGTCCCATCACAGACAGGCGGTTTTTCCAGAATTTCCCGGAATTGATCTCCGCCGAATATTTGTAAGTATTAAAGGATCCATAAGAATCATCTGACTTTACAGAAAACTCTTCTGCAGGATCTTTGGAAATGACATTAACACTAGCTCCAAAAGCAGAAACACCATTAGAAGAAGTCCCCACACCTCTTTGGATAACAATCTGTGACGCCGAACTTGTCAAATCCGGAACATTGACAAAAAAAGTACCTTGGGATTCGGAATCATTGTAGGGGACGCCATTTAGCATCACATTAACGCTGGTTCCCGCTGTTCCTCTAATCCTGAATCCTGTGTAACCAACACCATTTCCAGCATCAGAAGTGGAAATCACAGACATCTGGTTTTTCAAAAGGATCGGTAAATCCTGACCAAGGTTCTTATCCGCCAAATCTTTTTCGACATTAATGATCGCTTTGGCAACCGGAGTTCTCTTTGTGAATTCGACCGCTTGGATACTTGTAACTTTTACAGAATCCGTTGTTTGTGAAAGATAGAATGGAGCAATGAATACCCCTAAAAAAATAAATCCTTTCATTCTCTTAAATTTTTGTTGTTAAAATTTATTGGAATAAAAGGGGCGATTATGGTTATAAATGATTTGTGATGATTGATAAATGATTTTTTATAACGTTATTATTAATCACTTATCTTTTATCATTCATCGTTTATAATGAATGTTTCCCTAAACAGCATTATCTGTTCTAGGTTCATTGGGTATAATCTCAGCTTGTTACAGCACCCCTTCAATTTCTGACTGCGAAATTAGAAAAATTTTAGTTAATATGCGTGATTATTTTTATTGATGTAAAAATATTCCTTTCCATCTCGGGAAACCTCAAAGAGATTAGCCATTTTCCAGCTGAGATTTGTTTTGATATCGTCATAGATAAACGGAATAACAACCTGATTATTTTTATTAATTATACCAAATTTGTTATCCAAAACAGCTATGATCATTGGGTTTTCTTTATCACTATCCAGAACATACAACATCTGATACTGAGGATAGATTTCGAAATCTTTGTAGTTTTTATAATCCACATCTTCTTTGCTTACCAAACCGTAAAAACCATTCATTACAAAAGCTTTATATTTTGGAGACTCATACGGCAAAGTACATTTTCCCAAATCTTCATTTTTATACTGGTAAACCCGCGTTCCTTTTCTATCTATCCTGTAGGTGATTTGATTTTTCTCAACTGTCGCATAATCATCAGAGCCATACATCCTGACTTTTTTGTTGGGAGAATTCAGCAAGTTGCAGTCTTCGGAAAAGAACATAGCGATATGATATTCGGCTGGTATTACTACTTTACCAGATTGGTTAACGTAACCTGTTTTCTGATTGATGGTCTGAGGAATAAGCGCAGGAATAGCCGTATCCTTCATTTGAGAATATGTCGCAAGAAAGAAGCCTGTGAGACATAAGCTTAGTAATTTTTTCATCGTCGGTTTGTGTGTTAGAAATTCAGAACAGACTTTTGTAATAATCTGTATTTCTGAACAGCGAAAATAATAAAACTATTATTAATACAATTAAAAAAAACAATTTACTTTTCGATAAACGGTAGAACCAACTGGTTTTAGCAGAAAATTTAAAAACCTTTAACACAAAGAATAACAGTACGAAAGGAATTGCTATTACAAATAACGGATTGTATTGGAAGGCTCTTGAAAATCTGAAATGAAGCAATTCGTGAAAAGCTCTTTGAACACCACAACCTGCACACTCATAACCCGTCATTTCTTTTAATGGACACTTTAGGAAATATGAATTTTTTGACGGATCAAAGAAAAAATAAATGGAAATCAAAATCAGGAAAAAGACAAAAATGACTATCTCCTTTTTTTTATTTTTAATTAAGCCATTGATTTTCAAAACAATATAATTTCATCTATTTCTGATTCTCAAAATAAAAATTATTATGATAAAAATATAAAATAATAGACAAAATACATCTAATTTATTTTTAATCTAAATTATTCTATTCTTAAAAAAGCTCAGAATTTCGTAAATTTGGGCGAATTTAATAAGAAATTAAATTTCATAGATAGAATCAGTAATTATTTGAAATAAAAATCTGAAAACTATCTCACTACACATAGATTTTGTTACTATCCGAATCTTTCACATAGTAACAAATCTTCTAAATTAAAGAATGAAAAGACTTCTATTATTATGAATTATCAGGATTACATCCAAGAGATTGAAGAAAGAAAAAGCCAAGGGCTTCATCCAAAGCCAATTGATAGCGCTGATTTATTAAGCGAGATCATTTCACAAATCAAAGACACAAATAACGAATACAGAGCAGACTCTCTTAAGTTTTTTATTTATAACACCTTACCTGGTACCACAAGTGCTGCTGGTGTAAAAGCTAAGTTTTTAAAAGAAATTATCTTAGGCGAATCTGCCGTTGAAGAAATCACGCCATCTTACGCATTCGAGTTATTGTCTCATATGAAAGGCGGTCCTTCTATTGAAGTTTTGCTTGATTTGGCATTAGGTAATAACGAAAACATTGCAAGACAAGCAGCTGAAGTTTTAAAAACTCAGGTCTTCTTATATGATGCCGACACAGCTCGTTTGAAAGAAGCATACGAATTGGGCAGCAAAATCGCTAAAGATATTTTGGAAAGCTATGCAAAAGCAGAGTTTTTCACAAAACTTCCGGAAGTACCGGAAGAAATCAAGGTTGTGACTTACATCGCTGGTGAAGGTGATATTTCTACCGATTTATTGTCTCCGGGAAATCAGGCGCATTCGCGTTCAGACCGTGAATTGCACGGAAAATGTATGATTACGCCGGAAGCGCAGGACGAAATCAGAATGCTTCAGGCTCAACATCCTGATGCAAGCGTAATGTTGATCGCTGAAAAAGGAACAATGGGAGTTGGCTCATCTCGTATGTCTGGTGTAAATAACGTGGCGCTTTGGACAGGAAAACAAGCAAGTCCTTACGTACCTTTCGTAAACATCGCTCCGATTGTTGCCGGAACAAACGGCATTTCTCCGATTTTCTTAACAACAGTTGACGTAACCGGAGGTATCGGAATCGATCTTCAAAACTGGGTGAAAAAAACCGACGAGAACGGACATCCTGTTCGTAATGAAAATGGAGATATTGTTTTGGAAGAAAAATATTCTGTTGCTACAGGAACTGTTCTTACCATCAATACGAAAGAGAAAAAATTATATAACGGAGAAACTGAATTGAAAGACATTTCAAAATCATTTACTCCACAAAAATTAGAATTTATCAGAGCTGGTGGTTCTTATGCTATCGTTTTTGGTAAGAAAATCCAGACGTTTGCTGCTAAAACTTTAGGAATTACAGCTCCGACAGTTTTCGCACCTTCAAAAGAAATTTCTATCGAAGGGCAAGGCCTGACTGCCGTTGAAAAAATCTTCAACAGAAATGCAGTGGGTGTTACTGAAGGTAAATTGTTACACGCAGGTTCTGATGTTAGAGTTGAAGTTAATATCGTTGGATCTCAGGACACGACTGGTTTAATGACTGCTCAGGAATTGGAATCGATGGCTGCAACGGTAATTTCTCCCATCGTAGACGGAGCTTATCAGTCAGGATGTCATACGGCTTCGGTTTGGGATAAAAAAGCGCAGGCTAATATTCCTAAATTAATGAAATTTATGAACGATTTCGGGGTAATCACAGCTCGTGACCCGAAAGGTGAATACCACGCAATGACAGACGTTATTCACAAAGTTCTTAACGATATTACGGTTGACGAATGGGCCATCATCATCGGAGGTGACTCTCACACAAGAATGTCTAAAGGGGTTGCTTTCGGAGCTGATTCAGGAACAGTAGCTTTAGCTTTGGCAACAGGTGAAGCATCAATGCCGATTCCTGAATCGGTAAAAGTGACTTTCAAAGGCGAAATGAAGGAGCATATGGATTTCCGTGATGTGGTTCACGCAACTCAGGCTCAGATGTTGAAGCAATTCGACGGAGAAAACGTTTTCCAGGGAAGAATTATCGAGGTTCACATCGGAACTCTTCCGGCTGACCAGGCATTTACATTCACAGACTGGACTGCAGAGATGAAAGCTAAAGCTTCTATCTGTATATCTGAAGATGATACTTTGATCCAATCATTGGAAATTGCGAAAAGCAGAATCCAGATTATGATTGACAAAGGAATGGATAACAAAAACCACGTTCTTCAAGGTCTAATTAACAAAGCAAACAAGAGAATCGAGGAAATCAGGACTGGTGATAAACCTGCCTTGACTCCGGATGCTAATGCAAAATATTATGCTGAAGTAGTTGTAGATCTTGACGTAATCGTTGAACCGATGATCGCCGATCCAGATGTAAACAACGAAGATGTTTCTAAAAGATATACGCACGATACCATCAGAGACCTTACTTTCTATGGAGGTGAGAAAAAAGTTGACCTTGGTTTCGTAGGTTCTTGTATGGTTCACAAGGGTGACTTGAAGATTGTTTCTCAGATGTTGAGAAATCTTGAAAAACAAAATGGTAAAGTAGAATTCCAGGCTCCATTAGTAGTTGCGGCTCCAACTTATAATATCATTGATGAATTAAAGGCTGAAGGCGACTGGGAATTATTAGAGAAATATTCAGGTTTTGAATTCAACGATGCTGCTCCGAAAGGCGAAGCCCGTACACAGTATGAAAATATGATGTACCTTGAGCGTCCTGGTTGTAACCTTTGTATGGGAAATCAGGAAAAAGCTGAAAAAGGAGATACTGTTTTGGCAACTTCTACACGTCTTTTCCAGGGAAGAGTTGTTGAAGATTCTGAACGTAAAAAAGGAGAATCTCTACTGGCTTCGACTCCGGTCGTTGTTTTATCAGCGATCAAAGGAAGAATCCCAAGTATCGAAGAATACAAAGAAGCTGTGGAAGGAATTGATTTAACGACTTTCGTTCCATCGATTAAAGAATTGGTAACTGTTGGTCATTAATTTTTGACTAAAATTTAAATATAAAATGGAAGATTTTGCGAGAAGTCTTCCATTTTTTGTTTAGAATTCTTCTATTTTAATGGCTTTAATATTATTTTAACTTAGGTCAAGATCAACTATTTTATTTTTTCCTTAACTTCATAGTTCAAAAATATTATTACGATTCGTCATATTTATCCTTTATCTACAAGTATAGGAATAGAATTTGATGAATTGTATTGGTTTAAATTTTCTGCTTCAATATCAGAAGTAGAATTAATAAAGAATAAAAAATATCGAAATATGACTTTTGACTTGGATATGATCAAAAAAGTTTATTCTGATTTCGAAAGCAGAGTAAACGAAGCAAGAGCTTTTATGGGAAGACCTCTTACTTATTCAGAAAAAATTCTTTGCGCTCACCTTTTTCCATCTCAGGCAAAAGAAGCATTTAAAAGAGGAGAATCCTATGTAGATTTCGCTCCGGATAGAGTGGCAATGCAGGATGCAACAGCCCAAATGGCTCTTTTACAATTTATGCAGGCTGGAAAGAAAAAAGTTGCGGTTCCGTCAACAGTTCACGCTGATCATTTGATTCAGGCAAGAGTGGGTGCAGCCAAAGATTTAATCGAAGCTGAAAATAAAAATAACGAGGTTTATCAATTCCTACAGTCGGTTTCTAATAAATACGGAATTGGTTTCTGGAAAGCTGGAGCTGGTATTATCCATCAAGTTGTTTTAGAAAATTATGCTTTTCCTGGCGGAATGATGATTGGAACCGATTCTCACACAGTAAACGCTGGTGGGCTTGGAATGGTGGCTATCGGCGTTGGTGGCGCTGATGCCGTGGACGTAATGGCTGGAATGGCTTGGGAACTTAAATTCCCTAAAATGATTGGTGTAAAATTAACGGGAAAATTAAATGGTTGGACTGCTCCAAAAGATATTATTTTAAAAGTGGCAGGAATTCTTACCGTAAAAGGTGGAACTGGTGCTATTGTAGAGTATTTTGGAGAAGGTGCAAATTCGCTTTCTTGTACAGGGAAAGGTACGATTTGTAATATGGGTGCGGAAATCGGAGCAACAACTTCTATTTTCGAGTATGACCAAAATATGAGCAAATATCTCCGTTCAACTGACAGAGAAGATTTGGCTGATGCGGCTGATTCAATTGCTCATGTGCTGAAAGCAGACCCAGAAGTTCACGCCAATCCGGAAAAATATTATGATGAAGTGATTGAGATCAATCTTGACACTTTAGAGCCTTATCTCAACGGACCTTTCACTCCGGATTTGGCAACACCAATCTCGCAAATGAAAGAAATTGCTGAGAAAAACGGCTGGCCAACTAAAATCGAAGTCGGATTGATTGGTTCTTGTACTAACTCATCCTATGAAGATATCGCAAGAGCAGCTTCTGTGGCGAAACAAGCTAAAGAAAAAAATCTTGAAGTTAAAGCTGAATACACCATCACGCCAGGTTCAGAACAAGTTAGATTTACGGTAGAAAGAGACGGTTTCCTGAAAACTTTTGATGAGATTGGTGGTAAAGTTTTCGCTAATGCTTGTGGACCTTGTATCGGACAATGGGCACGTGAAGGTGCTGAGAAACAAGAAAAAAACACGATTGTTCATTCCTTCAACCGAAACTTCTCTAAAAGAGCGGACGGCAATCCTAATACTTACGCTTTCGTAGGTTCTCCGGAATTAGTGACAGCAATGGCGATTGCGGGGGATTTGAGATTCAATCCTCTGACAGATAAATTAAAAAATAAAGACGGTGTCGAAGTGATGCTAGATCAGCCAAGCGGAGACGACCTTCCAAGATTAGGATTTGATGTAGAAGATCCTGGTTACATTGCTCCTGCAGAAGATGGCTCTAATGTAGAGGTAATTGTATCGCCGACATCTGACAGATTGCAAATTCTGGAGGCTTTCCCAGCTTGGGACGGATTGAATATTACTGGTGCAAGATTATTAATCAAAGCTTATGGAAAGTGTACTACCGACCACATCTCTATGGCTGGACCTTGGTTGAAATACAGAGGACATCTTGACAACATTTCCAATAATATGTTAATTGGAGCCGTGAACGCCTTCAATATGGAAACCAACAATGTTAAGAACGAATTAGATGGCAAGTACAAACCAGTTCCTGACTCTGCAAGACAATATAAAGCGGCAGAAATCCCAACGATTGTTGTCGGTGACGAGAATTATGGTGAAGGTTCTTCCAGAGAACACGCTGCAATGGAACCAAGACATCTTGGTGTAAGAGCGGTTTTGGTTAAATCTTTTGCCAGAATCCACGAAACCAATCTTAAAAAACAAGGAATGCTTGGATTAACCTTTGCAGACAAAGAAGATTATGATAAAATCCAAGAAGATGATACAATTAATTTCTTAGATTTAGATCAATTTGCGCCAGGTAAACAACTGACTTTGGAATTTGTTCACGCTGATGGAACTAAGGATATTGTGAAAACGAACCATACTTATAATGCTGGACAAATTGCCTGGTTCAAAGCTGGTTCTGCTCTTAACCTTATCAAAGCAATGGAAAAAGAAAGTTAAAACTTTACTTTACAGATATAAAAAGTCTCACAAATTGTGAGACTTTTATTTTACGCTTTATTTTCTTCTGTTCGAGGTTGTTCTGGTCTGCAGAATTTGGATTCGAATCGTTGTTTCCACATCTCTTTGAACTTTTCACGTTCTTCTTCGCTGCCACAGAATTGGGTTTCGAATTTCTGCTTCCAGCTTTCTTTCATAGCATCTTGTCCGTCAAAACGATGTCGTCTCCCAAATTTTTTCTTTCCATTAAATCCTCCGAATAAAATCTTTGATAACACCAAAATCCCCAGAGATTGCCAATAATTAATTGCTTTCACACCTAAAATGTCAGGCAAAAGGATATTCCAAAGCCATTGGAAAAACCAAACAAATAAACCTATCGCTGCAATAATGCAAGGAATAGCTAACCAAAATTTCTTTTTATTTCTTTTCATCTGTACCTACATATTATTTTAATTGTCAGATGGAACGCTAGTGCGTTTCATTTTATTCTAAATATTAATCGTTCAAATCATCATAAAGACTTTGCAGTCTTTTGCGCAGATGTTTTACTGCATATGATTTTCTACTAATGATTGTTTTTATGTTTTCGCCTTCTTCGTCAGCAATCTCCTGTAGCGTTTTATCTTCCAGCTCATTTTGGATATAAACCCGTTTTTGTTTTTCCGGTAGTTCGTCCAAAGCTTTCATCAACTCATTCCAGAACATCTCTTTGAAAACACCGAGTTCCGGATTATTACTATCATCTGCTAAAAGAATATCTTTCACATTCAGTTCGCCGTCTTCATCCTGATAGACAAAATCTTCCAGAGATTCGCTTTTCTTTTTTCTGTAACTATCGATGATTTTGTTTCTGGTAACCGAATACAACCAAGCACCAACATTTTCTAACTCGTTCAAGTTAGTCAATCGGCTGGTCTGAAACCAAACTTCCTGCAGAATATCTTCCGCATCTTCTGTCTTTGCCACTTTAGAGTTGATAAAGCGCAAGAGCTGGGAACCGTAATTTTTTACGACTTCCGTAATCGATGCAGATTTTTTTTCGGCCATTTGCTGTAAAGATAGCGACTCCATATGAATATGACGACGCTGATTTTTTTTTACCTTAAAAATTTTTATTTTTTTCTAAAGTATTTTTTAAAATGTTGAATCTCTCGCAGCCCGACTTGAGTGGAGCTCTTTTTCTTTTTTTGCGAAAAAAGAAAAAAGCGGGAACGGAAGGCGGATTAAGCTGCCCAAATAAAATTACATCAAAGGCAACCTCATCAATTCGTGCTTCCCGAAGATGATGGAATTAGCTGGAACGTTTCTGGAAATAACGCAATTCGCACCAATGATACAGTTATCGCCAATTGTTACGCCTTTGAGAACAGTAACATTACTGTAGATTTTCACATTTTTACCGATGATGATTGGTGCAGTATTGAATTTGTTTTTGTGCCAAATGTATTCTGGTTTTGTATCGAAAGCGTGGTCGTGATCATAGAATTTGCAGCCTTCAGCAATGCAGGTATCATCGCCCAATTCTATTTTATCTAGACAATTGATGGAAATATAATGACTGAGATCTACATTATTTCCGAAAATCAATGTTCCTCCGTTTCTTATCCTAATGGCATTATGATCTCTCCAAATCACATTTTTGCCGATCTCGAATTTGGCATTGTCATCCAACTCAAAAGTAGTCGCCTTTCCTATTTTAAGATCAGAATGAAGTGTGACTCCGGAATGCGAATTGAGAATACTATAGGAATATAGCTTCTCGATTTTCGCAATCGTTTTCGGAATGATATTCAATGCTTTATATATTAAATTGATCATGGTTTTGTGTTTTTTATAATGTTCCGGAATCTACAAAAATTTCTTGTCCAGTAATCGATTTTGCTTTTTCACTTGCTAGAAACAAAACGGTTTCTGCCACAGACTGCATATCGGTTTCTTTTTTCAATGCGGTTCTTTTGAAGATTCTGTTTTTGTGATCCTGAGTCAGTTTTGCATTCATTGCGGTTTCCATATAACCAGGAACAACGATATTGGAACGGATCCCTCGTTCGCCCCATTCTCTGGAAATATTTTTGGAAAAAGATTGCAAAGCACCCTTAGAAGCCGCATACATCGACAAACCTTTGTAACCTGTGTGTGCGCTGATCGAAGAAATATGAATGATGCTTCCGGAAACCCGGTTATAAATCATATTTCTGATGGCATATTTTGTCAAAAACATTGGCGAATACAAGTTGACATCGAACATTGTTTTCAGATCTTCGTAATTAAGATTCGTAACAATATCATCATAAGCCATCGCTGCATTGTTAATTAATACGTGAATTGGAATTTGATTTTTGACAAAATCTTTGAAAACTTCTTGTTGGATATTTTCCGGATTAGACAAATCGAATGTTTTGAAGAAAAAATTTTCCGGATACTGTTTTTCAAGGTCTTTTAATTCCTCCGATTCGGTTCTGCTGAGTCCATAAACCGTGTGTCCATTTTCCAGAAACAACTTACTGATTTCTAAACCAACACCTCTGGAAACTCCTGTTATTAATACGTTCATACTATTTTCTTTTTTCCGGTTCTGGTCAATTCTATCTTGTCAACAAAGGTTATTTTTCTAGGGATTTTGAAATTCTGAATTTTCCCATTTAAGAAAAATCTAACTTCTTCTTCCTTCAATTCGGTATTTGGGTGCAGTTCGATTTCGCAACAAATGATATTTCCTAAAACAGCATTGGCCTTTCCATAAACTCTTACATTTCGGATATTGGAATGTTGGGTTAATTCGTCTTCAACTTCGTAAGGATTCACTTTGTAACCTCCGACATTGATTAATTCATTTTTCCTGGATGTGAATCGGAATCTTCTTTGTTCATCATCAATCCACTCGATCAAATCGCCAGTGGCATAAAAATCATCAATCAAATTCAATTGCGCTGTTTTGCCGAATAAATCTTTATGGATATATAATTCGTCATCAACTACTTTTATCAATCCAATGTGTTTTTCCTGAACAAAAAACTCATCATTCTGAGAAGAAAATAATGGCCCTGTTTCTGTGGAACCATAAACATTGTTGATTCTTGCGTTAGGAAAAGCTTTTTCTATTTCAGAAATCAAATAAGCATCAGATTTTTCGCCACCAACAGTAATTTTTTTAACTGAATCAAAAGACTCTTTCAACGGCAAAAGCAAGCGATAAAAAGTTGGTGTGGATGAAAGATTCGTGATGCTGTATTTTTTGATCGAATCAATTATAAAATCTTTTGGTGCAAGAAAAACATTAACCAAAAGATTCTGATTCAATATGGCCTGAAAAAAAACTTGTACACCAGCAACGTGAGTGGGATTGAAAGCAAAGCCCCAAACATCATTTTTTCTCTCATCAGAAACATTAATTTTCCTAATCAGATTTTTCAAAGGATGCGTAAATTTTCTAGTAAAACCAGTCGTTCCCGAAGTAAACAATGTGATCTCTGACTGAGAATATCTAATCGAATTAATCAATTCTTCTACTGAAGAAAACTTTTTTGGGTTCTCGATTTTGATTAATTGATTAATCTTTAAATCGTTTGACTGGATCTCTTTTTCAGAAATATCAGAATCCATCAACGCAATATTTTTCTCATTGACCAATGCAAAAATCCAATTGAGAAAAAAAGACTTCAAATCCGGGTAAATGTAGCAATCTGTGTATGAATCAGAAGTGTTGACTTCTGTCAGAATTTCCTCGTAAGACAAAGAAAAATTCTGATCTATTAAGAAAAACATTGAAGTTTTGTATAGATTTCGTTGATTGTATTGACCAAACCATCTTCAAAGATGTCAACCCCGAATTCTTCTTCAATTTTTACAGTAAGTTCAGCAAGATCAAAAGAATCGAAATTAAGATTTTCTCTAAGGGTCTGTTCCGGAGTAATTTCCAGAACGGGTTCTTCGAATTTATTCTTTTTGATGGAGTTGATAATTGTCAATAATTTTTCTTGCATCGTTATGTGTTTCTTGCAAAATTAACAATATTTCTGTTTTGTTTACAATTAGAAGAGAAGAAATTTAGAATATTATGGATATAAACTATTATTTTTTAATTTTCAAAAAGAATTCGGATTTGTAAGTTTCTCCGATTGGGATTTCGATTTCGGAATTTATAGAGACATTTTTTACATCCATTTTCTCGATTTTATCAATGTTGATGATAAAAGATTTATGAACTCTTGCGAAATTCTCAGGCAGTTGATTTTCCAGAGATTTCAAAGTCTCAAGAACGATGTATTCCTGATTTTCAGTTTTGATATTGACATAATCTTTGATGCTTTCTATAAAAAGAATCTCATTGAAATTGACTTTATGCTGTTGTCCCGAAGATTTCACAAAGAAATAAGAACCCAGCGAATCTTGACTGACAGCAAAACGTTCTTGCGCTTTTAATGCACTTTTTTCAAAACGAGCAAACGAAATTGGTTTCAGAAGATAATCGACAACATTATGTTCGTAGCCTTCCATAGCATATTCTGCGTAAGCTGTTGTAAGAATATATTTCAGCTTATTGCCGACGATTTTCATAAAATTAATCCCTGTCAGTTCTGGCATTTGAATATCCAAAAAAATCAAATCGGCTTCATTATTTTGGATAAATTCCATTGCTTCAATTGGGTTTTCTGTTGAAAAAACCAATTCAAAAAACGGAATTTTTTCAACGTAACTTCCTAGCAAAGAAACTGCGAGAGGCTCGTCATCCACAACGATACATTTAATTCTTTTCATTAACTAATATTATATTTACTCCTTTTTAATTTTTTCAACCACGAAAGTCACAAAAGAAATGATTGAAAAATAAAGCAATATAAAAGAACAAAATAGCCATTGTTTCTTTCAATTTCAACTCTTTTGTGACTTTTGTGGTTTATATATTCAAATCGATTTTCAAATCTACAGAATATTCTATTTCGGTTTCGATAATATTGAGTTCGTGTTTTTTTGGATAAAGGATTTCCAGTCGTTTTTTCACATTGCCAATCCCAATTCCCGAAAGTGAATCTTTGGAACGTTGTTTTTTAAAATTATGAAGATGAAAATGAAGTTTTTGATTCTCATCAGAAATTTTCAAAGTAAATCCTTTTCCTGAAAAATCACCGTGTTTGAAGGCATTCTCTACAAAAGGAACGAGAAGCATCGGTGAAATATTAAGATTCGGAAAATTGATTCTCTTCTCAATGATTAATAATTCCGGATTTTTGATTCTTAATTTTTCAAGCTCAATCAGACTTTCAAGATAGCCAATTTCTTTTTCCAAAGAAATAAAATCTTTTTCCAAATCTTTTGTGCTGTATCTTAACAACTGACTCAATTCTTCAATAGCTGGTAGTGCTTTTTCTGATTGCTGATAAACCAAAGAATAAATATTATTCAAAGTATTGAAGATAAAATGAGGATTGATTTGCGTCTTCAAAGCCTGAAGCTCGGAGTTCTTTTTTTCTTCTATTAATTGTCTTTTCTCAATTTCGGCATCGGACATCAACTTGAACAAACAAAAAACCGTGCTTATAAAAATCGTTGTACTGCTGTAATAGATATTATCATAAAAATAAAAACTCAAAGATGTTTTCTCATTGTAATTCCTGATCCCAAAAAAATAAGGCGAGAAAATCTCTTCCACACAATAGCGAATCAATACAAAACAAAAAACACTTAAAAGAAAAGCAAGCAGTGTTTTGGAGAGATTTTGAATATTGAAGAACTTCGGAATTACAAAAAAATAGTTGACGTAAAAACATATAAAGCTTGTAATAGCAAAGGTTATTTTAAAATAATCGGCTTCTGTTTCGAATACTAAATAAGGAAATATAAAAGTTCCGAGAATGTAAATACACCAATAAAATATATGGAGAAATAAGAGCTGTTGTTTTTTCATCGTAGTTCTTTGTGATTAATTAGAATCGGTTTATTAGATGAATAATGCAAATGTATAGAAACCATTTCCGCATTTTTATTTTTTAAAATCAAGTTACTTTTTTTAGGCAATCTGTAAGTAAACTCAGAATTAGCCGATATACTTTTCTGCATTTTCAGTTCAGAAACCATTTCTACTTCTTTATCTGATAGATTTTTAATGGATAAAGTTGCAGGTGATTTTACTTTATTAATAATGATGCTATCACCGGAAGCTATCGTCAGCGTTTTCCAGACATCTACTCTATGGTTACCAATACAGGAAACCGTAGATATTAAAATTAGAATGAGTATTAATTTTTTCATAGCTCAAAAGTAATAACAACAAAAAGATTTCGACGGGCAATTTCTATGAACCCCGATTTTTTATCGATGAAAATATTTTGGTCGGATTAAAGCCGGGTCAAATCTAAATGCTATTTCATAAAAAAAACTTGGAAAATACCTTTGTCTCAACAAAATCAAAAATTATGAAACTGAAATACTTATTCATCACAACTCTACTTTCAACTGCAACTTTTGCGCAGACACAAAAAGACAGTCTTAAAGAAATCGAACAGGTCAACATTCTCGTAAAGAAAAAATTATTGGAAAGAAAAGCCGACCGATTAATCTTCAATGTGGATGCATCAATCGCTTCACAAGGAATGGATGCCGGCGAAACGCTTGCCAATGTTCCAATGTTGAAAGTGGATGAGAATCTCGGAACCATTTCTATCACAGGAAAAAGTAATGTAAATGTGATGATAAACGGAAAAATGCTGAATCTTTCCGGAACTGCTCTTTTGAATTATCTGAAATCGATTCGTTCTGAAAATATTTCGAAAATTGAAGTGATTACAACGCCGCCTTCCAAATATGAAGCACAGGGAAATAGTGGACTTATTAATATCATTCTAAAGAAAAATCCGAATCTAGGTTTTAGCGGAAATATCAGCACAGGTTTCACACAAAGAACTTATTTTAACGGAACCACCAACGGAACACTGAATTACCAAACCGAAAAGCTTAGTTTAAGTTTAAAAACAAGCTACATTGATGGGGCAAAACGCTCTAATGAAAGATATACTATACTTGGAGAATCTCAAAATTACAGTGAGTCTACAAGAAAAGATATGTGGCAGGATTTGACACCAAGTCTTAACGCGTCTTATAAAATCAATAAAAACTCCGAAGTTGGAATGGAGTATATTTTTGGACACGAAAAATCAGGAATGGATATCTTTAACACAACGAGAAACATCAGTTCTGATTTGACAGAAACTAATCTTTTGACCAATACATTTCATAGAGAAAAATCTCCGACCCATACTTTGAGTGCTTATTATGATTTGAAGTTGGATTCGTTTGGAAAAAAGCTGAGTTTCGCTACTAATTTTTATAAAAATAATAACGACACCGAAGTTAATTTCTCGACTTTGACACTGCCAGAAAATACGATTCAGGATGTGAAAACGTTGTCAAAAATCACACCTCAGATTTTCTCTGTTCAAGGCGACTTAGAATTGCCATTTAAATTTGGAACGATTGAAACAGGTGTTAAATTCAATCAATTCAGAAATTCTGCAGACTTGAAATACCTTGATTTAAAAGACAGTCAATATATCATCGACGACAAAAAAAGCAGCACCTTTAGATATCAAGAAGAAAATTACGCTGTTTACGCAAGTTTTGCTAAGAATTTTGGGGAACATTGGGAAACCAAAGCGGGAATCCGATATGAACATACGTTTGTAAAAAGCACCGCGAATCAATTCGATTACGGACAATGGTTTCCTTCGGCTTTTGTCTCTTACAAAGAGGATAAAAATGTGTTCAGTCTTTCGTATTCAAGAAGAATTAACCGACCAAGTATGAGCAACTTGAATCCGTTCCGCTGGTACGAAAATCCATATTCTTATTCATCAGGGAACCCTTTATTGACGCCTTCTTACATCAACAATTATGAATTAGGTTATACGTATAATAACAAGTTTTCGACAAGCGTTTATTATCTTAGATTGACTAATGCTTTTGGACAAATCGGTTACTTGGATGGTATTTCTCAAAATGGAGATTATCAGAATTACTATAACAATAATTTTTATGGAGCTAATGTTTCTTACACAGATACTTTCTTCAAATTCTGGGAAGCCACTATTTCTGCAAACGCATCTTATCAAAACTCAGAAGTTTTCAATATCAGTGCGGAAACATCCAAAGGAACTTCTGTAAGTTATTCTATCAACAATACATTCATTTTAAATAAATCAAAAACGGTTTCTCTATTCCTAAACTACGATCAAAGTTTACCTTACAAAAATGTGAATTCTTATTTCCATAATTTCTCCAATCTGAATTCCGGAATCAAGTTTTCTCTAATGGAAAAGCAACTTCAAATCAATGCAACAGTGACGAATATTTTTGCTCAGCGATTCCGTGGAGATATGTATTTCAGAGATAATAGTCAGCATTTTAATAATTACTGGGATGGCAGAAGTTTTCGTTTGAGCGTGAATTATACTTTCGGAAATAAGAAAAAACAAATCAACAAAAAGCAGATTAATTTCGAAGAAAAAGACAGAGCGAACTAACTTCATTTGATAAATCTAATTAACATAATGTAATAAATCCTGCAAATCAGTTGTCATTAATGATATGAAGAAATCCATACTTTTTGCCTCAGCACTATTTAGTACATTATCTTTTGCCCAAACACAGGATACTGTAAAAATTCAAAACATAGAAACCGTAACGGTGGATGGAAAGAAAAAAATCATCGAAAGAAAAGTGGACCGTTTGGTTTATAATGTTCAGAATTCGATGGTTTCGGAAGGAAGTTCTGGAACAGAAGTTCTTGCCAACACACCTTTGCTGAAAGTGGATGAAGAACAAGGCTTGCTTGCGATTGCCGGAAAAAGTGGTGTTTCCGTTATGGTGAATGACCGAATGTTGAATCTTTCCGGTGCTGAACTGATGAACTATCTGAAAAATCTGCGTTCGGAAAACATTTCAAAAATAGAAGTCATCACAACGCCACCTGCAAAATATGAAGCCCAAGGAAACAGTGGAATCATCAATATCATTCTGAAAAAAAATCAGAATCTTGGCTGGAGCGGTTACACCAATACCTATTACCAGCAATCCACTTATGGAGGTTTTGGCGGCGCGCTTGGTCTCAATTATCAAAACGAAAAACTAAAATCTTCTATCAAACTCCGAGGTTATGATAGTGAGAAAAGGTCTGTTGAAAATTACAAAATCATTGGTGAAAATTCCAGCATCAGCAGAGATGACAGACGAGATATGAATGATGGATTGGGAATGAATGTAAGTTTGGATTATTCTTTGAGTGAAAAAGCCAATGTTGGATTAATCTATGATTTGGCCAAAGGTCATTCTAATATGGACATCAATTCTGTTTCCCGTTATTTCACGAACGATGTCAATACATTTAATACAGATACAAATTCCAAACACCGCTCCACCTCAACTTCTCAAATGCTGAATCTTTATTATGACCAAAAGTTAGGCGAACATAAATTAAGCTTCGGAGCGAATTATTATGGCAATCTTCCGGAAACCAATGTCAATTTTGTGACCACCGATTTGTCTGATCAATCTGACCAAATTGTAAGAAATCTATCTTCTGTAGATTATGAGATCTATTCCGGACAGGGCGATTTGACGCTTAATTTCAAAAACATACAATTGGAAACGGGTTTGAAATACAGTCAGTTTTCTAATAATTCTGACATCGGTTACTTTAATTTGATCAATAACGATTACATTATCGACCCGCAAAGGAGCAATCTTTTCAATTATGATGAGAAAAATTATGCGGCTTACATCAGTGCAAGTAAAGACTTTGGAGAGAAATGGTCGGCAAAATTCGGGTTGCGTTATGAATATGCAGAAACAAAAGGATTCTCTCCTTCCACCCAAGTGAGTTCAGAGAATAATTATGGAAAACTATTTCCAACCGCCTACATTTCTTACAAAGCCAATGATAATAATCAATTCATTATCAATTATTCCAGAAGAATCAACAGACCCTATTTCCGTGCTCTGAATCCGTTCCGCTGGTACTCCAATCCCAATCGTTATTTTGCAGGAAATCCTAGTGTGCAGCCTTCTTTCAATCATAATTTTGAATTTAATTACATTTTCAAAAGTAAATTCAATGCGAGTTTGTATTACGAAAGAAGTCTAGATAACTTTGGCCAGATTACCTTCATCAACGGCATTGATATAGAAAGTACTTTTTATAATTATTATAATGAGGATACTTATGGCCTTAATCTTAATTATACCGATACGTTTTTCAAGATTTGGGAAACCAATTTATCCACTTCATTAAGCTACAGTAATACCCAGATTACCAAATATGAGGCACTGGCAAAAAACGGACAGTCATTTTACTATTCTGCCAACAATACTTTCCAGCTGAACAAGGCTAAAACTTTTTTTCTTTTTGTTAATTACTGGCACTCTTTACCATCCAGAAGTAGAAATATGACGACCAGAGGAAACTCGAGTGTCAATGCCGGAATGAAATTCAGTCTAATGGAAAAAGCACTCCAGATGAATATTTCTGTCAACGACATCTTTAAAACTTCAGGATTCCGGGGCAGTGTTTATTTTGAAGATAATGTTCAGTCCTTTAATAATTACTGGGATGCTAGAAGATTGACTTTTAGTGTGACTTATAATTTTGGAAATCAAAAAGTGAAAGCCAACAACCGAAACGTAGATTTTGACGAGAAAAATAGAGCGCGTTAATTGTAACAAAATCCAAAATAAGACGTCTAATTCTACATAAACTAACCTATGAAATTAAAATCAATCCTTCCAATTTCTGTATTATTTCTAAGTCAAATCTACTTCGCACAGGAAACACAAAAAAAAGAAACGGACAAAGAAAAAGAAATAGAAGCGGTCACCATTACCAAAACTAAAAAAGCAGTTGAACAAAAAGCAGACAGAACCATTTATGATTTCTCTGAGCAACCACACCTTAACTCCGGTAACACATTAGAAGGATTGCAAAAAATCCCTGGGTTGGTGGTTTCCGAAATGGCAGGGATGATTTACCAAGGGAAAGCACTGGATGTTTATATGGACGGAAGACCTTTAAATATCTACAGTACACAACTAACCGCTTATCTAGAAGGACTTCCTGCAAACAGCATCGAAAAAATTGAAATCATTACCCAACCAGGAGCGGAATTTCCTGCAACTTCTGGTGGCGCAATCATCAATATCATCACGAGCAAAAATGCTAAATCTTATTTGTCTGCAACTTATGCCGGCGGTTATCGTTTCAGCAATTATGACCATTATAGAAGCAAATTCAATAATAGTTTAACGCTTAATTCCAAAAACAAGTGGTTTGGCTGGCAGCTCAATGTCGGACAAAATTATAACGAAAGTGAAACCAAATCCACAATTGACGAAATCTCTCGACTTTACAATGATAACGTCAACAGAAATCAATATTTGCGAAGCGCCTTCACATTTGACATCGGAAAAGACCGGTTGCTTTTGAATTACAATCTTTCGCTGGGTTCTTCGGATCGTTATGTAGATAGATTTGAACTGATAAAAGGAATTGAGTCTACTGGTAAGGACATCATTGACCAAAGCAATACGCGAAATGAGGTAACGGCAACGTATCAGAAAAAATTTGATGATAAGAATAAAAAATTGGAGTTCAAAGGCTCATACACCAATTTCAGCAATGATTTTGGTCAAACAAAAATGGACTTCTCGCCTATTCCCGCATTTCAAGAGAATTATTTGATAAACGGTTCAAGTCAAGATGCTTACAATTTCCGAGTGGATTACGCTCAGCCAATCAAGGTTTTAGATGAAGGAAAATTAAGTTTAGGTGCTTATTATGATCAATTAGAATTTTCTGCAGATCTTTTTGGAATAGAAAATTTGGATTATAAAAGCAAGACGACTGCTTTTTATTCAGAAGCGAGTGCTACCAAAGGAAAAATGGATTTTGTTTTAGGACTTCGTGGAGAATATTATAATATCAATGGAACAAGCTTAGACTTTGAAACCCAAACTTATGATAAATTAAGATCATTTGAAAAATTCAAAGTGTTTCCTAATGCGAGTATTCAATACAACATTATTCCAAAAATTGCTTTCTTTAATGTTAATTACAATAAGAAAATAACGTTACCTAATGTTGCTAACCTAAATCCAAATAATACGCGATACGAAAGTGAAAACATCAATTTTTCTGGAAACCCAAATCTTCAGCCAACTATTTTCGATAATTTCGAGATTAAGTTAAGCGCTTTGAATTATGCTTTCATCGGATATAATTTTACCAATACAAAGAATCAGGTTGTACAAATTGTAAAAAGAGAAGGCGATGCTATTTCACAAACAAGCGACAACCTTGACCGCCTGAAAACACATAATTTCAATATCGGATTTCCCATTCCTTTAGCAGTTTTCAATACACCGTTTAAAGACATTATGAAAATGGATATGAATCCTGACCAAGTGAGTTTCATCTTCCTCTATGGTTCATATCAATTACAACAAATAGATCAAATCATTAATCCAAAAGGTTATTGGACTTATAATATATCAGGACAATTTATTTTGCCTTATAAAGTAAAGTTCAATGCGAATTACACTTACCTAACAAAAGGAAATGAGTTCTTTTTCTATCCAAACAAATCATTCTATAATACATTGAATCTATCACTGTCGAGAAAATTCAATAAAGACAGAATGACGCTAACATTGTTTGCTAATGACGTTTTCAATACCAACGAAACGAATCTGAGAACAACGAACGCACTTCCGAACGTTTACATCAGAAACAAAAACGACACGAGAAGCTTTGGACTTTCTTTCAATTATAAAATCCCGACAAAAAATAAGTTGGCGAAAGAAGCGCCGAATATGTTAAATCAAGAGAAGAAAGAAGAAACTTCTACCACTTTATAAACAAAATCCGAAAGAGACTCTTTCGGATTTTCTATTAATTTATTCTTCACAAGCTTTCCAGACGGCATCATTCTGCGGAACTGGCGCGATGATTTGTATATTCTCTTTTGTTACTGGATGAATGAATTCAAGCTTTCTGGCATGAAGTGAAATTCCACCATCAGAATTGGAACGTGGCGCACCGTATTTCAAATCACCTTTGATTGGAACTCCGATTTTCGACAGTTGAGCTCTGATCTGATGATGCCTTCCTGTTTCCAAATCAACTTCCAGCAAAAGATAATTGTCCAAAGTCTTGATTACATTATAAGTCAATATCGATTCTTTTGCACCTTCCGTTGCTTTGGGATAGACAATCGCCTTATTATTTTTCTCATTCTTTTTGAGGTAATGAACCAATCTTTGAGATTTCGGAATCATTTCTTTTCCAACGACTGCCCAATATGTTTTTTTAACTTCACGATTCTTTACCATCTGAGTCAATCGTGAAAGCGCTTTGGAAGTTTTTGCATAAATCACCAATCCGGAAGTTGGCCTGTCAATCCTATGAACCAAACCAAGGAAAACATTACCCGGTTTTTCATCTCTTTTTTTGATGAAATCTTTAATCAGTTCCAGCAAAGACAAATCACCGGTTTTATCACCCTGGACGAGTTGTCCGGCTTTTTTGTTGATGATCATCATATGATTGTCTTCGTAAACGATTTGAGAAGATTCCATTAGTTATAATTATATTAAAAAATAAATGGTCCAGCCCATTCACTACTTTTATCTCCGCAGTTAGATTTCACATAAAAACCCTTCCAATTACAATACATATTGCTTATTGCAATAGATTTGTTAGAGGTTGTAAAAGTTTGAGCGGTTGGAGCACTGTTTACATCCTGGATCAGAGAGATTGTATAACTCTGCGGACTTCCATAAGAATCCCAGGTAAAGCCTCTTGTTGCACCTAACTCAACATTACAACTTCCTGATATAACATAGCTATTCAGATTAAATGGCTTGGGGCAAGAAGTTCCTATTGTATAAGTGAATTTTTTGAACTGATTAGGATCGCCGTCTGAACAAAACGTTCTGACATAAAAATCGTAAGCTGTTTCATTTGGAAGGTTCTTTATTGAAATAGAAGTATTCCAGCCCTCTGTTTTTTGCCTTATTCCTGTACCTAATTGAAACCCTGCCGGTCCATATTCCACTTCATATTGATAAACACTTCCCGAAGAATATGAAAATTGCAAAATAAGCTCATTAAGATTGTATTGATAAAACTGTACAGACGTATTTCCTTTACACTGGCTTGGTTTAGTTGTAACACTAGAGAGTTTATATGGCGCACTGCTTTCTGTACTGCTACAAATTCCTGTGATATAAAAATCATAAGTAGTGGATGAAGCCAGATCACCTATCTCTGCATAAGTATTTGAAGTTGTGAAAGAAGTTCCCGAGCCTTGTGAAAAACCTGTAAGTCCATACTCTATTTTATAAGAATTGGTACCGTTTCCGGAAGAGTAATTGATTGTTATAGTAGAGCTACTAGCGCTAAAAGAAACATTGCTCACTTTTCCGCAACTGCTTCCCTCTTCATCTGTATGTTCTTCTCTTGAACATCCTAACAGACATACAATTAATAGTAAATAAAAGAAATTTGTTATTTTCATCATTGTTGTGTTTAATTGCTGTAAAAATATTATTTTTTATAATTCCAGCAATAACAACTTGTTTTTTATCTGATACTTTTTTATTGATGCTGTTGCAGAAGCCATTTCGGGATTTCGTCCATGAGTTCTGCAGAAAGGATATTGTTGTGGTATTTGTTTTTATATTCCCAAAGAAAAACTTGGCCCTTAGACTTCATTTCATCAAAAAACTTAAAATTGCTTTGAGGAAAATTATCGGTATCGAGACTTCCGTGAACAATCCAAATTGGCATTTTCGTAAGTTCGTCCATTTTATCAAACTGAGAAATTCCAGAAACATTAATTGCAGCTGCAAACAAATCCGGTCTTTTGGAAATCGCATTAGAAGTCGTTGCGCCTCCCATAGAAAATCCCATGACGTAGATTCTGTCGCGGTCAATATTTTCATTAATAACTAAAGAATCAATGGACTTCAATACTAAATCCAAATGCTCATTAGACTCAGAAACTTTGACATTTCTGCTTTCATCGAGATGATAATTGGAGGAACGAATTGGGAATTGTGGTGCTAAAACATACACCGGATATTGTTTTCTATTTTCGGGAAGAAGCCACATTTTGGACAAAACGCCCATTTGAGAAGTATTATTTGTACCAATTGCACCAGAACCGTGAAATACCAAAACCAATGGATATTTCTTATTTTGTTCAACTTTCTTTGGTTTTAGAAAACGATAATTCACAGCCACTTTTCCATTATCAAATTTTCCAGCTTTAAAGTCGGAATAATCCAAACTCTTGATGTATTTGATTCTGGCTAATGATTGTAACGAATCGGCTTTGTCGTGAAATTCAGTCTTAGTTCCATACTTCATTTTCTGCGAAGTGCAGGAAAATAGAAATAGGGCAGAAAATAGAATTATAAAAATTTTAGAAATCATTCTTTATTATTTTAACCACAAAAGTCACAAAAGAAATACTAAGTAAATCTTTTGTGACTTTTGTGGTTTATTCTTAAAGTTTTAATAACTCTCCTTATCATTTGGGAAATCAGCACTTTTCACATCTTTCACATACTGAGAAACTGCACCTGTAATTTCTGAATAAAGGTCAAGATATCTTCTCAAGAATTTCGGAGAAAAACCTTGATTCATCCCAACCATATCGTGATAAACCAAAACCTGTCCGTCACAATCCGGTCCGGCTCCAATTCCAATTGTAGGAATAGAAATACTTTCCGAAGCTTTTTTAGCAAGCGCTGCCGGAATTTTTTCCAAAACAACCGCAAAACATCCTAATTCTTCCAACAATTTGCAGTCAGAAATCAGTTTCTCCGCTTCCGCATCTTCTTTGGCTCTTACTTTATAAGTTCCAAATTGGTAGATGCTCTGAGGTGTCAATCCAAGATGTCCGCAAACAGGAATTCCTGCATTCACTATTTTTCTGATGGAATCTTCAATCTCTTTTCCACCTTCGATTTTCACAGCGTGAGCACCACCTTCTTTCATCATTCTCACAGCCGATTCTAAAGCTTTCTCAGGATTACTTTGATAAGTTCCAAACGGTAAATCTGCTACAACCAAAGCCCTTTCAACACCGCGAACGACACATTGTGTATGATAAATCATTTGGTCAAGCGTAATTGGCAAAGTCGTCTCGTGACCAGCCATTACATTCGCCGCAGAATCTCCAATTAGTATAGAATCCACACCGCCTGCGTCCACCATTTTCGCTGTTGTAAAATCGTAAGCCGTCAGCATTGTAATCTTTTCCTTATCGAATTTCATTTTTCGTAAGGTTTCAGTCGTGATTTTTTTAATTTCAGAATGTACAGACATAGGAATTATAAGTGATAAATTATTAATGATAAGTGATAGTCATTAATAATGATTGATATGATAGAAGTGATCGGTTTATTGAAAACGACGAATTGATAATCAATTATCATTTATACAACAACGTGACCAAGCTTGATTAATTTTTCTCTGTTTAGGATTTTGATGTTTCTTCCTTCAACCACAATCAAATCATCTTGTTTGAATTCGGAAATCAATCGGATGGCACTTTCGGTCGCAGTTCCAATCAGGTTGGCAATTTCTTCTCTGGTTAAAGAGATTTTGATGAAACCTTCCGGGTCAGTTCCCAGCTTTTGTTCTAACAAAATTAAAATTTCCGCCAATCTTTCTCTCACTGTTTTTTGCGCCAAGAAAGTGACTGTGTTAGCAGATTCGCCCAATTCATAAGCAATTTTTTGAAGCATTGCGTAAGATAGTTTTGGGTCAACCTCTAATAATTTCAGGAAAATATCAGACGGTAAAAACTGAACCTTCATTGGCGTCATTGCTTCCGCTTTGGCCTGGAAATTCTCACCACAAAGCAAAGAACGGTAGCCTATCAAATCGTTTTCTTTACAGAATCGCAGAATCTGGTCTTTACCATAAACACCTGATTTTGACAATTTTGCCGTTCCTTTTTCGATAAAATAAACACCTTTTGGCGACTCGCCGTCTTCGAAAACGACATCACCTTTAGAAAATTCCAGAACTTTGAGCGCATTGCTGTAAACTTCAAAATCTTCCGGAGTAAGACTTTCGCGCAAAGATTCTTTGTTAAATGCTTTTGAGAAGTTTTCTTCTATAACCAATTGTTGTTCAAGAGACATACCTATGACATTTGTCAGCAAAAATAAGACTTTTTAACGCTACATACCAAGATTTTTGACGTAATTTTGCAATCCAAATATCTGAGTATTTTTTAATGGCAGAACAATGCTTTCACTGCGGTCAGAAAATCGATAAAGAACAAATCCTTTTCGACGATAAAATCTTTTGCTGCAACGGCTGTCAATCGGTTTACGAAATCCTGAACGTTCACAATCTAGAGAACTTTTATAATATCAATAAAAATTCCGGAATCCGGCCAAGTAATGAGAACAATGCTCAGTTTGATTATCTGGACACGCCTGAAGTTTTCACAAAAGTTGTTGATTTTTCCGAAGGCGGAACGACGCTTGTGACTTTCAAGATCCCTGTAATCCATTGCTCTTCTTGCATTTGGTTATTGGAGAGCCTTCATACGATTAATAACAAAATCAAATATTCTCAGGTTAATTTCACAAGAAAGACGGTTCAAATTTCTTTCAAAGAAGATGAAATAAAACTGAGTGAAGTTGCAAAATTCCTGACGAATCTTGGTTACAAACCGGTTATCAATCTGGAAACTGCTGAGAAAAAACAGGATAAACTCGACAAAAGTTTATTAATCAAATTGGCTGTGGCTGGTTTTGCTTTCGGAAACGGGATGTTTTTCAGTTTCCCCGAATATGTTTCGGGAGATGATGTTTGGTTTCATTCATTCAAACATTTATTCAGAATTATTTTATTCTTGCTGGCAACGGCGGTTGTATTTTATTCTGCTTCAGATTATTATAAATCAGCCTGGTACGGTTTGAAAAACAAAATCATCAACATCGATGTTCCGATTGTTTTGGGAATCTTCGTTCTTTATGGCAGAAGTATTTACGAAGCTGTAACCGATTATGGTCCAGGTTATTTCGATACACTTTGCGGATTACTGTTTTTTATGTTGTTGGGGAAAACGTTTCAGAAAAGAACCTACAACTCATTATCCTACGACCGAGATTACAAATCTTTCTATCCAATTGCCGTAACAAAAGTTGATTTTGATGGAAAACAGGAAAACATTTTGTTGTCCGATTTGGCAGTTGGTGATAGAATTATGGTTAGAAATCAGGAAATCATTCCAGTAGATTCGATTTTGATTAAAGGCGAAGGAAACATTGACAACAGTTTTATTACTGGAGAATCTGCACACATTTCTAAAAAACCCGGTGACAAAATTTTTGCCGGAGGAAAACAATCAGGTTCGGTTTTAGAATTGGAAGTCATTAAAAGTGTTGACCAAAGTTACCTTACTCAGCTTTGGAATAAAGAAGCTTTCAAAAAGTTTGAAACCGGTCTTGATACAATGACCAATACGATTAGTAAATATTTCACATTCATCATTTTAGGAATCACTTTAGTTGCCGGAATCTATTGGTCAACTATTGATTTTGAAAAAATGTTCCAAGTGGTTTCTGCGATTCTGATTGTTGCCTGTCCTTGCGCTTTAGCTCTGTCCGCACCGTTTACTTTTGGTCACATTATGAGAATTTTGGGTCGAAATAAATTCTATGTGAAAGATACTTTAACCATTGAGAGACTGGCAAAAGTTGACACACTAGTTTTTGATAAAACAGGAACCATTACTGAAAATAAAAAAACAAATATCAATTTTGTTGGAACAGAAATCGAGGAATTTGATTTGAAAAATATTAAGTCTTTGCTTAAAAACTCCAATCATCCGCTTTCAAAATCGCTTTATGATTTCATTGAAGTAAATGACGATTATTTTGAAATTGAAGATTTTGAGGAGATTTCAGGAAAAGGTTATCAAGGAAAAGTAAGAGGAAGCACTTATAAGATTGGTTCTGCGAGTTTCACAGGGCAAGAATCTCAGAATATGGAAACTGCAGTTTACATTAGCAAAAATGGAGAATTCATCGGGAAATTTATCTTCAAAAATGAATACCGAAATCATCTGGCTCAACTTTTCCAAAATTTAAAAAATTATCGAATCAATATTCTGAGCGGCGACAACTCTTCCGAGAAACCTATCCTGGAAAAACTGATTCCGACAATTTCCGAAATGAAATTCAATCAAAATCCTGAAAACAAACTGGACTTCATCAAATCATTACAGGATAAAGGAGAAAAAGTAGCCATGCTGGGCGACGGACTGAACGATGCGGGCGCTCTGAAACAGAGCAATGTCGGAATCGCCATTGCAGACGACAGCAACTCTTTCACACCATCATCCGACGTGATTATGAACGGTGAAAAAATCCCGGAATTGGATAAATTCCTGAAGCTATCAAAAGACGCTATCAAAATTGTAAAATTCACATTCATAATCAGTTTGTGTTATAATGTTGTCGGAGTTGGGTTTGCTGTTTCGGGCCATATGCATCCACTTTTCGCAGCTATTTTTATGCCTCTGAGCTCTGTGACGGTTGTAACATTCACAACACTTTCTACTTGGATCAGAAGTTCAAAATATTTTAAGATAAGCATTTAGAACCGCCTTATTTAGAGCGATTATAAATTATCCATATTTTGTCCATTCTGACCAAAGTCAGTAATTTTCACTAAATTTGACGACTGTTTTTGCCTTAAATTTGTGAGCAGATATGGAGATTCTCTACTTAATGATTATCTGCAGCGTTTCTTTAGCTGTTATATTCCTGATTATCTTTATAATCGGCGCAAAAAAAGGGCAGTTCGAGGACGATGAATCACCTGCAGTCAGAATTTTATTTGAAGACGAGGTGAAGACAAAAGAGGAGAAAAATGATACTCCTGAAAAAAACGAAAAAGAATAATTGCTATTTGTAGATATGGAAACACAAAAATTTAGTTATGACAACGGGATTGTTCGCGCCTTTCTTATTGCGACAGTCGTTTTCGGTTTAGTAGGTTTTTTATTGGGACTTACGGCTGCGTTGTTACTATTTTATCCTGAATTACCCGAATTTTTCTTGGGAACAGACGACCCGACCATCAGAACGCTTAGAAGCGAAGGAATGCAAGGTTTGATCAATTCTCAGGGGGCATTTGGATTTGGTCGTATAAGAATGATGCACACGAGTATGGTGATTTTCGCATTTGTCGGAAACAGCTTTTTCTCAGGCTTTTACTACTCAATCCAAAGATTATTGAAAACAAGAATGTGGAGCGACACGTTGTCTTGGATTCATTTTTGGGGATGGCAATTAGTACTTGTAAGCACGATTATCACTTTCTTTATGGGGCTTAATACCTCAAAAGAATACGCAGAACACGAGTGGCCGATCGATATTTTGATCACTGTAGTTTGGGTCCTTTTTGGTCTTAATATGTTTGCGACAGTAGCGATAAGAAGAGTAAGACATTTGTATGTAGCAATCTGGTTCTATATCGGAACTTGGGTTGCAGTTGCAATGCTACATATCTTCAATAACTTAGAAGTTCCATTATCATTCACAACCTGGAAATCATATTCAGCATACGCTGGGGTTAAGGATGCATTGGTACAATGGTGGTATGGTCACAATGCAGTTGCATTCTTCTTAACAACTCCGGTTCTTGGGATGATGTACTACTTCGTACCAAAAGCTGCTGACAGACCAGTTTTCTCATACAAATTATCAATCATCCACTTCTGGTCATTAATCTTTGTTTATATCTGGGCAGGTCCGCACCACTTGCAATATACCGCATTACCAGCTTGGGCACAGGCAGTAGGAACAGGCTTCTCTATTATGTTGATTGCACCATCTTGGGGAGGAATGCTGAACGGGCTTCTTACACTAAGAGGAGCTTGGGATAAAGTAAGAGAAAATCCGGTTCTTAAATTTTTCGTAGTCGCTGTAACGTGTTATGGTATGGCAACTTTCGAAGGTCCGCTTTTGGCAACTAAAACTGTAAACAAAGTTGGTCACTTTACCGACTGGGTGATTGGTCACGTACACTTAGGTGCATTGGGATGGAACGGTTTTATGGCATTTGGTGTCATTTATTACTTAGTTCCGATCTTGTGGAGAACCAAGCTGTGGTCTGTAAAATTAGCTAACTGGCATTTTTGGTTAGGAACTTTCGGGATTATTTTCTACGCTGTACCATTATATATCTCCGGATTTACTCAAGGTTTGATGTGGAAACAATTCAATCCGGACGGGACTTTGGTTTATAAAAACTGGTTGGATACTGTAACTGCAATTCTCCCATATTTCAAAATGAGATTTGTTGGAGGGTTCTTATACTTCTCCGGAGCCATATTAATGGTGGTTAATTTGGTTGCTACAGCAAGAAAAGGTTCTTTCCAAAAAGAAGTTCCTGCAGAAGCACCAGCTTTGGCCAATGTAAAAAAAGGAAGAAAAGAAGGCGAAACGTTCCACCTTTGGTTAGAAAGAACACCGCTTTATTTATCAATATTATCTTTTATCGTATTAGCAATTGGCGGGGCGTTAGAAATACTTCCTACGATATTTGTAAAAGACAATGTTCCTACAATTTCTGCAGTTAAACCTTATTCCCCGCTAGAATTAGAAGGTAGAGACATCTATATCAGAGAAGGTTGTAATGCCTGTCACTCTCAGATGATTCGTCCGTTCCGTGATGAGGTTGTAAGATTTAACGGTAAGAACGGGCAATATTCCAAAGCTGGAGAGTTCATCTATGACAGACCATTCCTGTGGGGATCTAAAAGAACTGGTCCGGATTTGCATAGAGAAGGTGGTGCAAGACCAGATTCTTGGCACTTCAAGCATATGTATAACCCAAGATCAACATCCGCAGGTTCTATTATGCCTAGATATCCTTGGTTAATCGAAAATACCCTAGACAGAAGCAATACCAAAGCTAAATTGGAATTGATGAAGAATTCTTTTGACGTTCCTTATACAAAAGCTCAAATCGATACCTTGGATTCTTGGATGAACAATCAGGCTAATGGTATTGTGAAGAACGTTTTTGCTGAAGCTAATGATGTTAAAAAATCATTTGACGAATCAAAAGCGAATAAAACAAAAGCTGGCGAGCAATTTGTACCGCTTGAGAAAAGAGAAATTGTAGCCTTGATTTCTTATCTGCAAAGATTGGGAACTGACATCAAAACGACAGAAGTAAAAACTGCTAGTAATTAAAATTAAATAAAATGATTCCGCAAAGTTTCAAAGACATCGTCTCTAGTGTAGAAAACGCAGGGTTCTTCCAAACTTTGGCAATGATCATCTTCATCTTGTTCTTTTTGGTTGTGGTTTACATCGTAATCAACAGACCGAAAAAATATTACAAGGAAGAAGAGAACGCACCTTTGGAAAAAGACGATGACGAGAATCAAACTTTGTAATTTATAAAGAAATTAATCATGAAAAGAAGAACACCTGTTTATATTAATATTTTAATCGTTTTAGGATTATTATTAGTAGTCTTTTATATGTTCTCGCAAACATCAGACTTCCTGACATCAAGATACTTCTTGGGAACAGCTCTGATCAGTATCATTGTTGTATTCATTCAAACAGCCATTGGCGATTTGATTGAGAATGAAAAATTCAAGAAACTAACTGATGCTGAAAAAGCTGCTTATCTAAAGGAAAAAAACGTACCTTATTTCCAATATCTTTGGAACGGTGCATTCAAAAGCCAGTCTGAAAAAGAAGAAAAAGATATCCTTATCGACCACGGTTTTGACGGAATTATGGAGCTTGACAATCAGCTTCCAAAATGGTGGTTAGGTCTATTCTATTTTGGCGTTGCATACTGTATTTTATATGTGTCATCATATTTCTTAACAGACTTTGCACACCCTTACAAAGAGTACGATCAGGAATATAAAGAGCAAATTGCTGCTGTAGAGGATTATATGAAAACTGTTCCTCAGGCTACTATTGAAACAGCAAAATTCTCTGAAGATAATGTAGAAGAAGGAAAAGTTATCTTCCAAACCAACTGTGTGACTTGTCACGGTGAGGGAGGTAAAGGCGGTATCGGACCAAACCTTACAGATGGTTTCTGGATCAACCAGCCGGAAAAGACTTTGTTCAAAAACGTTTTCTATATGGTTGAAAATGGTAGTAAGAACAATCCTACTATGCAAGCTTGGGGTAAGAATGGTATTCTTACCGGAAATGATATAGAAAAAGTTGCGGCTTACGTCTATCACATCAACCAGGAACAGGCGCCTATCACGCCTGCACAAGGTGGCGCTGCTCCTCAGGGAACAGAAGCTCATTGGGAAAAATCTAATTAATACATACAAAAGAGATTGTCAGAAAAATATCGTTCTGTTCGGAATGATATTTGAAAAAAGAATTACCATTAATTCCTTTTTCGGGCAATCTCTTTTTTTATCTAAATGATATGAGTACTACAGAAAAAAAATACAACGAAGCCGAAAGCTGGGTAGTAGAAGCTGAAACATTCAGAGACTCTGTTGGTACAATGGATAATACCGGAAAAAGAAGATGGGTCTATCCAAGAAAACCGAAGGGAAAATATACCAATTACCGAGTCCTCGTAAGCATTTTCTTATTAATCATCTATTTTACTTTGCCGTTCCTCAAATTTAATGGGAATCCGCTGTTGATGTTCAACATCATAGACCGACAGTTTTTCATTTTCGGTCAGCCTTTTTATCCTCAGGATTTTTTTATACTAGCATTAGGTGCTATCGCTTCACTGATATTCATTATTCTTTTTACAGTAGCCTTCGGAAGGATTTTTTGTGGATGGATTTGTCCGCAAACCATCTTTTTAGAAATGATATTCCGTAAGATCGAATATGCTATAGAGGGAGACAGAAACAAGCAGATCAGACTAGATAATCAGCCTTGGGATTCTGAAAAAATATGGAAAAGATCCTTGAAGTGGTCTATATTCATTTTGATTTCGTTAATCATTACTCACATTATGTTTATGTATATTGTCGGTTATGAGGAAGTTTTCAGAATAATGCAGGAAGGTCCTTTTGCAAAACCGACCAACTTTCTGGTAATGATTATGTTCACGGCAGCATTTTATTTTGTATTTGCTTGGTTCAGAGAACAGGTTTGTACAATGGTTTGTCCATACGGAAGGTTGCAGGGTGTTTTGATTGACAAAGAAACCATTAACGTTTTTTACGATTATAAAAGAGGCGAAAACCGTTCCAAATGGAAAAAAGGAGAAGACAGACGGGCACAGAGTAAAGGCGATTGTATCGACTGTAAACAATGTGTTGTAGTTTGTCCTACCGGGATCGACATCAGAGATGGTCTGCAGATGGAATGTGTGAACTGTACTGCTTGTATCGATGCTTGTGATGAAGTCATGATCAAAGTTGGACTTCCAACCGGGCTAATTCGTTATGCTTCCGAAAAAGAAATCGAAGAACAACAGCAGTTCAAATTCTCTGGCAAGATGAAGATCTATTCGGTGATATTAGCTTTGCTGGTAGGATTTCTTGGATTACTACTTTACAATAGAGGCGAAATGGAAGCAAAATTCCTGAAACCTCCTGGATCAACATTCTTTGTCAGAGACGGAAAAATCACTAATACTTATAATTATACCTTCCTCAACAAGTCCAATGAAACGAAAACCGTTATCATCAAAATTATTGAGCCAGCTAACGGAGAAATATCATCTAGCGCATCAAACAAAATTGTTTTGAAAAGAGATGCAATGATAAAAGGAACAATCAACGTAAGTTTCCCGGAAAGCCAAATCAAATTATCCAAACAGAACCTAACGCTTGGCGTTTATGATATGAACGGAGAATTGCTGGATTCTTACAATACTTATTTTGAAGGCCCTTTCAAATTTCAATTTTAAACAGAGATCAGAAAAATGAAAAAATTACATTGGGGACACGGTTTAGCCATTGCATTGGGATGTTTTATCCTGTTCATCTTATTTCTGATTTTTATCTTTCCTATGGGAAAACAAAATGCAGATATGATCTCCAACAACTATTACGAAGAAGAGCTGGAATATCAAAAAATTATTGATGCAAAGGACAATGCTGCTAAGCTGGAGAAAACACCCGTTTACAGAGCAACTGCTGAAGGTATCCAGATCACCTTTCCGGATGCGATAAAACCGGACGATAAAAAAGTCAATTTCGTATTGTTCCGTACAGAAGATTCTAATCTGGATGTGAAAAAAGAAATTATATTGGAAAGCAACACGTTCGTTATTCCCAAAAAAGTGATTTCTACAGGTTCTTACACCTTGAAATTGAGATGGGCAGAAAATAAAAAACCCTACCAGATAGATTACGACATTCTATGGAAATGACCTTCATAATATCAGCGATTGGACTGGGTTTCGCATCAGGATTCCACTGTATTGGGATGTGCGGTCCTATCGCTTTATCTATGGGTCTTACCAAAAATCAAAAAGCCAATTTCTATTTACAAAATATCACTTATCAATTAGGAAGAATCCTCACCTACTCTATTCTGGGAGCCGTTTTAGGAATCATTGGTCAGAGCTTTGAACTGGCAGGTTTTCAAAAATACTTAACGGTTTCCGTCGGAATTCTTTTGATAATAATGGCCGTCTCATCTTTCGGAGGAAAAGATTTTGCCACCAAAATTCCATTTGTCTCAAAAGCTTTATTGAAAGTTAAGATGCAATTGGGAAAAATACTCCAGAGACCAGATTACAAATCCCGTTTTGCAACCGGAATCCTGAACGGATTCTTACCGTGTGGGATGGTTTATATGGCTCTGACGGCATCATTAGCCGCCGGTGGAATCTGGCAAAGTTCACTTTTTATGCTGTTATTCGGTTTGGGAACTTTCCCGTTTATGTTCGCTGTTGTTTTTCTTGGCAACTTCATTACAACTACGTTCCGGGTAAAAATATTGAGAGTGATTCCTGTGATGATGTTTTTTTTAGGTGGATTATTCATCCTTAGAGGATTAGAATTAGGAATTCCGTATGTTTCTCCAAAGTCAGAATCTTTGCACGTTCAGCATTCTACAGACGGTTTCCATATGGATCATACCAATTGCCATTAACCAAGTTTCAGTCAGGATTTGCATTAATTTTAAAGCCATTAATTCTAAATCGATTTTAAATTAAACGCTATGAATAAACTTCTCAATCTTCGGAACATTATAATTGTAGTCTTTGGTATTTTATCTTTACAATCCTGCTCTGTATCTACAACCAATCACTATTACGCTGACAAAAAAATGAGTTTTGCGACAGATATCGATATGTCACAAGCTTTGGAAATGATGCAGTCTTTTATGCCCGATTCCCTGAATCAAAACGCTGACTTTATGAAGATGGATAAGTATCCGCGCACCTGGCAAAACCTATACGATATTCAGAAAGCTGAAGGCAAAGCACCAACGAATCAGGACTCGATCAAGCTGATGAAAAAAATCTTTTTCAAAGGAAATTTCGATGCGGACAAATTCAAAGGTTTTTCTGTTAAATCCGATCCTTTGACAAATGAAGAATTGTCCGGCGTTGGTGCGGTAATGGGCAAAGAAGCATCGGTGATGAATAATAATGCATTTGATGACTGGAACGGCAAAGCTTTGAAAATAGATATGTCAAAACTACAGATGTCTCCAGCTGATCTGGAAGCACTTCTGAAAGGTGGCGAGACCGACGGACAAACCACTAAGGAAGACCTGGATGGCATCCTGAGTATGATGGATATGGACCTTAAAAACAAATTGGTTTTTGACAAGAAAATTAAATCCGTGACAGGTAAGCACGACTGGATCAAAAAAGTGGACAACAATACAATTGAAGTTAACTTTAGTTTAAAAGAACTGATGGATAAGGAACATCAGTTCAAAGATAAAGATCAGCTCATCGTTATCGAAACAGAATAAAATAAAAAAGTCGGCGCTTTGCCGACTTTGATTTTATCTAGAAACTAACTTCCGCAGTTTCCTTTCCCTTTTGGAAATTGACTGTTTTCAGATTTCCTTTGTAGGTGATGTTCATTATATTCACCTGTTTTGGAAACTGCCCAATCAGGATGCTGTTTTTGATTTTTAAGCTGGCGATATCAGAGACATTCGCAACTTCATAATAAACCCAAACAGATTCACCATTCACCTGGCTTCCTGTAAAGGTTAACGTTTTAGCAGCACCATTTATGGCAACGTCCACATTATTGTTCACATATTTTTTTACTTCCGCTTCGAAACCTGCTGTTGCGGGATCAATTTTCACCGCTTGCGAAATATGACTGGTATTTAATTTAGTCGTGAATTTAAGTGTCTTGCTCCCATCAATATAATCCACCTTGGTCATAGATGAAAAGAAGTCAAAATCTTTGAAGCTGAAAAAGCTGATAAGCAAAATCCCCAAAGACAATATGAATAATGATTTTTTCATTTTTTTGTAATATTTTAATAACTTTAGTAAAGATGTTGGTCAAATTATATGCCAGATGCTAAAAGTTGACACTCACCGAATATTTATCATAAAATGCCTTGATGTGTGCCACTGCATCTTCCGCAGTATCCACCACTCTGAAAAGCGAAAGATCCTGCTCTGCGATCAATCCCTCTTTCAGTAACGTTCCTTTGAACCAGTCCAATAAGCCGCTCCAGAACTCGCTTCCGACTAAAACAATTGGGAATTTCCCTATTTTATTGGTTTGGATTAATGTCAAGGCTTCCGATAATTCATCCAATGTTCCGAAACCTCCTGGCATTACGACAAAACCTTGAGAATATTTTACGAACATTACTTTTCTAACGAAAAAATAATCAAAATTGATATTATAACCTTTGTCAACATATGGATTAAAGTGTTGCTCAAAAGGCAGTTCGATATTCAAACCGATTGATTTTCCGTGTCCGCTGGCGCCTCTGTTTCCGGCTTCCATAATTCCCGGCCCGCCGCCCGTGATTACTCCAAATCCGATTTCCGTAATTTTTTTCGCAATCTCTGAAGCCATTTTATAATAATAGCTGTCTTCTTTCAGCCGCGCAGAACCGAATATGGAAACGCAAGGCCCAATACGAACCATTTTCTCATAGCCATCTACAAATTCTGACATAATTCTGAAAACCATCCAACTGTCCTTGGTAATGGTCTCGTCCCAGGTTTTTTGTCTGAGACTGTCGTGCAGTCTTTTTTCTTCGTCTTGTTGTGTCATTTGAATAATTTTTCTGCTTCAGCAATCGATTCGGGTTTACCCACATCTATCAAGTTAGAAGTATGCTGATAGCCAATAATAATATCTTCTTGCATCAGGTCCATATACTCATCCATAATAGAGAATTTCCCCGTTCTGGTCATCTTGTCAAATATCTCTGAGTTGACGCAATGGACACCACTGAACGCCAGTTCTCTTAGTTTAAAAATCCCACCAACGACTTTCTTTTTATTGTCCTTCAGGTTTTTCCAGCCTTTGAGATACATTTTGTCATTGAACATCAGTTTTCTGGAACTGTCTCTATCCGAAACCGCCAAGGTAATCATCCCCCCTTTGAGTGCGTGGATTTTGATAAAATTGGTGATATTAAGATCTGTCAGGATATCGACATTCATGATCAGAAATGTCTTCTCGTTTTCCAAGAATCTTTTAGCAAATAAAAGACCGCCGCCGGTTTCCAGAAGCTCTTCGGACTCGTTGGAGATTTCGATATTAGCACCGAAGTTATCATTTTCAGCTAAAAATGCCAAAATCTGTCCTCCAAAATGATGAATATTAATGACAAAATCATTAATCCCATAACTCTGGAGATACTTTATATTTCTTTCCAAAAGCGCAACGCCATTGACTTGCGCCAAAGCTTTCGGATGATTGTCTGTGAAAGGTTTTAGTCGGGTTCCCATCCCCGCAGCAAATAGTAATGCCTTCATAATTTATAAGTGATAATTTGGTAAATGATGGATGATAGATCTTAATTATCACTTATCGATGACAGATTGAGGTGCAATTGCTCATCGTGATGGATTCTCACTTCCGCATCCGGGAAATTCTGTCTGATGAATTCAGCCGTTTTAATAGCAGAATAAACCGAACGGTGTTGTCCGCCGGTACAGCCAAAATTGATTTGCAGATTTTCAAAACCTCTGTCCAGATAGTTTCTGATACTGATGGAAATAAGACTCTGAACCGATTTTAAAAACTGAGGCATTTCTGTTTTTGTTTCCAAAAATTCCTGCACACCAATATCATTCCCTGTCTGTGATTTGTATTCCTCAATTCTTCCGGGATTCAGGATTCCTCTGCAATCGAAAACGAAACCACCGCCGTTTCCGGAATCATCTTTGGGAATTCCTTTCTTTTTATAAGAAAAACTGTGAATATCAATAACCAATTTGTTCTGCATTAACTTTAATTTTCCGTAAAGTTACCCTTTTTAATTTTCTTTGAAAAAATTTGATTAGTTTAAGTCATATTTTTGATTTAATTAGAATAAAACCCAAGTGTAAATTTTTCACTTGCCTTTGTTCGTTGTTTGTATATCCTATCTTCGTCCTTTGTTCGCCCTAAGCACACTGAATAGATATTAATTAAAATTAAATTTTTATAGAAATTTCTTAACAAAATTTAATTTAAATGTTCATTTTATTCTGATTTCTTTTTCTGAAAAATTACTAAAACTTAAAGTCGGAAAAAATCAGATCAAATAGGGATTTTACGGATTTTAAATTTAATTTTGCATATTAATTGATATAAAGGTTTGCGAATCAAACATATTCCTTATTTTTAGAAATAAATCACACAAAATGAAATTTATAAAATACTGTCTCTTAGCAACTTTATTATTCCTTATGGTAGGTTGCAAAAAAACAAGTGTTGACGGGAGCAGCCGCAAGAGCTTCCAGGAAAGCATCAACGATATGGCTTCCAGCCTGCCTACATTGAAACAAGTGAAATTCAACGAAGCGTTGTATATCCTGAAAACTTTTGGTGTAGAAGCCGATGGCGATATCGCAGAAATCGCTGCACTTGGAAAACTCCTGGATGGTAAAAAAACGAATGAGATTTTTGCACTGGCAGACCAGGTTGCTCAGAAAAACGGAATCACGTGGAGCAGTACTGCGCCGCCAAGTCTTGGCGAGATGAACATCTTTGGCGATACAGCCGCTTCTGAAAAAGACCCGAATGATGTTGACGCTGCAAGTCTTAGCATCAATGTAAGAAATATTGCCGGCGATAGCTTGACCGGCTCAAAAGGTTTGATCATCACACCACAATTATTAGATAACAACGGAAAAAAAGTTGAGTTCGAAGGTGCGGCTCTGGAAACTATTATGGAAATTTCCAGTGGCGGCAACAAGATTTCCACCTCCAAGAATCTGATGCAGGATCCTGCTTTCAGAGGATTCACAGTACTGTATGCTAAACTTCCAAAGGATAAAATCTTCGAAGAAAAAATCGATATCAAATTGAGTGTTAAAACCACGAAGAAATTGTTACAGATGATAAAAACAGGAATCGCTGTGAATGGGCAAGCGCTTTACACGCCACCACCTCCAGTTGTTGTGGATTCGCTCCAAGTTCCTACTTCTACAGTTGATCCGCAAACAGGCGAAACAATAACAACACCGCCGCCAGCTCCAAAACCAGCCTCCGCTGATCCAAAAGCAACGGTAACAAAGTTCCTTAATAATTTATCCTCGCAGAATTTCAAAGCGGCCTATGAATCCGCTGATAATCCAAACTGGGGATCATATGACAAATTTTCCAATCCTAATTCAGGTTTTGGTTCGGTTAAGAATATCAGTGTTAAAAACATCTCTGTTCCTTACAACAAAGATAATTCTGCTAATGTTAACGTAACGTATGATGTGACCGACAAAAACGGGAAAACCACTTCACTCAATGTCACTTACGGACTGAAAGCTGTTAATAACAACTGGAAAATTACCACTTATAAAATCAACAATTAAAACAGAAGATGGCATCCGCAGAATTGATTAAAAAATTAGAAGACACAATAGAAAATATTCCTGATTTTCCAATTCCGGGGATTCAGTTCAAAGATATTTGTCCGATTTTTCTCCAGCCAAAGTTATATGAAGAAGTAATTGCAGATTTGGCTAATTTCAGCCGTGGTAAAATAGATGTCGTTTGCGGAATCGAAAGCCGCGGTTATCTCTTCGGGATTGCCATTGCGGTTGCTTTGGATGTTCCATTTGTTTTAATAAGAAAAGCAGGGAAATTACCGCCGCCGTTTGTCGGAGAAAAATATGATCTGGAATATGGCTCTGCAGAAATCGAAATGAAAACAGGTCATCTTAAACCCGGACAACGCGTTCTGATCCACGACGACCTACTGGCAACAGGCGGAACTACGGAAGCTGCAGCGAAGTTAGTTTCAAAGCAAGGAGCAATTCCTGCACAATTCAGTTTTTTGATTGATTTAAAAAATTTGAATGGTGTAGAAAGACTCAAAAAATTTAACGCAGAAGTTTATTCGATTCTGAAATATTAAAACAATTGACCTATCCCTTTAATTAATATTTCAAAACCACGATTAATAAATGTTTGTATAGCGTAAACCCTTCGACAAACTCAGGGTGACATCTCGAATACTAACCACAATATTTAAGCATTGTCAGGCTGAGCCTGTCGAAGCCTTTATTAGTAAAAATGGATAGTCGATAAAATAATTTTTAACCCTCAGAAAAAGAAGTTTTTGCATATCAAAAGGAAAACATTAAATTTGCACTCTATTTATTAAAAAAATTATGGCAGACCTGCATAACAAAAAAAACGAACAGGAAGGAAAAGAAACTGTAGAATTCTTCAAAGACCTTGATAAAGAAGCGCTTAACATCGAATCATTTTTAGAAAAAAATGCAAGAGCATTAAGTATCGGTTTCGGTATTTTGATCGTTGCAGTTTTGGGCTGGTTCGGGTATCAGCAGTTCATTTTAGGTCCAAAAAATGAAGAAGCAACAAAAAGCTACCTGGCTGCACAGAAAAATCTGGCTGAAGGCAAAGAAGATCTTGCTCTTGGCGGAAAATCTGTTGCAAACCCTGGTTTTATCGGAACTTATGAAGAATATGGAAGTACAAAAGCTGGTAAATTATCTGCTTACAATGCTGGTCTTATCGAATTCAAAAAAGGAAATTATCAGAAGGCTTACGATCTGTTAGACAAATTCAGTTCAGACAATAAGGTTTTGGTAGCGCTTAAATATGGCGCAATGGCAGATTGCCTATCCAACCTTAACAAAGCTGATGATGCATTAGCAATGGCTGACAAAGCTTCTTCTGCTTCAGATGATGCTTACACATCTTATTATTTCACAAAAAAAGCGGGAATGTTAGCTTTGGCTCTTAAGAAAAATGCTGATGCTAAAAAATATTTCGCTACAATCGACGAAAAATATCAGGACTATGACAACGGGCAATCCGATGCCTTCATAGAAATGACAAAATATTACTAAACAATGGCAACAACTAATCTATCAGATTATAAGCCGCTCAACATATCCAATGCCGATGAATATTCTATCGGCATTGTTGTTTCTGAGTGGAACGATTTTGTAACCTATAACCTGAGAAACGGCGCAGTCGAAACGCTGAAAGCAGAAGGCATCAAGGAAGAAAACATTCATATCTATTACGTTCCCGGTGCTTTCGAACTGAGCTTTGCAACCATGAAACTTTGCCGCTCCAACAAGTTTGCCGCAGTGATTGCAATTGGCAACGTGATCCGTGGAGAAACGCCACATTTCGAATACGTTTGTTCAGGCGTAACGCAAGGAATCAAAGATTGCAACATATTGACAGATACACCTGCGATTTTCTGTGTTTTGACAGACGACACCAAAGAACAATCGATTGCCAGAAGTGGAGGAAATCTTGGTAACAAAGGCGTAGAAGCAGCTGTTACGGCATTGAAAATGATTGACTTCAATACAAAAGTTTCTTTATAATAAAATTTCCAGAAGCTTAATCCCGCTGGTAGTTTAGTCGAAGAGTGCTTTCTTTTGTTTTTTCAGATCAAAAAGAGAACAAGAAAAGGGTCGCCGGTACTATATGGCTATTGGCAAACAAAGGCATAATTTTTCGTTATGGCTACAAAAGAATTTCTTAATTTTAAAAACACAAAACATCAATTATGAAATGGACAAACGATAGAAGTGACAATGTTGACGACAGACGCGGCTCGGGCGGCAGCGGAATGCTTGTTGGCGGCGGCCTGGGAACCATCATTATCGCAGCAATAGTTTTCTTTCTTGGAGGCGACCCTTCGGCAATTCTCAATAACGGAAGTAATTCTGCGCCACAACAGACCGAACAGAGACAACTTTCTAAAGAAGAGCTCAACATCAGAGAATTTGTGAGAATGCTGACTAAGGAAAATGAAAAGACGTGGACAAATATTTTTAACCAAAACGGAATCCAGTTCAGACCGGCAAAAGTTGTTTTGTTTGAAAGCGTAACCCGGTCAGGATGTGGAACTGCTCAATCAGAAATGGGTCCTTTCTATTGCCCTAATGATCAAACGATCTATATGGATATGAGTTTCTTTAACGAGCTGCAACAGAAATTCGGAGCTAAAGTCGGCCAATTTACAGTCGCCTATGTTCTTGGCCACGAATATGGACATCACATCCAAAACCTTTTAGGAACATTAGATAAAGTGGATCAGCTGCGACAAAGCGGCAGATATTCTGAAACGGATATGAACAGAGTTTCTGTAGCCAACGAGCTACAAGCTGATTTCTACGCAGGATTATGGGCCAAGCAAACCGATAGCCGGGAAAAGATATTGGAACCAGGTGATATCCAGGAAGCTATGAGCGCAGCAGCAGCTGTCGGTGATGACAATATCCAGAAAAGAGGCCAAGGTTACGTGAATCAGGAAAGCTTTACCCACGGTTCCTCAGCTCAAAGAGAAGAATGGTTTATGAAAGGTTATAACACCGGAGACATCAGACAGGGAGATACCTTTAATGCGTTATTGAAATAAGTACAAGCTACAAACCATTACACAATAAACTTCAAGCTCAGTTCACGCTGAGCTTTATTTATATACTATTTGTTCCAATTTGATTTGCTCTATAAAATAAGAAGGTGTAAACCCTGTTTCTTTTTTGAAAGCAATAACAAAAACCTGAGAAGACGTATAACCACATTCATCAGCCAGGTAACTGATTTTATACTCTCTGTATTTTGGGTCATTATATAGCTTCTGAACAATGTAATTAATTCTTAAGCTATTAATATAACCGCTGAAATTGTTATTCTTATGGGTACGGATAATTTTTGACAGATATTTCGGATTAGTCCCCTTTGAATGTGACATAGAAGTCAGGCTGATATCTTTTCTCAAAAATCTTTCTGATTCTTCGAAAACAGCAAGCTTTTTCAGAAGCTTCTTCTCCGTATCTGTAGATATGTTAACAATTTTTGACTGATCCTGGCTTTTACTTTCTGCGTGATCTTCATCATCAGCAAAGTCCATTTTAATGTCTGAATCCGAATTCGCTTCATTAGTTTTTAGCCGTTCAATAAGCTTATTATAATTCGCTGTATTTTTTTTATTTCGTTTTATGATCAGTATCAATAATATTAGGGCTAAAAAAATTACAATCGCAACAAAAGCGATCATCATCGTTTTCTCTGAATTTTCATCCGCCTCACCAAACTCTGAAATAACAGTTTGCCCTCCTAGAGAAAATGGCGTTGTAAGAAAATAAATTAAGAAAAGCACTTTTTTCAGATCCATAACAATACAAAAATATGAAATCTGAAAAAAAAAGCATTCAAAACATTACTTTATTTCTTACAATAATTACTCCTTACATATACCATTGATAATCAATATCCTTTACTTGTACAAACTATAAATCAGTGTTCGTTTTATAACAGCATTATTTCCGTAATCATTCTATAATACAATTGTGACATCCGTTTTGTTACAATAATATTGAAAAAAAAACACAAGTAGGTTGGAGAAAATGGGAAATAAGATCTTGAATCTTTTAGACAGGAAAGTCTTGTTCAGCATTATTCTACTCTTTACTTTCGGCGCTCTCGAAGCCACTCCGTATCTAAATTCGGACAAAGAACATCCGAAATCTTCCGGAGCCGGAAATAACAATCATGTAAAACCTATCCTTAAAAAAGATACCTTGCTTATCATTACAGAAACGCATGTTTTTGTTACGGTTGTTGATCAGGAAAAATCAAAACAAATCCTGGCCAATAAGAATCTTTTGAAGGCGATCAATAAAAGCAGACTTGAAAAAGGGTTAAGCTCCAATTATCAAATTATATTCTCTGAATCCAAAGATCAGCCCGGACTGACAACCAATAGTGACGCAGATCTAAAAACTCACAACGGTTATCCAAAAGAATACTTCCTACCATTTTTATTATTTCTAAGTATTACCCTGCCTATTATATTATTAATATTTTTCTTTAGAAAAAATAAGTCAACAGCAGAGGATACTAAAAATTACCCAACAGAATCTACCGATGATAATTACAAGGAAGAAACAAAAGATTCTGATGATCACTCTAAACCAATGCTCATTCCTGAAGAAACGGTAAGCCAAGTATTGTCAGGGCTTGCACAATTTGAAAAAACACAAAAATATCTTAGATCAGATATCAGCTTATCAGAATTGGCAAATGATGTCGATACCAACAAAATATACCTTTCTGAAATATTGGAGCTGCATAAGGACAAAAGATTTGTGGATTACATCAATGGATTACGCATCGCTTACATCACAGAAATGATCTATAAAAATTCTGTCTACAGAGAATACAAGATCAGCTCACTGGCAAAAGAATGCGGTTTCTCATCCCGAGAAGAATTCGTCTTAGCATTCAAAAAAGAAACAGGCATATCGCCATCCTACTTCATTGCTCATCTCAAAAAAGAAAATAACTCCGATAATCAGACATAAAAAATGCCTACTCGTTTAATAGTCAAACAATAAACTGATAAAAAAAATATTTTTTATTAAAAAAAGTATTGTCCAATCCGTAGATATATTTATCTTTGCATTGAATAAATCATTTTATAAAATCAAGTTATTTAATAGATTTACATAAAAACACAACAAAAAACAAACACAAATGATAATAAAAGCCTTATCTACAGCTATTCTGCAGTTAGAATTTCCAGAAAAAAACACACTACAAGTTATATAGATTTCTATAATCTAAGTTTCTTTGTACGCTTTTGTTTAACAATATCGAAAATTGTTAAAATCATTAGTAATAAAAAACACAAAAAACACACGCAAATGATTAATCACTATTTTTTCTTCGAAAATTTATTCAAGCGGCATCTCTAAGACTGCTTAATTGCCAATATCTTATTCTATCGGAATGAGATAAATCCTACGACTATTTTTTGGGGGGATTTCTATCCCTCCATTATTGCAAAATCTAAATTATTTTACATTAAGTATAATAATTAAAGGTGGTAATATCTACAATAAATGATGACAAACAATAACACTATGATGATAAAACATTTAAAAAGCACAAATAAAGGGTTGGAGAATCTCTTTTTTCTGGCGCTTGAATTATTCCGATGGTTTCATCGCAAAGATCGTGATATCCCGAAATTACAATTGCTATTATTCTCGATGATGCTTTTTGCTGGTATTCCGTATGCCCAAGCACAGTGTGTCACGGGATGTAACAGTAATTATGGGCTTAACTCTAATAATGACGCTGCTAGTATTGAGTATGATAATATAATTTCTGGCAATAATAATACAATCATTAAGGAATCTGATGGTACATTCAAAGTATTTGGCTATGGTATGGCCAGCGATGGTTTCAGTAATGTACTCAGTCCTTTAATAATTAATAGCACTAACTTTCCCGGTCTGCAAGGTACAGTTTTAAAAGCTGCTATTGGAGGTAACCAGGCCGTTGTACTAACAACACAAGGTTTATATGCCTGGGGTAATACTGGTTCCATGCTATCTACCACTGTAAAATCAACTGCCTCTATGGGGCCAGTGACCATAGCAGGGAGTAATACTTATGGTCTACCACAAGGGGTGGAGCCAGGAAACGTTAAGAGTTTATTTGGTACTTCCGATACATTGGCATTGCTGACTTGTAACGGGGAAGCATGGGTATTAACACAAACTGCCAGCGTAGCAGGTGTTGGTTTGTCGACCGCAAACCATACCTGGAACCGCGTAACTACCGCAGAGTCTGGCAATCCTACTTTGAACAATGTGGCAGCCCTAAGAGGTGGACCAAACAATCTTATTGCCTTGCTTGGTGATGGTACACTATGGACTTGGGGAAGCTACACTTATTTGGGTGATGGTACAGCCTATGCGACCAGAAACAGGGCAACCAAAATGACTTTGCCTAACCCTGCAGGCGTTATCAAAATGATAGGAATGACAAGCTTTATTGGTAGTTATTATGTATTATATACTGATGGCAATCTTTATGCTATGGGAGATAATGCAAACAGACAACTAGGGGATTGGACAACCGCCACCCGAACATCATGGATACAACCCAAATACACTTCCGCATCGGGTGCTGCGATGAATAATATTCGTTGGATTTCCCCTTCAGAACATTATGATTCTTATCAGGCAATCAATGTTCTTACAACAACCGGGCAGGTATATAACTGGGGAACCAATTATCAAGGTAAGCTACGTTCGACTGGTATCAGTAGCGCCCCGAATGTAGGTATTGATCCGGGAAGCCCTAACACAGATCGAATGCTGGCAATAGAATCTGGTGCCAACTTTACTATTGTTATCAAAGCCTGTACACAGAATTTTGGCTTTGCAGGAAATCAATATTATGGCAATGCAGGAGATGGTTCTAATACTGTCAATGCAACAAGAGTACCTTATTATTATACCACTGCCCCTGTTAATGTATGTGGAGCTAATGCCATTACAACAGCTGGAACACCTGTGTTTAATACAGGTTTACCAACCAATAGATGTCAAGGTGCTGGAACGGTAACCTACACAGCTACGTCTTCCGGAGGAAGTGTTTCTTATAGCCTTACACCTGCTGCAGCAGGAACGATCGATAGTGCCACGGGTGCTGTTACGTATAATGCGTCCTGGTCAGGGACTGCTGTTATAACAGCAACTGATAATGGCGGTTGCGGTACACCAGGAACAGCAACGTTTACAGTAACTGTAGCTCCTGCGCCTGCTACTCCGGTATTTAATAGCTCTTTGTCAACTCAAAGATGTACAGGAGCAGACACGGTAACTTATACCGCTACATCTACCAACGCAGACAGTATAACATACACTATTACAAATACCGGTACAGGAACGCAGCCAACCATCAACCCTGCAACAGGTGAGGTAACCTATGCCGCCAACTGGATCGGAACCTCAACGATAACTGCAATAGCAAGCGGATGTAGTACAACAGCCTCTTCTACTTTCACAGTAAGCACAGCAGCAATCCAAGCAGTAGCAGATGCTGCTACGGGACCGTCTGCTACACCATTAGTGATCAATGTTTTAACCAATGACCTTTGCAGCCCTGATCCTACTACATTAACCATTGCAACACAACCTGCAAACGGTAGTGTACAGATTGGTGCAGGAGGAATAGTGACCTATTTACCTAATGGTGATTTTGCAGGAACGGATACATTTGTCTATAGGGTATGTACTGGTCCTTCAGGCGCATGCAGTCAGGCTACGGTAACAGTTACTATTGAGGCCAACCTGACTGACGTATGTAGTACCGCCGGCTTACCTAAAACGTTTTATCTGCCTTTCCCGGAAAATGCGGAACTGAAAAAAGCACTAATGAGTGCGGGAAGTGATGCAGTAAGTAATAATACTACCAATGCCAGAAGGATTATTGGTATCAGAGCCAATTACTCTAACACACTTATTTATTATGACCATTGGGAAGATGGTTATGAGCCTACAGCAGGAACGCGTACACAAACTACTACGGAAATCTGGGGAGACGGAAACACCTCCAACGGTGTTGCTCCCGGATATCCGACAGATATTTTTCCGGAAGGGGCTATCATTACATTAGATAATAACAATCCCTACAGAACAGGAGATGGCAGAACCCCTACCGAAACCACAATACAATATGATGGTAGAGACAAAATATATTCTACCAAACTACTGACCCTCACCAAAGTTACAGGTAGTGATGCCACTTTTGCTGTACAAAATACCAAAGGTAATGTGATCGATACCAACAAATTCGGGCGATTGTTCGTAGTTCCTTTTGGAGAGAATATTAGCTCTCTATTAAATCCTAATATTGCGACTACAGTTTTCGACTATACTTCTCTATTTGTAAGAGCGTCAGAGAACGGTACTATAGTACAACTGGATTATAATGGAGATGGCGTGGTAGATGTTACATCGCCAACACTTGCAGAAGGAATGGTATGGTTCTATGAAGGAACAGCTGGCCCACCCCCAGGTAATAAAACCAGAGATACAAACAAGTCAAATGATATAAAATCCGGAGCTGTGATCACCAGTAACAAACCGGTGGGTGTAGATCTTGTTTTTGGGGGGATAGATAACTATGGAACCAGAAATATTCCATTGCTGCCAGGTAACTTTTATGGAAGCACCTACTACTCTCCTGTTTACACAACCTTGACTACTGCACCTGTATACGCAGTATTCACAAACAGTTTAAATGAAGATATAACAGTGAATTGGAAAAATGGACTTGGAGGCAATGGCAGCATCATAATTCCAGCCAAGGGTTATACATCTTTGGAGATGAATCAAGCCACTGCTTATAAGTTTGAGAGCGCTAACGGGAAAAGCTATACAGCTGTCACAATCGTAGATGCTGATGCTAATGGTTTAGCTTATGACTGGGCATTTAATATGATTCCTGGAGAACAACTGACGAACTTTACAACGACAGCTTGGGCACCAGGCATGGCTTCTGCCGGAGCTGCTAATCCGGTATGGATCACTCCTACCAAGAGTACCACAGTATATGTTAAATATACTGGCAGTGTCATAAGTACAGCGCCAGGATCGACAAGTCCTTGCGGTCTGAAGTATGATGCGGCCTACACGCTCTCGGAGCTACAAGCACAAAAGGTTTTTACCAGCACAGGAAACGGAGGTATGTCCTTCTTTACTTGTGACGGGACACCAATCTCCGCTGTTTATGGCCAGGATTCATCTGTTGCTGCAGTAAGTGGAGCTACTACATTGGATGCAGGATTTACATTGGATCCTCAATGTGTAGATTTTGTAATATTTGCAAACGACGACCAATCTCAAACCTATCCTAACATCCCAGTAACTATAGATATCCTGAACAATGATGTAGGAAGAGTATCTCCAACTACTGTTACTATAGTGTCTCAACCAACAAATGGAACAGTAGTAGTCAACCCGGACGGAACGGTAACTTATACACCAAACCCTGGGTTCTCTGGAACCGATACTTTTAACTACCAGGTTTGTAATTCTGACAGATCATTATGCAGCACCGCTGTTGTAACTGTAAACGTAGGCTGTCTTGATGCTGAGATGAAGCATATCCTGACAGGTAAAATATTTGACGATGCCAACAAGAATGGTGCTAACGACAACGGAGAAGGCGGAATTGCCCATACGGTTAATCTATATCTTGATGCTAATGGTAATGGTGTATTAGACACTTCTGAGAACACTCCCGTAGAATCTGTAACTACCACTAATACCGGCGCATACGTTTTTGATCGTGCTACACCTACACCAACTACCCAGGCTTCCCATGATTTTGCTACGGCCAGCTACAGTGCAGGAACAGGATGGTCTACCAACTGGATAGAAGAAGGTGAAACAACATCTGCAACTGCAGGAAACATCCAGATAGTTACGGGCGAGCTTCGTATTACAGGAAATACTGCCGTAGCCATCAGAAGATCTGTGAGTGCACCTGTTACTAATGCCTTGTTGTCATTTGATTACAGAACTGCCAACCTGGATGGCCTTCCATATAAAACACTGTTAGTAGAGGTAGCACCAAGCGCTACAGGACCTTGGACAACTCTCGGTTCATTATATAGTACTACAGGATACACAAACGGGAAAAAGGTTTATAATATCCCGGCTTCGGTTGTGACTGCAGGTACGACCATTCGTTTCAGAACAACAGGAGCTGGCAATCACTTCTTTTATATCGATAATGTAGCAATACAGTCTATACCAACTGTTAATTATATTGTACAGCTTGCAGAACCTCTGCCTGCTAACAGTTACCAGACTTTGCCTGTATCGCCACAGAAAGGTTATGCAGTAGCATTTAGCGGTTATAAAACCAGCTGTTCAAATAACTTTGGGCTTGCGACTTGTTCCGCAGCAGGAACAACGCCAGCTGTGAACACTTCTGTAATGGCAAACTGTTCTTCTGGTACTGTTAACCTTAATACACAAGCACATACAGGTGCAATACCATCAGGTAGTACTTTATTGTGGTTTACAGATGCAACACATACTACAGCTGTAGTTGATCCTACAGCGGTAGGACCAGGAACATATTACGCTTTCTATTATAGCTCGGGTGGCAATTGCTATTCTGCGCCATCACAACCTGTGAATGTAACGGTAGACACAACAACCATTACTGCACAGCCAGATAGCACGCCGCAAAACATTTGTGTGAATGGTACGGCTACCCAATTAAGCGTTACAGCTAATAATGCAATAAGTTATCAATGGTATTACAGTAATGCCGCAACAGGCGGATCTGTAACAACAGTTACTGGTGCTACGTCATTCACTTACACACCGCCTACTGTTGCAGCTTTTGCTACAAGATATTATTTCGTGATCGTAACGGGAACTTGTGGTTCTGTAACCTCATCGCCGCGTACGCCGGTTACAGTTAATGCCTATCCTACTTCTGTATCGATAAGCCCGACAACGCAGACTGTAACCCTTAATAGTACTCCTACTAATCTTACAGCTACAGCAACAGGTGCTACTACTTACCAATGGTATAGCAATACAAACAATAGTAATACCGGAGGGACTCTGATAATTGGAGCTACATCCTCTACTTACACACCACCAACTAATGCTTTAGGCACTTTATACTACTATGTTGTGGCAAGCAGCGGTTCAGGATGTGGTACAACATCAGCAACTGTTCAAGTTAATGTAACAGCAGCTTGTACAGTAGGTAGCATAGCTCCTGCAGTAAGTTCGCCTCTGTTCACATCTTGTCCAAGTGGAGTAGCCAATCTAAACAATGCGCATACAGGAACTATACCTGCCAACGCAAGCCTGGTATGGTTCAGAGATACAGCCCATACAGATCCAGTATCCAATCCTACCGCTGTAGGTGCCGGAGTCTATTATGCGTTCTATTACAGTACCGCAGGTAATTGCTATTCACCAGCATCCAGCCCAGTTAACGTTATAGCTGCTGTATGTTCAACGTGTACAGCGCCAGCCGATCCGCAGCCAAGAGATTTGAACTCAGTATTTAATGTCAATGCAGCACCATCAGGTTCTGTGATCCAATGGCATACTTCAGCAACACCTTCTTCAACTAGCTTGTTGAGCAATACCAACATATCTGTAACCTCTACTCCTACAGAATATTGGGTGTACTATTACAACACTTCTACCAATTGCTACAGCCCTGGAAGCAAATTGATTACGGTGACTAATATTTGTTGTAATATCCCTACGGTTAATCTTAACACGACACAATATGCTGCACCACCAGATGGTTCTACATTGGTATGGTACAGTACAAGAAACCATTTGAATGGAACACTTGTCAATAATTCTGCGGCTGTAGGTGAAGGCGTTTATTGGCCTTACTTCTTCAATGCTTCTACCAACACGTACACTATGGCGGGTGCGCCTGTATTAGTTGCGATTGACGATCTGTGTGCTTGTTACAAGCCGGGAGCAACAACCGGAGGCACTGTGCTAGACACCAAGGTAGGTATCTCAGCTTTGGGAAGAGCTGGCACAAACGATGCTGATAACTGGCCAATGACCCGTAAAGGTGGACACATAGCTCTGGAATCTAAGACCAAAGCTTTTGTACCAAACCGTGTAGCATTCTCGGATGCGGATAATGATCCTTTTACACCGGACGTTCCAGTGGGTATAGCTCCTGCTAACTTTGTAGAAGGAATGATGGTGTATGACACCACCAACAAATGTATGAAGCTATATACTACTATGGATAATGGTTTGAGCTACGCATGGTATTGTATCTCTACCCCAACTTGTCCGGATTAATAGAGATTCTAATTATAGAAATAACCGTTTATTTTATTATTAAAACACAACACAATGAAATTTTTTAATACATATATTTTATTCTTCGTATTTCTGTTAGTAGGATCGTCTATGACATCAGCACAGGACTGTACTGTGAATGCCGGCGGGACTACTAAAATATGTGGAACCAGCTATACGCTGCAAGGCAGTGCGAATAATTCTATATCTGGTAATCCAACCTGGACGATTGTATCTAAACCCGCAGGCGCTCCTGACCCGGTCATCAGTAATATCAATTCTTATACACCGAATGTAACGGGGATGACGTTCCCAGGAGATTATGTGTTCCAGATTGCACAAAACTGTACCACGGGCAGTGTAACATCGCAGGTAACAATTACAGCTCCTGGTGATGTCTCTACTTTTACGGCAGGCCCGGATATTACCAATGTTAATGCAACAGTGGGTATCGTAAATCTAAATGGTGTGGTACCCGCAGGTTATACAGCACAATGGAGCGCATACAATATATGGCGATACGAAAGATCAAGTGGAGTAAAAACATCTCAAAACTCAACCTTTGGATCCCCTAATTCTGCTTCTACCACATTCAGTCTGATTAAAAAGGCTGATCACGATATTGATCCTGCCTATGTTGTTACTTTAAGAATTACATCCATTTATAACCCCAACTGTTTCTACGAGGATACAGCCATAGTCCGGTTTATCCCAAATCCACAAATCGTATTACCTCTAAGTACGAGTAATTGTGTTACTCCAACAGGCAATACCTTTATTGCTTTAAGTAGTACTTCTCCAATTTTTGGTACGACAACTACAGGTTCCGCTGGTAACCCTACTTACGGAACCAATATATCAATGAACGTTACCAGCCAGCCTTCCGGAGCTAATATGACATATTGGAGAATTTTTGATGGATTATTTTATTTCACAGGAGCCAATACACCTGGAACTTATAAATTTACAATTACTGTTACAAATGCTGCAGGAACTTATACTACGCCAGAAATTACTTATATTAATTCAGGCACGCCACCTAATGTAGTCTCCTTCCTGGTACCTTCTGACCCGGAACAGATGATGGTCTACTTTAGCTCCAATAGTGGTGGAGAAGTACATTGTGGTATTGCAGGCAGCAGCACACCTATCACTTTCCGTTATACACTAGATCCATCTGATCCTGTTACCAATACTTCTAATGTATCTGTCTCTGGTATAACTCCTCCGGGTGGGGCACCAACTTATGTAACAGGCGGGGCAGGTACGGCCAACCGAAGTGTGACTGTAACCCCACCATCAGGCGGATGGCGTGTAGGAACTTATAAATTTTCAATTTATACATATAATGGAACATGTAATGGTCCAAATCAATCTTACTATATTCATATTTCCGATGGTGCACGTTCTAATGTAAGTGTTAACAATACTGTGGTTTGCTATCCGGGTTCAGGCGTTGTAACAGCTACCGTTCAATTGCCCGCTGTATATAAAGGCGTGGTTAACAGCAGCTACTTCCAGGACTTTGTGGGAAGGTATGATTTCACAACCCTTTCTACGCCAAACGGAGCTGCTACTCCAACATTTGAGGCTGCCAATCTAAGATCTTTTACTTCCACATCTACAGTAATTGGTAACCTGACGACTCCCGGTGTCTATACCTTCAAAATTAAATTAGCCCCAAATACTAGCGGTGTAGGCGCATTTTTAGATCAGGAATATGCTTGCTCAGGAGCTTCCATGGAAAGTACTTTCACTGTTACTGTATCACCTCAGATTAATTCCAATGCCGGAAGCGATCAGGATGTGATATGTAATGCTACCGTATCATTGGCGGGGAACAACCCTGGGGCAGGAACGGGAACTTGGTCAGTTGTATCCTCACCTTCAGGAACATCGCCTGTCTTTTCTAATGCCTCATCACCTAATACATCCGTATCAGCTCTGAGCGCAGCAGGAACATACACCTTCCGATGGACTATTACTACTGGCGACTGTGTAAGTACAGATGATGTTACCGTTACCATCCAGGCTTGTCTTACCATTTCCGGTACGGTTTTTAATGATGCGAATAGCAATACTGTAATCGACAGTGGTGAAGCTGGTACTTCTGCAGGAGGAAGCTATATCTATCTGGTAGATAGCAGCGGTATCATCGCTAACAGCACACCTGTTAATTCTAATGGAACTTACATTATCAATGTAGGGGCGAATAAAAATTACACCTTGCAGTTGTCACCTAACGTTTATCCAATAGGAACTAATACTGCAACAACACCAATTAACCATAACATCGCAGGATGGGTAACGACTGGTGAAAATAAAAACAATAATACAGGAAGTGGAGACGGAACCCCTGACGGGACACTATCTGCTACGGTAACTAATTCAAGCTTTACCAATTATAATTTTGGTATCAAAGCTTGTGCAGCAGGTACTACTCCGCCTATTTTTGATCAAAGAACCAATTAATCAATATAAAACACAAAATGAAAACAAATATTCTAACTTCATTATTATTGATGGCAGCGGCTATTGGGATTAAATCGCAAGTCGCCATTGGAAAAGCCAGTGTCACCAACAATTCTGTTTCTCTGGAATTCTCGGATGCTGAAAACAAGGGACTGATACTCCCATACATAGAAAACAAATCGGGTATTACAGAAAACGGATCTGTCATCTTTGACAACAGTGATCATAAAGTAAAATATTTAAAGGATAACAGCTGGTTTGATCTGTCAGTAGATACTACGGGAAAATCTGATATCGCCATCCAAACCACCAAAACGGAACTTACTACCGCTAAAACGACCATTGGAACCAATACGGCAATGGATAGCAATGGTATTCTGGTTTTGTCTGATGCCAACAAAGCCATGATCCTTCCAAGAGTAGCCAGCCCGCACCTTAATATCATCAATCCTGCACCGGGAATGATGGTTTATGACACCACCAAGAAGCAGCTTGCCGTGTATAACGGGACAGTCTGGTCCTTTTGGAAGCCCTAGGAACCATTTCTGCTTAATCCAAATCTAAATTATAAAACCTCGATGCTTCGATTCTGCGATGTCAAATTTGTGAGAGATCTCATTAATTTAGCTCAGTATAACTTTCTCTTTTCAAGACAGATATAACTTTATGAATAGAGAAAAGCGGAATCGAAGCGTCTTATTTGTTATTTTCATATCAGAATAAAGCTTTGGAACTGTGGATATCTAATATTTCAAATTCTTCTATTAAGCACACATATAACGATTAATTCAATATAATTACAACTATATTTCACATTTTTTTTCACATCCATAATCATATCATTTTTTTAATGTGAAATTCCCAAAAACAACACCTCTAAAATCACTATTTCAATTTAACATAACTAGTTAATAATCAGTACAACTTATTTGTAGAAGCCATTTTTTGCGTTGCAAAAAATGGCTTCTATTTTAGACGAATAAATTCCGTAATTCTTCTATACATTAATTGTATTTTATCGCTTCTTATAGTAATATTTGTATACCATAAAATGACTGTTCTAATTGCACAATGATCAAAAATCAAAATAATGAAAACACAAGTGATCAATACTTTAAGTTGGATCTCGTTTCTAAACTGAAGGTAGATCCAACTTTCTTTCATCATAGTGCTTGTTGTGCTGTACAAAACGCTTTCTAAAAAACTACCATTAATACAAACAAAAAATAACTTGAAAAAACGAATCACAATGGACAAACAACTACTCAACCCATCAAAAGGGAGTTAATTCTCCACCCGCTCCCCAGACTTTTTACGAAAATATTTTATAGGCTAGGCAGGTCTATATTTTAGATAGATTATTGCTACTGTCGTTATTAGCTTTAGGATACTGAATGGATTCAAATTATCTTTTCTTATCTCTAATTTTTGTCCGAACTATGAAATAGCAGAAGGGCTACCTTCATATCTTTTTCCCAATTATACTGTTAAAAAAAATAATTATGGTTAAAATCTATTCTGCACTATTCCGATTTGCAGCATTCCGAATGGTATTACTAATGGTATTTGGCCGTGATACAGCAAAAGCTGTCACAAAAGCATATAATAACCATAATAAAATATATGTCCTACTCTTCCTTACGCTAGGTATTTGGTCTTCTGCCCAAACTCAATCTTTAGAATTCGCTGCTGGGGATAGTAACCCTACCGCAACTAATGGACCTGCTCAAAATACGAGTATCAGATTCCGGTATAATATTGATAACCCTAATGGGAATACTTTCCAGACCTATACCCCTGCTGTTACAGCATCTTTCCAATTGATCAATCAGCAGTACACATTATCAACCATTTCAACCAACCAGGCTGCCAACTTTGGACATACTACTACTGGTGCCACGCCTATATTACAAGCATTAAATAGCTACGGGGCCCCTTCATCTAATTGGTTTACATCTAGTAATGCAGCTACAGGTACCGGTATCGATCCTGCCAATAACTATGGGGTCATTTTTGCTACCAACACATCCCCATTGCGTGCCGCAGCTTTAGCCACAAATGGTACATATCGGATGACTGATCTTGTAGTGACCTTTAGTCAAGCTGTCAATAATCCTACCCTACATATTGGGGGAATGGGAGGCTTTTATGGTGCCCTGGGTTTTTCGCAACAATATGATCTTATATCCTCGAATACTCCCGTAACCTTAACCCGATTATCCGGTTCTAATGTTTTTGCTGTCAGCGGTACCAATATCAACAATACAGCTACAGTTTTTAATTCATCAGGAACTGATAACTCGGGAAGTGGTTCGGTAAGAATCAATGGTACTGGTATCACAACATTGACATTTAGGGTCTACCTGAAAGGTGACGGAGGTGACCCTGCTACTACTGCCTGGGCAGCTTCTAACACCTCTGCTGTGGAAGCAGATGTCGTTACATTAAGCTTTTCATTAGGAAATACCTCAACCAGCTGTATCACTTCACAACCAGGCAGTACGCCAAGAAATCTATGTCAGAATGTGACTCCAGCACCTCTAAGTGTTACCGCAACGGGAGCTACATCCTACCAATGGTATTACAGCGATGCCGCCGATGGCGGAACGATTACCACAGTTGCCGGTGCGACATCTGCCAGCTACACTCCGCCTACAACTGCAACATTTGCCACCCGCTACTATTTCGTGACTGTGGAAACTTCGTGTGGTACGGCAAGCACCTATCCCAGAACGCCTGTAACTGTTAATGCTAATCCTACATTTACAAGTAATCCTGCGGCCAGTACACAAACCGTTTGTCTCAATGGCACACCGACCAACTTAACAGTAGCAGCAGCGGCAGGAAATACCTACCAATGGTATAGCAACACTACAAACTCTAATACAGGAGGAACACTAATAGCAGGTGCAACTTCAGGAACCTTCACTCCTCCTACAAATGTTGCAGGAACCACCTACTATTATGCCGTTATTACCAATACAACTACCGGGTGTACTGCCACATCCAATGTGAGAGGCGTTACTGTACTTCCGGAATTGGCTATTACCACACAGCCCAATTCTACACCACAGAATCTTTGTGTGAACAGTACCGGACCAACATTAACCGTTACTGCAACGGGAGCAACCACTTACCAATGGTTTTACAGTAATGCTGCTACAGGTGGTACTATAACTACAGTAACAGGCGCTACTTCCGCTTCTTATACCATCCCTACAACGACAGCATTTGCTACACGATATTATTATGTGACAGTAGGCAATGGAACCTGTACGGTTACATCAAACCCCAGAACACCTGTGACAGTCAATGCGAATCCTACTTTTACGACCAACCTAACAGCCGGCACACAAACAGTCTGCCTTAATGGTACAGTGACTGCATTAACCGTTGCAGCTCCGGCAGGAAACACTTACCAATGGTACAGCAACACTACCAACAGTAATACAGGCGGAACTCCTATTTCCGGAGCAACATCCGCATCCTACACACCGCCATCTACAACTACCGGAACAACTTACTATTACGCTGTTATTACCAATACAACTACCGGGTGTACTGCTACATCCAATGTGAGGGGCGTGATTGTACTTCCGGAATTGGCTATCACAACACAGCCCAATTCTACACCACAGAATCTTTGTGTGAACAGTATCGGACCAACGTTAACCGTTACTGCAGCAGGCGCAACTACATACCAATGGTTTTACAGCAACGCAGCTACAGGCGGAACTTTAACAACCGTAACCGGAGCTACTTCTGCTTCTTATACAATCCCTACAACGACTGCATTTGCTACACGATATTATTACGTGACAGTTGGTAATGGTACCTGTACAGTTACATCGTCACCTAGAACACCTGTGACAGTCAATGCCAATCCTACTTTTACGACTAACCTAACAGCTGGTACACAGACAGTCTGTCTTAATGGTACAGTGACTACACTAACCGTAGCCGCTGCAGCAGGAAACACTTACCAATGGTATCGTAACACTACTAATAGTAATGTGGGAGGAACTCCTATTTCCGGAGCAACATCCGCATCCTACACACCGTCTTCTACGACTGCCGGGACAACTTACTATTACGCTGTTATTACCAATACGACTACCGGATGTACAGCGGCTTCCAATGTAAGAGGAGTTAACGTACTTCCGGAACTTGCCATTACTACACAGCCAAATTCTACACCACAAAACCTTTGCCTGAACAGCTCTGGCGCAACATTAACAGTTACTGCAACAGGTGCAACTACATACCAATGGTTTTACAGCAATGCAGCTACAGGTGGTACTATAACTACAGTCACCGGAGCTACTTCTGCTTCTTATACCATCCCTACAACAACTGCGTTTGCTACACGATACTATTATGTGACAGTTGGGAATGGTACCTGTACAGTTACATCATCCCCTAGGACGCCTGTGACAGTCAATGCCAATCCTACGTTTACAAGTAATCCGGCAGCAAGCTCTCAAACTGTTTGTCAAAATGCTGCAACAACATCCCTTAGTGTAGCGGGAACAGGCGTTACTTATCAATGGTACAGCAATACCACTAACAGTAATACGGGAGGAACACCAATAGCGGGAGCAACTTCAGCCACTTTTACCCCTCCATCCACAAAGGGAGGCACAACTTATTACTATGCTGTTATTACCAGTACTACTACAGGCTGTTCCACACCATCCAATGTAAGATCTGTTGTTGTCAATGGGATATCAGTAGAAAATCTAAATGCACAGACCGTATGCCAGAACACACCGGCTAACACATTAGGTGTGATTACATCTCCTGCTGCTACAGCTTATCAATGGTATTATAACACGACCAATACCAATGTTGGCGGAACTCTAATCAGTGGAGCAACTACATCTACATACATCCCACCATCCAGCACACTTGGAACATTGTATTATTTTGTTCAGATAACAACAGCCGGATGTACTGCGAGATCCAATACCGCCCAGGTCAATATTGTGAATACAGGATGTCCTGATCTCTCTATAAGCTGTAACACTAATCTCTATCTGTCTCAGAATAGCAATACGCAGCTTTATCTTATAGATAAATCGACCAATCCATTTACCTATCCTCCAATTGGAGTCGCTTCCGCAATACAATATAATGGTATTGGAATCGATCCTGTAGGCGGAGGCATGTATGGCATGAAAAACGGATCCAGAACATTGATCAAAATCAATAATGATGGAACCTATGCTGAATTGGGAGATATCACAGGAATGCCGGCAAGTACAACCATCTCTTATAACACAGGAGAATTTGATGATCAGGGAAATTACTATGTAACCCCTACAGGATCAGGTGTCACTATTATGTATAAAGTCAATGTCACAACCAGAACCGCCACTACAGTTACGTTATCTCAAGGGTTACAAATCTCCGATCTGGCTTATAACGTAAATGATGGAAAACTGTACGCCGTAAATATTGATGGAAGAACAGTATCTATCGATCCTTCTACAGGTGTAGTTACATTTATAGGACCCGCAACAGGAACTGTAGCTTTCGGTGCTATGTTCGGTAGCCCAAATGGTATTTTTGGCGCCGATAATAACGGCGGTTTTTATAGAATAGACACCGTTACCGGTGCAAGATTCAGAATATCAGATTCACCATCCAGTGGCACAAATGATGGTGCACATTGTGTTACTGCACCTATCACTTTTGATGCCGATCTCTATGTTACAAAAACTGACAATACACAGTTTTACACACCAGGATCCAGTACCGTTTATACAGTAGTTGTAGGTAATAACGGACCTTTTGGTGTTCAGAATGCAACCGTTACTGATGCCATACCAACCGGCATTCCTAATGCCAATATGACTTACACGGCTGTTGCATCCAGCGGAAGCGTAACTAACATTACAGGAGCAGGAACAGGAGCTATCAACGATATTGTATCATTACCAGTAGGTGGTACCGTAACTTACACCGTAACGATTACTATTCCTCTTACATTTACCGGGAACTTGACTAATACCGCAACAATAACTGCACCTGCTTCAACATCGGACACTAACCTGAGCAATAATACTGCTACAGACACCGACATAAAAGCAATAACTGCCTGTGATCCTGTCGTTTGGTATCATACTGATGACGACAAACTATATGCAGCGGATGTTAACACAGGAGTAGCTAGATTGATTTGTGATAATTTTTATACCGTAGACGAAGGTGTCTTTGATATTGGCTATGACACCAATGGCACTATGTATACCGTTAATTATAATTATACCGAGGGAAAATCATATTTTTATAGATTCAATACTGCTAATTGTACTTTTACGAGGCTTACAAATACCGGAACCACAGAATTATCTGCAGGTAGCAATTCTCTTTCTTTCTTACCGGATGGTACCGGCTTATTAGGAAATAATTTCAATACACTAATACAAAGAGTTACAATAACGGGTAATAATTACACTCTGAGCAATTGGTATAACATTGTTGATCCTAATGCAGCAATTTCTGGTGGAGACTTTATTCTTTTTGAAGGAAAAGTATATGCCTCAATGCTGAATAGTTCTTATGAAAATTATATCTATGAACTTGCATTAGATGGTTCTTACAATGTTACTGGTATTCAAAACATCTATGCTGACGCGTCCGGTGTTTCCGAACTAATGTTTGGAATGGCACAAGTTGGGGGCGATATTTATGGTGGATTCACCGATAATACCGTAAGAAAACTTACATTCTCAGCCGGTACAATGTCTCTATCAGCTAATGTATTGAATGCTCCTACCTCGGGGCAGGTCTATGGAATGACCAGCCTTCAGGAAGCTTTTGGAGTCCAGACTCCAGTGATAGCCTCTAATCCTGCGGCTGTTAATGGAACGGTTACGGTTTGCTCTACTAATCCTATATCTGTGACATTAACCTCATCATTGGCTTCAAACATACAATGGTACAAAGATAATGCTGTCATCCCGGGAGCTACTTCACAAAATTATATTGCTACCGCTCTTGGCAGCTATACCGTAGCTTATACTAATACCAATGGTTGTTTATACACCTCCGATCCAATAGTAATTGCGGGTGGTGCGTCCTGTGCTTGCTATAAACCTGGTGCAATAACTGGCGGAACCCTATTAGATACCAAAGTCGGTATAACTTCTCTGGCAAGAGCCGGTGAAACAGACGCAGACAATTGGCCAATGGTAAGAAAAGGAGGCTGGATAGCATTAGAAGCTAAAACAAAAGGATTGGTTGTGAACAGAGTTGCGTTCAGCGATGCTGATGGCAACCCTTCAACGCCAGATGTTCCTACAGGAATACCGTCAACGGACTTTGTAGAAGGAATGGTAGTTTATGATACTACTAATCATTGTTTGAAAATGTACACCTCTACAGATAATGGCGTCAGCTATCATTGGTATTGTATCTCAACACAAACATGCCCGGATTAAATAAACACAATTAATTATGATAAAAACAGTGTGATGAAAATAACAGATTCTAAAAACAGTACAATGAAAAAAAATTTAGGAGTAGTATTGATTTTTATAACAATCGTTATTAAATCTCAAGTAGCCATTGGGAAAACCAGCGTTACCAATAACTCAGTATCGCTGGAATTTGCCGATACCGAAAACAAAGGATTAATAATTCCTTATGTAGAAACAAAAACAGGTATTACAGAGAACGGAACAGTCATCTACGATGTTACCGACCACAAAATGAAATACCTGAAAAACGGAAGCTGGTTTGATTTGAGTATTGACACCACCGGGCAATCCGACATCTCGATCCAGCAATCGAAGTCAGAAATGACCACTGCTAAAACAATAATTGGTAATAATACGTCTGATACAAGTACCGGGATTTTGGTTCTTTCTGATAGCAATAAGGCCATGATTTTACCAAAAGTTGCAAGCCCTCATATTAATATTATTAATCCGGCCCCCGGAATGATGGCTTATGACACCGTAAAAAAACAACTTGCTGTCTACAACGGAACAGTTTGGTCCTTTTGGAAACCATAAATTAAAAAATAAATGGTTACAAATTAAAAGGAATTATTCTATTACCAGAGTGATCAAAAACTCCATTTGTACAGAACAAAGACCGGGTAGCAATAACTCTTGACCAAACAATAATACAGAACATTTATTGGTAAATATTAGCGTGCTTGCAATATAGTAGAGATAAATATCAAATCATACATTTGATAATGACTTTCTATAAAAGACATGAGCTTCCACATACAGAGATCGTATTATCATTCAGGGAACCTTTAACAAAAAAGCTATGATAAAATGCAATACATTGAAATCAGAAATGCTCGATAAAATACTTGAAGAAAAAATGATTGGAAAATCACATCGCGAGACTCAAAAATTTCTTGGCAGACCTGCGGATATCATAAATGAGAATGAAAGAACCTACATTTTGAAGACATATTGTTTCGGGATTTTTTCAAAAAAACTTCATCTTTATTTTTATGAAGGGCGATTAAGAGACTATTACATTGGGATATTTTAACTACAATAATTAACATTTCGCATTTTCCAACACAATAGAAAACTAAGAACCATACATAAAAAGGCTTAAATTCAGTTAAATCAAAATTTTCTAAAAAAATTTCATTCAAACAACTAAAATTCTATTAATCAAATAATTGAATAGCCTTTTTGATAGAATAAATTCTGTAATCCTTCGTAGGAATTAATTGCTTATAGCTGATTAATGTCTGCAAATTGACATATTTGTATAGAATAATTAAAAAAATACAAATATGTCAAAACACGATGTGAAAGGGAAAGTGATCCTTATTGCCGGAGGAGGTAAAAACCTTGGCGGATTATTAAGCAGAGATTTTGCTGCAAAAGGTGCAAAATTAGCGATTCATTACAACAGTGAGAGCTCGAGAGCAGAAAGTGAAAAAACTTTGGCTGATGTTCAGGCTCTGGGTGCAGAAGCATTTTTGTTTCAGGCTGACCTTACGAAAGTTGAAAACATTACTAAATTCTTTGATGAAACCATCAGCAAGTTCGGAACTATTGATATCGCCATCAATACGGTTGGGATGGTATTGAAAAAGCCTTTTACAGAAACTACAGAGAAAGAATACGATACAATGTCTGATATCAACTCGAAGGTTGCCTATTTCTTCTTGCAGGAAGCCGGTAAAAAAGTAGCTGACCACGGGAAAATTTGCACAATTGTAACGTCTCTTCTTGCGGCTTACACAGGGCTTTACTCGACTTATGCGGGAATGAAAGCGCCTGTTGAGCATTTCACAAGAGCAGCTTCTAAAGAATTCGGGGCGAGAGGTATTTCTGTAACAGCAGTTGCGCCCGGACCAATGGATACGCCGTTTTTCTATGGCCAGGAAGCTGACGATGCCGTGGCTTATCACAAGTCTGCTTCTGCATTAGGTGGTCTTACCGACATCAAAGATATTGCTCCATTGGTAGAGTTTTTAGTGACTGACGGATGGTGGATCACTGGTCAGACTATTTTCGCTAACGGCGGATACACGACGAGGTAATAGAGTATTCATAAGCTCTTTCAAAGTTGGGAATTGGAAAAGCTTCAATTCCCAATTTTTATTTTATGGAGATCAGCGAAGCTAAATTATTGCTACCAGAATTAACCTCAATCCAGCCTGAAATATGGGCAGACTTAGGTTGTGGAAGCGGAATCTTTACTTATGCTTTAGCCGAAAAATTATCAAGGGAGAGTAAAATATTTGCTGTTGACAGAATCCGACAAAAATTTTCAGGACGATATGACCAGGCAAAGATTGATTTCATACAAGCTGATTTTGAAAATGATGATTTGAATATTTCTTCTCTGGATGGGGTTCTTTTAGCCAATGCCTTGCATTTTGTAAAAGATAAAGCAAGATTAATTCAAAAATTTGAAATGTATTTTGAGCAAGAAAACGGAAAATGGATTATTGTAGAATATGATCATTCGGTTCCGAACCAGTGGGAGCCGTATCCAATTCCTTTTGTTCAGTTGAAGTTGTTATTCAGTCAATTTGGTTATTCAAAAATTGAAAAAATAGGCGAAAGAAAGTCTGTTTTTGGCGGAACAATGTATTCGGCTTTCATTACTAAAACTTAAAAAAATTAATTACGATGATACTTAAAATTATAAATGGAATTCTGATTCTGGTTGCCGTTTTTATGGGCTTCAAACAAGGATATGCTATGTTTTCCGGAAAGCCTGAAATGATGGAGATGTTCGGAAAATGGGGTTTTGGAAAAACCGGACTGATGATTAACGGAGCTGTTACTATTCTTGCAGCAGTATTAATTCTTTTTCCAAAAACTTTTGTCTGGGGAAATTTTCTGATGGCAGCGGGAATTTTGCTGATTATCTGTTTTCATTTATTAGATAAAGACTTCAAAGGTGTAATGGTTGAGCTTCCATTTCTGTTGCTTAATCTGTTGATTATCTATCTTCAGCATCCTTTAAAGAGTGCTTAATTAATGATTCTAAAAACACAAATGATGAGAAAAATATTATTTGCAAACCTTTCAGCATTGGTGCTGTGTTCTGTAACGGCCTGCGCACAGACTAAGACAGAAAAAACACAGAATATATCTGAAACTAAACATTTAACCCTTAAAAAAACACAACAAACTATGGAATTATCAAAAATCACCAACCCGACAGTCAATGCTGCAATGACAGCTTGGCAAAACGGCGACAGCAAAACTTTCTTATCTTATTTTACAGCCAATCCCACAATGACGGATGATGGCAGCCCGAGAAGTTTTCAGGGATTTGTAAAGGAAGCGTGTGGCGAAGAGAAGTTTCTGACGATAGACTCTGTAGAAAATGATGGAAAAGATATTACCGGAAATTTCAAGGCTGGAAAATGGGGAACTTTCAAGGTTTTCTTCAAATTTCATCAGAATTCTGATGGCAAATTCGACCGTTTGGACATCGGGCAAGCCCATTAAATCTATAGATAAACTGAAATCATCTATCAGCAACTTACAGGAATTACATGTACAATATTAAAGAGTTGCAAGAAATTGCGATGTATAATTATGGTCGAGGATCTATATGTAAGACATTGCAAGATGACGTGTTGTCAATGCTTCATTTGAGAAACACAAACACTCTCCGTAAAACTATGCTTTTAACAAACGGTATTGTTCGTAGATCCGGATGGGAATGATGCAACCTCTTATTTAGGACAGGATCAATAAACGCTTACTATTCTATGCAAGCCTGAGCCCTACCACTGATAGTAATGGTTAATAACAGTATTCATCTTTAGCCATCCTTAAAATAAAAACTCTCTGTTACTATTGTTGACAGAGAGTTTTTAAGTACCCCAGACGGGACTTGAACCCGTACGTCCTTGCGGACACAGGATTTTAAGTCCTGCGTGTCTACCAATTCCACCACCAGGGCAAAGTAGAACTTGAGCGAAAAACGGGATTCGAACCCGCGACCCCAACCTTGGCAAGGTTGTGCTCTACCAGCTGAGCTATTTTCGCATAAAAAAAATTCCTAATTACTTAGAAATTTTTTCGTTGTGCGGATGAAGGGACTCGAACCCCCACGCCTCACGGCACCAGATCCTAAGTCTGGCGTGGCTACCAATTACACCACATCCGCATTATTGAAGAACTTCTTTTCTTTCGTTTTGGTGAGTGCAAATATATAACTCTTTTGTATTCTCTCCAAAATAAAAACAACATTTTTTTAAAGTTTTTTCATCGTCGGATTTTTGAATAACATTAATACTTTTATTACCTTTACAGACTTAAAACATTTTTCAACATATGGAATTAACAGGAACAATTAAGAAAATTTCTGATTTACAAACTTTTGCAAGTGGATTTCAAAAGAAAGAATTGGTTCTTTTAACAGAAGAGCAGTATCCACAACCTATTAATATCGAATTTTTATCAGAAAAAGTTGACCTTTTAAATCAATATAAAGTTGGTGACAAAGTAAAAGTTTATATCAACATCCGAGGTAGAGAGTGGACAAGCCCGCAAGGAGAAGTGAAGTATTTCAATTCTATCCTGGGATGGAGAATGGAAAAAGATGGTTCATCCGATTTCAACGAGCCAACCGAAGCTACGCCTTCTCAGAATTCGCCTGCAACAGAAAACAAAAATGTTTTTTCTGAGGATGAAGATGATGATTTACCTTTCTAATCGACAATAAAAAATTATCACATAAGTCCCTGCATTCTATTAAAGTGCGGGGATTATTTTTGTAATCAATAGTTAATACAATGATCAGGCTAGATTCTGAAGACATTTCTTTTCCCGATCCGGAATTCTATGATTCTGAAGACGGATTAATTGCCATTGGCGGTGATCTGAAACCAGAACGGCTTTGGTTTGCTTATCAATTAGGATTATTTCCCTGGTATAATGAAGGCGAAGAAATACTCTGGTGGTGTCCGGATCCGAGATTTGTTCTTTTCCCAAATGAAATTAAGGTTTCAAAATCGATGAGGAAAATTCTGCGAGATGAGGTTTTTGAATTTACCGAAAACCAATGCTTCGAAGAAGTGATGAGAAACTGCAAAACATTGGAAAGGAAAGGACAAGACGGGACATGGATTAATGAACAGCTCATCAAATCCTTTATAAAACTACACCATTATGGAAAAGCTAAAAGTTTTGAAGTCTGGCAAAACAGCGAATTGGTTGGTGGCTTTTATGGTGTTCAGGTTGGGAATGTTTTCTGCGGCGAAAGTATGTTTTCCAAAGTTTCCAATGCCTCCAAAGCCGGCTTTATCTACTTTACTACAAAATATAAAAATGTATGGGAATTGATTGATTGCCAGATCTACTCTGAGCACCTGGAAAGTCTGGGGGGCAAGATGATTCCAAAAATTGATTATTTAAATATCTTAAAACAACAAAAGCCTTGAATACCGAAAAACTTAAATGGATTCTTCTCATCGTATTATCTGTGATTTGGGGATCATCCTTCATATTGATAAAAAAATCTCTGGAACATTTCAATCCTTATGAAGTTGGTGCGTTACGTGTTCTCATATCCGGAATTGTATTAATGCCTTATGCCATTACTAAAATCAAACAATTTCCGAAGCAACACACCAAATGGTTGATTTTAGCTGCTTTGAGCGGAAGCTTTATTCCTATGTTTCTGTTTCCATTAGCAGAAACTGAGATCAGCAGCAGCATTGCAGGAATTATTAATTCTATGATGCCAATATTCGTGATTATAGTTGGATCTTTGGTATGGAAATTCTCTACTACCAAAAGACAAATAATCGGCGTTTTAATCAGTTTTATTGGCGCTTGTATTTTGGCTTTGGGAAGTGGCGAAAGCGGTGAAATTAAAATCTATCCCATTCTATTATTAGTTTTAGCCGTCCTAATGTATGCGATCAGCACCACGACGATAAAATCGAAACTACAGGAAGTTCCGCCGATTCTGATGTCAGCCTTTATTTTTTCTTTTGTTTTGTCTTTACCGTCTTTAATTGCATTGGTATTTTCCGGATTTTTCCAGGATTTAGAATTTAATCAAAGTACGTTTGAAGGACTTGGTTTTGTAGCGATGTTATCCATCTTTGGAACCGGCTTGGCAATGATGATGAATTATAAATTACTGAGTATTTCTACACCGCTATTTGCATCAACTGTGACTTTGCTAATGCCAATTGTTGCGATTATTTGGGGAATTTTGGACGGTGAAACTTTGACAACAATGCAGTCTATCGGCGCATTAATTATTTTAGCTGGATTGATATTTTTGAGAAGTAAGCCAAAGGCTGCATAATTTTTTTGAACGCGAAGCGCGCAAAGATTTTATTGAACTTATTGAAAATATCTTTAAGGTTCGCAAAGGCGTAAAACTCAGCTAAGAAATAGATAAAGGATTAGTTTGTGTCCTGCGGAATGATAATATTGTAGTTTTGGTTTAATGTTGATTGGATTACAAAACCCATAGCCCTGATTGCAACGGCATCCTTTTGTGATGAGGAACGAAGAGCAAAAGATATAGTGGAAAGCAGGTTCCCGGCTCCTAAAAATTAAAAAGCTCAGATGACTCTGAGCTTTCGTTTATTTCTTTTTGGTCTTTATTTTTTTGACCTGTTCTTTGATGAACGGATATTTCTGCTGCATATCCTTGCTGAGCGACGGATCTAGTTCCAAAGCTTTTTCCAGTTTTTGGATTCCCTCCGAATCATTTTTCAGATTGAAATAGCAGTTACTCAACTGATAATACAATTCTGCTCGTTGATGCGTCTGCAACGCTTTTTCCAAAACTGTAATCGCCTCCTCATACTCTCCTATCAGCATCAAAACTTCTGAATAAGCATACCAATTATAGAATCTACTTGGTTCTGTTTCTACTAATTTTTTCAAACAAGTTAAACTCTCCTCGTATTCTCCACAAGTGATATAAAGAAAGGCTAAACGTTTTTGATATTCCAGGTTACCCTCATTCAAAGCGACTGCTTCTTGTGCGAAATAAAGCGCTTCCTTAGGGTTCCCCATTTCCTCATAGATCTGAGATTGCTCCATCATTGCCAAATAAAACTGAGGATCTTCTCTCAATGATTTTTGGAAAGAGGTTAAAGCCGGAACCAATTTCTTAGCTTCTTTATAACATAAGCCTATTTTGTAGAAGGTAAATGCTTTGGTATATTCCAACTCCAGCATCTCTTCGTAAACTTCAATCGCTTTGTCCCACTCGCTCATCGCTTCATAGCAGGATGCTTTGTTCGCATAAACACCAACTGCACCAGAATTAATCGCTAATAGATAATCAAATCCTCTGATAGCTTCTTCATAATTTTTCTTATTAAAGAAAAACTGCCCATATTCGTACCAAGCGGTTTCGGAAAATGGAAACCTGTCAAGATATTGATTCAAGAAATCTAAAGCTTCTTGTGGACGATTCAGTTTGCTGTAACATAGCATTACATTCTCCAAAGAATAATCATCATAAGGATCGTGCTCCAGAGCAGATGTGTAATGTTTAAGCGCGTTGAAAGGATCATCCAGATTGACATATTCGTCGGCGATGAAATTGTGAAGGAAGTTTTCTTCCTCTTCCAGTTCCAAGGCTTTCAAACAGTACTCTATAGATTTTTTCGGATTTCCAAGGTTAGAATAGTATTTAGCACAACAAACTAAAAAGTCTGTGTCTTCCAAAGACGACTGGTGTAACTCATCAATCAGTTCTTTTGCTTTCGCATAACGTTCCAATTCCAAGAAAACTTCCAGTTGTTTGGTTTTGATCTCCAGAGAGTTCGGATGAATTTTCAGGGCATGATTCACAGCAAGTTCTGCGTAGCTGAAATCTCCCAACTCCAAGTAATAAATAATGATATCAACATATTCTTCTGTGTCGAAGTATAACTCTTCATTATTCTCTATCATTTCTTCGAACTTTTTTGCAAGTTCGTTTTCAAAAAATTCTTCCAATATGTGTGATTTAGATTTGAGATTTAGCTCCGCTCAGTTAGAAATAATTCCAAGTGAGGTCTGTAAATGAATTACAATTAGCCGGGTTCTTAAATCTTCTTGTATAAAGTTAATCAATTTTATTCTGAAAATAAGTCATATAAGCATTATAACTTATTAACATTAATCCTTTTTCTGTTCAGAATATATTGTAGTCAAAAACATACCAAACGATTTCTCTAATCCTGTGATATCGCCTGATTTTAAGTTGATTCCTCCGTAAATACTGTCGTTACTACGAATTTTGAAATCTGTCAAAGAAAAGTACAAAGACGGCTGATCTTTTTTTCCTGACAATTTTACCGCTGAACCTAATAATTTTCTTGTAGAAACTGTCAAAACTTCATTATCAATCAGTTCCAATCTCAGAAAGCTTCTTGGTTTTATCTCGGTGGTTTGGTTATTAATATTGATTTTCTGATTTTTTTCTGATGCCGAAACCAGATAAACGACATTTTGTTCATCAGTAATATTATCCGGCTGAGTATAATAAAGATTCAAAATATAATAAGCCGGATTGAAGCTTTGAAAAGTCCCATCCACATTTTCAATCGGTTTTAATGAAAATGAATTGGCTCCAACCTGTTTTGCCTTTTTATAAATATCACCGAAAATGGCTACATCGTCATTCGAAAATCCGTTCACAAGAATTTCACCCAGGAATTCAGATTTCGACGGTTCCGTTATTTTGTAAAAAAACTTGTCTTTGTTATCATTTGTTTTTTCAACCTTATTCAATGTAACCATCTGAAGGTAAAATAACTGAAAACAAAAAACACTAATTAAAAATAATAATTTACGCATTCGTTAATTTTAATATTTCGATGCAATCTCTCAGACTATTTTCCCAATGCTTTGGTTCGATATGATAATCTTTTTCGATTTTGTCCAGAGACATTGTGCTTCTCTTTGGGCGTTTTGCCGGTGTTGGAAATTCTTCTGTTGTAATCGCTTTTAATTGAACGGAAGAATCCGAAAATTCTTTTATCTTACTTGCAAAATCAAACCAAGTGGTTTCCGGATAATTGGAAAAATGATAGATTCCGAAAGTCTTCTTTTCAGCACCAATGATTTCCATAATCGCTTCGGCAAGATCATTCGCATTGGTCGGCTGACCAAACTGATCACCCACAATTCCCAATTCATCCTTAATTTCGAATAAATGAAGCATTGTCTTGACAAAGTTCTTGTTAAACTCAGAATATAGCCAGGATGTCCTCAAAATAACAGTCTCAGGATTGTTTTCCAAAGCCAATTCTTCGCCTTTTCTTTTGGAAGCACCATAAACACCAATTGGATTGGTAAAATCGTCTTCCGAATAGCTAAGATTAGTTTCTCCATCAAAAACATAATCTGTAGAAACGTGGATCAAGATTGCGTTGTTATCTTTACAAACCTGAGCTAAATTACCCACAGCATCTCCATTGACAGCAAAAGCTTTTTCGACTTCTTTCTCAGCTAAATCAACTGCCGTATAAGCTGAAGCATTAATCACAAAATCCGGTCGATATTCTGCAAAAACAGTATCTACCTGCTCGTCATTTGTAATATCCAGAACCGATGATCCTGTAAAATTAAAATCATACAGATCGTGGTATTTTGGAGCTAATTTCTGCAGGCAGTGTCCTAACTGGCCATTTCCTCCGATAACAAGTATTCTTCTCATATTATTTTGTTTTATTCTGGCTTCTTAAAAATCCAACTCTTTCTTTAAATGTTTTCTGGTCTACCTCCACCAGAAAATGAGCGAATTTGGTAAGAGTTTCTTCAGGCATTTTTTCTGCTCTTCTGGTTTTCATATTAAAATAAATGACCGTGAGCCAAAAAACAGCGTGGACCACTCCATTTTCATCCTTCATCAGCAACTCAACCACTGCTGTAAGATCATCAACGAAAATGGTTTTGCTGGTGATTTCAACAGTAGAATTGTATCTAACTTCTTTTAAATAAGCGATCTCATTCTGGACAGTAACCCAGGTGCAGCCTGTTTCTCTGGTATATTGTTCGTAGGTAAATCCGTAATTCTGCTCCACGTGATCTTCTCTGGCGTTGAGCATATATTCCAGATATTTGACATTATTGAGATGACCGATTGGATCACAATCTGCAAAACGGATTTTAACCGTAGAAGAGAATTCTTTTTCCATAATACAAAAATAAAAAAACCGCTCCGAAAAAGAGCGGTTTTAATGATTTGGATTCTATTAAAGACCTAATTCTTTTTTAACCGCTGGTGTAGCGTCTGTTCCTGCTTTGTAAACTAAAGCCGGGCTAGAAGCGTCGAAAACATATTCATACCCTGCAGCTTTAGAAACTTTAGTAATAGCATCATTGATTTTTTTCTCAATTGGAGCTAAACCTGCATCTCTTTTTTCAGCGATATCTTTCTGAGCAGCAGCATATAACTGTTGCAAGTTATCCTGAAGTTTTTGAACCTCCTGGCTTCTTTGCTCATTGATAGCCTGAGTTTGAGTAGCAGCTTCTTTTTGATATTTTGCCATCATATCTTGAAGAGATTTTCCTTGCTTTTCTAATTCGCTTTGTTTAGAAGTCTGTAAGGTTTGTAATTGCTGATCCAACGCTTTCATTTCCGGCATAGCTGTAAAAATTGAATTTACATCTACATATGCTAATTTCTGTGCGTTTGCAAATCCTGTAGCAAAAACCATTACAACCGCTACTAATAATACATTTAATTTGTTCATTTTAAAAAGTTATGTTTATATATTTAAATTAATTTTAATCTGCTTTGATTTCGCCTTTGCTGACAGATGATGTAGCTTTTTTAAGCATATTACCTGCTTTACCTTTCAGACTTTCTCTCCCACTTTTAACACCTCCCCTATTAGGCAAAGAATTATTTTTTGATTCTTCAGCCTTAGGAAGATTTTTTACAAGTAGGTTTAAAACAGCCTCGGTATAATCATATTTCTTATCCAGAAAAAGAACATTGTTCGTGGTTTTATCCAAAACTATGCCCAGATTATTCTTCGTAGATACTGTTTGTATTGCATTCCAGATCTGATCCTGATAAGGTTTTGTAAGATTGGATCTTAACTGATTAACTTCACCATTTGTACCAAATCTCGCACCAATTGTATTACGGATGCTCGCTTCCATATCTACAACTTCTTTTTCTCTCAGTTTCAACTGTTCACCTACCAAAAGAACTTTTTCGTTTTCAAAAGCTTCTCTTTTTCTCTCATACTCAGCCTGCAGCTTCTGCAAATCGGCCTGCCACTGAGTCACCTGGGTATTAAGCCTGTTCTCTGCTTCTTTATATTGAGGCAATTTGCTCAAAACATAATTGGTATCTACAACACCAATCTTTTGTGCATAGATGTGTGTAGTGGTAAAAAGAATTGTTACAATGAATGCTAATTTTTTCATCCTATAAAAATAGTATTTTATTTTATAATGGTTGGTTCATCAAGAAGTGGGTCTGCCATCCTGAAGGATCCGCACTTCCTAACGTTCTGTCAAATCCATAGGCAAAGTCAAATCCAATTAAACCAAATGCCGACATTGACACCCTGATACCTATACCCGCTGATCTTTTCAATTTGAAAGGGTTATAAGTTCCGAAGCTGTTCCAAGCGTTACCGCCTTCCACAAACGTCAAAGCAAAAATCTTCGCTGTTTGATTCATAGAAATTGGATATCTTAATTCCGCAGCAAATCTGTTATAAATTGTTGCCCCACCATATGGTGTTATATCATATGTTGATGAAGAACTGAAACCTGTAGAAGATGCATTCTCATAACCTCTTAACGGCACCAATTCTCTACCATCAAATCTACCATTGAACAATCCAACACCTCCTACATAATATCTTTCAAATGGCGGTGGACCCAATTCTTTGCTGTATCCGCTTAAGAATCCCATTTCACCGGTTGTTCTAAGAACCAATTTTCCAATAACTTCGTTATAGAAATCAGCTTTTAACTTCACTTTGTAGAACTCCATCCACTTATATTTGTCCAACGTATTCATAGTGGAGTAATCTTTGTTACTGAACCAGGAATAAGGCGGCGTGAACTTCAATGACGCTTCTATATTAGAACCATAAGTTGGGAAAACAGGATCCAAACCAGCCGAGTTTCTACTCAAACCAATATTGAAACTGAATGATTTCGTACTTCCGTTATATTCCAGCGCATCTCCGAAATAGAACGGATAGTTACTGAAATTATAGCTCTGAAACTGTATCCCGGTATAGAGCGAGAAATAATCATCCGGCCATCTCAACAGTCTTGTTAAGCCTGCTGTTGCAGAGAAAATATTCATCGTTTGATCTCCAGTGGAGTAAGAATAGTTAACTCTGGAATAGTTTAATCCAACACTCAAAGCTGTAGGCCTTGTTCCAAATAACCATGGCTCTGTAAATGAAACTCCATAATTGGTAAAATATTGTCCTGCTTGTGCCTGAAGTGACAATGTTTGTCCGTCACCCTGAGGAACAGGTTTGAAATCTTTGAATTTCAGGAAGTTTCTCAAAGAGAAGTTATTGAAAGTCAATCCCAAAGTTCCGATGAAAGATCCTCCACCGTAACCCGCTTGCAACTGAACCTGCGATGAACCTTTCTCAACCAAAGTCCAGTGCATATTAACCGTGTTATCTTGTGGATTTGGTTTCACATCTGTACCAATCTGCTGAGGATCGAAAAACTGCATCCCAGCCAATTCGAAATAAGTTCTCTTGATGTCTGATTTTGCAAATAAAGTTCCCGGTTTTGTTCTAAGCGCTCTCAGGATAACGTGGTCGTGCGTTGTTGTATTCCCAGACCAGGTTACACGGTTCCAAGTCGCTTTTTCACCTTCATTGATTCTGATTTCCAAATTAATAGAATCACCTTTGATTGATTTCTCAATTGGTGTCACATTAGAGAACAAGAAACCATTGTTCATGTATAGAGACTTAAGGTCAGAGTCATCTTCTTTACCTCCATCTTCTCCAACTTTCTTGTTGAATCCTACAGCATCGTAGATATCGCCTGTTTTATACCCTAAAATCTTTTGTAAGAACTCGGTTGTGAAAGTTGTATTACCAACAAAATTGATATCACCGATGTAATATTTTTTACCCTCATTAAGTTTTACATTGATGTTATAACCTTTTTCATTTCTGGTGACAGAATCTGAAACAATTACCGCATCACGGAAGCCCAGAGAGTTATAATAACTGATCAGGTTTCTCTTATCCTCATCATATTTGTCCTGAACAAATTTTGACGGCTTAAGGATTCCCAACAAAAATCTTTTCTGCTTAGTATCTTTGAAACCTTTCTTTCTCAGTTTTCTGTCAGACACTTCATTATTACCATCAAAAGTAATTTTGTCAATTTTAACTTTTTTACCCTTGGCTACTTCAATGGTCCAGTCTACCAAATTCGGGTCTCCTGCATTAGCTTTTTCCTGGATATTAATCTTAGCGTCAGCAAATCCTTTTGCAACATACTCCTGAGGAATCTTATTTTGTAAGCTGGAAACCAAATTGTTATTGATTTTAGTCCCAGGCTTCAAATTATTATCCTTGATCAGCTTTTCGTTTTTGGACTTACCGATTCCTTTACCTGTGAATTTGATCTCTCCCAATTCTTTTAAGTCCTGTAACTGGAATTGTAAGATCACGTTTTGACCTTCTACATCCTGTACATAGACCTCTACTTTCGAAAAAGATTGTGTTTCCCAAAGTTTCTTAACAGCTGAGCTGACTCTCTGGCCGGGAATTTCTAACTTCTCTCCTTTCACAAGACCTGTAAAACGCAAAATCTGAGCTGGGGTGTATCTTTTGACACCGTCTACAACGATATCCTTCAGAACATACTCTTGGTTTTGGTTTGCTGCAAGTTCTGTGTTTTCTGCATTGTTACCCTGTGGAACAACCTGAGCGTGGAAATACACGGAAGCTGTTAACAAAATAATGGGTATAAATCTTAATTTCATTCTTATTGAAGTTGTTCTCTTTTCTATATATTTTTTATGAAAGCTGCTCGCTTGTCATTCCGTATCTCCTTTCCTTATTTTGATAATCTATGATACATTGGAAAAAGGTATCTTTTGTAAAGTCCGGCCAAAGCACATCCAGAAACTGAAGCTCTGCATAAGCAATCTGCCAAAGCAAAAAGTTACTGATCCTCACTTCCCCACTGGTTCTGATCATCAGATCAACCGGCGGAAAATCTTTTGTATAAAGATGATCTTCGAATACTTTTTCATTAATATCATCAACATCTATTTTCCCATCTTTCACTTCCTGGCTGATTTCTTTGATCGCTTTGAGGATTTCTTTTTGCGAACCATAATTCAGTGCCAGAATCAGATTTCCTTTATCGTTATTTTTAGTCAGCTCAATTACATTTAATAATTGATCTCTCACCAGTTCCGGGAGTTTTGTAATATCGCCGACAACGTGCATTCTCAAGCCTTTTGTGAAGATCTCTTCCGCTTCCAGAAGTAGTGTCTCTGACAAAAGATTCATCAGCGTATCTACTTCATCCTTTGGACGGTTCCAGTTTTCTGAGGAGAATGTGTAAAGTGTAAGATATGGGATATGGATCTCATTACAAGCATTGATAACATTACGAACAGCAGTGATAGCGTTCTTGTGCCCAAAGGTTCTCTCTTCTCCTCTGGATTTTGCCCATCTTCCGTTGCCATCCATAATTACAGCAACATGCTTCGGTAATTTATCTTTATTTATAAGCTTTTTTAAATCCTGCATAATCATTATTTGCAATAACAAGGTGGTCTCCCAAAAGAATAGGACAAAATCAATGTTGCAGAATTAACCCAATCTTTAGAATTCAGATTACCAATATTCCTTTGATCCATAAATCCTTGTACAATAGCAGCTGTTTGGTCTTTTCCTAAAGAACTCTTCACTGTAACATCACCATCTTTCAACATACTATAATCCACCTGATCCGAGAAAGTCGGACGGAAAGTGAATTCCCCGGACAATGCCCAGTTGTAATTAAATTTATATTTAAGCCCTACACCAAATGGCAATCCCATTGTAAAAGCTTTTTCCTGCTTGTACTTAGCTTGTACGCTGGTATTTGTAATGGTCAGTTCTGCCTTCACTGCATCCATATACAAACCGGAAACACCGGCAAATATATACGGACTTATCATACTGGTTTGCTCCTCATTAACCGGTAAAAAATTATATTCGAAAAGCAAGTCCGCTGATATCACCGAGTTGGTGCCTCTCAACTGCCTCATTCTTCTATAATTTTCTTTCGCATACCTGTCATCAAACTGAATGTTGCTAAATCCTACATTAAGCCTGACCGTCTGATAAGGATTAAAATTCATCCTGTACATTACGCCTCCATAAAATGGAAGGCCGTTTTCCGATACATTTCCGAGAGGTTTCTGAAGAATATAATTTGTCCTGCCAATATCTCCCACGAGATTACTCATACCCAATTGTACTCCTATCTCATGTCTCTGAGCTTTTGCAAAACTCAAAAAACAAAAAATAGCGATAAAGGCATAAGTTAATTCTCTCTTCATTTTCAATATACTGAAACGTCTATTACTCAAAAATTTGGTGCAAATATAAAACATTTTTAGATTAAGGAACTTCTTAAAGTTTAGTTAAATAAAAACAAAAAAATATAATTTATTGTTATAAAAACGAACTTATTGTCAAAATAGTCTATAAAAAAATAAAAGCCTTGACAAAGGCTTCTATTTTCTATTAAAAAACATTTTCAGCTTGTTCCTGATTTTTATGATTGTTGGTTCTTTATAATTTTTGTCTTCATCAAAGTAACCGTAACCATAGCCGTACCCGTAACCATAGCCGTACCCGTAACCATAGCCATACCCGTAACCATAACCCTGCTTAACAACAAAATCATTATAAACCAATCCAAGATTGGAAACTTCTTTATTAAAATACTTTTCTGTGATCATTCTCACCATATGCTTTTCTGTGTACTCGTGGCGGACAACATAGATGGTGGTATCAGCTTTTTTGATCAGTTCAAACGAATCGGCAACCAAGCCTACAGGCGGCGAATCTATAATAACATATTCATAGATCTCTTTCAGTCTTTCTATGAACTTCATATTATTATCACTCATCAGCAATTCTGAAGGATTCGGTGGAATAGGCCCCGATGTTATTACATCCAAACCGGGAATACTGGTATGATTAATAATCTCTTCCAGTTCTACCTGACCTGTGAGATAATTGGAAATTCCGTTTTTATTATTGATTTTGAAATCTCCGAAAATTTTTGGCTTCCGAAGATCCATACCTAACAAGACTGCCTTCTTCCCACTAAGCCCTAAGACAGAAGCTATATTGATAGACACATAAGTTTTACCTTCTCCACTGATAGAAGATGTAACCAGGATAACTTTGCTTTTCTGCTCCTCATCAAACAGGAAGCGCAGGTTGGCTCTTACAGCCCTGAATGCTTCCGATATTGATGATTTCGGTTCTTCTAGAACCGTCAGATTATTGTCGTAGCTGTTATGTCCTATTACACCCAATAACGGAATTCTGGTGGCCGTCAACAATTCTTTCAGATTTCGGATCTTGTTATCCAGCAATTCACCTACCAGCAAAAATATAAGAGGAATCAGTAACAGCCCCCCCATAATCTGCATTTTCGTAGCGTTTACATCCGGAGCAATGGGTCCTTGTCCCAGATTTTTTGCTCTGTCTATAACGTTTAGATTACTTTGATTGGTCGCAACACGCATTTGAGATTTTGCCTGTTCTGTAAGTAATGTATTATAAGTACTTTCAATAATATCATATCCCCTTTGTGCATCCAGGAAAATCCTTTGCTTTTCTGGTAATGTAATTAACTCCTTATCAATTTTTGCAATCTGTGAATTAACATCAGCAAGCCGGTCATAATAGCTTTGAAAATATTTTTTCAGACCATCTTGTGAAGTATATTTTGCTTCGTTAATCAACCTGTTGATTTCCCGCATTGGTTCAGAATTAGGGGTGTAGATCTGAGCCATTTCTCTCCGTTTTGCATAGAGCTGTTTCAGTTCTGACACAGAAGCATTAAAGCTCCCATCCTCTATCCCTGCAATATTGAGACTGATTATTTTTTCTATATTATTCGTCCCGACAGAATTTCTGATCTGATCCAGAGAATTAATTTTGGTCGCTAATTCAGCTTTTTGAGTTTCTAATGCAGTGAGTTTTTCCAATGTCTTAGAATCGATATTCTCCATATCGAAAAGACGATTGTTGATTTTCAGATTATTAAGAACTGTTCCGCTGGAATCTAATTTTTTCCTGATTAGAGAAAGATTTTCGTTAAGATATTCTACAGTATTTTTATCTACCATATTTTGATCCAACAATCTTTTCTTGATTAATTCATCAACAGAATTATTAAGGAAACTCACCGTATTATTAAGATTATAACCCGACTTAGTTATAACCATAATTGACGGTAGTTCTTTATCAAAATCTACCGTTAAACTTCCTATTATTCCATTAACCGCCTGATTTACAGGAATAAGAGTTATAATAATATTATCAAGGCCTAAATTGCTTGGTGTAGGGTTTGGAACCAGTTTGAATTTAAGATTTGGCGTCTCGTACCATTCATTAATTCCTAAAATTTTATTTTTTGGTCTTGGGTATGAAGTGATAGTCTCCATACTTTCTGTCTCATAATTATAGAGATACGGCGACTGCCCTTCTTCTGGTAAAACAACTTCATATTTATTCTTCTCTTTTGGTATCAAGGTTATGGGATAGTTCACCTGCTGCAGATGATTCGTATCAATCTCCAAAAATACCGGACTATCTTCCTGATCCAAATAAGTTGTCTTAATTAATCCTTTGGTTGTATAATTAGTGATTAAATTAAGTTTTTTTACCAGAAACTCGTTATGACTTCTTGATAATAAGATCTTTTTCAAATAAACACCATCCTGATTTCCACCCTGCCCCCAAATGAAGTTAATTGACTGATTGGGTGTAAAATAGCTAGCCGTATTGTTAGATATGCTTAATGATAGGCTGGAGGCATAAACTCTCTGAGCATAGTATTTACTATATACATACGAAATACAATAACCTATAAAGCCCAGAATAACAAACCAATACCAATTGCGAATAACTCTTTGCAAAAAATGAGCAGGATCAAACAAATTGAAAGCTCCCATTTTTTCAGCCAGTGCTGTATCTTGTGATTTTTTTCCGTTTTTATCAGGAATCATTATAGTCTAGTAAGAATTAAATAAATAGACATTACTGTTGTAAGAACAGAGACGCCAGTCGTCAAAGTCTGAACAGGTTCTTTTCCGAATCCATTGATAATCTTACTATTCGTATTGAGATAAATAATATCACCATTCTGCAACCAGTAGTAAGGAGAATTCATAGCATCTTCTCTTGTAAGATCCAGCCTTGCTGTTTTTATACCTTCCGGATACTTTCTATGGATCATTATGTTTTTACGGTCAACGGTTCTGTTGAGCCCGCCATTCATCGCTAGCGCCTGCATAATATTGAGCTGAGTAACATATGCCGTTTTTTCGCCTGTTATAGCGACATTTTCCATGTCACCCAAGATGTAATACCGGATTCCATCTAAGTTTAGTCTAACTTCCGATTTCCCTTGCAAAAAATTTTCGTTAACTTTTTCCTGGATCTCTTTTGTCATATCCTCAAGTGTCCTACCCTCTGCTTTGATGTAACCAATGCCAAAGATATTAACATCTCCTTTCGAATCAACTTTCAGCCCATTAAAATAAAAGGTTGCATTACCTCCTGAGCCACTATTCATCTGATTGTTCCCCATTTGGTTGGCATTGTTACTCATTGCCTGACTATTAGAACCCGTATTGGAAGAGTTGAGTGAAGAATAAAATTGAGCTGCATCTCCTTTCGGAGTTGTCACTACATTGAGGCTTAAAATATCACCTTTTGTTACTCTGTATTCCGGGACATTATAAGGGACTAAGCCTTCCTCATTTATTGTAAGGCTTTCGCTGGGTTGCAGATAACGAACATCTTTTTTAGAAATACAAGATGAACTTACCCCAACAAGAATGAGTAAAAAAAATATATTAAAAAAATAACGTTTTGTCATCAATAGTTTTTTACAAAAATATAATAATTTTAATCTTTTTTGAATCGCAATAAAAATATCGGCAAATAAGCGCCAAAAAATCCAAGAACCATTATAAGAACTAATAGCTGATTAACGCTCAAATGCCTGAAAAAATAGGCTGCGACTATGATTAATAAATAATAAGCTATAATATAAGCTGTTGATCTTCTATGGGTTAAACCTAAATTCAACAATTTATGATGAATGTGATTTTTATCCGGAGACAACACCGATTTTTTATGATAAATCCTTGTTATAATAACTGTTAAGGTATCAACGATTGGTAAAATCAGGATTGCAACAGCTATGACTGGCGCTGACTGCAAATGATAAAAAACCTCATCTCTTTTTGCAATAAAAATTTCTATAAAAGAGATTCCTGTAAAAGCAAGAAGAAAACCCAATATCATAGAGCCGGTATCTCCCATAAAAATCTTGGTACTTCTTTTATTCGATAAATTATAAAACAGAAAACCTAAAGAAGCTGCTATTAAAATCGAGCAAAGGACCACCAACGGATCATTATGGCTGCCCAACCTGAAAAAGCTGACACCAAACAAAGCGCTGGTTACTATAGTGTAACTCCCTGCCAGTCCATCAATACCGTCGATCAGATTAAAAGCATTAATTAAAATAATGAATGTTAAAATACTAAAGGCAATACTGATATAATAATTGATCTCATAGATGCCAAACACGCCAAAAAGACTACGTATGCGGACATCGGAACCGATTACCATCAATGCGGAAACTAATATTTGAGCCAATAATTTTTTATAAGCCCTCAAAACCATAATATCATCCATCACACCTACAAAAAACAGGATAATAAAAGATGCGAACAGGAACTTGTATCGGTCAAACAGTTCGTATGCAAAGATGGGCGCGCAGACACCTAATGAAAAAAAGATAGCGATTCCGCCAAGATTAGGTATCTTCCTGAGGTGTGAACTTCTTGCGCCGGGCTCATCCATCAGATTTTTTCTTCTGGAAATTTTTATAATCGTAGGAATGGCGATATAAGTAATAAGAAACGAAAATACAAAGCCAAGCACTAGCTTAAAGTAAAAGAAAGATATTCCGGTGCTTTCTAAAAAAGTTTCGAAATTATTATTCATTTAGTGTTTTTGGCTTATGGTATTATTAGCGGGTTAATTTCCTGACAAGTCTCCTCAACTTTAAAAGACTAAGGATATAATAAATTTTTTTTCTCAAGGGCAAAGATAATAGATAATTCTTACCAAACCGCTTATATTGCAATATATCTTTAGTCTTCAAAGCATTTATTTTTACAAAATCATCCAATTTTTGTGACATCAGATAAAAATCCTCCTCTTTTTTTACAAATGCCAAATAAGCCAAAAAAGTATAAACGCCTTCCAAAATCTGAAAATCCTTCAAAGCTTTTGGTCGGTCGGCAAACCGGCTTTTTTTAAAACGTTCGCTCACCGTTTCTACAGCTCTCAGAATATCCAAACCTTTTGTTGTATGACTTTTACTGATTGAATCTTTTCTTTCCAGATATTGATAATGATAATTCGGAGTGAAAGCCAAAGTCTTGCACTGAAGCAAGAGCTGTGGAATCAGTTCAATATCTTCGAAATGAATGCCTTTTTTGAACCTCTTATTTTGAAATAATTCCTTTTTAAATAATTTGTTACATGCGAAATAAGAGATGTCAGAAAAAACCGAAAGGTTCTGTTCCAAGAGAATTTTCTCCGGAAATCCTGGAAGTTGCGTCAGTTTTTGAGTGACATTACCATTTTCATCAACCTTTTGAAGATTACAAATCGTCATTTCTGCCTGATGTTTTAAAGCTAAGTCATACATTTCCTCAAACATAGTTTCCGAAACATAATCGTCGCTGTCCACAAAACCGATAAATTCCCCTTTTGCTCTGTCGATACCGAAATTGCGCGCATCGCTGAGTCCGCCGTTTTCTTTTATGAAACCAAAAATCCTACCCGGATATTCTTGCTGGAATTTTTCGATGATTTGTTGAGATTGGTCTTTACTTCCGTCATTCACCACCAGAATTTCGATGTCTTTTAAAGTTTGGTTGACTAATGACAACAAGCATTTTTCCAGATATAATTCGACATTATAAACCGGAACGATGATTGAAACTTTGATATTTAATTTTTCAGACATTACAAAATATGTAGCTCCTCTGGAGCTTTACCTGTTGCTTTTTTCTAAAAACATTACGCTCCTACGGAGCTTTTCTTCTTGCACCTTTCTTCTTTTGAACAGTAGTTTTAATACAGCATTATTAAATATTTAATTTCTGGTAAATCTCGGTCCTAAAAATCCTTTTTTAGCCTCATCAAAATCCGAACGTGAACAAGGGATACAATTATCGATATCCTCATCATCTCCAAAATACCAGAGATTACTGAAAACCTCTCTTTTGAAAGCATATTGCTCGTCATTAATCAAAACATAAAAAGTCTCGTAAGATTTCTCCTTCGGATGAGATTTTTGGATATTAATTCCTTCAATTAGATACCAGATCATTTGTGCTAAAAGCTGATGATTGAGCTGCGAATCCGAATAGATATTGTAATTGAAAATCCCGACAGATTTCAGTCTTTCGCTCAAACCAATTTCTTTCATATAAGCACAAATCTCCCTTCTGTTAAGTCCATTCACTTGCGGATTCATAGAAAAAGCCTCACCAAAACTTTCAATCGCATCGCAGTTAATCGTTACCAAATCTGCTTTCCGGAAGTAAGGCTCAGTTTTCTCTGTAGAATTCATCATCTCTGCCAATCGGATTATATCAAACTGAACTTCTTTGATGAGCTTTACAGAATCCATTTCGTTCAGATGTTTCTGATAGCCCAGATGATGGTAATTTTTGATAGAGAAATTTTTGGAACCTAAGATTTTACTCAGAAAATTAGACTCGTGGATCTCGTCCTGCTGCTTCAGTGACACCACGTTGCTAATTTGGGTATAATTGATATTTTGTTGATGAAAATTGAGCGCAGAAAAAAGTGAAAATGCGAAGTCATTACTTCCGCCAACAATCACCGGAATCGCACCTTTGTAATGACAAGCCGACAAAACTTCCTGCAGAATATAATGCGAATCCTGCGGTGTCCTTCCGGAAACCAAATCTCCTAAATCTACAAGCGGAATCTCAAAATCCAGTTGAGACAGTTTATAAAATTCTTTTCGTACACCTGTAAAATCCTGACTTTCCGCTTCGCCGTCAGCACCACGGTAATCTGATACAAATAGCAGAACGATGCTGTCTTCTTTGATGTCGTTGGTGATTCTGTCTCCGATTTGCCATTTCTCGGTTCGGATTTTTCTGGGCGCAATAATAAAGTCTTCGAATTCCATAGTTCTAATCTACAATTTTTATGATAACGTCTTTTGGTGTTTGTTTAGAAAATTGAATTAACTGATTTCTAAGTCTCTGGGTATTCTCTTTCTGTACAGAATAAAAAGAAACAGTTTTTCCGCCAGCCATATAATTATCAGGAATAGTTAAAGTTCCGACTTTTGAAAAATAATCCGGCATTTTTACCCATTCTTCAAAAACCAAAGCCACATCAAAATTCTGGTTTTTTGCCGTATCATAAACATATTGTTGCAAAGCCTTGTTATCGGTAAATTTTCCGTGGTCACTTTTTCTGAGCTTCGCCACTCCTATACTTCCTAAACCGTAGGTGTCCAAAAGATGAATATTATTGAAATAAGTAATCGCCCCGATATCATTGGCAATAACTTTCGAGTTTCTATAATATTGATGGAGAAAACCTGCCAGCTGAATCTGCTGGTCAAAGATATTTTTAGAAGCAACTTTCTGTTTTTCCAGCATTGTCCCAAACCGCATATACAATGTAACCAGTAAAAGAAAAACAGTTCCGAATTTCAGAATTTTGTTTGTCGCATTTTTATTGAAAACCTCATTAATAAAAGGCGTTATTGCAAATAAGACAATCACCACAAGATAAGCTTCATACCGGATCAGCCAACCAAAATTAGCAAATAAAAGATGAACGATAAACCCGCAAAACACAACAAGTGGAATAGCATTTTTGGTAAGTTGTAGCGTTTGAGAGATTTTGAGATTTTGATTTTTTGGGTTTCGAAGAATCTGAATCGACAGAATAATTATCAATATCAAAACTGAAATTCCACGGTAAGCATTCCCTGCGACTCTGGTGAAAAACCCTACAATACCATCGTTAGTATTTCCTTTCAGAATCAAAGAATTGGGCAGAAAAAACGAGGCGTTATCTATAGAAATCAATCCATAAACTACGACCGGAGTGACGGCGAAAAGGCCCAATGCAATGCTGATAACATAATCTTTCTTAATGAAAAACAGATAAACACAGATGAAGAAAACAAAAAACAAACTCTCATACCGGAAACCGACCGCAATGATTGAGAGCAAAGCTAGATTGGAGAAATGTCTCGGCGTTTTATCCTCAAGATATTTTTGAAATCCACGCAAAACTAGAATCATCGCCAGCGTATGGAAAACATGTTCCATTCCTGTCATTATCATCAGGTGCAAAGGCATCAGCAAAACAACAGAAAATAAAATAACGCTATAGGTTGCCTTAGAAAATTGTTTCAGATACCGATTAAAAACCAATATTAATGCAAAGCCAGCTACGCTATTGACAACCAGTGGTAGATATTCCCAATTTCCAAAAACCTTAATTAAAATTGCTAATAAAAATGTGAAAAGTGGAGACGATGTTGTGGAAGAAAACTCATATTGGGTAATTCCCCACGTTTGAAATTCAGCAAAATTCTTCGCCATCGAAAGATGGATATAAGTGTCATCCAAGGGATAAATATATTTTCCTGCAAAATCTGTTACGACCTGAATATTGAAAAAAATCAATAATCCAAGAATTATAAATATTAATAAAAGGACGATTTTGTTATTCATAATTATTGATTGAGCCAGAGAATATTTTGGTATTTTTCGGGTGTAAAACGTCCTGCATTGCCTTGATATTTCACAAAAACAAAATAATAAAATATCATAAATGAAACAAAAAACAGATGAAGCATTCTTTTTACATTAGCATTAATTGAAAAAATCACATTGGTAATAACCAGAGGTGCAAATCCTAAATAAGGACCTACCAGTCTTGTCGAAAACACCGGATTACTTCTCATTATAAAATAAAGACATACCCCGAACACCAGAATATTACGCATATACTCGTAATAATATATTTTCTCGCACGCCTTTTTATCATAATTAATCAAAATAAAGCTGTACATCAGTATCAGTCCATCCATAAAACTGGAAGACTTTGCCTCATAGTTGACATAACCGTTGAAACCGTTTGAAACATCCTGAACATTCAATGTGTTCAGAAAAGTTGAGAAAAGGTTATAAACCTGAAATGGTGAAAGGATGATACAAATCAATATGCTGTAGAACATCCTGCTGGAGTTCATTGGAATCACCGCTAACCAGTAAGCCGGCAAAAATATTATTGCAGATTTGTGAAAACCGAAAGCTAAATAGATACACAACAAGTACCACCAAACCTTTCTCTCTTTGATAAATTTAAAAGACAACACACAGACTGTCATTCCCAAGGCCTGCCTCATATGCCCGCTATCAGCGATAAAATACGCCGGTATCAAAAATAATAGAATCGCAAAAACAGGATATTTAGAATTCTTGGAAAAAAATATAAGTTTACCGCCCAATGTGATAATGGCACTTACTAAAGTGAAAAAATAAAATGGGCCTCGCGTGATATAGACAATTTTATTCAGAAACACGTATAGCCATTCTATATCAAGATTGCTTCCGCGAAAAAACATTTTATCAACAAGCTGAGAATAATTGATGGTTGGAAAATACTCATTATACATTCCCATATATACAGGATAATCTGCTCCAACATAATGCCTGAATCCAACAATGATGATCATGTAAATTCCCAGCAGCCAAATCAGAAACTTAGGCGTACTCTTGTTGCCATAGACTTCGTAAAAGCTATACACAACTAAAAAAACAAAAAGAATCGTAAATACCGGATGTAAGAACGCCATCAAATTCTGTTAAGAGGAATTATATCTAACAAAGATAATTTTATTTTACACATTACATCAAGTAGAAGCGTTATTAAAGACATTCTCTTTACCAATAAAAATTCCCAATCATCTGCATTCCAAACGTTTGAAAAAGACAGAGGTAAAACATGATTTTAAATTGTTCTGAACCAATATTCTTCAACAAAATCAAAAAATAAGGTACCAAAAACAAACAAGCCCTTGCTGTTTCGCCCGTTCCGTAAGCCCCTGTCAAAAGCATTGCTGAGATTGCTGAGATCGCTGAGAAAAACAGGATATTGATATTTCGGTTGTCAAAAACTTCCGTTCCTGATTTTTTTGAGAAAAATATCGCCAGGAATCCAAAAGACAAAAACAGAAAAATTTCGCCAATGTCTTCCAGTCTTGTCATCAGGTAGATAAAAGGTTGATGAAACAATCGGAAGCCATCCGGATTCTCGGATTCTGACGCGAGTAGAAATGTATCTAATTGATCGTAACCTGTTGTTGCATAGATAATCGAAAAAGTCAAAACAAAAACTGCAGCTGTCATCAAACTTAGCCAAACGAAATTCCATTTTCCTTTGATTACAAAATAGAAACTGATACAACCAAGAAATGCAAACAGAAATAATCCCGAAAATGTCAAAAGATTGGTCAGAATCAATCCAGAAGAAATCAATAAAAATGAAACAGAATCGATTTTATGCTGATGAAAAATTCTCGCAAATCCTAACAGGAAAATCAAAGTTGACGTCAACACCAACGCATCAATCGATACCAAGAGATAAATATTAACAGAAGGAATTACCGCCAACAAAAGCAGAGTCCATTTCCTTCTCGTTTCCTCAAAACCGAGGTACACCAAAATCTTATAAAACAATGGAAAGGACAAACTTCCAATCGCAAAAAACACAATTGCCAATGTCTCGATATTAGAAATATTCAGAATCCAATAATGCAAAAGCGTGACAAATGGCGGATGTGTTTTGGTGTGCATCTGGAACTGCTCCAGATTCTTCGCAAAATCCCTTAACCAGATTTGTCCGTCGGTAATGTTAAGAGCATCGGTGTAATACTGTCGGCCTTTCAGATAAAACGGCTGCAGGAAAGCAATATCAAAGTTCCCCTGACTCAGATTACCTAAAATAACGAGAACTATTGCAATTAAAAACAAGAGATAAACATTCAGTTTCTCAGAATATTGGAAAGCGAAAATCCCGACAATCAAAAACAAAAACGCAAACACAAATCCACTCCACAAAAACTGATTAGGATAGATAACCGAAATCGGGAACAAAATCCCTGTCCCGGTGTAACCGCCTTGGCTTTGGTAATAGTAGTTAGCACCAGCCAAAGCCAGCCAGATGACGATTGCTACAAAAAAAATCAGCCAGGGAAAGTTTTTAAGATTCGTCCATTGTAATTTTCCACCCATCAGGAAATGTGTTTTCTTGGTTTTAAGGGCAAAAATATTAATAAAACTTCAGACTGCTGATTAATTTTTTGTGATTTTGGTTAAACACAAAGACACAAAGCACATCACAAAGCACACAAAAATTCATGATGTACTATTTTGTATTTGCTTTAAAACTACTTATTCAGAATCTCAAACACAAAAGTGGTAGAAGTCTCAAACGCCCCACCCTGCGTGGCTCCGAATAAAAACTGGGGCTTCTTACCATCTTTGCTCATCAGAAGCATCGGGCGCTCCAGTCTGCCAAATCGTTTCAGATGTTTGGGAGGCGTTGGTTCTGTGATGTAAGACTTCATATCAAGATAGGCCATCTTTGGTTTTGTCCAGCTAAGTCCATTTTTCGAAGTGAGGTGCAGACCATATTCGTGGTTATAAAATCCCATATCACGGGCTATCAAATGGAACTTCCCATTTTGTTCCCAAACAAAAGCATCTTCCAGTTGTGCATTATTGGGTAAAGCTGAAAAATCGATGACGGGATGTTCTGAAACCTTTTCGTAAGGTCCGGTTGGCGAATCCGATTTTGCTAATCCATATTTTCGGTTGCCCCTCACCGCGCCTTTTTGCGTTTCATACTCGTGGGTGTTCCAGGATTTGTAGAACAGCCAGTATTTACCATCATTCCCTTTTACGAAGGCAGGATTAGTGGTACAATGGTCGTCCCAGGCGCCCGGTTCGCCGGGAAGCAACAGCGGTTCGTCAGGTCTTGTCCAGTTGCCGTCCAGCGTTTTGGAAGTTGCCAATCCAATCCTTTTCGTATTGGTTTTACCATTAGAGTTACCCATAAAAAACAACAGCCACTCGCCATCCACTTTTTTGATCAATGGATTATGGCAAGTCGTAGCATCCCAAAAACCTTCACCTCTCGGACTTAGAATCACTTGTTGATGCTCGAACGGATGAAACGGCGAATCCGCCTCGGCACGGCAAATCTCGGAGCCATTCAGCCAGCCGCCCATCCCTTTTTCCTTCTTCCAACGGGAATAGAAAAGGTGAACCTTACCATCATCTCCCCAGATGGGCGAGCTGCACCAGATGTAGTAGCTGTCCAGAGACAACTGCCGTCCGATAGGCTTCAGATTGAAATAAGGCTTCTCAGAAAAATCAAATCCTCTTGTAAATGAAGAACCAAAAAACACCGCAGCCATTCCCAGTGCTGAGGTTTGGAGAAAATCTTTTCGGCTAAAGTTTTTGGATGTACTCATTCTGTATGATTTTCAGCTAAGTTATAGGAATTGGGTTGAAGAAGTGTCCTGCGGTTTGATGTTTATTAAAGTTCGTAAACAATGCCATTAAATTATTCAACCAACAGCATCATTTCGTATATCAAAATTCATTACATTTGATTGTTTAACAAAAAAAATCACAAACGATGAGCACAAAAAATCAAATCAGCATCGAAATTCCTCAATCTGTTATAGACCAAGTAACAGAAAACCTACAAAACTCCAGAACGCTGCTTGCGCCTTATCTACAAGGATTAACGCCTGAACAAAGAGAAACTATTTTCAAAATGGGAGACAAAACTGTGGCTACTGTGCAAAAAGTGGAAGATTACACAGAAACGAATCCTGAATTTGCACCCAGCTATATGGATCAACCGGAGTTTCACAAAGATGTGGCCGTGGTCAATGGTCTTTCCCCACTTCGCAATTTGGCAAACCAGTTGGAATCAGATCTCAGTGACACTATTATGCTGGCAGGAAATGAAGCTCTTCTCTCTGCTCTCCTATATTACGGGTCTGTAAAAGAAGCATCCAGCAAAGGTGTTGCGACGGCAAAACCAATCTACGAAGACCTCAGCAAGAGATTTTCACGAAAAGGCAACAGACCAGCGCCGAAAGAGTAATCATTTTAAGCTTCAAATTTCAAAAACGATCCTTTTAGGCTCAAAAACCAGCCAAAAAGGGTCGTTTGTCATGCAAAAAGGGTGGATTTCCAGCCCAAAAGGCTCACCAACAAACCAAAAAGGATGGAAAACGATGCAAAAAGGGTGGTTTTTGATGCTAATTGGATGGATGGTGATGCAAAAAGTTGGTTTGTGAGAGTTTTGGGGTGGATTAGTAAATTAAGTAAATGTTATATATAAGAAAATAATCAATGTTTGATTACTAATGTTAAGTAAATTACTAATAATATGCAGTAATTTTAATATGTTAGCTTGAAATTAAATAACTATGTCTATAAAAGAGATAATTGATTTATTTGGTAAAGAAAAAATTTCAGAATGGGTATTAGAGATGCCAAAATTCTACATCTCTCCATCGTCATTTTTTAAAAAGCTATTTGGAAAAAATGACGATGAAAAATTATCGATTTCAATTTTTTACATTTTAATTACAATTGGATTAACATATATATTCTCGAATGACACTTTTAAAAATGTTACGAAAGTTATCATTTTAGAAGTATCAATATTAGTCATTACTTTATTAATTTTAAACACCTCAAGCTATTTAGTATCCAAAATATTTAATTATAGAGTCAAAACATTAAACATTTTTTTATTCTTATTAATTACTAAATTATTCACACTCCCACTTCAAATAACTTTTATCTATTTATTTGAAAAGACAGAAATGTATGAATTACTTTTTATTCATAACACTATACTATCATTATTAATCTTTTTTCTATTCGTATATTCACCTAAATTCTTTTACCCCAATCTTAAGCAAATTATTACAGCGGTGGTAATAAACTTACTCTTATATAATCTTTTTATAATAAGCATCAGCATTTTAAAATTCGACAAGTATCAATATCAATTTGAAAATCCAATTTTTTCAGATAAAATATTCAATGAATTTGACGAAAAACTTGCTCCCCTAGACAGTTTAACTCTTGACATTCCCAAAACAAAATACTTAATTATATTAAGAAATGAGCCTACAATTGTATATTCATTTAGTAATGATTCCTTATCATCAATTTTTTCTAATGCCGTTAGTGAACATAGAAAAAGCATTATGTACGAGACACGCCTGATAGAAAAACTAGCAAAACATAAAGATATTAGAAAGAATTTACGTTTTAAAAGAAACAAAATGCTTTGTGACACTTTGGTTGCATATCTGAAAACGATGGAAAATGATTTTCGTAATCCAGTTGACACTTCTTACACATATATAGTAGACAAAATAACATTAACAACTGAAAATAATAGATATGCTGGGGAAATAAAGCAATTAACAATTAATCCAAAATTGAATACCACATATATTTCTTATTTGAAGAACAAAAATGATTATTATAATTCTGTTACAATATCAAATTACCCCACATATATTGTACAACTAATGTTATTCCCAGCGTTAAAATTAATTCAATAAAGCTATATCCAAACTTACCTCACCGATATCGCGGATTTGCAATCCGTGACTGATACAAAAGCACACATTATAAATCCGCGCTACCCAGTTGCTCGCTACCATTTTATAAACAACCATTATGAATACAAAACTCATTTTTCTTTTCATCCTTTTTAGTCAGACAGTGTTTGGTCAGTTTAGGACTTTTTCGGGTAAAAGCATTAGCAATAAAAAGTTTGACACACTGATAGGCAAAGCGATGGATTCCCTGGGCGTTCACGGGATGTCTATAGCAGTTATCAACAATGGAAAAATTGTTTACTGTAAAGGTTATGGTTTTTCAAACGTAGCGCAATCCGAGAGAGTGGACAATCGAACTTTTTTTGAAGCAGCTTCTTTATCAAAACCTGTATTCGCTTCTTTTGTTTTGACATTAGCCAACGAAAACAAAATTGATTTGAATAAACCTTTGTATGAATATCTGCCACCAACCAATATGATAGATGAACGGTATAAGAAAATAAATGCTGCAATGGTGTTAAGCCATACTACGGGTTTACCAAACTGGAGCGAGTCTGACACCATCAACTTTTTATACAATCCGGGTGAAAAATTTTCTTACTCCGGAGAAGCTTACACCTATCTGGCTAAAGTAATTGCGAAGCAAAACAATTTGACGCTGGAAACACTGGACAATTATTTCCAAAGTGAGCTGGCTAAAAAATTTGGCTTAAAAGATTTTCATTTTATACTCACTCCAACAATTAAAAATAAACTTGCTACAGGATACCAAGATAGTTCTGTGGTTTATGATGACAGAGACAGAAATCGTTTTGACTCTGCCGGCGGTCTTTACGCTAACGCTTCAACGTATGCAAAATTCCTTACTCAACTCATGAAACGAGAGGACCTGTTCAACGATATGTTTGTGCCGAGAATTGATTTAGAAAGCAACGATATAGTAAAAGAAATATTTGGTATTGAAGCCTGGACATCAGGACTTGCAGTGATAAAAATTAAAAACTCAGTCAATTTTTGGCATGGCGGAAATAATCTGGGATTTACATCGTCGTTCATGATTAATCCCGAAAAGAAATTCGGTTACGTCTTTTTTACAAATGCAGACCAATGTAATGGAATGAAAAAAATATTAGAAGATATACTTTGGCAATAAAAACGTTACACCGATGTCGCGGATTTGAAATCCAAGACTTTCATTCTTAACATTAAAATGATAGACAAAAAGAAGTACAAGCTAACGGTTGGTAATACAACCTCTGCAATTGGTTTAATCATCGGTATTTATTTTGTCCTCAATCCTGGCTATGAAGGATGGGGCTACGCCTTTGCTTACGTCATATTTATCGCCTGTACACTTTATTTTTTACTTGACTGGCTACTGCAAAATGTTGTTCCAAAGCATTTTTACATTAATATAACGGAGGTAATCATTGACATATTTATTCTCATCTGGTACTTCAATATGTAAAAAACGCTACGCAAAGTCTCCCGACTTTGTATAAACATCGCCAATCATAGTTTGGACCTCCTCCTTTTTTGCCAAATGACAAATAATTAAAAGGCAACGATTTTTAACTTTGCCTAATGGACACATTTATTGACTATATTTTACAATTTGGCAATCTGAACCAACAACAAATTGACCTGATTACAAGCAAGGCGACAGAGATAGAACTTTGCAAAGACGACTATTATTGGGAAGCAGGAAAAGCAGTTAAACAAATTGGTTTTCTTACGGACGGTGTTCTTCGGGTCTATTATTACAACAACAAAGGCGAAGAAATCACACGCTACTTTATTGACAATAAGCATTTGATTTTATCTGGGAACAACGTTGATGAACTGTATACGCCCTCCGAGTATCTACAAGCAATCACAGATTGCAAAATGGTGGTCTTTAAAAAACAAGACTGGAAAGAGATTTCAGAAACCATTATCGGTTGGGAAACTATTATTCAGAAAATAATCGCCAGACACCACACCGAAAAACTTAAAAGAAGAAGTGATTTAGTTTCACAAGACGCTACCGAACGCTATCTTGACTTTATTGAAAAATTTCCGACGCTTGCCAACCGTATTCCGTTGTCATACATCGCTTCTTATTTAGGTATGACAGCATCATCTTTGAGCAGAATAAGAAAAAATATCCGCTAAATTACTTTTTGCCATTTGGCAAGTGCTTTCGTTTTTTATTGAACAACCTTTGCAGTGTCAAATTTTAAAATCAATAAAAATGAATACAAGAAAATTAGGAAACGGACTGGAAGTATCTGCACTGGGATTTGGATGTATGGGATTAAGTTTTCCCAATGCACCGACAAAAGAAGAAAATATAAAGTTGATCCGTACGGCAGTTGAACAAGGCATCACTTTTTTTGATACGGCACAAGCTTATGGCGAAAACGAACTGCTGGTTGGCGAAGCACTTGAACCATTACGCAAAGAGGTGGCAATCGCAACAAAGTTTGGTTTCAAGGACGGCAACGTAAGAGCTGGCTTGGACAGTCGTCCTGAAAATATAAAAGCAACTGCCGAAGCCTCTTTGAAACGATTGAGAACAGATACAATTGATCTGTTTTATCAGCACAGACCCGACCCGAATGTTCCGATAGAAGATGTTGCAGGAGCGGTAAAAGATTTGATTCAACAAGGAAAGGTAAAACATTTCGGACTTTCAGAAGCCAATGCGGAAACCATTCGCAAAGCTCACGCTGTTTTACCTGTAACAGCTTTGCAAAGCGAGTACTCTATGTTTTGGCGTGAACCTGAAAACGGAATCATTCAGACACTGGAAGAATTGGGCATTGGTTTGGTTTCTTTCAGTCCGTTGGGCAAAGGATTTTTGACAGGAACACTAAAAGAAACGGAATTGAAAATGGGATTTCCCCGCTTCAGCGAAGAAAACAGAGCCACCAATCAGCCATTGGTCGATTTCGTTGCTTCCATTGCGAAAGACAAAAACGTTACACCTGCACAAATTGCATTAAGTTGGTTGCTGGCTCAAAAACCTTTCATTGTTCCGATTCCAGGGACATCAAAATTGCACCGCTTACAAGAAAACATTGGCGCGACAAACATTTCATTGACAAATGACGAATTGAACACAATTAATTCCGCACTGGCGACAATCAAAATCGTAGGCGAACGCTATCCTGCTCAAATACAAAACACTGCAGAAACAAAATAACCTCCAGACAACAGACAGAAAATTGCTTTTACATTGGTTTTGCGCCATACGGGTGACGTGAGGAATCTGTACGGTATAGATCTCTGCCGAATAATAAATAGTAATAGTATGATTGTTGCGGTTCAAATCCAAAAGCAACACAAAAAACCCTTTCAGAGTTTTAAAACTCTGAAAGGGTTAAATATTTATAACAATTAGTTTACTTCTTCTTCGCCGGCGCCTTCTTCGCAGCAGGCTTTTTAGCAGTTGCTGTTTTCTTGGCGACAGGTTTCTTTTTCTCCGCAAAAGCTTTCGGATCTTGGGCGCTGATCCACTTTTTCACCTCATCCAGGGAGATGTCTTTCAATTCGTCGGCTTCATATTTAGAATCATCTTTCTTTTTCGGAATCTTGAAATTCGCTTTTCCAAACTTGATGAATGGTCCCCAACGTCCGTTTTCAATGGCAATTTTTTCTTTTTCCCATTGCTGGATGTAACGGTTGGCTTCTTTGTCCAGCTTGGCATCAATCAGTTCATTGATATCACTTTGGGAAAGATTATCGAAGTCATATCGCTTTGGCACATTCACAAAGATGCTTTGGTATTTGATAAACGGCCCGAATCTTCCCGTTCCTTTGGTCACAGGTTCACCTTTATAAGTCGCGATTGGTGCGTCTGCTTTTTTCTTTTCGTTGATGATCTCTTCTGCTCTTTCCTGGTTCACAGACAATGGATCCTCGCCTTTTGGGATGCTGATAAATGTTTCGCCCCACTTCACATATGGCCCGAATCTTCCCACACCCACAGAAACCGGCTGACCGTCAAACTCCTGAAGGTCAAAAGGCAGCTTGAACAGCTCCAAAGCCTCTTCCAGCGTAATAGTTGCGATATTTTGGTTGGACATCAGTGATGCAAATGTCGGTTTCTCCTCATCATCCTGTTCCCCAATCTGGATCATCGGCCCGAATCTTCCGATTCTGGCGTGGACATTCTTGCCTGTTTTCGGGTCTACACCCAGGATTCGCTCGCCGGTAGCGCGGTCTGCGTTCTCCTCCACATCCTCGATTCTCGGGTGGAACTTGGAGTAGAAATCCGTCATCATCTCCTTCCACTTCTGGTCGCCGTTGGCAATCTCGTCAAAGCCTTCCTCAACGCGTGCCGTGAAGCCGTAGTCCAAGATTTCGGCAAAGTTATCCGTCAGGAAGTCGTTAACTACCTCGCCGATATCCGTCGGCACAAATTTATTCTTATCGCCACCAAACTTCTCTTCGAGGACTTCTTTCTTAACACCGGATTTGCCCAATGTCATCTTGACAATCTCTCTCGTTTGCGGCTCTATTTCTCTTTTATCTACATACTCACGGTTCTGAATAGTCTGGATCGTAGGAGCGTATGTCGAAGGACGGCCGATTCCCAATTCTTCCAATTTCTTGACCAATCCTGCTTCGGTAAATCTCGCAGACGGTCTTGTGAACTTTTCTGTAGCTGTGATTGTTTTATAGTCAAGGATTTCACCAACTTTTACTTTTGGCAACAGCTTTTCGTTGCTTTCATCGTCGTCATCTTCTGTTTTGACAATGCCGTAAGCTTTTAGGAAACCATCAAAAATAATGACTTCTCCCTGCGCTTCAAAATGCTGTGGTAATTTCGGATTCCCGATCTCGATCACTGTTTTCTCGATTTTCGCATTCTCCATTTGAGATGCCAGAGTTCTTCTGTAGATCAGCTGATATAGCTTGTTCAACTGCGCATCACCGATTGATTTTACTGAGAAATCTGTCGGACGGATCGCCTCGTGTGCTTCCTGTGCGGAAGAAGATTTTGTGGTATAATTTCTCGGCTTGGAATAGTTCTCGCCGTATTCTGAAATAATTTGCGCTTTTGCACCATTGATTGCTTCCTGAGAAAGATTCACAGAGTCCGTTCTCATATAAGTGATAAATCCTTCTTCATAAAGTCGCTGTGCCAAACGCATTGTAGTCGTTACGTTGTAACCCAATCTGGAAGAAGCTTCCTGCTGCAAAGTAGACGTTGTAAAAGGTGCAGATGCTGTGCGGGTCCCCGGTTTGGTTTCCACGTTTAGAACTTTGAAGTCTGTCGTTTTGGATTCTTCCAGGAACTTCTCGGCGTCCGATTCTTTTTCGAAATCCTTTTTAAGCTTGGCCGCAATCTCCTGTTTCCCGTCATTCAGGAAAATCCCTTCCACTTTGAAGCTTGGCTTCGGTACAAATTCACGGATCTCTTTTTCTCTCTCTACAATTAATCTCACCGCCACCGACTGGACTCTACCTGCCGACAATCCGGTTTTTACTTTTTTCCAAAGCACCGGCGACATCTCGAAACCAACAATTCTGTCCAAAACTCTTCTGGCCTGTTGTGCGTTAACCAAGTTTTGATCAATATCTCTCGGATTTTCAATCGCTTTGAGGATCGCATTTTTGGTAATCTCGTGGAAGACAATTCTTTTTCTGTTCTCGGGCTTCAGCTTTAATTCCTCTGCCAAATGCCAAGCAATCGCTTCTCCCTCGCGGTCTTCATCGGAAGCCAGCCAAACCATTTCAGCCCCTTTGACAGCGCTCTTTAGTTCCGCTACCAGCTTCTTTTTGTCAGCAGAAACTTCATAGTCGGGCGTGAAATTGGATAAATCAATTCCCATCCCTTTTTTAGGCAAATCGCGGATGTGTCCAAAGCTGGACTTGACCTCGTAATCCTTACCTAAATACTTCTGAATCGTTTTTGCTTTTGCCGGAGACTCGACGATGACTAAATTTTTTGGCATCCTAGAAAAATTTTTGCAAAAGTAGCAGTTTTTTTATTACCAATCATTTTAAGAATCATTTCTCTTGTCTATACCTTATATATATTATTGATTTTATAATATTTTTTAAACTCAGGATTCTAACTTTTTTACTAAATTCGCAGACTCAATTTGACAAAAACATCAGTTTTATCTATTGAAAATGAATAAGTTCTAAGAATAACAAAAAAAACTTTAACCTTATCAAACTGCAGAACTATTGCAGTCTAATCAAAATGCATCGTCTTTTCATTTATTTATATTATCTGATTGTCAAGAACCGGCTCATTTCCATCGCAGCAGCATTGGGAATCCTTGTCATTTGTGGATTTTTTGCTTCTAAAATTAATTTTGAAGAAGACATCAATCAGATTATTCCGAAAAACGACAAATCTGATTTGACAGCAAAAGTTCTAAAGCAATTGAACTTTTCAGACAAAATCATTGTCATCATTGAGAACAAATCGAAAGATGATAATTTCCAGCTTTCAGAAACTGCAGATACTTTTTTACATAAAATCGAACCTTTACAAAAATACATCAGTTCGGTTCAGGGAAAAGTAAATGACAACGAAATTTCCGAAACTTTTGATTTTGTCAATCAGAATCTGCCTTTATTTCTGGATGAAAACGATTATCAGGAAATTGAAAGAAAACTTAACAAAGACAGTATTGCAAAACAGGTAGAGAACAATTATGTTTCGCTGGTTTCGCCAACAAGTTTAGTCACCAAAGAATTTATCAAAAAAGATCCTCTCGGAATCACTTTTCTCGGAATCAAAAAACTCAACGCTCTAAATATCGGTAAAGATTTCAAGCTGGAAGACAATTACATTGTTACCAAAGACGGCAAAAACCTCCTGCTCTTCATCGATCCTAAAAATAAAAGCAACGACACGAAAAACAACGAAGTTTTCGTCAATCATTTAAATGAAATTAAAGACAACCTCAACAAAGAATTCAAAGGAAAAACTGAAATCAGCTATTTTGGTTCGCCGGTAATTGCGGTTGCCAATGCCCAACAAATCAAAAAAGATATTCAGAATACGGTTATTATTTCGATGACGGTTCTGTTGATTTTGCTGATGTATTACTTCAGGAATTTCTTTACACCACTCATTGTTTTTTTACCGACTGTTTTTGCCGTTTTCATTTCACTGATGATTTTATACTTTATTAAAGATAAAATCTCAGCAATTTCACTCAGCGTCGGAGCAATTTTAATTGGAATTACCATCGATTATGCCCTTCATATTTTAACGCATTACAAGCACAATAACAATATTGAAGAGCTTTACAAGGAAATTACACAACCGATTATTCTGAGCAGCGCAACAACGGCGGTTTCATTTTTGTGCTTGGTTTTCGTCCGCTCAGAAGCGTTGAAAGATCTCGGACTTTTCGCTGCGATTACAGTTTTCCTGTCGTCTTTTACCGCTTTGATCATTGTTCCACAACTGTATCATCCGAAAGAACAATCCGATAAAGTTAGCACGAATTTCATCGATAAAATCGGAAATTACCCTTACGAAAAGAACAAACCGTTGATTATTGGTTGTTCAATTATGATAATTGCGTGTCTTTTTGGTTTCCGTCACGTTGGTTTTAATGAAGACATTGGTGATTTAAATTACATTCCAAAAGATTTGAAAATCAGCGAAGCGAAACTTGAAAAATTATCAGACCTTACTTCAAAATCGATTTACACGATTTCTTATGGAAATTCTGAAAATGAAGCTTTGGCGAGAAACTCTCAGCTGAGCCGGTTTTTGGAAAAAGAAAAGCAGGAAGGAAAAATCCTAAGCTATAATTCGCTTGGAAATGTTGTTTTATCGAAAGAAGACCAACAAAAAAAGTTTGAAAAATGGAATCAGTTCTGGAATCAGAACAAAAAAAATCAGACAATCTCTGAATTGGCTCAAAATGGGAATAAATTCGGATTCAATGCTTCTGCTTTCGATCAGTTTAATGAAAATTTAAATAAATCATATTCAACTTTAAGTTTAAGAGATTACGAAAAAATTAAAGCACTTCAAATCTCAGAATTCCTAAGCAACGAAAATGGATTTTACACCGTTTCGAATGTGGTGAAAGTGGACGAAAAGAAACGCGATGCTTTCATCAAAGATGTTGAAAAAAATCACGATGCTTTGGCAATCGACCGCCAACAGATGAACGAGAACTTTTTAGGTTTACTTAAAAATGATTTTAATACGCTAATCAATTACTCACTTTTAGCCATTATTCTTACGATTATTGTTTTCTTCAGAAATTTCGAATTGTCTGTTTTAACGATGTTTCCGATTGTTTTAACGGGAGTTGTGACTGCAGGAATTTTGTATTTTCTTGGATTAGAATTAAATATTTTCAGCACCGTTGTCTGCACTTTGGTTTTCGGAGTCGGAGATGATTTCAGCATTTTCCTTACAAAAGCAATGCAGAAAGAACATACAACCGGTAAAAACGAACTTCCAACATACAGAATTTCGATTATTTTGGCAGTTTTCACAACGATTTTATCCATCGGTTCTTTGATTTTTGCGAAACATCCGGCTTTACATTCTTTGGCTTTAGTCGCTTTAATCGGAATGTTTTCTGTGATTGTGATTACCTCAACCTTATATCCGTTTTGGTTTAGATTTTTAATTATCAACCGACAGAAAAAAGGTTTGTCGCCGATTACTTTCAGATTGTTTTTAAATTCTGTGCTATCATTTATATATTACGGCTTAGGCGGATTTTTATTTTCGGTCTTCGGAAGTATTTTTGTGAAGAATGCAAAAGGCAACACTTTGATTTTCATTAAAAAATTCATTGCAAAGTTTCTTGCTTCGGTTTTATACACCAATCCTTTTGTTAAGAAAACTGTTATCAGAAATCCGAATGAAGACTTTAGCAAACCTTCTATTATTATTGCTAATCACACATCGTTTCTTGACACATTAGCAATGGCAATGACGACTCACAAAATCGTTTACCTTGTTAATGATTGGGTTTATGAATCTCCAGTTTTCGGAAAATTGGTGAAGGCTTTAGGCTTCTATCCCGTTTCTCAAGGCATCGAAAATGGAATGGATAAACTGAAGGAAAAAGTGAAAAATGGCTATTCACTAATGGTTTTTCCGGAAGCGAAACGCTCTTTCGACAATGATGTTAAAAGATTTCACAAAGGCGCTTTTTATCTTGCAGAGCAATTTGATTTGGACATTGTTCCGGTCTACATTCACGGAAATTCCGAAGTGCTTCCGAAAGGAGATTTCATCATTTATGACGGCGCTATTACGATAAAAGTTGGTGATAGAATTAGTAAAAATGATTTGAGTTTTGGGAAAAATTATTCTGAAAGAACGAAGAAAATCAACGCATTGTTCAGAGAAAAATTTTCTGAATTGAGAACAGATTTGGAAGATGAAAATTACTTCAGAAAGAAATTATTTTTAAGTTTCCTTTACAAAGAAAATGAAGTTGTAAAGGAAATCAAACGAGATTTTGAAGCGAATAAATCGGTTTATTTTGAACTGGACAAACATATTTCAAAAGAAGCAGTGATTCTACACATTTCAGATGACTTTGGTCAAAAAGATGTTCTTTTAAGTCTTTATCATGCAAGCAGAAAGATTTTCAGCTTTATCAGTAATGAGGAAAAGCGAGAAGTTGCCGAACAGAGTTATGTTGTCAAAACAAGAAAAATCAATTACATCAAAAACATTTCTGAGGTCAATAAAAACATTGATGTACTTTTGATTTCCGATGACCACTTCGATCTTTCAAAAATTGTTGATTTTCCGGAAACTGTTATTTTATTAAAAACAAAAGCATTATTGTTCTCTAATGAGAATTATTCTTTAATATTTGACTCAAACACCATAAAAGTTTACAAAAAAAATGAGAATAAGGGCTAAATATCATAGTTTTGTATAAAACCATTTTTTTAATGCCTAAAAAAATTCTTGTCATATACTATTCACAAACCGGACAACTGAAGGATATTGTGAAGAATATAGCTCAGCCTTTTGAGGAAAAAAAAGACGAATACAGTGTCACTTATTACAACATCCAGCTCAAAAAGGATTTCCCTTTTCCGTGGCCAAGTGATGTTTTTTTCAATACATTTCCGGAGTCTTATCTGCAAATCCCAAGCGAAATCCTTCCACCACCCGAAGATGTTATTAATCAAAAATTTGATTTGATTCTTTTCGGCTATCAGGTTTGGTATTTAACACCTTCTATTCCGATTATTTCGTTTCTGAAAAGCGGTTATGCAGAAAACATCCTGAAAGATACTCCTGTTGTTACAATCTCAGGAACCAGGAATATGTGGATGCTTTCTCAGGAAAAACTGAAAGTCTATCTGCGTGATTTAAAGGCTCAACTGGTCGGAAATATTGCATTAGTTGACAGACACGACAACTACACAAGCGTTCTTACAATCTTGCGTTGGCTAACAACTGGACAAAAAGAAAAATCCGGAATTTTACCTGCTGCGGGAATTTCTGACGAAGAAATTGCCGGTTCTGTAAAGTATGGTAAGATTATTGAAGGGCATTTGCGCGAAAATAACTTTAAGGATCTTCAGCCCGATCTGGTCAAAAACGGAGCGGTAGAAATAAGACCTTTTTTGGTAAGAGTAGAGAAAGTCGGTAACAAAATTTTCACCGTATGGTCCAATCTGATTATCAAGAAAAAAGAAAAGCGTCCTTTGCTGATAAAATTCTTTAAGGTATATTTGATGGCAGCGATCTGGATTATTTCACCCATAGTTTTGGTCCCACATATCCTTATGACACCAATATTGTGGTTTAAAAGAAAAAAACAAAGAGAATATTTACAAGGAATTAATTTAAAATAAAAAATGAGTAACGTTTATATCACCAAATCTTCTACATACCTACCAAACGAACCGATAGTCAATGACGATATGGAAAGCTATCTTGGTTTGGTAAACAATACACCTTCTAAAGCAAGGGCACTGATTTTGAGAAATAATCAAATCAAAACCAGATATTATGCGCTTGACAAAAACGGACAACCCACTCATACCAATGCTCAGATTACAGCTAATGCAATTAACGGACTTTTTGATGAGAATTTCAAAAAAGAAGATATGGAACTGTTATCTTGCGGAACAACGTCTGCAGACCAAATACAGCCGTCTCACGCATCTATGGTTCACGGTGAATTGGGTATGAACAAATCCGTTGAGATCAATACATCAATGGGACTTTGCAACTCTGGGATGAACGCGCTTAATTACGGTTTCCTGTCTGTAAAAGCAGGTGTTAAAAATAACGCTGTTTGCGTAGGCTCTGAGAGATTTTCTTCTTGGATGACAGCGGACAAATTTGATCACGAAGCAGAAAACCTGAAGCTTTTGGAAGAAAGACCAATCGTAGCATTCAAAAGAGAGTTTCTGAGATGGATGCTTTCTGACGGTGCTGGTGCATTCTTATTAGAAAACAAACCAAGAGAAAACCAGACTTCTTTAAGAATCGAATGGATCGATTTCTATTCTTACGCTCACGAGATCGAAGCTTGTATGTACTCCGGGTGTGAAAAACAGGAAGATGGAAGTCTAAAATCTTGGGCAGATTATCCTTCTGACGAGTGGTTAAAGCAATCAATTTTCGCTTTGAAACAAGACACAAAAATTTTGGATCAATATATTCTTGTAAAAGGAGCGCAAAGTTTGAGAACGTCTTTTGATAAACACGAGTTGGATCCGGAATCTGTAGATCACGTATTGGCGCACATTTCTTCCGGTTATTTTAAAGACGGATTGAAGCAAGAATTTGCCAATGTAGGTTTAGATTTTCCTTGGGAAAAATGGTTCTATAATCTTTCTGAAGTTGGAAACATCGGTGCTGGATCCATCTTTATTGCTGTAGAACAATTGATGAATTCCGGAAAACTGAAAAAAGGAGAAAAAATCCTTCTTTGTGTTCCGGAAAGTGGAAGATTTGCTTATTCTTGTGCATTATTGACGGTTTGTTAATGGAAATCAAGTTACCAAACTCTGACAAAGATTTTATAGAAAGTCTGATTCCGCAAAAGTTTCCTTTTGTAATGGTAAGCGGACTCTTGGAATATTCGGAAAATCATTTGATTTCCGAATTTGTCATTAAAGAAGACAATATTTTTGTTAATGAAAACACATTTCAAGCCTCTGGTTTGATTGAACATCAGGCGCAGAGTGTTGCTTTGCATACAGGTTACAAATATTTTCTTTTAGGCAAAGAATCTCCGACAGGTTACATCGGCGCTATCAAATCTTTTGAAGCTGAAAGTTTACCTCAAACTGGAGATGTATTGAAATCAGAAGTAACTATCATTAATGAAATGATGGGCGTAACTCTGGTAGAGATCATTACAAAAATCAATGATAAAGTGATTGCAAAATCGCAGATGAAAACCGTTGTGAAATAATTAAAAAATAAACCACAAAAGTCACAAAAGAAAAAGTAATTATCTAGGTTCAGAAAAAATAGTTTTAAGATGATAATCTTTTTGAACTTTTTGAAATAAAAAAATGGCTAAAACTTTTGTGACTTTTGTGGTTAAAATAAAATATGGAACTGAAGACTGAAAACTTAATCAACATCCACAATTTTCTGCCGCATCGCAAACCAATGCTGATGACAGATTACATTTTGGAATTGACGGAAGAAAAAGTCATCACATCATTTAAAATTACCGAAGACAATATTTTTGTTTCTGATAATGACTTTGTTGAAGCTGGATTAATAGAAAACTTGGCGCAAACGTGTTCATCGATCCTCGGACAAAGTTTTTTCCAGAATCCGAATATTGAGACAAAAGTAATCGGTTTCATTACGAATATCAAAAAAATAGAGATTTTCGCATTGCCAAAAGTGGATGATATCATCATCTCAAAAGCATCATTAATCTCTCAATTTGAAAACATCTGCAACATTTTTTGCGAAACTTTTCTTGATGATGAAATATTAATCAGAGCTGAAATTAATTTGTTTATTCAGGAAATAAAACAATAACGATGAAAAAACAGGATATTCCCCAGGACGAAAGTAATTTGCAGTCTGCAAATATGACCGAAGTGTTATATGTGACGGATGAAAATAACAATTACACCACAGCTCAAAGCATTGGTTGGGAAGCTAAAAAAGCGGCGTTGGACGAATCAATGGAATTGATTTACGAGCGTATCGCAGAAGCTAAACAGAATGTTGCAAATGGAATCGTAAGTCCCATCATCTATTTTATGGAACTTAATAAAATGGATCTACAGGTTCTTGCAGCCTATGTTGACAAATGGCAATGGACTGTGAAAAGACACGCAAAACCAAACATTTTTAAAAAACTCAGCGATTCTACCCTGAAAAAATATGCAGATGCATTCGGAATTTCAGTAGACGAACTAAAAAACTTCGACGGTAAATAACAATGAAGATCAACTTTGAACACCATCAGACCGCACATTGCGAAAACGGTGTTGCCTCCAATCTATTACTCAACAAAGGTTTAAAACTCAGCGAACCAATGATTTTCGGAATCGGTTCAGGATTGTTTTTCGTGTATTTACCTTTCCTGAAAGTGAATTTTGCGCCGGGATTCAGCTACCGTCCAATGCCGGGTGCGATTTTCAGCAAAGCCGCAAAAAGACTGGGAATTAAAATCAAGAGACAAAAATTCTCCAATCCAAAAGATGCGCAAACTGCTTTAGAGAAAAATTTAGAACAAAATATCCCGACAGGTTTACAAGTTGGCGTTTTCAACCTGACTTATTTCCCTGAAGAATATAAATTCCATTTTAACGCTCATAATCTTGTCGTTTACGGAAAAGAAAACGGAAGATTTTTAATCAGCGATCCTGTAATGGATTTCGCAACTTCCCTTTCAGAAGCCGAATTGGAAAAAGTTCGATACGCAAAAGGCGCACTTCCACCGAAAGGTCATATGTATTTCCCGACGTACATTCCAGAAACTGTAAATTTGGAAGAAGCGATAAAAAAAGGAATTAAAGACACCTGCACAAATATGTTAGCTCCCGTTCCTTTAATCGGAGTAAAAGCAATGCGTTGGGTGGCAAAAAGCATCCCGAAATGGGCGGATAAAAAGGGAACAAAAGTGACCAACCATTATCTTGGACAACTCATCAGAATGCAGGAAGAGATTGGAACTGGCGGTGGCGGATTCAGATTTATTTACGGCGCTTTTTTACAGGAAGCTGCTGTGATTCTAAAAAATGACGAGTTGAAAGAATTATCCAAAGAAATTACCGCAATTGGTGACCTTTGGAGAGATTTTGCCGTGGATATTGCAAGAGTTTATAAAAACAGAAATTCGAAAAGCGACATTTACAATCAGCTTTCAAAATCGATGTTACATATTGCTGATTTGGAAGAGGCTTTTTATAAAAAACTGAGAAAAGCAATCTAGTTTGGAGAATATAATAGAAATAAAAAATCTTTATAAGAAATATAAAAATGCAGAAGAATTTTCTGTAAACGATATTTCTTTAAATATATCTAAAAACGAAATCTACGGAATTCTTGGACCAAACGGAGCCGGAAAAACCACATTGATTTCTATGCTTTCAGGTTTAATTAAACCAACTTTGGGAAGTTTTACCATCAACGGACTTTCGCCTCAGAAAAACAGTTCAAAATTGAAACAGATTATTGGAGTTGTTCCACAGGAATATGCATTGTATCCGACTTTAACGGCCAAAGAAAACCTGATGTTTTTCGGAAGTTTGTATGGTTTAAGCCACAAAAAATTGAGAGACACCATTGATGAATCTTTAGAATTGATGGGCTTGTCAAAATTCGCAGGTAAAAAAGTCGACCAGTTTTCGGGAGGAATGAAACGCCGTTGCAATCTGATTGCCGGAACACTTCACAATCCGAAAGTATTGTTTCTGGACGAACCTACTGTTGGCGTTGATGTTCAGTCTAAAAAAGCGATTATCGATTATCTCTTAGATTTAAATAAAAAAGGAACTTGTATCATTTATACTTCGCATCATTTATCGGAAGCTGAAGAATTTTGTACCCAAATCGCCATTATCGACCACGGAAAAATTCACGCAACCGGAACACCTGACGAACTGGTGCAAAGAGTTGCCAACGCAGAAAACCTGGAAGACGTTTTCATATCATTAACCGGAAAAGAACTGAGAGATGTTGTATAAACTGTGGAGAAGTTTTTTTAAGGAAATCCTTTTACTGAAGCGTGATATCGGAGGAATTGTCATTATATTTTTAATGCCTTTGCTACTGATAATTACCATTACATTGATTCAGGATTCGACATTTAAAAATCTGGAAGGTTCAAAAATCCCGATTATTTTCATCGACAACGACCATTCTGAAATTTCAAAAAGAATAGAATCTGAACTGAAAGCCAGCAAAAGTTTTCAGCTTTTGACAGATTACAACGAAAACTCGGCTAAAGAAGCTGTGTTTTCTGGCGAATATCAAATGGCGATTGTCATTCCTCAAAATTTGACGAAAGATATTAATTCAAATATTGATTCAAAGGTTCAGACGATTGTCAGTTCATTTGGATTAGAATCCGATTCGACCGCAACAAAAGTTGTAGCCTCCAAAGCGAAAGATATCCATTTATATTTTGATCCCGCAACCAATGCCGGATTTAAAAATTCGGTGATGAATGCCATCAATAAAATGGTTTTCGAGATTGAGAATAAAAAAATCTACAAAGCATTCCAGGACCAATTGGGAACAACGGAGGATTTGGACAACAAAAGTTTGATTACTTTTAAGGAAATCGTTCCGAAATCTGCTTTGGAAGCCAAACCAAATTCCGTTCAGCACAATGTTCCAGCTTGGGCATTGTTTGCGATTTTCTTTATTGTGGTGCCTTTGTCGATTAATTTAGTTAAAGAAAAAAGTCAGGGAACGAGCGTGAGAGTTCGTGTGAGCCCGACTCCGTATTACATTCATATTTTAGGAAAAACATTTACGTATCTGATTATTTGCGTCATTCAGTTTTTATTGATGGTTGTCGTAGGTGTGTGGCTTTTCCCCTATATGGATTTGCCACAATTTGATGTGACCGGGAAAATGTTTAATCTTATCATTGTCACTTTGTTTGCAGGATTAGCCGCCATCGGATTCGGAGTTTTATTGGGAACAATTGCCGACACTCAGGAACAGTCTGCTCCGTTTGGTGCAACCTCTGTTGTTGTTTTGGCAGCAGTCGGTGGAATTTGGGTTCCGGTATTTCTGATGCCTGAATTTATGCAGAAAATCGCCGCATTTTCTCCGATGAATTGGGGATTAAATGCTTATTACGACATTATTTTAAGAAACAGCGGAATCGGTGAAATTGCCAAAGAATTGATTTTCTTATTTTTATTTTATGTAGCGATGGTTGCCATTGCATTATTTTACGAAAGAAAACAAAATGCAGTCTAAAAATTTAACTTGTACCGAAGAAGTACGTGTAAGATTCAACGAAACAGACCCGTTAGGAATTGTTTGGCACGGTCATTACATCGTGTATTTTGAAGACGGAAGAGAAGCTTTTGGAAGACAGCACGGTTTGACTTATCTTGACATTCAGAAAGCGGGATTTGTAACACCTATTGTAAAAAGTACCTGCGAACATTTTCTGCCTTTAAAATATGGAGAAACTTTTAAAATTGTAACCACTTTCGTGAATTCAAATTCAGCGAAATTGATCTATAAATACGAGCTTTTTAACGAAGAAAATAAATTGGTCTGCTCAGGAGAAACCATTCAGGTTTTCCTGGATTCTGACAATAATTTATGTTTGTATAATCCTGAGTTTTTTCAGGCTTGGAAAGATAAAATGGGATTATAGTGAGGAAGGAAATTTATATTACAGATTACAATTGCGTCACACCTTTAGGCTTCGATGTTTCTTCGAATTGGAATGCTCTTTTGGAAGGAAAATCCGGCGTAGCTTTACATAAAATCATAGAAAATCAGGAGCCTTTTTATGCTTCAATGGTTGATTCTGAAAAGTTAAACGAAGAATTCAATAAAAACTTCGACAATCAGAATTTCACACGACTGGAAAAAATGTTTTTGCTGAGTTTAAAACCTTTAATTGAAAAACATCAGATTTCAGACGAAACGGCTTTTATTTTATCAACCACAAAAGGAAATATCAGTTTATTAAAAAACCAGAAAACTTTACCGGAAGGCGTTTTTCTTTCCAGCTTAGCTCAAAAAATTGCTGACTTCTTCAGATTTAAAACAAAACCGATTGTTGTTTCCAATGCCTGTGTTTCTGGAGTGATGGCAATTGCTGTTGCCAAAAATATGATTCAGGCTGGAAAATACAAAGATGCTTTTGTAGTTGCCGGAGATGAAATTTCAGAGTTTGTGATTTCAGGTTTTAATTCTTTCCAAGCGATTGGAACGGAAATCTGTAAGCCTTACGACAAAAACCGTGACGGAATCAACATTGGGGATGCGACGGCTGCAGTTTATGTTACAAGTCATTGCGAGGAACAAAGTGACGAAGCAATCTCAAACGAAAAATTTAGTTTTAAAATTTTAGGAGATTCTGCCATCAATGATGCCAACCATATTTCCGGACCTTCAAGAACCGGTGACGGATTATTTGCAAGCATTAAAAATGCAATGGCAGAGGCCAATATCCCAACAGAAAAAATTGATTTTATTTCTGCACACGGAACGGCAACAATATATAATGACGAAATGGAAGCCATCGCTTTCAACAGAATGGGATTACAGAATGTTCCTTTAAATAGTTTGAAAGGGTATTACGGACATTGTTTGGGAGCTTCAGGATTGCTGGAAACTATTATTTCAATGGAAAGCGCTTTACAAAACACTTTAATTTCGTCTAAAAATTTTGAAGAAACGGGAACTTCCCAACCTTTGAGTATTATTAAAGAAAACCAATCTGCGGAAATCAAATATATTTTGAAAACAGCTTCAGGTTTTGGAGGGTGCAATGCAGCAATCGTTTTGGAAAAATGCTAAAATAATTTTGTAATTTTATAGAATTAAAGTTTAGGAAATGGAATCTACCATAGACATTAGAAAAAGAATTCACGAGTTTATCGATATTGCAGATGAAAGGATTTTACGCATCATCAACGGAATCATAGATGTTGAGGAACAGGAAGACAACTATCCTGCTGTTCCCGATTGGTATTACGAAAAGCTTGAACTTGAAAGGGAGAAACATTTAAAAGGTGAGACTCCTTCATATACCTGGGAAGAAGTGAAGCAAAGGCTGATGAAGGATTATGACTTATAAATTAATTTTAAAGTCAAGAGCTCACAAAGATTTAGCAGAAGCAATTGAATATTATCAACGTAAAAGAAAAGGTTTAGATAATGAATTTCTGAAATGTGTCCACAAGTTTTTTGATAGAATTGCCAAAAATCCGCTTCATTATCCTTTGAAAAGTGGTCAGTTTCGTGAAGCATATATCCAAAAATTTCCGTACGTCATTATTTACGAAATTATAGACAACGAAATTGTGGTGTTTTCTGTTTTCAACACGCATCAAAATCCAACGAAAAAGCCTTAAACTTTAGTAATGAAGAAAACAGATATTTGTACCATACAAAACTCAAAAATCATTCTCAACAACGAGGCTATTTTTGAAACCCCAACCGAAAATTTTTCAGATTTTGCGAAAGAAGCTTATAAAAGTTTAGAATTAAATTATCCTAAATTTCATAAAATGGATAACTTAAGCAAACTCGCTTTTCTTGCTTCTGAAATGATTTTAAAAGACGAAGACCATAGCAGAACAGCTTTAGTTTTTGCCAACAGATCATCAAGTTTAGATACCGATTTCAAATATCAGGAAAGCATCAATTCTCAGGAAAATTATTTTCCAAGTCCTGCCGTTTTTGTTTATACCTTACCGAATATTTGTGTAGGCGAAATCAGCATCAAGCATAAAATGCAGACAGAGAATGCTTTTTTTGTGTTGGACGAATTTGATGAAGAATTTTTAAACAATTACTCGGAACAGATTTTGCAGTCTGGGAAAGCCGAAAAAGTATTGTGCGGATGGGTAGAGCTCTATCAGGAAAGTTATAATGCTTTCGTATATTTGCTAAACAAGTAAAAATTAAACTATAATATAAGTGTATCAGACAAGCATTTATACACTGACAAATAAAAAATTATGAGCGACTTAAAATTAGAATTAAAAAACAAAATCGTAGATGTTCTTAACCTGGAAGATGTTGCTGTAGAAGACATCAAAGACAACGATCCGCTTTTCGGAGGTGGTCTTGGATTGGATTCTATCGACGCTTTGGAATTAATCGTTCTTCTTGAAAAGGAATACGGAATCAAATTATCTGACCCGAAAAAAGGGAAAGAAATCTTCCAATCTATTGAAGTAATGGCGAAATTCATTGAAGAAAATCGTACAAAATAATTTAATATACCAATGTATCAATTTAGCAGTCTAGCAATTGGTAAACTGTTATATCGATACAATGTTACATTTTGTAGAAGATGGGTCAAAAAATTGCCATAACAGGAATGGGCATCATCTCCGCGATTGGAAACAATGTGGAGGAAAATTTGAGGTCGCTGACAAACGGAAAACACGGAATTTCAAACATTAGTCTGTTTGAAACGCGCCATTCCGGGAAAATAAAAACCGGCGAAATCAAATTGTCTAATGATGAATTGGTGCAAAAACTTCAGTTAAATGAAGATAATAATGCGACAAGAACATCTTTATTAGGAATGATGGCTGCCAAAGAAGCTGTAGAAAGTGCCGGAATTTCCGACATTAATGAGTATAAAACTGGATTCATTTCTTCAACAAGCGTTGCAGGAATGGATGTTACCGAAAAATATTTCTACTCTTACGAAGACTTTCCTGAAAAGCAAAAATATATTGACGCACACGATGCCGGAAATTCATCTTTGGTGATTGCGGATTATCTGGGTTTGAAAGGTATGGTTTCGACCATCAGTACAGCTTGTTCATCTGCAGCCAATGCTATTATGATGGGCGCAAAATTGATTAAAAGCGGCATTTTGGATCGCGTAATTGTCGGCGGAACAGATTCTCTTTCAAAATTTACTTTAAATGGTTTCAACACATTGATGATTCTGACGGATTCCTACAACACGCCTTTTGACAACAATAGAAAAGGTTTGAATTTAGGAGAAGCGGCGGCTTTTCTGGTTCTTGAATCTGATGAAATTGTGAAAAAAGAAAACAAAAAAGTTCTGGGCTATCTTTCTGGATACGGAAATGCCAACGATGCACATCATCAAACGGCTTCTTCGGAAAACGGACAAGGTGCTTTTTTGGCGATGGAAAAAGCATTGAAAATTTCTGGCTTAGATAAAGAAAACATTGATTACATCAACGTCCACGGAACAGCAACTCCGAATAATGATTTGTCAGAAGGTATTGCAATGATCCGAATTTTTGGAGAAAATAAAGTTCCGGAATTCAGTTCTACTAAAGCTTTTACAGGTCATACTTTGGCTGCAGCGGCGGGAATTGAAGCGGTTTATTCGTTATTGGTCATTCAAAATAATCTTATTTTTCCGAATCTAAATTTTAAAAATAAAATGGAAGAATTTGATTTAACACCTGTAACTGAGCTCAAAGAGAAAAAGATTAACCACGTTCTTTCCAATTCGTTTGGCTTTGGAGGAAATTGTTCAACTTTAATTTTCTCAAAATCGTGAGTGCCGTTTACATCAACAGTGTAGCCTGCATATCTGCTCAGGACACTTTAAACGAAAATTTTTTCCAAAATCTTAAGCCTGAAAATTCATCTCAGGTTTTAAAAGCGATCGAACCCAATTACAAGGAATTCATTCCACCCGCAGCAAGCAGAAGAATGTCTAAAACTGTAAAGATGAGTTCTGTAGCTTCACAATATGCTTTAAAAGAAGCGGGAATTGAAAATCCTGATGCCATTATTGTTGGAACAGGAATGGGTTGCTCTCAGGATTCTGAAAAGTTTTTGAAAAACGTGATTGAAAATAATGAAGAGTTTTTGACGCCGACATTTTTTATTCAATCCACACATAATACGGTTGCGGGACAAATTGCGTTAGGTCTGCAATGTCACGCTTACAATTTCACGTATGTAAACACTTCTTCGTCCTTAGAATTTTCTATGTTAGATGCGAAGCTTCAAATCAATGATGGCGAAGCGGACAATGTTTTGGTAGGTTCAACAGACGAACAAACTGAAAGAACGATGGAATTGTACAAACTGAACAATACCATTAAAAAAGTAGAAAATCTTCCGGCCGATTATCTGAATTCGACAACAGAAGGTGTGATTTGGGGCGAAGGTTCGAGCTTTTTTGTTCTAGGAAAAGAAAAAACGGAAACGTCTTATGCTCAGCTGACGGATATTAAAATCTGTAATAAATTAGAATTAACAGAAACCCGACAATTCATTGAAGATTTTTTAGTTAAAAATAATTTGAAAAATGATGAAATTGATACTGTGATTTTAGGTTTCAGTGGAGATTCTGAATCTGATAGTTATTACAAAAATGCTTCTGAATTATTCCAAAATTCATCACAACTATATTACAAACATTTGAGCGGAGAATTCAATACAGCAAGTGGATTTTCAACATTTATGGCTTGTCATATTCTTAAAAATCAAGAGATTCCGGAAGTGATGATGATTAATTCTGTGAAGAAGAAAGAACTGAAAAATATTTTGCTTTATAATCATCTTGGTGGGAACGACCATAGTCTGGTTTTGCTGGAGAAAGCTTAAACAATGCTTAGATGAAACATTATTCATTCATCCTACTTTATCTTTTTTGGAACATCTTCGTTTATGTTTTCAATGGAAGTATCTGGATGTACGTTTTCTGTTTCATTCTCTTTTCAGCAACGGTTGTTTGGGGTTCTTTTGATATTCAATTAAAATATTTCATTAATTCTATCACTCAAAAAAGAACAAAAATCAAAGAAGTGGCTCTGACCTTTGACGATGGACCAACAGAATTTACTCCGAAATTTTTAGATATTCTGAAAAAGAATAATGTAAAAGCCACCTTTTTCTGTATCGGAAAACAGATTGAAAAATTTCCGGAAACATTTCAAAGAATCATTGCGGAAGGTCATATAATAGGAAATCACACTTATTCCCATTCCAATAACACTGGATTTTTATCAAGTCCAAAAATGATTGAGGAAATTGAAAAATGTGATGAAGTAATTTCTAAAATCGGGAATATTAAAACCGATTTGTATCGTCCGCCCTTCGGAGTAACCAATCCGAATATTGCAAAAGCCATCAGCAAAACTCAGAAAAAAAGTATCGGCTGGAATGTCCGCTCTCTTGATACTGTGATGGATAATGAGAAAAAGATTTATAACAGAATTATTAAGAATCTGAAACCCGGAAGTATCATTCTTCTGCACGACACATCTGAGAAAACCTACCTCGTTTTGGTCGAATTATTGCTATTTTTGAAGCGCGAAAATTATTCAACTTTTACGGTTGATTCAATGATTAATTCTACAAATAATGATTAAGAATATAGCTTTAGGCACATTTTTATTGATTTCAGGCTTCTTTTTTGGCCAAAATACAACAATGTCCGCAGCAGAATCAAAAGCGTTCGTTTCCAAAGTTTCTTCTGAAACCAGAAATATAAAGACATTACAAAGTGATTTTACACAAACCAAAAAGATGGATTTCTTAGACAAAAGTATCGTGACTTACGGTAAAATGTCTCTGAAATCTCCGAACACTCTGAGCTGGAAATACACAAAACCTTATCAATACAGCATTATTTTCAAGGACAACAAAATCTTCATCAACGACCAAGGAAAAAAATCTTCGGTTGATGCCAAGAGCAAAACCTTTGAAAAAATCAACAAGCTGATTGTTGGAAGTTCGAACGGGCAAATGTTCAACGATCCGGAATTTTCTGTAAGCTATTTCAAAAATACGAATTACAATATCGCCAAATTCACCCCGAAATCTGCTCAGTTATTGAAATACATCAAACAAATTGAACTCCAGTTTCCAAAAGATGAATCCACAGTTTCGCAAGTGAATATGACAGAAGCTTCCGGTGACACAACCAACATTGTTTTCAAAAACACCAAAATCAATGCGCCGATTTCTGCTTCAGAGTTTTCTTTATAGTCTGATTTTTTTATGGTTTGTTTCGTGCAAAACCTATAAGCTGACAGACATAAAATCTGTTCCAAATTCTGAAACAAAGGTTGAAAATCTCTATTTTTCGTCGAACGAAGATTATGTTTATAAATGTCAAATGGATATTTATAATAATCACGTCAGCGGAATTTTAATTATTAAAAAGATCAGCCAAACAACACATCGCGTCGTGATGACGTCGGATTTTGGTAATAAACTGATAGATTTTGAGATTGCTGATCAAGATTTTAAACTCAATTACGTTCTTCCAGATCTGGATAAAAAATTGGTGATTAATTTCCTTAAAAATGATTTTCAAAGATTATTGAAAAGAGAATATCCTGTCGCAGAAAGTTTTGAAGACGACAATTCTAAAATTTATCTCTCCAAAATCGACAATCAATCTTTTTATTTGTTCTATAACAAGAATAATTCTCTATTGAAAAAAGTGGTTTATACGAAGAACAATAAGGAAAAAATCGATTTTACTTTTGATGCGAAAAAACATATCTTCGCAGATAGTATTGATTTGCAACACAAAGATTTCAATATCAACATCAAACTATTTCAAATCACGGATACCGAATAATTATGCAGAGCATTCTTAATGATTTTTATGCTGTTACCTCTCACGAAAAAACTGAAAAAGGTTTTACGGCTAATATTACTTTAAACAAAGACCACCAAATTTTCAATGGCCATTTCCCTGGAAATCCGGTGACTCCAGGTGTTTGTATGATGCAGATTGTGAAAGATTTGACAGAAGAATTTACCAATTCTAAACTGTTCCTGAAATCGGCTTCTAACGTGAAGTTTATGGCCATCATCAATCCATTTGAAACGCCGGATTTGGTTTTAGAAATGGACATCAACGAGAACGAAGACGAAATAAAAGTAAAAAATACCACCACTTTTGGCGAAACTATTGCATTGAAATTGTCAGTTACCTATAAAAAAATATAGTTATGAAACTGATGCTATCCTTACTGGCAGCTTTCGTGATGTTCTTTCAATCTTCGGATTTGGAAGCTTTGAGAGACAGTTACGCTGTTGCCAATCAATCCAAAGAAAATGCTAAAAACTTCATAGAAATTGCTGACAAAAAAACATCTTCTGATCCTGTGGTTTCCGGTTACAAAGCAGCGGCAAAAGTTTTGGAGGCTAAAGTGTCTACAGAGGGCAAAAGAAAAGCGCTCGTAAAATCCGGAGCAACTAGTTTGGAAAGCCTAATAAAAAGTAATCCTAACAATACGGAATTAAGATTAATAAGATTAAGTGTTCAGGAAAATGTGCCTAAAATTGTAGGTTATCATAAGAACTTGAAGGAAGATAAAGAATTCGTCCTCAACAATTACAGCAAGCAAAATGCTGCACTGAAAAGCTATATCAAAAAATTTGCTGCACAATCCAAAACAATGACGGCAGCAGAAAAAGCGACCTTAAAATAAAACAATGACCATCTCCGAAGTACAAAACGCCATTTCTGAAAAGAAAATATGTGTTTTAATACCGACTTACAATAACGAAAAGACTCTGAAGAGAGTGATTGACGGTGTTTTGGATTACACCGGAAATATTATTGTAATTAATGATGGTTCGACAGATTCTACGCCGAAAATCCTTAAAAATTATCCTCAAATTACAGTTGTTTCTTTACCCGAAAACAAAGGGAAAGGAAACGGTCTGAAAATCGGTTTCAGAAAAGCTCAGGAATTGGGTTATCATTATGCGATAACCATTGATTCTGATGGGCAGCATTATCCTGATGATATTCCTGTTTTTGTAGAAGCTTTGCTTAGCGAAAAAGAAGATGTTCTGCTGATTGGAAACCGAAATATGTCTCAGGACGGAATTCCCAGAAAAAGTAGTTTCGGGAATAACTTTTCTAATTTTTGGTTTTGGTTTGAGACTGGAATTAAGTTACAAGATACACAATCCGGCTACCGCCTTTATCCTTTAAAAAAGATTCCAAAAAAATTTTTCACACCCAAATTTGAGTTCGAAATCGAAATCATCGTGAGAACAGCCTGGAAGCATGTTCCTGTCAAAAATGTTCCTGTAAAAGTACTTTATGATCCTGCGGAAAGAGTCTCACATTTTCGGCCATTTCGCGACTTTACAAGAATCAGTATTCTGAATACTATTTTGGTTTTCATTACCATTTTCTACATTATTCCGAGAAATTTTTTCAGGAATTTCAAAAAAAAAAGTCTTAGAAAATTTATAAAAGAAGATGTGCTGGAAAGCGACGGCAGCAACCGAATCAAAGCGTTTTCCATTGCGCTTGGAACCTTCATTGGTTTATCTCCGTTTTGGGGATTTCAGACGTTGATTGTCATTTCTTTAGCAGTCGTTTTTAAACTGAATAAAGTATTGGCTTTTGTATTTTCAAATATCAGTTTGCCACCTTTTATTCCGTTTATTATTGCAGCTTCTTTGTTTATCGGAGCGCCGTTTGTGAGTGGAGAAAGCGATTTTCTGAATCACGATTTAGATTTCGAATTGGTAAAAAACAATCTGCTGCAATATGTAATTGGGAGTTTTATTCTTGCGACTACTGTTGCCACAATTTTCGGATTGGGATTTTATTTTTTCCTGAATAAAGTGAATCCTAAACAGGGATAGAATATTTTAGGCAACTTATCCGCCTTCCACTCCCAATCTTTTTTGCAGAATTTTTCAATTTGAATAGAACTTTAGCCAAAGCAAAAAAGGATTTCCGTTCAAGTCGGGTTGCAAGATTCAACATAAAACAAAGTACGTTTACAACCACGAAGTTTGTCATTTTACTTCAATTTCTTCAAAGTTTTCTTCAAGTATTTTTCTACATTTTCTTTATCTGGAACTGTTGTGATTTCCTTTGTCAATGCCATTTCAAATTCAACTTTAGCTTTAGAATATTCTTTTTGTTTGAAATAATATTTTCCGGCTAAATAATATCCCAACCAAAAATCAGGATTCAAAGATTGGTATTCTTTTGTAAAATCTTCACTCAACAAAACATCATCTTTTTCAATTGCTGAAATAATCTCTGATTGCATTAATTTATAAATCTCATAATTTTCAAATTCCTGAGAATCGACAAAAGGATCTTTTGCGATATTCAGTTCTGACTTGGCAAATTTTCCATTTTGCAAACGTTTATCAGTAAAGATTTCATTCAAATCATAACAGACAAATTCTCCCAACTGATAAGGATTTGAGGAAACCCAAACCAGTTTTTTCTGAGGTGAAAAAATTACAGCGTGATGTGCTAAAAGCTGATTAAGCGCTTTCTCATTTCCATAACCAATTTTCTCTCCTTTAAGACCCGATTTATCTCTTAAAATCGCAGCCATTTTTTTAGGATTAAGCTTTTGATTTTCCTGCAGAAGTTCCTGTAATTTTTCATAGCGGTATTCCGAATGGCTTTCTACAATATGTTTTTGATTTCTTTTATCTTCTTTATAAGCTTCAGATTGAAAATGATTCGTACAGAAAATTTTACTTGAGTTTTCAACTTTATAAACACCAAAATTATCCGGAGAAACTTCAATAATCACAGCATTTTTATCATTCGCACTTCCAACTAAAATCGATTCGGAAACAAAAACTCTCCGCTTATTTGCAATCGCAATAGCTTCATCAATATTTCTAGCATATTGAAGAATTTCTCTAGTCACCAGAGAAATCGGTGTTTTTGCCGTCAACGGAATTTTTGATTTTCCTGCATTGATTGTCACTGTAATTCCTTCTTTATTCATTCCGGAGACTACACCAATCATTCCGGGCCAGCTAACTGACATATAAGGAATTCCGTTTTCTGGTTCTACAAATTCGATGAGTTTATTTTTAGCAAATTCATCGCCCACATAGAAATCGAAGTTCCGTCCAATCAACAGATCGCCATCTTCTGAGTTTTCATTCCAAACGGCAAGAGAAGAGCATCCAACCATCATCAAATCCTGCATCGCGTGGCCGATATCGTGCGCGCCGTGCAGATACATACTTCTCAAGAATTTGGGCGCAATAAAATCATATTTATCCGATGAATATTGAGATAATCCGTACAATTCAGCCTGATAATCATCACGGACATTCAGGTACATTTTCCGGTTATACCATTTTAAAAAACCCCGTAATAATTTTTGTTTGAATTTTGACGGCACAAAACCTTCAACCTTGGAAAAGAAAATCTCTTCCTGTTTCTGCATCAGATCTTGTGTCAATGCACCATTATTGTAACCTAACTGCAAAGGATTTCCTTTGATGTAAAGCTCCCAAAGCTGTTGTTTATTTTTTGTTAAATAATTTTGACTGAAGCTAAAAGTTGAATCGTTGATTTTGTTAACCTTCGGAATTTCAAGAGAATATTGTTTTACATCCGGAATGTAACGAACAGACTTGGAAGTTCCACAGGAAGTGAGATTCAGAATTAATAAAAAATATAGTAATGCTTTTTTCATCAATTCTTATTTAGAGCTTGCATCAAACGTTCGTCTAAAACTTCTTTCCCAATAATCTCCGAACAAGTTACAAATGCGCCAATGGTTACGCCCAAAATGCCGTGCATATTAACGGTTTGACCTGTCAATAGAAGATTCGGAATTTTTGTTTTGGCAGAGAAAACGGTTTTCAACGGATTGTGAGAATCTTTTACATAACCGTAGATTCCGCCTTCGTAACAGCCGATATAATCACGATATGATAATGGACTTGAAGTATAAATCTCTTCTACCGAATCTAAAATATAAGGATGCTTTTCTGCCATTTTCTGAATCAGAATTTTAGCTTTTTCACTTTTAAATTCTTCGTATGCTTTACCTCTATCTTCGCTTTCAGCAAAGGTATTTTGTGTTTTTTCCCATTCTTTAACCTCATCAAAATTCATATAAGCAAGAGCAGTAAGACTTTCGGCAAAATCTGGATTATGCTTGGATTGTGTGGCGGAAAGCATATACCATTCCGGCCAATTTTTAGTTGATGGAGAACTGGCATTCCAGACTTTTTCTATGGAAGAATAATTATAAAAGTTGCAATTGAAATAAGGTAATGAATTATCTTTCAATTTAATATAAACCGAAAAACAAGACACAACCGGTTCCAAATCATTGACACGATTGAGGTAAGATTTTTTCAGCTTATCTTCTCCAATAAGCTCGACAGTTCTTCGTATGTCGATATTAGAAATAAACTGTTTTGCGAAGAATCGTTTCCTACATTTGGTTTCAACAGCTTTCAGATGATTTTCTTCGTTATAAATAAATTGGCAAACTTCAGAATGTCTATAAACTTCAGCACCGTGTTTTCTGAGTTCTCTGATTAATAATTTTGTGATCTGACTTCCGCCATTGATGCATTTGAAAGCACTTTCGATATAAGAATTGACCGTGAGTGCGTGAACATACAAAGGCGTTTTCTCTCCAACTCCTGCATATAGAAAATTAGAACCTGCCAAAACAGCTCTCAACTTTTCGTTTGAAGTGACAGAATCTATAAAATCTTTAGCATTAGTGTAAAGAATTTCGTCACTATACTTTTCTTTTCTGTAAAGGCTGTAACGTGGAAATTGAGCGCAAACTTCCTGAATTCCATCACAATACTTGATGATATTTTCTTTTTCTTCAGGGAAAAATTTGGAAAGTTGCTCCACGAAATTGTCATAATCTTGAGAGTGTGGATACTCTAAATCGTCATTATCAAAAGTGATTTTATCAAAGCCATTTTCGTCTAATTTTTTCAGACTCAGCCCTTCCATTATTCCAAGATAAGTGAAATATTGATTAAGGTTTTGACCTTGTGACAATCCGCCTAAATAATGAACACCTGTATCAAAAATGAGTTTGTCTCTGGAAAAAGTCTGCAAGTTACCTCCGTATTGATTATTCTTTTCCAACACGCACACTTTCAGACCTTCTTTCGCCAAAATAAGCGCCGAAACAAGACCTCCTAAACCGCTTCCGATAACCAATATGTCGTATTCTTTTTCCAATTTAGCTTTTTCTGGTTATTAATTTTTAGCGTTGAATCGCGCGCAGCCCGACTTGAGCGGAAATCCTTTTTGTTTTTTTGCTAAAAAATAAAAAGATTGGGAGCGGAAGGCGGATTAAGCTGCCATAAAAATATTGAAAATTAATCAATATCGTCCCAAAAGTCAAAGTAATTGAACCACTGGAGCGGATATTTTTTGAGCATCGTTTCCAGATTTTGAACATATGAATTGAGCAAGCCCTGAGAATCGCGGTTTTTGATGTTCTGAGCCACTCTTGCGTACAAGTGATAATGAAGATTTTTTTCCTTCATCACATAAACATAAACAACGGGAACACCCAGTCTGGATGCAATGAGAAATGGTCCGGTGGGAAATTTGGCGGTTTTACCTAGCAATTCTGCTTCAAGAAATTTGGAACCTTCGAAATAGCGATCGCCCGTGAAACAAATCAATTCGTTGTTTGACAAAGCCTGATTGATGTCGAAAATGTGCGACATATCGTCTTTGACATTGATGAATTTGATATTGCTTTTTTTAATTGCAACGCTATCCAAGTATTCTTTTATGATGGTAACTTCCTGATCTGTAGTAACTAAATTAATCTGCGCATCAAAATCGATATCTGCAAAAAAGTGTTCTGCAATCTCAAAATTACCGATATGTGCACTAATCAAAACGCCTCCCTTTTTTTCGTTAAGAAGGTTTTTGAGATTTTCTATTCCGTCAAATTCATAAGTAAATCGGTTTCGTAAACCTACTGAAATGGCCGTTTTGTCAATCAAAACTTTTCCAAAAACAAAGTAGCTTTTGAAAACCGACAACTTCGATTTCCAAAAACTATAACCTAATCTTTTTGTGAAATAATAAGAAATGTATTGGTTGCTCTTCTTAAGAAACAAGAAGTAATAAGTGGCTACAAAATACAACACAAAATATGAACTACGGACGCCAAGATTCTTGATGCTCCAAACGAAAATCCTGTAACCGAGTATCGTTCCTTTGGATTTACCTTTCCACTTGTTCATATAATGATGTTTACCAATTTATCCTAAATATTGGTATATCGTTGAATTTATTAATTATGCTACTTTTTCAGAAATTTTGGTTTCTATTGTATCATAAAAATCATCGAAAGTAACAACTTTTTTGAAGTCGGCTTCGCCTAATTTCACACCAAAATTAGACTCAATTACAACAACCATATCGATATAATCCAGACTGTCTAAGCCCAGTGTTTCCTTAAAATTGGCATCGTTAACGATATCATCGCGATCGACCTCAAACTCATTGACAAGAAAATCATTAACAACCGTAACAATTTTTTCTCTTTCCATAGTGTTTTTAAACAAATTTTTTAACAATTAGTGACGAATTGGTTCCTCCAAAACCAAAAGAATTCGACAAAAATACGTCAATTTTTTGATTTTTTGTTTCTGAGATCAAATTTATCTTTTTTGCGTCATCGTCCGGATTTTCGAGATTGATATTCGGAGCGATAAAATCATTCTGCATCATTAGAATTGAATAAATAATCTCACTTGCACCAGCCATCCAACATTCGTGACCTGTCATAGATTTGGTAGAACTTACAGGAATTTCATTACCGAAAATTTCATAAATCGCTTTGGCCTCGTTCGCATCGCCTAAGGGTGTAGATGTTGCGTGAGCGTTGATATAATCGATATCTTTTGCTGTTAATCCAGCTTGATTCAGAGACCTTTCCATTGCCAAAGCTGGCCCGTCCACATTAGGTGTAGAGATATGTCCGCCGTTGGATGAGAAACCGTAACCGACAATTTCTGCAATGATGTTTGCGCCTCGTCTTTGCGCAGATTCCAGACTTTCTACAATCAAAGTTGCTGCACCGCCACTCGGAATCAATCCATCTCTTCCGGAATCAAATGGTCTTGAGGCTTTTGCAGGTTCATCTTCTCTTACCGAAAAAACGCCTAATCCGTCAAAACTCGCCATTGAATATTTGTTGGTTTCCTGAGCTCCTCCACAAACCACAACATCTTGCATTCCGTTCTTAATCAATAGATAAGCCAATCCTAAAGAATGCGAGCCACTGGCACAAGCTGCACTGATGGTCAGGTTGATTCCTCTTAATTTAAAAATCGTGGAGAGGTTCATTGTAACGGTGGAATTCATAGATTTGAAAATCGCACCAGAACCCATTAATGTTGTATCTTTTTTCTCTCTTACAATATCAGTCGCCTCGACAACTGCCTGAGAAACGCTATCATTACCATAAAGAATGCCTACTTCATTAGCATCCAGAAAATCCTGCTCAATCCCAGCTTGTTTCAACGCATCGATGGTTGCCAGATAAGCATATTCGCTTTCCTCGCCCATGCTGATACGCTGTCTCCTGTTGAGAAGACTTTTGAGATCCGGCTTCGGAACACTTCCTGTCAAACCTGATCTATATCCAAACTCTTTTCTATCCTGATCCAGAACAATTCCGGATTTACCCTCATAGAGTGACTTCTTTACCTCTTCCAAAGAAATCCCAATACAGGAATAAATTCCCATTCCGGTAATCACAACTCTATTTTCCATTCTTTTATTTTTAATAACGTAATCGGATTACATTATTTTATGAGTAGATACCTCCGTTGATGTTAATGACTTCCCCAGTGATGTAAGACGATTTTTTTGATGCTAAGAATGCTACCAAATCAGCCACCTCTTCTGCTTCTCCAAACCGGTTAGCTGGAATCATTGCTTTCAATTCATTCTCATTAAAATCCTGAGTCATATCGGTTTTGATAAAGCCTGGCGCCACGGCATTAACTGTAATATTTCTCTTAGCAATCTCTTGAGCCAAAGCTTTCGTCGCACCAATTACCGCTGCTTTTGCTGCAGAATAATTGGTTTGCCCTGCTGTTCCCTTCACTCCGGAAACAGAAACCATATTGATGATTCTGCCATATTTGTTACGCAACAATTTCTGAATAAAGAAATTAGTCACATTGAAAAACCCATTTAAACTGGTGTTGACAACATTGTTCCAGTCCTCGTGTTTCATCCACATAAACAACCCGTCTCTTGTGATTCCTGCATTATTGACAATAACTTCAACTACAGAATCCGGATTTTTTTCCTGCCAATTTCCAAGAACCGATTGTACTTCTTCTGCATTTCCTACATCAAATTTAAGAATTTCTCCAGTAGAACCCAATTCTTTAACCCTTTGTAGAGTTTCCTCTGCAGCAGCCTGATTGGAAGTGTAATTGATCAAAATATGATAATTCTTTTCTTCTGCCAGTTTCAAACAGATTGCTCTACCAATTCCTCTGGAACCTCCAGTTACAATTGCACATTTCATAATCTTCTTTTATTATTTGATTATTGATGTAACGCTTCGGTTTTCATCAGATATTCTTTTACTTTTTGCAAGTATGGATACATTACCATATCATCAGAAAAAGCCGGAATTATTTTTCTAATCTCATCATACAATTCTTTTGTTGAAGATGAAATCCTGTCTTGAAAACCAAGATATTCAATAGCTTGAACAATGGTAATTAACTCAATTGATAATACTTCGAAAGCATTTTCTATCACTTTTCTACAGATCACTGCCGCATTGGTTCCCATACTTACAATATCCTGATTATCATTATTGTTAGGAATACTATGAACGTACATTGGATTCGACAACATCTGGCTTTCCGCCGTTGTAGAAGTTGCCGTGAACTGAACACCCTGCATCCCGAAGTTGAAACCTAATTTCCCCAAATTTACAAACGGAGGAAAGATTTCATTGATTTTAGAATTCAAAAGATAGTTCAATTGTCTTTCTGCTAACATTGTCAACTTTGTAACAACGATTTTCAGCTTGTCCATTTCCAACGAAATATAATCCCCGTGGAAATTACCGCCGTGATAAACGTGTTGATCTTCAACATTGATAATAGGATTATCATTAGCAGAATTGATCTCGTTTTCAAGTACATTTTCTGTGTATTCCAATGTATCTAGAACTGGCCCCAAGATCTGAGGAACACATCTTAATGAATAATATTCCTGAACTTTTTCTTTGAAAACTTTATCTTGCTCCTCAAAGCTTGTATATAAGTGGTCTTCTCTTTTTCTTATCAATTGACTATCAGACAAATAAGCTCTCATTTTCTCTGCAACCTTTTGTTGTCCGAGATGTTTTTTAGTCGCATTCAAAGATTCTGAAAAATGGTCATCATAAGCCTGAACCAGTTCATTGATTGCACAAGATAATTTAATAGAAATGTCAGTTAGTTGATTGACTTTATATGCATTTACGATCCCGATTCCTGACATCACAGAAGTTCCGTTCATCAAAGCCAAACCCTCACGGATCTCGACTTTTATCGGTTCTAGTCCTAGCTCAGTAAAAACATCTTTTGTTGATCTTCTTTCGTCGTTATAAAAAACCTCACCTTCACCAATAAGAACTAAAGCCAAGTGTGCCAACTGAACCAAATCACCACTTGCACCAACACCGCCGTGCTCGAAAATCAAGGGTGTAATATCTCTATTGATCAATTCTTTAAGCAAATTCACAACGGAATCGTGAACGCCGGAATGTCCTAATGACAAAACATTCAGTCTTGCCAACATACAAGCCTTAACTTCATCCGCTGGCAAAGCATTTCCGATACCTGAAGAATGGCTTCTTATCAAATTGTACTGAAGCTGATGCGTATCACTATCGTTGATTTTGAACTGTGCCATTGGTCCAAAACCAGTATTGACACCATAAATGACTTTGTTCTTTGAAAACTCTTTTAGAAATTGGAAACTGGCATTAACTCTTTGCAAAAGTGAATCATCCAACTCAACATTTTCATTTTCAATAATCACCCTTTGGAAATCCCGAATGCTTAAATGGTTGCTAATTTTCATTAATTATAGGAATAAAAGACAAATTTGGAATATAATTAAATATTTGTCATTAATTTTGCGCAAAGATAAAAGTTTTATTAAACAAATGAGTAAAGAATTTGTTGATGTTCTCGTAATTGGCGCAGGACCTTCGGGTTGTGTTTCCTCTGCATATCTGAAAAATAACAACATCAACGTTAAAGTTGTTGAAAAAACAAAATTCCCAAGACTGGTTGTTGGCGAGAGTTTGATTCCCCGCGTGATGGATCATTTTGAAGAAGCTAGACTGTTTCCTGCCTTGGACAAAATGGGATTTGAGAAGAAATTGGGCGCTCGTTTTATGCGAGGTGATGAAGTTTGTATTTTCGATTTCAGCAACAAGTTCGGAGAAGGTTGGGACTGGACCTGGCAGGTTCCGAGAGCCGATTTTGACAATACCTTAGCTCAGGAAGTTATTAAAAAAGGAATCGATCTTGAATTCGAAACCGAAGTTGTTGGAATAGAATTTAACGGAACTGATTCTATTACAACAGTCAAGAATAAAGACGGCGAAACCAAGGAAATTCACGCTAAATTTGTTATTGATTCCAGTGGTTATGGACGGGTTTTACCGAGACTTTTAGATTTAGAAAAACCTTCGAAACTGTCTCCACACTCAGCGATATTTTCTCACGTTGACGATATTAATAGAGAAGAAGGTGTTGAAGGCACTTTGATTTCTTTTGACATTATTGAAACTGAAGTCTGGCTTTGGGTAATCCCTTTCTCAAACGGCAACACAAGTTTGGGAATTGTTGGACCAACTGAATACATTGAAAATTTAATCGAAAACGGAGACACAGCAGCTGCATTAAGAAAAGCAATTTCCCTTTCTGACTATTATGTGAAGCGCTTTGGTGATGTTGAATTTATTTTTGAGCCGAGACATTTGAAAGATTATTCCTGCTCTGTAAAAAGTTTGTTTGGAGACGGATTTGCTTTAACTGGAAATGCGTCAGAATTCCTGGATCCGGTTTTCTCATCCGGAATGGCTTTCGCTACAGAATCCGGAATGCTGGCTGCAAAATTAGCTTTAAGACAACTGAACGGTGAAACGATTGACTGGCAAAAAGAATATTCGGATTATATTCTATACGGCGTGAACGTTTTCACAACCTACGTGAAGGAATGGTACACGGGAAATCTTCAGGAATTATTTTTCCATCAACCCGAAAATCCTGATGTTAAAAGAAAAATTTGTGCAGTTCTGGCAGGTTATGTTTGGAACAAAAAGAATCCGTTTGTAAGATTACACGACTCAGCAGTTATTAATCTTGCGAATTATATCAAAGTAGAAAAGCTCGAACAGCAATAAAAAAGACCGCGATTGGCGGTCTTTTCATAAAGTATAATTTAATTATTTTACTTTTTTATCAATCATATTAGCTAAGGTTTTAGCCGTTTTGGCATAACTTTCAGATATTCTGTCATTATTATTTGGAAGGCCAACAAAATTGTCTCCTGGCGCATTTTTACTATCAATCTCTAAAAGAACATTTGAAGGGTTCGATGTTTCCACAAATTTTAAAATCATACTTACTTTAGAAGGCTGATTCATCACACCGGCAAACCAACCTGGATATATCCAAACCGTTTGAGCAACAAGAGTATATTTAGCTTTTTTATTATTTACAGATGTTTTGATGTCTGTATTTTTATTCATAGAAGCCAAAAATTTATCAACAAACTGGGTATTTTTGGAATATTCCCAATCTTTTTTCCATTTTGTAAATTCTTCAGGATTTTTATTCGCTTTTTGGATATCTTTCTCCTGTTTAGCAATATAATCCGATTCATCCATGTTTTCCTTATAGAATTTCATTTGGTTGTAATCCATTTGTAGATTTAGCTCTTTTTCTCCTTTAAGAAAATCAAAATTTCCAGATACGACTTTCATTTTCTGTGACATTACAAAAGTCGACACAGATACTAATCCTAGTAATAAGAGTTTTTTCATAGTTTTTTATTGAATATAATTTTAAGCTCGTAAATCTATAAAATTAATTGGTTTCCTGCTGTTTGGATTAAAGACATTTTTCGACAATACATCAAAATCCACAACTTCAATCTTCGGGCTCACTCTCAATTTCGCCCGGAAATGATCTCTGACTTCATTTACAAAATTCTCATCCTCATTGTCTGTACTTAATTTGATAATGATCTCATCCAAGCCGATTTCATCCGACTGAATAACGATCTGATAACATAAAATATTATTAAAATCATTCAGAATATCATTCATCGCCGGTGGATAAAGTGTCGTTCCTTTGTACTTAATCATTTGTTGTTTTCTTCCGATAACAGGACTTAAGCGCATTGTATTTCTACCACATTTACACGGTTCGTAATGCGCCTTCACAAGATCTCCGGTTTTGAATCTCAACAACGGAAGTGCTTCAACACCCAAAGTTGTAATTGTCAGTTCTCCACTTTCTCCTTCTTTTACAGGATTTTCGTTTTCATCAAGAATCTCAGTGATAATTAATTCCGGATGATGATGTCCACCAACTTGAAACTCACATTCCGTAAAAGCCGTGCTCATTTCTGTTGAAGCATAAGTAGAAAACAACTGAATATTCCATCTTTCTTTAATTTTCTTCGAAAGAATATTATCGCTAAAATCCTGATTTTTGAGTCCTTCTCCAATACAAATTGCGCCGTAAACGCTGGAGTTTTTATAATCAATATGATGTTTCTCAGCGTAATCTATCATTTTCAAAAGAAAAGATGGAACGGTTATCAAATATTTTGGCTTGTATCTGAAAATCGAATCCCATTGCAATTCCGGAATTCCGGGTCCCATTCTCACGACACTTGCGCCCATTTTTCTGAGTCCTAGAAAATAAGCCAAACCGGCCATAAATCTTTTATCAATGGTCGTAATCATTTGCACAACATCACCTTTCTTAACACCTGCACAGGCAAAAGAAATGGCTTCGTTATAAGCTAATCTCTCCAAATCTTTATCCGAAAGTCCGAAAGTTACAGGATCACCCAAAGTTCCCGAGGTCGTACTATAATCAACAATCTCGTTTTGCGGAACACAGAAAAAATCATCATTATTCTGTTGAATATCATTTTTAGAAGTCGTAGGGATTTTCTGTAGGTCTTCTAAAAAATTAATATGACTTATATCGATATTATTTTCTTTAAAAAGCTTCTGATAATAAGGCGAATGATTTTCCAGATAAATCAACAGCTCTCTCAATTTGCCTTCCTGAAAGCTTTTGATTGAATCTGAATCTGATTTTTCAATAATTGGGTATAGTTCCAAGGATTATAATTTTTTAAATTTTCATTAACCACAAAAGCCACATAAGTTTTTTTTCTTAACATTCCAAAAATGCAAAAAGAGAAAGGATAGGACTAACTTTTTCACTCCTTGATTCCTTTAAACAATTATTTCTTTTGTGCCTTTTGTGGTTTTATATAAGTCACAAATTTATAAAACATAATACAATTTTATGATTCTGAATTTGAAGTTTTTAACATTCAAAAACCAGCCAAAAGATGTGCTAAAAATCGACAAAAATCACTAAATTCGCAAACTTAATCTACAAGAAACAGATTTGACACATTAAAAATGAGCAAGTTTACCGAATATAAAAATCTTAGCCTTACCGAAACTGCTAAAAACATTGCAGAATTTTGGAAAAATAACGACACTTTCAAAAAATCCGTAGAACTTCGTGAAGGACAACCGGAGTTTGTTTTTTACGAAGGACCGCCTTCCGCCAACGGAATGCCTGGAATTCACCACGTTATGGCAAGAGCGATTAAGGATATTTTTTGCCGTTACCAGACGCAAAACGGGAAACGGGTTTTCCGTAAAGCCGGTTGGGACACGCACGGACTTCCTGTAGAATTGGGTGTGGAAAAAGAATTGGGAATTACTAAAGAAGACATCGGTAAAAAAATAACAATCGAGGAATATAACGAGGCTTGTAAAAATGCCGTGATGCGTTACACCGACGTTTGGAACGATATGACCGAAAAAATTGGTTACTGGGTCGATATGGAAAATCCATATGTAACTTACCAACCAAAATATATGGAAACCGTTTGGTGGCTTTTGAAGCAGATGTATGACAAAGGTCTCATCTACAAAGGTTACACAATTCAGCCTTATTCTCCGAAAGCTGGAACTGGATTATCTTCTCACGAAGTGAATCAGCCTGGCGCTTACCGTGATGTGACGGACACGACTGTTGTAGCCCAGTTCAAAACTTTGCCGGAAACTTTGCCTTCATTTTTACAAGGTTTTGGCGATGTTCATTTCTTGGCTTGGACAACGACGCCTTGGACTTTGCCATCAAACACTGCTTTGACTGTTGGTCCAAAAATCGATTATGTTTTGGTTAAGACTTTTAATCAATATACATTTGAGCCGATCAATATTGTTTTGGCTAAACCTTTGGTTGGGAAACAATTTGGAAAGAAATATATTGAAGGAACCGATGAAGATTTCGCGAACTATACTTCAGAAAGCAAAACAATTCCTTATCAGATTTTAGCCGAATTCAAAGGTGCTGATCTGGTTGGAATCAAATATGAGCAACTTTTAGATTACGCTTTACCTTACCAAAATCCAGAAAATGCATTTAGAGTAATTTCAGGAGATTTCGTAACAACGGAAGACGGAACGGGAATCGTTCACACAGCTCCAACTTTTGGTGCAGATGATGCAAAAGTTGCAAAAGAAGCTTCGCCAGAAGTTCCGCCAATGTTGGTTTTGGATGAGAATGGAAATCCGGTTCCTTTGGTAGATTTGCAAGGTCGATTCTTATCGGTTGTTAATGATGAGATCTACGGTTTTGCAAATGAATATGTGAAGTCTGAATATCTTAATGATGACGAAAAAACTGCAGAATTTAACATTCAGAAAGAGAAATTAAAATCGATCATCTCGGATTTAAAAGTCTATTTGTCCGTAGATGAGAGAATTGCACTTAAATTAAGAAAAGAAAACAAAGCTTTCAAGGTTGAAAAATATGTCCACAGTTATCCGCACAGTTGGAGAACCGATGAGCCATTGTTGTACTATCCGTTGGATTCCTGGTTCATCAAAGTAACAGATGTGAAAGATAGAATGTTCGATTTGAATGAAACCATCAACTGGAAGCCAAAATCTACAGGTGAAGGCCGTTTCGGAAATTGGTTGAAAAATGCCAACGACTGGAACCTTTCCCGCTCAAGATATTGGGGAATTCCGTTACCGATTTGGAGAACAGATGACAAAAAAGAAGAAGTTTTAATCGGTTCTGTTGAGGAATTATACAACGAAATCGAAAAATCAATCCAAGCTGGTTTCCAAAAAGAAAATCCTTTCAAAGGTTTTGTGATTGGTGATATGTCGGAGGAAAATTATGCTAAGGTTGACCTTCATAAAAATATCGTAGACCAAATTACGCTGGTTTCAGCTTCCGGAAAACCTATGAAGCGCGAAAGCGATTTGATTGATGTATGGTTCGATTCCGGTTCGATGCCTTATGCGCAATTGCACTATCCTTTTGAAAACAAAGAGCAAGTTGATAACAACAAAGCGTTCCCGGCAGATTTTATCGCGGAAGGCGTTGACCAGACTCGTGGCTGGTTCTATACTTTGCACGCCATCGCAACTACGGTTTTCGACTCAGTCGCTTATAAAAATGTAGTGTCAAATGGTTTGGTCTTAGACAAAAACGGACAAAAAATGTCTAAACGTTTGGGGAACGCTGTTGATCCGTTCGAAACGCTGGCGGTTTACGGACCAGATGCAACGCGTTGGTATATGATTTCGAACGCGAATCCTTGGGAAAACTTAAAATTCGATATTGAAGGAATTGATGAAGTGAGGAGAAAATTCTTCGGAACACTTTACAACACTTATTCTTTCTTTGCTTTGTATGCTAATGTTGATGGTTTCAAATATCTTGAAAGCAATGTAGAAAACCGCCCGGAAATTGATCGTTGGATTTTATCCGAATTAAACTTATTAATCAAAGAAGTAAAATCTTTCTACGAAGATTACGAACCTACAAAAGCATCGAGAGCAATCAATACGTTTGTTAATGATAACCTGTCCAATTGGTACGTGAGACTATGCAGAAGACGTTTTTGGAAAGGCGATTATTCCGATGACAAAATTTCCGCTTATCAGACTTTATACACTTGTCTTGAAACTGTTGCTAAATTGTCTGCACCAATTGCACCATTCTTTATGGATCAATTGTTCCAGGATTTGAACAAAGTAACCGGAAGAGATTTGGTAAACTCTGTTCACCTGACGGATTTCCCTGTTGCAGATGAAAGTTTGATTGACCAGGATTTGGTTGAGAAAACCCATCTGGCTCAGCAGATAACATCGATGGTTTTTTCATTGAGAAAAAAAGAAAATATCAAAGTTCGCCAACCGCTTCAGAAAGTGATGATTCCTGTTTTGGACAAAAAGACAGAAGAGCAGATTCTGGCAGTTTCAGAATTAATTAAACAAGAAGTGAACGTTAAAGAATTACAACTCATCAACGCAGAAGAAGCATCGCATCTCATCGTAAAACAAATAAAACCTAATTTCAAAACATTGGGTTCACGTCTTGGAAAAGATATGAAAACGGTTGCTGGAGAGATTTCAAACTTCAGTTCTGAACAGATTGCTGAATTTGAAAAATCAGGAAAAACAGAGGTTGAAGGATACGAAATTACGATAGAAGATGTTGAAATTTCCACAAAAGACATCCCAGGCTGGACCGTTGCAAGCGAAGGAAAAATCACAGTGGCATTAGATTTGATACTTACGGACGAACTGAAATCGGAAGGAATCGCAAGAGAATTCATCAACAGAGTTCAAAACTTGAGAAAAGACAAAGATTTTGAATTAACGGACAGAATATCAATCCAATTGGAAGAATCCTGCCCTTTCCGACAGGAATTTATCAACAATGATGCATATATTTCTACGGAAGTATTGTCGGATAAAATAGATTTTGTAAATTCACTTTCAAATTATGAAGAAATAGAGATAGATGAAGAAAAATTCAAAGTAAAAATTGAGAAAATACAATCCATATTGCTTTATTATTAAGGATTTGTTAATTGAATTTTTAACTGGATTATTTTCAAATTTTATCTTTATTCTTGCTGATTGAAAAAATGCATGATAATAAATAGAATAAAAGTTAAACAATAAATAACCGCTGGAAATGGCTGACGAAAAATTACGATATAGCGATGCTGAACTTCAGGAATTCAAGAAACTGATTCAAGACAAAATCGCAAAAGCTGAAAACGACCTTGGTCTTATAAAAGAGAGTTTTATTAATAATCAAAATAACGGAACGGATGATACGTCGCCAACTTTCAAAGCTTTTGAAGAAGGCGCTGAAACACTGAGTAAAGAACAGAATGCTATTTTAGCTTCGAGACAGGAAAAGTTTGTGCGTGATTTGAAACACGCGCTCATCAGAATCGAGAACAAAACTTACGGTATCTGCAGAGTGACTGGAAAACTAATTCCAAAAGAAAGGCTCCAGGCTGTTCCGCACGCCACACTTAGCATTGAGGCTAAGAATATGCAAAGATAAATCACTGTTTATCAAAACTCAAAGTCCGAATTTCTGATTCTAAAGATTGGAAATTGGGACTTTTTTCTTATAACAAAAATGACAATTCTAATTATTCTACTTCTGATTGCAGCAGTTGGTTTTGCTGTAAGCAGAAATCAATCGGTAAAAAACATCTTCAAGCCCGGACAAAAATATTATTCCATTGATGATGAGTATAATGCCCAGCGAAAACAAAGACAAGACGAGATTGATCGTCTTCTAAGCAAAATTGGAAAAAACGGTCTAAATGATCTGACGCAAAAAGAACGCAAAAGACTGGACGAATTGTCCAAGAAATAAGTTATTTGAATTACATTTGCAAAACTCTTTTTGAAGGAAACAGATCTCAAAAATTTAATCAATGGAATCTATTATTGTACATCCAAAAAACTCTATGGAACTGACAGCACTGAAAAGCGTATTGAAGGACATGGGCATTGAGTTTGAAAAATTTCATACCAGAAATCAATTTCATAATAAGAAAACGGTTCAAAAAATCAACGACAGAAAGGAGAAAAAAATTAATAAAAATCAAAAACCCAAAGGATTGTAATGAAAAAAATAGTACTCATCACTTTTCTTATTCTATTAATAGACCAGTTTTCTAAAATCTATGTTAAAACTCATTTTTATCTTGGAGAAAGCATCAACGTTTTCGGACTGAGCTGGTTCAAACTGACTTTCGTAGAAAATCCCGGGATGGCATATGGTCTGCACTTTGGCGGATTATGGGGTAAATACACATTAATTCTTTTGAGAATCGTCCTGGCAATCGGAATGGTTTTTCTGTTCAAAAAGTGGTTGAGAGAAGGTGCATCTAATTATCTGATCATTCCAATGGCGATGATATTTGCAGGCGCAATCGGCAACGTTTTTGACGGTATTTTCTACGGTGTCATTTTTGACAGCGGTACTTTTTATGATGCAGAATCCGGAAGATGGATTGATTATGGCGGAATTTCTAAACTGACACAATTCGGACACGGTTATTCCGATCTGATGAAAGGCTGTGTGGTAGATATGCTCCATTTTCCCCTGGTTGATACAACCTGGCCGGACTGGGTTCCAATCTTTGGAGGTAACAGGATTGAATTCTTTAAGTATATTTTTAACGTTGCGGACAGTTCTATTACGCTGGGTGCATTATTTTTGTATATCTTCAGAAAGAAAGCTTTCCCCAATGGATTGGATTTTTAAAGAATTCTAAATTAAACACAAATGAAATTACTTAAAAACTTACTCAAAATATTCCTGTTGCTTATTGTAGCAGGATTTCTTTTTATCGTTTTTGCCAATTATTCCATCAAAAAAGACAGCGAGTCTTTTATTTCGTATTCGGTTTCTGACCTTCCGAAGGTGAAAACTGCAGTAGTCTTAGGAACTAATAAAAGCCTGAGTAATGGAAATCCCAATCTTTATTTCAAATACCGAATCGGTGCTGCCACAGAATTATACAAATCTGGAAAAATAGAATCAATTATCGTAAGCGGAGACAATTCTGTAAAAGGTTATAACGAACCTGAGCAGATGAAACTTGACCTTATTGCCAATGGAATTCCAGCTGACAAAATCTATGAGGATTTTGCAGGTTTCAGAACTTTGGATTCTGTTGTGAGAGCCAAAGAGATTTTTGGACAAAACAAAGTTATTTTCATTTCACAGAAATTTCACAATGAACGGGCGGCTTTTTTGGCTCAAAAATTTGGGATAGAAGCTTTTGGATACAATGCAAAAGACGTGAACAAATATGCTGGACTGAAAACCAATCTCCGCGAATATTTTGCAAAGGCAAAGGCTTATTTGGATATTTGGTTTAATGTTGAACCCAAGTTCGGCGGCGAGAAGATTGAAATCAAATAAATCCTTTCGTTTTTTTTAAGTTGTCCAAACTTTTTATCTTTCTTATTTTTACAATCTGAAAAAATTATAATGTCAAGAATACTTACAGGTATACAAGCCACGGGTACGCCACATCTCGGAAACCTTTTGGGAGCTATTATTCCCGCAATCGAGTTATCAAAAAAAGCAGAGAACGAATCGTTTTTGTTCATTGCTAATCTGCATTCTTTAACACAAATCAAAGATGCAAAGAAACTGAAGCAGAACACCTACGAGATTGCTGCGGCTTGGCTTGCCTGCGGACTGGATACAGAAAAAACATTTTTTTACAGACAAAGCGACATTCCGGAAACTTGTGAATTATCCTGGCATTTGTCGTGCTTTTTCCCTTACCAGAGACTGACTCTGGCACATTCTTTCAAAGATAAAGCAGACCGATTACAGGATGTCAATGCCGGATTGTTTACTTATCCGATCCTGATGGCAGCAGATATTTTGTTATATGACGCAGAGATTGTTCCCGTGGGAAAAGACCAGCTGCAACACTTGGAAATCGCACGCGATGTAGCATCCAGATTCAATAATCAGATGGGTGAAGTTTTTGTTTTACCAAAAGCCGAACTGGAAGAAAATACGAAATATGTTCCGGGAATCGATGGACATAAAATGTCAAAATCCAGAGGCAATATTATTAATATTTTCTTGCCCGAAAAAGAATTAAAGAAACAAGTAATGTCCATCGAAACCGATTCTACACCTCTCGAAGATCCAAAAGATCCTGATACAGATAAAGTTTTTGCTATCTATTCATTAATTGCGACACCGGAACAAACTGAAGAATTGAGAGCCAAATACTTAGCCGGGAATTATGGTTACGGTCACGCCAAAAAAGAATTATTAGATTTGATTTTAACCAGATTTGAGAAGGAAAGAGAAACCTTCACTTATTATATGAATAATCTGAACGAGTTGGAAGCAAAACTACAGGAAGGTGCTGGAAAAACCAGGGTTATCGCAAATCAAACAATAAAAAGAGTAAGAGAAAGTTTGGGAATATAATTTCAACTTAAAATATAAAAAGCCTTTCAGATCTGAAAGGCTTTCTTTTTATAGATATTGTTTGATTTCCGATAAATGTTTGATGAATTTCAATCCTTCTTCCTGAGGATTTTCATCCAAAACGTCAAAGAAAATAATATCAATCCCAAAATTCTGCGCCCCTTTTACATCAGCAATCCAGTCGTCTCCAATTAAAATACTTTCGTCTTTTTCAGCTTTTGCAAGATCAAGAGAATATTCAAAAATCTCGGGTCTCGGTTTTCTTATATTAACCGAATCCGCACTGGTAATGGTTTCGAAGAAATTAGAAATTCCAGACAAGATACATTTCCTTTCTGTCACTTCCTGAAAACCGTTGGAAATAATGTGCAATTTATAGTTCTTAGATTTCAAATAGTTGAGTAGATCCAGTGCACCGTCAACCAACTCATTATATTTCAGGATTTCGTCCAAGAAATGATGTTCGAAGTAATCGGCGAGACTAGCATCATCCACTCCAAAATTCAGGAACGTATCATAAAAACGGTGTTTTCTCAGATATTCCTTATCAATTTCACCGTCACGGATCTGTTCCCAAAGTTTTTCGTTGATGATATGATAGGTACTGTGAAATTCTTCAAAATCAATTTTATACTTCTCAGATATTTCCTGATTTTTAAATAATTCTTTGATGGTTAAATAAGCATTCTTGCGATGATCCCACAACGTATTATCGAGGTCAAAAAAAATGTGCCTTACGTTTTTCATAAGGCACAAATCTAGTCAATTTTTTTTGTCCACGTAGGAAAGCTCAGTCATAAAATTCAATTATTTAAAATCTAAAAATCTCAGTTCTTTGAAACTAAAACAATTTTTCTATTTTTAGTTTTTATCGGTTGAATATTTTTCGAATAATTCAACAGAAAATCGATGATTTCTTTTTTAGGCGTCAAAGCTTTTGTTGTTAAAGTGTCGTTTTTTTTCATAGGCAGGCTTTTACAACATAACGCCAAAAAAAAATGTTTATTATTATTTTGTCAAAATAATTTTATTTTCTTCCATAATTTTTCTAAGGTTGATCAGTGCATATCTCACTCTGCCCAGCGTTGTATTGATACTTGTATCTGTATGATCTGCAATCTCTTTGAAACTCAAACCATCAAAAAATCTCAGCTTGATTACCTCTTGCTGATTATCCGGAAGCATTACCAGCATTTTTAGCAAATCCTCATTTATTTGATCTGCTATTAGTTTATCCTCAATATTGTTTTCCGGCTCTTTAATGATATCAAATATGGAGAATTCTTCATTATCAAAAGAAGTTTCCGAGATTTTGATATTTTTGGATTGCAGCCTGAAATGATCGATGATCAGATTATGAGCAATACGCTTTGCCCAAAGGATGAACTTGTTTTCTTCTTTGTAACGACCTTCTTTTAAGGTCACAATGATTTTAATAAAGGTATCCTGAAAGATATCGTTTGCCAAATCTTCATCCATCAACTTGTAGTAGATGAACGTGAAGAGATCTTTTTTGTGTCGGTTGATCAGTGTAGAAAGGGCCTTCTCATCGCCATTCTGATATTGGAAAATCAGTTTGCTATCCGTTTGCGTTTTCATAACTATACTCTTAATTTGTGAACCCAACCATACACTCAGATACTGGTGTAACTGATTTGACAGGTTCGATTCTGTTATTATTTTTTAAGAGTAAATTTTTTCTATACGCAAGTTTTTAAAGAGGTGTAAAAATAATAAAAAAGATTAAACAAAAAGTTAAAGGATTGTTAAATTTTCATTTTTCTTTAATTTGATTCAAAAAAAACCAAATAGTTAAATCAATTAAGTAAAACCAATGGGATATTTATTGTGAAATTGATATTAAGTCCTTTCAGCTCTTTCCCATTAATTCCGTCTTTATTTAAAGAAAATCCATAACCTCCGGTCAAATCTAAAATCCCGAAAAGACTAAAGCCGGCTTTTGGTGCAATATATTTATTAGTTGCTTCTGCTCCTAAAACAAAATAATGAGCGTGATAAAAATCCACGTTTTTCTGGAAATTCAATAAAATGTCAGCACTTACTTTAGGCATTATAGCAAATTTTTGTTTCGATGAGCCCATCAAAGCAGAAACTCCTGTCCTGAAAACGACATCATCATTACTCAGAAAAAGTAGTTTTCCGCCGACTTCACCAAAACTTTGATTCTGATAAACATAACCTGCGGTCAACAGCTTATGAATGGTAAGCTGAGATTTTGCAAGTCCACAAAAGGTAAAAAGCAAGACAACTGTATATATAATTGATTTCATTGATTAATTTTTTAACAGAATTATTTATTCCTGCACAAAAGTAGCAAAAGTGATGCAATGATTTGATAAAATAAAAAACTGCTTTACCCAAAGATAAAGCAGTTTCCAGATTTCTAAAATTCCGAACCTTACAATCCGAATTCTTTTTTGATATCCTCTACCCGATCCAGTTTTTCCCAAGTGAAAAACTCAAGATCTTTTAGAGTTAATTCGTTTTTCTGTCCTTTGTTAAAAGTTTTATCAGCTACATAATAATCTTTTCCCATATGTCCGTAAGCTGCAGTTTCTATATAGATAGGGTTTCTCAGCTTAAGATTTTTCTCAACGGCATAAGGTCTAAGGTCAAACAATTGCTGAACTCTTTTCGCCAATTCTCCATCATTGATATCCAGTTTTGAAGTGCCGTAAGTATTGATGTAAAGTCCACAAGGCTCTGCAACACCAATCGCATAAGAAACCTGTACCAAAACCTCATCTGCAACGCCCGCAGCTACTAAATTTTTCGCAATGTGTCTTGTTGCGTAAGCTGCACTTCTGTCCACTTTACTTGGATCTTTTCCAGAGAAAGCACCACCTCCATGAGCACCTTTTCCTCCGTAAGTATCAACGATAATTTTTCTTCCCGTCAAACCTGTATCGCCGTGAGGACCACCGATTACAAATTTTCCAGTTGGGTTGATATGATATTTGATATCGCCGTTGAACAATTCCTGGATTTCCGGCTTTTGTTTAGCCTTAACTTTAGGAATTAAAATTTCGATAATATCTTTTTTGATTTTAGCTAACATCGCTTCTTCACTTCCGAAATCGTCGTGCTGTGTAGAAACCACAATACTGTCGATTCTGATTGGCTTGTGATCGTCAGAATACTCGATAGTTACCTGAGATTTTGCATCCGGACGCAAGTAAGGAATTGCGTTTCCTTCTCTTCTTAGATCTGCTAATTCTTTTAGAATCTGATGCGCAAGATCCAAAGCCAAAGGCATATAATTTTCAGTTTCGTTGGTAGCATAACCGAACATCATTCCCTGATCTCCAGCTCCTTGAGCATTAGCTCTCGCTTCGAAGTCGGTTTCGTCCAAAGTTCTGTCAACACCCTGATTGATATCCGGAGATTGTTCGTGGATTGCGGAAATCACACCACAAGAATCACCATTGAACATATATTCACTTTTCGTGTAACCAATTTTATTGATCACATCTCTCGCGATATGCTGTACATCAAGGTAAGCATCAGACTTCACTTCACCAGCCAAAACTACCTGACCAGTCGTAACCAATGTTTCGCAAGCTACTTTTGAGTTTTTGTCATAAGCTAAGAAATGATCGATAAGCGCGTCAGAAATCTGATCTGCAACTTTATCAGGATGCCCTTCAGAAACTGATTCGGACGTAAATAAATAAGACATAAATAAATTCCTTTTATATTAATTTGTTTAAGGATAAACCACTGATTGTAAAAAGGAACTAAAAGAGAAAAATCTGTTTTAGCATTTTTTATTGAGGTTGCAATCAGTCAAAGTTCTCCTCCGTTTATTCAAAAATCGAGGGCAAATTTACAAAGTAATTCTTAAACTTCAAAATGAATTCCTATTAAACCAGTATGAATTTATTCAGGTTTTATGCTGACATAGTTTTCAGAATCCTTATAATAATTAAGTCTTTGTGACATCGATTCTCTGATTTCTGAAATCAGTTCATCAATAATTTTCTGTTTATAAGTCGGTTTATAATAGATGATGCTGATTTCTCTGAAAGGAAACGGTTTTATAAATCTGGAAACTTTTTGCTTCTGTTCGGTCGACAACTGCTCAACGCCCATTTCCGGAAGAATTGTGATACCACCTACTTTATCGACCATTTGAATCAATGTATTAATATTAGAGGCCAAGAATTCTAAATTATTGGGTTTCAGAGAATTTTCTTTCAAATGACATATATTTTCAAATTGTGTTCTCAAACAATTTCCTTCTTCCAAAAGCCAAACTTTGTCCACATCGATGTCATCAGGAACCACAAAACAATCCTTTTTTGCACCAGCTTCCTGGCTTGCAGAATACAACATCAGTTCCTCGTTGAAAAGAAAATCCTGGTAAAACTCATCAGCCGCAGAATATGGTGTAGAAATAATTCCCGCGTCCAATTCTCCGGATTTCAAAGATTTGATGATACTTTCAGTTGTCATTTCTTTGATATTCAGTTCAATCTGGGGATTCTTTTGAAGGAAACTAAAAATCTCATTCGGGAGAACATAACTTGAAACGGTTGGGATAATTCCTAGATTCAATTTACCGGCAAGAATATTATTGAGAAAATTAGCCTTGTTCTTGAGTTCCATTACAGAATCAATGACTTTCTGAGCTTCTTTGATAATTTCCGCTCCGGCGTCTGTTGTTCTGATTGGATGAGTTGTTCTGTCAAAAACCTTCACATCAAGCTCATCTTCAAATTTCTGAATCATTGCACTAAGTGTTGGCTGAGTAATGAAACACGCTTGCGCAGCTTTACCAAAATGTTTATATTTATCTACTGCAATCAGATATTCTAGTTGTTGGATATTCACGATTTCTAATTAATTTTATCTATTACAAATATACTTATTAATTTGTTTCATAAATAGGTTTTTTTATCGAATTTAGCATCACAATTAATGAATTAAATCATAAATCTGAAATATGGAAAATAAGAGAAAACTCACAAACGCCGTTGGCGCACCTTATTATGAGCATCAGGATTCGCAAACCGTAGGACCTAGAGGTCCGGTTTTGTTACAGGATTTTATACTTCAGGAGAACCTTGCTCATTTCGTAAGAGAAAGAATCCCGGAAAGAATTGTTCACGCCAAAGGTTCGGGTGCGTACGGAACTTTTACGGTAACACACGATATCAGCCAATATACAAGAGCAAAACTGTTTTCCAAAGTCGGGAATTCCTGCAGGATGTTTGCGAGATTTTCTACAGTAGGCGGAGAAATGGGAAGTGCCGATACGGAAAGAGATCCCAGAGGATTTGCTTTGAAATTCTACACCGAAGACGGAAACTGGGATCTGGTTGGAAACAATACACCGGTTTTCTTTATTAAGGATGCAAAAAAATTTCCTGATTTTATCCATACTCAGAAACGTGTCCCGAAAACCAATTTGAAAAGCAAAACGATGATGTGGGATTTCTGGTCGTTGAATCCGGAATCACTTCATCAGGTTCTGATTCTGATGTCTGACAGAGGAACACCCTATGGTTACAGACATATGCACGGATTCGGGTCTCACACTTTTTCTATGATCAATGAAAATAATGAGAGAACCTGGGTCAAATTTCATTTCAAGACGCAACAGGGTATCAAGAATTTTTCTGATGCCGATGCGACCAAAATGAAAGGTGAAAACCCGGATTTTGCGCAGGAAGATTTAGTCAATGAAATAGAATCTGGAAATTTCCCGAAATGGAAACTTTACATCCAGACTATGACAGAACAACAGGCAAAAGAATGGCGCTGGAATCCATTTGATGTGACAAAGGTCTGGTTTCAGGACGAATTCCCACTACAGGAAGTCGGCGTAATGGAACTGAATGAAGTTCCAAGAAACTACTTCGTTCACGTGGAGCAGTCGGCTTTTGCGCCAAGTCACTTAGTTGACGGCATTAGCTTTTCTCCGGACAAGATGCTTCAGGGCAGATTATTTTCTTATGCTGATGCGCACCGATACAGAGTTGGTGTGAACTCGCATCAGCTGGAAGTTAACAGATGTCCGTTTGCTGTAAATAATTTCCAGAGAGGCGGTTTTATGGCAGACGATTCTAATTACGGTGACCAACCGAATTATTACCCAAACAGCTTCAGTGATATAGAACCAACAGAATCATACAAATCTTTCGAATATGACCTGGACAACAATCACGTTGCCAACTTTAACAGGAACCAAAACGATGATGACCATTATACACAACCAGGATTGTTCTATACAAAAGCTCTGAATCAGGAAGCGAGAACAGCTCTGGTCAACAACATCGTTGGCCATATGAGCGGAATTGACGGACCAAAACGAGATGAGATCATCAACCGTCAGCTTTGTCATTTCTTCCGCGCTAATATAGAATTAGGAATGAGAGTGGCGCAAGGTCTTGGAGTTAACATCGATGCAAATGCAATGAATCACACTAAGTAGACCCAGAGATAAAAGACTGATAGAAAATAGATTTACAGGAGACCTTTCGATTTATTTCGGAAGGTTTTTTTATTGATTATAAGCGAATTAATAATTATTTTTCTAAATTCGCTTCCCTTTTAATTTATCTATGAAGAAAACTTTATTCTCCTTAACATTTGTTTTATTATCAGTCTCATTGTTTGGGCAACAACAGAAAATTTCTTTTGAAGCTTCCGAAGGTTATAATCTTGGAAGTGTAATTGGTCAAAAAGAATGGACAGTAAAAACAGACAATGTTCCAAACAGCAGCTTCCAGGTTGTTACTGGAAAATCAACAGACGGCAATAATTCTGTGGAAGTCACAAGCACGAATGCTTACACAGAAAATATGACTTATCTCTTCAAAAAAATCCCGGAATACAATAGACTTTCCGTTTCAGCAGATGTAAAATTGGAAAAGCTGAACAGTTCAGAATACTATATGCTTTCATTGTACTATAACAATAATGGTAATTATTCTTGGGCAGGAGGATTTAATTTTTTAATCAGTGGAAATTTTTATGCTGATAATGATCTCAATTTTCAAGCACTCGGAACCTGGATTCCGGGAAAATGGTATAATCTGAAAATTGAAATTGATCACGTTACTGAAAAAAATATAAAATATTATCTGGATAATCAATTGGTTCACACCTCTCCGCTCAGCTCCAAAGTTGTAAGGGCTAATGATTTGAATTTCGAATTCGATAATGATGGAAGCGGTTTTATAGTCGACAATATTATTGTAAAGGATATGGATTACCTTGAGGTTTCTGATGTTGTTAAAACCGAGGTTAATGTTTTTCCCAATCCGGCTTCAGATTTCATCAATATCAAATCCAATGAAACAATCAAATCTGTCAAATTATACAATGCTTCCGGAACTTTAGTTAAAACTGAAAACAACAATTCTTCGAAAATAGATATCTCATCTCTTCCCAAAGGAAATTATCTGATTTCCATAGAAACAGATTCTGGAGTTGAAACTAAAAAACTCATAAAAGATTAAGCTGAAAATTCTTTAAATTTTAATATCGGTTGCTAATCATTTGGCAACCGTTTTAATTTCCCAAAGCCGTTTTTTTTCTTTACTTTTGTAACTATGAGTCAAAGATGGATTTATAAACCCGAGCCTGATGAAGAAATTGTTGACGGACTGATTTCTTCGATTGGATTTGGAACTTTAGAATCCAAAATCCTGGTGATGCGTGAGATTGATAATTATCAAAAAGCACGCGAATTCTTCAAACCAAACGGCTCCGACATTCATAATCCTTTTCTGATGGCTGATATGCAAAAAGCGGTAGAACGCATTGCAACGGCAATAGAAAATGGCGAAAAAATATTAGTTTACGGGGACTATGACGTTGATGGAACAACAGCCGTTGCGCTGATGTATCTTTATCTGAGCAAAATTGTTGATAAAAAATACCTTGATTTTTATATCCCGGACAGAAATGTAGAAGGTTACGGCATTTCTGATGAAGGCATTTATTTCGCCAAAGACAACGGATTTTCTTTGATTATTGCACTAGATTGCGGAATCAAATCGGTTGATAAAATAGATTTGGCTAATTCTGTAGGTGTTGATTTCATTATTTGTGACCACCACTTACCCGGAGAAAAGCTTCCCAATGCAGTTGCTGTTCTGGATCCCAAAAGAAAAGACTGCAGGTATCCTTATAAAGAATTAAGCGGTTGTGGTGTTGGCTTTAAGCTTTGCCAGGGCCTTAACACCATTTATAAAATTCCGGAAGGTGAATTATTTGAGCTAACGGATCTTCTGGCAATCAGCATCGCTTCAGACATTGTTGCAATGACCGGTGAAAACCGTGTTTTGGCCAAGCAAGGCCTGAAATTTCTTAGAAAAACAAGAAAATTTGGTTTAAGGCTTTTGATTCCGGAGGAAAAATTAGCGCATTTTGAAATCTCGAATATTGTTTTTGATATTGCTCCGAAAATTAATGCTGCGGGAAGAATCTCACACGCAAAAGCTTCTGTGGAACTGATGATTTCCGATAATCTGAAACAGGCTCAACAGATAGTAGACGAGATTATCAACCTGAATGATGAACGCCGTGAGATGGATATCAACATTACGCAATCGGCGATGAGCCAGGTTCTTGAATTGCAAAAAACCGAACGTTTTTCAACCATCGTTTACGATCCCAGCTGGAACAAAGGGGTTATCGGGATAGTAGCTTCCCGTCTTATCGAAACCTATTACAAACCGACTTTGGTTTTTACCGAGGGAAATAACGGAGAATTGGTAGCTTCAGCAAGATCCGTTTCAGATTTTGATATTCACAAAGCCTTGGAGTTTTGCTCAGATCTATTTATGAAATTCGGTGGACATCAAGCGGCGGCCGGGCTTTCTATGGAGAAGGAATTCTTCGAAGAATTCAAAGAACGTTTTGAAGATTTTGTGAAAAATAATATTCAGGATCATCAGAAAGAACCGTCTATCTACATTGACAGCATTGTAAAACCCGAAGATCTTAACCGCGAGTTTTTTAATTTCCACAGAAAGCTGGCACCTTTCGGACCGCATAATATGAAACCTATTTTGGTTTTGAAAAATGTGAGGGTAAACGGTTATGTAAAACTGATGGGAAAAGAGAGTTCTCATCTGAAATTCAATATTCTCCAACCGAATACCGGCAGAAACATCGAATGTGTTGGCTTCAGATTCGGGCAGTTTGCAGATGATTTTAAGACTAAATCTTTTGATTTGGCTTTTACGATAGAAGAAAATCATTGGAAAGGTAATGTCTCCCATTTTCTGAATATCAGAGATGTGAGGTTTTATAATTAAAAATCCCGATTCAAATTAAATCGGGATTTTTTTTCATTCTATTCTTTGATTATCTTCTTCACCGAAGTTCCTTTTCCAGTCTTGATCTTCAGATAATAAATGCCTTTGGGAACATTAATATTTAATTTAAACTCTTTCGAAGGCGAACTATCCATCTGCTTTTGAACTATTCTTCCGGCAACATCATAAACTTCTACAGCATTCATTTTTTCATCAGAAATAACATTAATTAATCCTTTGGTCGGAATTGGATAAACCTGCATTCCTGGGTTTTCAGAATCTTGATCGCCCAAAGTAGGCTGCTTCTGCGTCAATCTATTGCCAAACATTAAGCCTGTTGAAGAAGAAACCAGCGCATTAACATCTATAGATTGTCTCACCGCACCGTTATTAGAATACAACAGAACTTTGATATAATATCTTCCGGGTGATAAGCTATAATTCTCAACCTTCGGACTTCTGCTGTTCAGCCAGCCTTTGAAGCCATCACTCATCCATTGGGTCTTTGTGATTTCTGTTTCTTCCTCGCTTCCATCCGGATTGATCCTCACAAGGTAAGTCCAGTTTCTTACAAATGATAATGATCTTAAATTCAGCTTAGCATCGGTTGCATTATCCGGAATTGTAAATTCTCTACTCTTGTAAGTATAATAACCTTCTGTGTTGTTAAGTGTAATCCACTGGCTGTTAACTCCTGTAGAGAGGTCAGCGTAGCTCCAGCCCGTATAGGTTTGTCTTACTTTTGGAATAATTTCGGTCCCATTAATATCATAACCTTTCCAATCATCTTCGTCCGCATCAATCGTAATAAAATTATTTTCAGAATTTTTACCTGTTGACAGGTCTGCGACATTCCCTCCAACATTGAACGTAGTTGTCTGTGAAGAAGACATTCCATTTGAATCAAAAACAGTGAGTTTAGCTGTATAATTTCCAGGAACGGTGTAAGTCACTATTGGCTTCACAAGTGTGCTGGAACTAATTGACGGATTGCCAGAAAATTCCCATTGGTAACTTGTAATGTTACCTGTACTAAGGCTGGCATCAAAATTAACCTGATAATTATTTGGACTGAAGTTAGACGCTGAATAATTGATTTTAGCTGCAAGAACATTACTCGCATTGTAAATCGTGGTCACATAATCATTAGTCACGATAGGAAAATTATAATCAAAATAGATCTCCGCCGCATTATTAACGGTATCGCCTTCAACAAGATCTGACTTCGATCTCATTTTTAACAACACATTGCCGTGTCCACCGCTTTGCAATTTTATTTTTTTGAATGCGAATTCTACCTGATTTCCAACGATTTTCGTATCAACACTTGCTGAAGCATTTTGTAGCTGTAATGTATTAATATCGAATTCGTTCGGATCCACTTCCATTTTCACTACAATATTTTCCGCTTCTGCATTTCCTGTATTTTCAAAATTGATGACATAATGCAGATACTTCCCCACAGTTGACACAGGAACGGTTTCCCCTTCCAAACATACAATATCATTGGGATCAAAAGAGTTAACAACAGTATGATTGAAACCAAAAAGGTTATCTTCTGGAGTAATGTCTGCATTGGTAGGCGTAATCTGTGCATTAAAAGCCAATACATCTCCCATATTCACAGGATTAGTTGAATCTGTTGGTGTATTGATTTTGAATGTAATTTCCGAAGCGGTGTTAGCAAATGGTTTCAGGTCGGTATAATTAAATTCAATCGATCCATTGCTTAATATAGAATAGGGTAAAGAACTGCTCTGGAAAGTCATCTTATTGGAATCGTAATTCATTATCACTTTTCCAGATAAAGTCGTGTTTCCCTTGTTTCTCCATACCAAATTATAAACAGCATCGAACCCTGGTCTTGCACTGGTCAGCGGTGCAATTACTACTTCCGCATCATTCTGACTTCCGTTAGCTGTTACACAAATATCCTGTGTGAATACATTATTGTTAGCATCTGCAAAAGTAGTAGAAAAATTAGCTGGCGAAACGGTAAACAGAGCTGGATTTTCTGCAAGTGCTACTATATTAAAATTACCTGCTTGTGTATAAAACTCATATTTCCCATCATTTTGGACAAAAGTTTCGCCCACATTGGTTCCATCATCAATTTTCAATTTTAGATATTCGAATGGGTTATCTGTAGAATCACAACCATTGTTATCAGTATCAATTTTTGCTGTTCCAGAAATAGTATTGTAATTTCCGCCTGGTGTGAATGAGCAGTAAGAGTTGACGTTAACGTTCGTCAAACCGCTTTGAAAAAGTATATCCTTTATGATCTTTGTATCCATTTCATCAGCACAGATGAACTTTAAGTTTGGAGTATTAAAAAATGGGCTGTAGATTTTGTCTTTAATCCCATTTTTCATATATATGCTTTTTAGCAATGGCATATCGCTAACTTGTTCTATGCCCATACTCGAGCTACTCAAATCTATCGTTTCCAAATTTTGACATCCGACTAATGCTATACCTCCAGATGGACAAACAATTTTAAATGTGGATGATTGAAGCCCATTTGCAAGAACAATTGTTGAAAAAGAAGTATTCGAATTAAAATTTAAATATCCTAAACTCGTATTTGAAATATCTAAATAATCCCAAATAGCAAGACTTGGCATATTAAACTCCGTAATAGGATTATTAGCTATACTAAGTGTTCCTAAATTATTAATAACATTTAAATTAACATTCTCCAGTTGATTATCACTTAAAGAAAGATATGCTTGCCCTGTCCAACTTGACAGTTGTTCTAAAACTCTAAAATCTGAAATTTTATTATTACTCAAATCTAAGGATGCAAAACTTACAGGAAACGAAAAAATAATATTCTGATCAAACTTATTGAAAGACAGATTAATATTTCTATTAATATTTTTTATTGCAAACAATTTGGTAAAATCCAAACCATTATTTTCTAATAAATTGTTGTTGGCGTAGAATGTACTAATGTCTGAAATAGTAGGAAGTAATATGGCTTTAATCTGGTTAGCAGAACAATCAAGATATGTCAATTTAGAATTTTGGGATATGTCTAAAGAATTCCCAATTTTATTGTTCTTACAATTTAATATTTCCAAAAGTGATGCTTGAGTTAAGTCCAAATTGCTAAGCAATTGATTATTTACATTAACATATTTTAATTTTGACAATCCAGTAGTATTCAAGCTGGAAAGTGTTGGATCAAAATTAGCTTCGCCAGAAATTGGTCCCCAAGTCTGTTGATTATTGGACAAATCAAGATCTTCAAGGTTTACAAGTTGTGATGCATCAAAAGCAGATATAGAATTCCCTCGTAGTTCCAAATGGATAAGACTTGGGGAATTAGTAATATTTGCCTTTCCTAAATTATTATTGGTCCATATAACTTTTTGTAACTGTGGACAATTATCAATCGTCAATTCTTTTGTATTTCCATGAATATCGAAAGCTGACGCATTATAAGAATCAGCGTAAGCAGAACTTACATCCAAAACATTAGGACAGTTCTTGATGCTTATTTTCCCAATATCACATCCTGATAAATTAAATGTTTTGAAATTGCTAAGTCCATCAATATTAATATCATCAATTTTCCCGTGAATATGGGAAGAGGAACCATCATTCTCATACTGAATCGTTTCCAGATTAACAAAGGAATTGATTCCTTCCAGAGTTGTATAATTTGATCTTTGAAAAAACACCATTCTTTTTACCAAAGATGCTTCTGACATTTGGATTTCGCCGTCTTGATTTTGATCTAATAGGAAACTGGTGTTATTGTGATCATAGCAAATAACGTAATTGTTAAAATTTGTTCCCAATAAAGCTGCCTTAAAATTCGCATCCGGAAAATTGATGTTTTGTGACTTGGCTCCCCAAGAAAGGAGAGCCAACATCACTAGGAGTAATTTTGTTTTCATCATTTGTGTTTTCAGAGTTTAAAATTAATTTTTATCGTTATGTTTTGTTTGTTACATTTAGAATTCGGAAGGTTTGAGTTAGAATTTATAATCTTCCAATCACTTCCTGTAATCTTTCTTTTTTTCTTTGAGAAACAGGCACCTGTACATTATCTGACATGATGACGAATCCGCCATCTTTTTTGATATAAGATTTCAGCTCATTCAGATTAATGAGATGGGATTGATGTATTCTTTCAAAACCTTGATCAGATAACAATTCCTCATATTCTTTCAATGTTTTGGAGATCAGAACTGTCTTGTGATTTTTAAAATGAAATTTGGTATAATTATCAACAGACTCACAGCGGATAATATCCTTAATCTCAAACAGATGAATTCCATCCGACGTTGACAGGGCAATTTTTTTGAAACTATCTGCCTTCTTCGAGATATTTTCCAACAGAAGTTCTATTGTTTTATTTTCCGAACTGTTATCTGTAATATTTTTAATTTTCCGGATGACACCTTGTAATTCTTCCGGATCAATCGGTTTCAGAAGAAAATCTAAAGCACTGAACCGAAATGCTTTTATAGCAAACTTCTCGTGCGCTGTTACAAAAACAATATGAGAAGAGATTTTTCCATACTTTTTATTAAGCCGTTCCAGAATATCAAAGCCTGAACCATCATTCATCATAATATCCAGAAAAACAATTTTCGGATTATGTTCCTCGATCAATTTTATTCCTGTTTTTACGCTGTCTGCTTCGCCTAAAATATTGATTTCAGGAGCATACAGCGCCAGCATTGCTCTCATCCCATTGCGGAGGTTATGATCATCGTCTATTAAAACAGCTGTTATCATTTTTCTATAAATTCTAATGGTAATTTTATCAAAACCTGAGTTCCCAAAATCTTCTCGTTATCTCTAAGTTCTGTGATACTCAGTTCTATTTTTTTATTTTCCAGTTGTTCCAGAGTTTCCAATCGTTTTTTAGAAATTTCCATTGCCATAGACTTATGAGCGTTGACAAATGTTTCTTTCTTTTTTTTCGATTGTTCTATTCCAACACCATTATCTGTGATGATACAAATCAGCTGATCCTCAATTTGACGAAAAATAATATTGATAAAGCCTTTATCTTCTAAAGGAACCACACCGTGGATAATTGCATTTTCTACATAAGGCTGTAGAAGCAAAGAAGGAATCGCTGTATCATCTTCAATATTGGATTCTTTGGAAATATTAAAATCGAATTTATTATTAAACCGCAATTGCTCCAGTTCAAGATAATTTTGAAGTGCTTCGATTTCTTTATCTAAGGTAATACTAGATTCTTTTGAAAATTCCAACGTCAGTCTCATCAATTTGGAAAACTTCGCCAGATAACGGATCGCCTCATCTTTTCCGTTTTGGACTACGAATGCAGAAATCGCCGCCAGACAATTAAAAACAAAATGAGGATTCATCTGCAGATGCAGCGCTTTATGTTCAAACTCTGTCAGTTGTTTTTGTAGAAGCAAGGTTTTTTGCTTTTCCTTATTTCTGTAAAAAAGAAACAATCCGAGTAAAAGTAATCCGATTATTAAAACGGTAAAAATCCATTTCAGTCTTTCCCTGCTTGCATTTTCTCTTTTTTCCAACTGCTGTTTTTCATATTGAAAATTGAGTTCCGTATTCAGGCGTTGTTGCTCATTTTTAACAGCGTCAAATTTTTCCTTTTCGATATCATAATTCTTAAGATGATACAGAGCCAACTTCTGATCTTCTTTTTGATCATAGATTTGAGAAAGTAATTTTTCGGCGTTCATTCGGGCTTCTGTCAAGTCCAGTTCTTTAGCAAGTTCAAGGCTTTTGTTGGAAAACTGAAGGGATTTTTCAAGATCATTTTCACCCAAATAAATCCTAGCCAAAAACATATAAGTATCAGATAAACCAAACTTATCGTCAATCGATAAAAATACTTCTTCCGCTTTTTGAAGACTATTTTTGGCTGCTTGTTTCTGATTTTTACGAATATAATATTGAGAATAGCTGTTATAAAGTTCTCCTAAACCTCGTGGATTTTCATTTTCCTGGTAAGATTTTAGACTCTCATCAAAATATTTTTTCGCCTGATCCAGCTTATTCTGAAACAAATAAATCAATCCAATATTAGATGCACTTGCAGCAAAAGTTTCTGGGTTAATTTTCTTCGAAGTCTGGTTGGCTTTCAGAAAATATTCTAGTGCTTTTTCTTGATCATCAATGGATTTATAAATCACTCCAATATTGTTATAAAGCTTTGAAGCCTGGAGATTATTTTTGGTTTCTTCATAGATTTTCAAAGCCCGGAAATCATTTTCCAAAGCCGCAGCATAATTGTTCTGTTGAGAATAAACAACGCCTTTGCTTCCCAGAGTTTTGGCTAATGTTTCTCTGATTTCTTTTTTCTCAGAATTGATTTTTAAAAGAATCTTTTCTGATGAATCCAAATTTTGTAGTGCTTTTTCGTAATCGCCATGAATAAAAAATGAAACACCAATATTCTGATAAGCAACCGATTCCTGATAAACATTCTTATTTTTTCTGGAGTTTGTAAGCGCCAACAATGCAAATTTCTGCATCTGTTCAGGATCCGAATGTTTATAAGCATCCGAAATCTGATTTTGTAAAGCCGTAATTTGGTTTGGATTTTTTTCTTTTTTAAGAACCGTCAACAGAGAATCTACCGCAGATTGCGCAGAAATCCAGATGGCAGGAATAAGCATCAGAAAAAGTAGAATTTTTCTCATCAATTATGTTTGTTGCAAAAATAATCATAAATTATTGACTATTAAATGACCAATGAGAAAATTAATGATTTGACTTAGAATTCGATTTCAATTATTATTTTCTAAATTTGAAAAGTAAAAGACCATTCTATCTTGGAAAAACGTAAAAAAATCGGACTATTTTTTGGCTCATTCAACCCGATTCATATTGGACATCTGATTCTCGGGAATTATATTTTGGAGAATTCTGATATGGAAGAATTGTGGTTTGTGGTGAGTCCGCAAAATCCATTCAAGGATAAAAAATCATTACTGAAAGATCATAATCGATTGGATATGGTTCAACTGGCCATCAAAAATTATCCGAAAATGCGTGCTTCCAATGTAGAGTTTTCTTTGCCAACACCAAGTTACACGATTGATACGTTAACTTATCTGAATGAAAAATATCCGGATTATTCTTTCTCTTTGATAATGGGAGAAGACAATCTGGGAGGTCTTCACAAATGGAAAAACTATGAATTGCTCTTAAAAAATCACCAGATCATTGTTTATCCTAGAATTTTCGGAGAAGAAAAAAACGAGAACTATTTGCAGCACGAGAATATTTCGCTCATCAAAGCACCCATTATAGAATTGTCTGCCACGGAAATCCGGAATATGATTAAGGAAGGCAAAAATGTGCGTCCAATGCTTCCTCCTGAGGTTTTTGAATATCTTGACGGTTCTTCATTTTATAAATAAATTTGGAATGAAAAGAATTCTTCTTCTCTCGGTTTTTTCAATATTTCAAACGTTACTTTTTGCTCAAAACAAAGAGCTTATTAAAATAAACTGTGATTCAATTTTCAGTAAAAAAGGTTATTTAGTTTCTTTGGAATTTGATCCGAAGGATGAAAGTCAATTCAATGTACTATTCACTTTTTCAAAAAAAATCAACGGAAAGGATAAAATTATTTATCAGGAAAAGTTGTACAGCCAATTCCAAAATGTTGAGTTTACAGATTTCAATGGGGATGGAATCAGAGATATCCTAATTGAAAATACTGCAGATGTAAGGAGTAATGAGACTTACCATCTTTTTATTGTCGATTTCAAGAATCAGAAACTAAGGAAAATAGATGGCTTCAAAGAAATCAAAAATCCAAATTATCTGGAAAAATATGACCTCATAGATTCTCTTGTGATATCTGGGAGAAACTGGACAAGCTTTTATAAAATCGAAGACAATAAAATCAAAGATTTTGGCTATATTGTAGAAGACGGCGAAGATGAGAACGGTAAAGATTAGGAATATGATAAAAATTACGAATTGACGCTGGCAAAAATCCTTAAATCCGAAAAAGAAAAAAGATGAACTTTATAGAAAAATACTACGCAAAATATCCGGAAGACAAACTTATCAAATGGTTTAAGCAGATTTGTTTTGCAGAAGCTGTTTCCTGGCTTTTATTATTCTCAGCGATGATTTGGATTCGGGTTGAGCCGGAAAATATTTTTGTTATTATTTACATCAGTACTATCGGGAGTATCCACGGACTTTTTTTCACGCTTTATCTTATCTTTCTTCCCGCGATTAGAAAAATATACCATTGGGATGATGAGGATTTTATCTTTGCATTGATGGGTGCTTTCTTCCCTTTTGCGACGATTTGGGTTGATAAAAAATTAGCCCGAAAAAATCGGTTGAGTGACGAATAGCAACTAGAAATTATCCTTTTTAAAATTAAAATTCATTCCACAAAAATCACAAAAGGAATGATTTAAATTTAAACTCACATTGATATAGAGAGCAAAAAGGAAATCTCTAATAAAACTAATTTGCACATTTTCATAAGCAGAAAGATGATAATATTATGTGACTTTTGTGGTTAAAAAAAATTTAATAACGTTAAATATGAAAATTACATTCTTCTCTTCCAAGCCTTACGACAAAGAATTTTTTGACAGAGCGAATCAACAATTCAACTTTGAATTGGACTATTTTGAGACCCATCTTGGTCCGCACGTTCTTAATCTTATCGAAAACACCGATGTTGTTTGTGCTTTCGTCAATGACAAGCTGAACGCGGAAGTTTTAGAATCTCTGGCAAAAAAAGGTGTGAAATATATCGCTCTGCGTTGTGCCGGTTTCAACAATGTGGATTTGGAAGCTGCAAAACGTCTTGGACTAAGAGTTTCCAGAGTTCCGGCTTATTCTCCCGAAGCTGTTGCGGAACATGCAATGGCAATGATTCTGACACTTAACAGAAAAACTCACAAAGCTTATAACAGAGTTCGTAAACAAAATTTTGCATTGAATGGATTAATGGGTTTCAATCTTTATCAAAAAACAATTGGCGTTATAGGAACCGGAAACATTGGTGCTGCGTTTGCTAAAATTGCAAAAGGATTTGGAGCAAGAGTTTTGGCTTATGACATTACGGAAAATCAAAAACTGAAAGACTTAGGAATCGAATATGTTTCTCAGGAACAATTACTTTCTGAATCTGATATTGTGTCGCTTCACTGTCCTTTGATGGATTCTACGCTTCATTTGATCAATGAAACTACGATCCAAAAAATGAAACACAATGTAATGATTATCAATACCAGTCGTGGCGGATTGATTGATACCAAAGCTGTGATCGGTGGTTTGAAGTCTAAGCACATTGGCTATCTTGGGATTGATGTTTATGAGCAGGAAGAAAAATTATTTTTCCGGGATCTTTCTCATACAATTATCGAAGATGATACAATCCAAAGACTGATGAGTTTCCCGAATGTTTTGGTTACGGCACATCAGGCTTTTTTCACGCAGGAAGCACTTGAACAGATTGCTGATTCTACCTTAACAAGCCTTTCTCATTTCGAAAAGAATGAAAAATTTGAAAATCCAAATGCGGTTTTGATTTAATATTAAAACCACAAAAGACACAAAAGTTTTTTAAAATGAAATATGATTTGAAACAAAAACCTTAAAAATTCCTTTCCGAATTTACGGATAACGAAGTATGCCCACTAAAACAAAACGACCAAAAAAAAAAAGGCGGAAAAGCCACAAAAAGCCCATAAATAAAGGAAATCAGCCAAATAAGACCTGAAATGAAAAGTGCAAACTAATTGTCATTAAATACATTTTAATTACCGTTTAAACCTTCTTTAAATACTAGCGAACATCCTCAAAAGGGGTGTTTTTCCTTTTTTACTGTTGATAGCTACCGGAAGCTTGTTAATAGAAGGAAAAACACTTGTGAAAAGAGCGAAAAAAAGCATTAAATATATGGTGCAATATAGTTTTGCTTTGACAGTGTCAAAATCTTACAAAATGTCGGTGGACATACCTTTGGACATACCTTTGGACATACCTTATCTAAGTGAAAATAGATTGACTGGATTACGTATTTTAGTCGAAAAAAGATAAAATATGTAAGTTTTTCACAAACTCAACACCCTATTTTGCAAGATAAAAAAGTAAAAAACTACCATCAATAGGCGGTTTTTGAAAGTTTCAGCAATAAAATGGGAGTTAATTGATGAGCTTGCGTTTCATTTCCTGCATTTCTGCTTCCAGATCGTTCATTCTGTCATAAAGATCACCTGGATCAGGAAGATCAAAGTTTAAGTGGAGTTTTACTTCCCAAACTTCTTTGATTGTAGATGGATCGATGTTTTGATTTGGATAGTTTCTACGGTTGTCTGACTTACAGATCAAATTATTGTACTTCTCGATTCTGTTGATACATCTTTTTACCAAACCATCTTCCAATTGATTTGAAATGATAATATAAAGACGGTTGTCTTTTATCCCGGTGATCCAATTGTCGACAAATTGCCCAACGACGTAGGAATTATTTGTTAATGTTGGGAACATCGAATTACCCTCTACCGGAAACATTCTAAAAACACCATTATTAAGACCAGGCATTCTGTATGTCGGTAATTTTGAAATAAATTTCTTGTTATCGAAGCCTTCCAGATAACCAGCTTTAAGAGCTTGTGGTACTAGTACAATATTGTCTTTATCATTAGAATCTACAGTAACAATTTGTGGGACTTTATTGTAATCACTTTTAGTTTCAAAAACAAAATCAACGTCACTAGTTGAGTCAATCTTCGTTATTTTTTTCATTGATCCACCGCCAGAGATTAGCCAATTCAAATTAAAACGTTCAGAATATTCTGAATTCTCAAGCTTTTCAAAGAAGTCAAAACTTGGTTTTGACTTACCATTTATAATGTCGTAGATAACTTGAGAACGGTTATACCCTAATTTCTTAGCGAATTCGTTTGGCGTAACATCAACACTTTCAATCATTTGCGAAATTCTTTCAGAAATATTTGTATTATTTTTCATTTTTTCTTGTATGATTCAGAATATTCTGTATATATTTGTGATAACAATTAAACAAAGGTAGTAAAATATTGTAATGTTATGACATTTGAACAAATAAAAGAGAAAATCGAGTATGGAGATTACAATCTACTTCAGAAAATTCTGAACTCTCCAACAGTCGCAGCAGCAAGAATGAAATTTCTTAGAGGTGATGCAGATGCCATCAATGCAATGCAAGCCATCCAAGAAAACAGAGAAGAATTTATCAAAAAATATCAACCTCAAACTACTTAGATATGAAAAAACTATTTCAAACAGTATTCTCCCACAAAACAATTGACGTGGTAGATGCTACAACAGGGAAAAAAGAAAAAGCGACTTACTTAATGCTTTTCGGAGCCTCAATAGACGTCAAATACAAAAGTGCAGGAACACCGGAGATAGCACACTAAAAAAGACTATGGTTGGCAGCTCGGAAAGACGGCGTTGGGGAAGTAGCTCAGTTGGTAGAGCGTTGCGTTACAGCGACTGGTCAGCGGTTCGAGTCCGTTCTTCTCCACAACCTATTAGATGCGTGATTATTAGTAATCCAGAGAGAGACGAATGTAAGTAGCTTATGTGAAACGAACCGGAATCGTGAAGCAACCGGAGACATCTTGGAAAGAATAGTGATATGACAAGACAGACAGGTATTAGTTCACTAAACGGCAAAAGCATTCTGACAATTGGAAAGACAGTTGACCGCTGGGAAAGACCAGCATTTTTAAAAGTATTTTAAATATGTATAAATTCTTTCAAAACACTTTAACGATCCCTGCAAAGGCTTTGTATGACGATTTGGACGTAATGTCTAAGTCCAACTACGATAAGCAGTGCCGGATTGGTAAAATCAACAGAGTCAGAACCGGTGGCGGTTTGGATAATACTGCTTTGATAGAATTTGACAGCATCCCGGAAAGGTTCAAGGTTCAGATCGTTAAAAAGCTTGGATATCCACCAAAGAAAAATACTCAGAATCTTATCCTGAACTATTACAAAGATGATTATGAGGCTCAGGATTTCTATGCTAATTATCTTCTGGATGATTACCGAACACTTCCCGGAGATACTCAAAAAGAATACACGATAAACGCACAGATGCTTACGGCTCTGGACGATTATATCAAAAATATGGTGACTTTCCGCAAGTCCCGAGGTGGAAAAGCTGCACTTACAAAAATTTGGGAAGATGCAGCTCTTTCATCCGAAGATGTGAAAGAACAAATCGGTCACTCGCTTCCAAAATCAGTGAGAAGGTTGAAAGAGAAATTGGAAGAGTTCAAGAAAGAAGGTTATTCGGCATTGATCTCTGAGAACTTCGGAAATAAGAAAGCTGTCAAAGTAAAAGACAGCCAGCAGGAGGCAACACTTCGCCAATTGTTGAGAGATCACAGGAATTTGGACAATGAGCAAATCTGTAACATTTATAATACAGTAGCGAAAATCCAACAATGGTCAGAACTATCGGCTTCAACAGTTGGAAACTATAGAACAAAATGGAATCTACTAACAATCGCCGGAACCAAAGGCGTAAAAGCATTTGACAACAATGTTGCAATGCACGTTAAAAGAGTTGCGCCATCTTCACCGTTGCTTTTCTGGACGGTAGACGGCTGGGATGCAGAATTGTTGTATCAGAAAACGGGAACAGGTTTAAAAGGTCAGTCAGTTACAACCTATCACAACAGATTGACTATGGTGGTTGTACTAGATCCTTCCGTAAAATATCCGGTCGGTTATGCCATCGGAACGCAGGAAAACGCGGCATTAATCAAGTCAGCGCTTAGAAATGCAGTTCAGCACACGGAAGAGTTGTTCGGGAAAAAGCATAAAGTGTTACAGATCCAAGCGGATAACTACGCTAAGAAGGAAATGACTTCTTTTTACGAGATTCTATCTGACAAATTCACGCCTGCAAAGGTTGGAAATGCAAAATCTAAAGTCATTGAGCCGTGGTTCAAATACTTCAACAAAACATATTGCCAACTCGCACCAAACTGGAGCGGTCAAGGCGTAAAATCGAAATTACAGCCGAATGACGAGTATCTGAACAAAATCAGACATTCTTTTCCAGATCAGGAAGGCTGCACAATGCAACTGATTAGAATGATGGAAATGGAGCGTGAAAGATTGCGAGATCAATACATTCAGGCTTACGAAGAAATGCCTTCTGATGCTAAAAAAGCAATCACTCAACAGGAATACCTGCAACATTTCGGAGAAACAACAGGTTTCACAAACAGAGTTTCTCACAATGGGTTACACGTTGCGATCAATGGAAAGAAATTGGAGTTTGACAGCTTCGATGTTAATTTCAGAATGCACGCACACCTCGATTGGACTATCAAATTTGATTCAAATAATCTGAATGAGGTTCTTGCCTACAACGAAGAGAAAAATATCTCTTTTATGCTATCTCAGAAGTTTGTTCAGCCGATGGCGCTCTATGATAGAAAGGAAGGCGATTCGGAAGAGTTGGCAAAAGTAGGACAGTTCAACAAAGCTACTAAGGAATTGATTATCGATTCAGTTGTTGAAGATTCTGCCACGGTAAATCAGATGTTTATTCAGAATCCTGAACTGAACGACACGCTCGCAAAAATGCTTCTGGTTGACAGCAAAGGACAGCACAAAGACCAACGAAATGCCAAACGTCTGCAACCGGCTCAGAAGTTACTCAAAAAGCAGGAAAAACAGGAACAAAAACAGCAGGATCAAAGCTGGAACGCAGAACAAACAGAATACTTAACTAATAAAATTGACTTCACAAAATACCTAAAACAAGATGAATAAGAATACCAAAGACAGCATTATTGAAGCGCTTGAAGCTTGGATGAAGGAAAACGAATTTTCCGCCAATGAATTCTCTGTTAAATCTGGCGTTCCTTCAAATTATCTCTCTTATATGAGACGTAACCTTTACTCTCTACCGGTTGGAGATAAAGAAACCATAATTGATGACAAATATTTCAGAATGGTAGCTGAAGTTATCGGATTTAACTTCGATAACAGAATCATTTGGGAAGCAAGACAGACACCTCAATTTATGCAGATGATTTCTTATCTGGAAGATGCGAGAACTTTTGGATATACGACAATTATCATTGGCGAAACCGGAAGCGGCAAAACCTTCAGTTCCGATATTTTCGTTAAGTCCAATCCGAAAGATCTTTTCAAAGTAACGGTTGGTTCTATGGACACCATCGGAGATCTGCTTGATAAACTTGGTGCAGCTTTGAGAATCCCTTTGACCGGTTCAAAGTCCAAAAAGCTCAATGCTATTACCAAAGAACTTTTGAAGATGAAACTGGACGGTAGAACACCGACTCTGATCTTTGATGAGTCTGAATATATGAAGCAACCAACGCTTTGCAATATGAAGGAAATGTATGACCATCTAGTCGGAAAATGTGGACTTGTGATGATTGGGACGAATCAGCTAATCTCCAAGATTGAGCGATTGAAAAACAAAAATAAGGACGGAATGCCACAGTTCTACAGACGTATCAAATATAACATCCGTGAGCTACGTCCTATTGATACCAGATTTGAGCAGTTCCTTACGAGTCTCACCGACAAAAATCTAGTGAGATTCCTACAGAGTGAATGTCAGAACTATGGTGAGCTTAAAGATGTTCTACTTCCGGCAATGCGAGAAGCTCAGCGATTAGGTGAGCCATTGACCGAAAATCTGGTAAGAAAAATCCTTAACAGACCGAATGCAGCATAATGAAGAAAGCTTGGTCATCAACAGACCTGCTGGCGACCAAATACGATGAGATCAATTGGGATGGCGAATGGTTTGACAACTTCGATAATCCTGAAACTCGGGGTGTTTGGTCAGTGAGTGGAAGATCTGGAAACGGAAAAACAGCTTTTCTCCTGCAACTAGCAAAAGCATTGACAAAAGCAGGTTTAAAAGTTCTATATGATTCTATGGAAGAGGGTAATTCCAAAACAATGCAAAATGCTTGGAAATTGCACGGTATGGCGGATTGCGGTCGAAAATTACAGCTAGTACAAGAGAGCATTGAAGAGGTAGATGAGAGATTGAGTAAACGACAAAGCGCAGATGTGGTTTTCTTTGACAGTTTTCAGTACACAGATTTGAGCTGGAGAGAGTTTCTAGCATTCAAAAAAAAGCATCATAAAAAGCTTTTGATTTTCAATATGCAGATGGACGGTAACAAGATTATGGGAAAGACTGCCGATAGGGTGAATTTCGATGCTGATTTGAAAATTTGGGTAGAAGGTTTCAAAGCATTTTCCAAAGGTCGCTACTTCGGGAAGTTTTGGCAAGATGGATATACAATTTGGGATGAGGGCGCTGTAAATTATTGGGGTAAATAATAACAAAATATATGAAAAACGAAATACTATTTAAAGTTTTACAGCTTGACAGCATCTTTGGTCTATTGGATTGGACGGAAAGAGCCTTCATTCACCAGTACATCATTGGAAAATCAAAAACCCTGACTGAAAAAATATTGGATGCTTATGGTTTTATAGAGGATCACGATTGGGATGCTCCGGAAATGCGCTATATGGATGACAGGCTTTTATACTTCAAACACAATGGCGAGTGGCTTCTAATAGCAGAATATAAAAAATTAACAACATAGAAATGACTGCGATACAAATTATAGACGAGATAATGAAAAGAGTTTTAAGTATTCCGGCAAATGGAAGCTACTCCGAAACTTTAAAACTACAACAACAGGCACTAAAAGAATCCGAAAACTTGATATTACACGAACTGGAAAAGAAATATGATAAAGGCTATCAGGATGCGACGAAATTTTATGACGAAATGAAAGTAAGAAAACAACAAAAAGAAAACTGATTATGGCAAAGCAACAATTTAAAAACGGCGAAAAAGCAAAAGTGAACTGCACATTGTCACAGCTTTTATTACTCCAGATAACAGGACTGCAACCAGGTGACGAAATCTACATCGTCCGAAAAAGCTTCAGAGATAAAGACCGGGATTTTTACATCGTTAATCCAGAACCTCTGAAAACGGAAGGTCAAACCATTCCAGAAAATTACTTAACAAAAATTGAATAATGGACAACGAAATGTTCCCACCAACAGAGAAAGAGCTGGAAGACATCATCGCAGGCCTTAAAGCTCGACTAGAAGATGACAGTTACCAAGAAGAGTGGATAAAAATACACGATGAACTGATGTTCAGACAAAAACAATTACAAGAATTAACAAATACAAATAACGCACTATGACACATCAAGAATTTCAAGAACAACTAGAAAACCTAGTAGCAAACGCACCAAAAGACATCAAAGCTCTTATCCTAGTTAAAAACGAATTTCACTTTTCTAATGTTTTAATAGGCAGCCCTTTAGAAATTGCAACGCTTATTACGCTGGCTGGTTTCAAAACGCCAATCATTAAAGAAGTAGTGAAAGTAGCCAATAAAGGTTTGAAGAGTGATTATCTGAAAAATGAATTAAAAAAATAAGATATGACAACAATTGACATTGCACAGCTTACACCAGAGCAATTAGAAAACATCCAAGCCCAACTGGAGACGAAAAAAAAGGAAGCAAAAGCAAAATTACACGAAGATAAGAAAATCCTCAAAGGTCTCAAAAACGACTTTGTTCTCGCTAATGTAGATTTCTTCATCGATAAGAGAAACGACGTAGAAGAACGCATCGTGAAGATGTTTCAAGACTTGCAAAGCATTATCAAACTGGATGCAGAAATATTTGGAGACAAAAAAGCAGAGCAAGACAGCTACAGCCACACATTAGAAGACGGTTCTGCTTATATGCAAATCGGTTGGAACGTCTCGCCAACATTCAACGGCACCGAAGCGCACGGCATCAATCAACTGAAAGAATTTATGGCAGGATTGGCAGGCAACACAGATAACGAAAAATTGCTGATGAAGTTTTTGAACATCGCTTTGAAAACTGACAGCAAAGGCGATTACAACCCAAAAGCTGTAAGAGCATTAGACCAATTGAGAGCGGAAGCCAACAGCGAGGTTTTCAGTTCTGCAATGGACATCATCAATGAGGCGATGATTGATATCAGAACATCACGTTACGTGCGAGGCTACAAGATGGTAGATTTTGGCGACGGAATTATGAAGCGAGTTAATTTCAAATTCTCAATTGATTGATTATGGATGCGCTAATTATAACTATCGGAGTGATTTGCCTTGCAGGTGGTTTCTGTCTCGGAGCATTGGTTGTTTCTTACTGTGAAAATACAGCACCGCATTTAGTTGAAATGGAAGATTCTTACCAGCCAATAGAAACGGTTTGCTTAGATGATTTTGACAATTCTGCAAAACCATTGATTAAATATCTGGCTGAAAACCATCATCCACACACGACAGTAATTGTCACCAATAACAATGCACAATTACTGGAAGGCATCACTTCTACAGGAGAAATTACAGAATTTTTAAAAGATTAATCCCTAACGGTTTCTCGGAGGTTCGATTCCTCCGATGGGAACAAACAAAATTAATAGATATGACCCCAACACAAGAACTCAACAGCTATCTGGTGCGCAAAAATCCACAAACTGTGGCCGTGCTAATCGATAGCATCACCAATCACAGAACTACCGCTGTAGAAGACCTTACCAATTCAGAAATCGGAACGCTTTTACAAATCTTCCGTCCAAAGACCATTGAAGAGAAAGCCAATGCGCTGGTAGATGAAGCCATTATGAAGCAATGGCGCTCCAACATCATTGCACTGGCAGAACGAACCGGGATTAAAAAGCTCGGACAATGGTCGGAGTTCAATAACTGGATGCTCCTTTCATCAGTCTTTAAAAAGCATTTAAACGCTCACAGTCTGGAAGAGTTGAAAGCCCTTTATCAACAGTTGAGAGGCGTGGAAAGAAACAACGAGCGATCCGCCAGCAAGACAATGACAAAGGCTTGGTGGAAAAAGGCGGAAGATAACAAAGCGTGGAACTGATGCAGGCGCTCGAGATAATGAGAATCTACAAGGCTCTCAAATACGAAAGAATCAGCCTGAAAACGGCTTACGCCAGATTAGATAAAGTATTAAACAACCAACGGTCATCTAGCACCAATATATATACTGGTGCTAGATGACAGTAATATAAAATTAATAGATATGAATAACGAAATAAAAGATAAAATTTCCAAAGTTTTAGAATTGGTCAATCAAGGTGTTGACGGAGAAAAAGATGCCGCCAAGAATGCACTCAACAGGTTAATGAAAAAATATAACCTGTCAGACGAAGATTTGGCAAACATAAAGATGAAACATTATTTTTTTAAGTATAAAACGAATCTTGATATGATGCTTTTCCAGCAGATTCTAAGTTACTTTTTTCCCGGACAAAACTTCCGTGTTGTGAGATACACAGCAGCCAAAAAAGAATTAAGAATTGAGCTTGAATATTTGGATTGGGTGACTCTTGATAGTGCCTATGAGTATTTCCGCAGACACGCAGCGAAACAATTTTCAGATTTTTGTTTGCCACACATCAAACGTTGCAGAACTACCAAAACCAAAAATGCTAAAAGAGCTGAACTGCAAGATGCTTTTTTCACAAAGTATGTCATCGCATCAAAAATCTATCATCCTGACCAAGTAACCGAAAGGCGTTATTCTGATATGAGTAATAAAGAAATAGAAGCATTGAACAAACGAGCTGCTATTCTGGGTAATGTGGAAGGTGGACAGTATCACACGCAAGTTGCTAAGGAAACTTTAAAAATTGGAATATAAAAGATGAATGAAAACATCACACCCCCAGAAATAGAAATCTTAGAATACCTCAATGAATTAGCAGGTAAAAGATTCAAGCCTATAAAGAGCAATCTGGCTCCAATAAAGGCAAGGCTAAAAGATGGTTACACAATCCAGGAACTCAAAGAGATTGTACAGGTTAAAACGCTGGATTGGAAAAACAATGAAGTGATGAACCAACATCTTTGTCCAACTACGCTTTTCAGACCAAGCAATACAGAAAAGTATCTCAACTACATTTTGACAATCAAAGAAAATCCGAAGCAATATGCAAAATACTTCGCAAAGCTTAACAAAACAAGAACTACAGCAAACAACGCTGACGATCTTAGAGAGATGTACGGAGACTAAAGTTGGTGAAAAACCAATGCCTCCAGAGCAAGTCAAAAAAAAAGTATTCAATGAGCTGGTAAAATTGGAGCGAAATATGAGCGTGGCTGACAGCATCATCAACAGTCCGCTCATCGCTACACAGGGCAAGAAAATAAACGTTGTTTCACAGATTATCAGAATCATAGAATTCTTCTTGGAAATAACCGGAAAAGAGCTGGAAGGCTACCAAATCCAAGTCCTTGCTGGCGATATCTATGAGAAATTTAAAACCGATTCTTTGGAAGATGTCGTCCTTATGTTCAAAATGGCAAGACAGGGCGAATTTGGCAAGGTTTACAAGTGCGATACTTTTGAAATAATGGATTGGGCAAACAAGTATCTTGATTACAAATCTGCAACTAGGGAACGGCTCATTTTGAAAAAGAAGAAAAAGCAAGAACCGGAAGTGATAACAGGAAAAAGCTTTCACGAACTGCCGAAAGAGTTACAAGAGAAATTTAGTAAAATAGGCAAATCCCGGCTTATCACAAGAAAAGCATCAGATATGATGACCACTGAGAAAACCCTCCGAGACTTAGAAAAGCCAAAGGAAAAACAAGAGGTTTTAAAAACAGAAAAATCGGAAGCCCTTTTCAGTTATGAAGCTTTTCTCAAAAATTTGAGTGAGACTGTTGGAAAGATGTATGACGAAGCTTTGCATAAAGCATTTGAAAACACAACACAATCAACGCATCCCGAAGTTTGGGAAATCCTTAATACAGAGATAGAACTTAGAAAAACCCAAAAAGAACTTAATGATAAATCTAACAGAAAAACCGCCAGATCTAGTAAAGATGGAAATAAAAATGCACATCCCACAAACTGAAATCTTTGAGTTTCTCCAAAAAAAGGGTTATGAAATCAAAGGTTTTGCAATCATCAATCCAGCTGTTGAAGAGTTTTTATTAAGCGAGCCGGCATTTATCTGGCACACTTTCACTGCGACGAAAGAAAGTGAAGTGCAAAGTCGAGATAACCAATACTTAAAAGTATTTGAAAGCGAGATTAAAGCTTTATTAAAGGACTTTTAATCTATGTCTCCAACATCAATGTCGGAGACATACGTATAACCGTAATAAAAACAACTTAATCAATATTAAATTTACATAATGGACTTTCCAACAGAATTTAAAATATTTCAGCAAAGCGATATCATCGATGATTTTATGACTCATCTTCTTAACGGATCAATGGGAATTGCAATGGCAAGAGATTGGTTTTATCGCCGCGAAGGCAATACAATTATTTTTACATTAAAACCCGGACATACACCCAAATTGGATGTGCTGATTTGGTTCGGATTTTATACAAGGGATTAAGGAGGATTTGCAAATACAATATCAAACAAAATCGTATCAAAAAAGTATTAGAAAAGTATTACATTTTTTTTTCGAAAACCTGTATTTGTTAATGCAGAGTATGTTTTTGGGGATTTTGTTTTGTTGTTTTGTTGCATATTTGGTTTATGCAACAACGGAAAAGGCGCCATTTCTTAAAGTTGTAAAAGTCGTACAAATCGTTTGTACAAATGGTTACGTAAATGTTGTTGTAATTGTATTACAATTTTAATACATTTTGTTTGGTTGATACAAAAATTTATGCTTATTTAGCTATAAGAAAAAGAAACTAAAACGCCCCACTAAGTGAGGCGCAAAAGTTAGAGAAAAATGGAGACTAGAATCTTCACCGCCAAATGAACAATTTCTAGAATTCCTTTTATGATCTCTACAACTTTTTTAAATTTCTCTGTTTTCATAACATTGAATTTAAAAAGTTAATACTAAAAAAGGTTCCCGATTATTCGGGAACTTTTATTTTCCCGAGAGAACTTTTTCAAAGATAGTAAACTATTGAGTTTCAAAAAAGAGTCAAATTTCATTTATCGCCATATTTCTGACAATCATCCGCAAAAGTTTTCCACATTAACTAGAAAGTATATTGTTTATTGAGTAATATAGATTCTGTAAACCCTTATTTCTCGTAAAGTCTACAAATTTTAATTAAACATATTGTAATAATATCAATTTTTAAACGTTAATTTTATTAAACACAAAAAGAACAAACAAATGAATTACGTTGATATTTTAAAGCAATTAGAGGAAAAGCGAGAGGATTTGCATTTTATAAAACAAAATCTTGAAGCAATTTTGGAAGAATTGACGAAATCAGAAATACCGAAAATTGCCTTGGAGGCTAAAGGAATGTTAAAAATCTCTCAAGTATCACAAGACCCGTACAATAAATTTGCCTTTAAGATTTATCACCCAACAGCGCTAATAAAGATTCATAAAATATTTGATGCTACAATTGATTTGCTAATTGAAAATACAAACATCTACAAAGAGTTATAAAATAAAGCGTTGCAAATTTGCAACGCTTTATTTATTTTTAGTATCTTTGCATTATGGAAACCAAAATACATCCGATTGTGAAACTAATTAATGTAGCATTACAGGAAAAAAAGATGACTGACTATGAAGCGGGAAAACAAGCTGGAATCAACAGAAGTACCGTCGGACGGATTTTGGCTGGTGAGAGTTCACCAACGTTGGACAAGCTCGAGGCTCTTGCCAAAGTTGCCGGTGTAGAAATAAAAGCAACCAAAACAAAATAACGCTATGAAAAAACTATTATTCTTTCTTTTGCTGTCTGGGATAGCTTTAGGTCAAAATTCGGTAAGTGATACAATTCTTGCCAACTCGAAAGCTAATATTTTTAAACTGGGAACTCACAAAGTCTATCTTGGCAATGCCGGTGATTTTAAATTTGAGAAAAATGCCGACGGTTTTAAGGCTTCAAATGGTAAGGTTGATATGTACGTCTATTACAGCAAGCTTTCGGAGCCAAGCAAGCAGGTAAAGGATGCGATGCTGGTTGTGAATAAATGTAAGGATGATGAGATTTCTTGCAGCATAAGTTTTGATGATTTGGACAATAGAACTTATTTCAATAATACATTCATCACGAAAAATCTGGTACTAAATGACTCTTATGTAGTTTACCTAAAGGATGGCGGCAGTATTGGTGTAAGTTTTAAAACGAAGGTTCCGGCAAAATATAATGATACAAAGGCGGAAATGGTGGACAGCTTCAGAAGTTTGATTAAAGACGGTTTAATTATCCGTGAAAATTATTACACAACTCATAAGCTGTAGCGCCAACTTGCAGGAATAAAACTAACTAATTATTTTTGTGCTAATGTCTGATAACTATAGATTTTTAGAACGAAATAAACAAGTTAGAATTTTCTTCGATAAGCTCGCAGAAAAGAATCCGGAATGGAGAATGGGAGCATTGGAGAAAAAAACAGCAGATCAGTTTTTTATTTCAGAAAGAACAGTTCGTTCAATCTTGAAAGGAAGTGGAATCTATCAAACAGCATAACAATGACACTAGACGAATTTTATACTGCAAAAAGCAAATTAAAAGCTCCTGAAAATCTTAATTTTCTTCAGGAGCGCAATTGGTATCGTGTTGAAGTTGAAAAACTGAAAGAACAATTATCAAAAGAGGATTTGGCAACGGTCAACGCCCGTCAAAATGACTGGCAGAAAAAAGTCGATTCCTCAATCAATTAAATCTCTTCCATTTCTATATGGATCGCTTCGCCATAGTCTGTGAAGCCTGTTACCTTAAATTTCTGACCGGCTTTAAATAATACTTCCTGTTCGTGCGGACTGGCTGATAATTTCGAAATCTTTGTCCCGGACTTTGATTTTACAGAAAAAGTGACATTTCCTTCAAAAGCTTCACTCTGATCTGTAGATGTTGACATAAATGTTTTCTCTGTATATGGTTTACCGTTTTCAAAAGCTTTCTTATACCCTTGCAAGACATTAGTATCATCCAGATATGTTCCACGGTAAGTCATTCCTACGTGTTTATCAGGGATGTCATCCAAAGCTTTATTGATCGTCTTTGTAATCCCTTTATAGAAATCATCTGTATAGCCACCTTTTTCGCTGATAAATGTTTCAAGACCTCGGTTGTATTTATTAATCGGATCGTAAAATTCACGACTATAAAAATTAACTGCTACAGATTGTTCTTTGTCAAGATTCGGATATGCATTTTCTTGATCCGGTCTTATTCTTTCAAAGGTGTTTTCAAAATCCTTATTGTGATGCAGATGGTTGTAATCAATTAACTTTCCGGCATCTTCTTTTTCATCTTTCGTTAGATTTTCCTCATAAGCAGAACCGCCAAATATCTTACCGCTATCAATCGGATTATTTTCAAACTCAATTTTGGTTTGAAATCCACCAGGAACATCGGTAACTTCATCATCAGTTTGCTCCAAGTCACAACGGCATCCCCAATCCAAAGGCGGAGTGTGCGATTTCCAAAACGGATCATTGAAAGGGCGGACAGTTCCGTCGAGAACTTTATGCTCAGGACGTACCCTGCTATCATTTACGCTCACCAATTTCAGGTTAGGATATAATTCCACATTTTGCTCAAAATCTTTTAATTTTGAAGCCATATTGGCGACCGCAATCGTATGATGTCGTTCGGTTTCCAACCAACGGTAATTATAATCATCAGAAACCTTCAGGGCTTCTTTCTTAAAGTCGGATTTGCTGCGCAGATGTTTCCCGTCAGTCAAAAGCGCTTCTACCTCTTTTTTGAAAGATGTCTCTTTAAAAGCGGAAAACTCGGCAATGTTGTCTTTTAATGATTTCGCCAGATCTTCATCATAGAAATCTAAGTCCGGACTATAGCCGACATCAACAGCCTTCGAAAGTTTCTCATTGTAGAAACTCCAAAGCTTCTGCCTGGTTACAAAAGAAACATTCTTTTCGTTGAAAAGTTCCTCCAGATAATCCTCAATAAGCCTGCTCAAACTGAAATCAGCGACCAGCTTAACCGGTTCGTGATTGCATTTGGATTTGTAATGGAGTTTGAGCAGGCTTAAAGCTTTCCCTGAGCTGGCTCCTTTTTCTTTCCGGATTCTGGCATACTTTCGATTTCAGAACCGTAAGTTTCTTCGAGATAACTTTGTTTAAGAACGATTCCAGCATTCATCAGTTCTTTGTCTATCTTGATCTGCTCGTTCGGGTCTTTGGTCTGAGAAACGGTTATTTTAAACCCTTCAGGAATATTATATCCTATGGCTCTCATTGCAGGAACAATCTGATGATTTAGGATTGAAAGTATTTTCTTTTCATCTCCGAAAATAAGCTCTTTCAAAGTATTCTCGTGAACATTTCCCTGTGCTTTGCTGGCTCCGTTTTCGGTGGTCATTGTCTGATGCAAAACCAGTTTGGAAAGCTCAGCATCCAAAGCCTTAATTTTTTGATAAAACACATTGAAGGCATCGGCTTTAGTATTTTCTTTTATCTCAACTTCTGTCCCGATTGGAAAAACACCATAAGCAGCGGAACCCATTTCTTCTAGCCACCCAGCTACTTCTTTTTTTACAGCCTCAGACTGAGAAGCAACCTTTGCAATCCTGATCGGAATGCCGAATAATTCCTCGAATTCGTCCCAGCTTCCCCAGGAATGTCGTTTGAGAATCGTATAAGGCGCTGCTTTCTCTAACAATCCAACAGGATCATACATCTGGCAATAGATCAGTGTCGGAAATAAATCTTTGTAATAAAGACCTTTGTTTAGTTCAAACTCAGAAAGAAGCATTCCAAGCTCCGGAACCACGAGACGGCGGTCGATGAGTTCAACGTCATTAATTTGTCCTTTCTTGTAATCCTTCAACCAAAGAAGGGAATAACCTCTGTAAGTTGATTTATGAGTTTCTTCCAATATTGTTTCAAACCACGGTTTATCTTTGATGTATTCTGTGCAGGTATCATCTTTTTTGCCTTCCTTATTGACAAAAATAAACTCTTTGTTTGTAGTTCTAAGTGTACGGTTTTCGGTGATACCAGTAAGATGACCATCCAGCATCACGTCATCATAAACCTCCTGCATTTGCCATGTTCTCGGCATCTCTACATTGTAGCGTGAGAGCCTTGCTGCCTGCCAGTGGTTAATCTCTTTTCTCCACAATTGTCTCGAACGCTTGATCTGATCCACCATAAACTTGGTAACCTTCTCAACATTATTTCTATCGCCTCCGGAAAGCTTAATTGCGCTATTGAACAAGTTACCTCCGATAGTAGCAGTCTGATGAAATTTCATAAATTTTATGTTTACTTTTTCAGAGCTTTATCCAGCTCCTTGATTAGTTTTTTTTTGATATTGTTCTCTAGTGTTTTGGACATTCCCATAAATTGACGTTTTGGCATTCCGTCCAATCCTTCATTATGTCTTTGACCGTATTTTTTGTAAGTGTAGAATGTGACACGTTGCCGGTTTCTTCTGGCACGAATGGAATTAATTAATTTATCACCGCCTGTGTCGTGTCCAACGAGAATCGCTCGCCCCTGTTCACGTTGCCCGAATTTGTTGAGACTTCCGGCAGCGCCAACCCGGTTTGTTTTGTATCTGGTCAAATCCCTGCCGTCTCTTTCGGTTTGTCTCTTTTTCCACGCCTTTTTTGTTCCGTCAACAAAACCCTGCGCCCGGAAGTTTCCTTTAATGAAATTCAGACCTTCAACTTCTATGATGATAGGAAGTTTATCCGGAATGACTTGCATCGCTTTGTTGAGTAGATTTTGAAGATCATCCAGTCCAGCCATTACCAGTGGTTTCTATAGGTTTTGTTACTTTTTAGTTTATAAAAGCCGACTTCTTTTTCTTTGCCGTCGTCACCGATTTCTTTTTTTGGAGGTAGATTTGCCTTCATTTCTCCGGCAGCAATTTTTTCCAGCCAGTTCATAGCTTCATTATAATCATCCGCTTCATCCTTGGGAACTCGCTTTCCTCTACGTTTTGGTATTTCATAAATGACCAAAGCCTTGAGATATTTAAGAAGCGTTTTGTTTCGATCATTACCTTCTTGGGAAAAAACCTCATCCATATTATAGTAGCTTCCCAGATAAGTAATCATTACATCGATGCATTCTTCGATTATATTTTTAACAATTTCATCATCACTGTTTGTGATAAGGTCAATGATTTCGATTGTTGAAACGGTATTTAATTCGGCTTTAACTAGAAATGGCATAACTAAGAAAGATTTAATTTTTGGTTGTGGTATTTTGGACTCAGGCGACGGTAAATCATTGTTTTGAAAGATTGTCTGTAACTCATCATCGGACTCATTGAGATATCTTCCGTTTCGTCTTCTGTCTGGTGCAATGGTTTGAATTGTTCACCTTTCAGGAATTGTAGTTTTTCGGCAATAGCGTCCAATAAGTCAATTTCTGTCAAACCATCATTAGGATCTGTAGTTTTGTTGTGCTGATGCATCCAACCGTCTTTACAATAAAAGATTACATCAATCAGTGTATTTCCTTCCTGATTTTGTTCGGTCATCGTTTCATACTTGATTGATGAAAGACGTATTAAAGCAGCTGTGTAATATTGACCGAAATCCTTTCCGTCATTTTCAAACTGTTTGCGGTACAAATCAACATATTCCAATTGTGGAATGGTTTTCAAAGCATCTTTGACCGCAATAAATAATTCTTTTCTTGGTGTCATATTCTTCTCCTTTTCTTTTTGCCGATCATTGGTTTGCTTGATGTACTTTGATTATCAGAATAACCGAAATAAGTCCTTCCAAGTCTTACGGCATTCTCCAATGTATCTGGAAAGTCGTCGTGTGCCTTAGTGCCTTTTTCAAATGATAATATTTGCTCCTGAGCAGTTTCCCAATCACTGGTATCCTTCAGTTCTTTTTTAATAGCTAAAAGTTTATTGAAAAAAACATCTGTCAATGTTGCTTCAATCCGGATATGCTTATCAGAATTTTGGTGATTAGGTAAAGGCACTGATGCAAATCTTTCTCTTTCGGCTGCCGAAAGCCAAGCCGTTTGAAAAATAGCGGCTTGTGATACAGTTGCATCATAGAATGAAAGAATTGAAACACCTTTCATTGCGTATTCTCGCATTTTGGCGTAATGCCATTCCATCGCTTCGGGTAAGTCACATTGCCGGCAAAAAACATCAAGTATATAAGCCTTCCCAGCTTTGAAGCCTACAACTGCGCAGGCTTTAAAATCTCCATTTCTGGTATAGGACAAATCCCAGTGAGCAATAACACCATCCCAAATAGTTTCCGTCGGAACATCTACATATTTGAGCCACTCCGCTTTAAAAAGTTTACCCTTTTCTATAGGGTTGTTGTAATCTTCTCTTTGTGAAGTGTAGTAATCGGTTTTTTTGTTGATTGTAATTACATCTTGTTTTGATAATCTTTGATGCCAACTCGGATTTCCTTTCTCATCTGAAAGATTGACAATGCTTTCGTCAAAATGGATTGAATTTTTATAAGCTTCTTTTATTCCATCAATCAGACCATTTTTCACAATGTAGTTGTTAGGAACTACCATTCTACCACGTCTCAAATGAAAAGCTTTTCCTAAATCACCAGTTACTTTTTCTGTGTTTTCTTGGATTAGGATTTGGTTTTTTGCTTGCTTTCTATCCTCGCAGTCATCAATTGACGCAAAATCAATTCTGTGCGCTCCTAATCTTAGACCTCTAAAAGGTTGGTTTAATCCTAGGCCTTTAAATATTCTCCCATCATTGGTTTGAAATTCACCATCAGACCAATTTCCATAATTGACCTGCATACCAAAATCTTTGATATACTTTTCATTATATTGTAAATGTGTTTGTAAATCTGAAAGTAACAAATTCGCAAAGTCCTGATTTCTGCCAACCAGAAGACCAAAATAAACTTCATTATTTTCCTTAAGATGGCAAATGTTACCTACATTAGTGTGTATTGATTTTGCAGAACCACGATACCATTTTCTTAATTGTACAACAAACGGATCATCAAAGATTCTTTCATAAGAAGATTGATGAAAATCGGCACAAGGAGCATCTGCCAACGACAGTGACACTCCAACGCCAAAATAATAATCAAAGAATTTTGTGTAATTCTCCGGTTTCAATAAAAATTTGATCCGCTCTTCCTGTTGTTCTGACGTTTCCGCCACAATAGAATTGAAAGTAAGCTCTTTAATCATTTTCGATTTCAGCTTGAAATTTTCCAGAGCGGTTTTAAATTCTGTAGCTGTCATCTAAATTAGAGTTTCAATATAATTGTCCTGAAGTGTACGAATAAGTTTAAGCGTTTGGAGATTTGTTTCTCTTTTGTTCCCGGTAGATTTAGCGACGATATCTGTAAACCAATCGATAAAGGAGTCAAAAGCTTCCATTGAATAAACCGCCTTCTTTTTATTATCGTCCATTTTATCCCAAGCAGCTGCCAGTTTTGAAATATCATCCGGCTTATAGATCATTTGCTTTCCTGACTTGATAGCTGCAACATTAGCACGGATCATTCCTTTGATTTCATTAGGTGAAATATTTTCAAGCTGTTTCTTTTCATCCCAATTATGAGTTTTTTTCCAACTTGTTAATGTTTTTACACCAACCTGAATTGTTTCAAACTCTGAAATAGATTGAAGAGAAAAGCCTCGGATATACAAAGCCTCAGCATCTTTTATCTTACGATCTCTTTCCGCATTACGCATTCTGCCCTGTTGTTTGACATCTTCTGTGTCAACCGTTTGAACGTCTATAACTTTTTTCTTTGCCATTAGCTTTTATATTTTCCGTCAACTTTTAATTTGCCTTCATCTGTGAAATAGACGTTTTTCACATCAACACCGTCATACTGTAGATTTTTCTTTGCTTCTATCAGGATAGGTGTAATGTCATCTTCATTCAACATCTGATCTATCCCGACACCTATTTCCGGATATTGTTTGTATTCGCCTTTGTAAGCCATAAGAATGTGTTTCTGATGCTGATTGTCGGAATCATCAATAACGAAATCGCCGTCTTTTATTTCCAGATCATCCGTGAACTTTAAGTCTTTCATATCCACAAAATTCGCTTCTATATATGTCATAAGAAATTTAGGAAACAACCATTGCCAAACTGTTGGAAATCATTGCCAAAATATTGGAAACCATTGTAATACGATTTTTTTTCAGTGTTGAAATCATTCAATTTTGTCATCACAATAAGAGTGAAAGCTCACAGAATTAAATGGAATATAAGTTCATAGTAAACACTGAAAATGTAAACTCTTACGGATACAGAATTATCACGGAAGGCATAGAGACTACACAATACGAAAGAAATCCGGTTGTATTGTTTATGCACCAGCGCCCGGACTATAAACCGACAGGTGATGAAGTGATAGGACGTGCAAGATTGGCAAAAGAAGGCGATCAGCTTTTAGCATACATCACTTTTGATACGGAAAATGACTTTGCAGCGAAAATTGAGAAAAAGGTTAAAGGTGACTTTATCCGTATGTGTTCAATGTATGCAGATGTTATTGAGGCTAGCTCCGATCCAGCATTAGCAATGCCAGGGCAGAAATATGAAACTATTACCAAATGTAAGCTGATAGAAATCTCAATTGTTGATATCGGTGGAAATGATGACGCAATCAGACTTTCATCTGGTGGTTCTACTCCAAAAATTAAACTCTTAAATCAAAAAAAAATTATAATGTCAGAACTAAAAACAATCGCTTTAGCTTTGGGAAAGCCTGCTGATACTAGCGAATCTGAACTGTTAAATACAGTAACCGAATTGAAATTGGCGAAAACCAACGCCGAAAATAAAGCTTCTGAATGGGAAGGTAAATACGTTGCACTTCAAAAATCCGAAGCGACAACTATCGTAAACAAAGCTGTTAAACTTGGACTTATTCCGGAAGATCTTGCAGAAGGGCAAATCTCTTTATTCGAAAAGGATTTCGAAGGTCAAAAAGTGAAGCTTTCCAAACTCATCGAAGAAAAAGAAGAGTCTGATGTTAAGGACGGAACCAATGCAGCCATCCAAGCGGTTGTTTTAGCAGGTGGAAAAAAGACACCTGTCAACACAGGCGGCGAAGAATCTTTCGATTATTTGCAAAAAAATGATCCTGTTAAGTTGGCAAAAATAAGAGCGGAAGAGCCTGTAAAATATGCTCAGCTTTCAGCAGCTTACGGTCAAGGTGTAAGATGGACACCAGCTCAAAAATAATTACTCACTCAAAAAATACTCTATTAATATTATGAAAAAGAGACTTTCATTATTGGCTTTGTCCATTAACTTCATTCTGGCTTTTACAGCATCCTTTGTTTTTGGTCAAGCTATGCCGGATATACAATTTAATCCGGTGGTTTCCGCTGCCATCATCACAGTTGGTCACGCTTCACTTACCTACTTCCTGCCGCCTTTGTACAAGGGTAATCTTATGGAGGGACTCCAAACTGAGGTTTGGATTGCCGATATCAAAGAAAAGCCACTACCAGACACTTCTTTTATTGCACAATCTCAGGATTTATCAGCTTATGTTAATAATAATGTTTTACATCTTGCTGAAGCTGGTGTAGACCCGGACGTTCATCTCAATTACTTTACAGATAATACTGACGAATTGCCAATCCAAGATATTGCCGATATTCCTCACGAAGTTGTGTTGCAAATCTGGTCAACTTCACAAACACGCCATAATAACTTGTTAGAAGCTGAATTGAGTTATGATAAAAGAGCATCAGTTCTTAATCGACATAGAGCAGCATTAGCAAAAAATATGGCTCAGAGAACTGCCTTCGCTTGGTCTGCTGCAACTAATGACGAATTTAATAAGATTCTAAATCTAGGCGCAAATGACTCCGTTATCGATGCATTTATCGATATGCGTGCATTTTTCAAAAAATTAGATATTGATATGTCTAATATGAATGTTATTCTGCAAGCCGATCACGAAGCAAGAATCAGAAAAGAGGACAAAAAGCTATACAAAGAGATTATCTCTGAGAAAGGAGCAACTCTTCACGATTTCAAGATTTTCAGTTATTCCAAAACGCCATATTATACGGCAGCAGGTGCGAGAAAGCCTTGGGGCTCTACAGTGGAAGCTACTGATAAACAAGCGTCTGTTATTTGGGATTCTACAGAGGTATTTAGATGTACTGGAGATGTAGAAATCTATCCAACATTGAAACATTCTGGCTGGCAGGCTGATTTGTTCTCAATGGGACAAAGAGCCTTGAACGGTAAAATTAGAAGCAATTCACCGAAATACTTCGGAGCTATTCTCTAACCTTTAAAATCTAACAATGTCAGATACAAAACAAAAAGCATTGGACTACTTAGAGTCCAATGCTAACATCAAAGAAGTTTTTGGAACAACAGATGGTTTCATTTTTCTAAAGAAAGGTGATGCTTTAAATCACGCAAAAGCTTTGGATCCTGATAATCCAGAGGTTGAAACTTTTACACGTGATGAGCAACCTGCGAAAAAAGATGATGCGCCAAAATTGTCTCCAGCAGAATTGAAAGCTTTAAAAGAAAAAGCAACTGCTGAATACAAAGAATTGTTTGGAACTGATCCAGATTCTAAACTTTCCGGAGCAAAAATTCAAGCTTTGAACGATGCTAAAAAAGCAGAAATAGCGCAAAATCAAAATCCAGAGTAAATGTTATTAACAAATTTTGGAATTCAGCTCATCAATGAGGGCGAAAAGCAAAAAATGTTTGACATCTCCGGACAGAACTTTCTCAGTGATGTCGAAGGTGTAAAATATAAAGCATACAAAGATACAGGAGGCGTTTGGACAATTGGACGAGGTATCACCTATTATGAAGACGGAACTAAGGTAAAAGCTGGTGACACGATCACCAAAGAGAGAGAACAGAAATTGTTCTTAAATACGCTAAACTTCTACGTAAACAACGTCAATAAAAATGTCAAAAAAAGCCTTACGCAAAATCAGTTCAACGCCTTAGTATCTTTTTGTTACAATATCGGTGTAAGTGCTTTTAACGGTTCGACCCTTCTTAAAAGAGTTAACGCCAATCCGAATGATCCAGATATCAGAGTTCAGTTTATGCGTTGGGTAAAAGACAACGGAAAAACTGTTCAAGGGCTTATCAATCGCAGAAAAAAAGAATCTGATCTATATTTTTCAAGAGTAACCAGATGAAAACTTATAACATTATCCTTGTCTTTGTGGTGTTGTTTGTTTTGGGAGCTTGCCGGACAAATCGGCAGGTTTCCCAAACCAAAGAAACAACTAATGGCAATAGCACTGTTAAGATAACAAAGTATAGAGATACTATTCTCACTGCTCCGGGATCTTCAACAGGATTTCAACTGCCTTTAAACGCACTTACAAAGTGTCCCGATGGTTCCGCTCCAAAAAGTGCAGATAAAACCTACACGCAAAAGAATGGCAATGCCACAGCAAAAGTCATAGTGAAGCACGACACAATTATTGTGACTGCTGAATGTGATTCTATTGAATTAGCTACGAAGATCAGACAGGATTTTGAAAGTAGAGATTCCTTCACATCAGTCAAAGAAAATACATCGTCTCAAACAACTACCGGTTATGTGTTTTGGGATTTGGTTAAGGCTTTCGGACTCGGATTTCTGGCGTGTATCATCATTTTATTCATTTTAAAATTTTACTTAAATGTTACCATACATAAAGTTTAACATCTCAACCAACGGACTCGGACAGAATGCTGCCGATATCCAGAAGATTCCCGGATTGGTAATTACCGGAGCAACCGTTGCAGGAAAAGCAACTGTTGGGAAGTCTTATCAGATTTTCTCTTTGCAGGAAGCAAAAGACCTGGGAATCGAAGAGACCGGAACCAATGCCTTTGCATACAAACATATCAAAGCGTTCTACGATTACGCAGGAAGTAACGCAGAAATCTGGTTTATGTTGATTTCTGATGCTACAACAATGACATCAGCTCTTGATAAAGACTCGGGTGTTGCAAAACAATTAATTGCTGATGCAGGTGGAAATATTAGAGTATTAGGGATTGTGAAACAACCAACAGGAACGCCAACAATCACCAATGGTCTTGATGCCGATGTTTCCACAGCTGTAGAAAAAGCACAAGCTTTGGCAGATGAATTTGCAGACAAATACTTCCCTTTAAGAGTGATTATTTCGGGTAACAATTTCTCAGGCGTTTCAACGGCTTTGAAAAATTATGTTGCTGATAGTAATTTCAATAGGGTTTCAATTTTCTTATCTAATACTGATGCAACAGCAGAAGCTTCTATCGGTTTGGCGCTTGGAAGATTAGCAAGTATTCCTGTTCAAAGAAATATTGGAAGAGTTCGAGATGGCGCAGTTGAAAATACTGCTGCTTACTTCACCTCTGGAGGAAAAGTGGAAAGCTTATCAGCACAATGGAACGCTATTCACGATAAAGGTTACATCTTCTTGCAAAACTATGTTGGTCGTTCAGGGTTTTACTTTTCCGATGATCCGACACTAACACAAGTTGATGATGATTTCAAATCGTTGGCTAACGGTTTTGTGATGGACAAAGCGGTTTTACTTGCTTATGATGTTCTCTTGGATAATCTGAAGGATGAAGTACCAATCCAACCCAATGGAAGCATACATCCGGCAGTTGTAAAATCGTGGCAAGCATCAATCGATACGAGAATTAGAAATCTGATGGTTGCTGTAGGTGAACTTTCAGACGTACAAGTAAAAATTGATGCCAATCAGAATGTAGTCTCTACAGGTCAACTATTGGTTTCAATTGCCCTTTTGCCAGTTGGTTACGCTAAATATATAACCGTGAACATCGGGTTCACAACTAATACAGAAGCTTAATTATGCCAGATACATTTGATTCAAAACAATATAGTTGGAGCGATGTCTCCATTTCATTAGGTGGTAGAATTGTTACAGGTGTTACATCTGTAGAATATTCAAGAAAACAGGAAAAATCGATCCTTAGAGGTCGAGGCAGTAAAGGTCATAAAATAGTACGTGGTAATGAAGATTTTGAAGGAAAAATTACAATCTGGCAGTCTGAGTTCGAAGCGATGACGAGAGATGCTCCGGGAAAGAATCATCTCAGATTGGAATTTGACTTAACAATCGCTTACGTACCTGAGGACGGCGGACAGACTGTTACTGATACCTGTAAGACCTGTGAGTTTACGGAAGGGAAAAAGACATTCAATCAGGGAGATGGGAATATGTTAGTTGAACTACCATTTATTTTCCTTGACTTGATACCTCAGTCATAAACATTCATATCTATTATTTTTCAAAAAGCCTGTGCTAATTGGGTACAGGCTTTTTCAAACAAACAAAACAACATTATGCAAGCAACACAAGAACAAATCCAGGAATGGAAAGATAAATATGGCGGTGTTTACGAACTGCCAATTGAAGATAAATCCGCTTTTCTGAAAGAACCAAAAATGCAGGATTTCAAAAGAGCATTCACAGCAATGCAAAAAGGTGGTGACATCGCTTTCGGTGAAGAAATGATTAATGCACTTTGGATCGATGGAGATGAGGAAATCCGAAAAGATGATGAATATTTCTTACCAGCCAGAAAGGAGTTGGTCGATTTCTTCAATTATCCGGATGCTGTCATCAAGAAAAAAGGAACCGGACACGAAATTACAATTGAAGACTTCAAATGCGTTGTCAGAGTAATCACAAGAGAAGATATCAGGCTTGCCGAAAAGAAAAATCCGGCTAACAAGCCATTCCAGACACAAGAACATCTCTTTGATATGATCGTCACTTCAAAGGATGAAGCTTTCAACGACAAGAATAATCCTGAAGTGCGATTCCCATTATATCAGGCTATTGAAAAACTGCAAAATCAAAAGATTGGCAGACTAAAAAAGCTTTAGACGATGCTATCGTAGACATAGACGATGCATCGGCAAAAGAATACGGAAATAACATTGATATTAGACTTTTCAACGCTTATCTCAATTACTATATGCACATACCATCACCTGATAAGTTATCGGACGATGATTGGGCTGAAAAAATACAAGACCTACACTTTATAAGACAACAGGAGAAAAAAGCTTCTGAAGCCACCTAATGAACGTTTACGAATTTATTGTCAAAATGAAAGATTACGCCAGTTCGCAACTGAAAAATGTTGCTAACAGTGTCGGTGTAGCGTCCAGAAAGGCAAAAGATTTCATTAAGGATTTGGTGAATGTTGATAAACAATCTCAAAAAGTTGCTAGTGGATTAGGAAGTCTAAAACAAGCTTTTCTTGGAGTTTTTGCCGTCGCCACATTACAAAGCTTTGTGGGAAAGGTCGTCGAAGCCCGGGCGGAATTTGAAAAGTTTGATGCCGTCCTGACCAACACTTTTCAAAGTGAGAAGATAGGTTCTGGTGCTTTAGCACTTCTAACAGAGTTCGCAGCCAAAACGCCTTATCAGCTCAATGAGTTGACTGGTGGTTTTATCAAGCTTGTAAATAGGGGCGTTTATCCTACTTATCAAGAGATGACCAAATTAGGAGATTTGGCAAGTTCCCAGGGAAAATCCTTTGACCAAATGGTTGAAGCTTTACTCGATGCTCAGACTGGAGAATTCGAAAGGATGAAAGAGTTTGGTATCAAAGCTTCTAAGGACGGCGATAAAGTGAAATTGACTTTCAAGGGCGTAACAAAAGAAGTTGCCAATAATGAACAAGCGATCAAAGATGCAATCATTGCCTATGGTGGAATGAAAGGTGTCGCTGGCTCAATGGAAGTGGTATCTAAAACGCTTGGTGGTCAGATTTCAAATCTGGAAGACCAATGGTGGGGATTTTTAGTGGCTGTAGGAAGTTACGGCGGTGGAATATTTGGTGATGTGCTTGGTGGAGCTGCTGATTTACTGCAAATTCTACAGGATAATTTGCCTCTAATTGCACATTGGTTTGACTTGCTTTGGCAAAATATATACCCCGTTGTTACAGCGTTTAAAGAGTTTTTAAAAATCGCTGCTGAAGGTGTATTCGGGTTATCATCAAGTTCCGATGCATTAGGAATGTTTGGAGATATTATGGTAAGTGTTCTTCTAGCGGTTAATTGGTTTACAACAGGATTAATCGGCTTAATAAATTGGCTAAAGCCTATTGCTCCTTATATTTTAGATGCTGCAATAGCTTGGGGAATATTGAATGCTGTTATTGCGATTTCTCCAATAGGCTGGATTGTGATTGGTATTGTTGCCTTGATAACCGTCATTGGAATGGCGATTAAGTACACATCCGGTTGGGGCGATAGCTGGCACGCATTGAAAAAGATCTTTCAGATTGTTTGGGAACAGATCAAAGCCGATTTCAATTTTGGTGTCCTAAGTTTCAAAACAGGATTTAATTTAATGATTCTTTATGCGAAAGATGCAGCACAAACAATTGTAGGGATTTTCAGCAAAGTTGGTGATGCTATCAAGATGGCAATGGATGGTGATTTTTCTGGAGCTTTTAATAAAGTCACTGAAAAAGTAAAAACCGAAGCGTCCGGGCAAATTGATGCTTTGAAAAAAGAATATGCAAAACAGACCGCCGATTATTCAAAAGGTACGGACAATCGGGAAAAAGAATTGGTTAAGGCTGCCGGAAATATAGGAATTACCACAAACAAAGAAAGTATCGCTAATGATTTCAAAAAGCTTAAAGATTCTTTCAAAGGTTTAAAAGGCGAACAAACCGGGAATTCAAAAGATTATCTCGATGCAATTCCTGGTTTAACAGGAAAGGGGAAGCCGAAAGAAGAGGATGACGATAAGAAAAAAAAGAAAAAAGGCGATGGAATCACCGACGGTGGAAACCGCCTAACAAATATTACAATCAACATCAACAAATTGCAAGATCATACGATTATTAATGTTGACAAAACAGAAACCGGACTTAGTGGTCTTGGTGATAAGGTTCAGGAAATTTTATTAAGAGCTGCAAATAGCGCATTACAAATGCAAACAGGATAATGGAATTTGATTTTAAAGAATTGGTCGCTAGGGCGCACTTTGATTATGTCGGACCATTATTTCCGAATTGGTGGAAAAACAATAAAACAAAATTTATTCTACCCAATTTAATGGGGATTGGAAAAGATTTGGTTTTGGGCGGTCGCTATTTCACCACTTTGAGTGTTGCAGATAAAGCAGGTAATCAATATTTATTTCCTAATGAACCACTGTTATCAATTAGTCTTGCAAAAACGATTGTAGAAACTGCGACAGTTGGCAAAGAGCGGAAAGGAACCGTAAAAGAATATATCTGCACAGAAGATTACAATATCAATATCAAAGGTGTATGTGTTAATGAAAATGATCCAGAAACCTATCCTGCTGAGCAGGTCGCAGAACTGAAAAGGATGTTTGAAATAAATGATTCTTTAGAAGTGATTTCAAATCCTTTTTTGGAATTGTTTGAAATAAGAAATATTGTGTTGAAAGATGTTCAGTTTGATGAAATGGCAGGAGAACAAGGTTTGCAAAAATTTACAATGACGGCGGTAAGCGATCAGGATTTTTATGCTGATCTCAACGAAAGAGAAAAAACTTTAAAATCATTGCTGTAATGTTTATTCTATCATCAAAAATAGAAATAGGAGATTTTGTTTTCAATTCTGTTAATGAGGTTGAAATTACGAAGAGTGTTTTGGAGTTGGTTGACACAGCGGTCATCAAGATGCCTACAAAATTTAAAATCAGGTCAAACAATGAACAAAAATATATTGAAGAGGTTATTATGCCCGGCGATCCTGTCAAGATAACATTGGGATATGAAGGTAAGTATGAAGGAGTTGAGTTTGTTGGTTTTGTTAAAAAAGTTAATCCGAAAATTCCTATGGAAATCCATTGCGAGGATGCCATGTGGCTATTGAGAAGAAAGAATATTTCAAAATCTTGGAAGAAAACTACCTTAAAAGAGATTCTCCAAGAGATCGTTTCCGGCACTGGAATAAAGCTTTCTAAAAGAGTTCCGGACGTAGCTCTTGAAAGTTGGATAATCCGCTCAAAAAACGGGACACAAGCTTTGCAGGATATCAAAGAAAATATGGCAATGACTATTTTTCTGGAAGATGACGGAACGCTTTACTGTGGATTGCAACAGGCTACTAACATTGGACAAAGAGTAAAATATGACCTTAATTATAATCTTGTTGAGAATAATCTTGAATTCAAAACAGCTGACGAAAAAAAAATAAAAGTCATCTATACCTGGACGGATAAGAAAACCAACAAAAAGAAAACATATACAGCTGGTGACGACGGCGGTGAGGAGCGACGGTTCAACTTGAATGCTGTCTATGATGAGAAGATCATGCAGAATATGGCAGATAAAGTTTTAAAAGAGGCAAAATATGATGGTTTTGAAGGTGATGTAACTTCTTTTCTTTTGCCGTATGCAACTCGAGGAATGGCAGCGGAATTAATTGACAAAGAGCATAAAAACCGAGAAGGCAATTACTTCATTAAATCAGTGGTAACAACTTTTGGAATGTCTGGAGCCAGGAGAAAATCAACCCTCGGAAATCGATTGTAATGGATGATCTACAGAAACTATTTGCTAACCTAAAGGCGAGAGGTGTTTCCACATTTGCCGCTGAGGTACTTGAGGTCGATAAAGAATCGGGAACATGTACTGTTGTTGATGACGGAATTGAATATTACAATGTGCAGTTATCATCATTGATAGATGGCGCAAAAAAGCAACTTTTTATTTATCCTGTAATTGGTTCATCAGTTCTGGTATCGCCAATAGAAGAGAAGCTGGATTGGTTATATGTTGAGGTTTATTCTGAAGTGGAACAAGTGGACTGGAACATTGAGAACGTCAAATTTAGTTTTGATAAGGACGGTTTTCTGCTAAAAAAGGAAAATGAAACTTTAAAAAAATTGGTAGTTGACATACTAAAATTTGTTAAGACCGCTGAGAGAAAAACTTCAAGTGGTGTCACGCTCGGATTGATAGAACCACAAAAGATAATTGCAGACGAATTAATTAGTAGGACAGAAAACCTTTTGAAATAATGGCAACTCGTGAACAGTTAAAAATCAGAATAAAAAATAAAATTAAAGAGCTTCAGGAAAAGGAAGATGAATTAGAACTGGATGAACTAATTGCAGAAATCTATCTGATAATCTATGATGACTTTCTTGAAGATAAAATTGTAACCGGTGTTTGCCCTTCAGGAGGCGGAGCTTTAACGCAGGGAAAAATTATACAACTATGAAAGAACTAAACACTTACAAACATCATCTAATCCTGCTTTTTACAGCGGTTAAAAAACCAGCTGTTGCAGTTCCGGCAGTTAGCCTGGTCTCGCTTTCAAGTTGCCAGCTCGGAATGATTCTACTGTCAGGATTGATGGTTTTGGATTTCATCACAGGTGTTTTAGCCAGCTGGAATCTTTGGAAAGATTCTAAGATTCAAAGCAATTTTTGGAAGTATGGTTTTTCATCTCAAAAAATCCGTTTGTCCATTGTTAAGAGCGTGACTTATTTTTTATTCATTCTCAGTTCTTATGGCATCGAGTACCTGTTCCGGATCAAATCATTCGGAAAAAACAATTATACAGATCACGAAATCACCTTAACGCTTATTGCAATAGCAATAACCTGTGCGATCGAGTTTTATTCGATATTTTTTGAAAACCTGCCGAAAGCCGGATTTGATATTGAAAAGAAGGTGAAAATCATTTTCGTAAAAGTTAAAAAAGCAGTTACATCAGTAAAATCATTGACCGATGGCAATAACGGTAATAGTTCTTCATAATCAAAGCTTGCTTGATGTTGCAATCCAGCACACCGGAAGTGTTCAGAACGCTTTCGAGATTGCTGCCGCAAATGAAATGAGCTTAACAGATCAGCTGACTGCCGGAAAAGAGCTTATAATTCCTGATTCAATTACACAAGACGTAGACATAAAGAATTATTATCAATCAAGGGCAATACAGCCGGCAACGGACATCACACAAAATGGAGAATCTGAAGAACAGCCGGAAGGTATTTCGGTCTGGATTCTAAATCAAAATTTCATAGTACAATAATGGCAAGAAGCGTAGAAACAATATATTCAGATTTAGTCGCAAAAAAAGAAGCGGACGAAAGATTGAACGCTCTTAACTCGACTTCAAAAGTGGCGATTTGGCGTCTTTGGCTTTGGGTGTTTGCTTATGGTTCCTGGGTGCTGGAGACAATATTCGACAAACATCAGCAATTGATTGAGCAGCTACTCTCATTGCTGAAACCTCACACTTTGCGCTGGTATCGAAACAAGGTTTTGCAGTTCCAATACGGTTTTGACCTGATAGAAGATACAGACGTTTTTAATAACGGTTCTGCAACTGATGAAGAAATTGCTGCATCCAAAATCATCAAATATGCAGCGGTCACAGAATCAACGACTGAAAGTCGATTGATTGTTAAGATTGCCACTGAAGATGGTTCCGGAGTTCTGGCTCCGATTCCCGATGAAGTTTACCCGGCGTTTTCTGCGTATATGGAAGAAATAAAGGATGCAGGTGTGAAAATTACTGTCATTAATTACCTGCCGGATATCCTGAAGCTTTTAATGACAATATACTATGATCCATTGCTCTTGACTGCTGACGGTGTATCTATCAGAACCGGACGTAAACCGGTAGAAGATGCCTTAAAAGAGTTTATGAAGGAATTACCGTTCAATGGTGAATTAATATTAGCATCATTGATCGATAAGCTTCAGGCAACGGAAGGTATTAAAATTCCCCATCTGGTTAATGCACAAAGCAAGTGGATTGCTAATAATGGTGTGACTTACGGAAATTTTGAAAATATATCGGTGAAGAAAATTCCGACATCCGGATATTTTCAAATCGAAAACTTTGACAACATCAGTTATGTGGCATATAGTTAATTGGCGAAAATTGGCAGTTCTGTTAACTCCAACGTTTCTCAGAGGCGAACTGATGAAAGCTTGGTTAGAGCTGATTGTTGATGACATAGACAGCATACATTATCAATGGTTACAGTTCCGGAGTGACAACCTTTATAAACTGGCGCACAATAGCCAAATCTGTTACTTGAGAAAAGCCCTCAACGATAGGTTTGACCCTTCGCTCAGAAGGATTGAAATTTCTTCCGGAAATGCTTTTACAAGACAGTATATCTACACAGATGCTGAACAAAAACCAAAATGGCTGGGAACTATGTATCTGTATGGTGATGAAGATTACGAAGATACAGGCGTTGACTTTATTGTTAAAGTGCCAACAGATTTGGTTTTCTCAGTATATGCAATGACTGCTTTGGTCGATTATTATAAACTCGCATCGAAGCGATATAAAATTATAAAAGTTTAAAATGAACAAAATAGATTACAATCAGCCGGGTGGTTTTGGGTTGTCAACACAAATTCTTGATGCTGCTCAGGAAGCTTACAAGACTTTTAACGCTTATGGTAGTATGGCTGGAGAAATAGCAATTATCACAGGCTGCGAAGTTGGTGGCAGCGGTTTTGTTAACGATGGTTTTGTTTCGATTTATGGTGAATTATTGCCGTTCAAAGGCGGTCAACAATCTGCTAATGTAGCTATCGTTGAAATTGCAGATGCGAGAGGCTTTGAGGATGGTTCAATCAAGCCGGTTATCTACACCCGTTATGCAACATTCGGCGAAGGGACGCCTTCTTATCCGTGGTCAAGTTTCAGAAGACCTCTCACACTTTTTAAAATCGAAGATGAATTAGTCAAATTAAGAAAGTCCGTTCCAATTGGATTAGTAGCAGTTTGGGGCAAATTTACAGAAGATATTCCAGAAGGTTGGGAGCCGTGGGATATTGCAGCCGGATGCGTTATTGCAGGAAGAAAAGTAGGAGATGTGAATTTTGGGGCGGCACAAGGTAGTAAAATTGGAGCAGCACAAATTACATTAGACATCAATCAGATTCCAGCTCACAATCACGATAGTGAAATTAATTCTTCAGGCGATGACGTGGATAGTGATGGCTTTGGCTCAGCTGTAGTTACATCAAACCGTGAAATTACAGGAATTAACCGTCAGAATGTTATAAGAATAAAAAACAGAGGAGGCGGACAACCACACAGTAACATCCAACCTTCACTAATAGCAGATCACATAATCTTTGTAGGATTTGATTAAAAAACAATGGCAAAAGTAGATATTAATATCATCAAAGAATGGTTCCGCAACTTTAAAAAACCGGATCAGGATCAGTTTTGGTCTTGGTTGGATTCATTCCGTCATAAAGATGACAAAATTCCGATGGCAGATGTAGATAATCTCACTCAAACATTAGCAAAAAAAGCTGATCTTGTGGATGGCGTTGTTCCGGAAAACCAATTGCCGTTCACAATAAACACAAATGAGGTTATTGCGGTTGGAGAAATCACAACGACTTCAAATAACGTAAATGTAGGAGTGCATTCATCGGGAACAAATAAAGTGAGAATCGGAGGTAAAGTATTAACAAGAGCTTTTGCTAATGATCTACCTTTTACCGCCGTAACTGACGGACAGAAGTTTGTTCGTGTAGTTGCTAGAGATCAAGCCGGATTGTTTTTTTTAAAAGAGGGTGTGGAATCGGACGAGCCTAAAGAGCCTTCGATTGATCCGGGCGAAGTTCATGTATGTTTAATTTTGATCACACCGGAAGGGTCTTACATTGATCCGGAAGTTTTGAACGGATTCAAAGAAAAAGCAGAAGATAACTGGAAAGTAGTCTATCCAAACAAACTATCCTACTATGCACTCGTGTATAGTGATGCCAGAACGTGTTTTTCTTTGGAAGAAAGAATACCTTCATCTGTAGATAAATATATTAATACGATTGAATTTTCTGAAGAAACGACTAGGGATGTCCTATTCACTATCAAAAACAATTCAATTGGAAAAGTAATAATCAGCAGTGTAGTTACTGATGGACTTTATAAAGGAATTGTTGACAACACACCATTTACAATACCTGCAAAGTCAACAGTTTTATGTAAATATAAGCATTCAACTGATGTTGTAGAGATATTGAAGGTTGGAAGTTCTGACAGTATTACTTCAATTGTGACAGATACAACGCTGAAAGGTAATGGAACCGCCGGAAACCCTGCCGGTTTATCTGATGCTAAAAACGCTGAGATTGCAGGAAAAGAAAATGCTATTACAGCTGGTACAACATCGCAATATTACAGAGGAGATAAGACGTGGCAAAGTCTTAATAAAGCAGCTGTAGGGTTAGGGAACGTTGATAATACTTCTGATGCGAATAAACCGATAAGTACCTCGGTTCAAACAGCGCTTAATCAAAAAGTAAATAATCCTACAGGAACTGGAACTGCTTTGGCGCAAATCAACGCCGATAATTCTCTTTCAAGAATTACTGTTGGGGCAACACCGGTTGTCAATGTTTTCGGTGAAAATGCTTCAGGCGGATATTCAAAGCAAGCTACAAAGAGTTATGCTTCTATTTCTGCTATAACTGCAATGCCAACGTTTGCAGAACTGGAAGCGTACGGCACCGATGAAGTTCACGCCCAAAACTTAAATGGATTTTTCAAAAAAGTAGGTTTGCACTGGCATTTTTACGAAGCCAAAACCGTAATAATGTAGTTATGCTCAGAGATAAAAATGGAAATATAATAACAGATGTTGCTGGTAAAATCTTAAAACCAATCACGCCTCCAGACATTGAATGGGAAATCAATTCCAATACCTTCCCTCCACAAGGTCAGGCTACGCCGTATTTTAGACTTCAAACGAAGTCTGGGTCCAACACCGTTTACTTTGATTATGGTGATGGGAGTCCAATCGCTTCAATCCCTTTTACAACAGCCGTTACTTCTATACCAACTTATGTATATCCCTCAGGAGTGGCTGCGAGAACCGTTAAAATGTGGTTTGCTGACAACAATAATGTTTCATCTTTAAATGTTGCTAGACAGAATTTCATAGGAAAATTTCCTGAAAATCTTCTTTTTTACAGAATAAATACTATTGCTTTTAGCAATTTAATTTTTGATGATTTTCCATTAGGATTAGGTGGAGGAATATTTCCAGTGTTAACGTTAATTAGTATCACAAGAAATGTTATTAATTACATTCCTAATTGGATAACTAATTCTCGGGTTTCAGTATTGCAGATTTCAGGATTAAACTTAGCTGATAAGACAACAAATCGATTAGATAAATTAATAAAAATTCCCAACCTTGCACATTTAGGTTTAGGATCAAGTGCAATAACAACCGCTTCGTTACCCACTAACTTTAAAAACATTGAACCTTTAAGAACATTAGGTTTTAATTTTAATCCAGTCACTACAATAAGTCAAGAAATTAATGATTGCAAACAAATTACTAGATTAAGTTGGGGTTATGATACTACTGTAAATTGGACGAGTTCTGGAAACTCAGTTCCGATAACTGACTGGGGTGTTGGAATAGGAGGAATGAACTTAAATAGTTTTGTTATTTGCGGAAATACTTCGGGACAATTAACAACAACACCTCCAAAGGGTATCGAAGATTGTCCAACGTTGAGAACAATCGATTATAGAAGTAGTTATCGTGCTAATCAGGCACGAATGGATGAATTGGTCACCAACTTTTATAACAAAACAGTAGAATTTGCAACATTATCAAATAGTTCAGCAGTTAATGGTGTACTTAGAAAAATCAATTTTGATATAAGCTGGATCAATGGAGCATCCGGCGCAAATAACAGACCATCGGGTACATATCAAGCTCCATCCGGATTTTCTTTAGGTGTTAATAACGGAATTCCAGCAAGCGCAATGGAAATGCTTTATGTATTGGTGATGCATTATAAGTGGGTTATAACGATAATGAATACAGCTTTAAGTGGAACTCAAATATTAAGTTAATTATATATGAAACTAACAGTTATTTATGACGGCACAGTAATATTAGCCGTAATGGAAAAGTCAAACACAGAAATAATATCAACAGATTCGACTTCTGATGTCGCCACCGGGACAAAGGAAAATCTATTGCTGATGTTCACAGCATTAGGAGCTGATGTAACAGCGTTGCAAGACTATGTTGTTAACGTCTAGCCAGCCTATTAAAAAGCCTTTAAATATTCTTTAAAGGCTTTTATTTTTGGACGTTCTGTTTTAATTTATTGGACATTTTGATTTGCCGATTATAGAAGCCTTTGTAAAATCACACAAAGGCTTTTTTATTTTTTTTTTGATTGTTGATGTAACAATTCTTTATCAACAGTTGTCTTACTAATAAAATCTGATAAAATTTTTAACATTGATAATCAATGAATTAAAATCAATAATAAATTTTATTTACTACTTTGTATTGCATAATACTTAAATTAATACATATCTTTGCAATGTAAATTATTAGAAACTACAAACTACTTTACTAAAACCAAGTATTATGAAAGCCAAAATCCTAATTGCAGCAATTTTTTTCTCAGGAATGATTTCTGCGCAACAGACTCAGAAAAAAACCGAAGAGACAAAAACGATAGAAGAAGTGAAATTGAGTAAGAAAGTTTTTGTAAAAAAATCTGATCGATTTGTTTATGATGTTGCTTCATCTCCTATTGCAAAAGGGACCAATTCCTTCAACCTTCTGCAGCAGACACCAATGTTGTCCAGCACGGATGGGAAGACTTTCAAAATAATGGGAAAATCTAATGTTGTTTTTTACATCAATGGTAAGAGAACGCTGATGGATGCAGAAGCCATTACCGAAATGCTGAAAAATACACCGTCTGAAAACATCCAGAGAATAGAAGTGGTAACAGTTCCGGGCAGTGAGTTCCAGGTAGAAGCGAATGAAGGTGTCATCAACATCGTGATGAAAAAAAGCAAAACGAATGGCTATAACGGAACTTTGAAAATGAGCAACAGCCAGACTTTTTACAATAACCCTTCGTCCGGAATCGCACTTAACGCAAGACAAAATAAATGGTCTTTCAGCACCAACTTCAATATGGGAAGCTGGAGAGAAAGAGAAAAATATACGCTGACCAACGGGAACGATACTTTCCAGAATAATTCTTTAGGAACGATGGACGACCCGAACAAAAACTACGGTGGAAGTGTGAATATCGATTATGAAATCAATAAAAAACAAAATCTAGGTTTCAGCTACAATATGCGTTACAACAAGAGCTTCGGGTCTGTTTTGGATATGACGAATTTTGAAAACGGCGTGTTATCCAATAGAACTGTTAACCAGGAAGATGCGCAGACCAGAAATCATAACTTCAACCTGAATTATGAAATCAAAACTGACACGCTCGGAAGTAAATTGACCTCTAACATCTCTTACCTGTGGTTCAACAGAGATAAAGTGAGTCTGGGCGAATCGTTCCCATTAAAAGCTGACGGAAGATATAGCGCATTCCAGCAGGCCGTTCCTCAAATCATCAACAACTATGCGGCGAACATTGATTATATCAAGAAATTCCGAAAAGAAAGCACTTTGGCAATAGGAACAAGTTATAATCACACCAACACAGACAGCGATACAAGACAAAATGATTTTGACGGAACTCAATTTGTGACTAATAACACACTTTCCAATCATTTCATTTACAAAGAAAATATCATCGGCGCTTATGCGACTTTCGAGAAAAAATTCTCTGACAGATTCTCTGCAAAAGTAGGAACAAGATTCGAAGCAACCTTGAGTACGGGCGATGTTGTTGGAAAACCAGATATCGGTTTTGAAAGAAATTATAACAATCTTTTGCCTTATGCGACTTTGAATTATGCCATCAACGACAATAACAATATCACATACAGCTTTTCCAGCCGGGTGAGAAGACCTGGATTCGGACAACTGAATCCTTCCAGAACTTACTTTACTCCAAATAATTATATTCAGAACAATCCTTTTATGCAGGCTTCCAAGAATTATAATCAGGAAATCAACTATATGTATAAGAATGCGTTCTATGCGAACCTGAGTTTCAATTTTGCAGAAAACGCTTATGGACAATTGCCTCTGCAAGGTGTTGAAACCAAACTTGTAAGAGACGAAAATGGAAATCCTACATATGATGCGGACGGAAATCTAATAAAAGTCACAACCAAATTCCTTAGATACATCAGAACCAATTACGGCAACAACAAACAATTGGGATTGACTCTGGGAATGAACAAAGCCTGGTTTGGCGATATCTGGACAACAAACTATTCTGCCAACTTCGAATATGCAATTTATAAAGGAAGTGTAACGAAAGATCCAACTTCACAACAAATCCCAGGAGACACAGAGGAATTGCAGCCTTATACAATTGATGTAAAAACGTTGAACACGTTCTTCCAGGCGAACAATATGATAAGATTGTCTGCGAAAAAAGATTGGTACCTGGGTGTTAATTACTGGCTGATGCCAACAAGAGAAATGGAGATCGGAAAACTTCATACGCAACAAAGCCTGGATTTGAACATCAAAAAAATAATGGGGAATTTCACATTCTTAGTTGAATTAAATGATATTTTCAATCAGAACATCGATGATGTCAGAACGATACAAAGTAACGGAAGTTACAACACTGTGAGAAGCTTCCAATACAGAAGAGAATTCAATATCAATGTGACTTATAACTTCGGAAACCAAAAATTGAAAAAAGCAAGAGAAGTGAAATCGGCTAACGATGCGATCCGCTCCAGAACTTAATCATAAAATCAACTTTCAAACACCAAATCAACTCTATAACTCTCAAACCCTAAAACTCTCAAAATGAAAACTAAGACTCTCATCGCTGCCATATTTTTCTCAGGATTGATCTATGCTCAGGAAACACCTAAAAAAGATTCTGCTGAAACAAAAAGTATAGAAGCTGTTACTTTAACCAAACAGGTTTTCAAGAAACAAAGCGACCGATTTGTTTATGATGTAGCTGCTTCGCCCGTTGCAAAAGGCAATACAGCATTCAGTTTGTTGAAGCAAACGCCGCTGGTTTCTTCGACTGATGACAAAACGTTGAAAATCATTGGAAAAAATAACGCTGTCATCTATATCAACGGTAGAAAAACCAATATGGATGCTGAATCATTGACCCAATTTTTGAAAAATACGCCGGCAGAAAATATTCAGAAAATCGAAGTAATTACTTTACCTGGAAGTGAATATCAGGTGGAATCTTCTGACGGAATCATCAACATCATTTTGAAGAAAAAAATGACAGATGGACTGAACGGGAATATGAGAATGGGAAATTCACAAAACTATTACAACTCCACTTACGCCGGTGTTTCGCTCAACTACAGAAAAAATAAATTGGGAGTCAGCGCGAATATTAATACCAGCGAAAACATCCAGGAGCAATATTATATCCTGAGAAACGGGAATGATAAAGCCAGCAATCAGTCGGAAGGACGAGTAACCGATCCCAACAAAAACTTAGGTGGTTATCTGAATATCGATTATCAATTAAATGATAATAGTAATCTTGCTTTGACCTGGAATTCCTGGGCGAACAGAAGTTATGGTTCTACATCCAATTTATTCAATACCATTAATTCAAAAAATGATGCAGGTATAGCATTACCTACTAAATATAATTATACTAAAAACCTGGAAAATGCCCGTTCTTACAATAATTCCCTGAACCTGAATTATGAATGGAAAACTGATACATTGGGAAGCAAATTAAATCTGAATGCAGCCTATCTCAACTACAAACGTTTTCAAAATGCGGACAACAAAACTTTTGACTCCGATATATTTCAAAACTTAAGTCAATATCCAACCATTGAAATCAAACAAAGCACACCTCAGGTTATCAATAATTTTTCTTTCTTAGGCGATTATATCAAGAAATTTAAAAATGATTTCACAGTTTCGGTTGGAGGAAACTTTAACAAAACAAAAACCGACAACGATACGCAAAGCACTACAACTGTTTTTGATGCCAGCGGTAATCCTGCCGAACTGTTCGAAAACGGCGTAAGAATCGACAATCCAAAGGAAAATCCAAATCATTTTATATATGACGAAAATATCTACGGAGTCTATCTGACATTGGAAAAAAAATTTTCAGACAAGTTTTCAGGAAAAATAGGTAGCAGATACGAGATGACGAATAGTGTCGGTAAATCAGACAATACAAAAAACGAATCTCTCAGAAATATTGAAAGAAATTATAATAATCTGTTGCCTTATGTAAGCCTTAATTATGCTATCAATGATAATAATAACATCTCTTACGCTTTTTCCAGCAGAATGAGAAGACCAAGCTTCTGGGAACTGAATCCTGTTAAAAATATTCTGACCGATGTTAATTATACTCAGAATAACCCTTTTGTGAAGGCATCTTCGGTTTACACCAATGAGTTTACATATATGTTTAAGAATTCTTATTTCCTGATCATCAACCATTCATTTACGAAAAATGTGATTACACAAGTACCTTTACAAAGAGAGATTGTGAAAGATGGAATAAATTATAAAGAGCTAAGATACATCAGAACCAACTTCGGAGACAAGCAAGAGATGTCCGCGATGATCGGGATGCAGAAGTCTTTCTTCAAACAATATCTGACCTCTAATTTCAATATCGGAATGCAGCGAAATGTGAACAACGGTTTCCTGAACACAGACCCGATCACAGGCGATGTTTTCCCGGATTATGTCAACAAAATCAAATCTAACAGCTTATTGATTCAAACCAATAACACTGTGAGATTAGACAAAAACAAAACCTGGTTCTTAGGCGTCAACTATTGGTACGTGGACAACCAGCAAATCGAATTAGGAAGACTAAAATCACTAATGAGTCTGGACGCCAACATCAAAAAAGTCTGGAACGACTGGACTTTTGCTTTGGAAATCTATGATATTCTGAAAACGAATAAAGTCGTGATTACCGATTATCAGGACAATGGCAACTTTAATTACATTAATCAGAATCAATATAACCAAGGTTTGAACTTCAGCGTTACATATAATTTCGGGAACAAAAAAGTTCAGAAAATCCGGGATATCAGCAGCGCAGACAAAGACATAAAAAACCGCACCAGATAACATACATTATATTTTTCTTATCAAATCATTATTTTCAAAAGAAATCCCGAAGAAAGTCTTCGGGATTTTTATTTCTATTTAAATGATTTTATTTCCTCGGCAAGAAAACCTCAGCCAGCATACATCTCGCACTTCCGCCACCGTTGGTTTCTATTACTTCTAAATCGGAGTAGATGATATCACAATATCTTTTGATGGCCGCAACTTGTTCCTGATTCAAAGAATTGTACGCACTTTGGCTCATTACTAAAAACTTCTCTCCAGAATTATTCTGAACCTGAAGCATATTTCCGGCGAAGTTTTGCATTTGGTCTTCGGAAATTTCTATTAATTCTTTTCCTGAGTTTTTAATTGTTTCGATGACTTTTTCTCTTTCCAGTTCGTCATCGATGCAATCCAAGCAAATCACAACGAATTTATCCGCAACACACATCATTACATTGGTATGATAAATTGGTAATCTTTCTTCGCCAGCCGTCTGATAAGAATGAAAGACCACAGGTTGAAAACCAAACTCACTACAGAATTTTCTGAATAAATCCTCATCCAATCTTAATGAAACAGAACCGTAAGCAATCTTATTATCGTGATCGAAAATCATACTTCCTGTTCCTTCCAGGAATTTGTTGTCTTTTTCAGTTTCAGAATAATCGATGATTTCTTTCACCCCAAATTGTTCTTTAATTTGATTGATGATATCCTCACGTCTCTCCAAACGTCTGTTTTCAGCAAACATCGGGTATAGAACCACTTTTCCATCTCTATGAAAACTTACCCAATTATTTGGGAAAATTGAATCGGGTGTTTTTGGGTCAAGCGTATCTTTTATCGTAATGACATTGATGCCTTTTGCTCTTAGTTTTTCAACAAAAGAATTGAATTCTTTCAAAGCTTCATCCTGAACATTTCCTTCTTGCTGAACCTGAAAATAATTATTAACCGCTGTCTGCTCGTTGAATCCAAAAGCAACTGGTTCTATCATCAAAACTGTATCTGTAGTCTGCATTTATAAGTTTGAGTGTTTTAGAATGAGAGAATTGGAGAGTTATTTTTCTGATGGGAATGAGCACCATTTATTGGATTGACTCATCATAGTTACTAACATCCCAATTACTTCATTATATTGATTGTTCAAATTATTAAATTGTTCTTCATTTATGTAATCACAAGCCAATGAAAACTGAAGCCAAGTTTGAGTTTCTCTTGGTTCGCCTTCAGAATCTGTCAGCTTTGCGACAAATGATTTTTCATACTTCCGTCTCCCCCAAGCTTCGCTAATATTTGCAGAAACCGACCGAGAAGAACGTCTGATTTGGTCTTTGAGAGAATATGTTTCTTCTTTTGGAAATGTTTTTGAGAGTTCAAATATTTGCATTGCAACATCAAAGGACTTTTGAAAAACTTTCAAATCTTGATGAAATTTAATTGTTGACATCTTTTGTATTTTAAACTAAAATACAAAATCTCAAATAACTCTCAACCATAAAAACCCTTCTACTCTAAAACTCTCAAACCCTCCTACTCTCTAACCAGCGGAAGCGTCGAACATCTCAACAATCCACCCATTTTAGAAATCTCGCGGTAAGGAATTTCTTCTACAGTAATTCCCCATTCGTTTCGGAAATGGTCATTCATTCTGGTGAAAGCTTTGTCGGAAACGACTACATCTGGCGCAATTGAGAAAACATTCGGGAACATTTGGAACATTTCTTCGTCATTGATATTGAAACAATTTTCTTCGCCAAAAATATCTATCACCAATTGATAGTCATCCTCATCCACAAATCCATTTTTGTAAATCACACATTTATCTTCGCCAATCGGGTTGAAAGTGCAATCCAAATGTAATATTCCTTCATAAGGTTTGGTATCATTTTTCTTCAAATCGAGGTCGATGATTCTCTTTTTGGGGAAATATTCTTTCAGGATTTCAATCGCATATTCGTTGGTTCTGGCAGTTTTCAGATTCCGGTAATCCGGGCTATAGCTTGTTCCAATGAAAAGAAACTCATCCCAAACGATGACGTCGCCCCCCTCGATATGTGCTTTTTCCGGAAGATTGATGACATTCCTCCAGGAAACCTTGTCAATGATATGTCGGTAAGCTTCCTGTTCATCGGCTCTGTCAGGAATGATGTTGGAAATAATCATTTTGTCCTCTATCACAAAAGCTACATCGCGGGCAAAAACCTGATTGTAATCTTTGATAATTTTCGGACGAAAAACCTCAACATCATATTTCTTCAACACTTTTTCGAACTCTGTCATCTCGAAAACAATAGCTTCTTCTGTTGGGTAGATATTATTTTCAATCGTGTTGTAAGATTTTGCATCATAACTCTCTGCAAGCGTAGGAACTGGTCCATTGGATTTTGGTTGTCCTAAAACTACAGATTTCAGTCTTCCTGTTTCGTTTTTGATATTAAGATTCATAAATTCTGAGAATTGAGCAAATATAAATAAAGCTCGGCAATAAAGGCTAATTCAGTAATAATATCTGTTGATATATTTAATGTTCAAATTTTAATTTTTCAATTCTAATTATTATAAAAAAACAATCCCCAAAACTTACATTCCGGGGATTATTAATTTTCATTAAATATCTTATCTGTTCTTGATATCTACATAATCTCTTTTTTGAGCTCCTTGGTAAACCTGTCTTGGTCTTCCGATCGGATCTCCTTTCAGTCTCATTTCTTTCCACTGAGCGATCCATCCCGGTAATCTTCCTAATGCGAACATTACGGTGAACATTTCTGTTGGAATTCCCAACGCTCTGTAGATGATACCTGAATAGAAATCTACGTTTGGATATAATTTTCTTTCGATGAAGTAATCGTCTTCCAAAGCTACTTTTTCCAACTGCATTGCAATGTCCAAAGCTTTGTCCTGGATTCCTAATGCTTCTAACAAATCGTCAGCCGCCTTCTTAATAATTTTAGCTCTTGGGTCGAAGTTTTTGTAAACTCTATGTCCGAAGCCCATTAGACGGAAACTATCGTTCTTATCTTTGGCTTTAGCAACATATTTAGAAACATCGCCGCCATCTTTTTCAATCATTTCCAACATCTCGATAACCGCTTGGTTTGCTCCACCGTGAAGTGGTCCCCAAAGTGCAGAAATACCTGCTGAAACCGAAGCAAAAAGACCTGTGTGAGCAGAACCTACCATTCTTACAGTAGATGTAGAACAGTTTTGCTCGTGGTCAGCGTGAAGGATTAACAATTTATCTAAAGCAGCCGTTACAACCGGATTGATTTCAAACTCTTCGTTTGGTAGTCTGAAGGCCATTTTGTAGAAATTCTCTACATAATTTAAGCTATTATCTCCGTGATTTAATGGTAAACCAAGCGTTTTTCTGTAAGTCCAAGCCGCAAGATGAGCAAATTTAGCAATCAGCAATTCAGCAGCAAGGTCCATTTCTTCTTTTGACTGAACATTAACCGCTTTAGGGTTAAAGGCCGTCAACGCAGAAGTAAGCGTAGACAAAACGCCCATTGGGTGGGCAGAACGAGGAAAAGCATCAATGATTTTCTTCATCTCCTCTGCTACGAAGTTATATTTTTTGATGTTACCGTTGAAGGTATTAAACTGCTCTGTTGTTGGTAATTCTCCGTGAAGTAAAAGATACATTACCTCCGTAAAATTGGATTTCTCAGCAATCTGCTCTATTGGATAACCTCTGTAGAACAATTCACCCTGATCACCATCTAAGTATGTAATTTCACTGATTGTAGCACCTGTGTTTTTATAACCAAGATCCATAGTAATCAAACCTGTTTGGTCTCTCAGTTTGGAAATATCAATTCCTCTGTCTCCGATAGTACTATCTACGATTGGATATTCAAAGCTTTTCCCGTCGTAATTTAATATAACTTTATTATCTGACATTTTAAAAAAATTTATTTGCTAAATATAATACTTTCAATCTTAATGCTCAACTGACAAAAGTCATATCTCACCATCGATTCTGTTAATATCAATAATTGAATAAAAAAAATAATTATTTATGAAAAAATCAAATAATTAACAAATTGAATTTCAATTAAATAAAAAACAAAAAGCATCTGGAAAATTCCAAATGCTTTAAATTATAAATTTTTGTTAAATCTTATCTTTTGATTTTGAATGCATCCAAACCAGGGAAAATCGCCGTTTCTCCAAGAGCTTCTTCAATTCTCAACAATTGGTTATACTTCGCCATTCTATCAGATCTAGAAGCAGAACCAGTTTTGATTTGTCCACAGTTTTGTGCCACTGCCAAATCAGCAATTGTAGCATCTTCTGTTTCACCAGATCTGTGAGACATTACTGTTGTATATCTGTTTTGTTGAGCCATTTGTACAGCTGCCATTGTTTCAGATAGAGAACCGATTTGGTTAACTTTTACAAGGATTGAGTTAGCTGTATTTTCTTTGATACCTCTAGCCAATCTTTCAACATTAGTTACAAATAAATCGTCTCCAACCAATTGAACTCTGTCTCCGATTTTATCTGTCAATTCTTTCCAACCAGCCCAGTCATTTTCCTGCATACCATCTTCGATAGAGATAATTGGATATTTGTTAGCCAATTCAGCTAGGTAAGAAACTTGTTCGCTGCTTGAGAATACTGGCGCATCCGGAGTTTGGAATTTTCTGTAATCGTAAACACCATCTTTATAGAATTCTGAAGCGGCACAATCCAAAGCAATCATTACATCATCACCAGGTTTGTAACCTGCTTTTTCGATAGCTTGTAGCAAAGTATCCAAAGCATCTTCTGTTCCTGTGAAAGTTGGAGCAAATCCACCTTCGTCACCTACGGCTGTAGACAAACCTCTTCCGTGAAGAATAGATTTTAAGCTGTGGAAAATCTCAGTTCCTTTTCTCAAAGCGTGAGAGAAAGAATCTGCTTTTACCGGCATCACCATAAATTCCTGGAAAGCGATTGGCGCATCTGAGTGAGAACCACCGTTGATAACATTCATCATCGGAACAGGAAGTGTATTAGCGTTTACACCACCCACATATTTATAAAGAGGCATTCTCAATTCAGCAGCAGCAGCTTTTGCAACCGCCAAAGAAACACCTAGAATTGCGTTAGCACCTAATTTTCCTTTATTAGAAGTTCCATCAAGGTCAATCATCACAGCATCGATAAGATTTTGTTCGAAAACTGGCAATCCAATCAATTCCGGAGCAATCACTTCTTTCACATTTTCTACCGCTTTCAAAACACCTTTTCCTAAGAATTCCGGCGCACCGTCTCTCAGTTCTACCGCTTCGTGTTCACCTGTAGAAGCACCGGAAGGCACCGCTGCACGTCCCATTGCTCCACTTTCCGTGAAAACATCTACTTCTATTGTCGGATTCCCTCTGGAATCTAAAATCTGTCTTGCTTCGATAAATGAAATGTAACTCATTGTCTTGATGTTATTTATTTAAGATTTTTATTTTGTCGCTTTTTCAAAAGCATTGCAAATTTAAGAAATTTAAAATATTATGTGATGAATCATTTTTTAACAATGATTTTTAAGTAAAATTATTTTATTTGAGAATTCTGTATTTCACTTTTACGATGCCGTCATTAAGGTTGGCAATGCGCCGGAATGCACCTTGACTGATATCAAATTCGCGGGAAGGTTTCAGCGGACCTCTGTCATTGACAGTAATGATAACCGATTTGTTTTTCTCAACATTTACAATTTCTACCCGTGTTCCGAATGAAAGTGATTTGTGAGCGCCCGTCATTTTAGAATGTCTGTAAGTTTCGCCACTTGCCGTCTTTTTACCATCAAATTTATTAGCATAATAAGATACAGATGTGGATTTGTAACCAGAACCTCCATTGGATGAATTTCGACTTCCGCAAGAAATTACGAATACCATCAGTAACAAAATGTATATTTTAAAGACATATTGGGATATTCTGTAAAAAGTTTTCATTATTATAATTTACAAAGGTTAATAAGTGAAAAATATAAATGTTAATTATTCATTAATATTTTGTTTATATTGCAGGAATTTCTAAATTAGATTTCTAAATCATTTTAGAATTAATCAAATCTTCTTTTGAAATGAGTTACGAAAGTATAAAATTAACGATAGACAGAAAAATTGCAGTTGTAACCATCAACAGACCGGAAAGCTTAAACGCTTTGAATGCTCAGGTTTTTAATGATTTGGAAAATGTGTTTGATAGTTTGGCTTTTGATAAAAATGTAAACTGTGTTATCGTTACAGGAAGCGGAGAAAAATCTTTCGTGGCTGGTGCAGATATCAAAGAATTTTCTGCTTATAGTTCAGAAAAAGCGAAAGAACTATCAGAAAGGGGACATTCTGTTTTTCAAAAAATAGAAGATTTGAACAAGCCTGTGATTGCTGCAATCAATGGTTTTGCTTTAGGCGGAGGATTGGAACTGGCGTTATCCTGCCACATACGATACGCTTCGGAAAATGCAAAATTAGGTTTACCGGAAGTTACTTTAGGATTGATTCCTGGTTATGGAGGAACACAAAGATTGCCAAAACTGGTAGGAAAAGGCTTGGCTAATGAGATGATTTTCTCAGCAAAAATGATTACTGCTGAAAAAGCCAAATCTATTGGTTTGGTGAATGAAGTTTTTTCTTTGGAAGAATTGCTAGCAAAAACTCAGGAATTAGCGGAGCAGATTGTGAAAAATTCGCCATTAGGCATTACAAAAGCGATAAAAGCGGTGAATGCAAGTGACAAAGACAATGGAATGGAAACTGAGATTGATTCTTTTGGAGAATTATTTTCAGGAGAGGATTTTAAAGAAGGTGTTTCAGCTTTTCTGGAAAAGAGAAAGCCTGCCTTCAGCTAAATTGGAGTAATGAATTATAACAAATTCGATATTGCTTATCTTAAGATGGCGTCCGAATGGGCAAATCTGTCTTATTGTAAGAGAAAAAAAGTAGGTGCGCTAATCGTAAAAGACAGAATGATAATTTCTGATGGATACAACGGAACACCTTCTGGCTTCGAGAATAATTGTGAAGATGAGGAAGGAAAAACCAATTGGTTCGTACTTCACGCAGAAGCCAATGCTATACTTAAAATAGCCAGCAGCACACAATCTTGCAAAGGTGCAACGTTATATATAACGATGTCTCCGTGTAAAGAGTGCAGTAAATTGATATTACAATCCGGGATCGAAAAAGTGGTTTATATGACCGGCTATTCTGATGACAGTGGATTAGAATTTTTAAAAAACGCAGGAATTGAGATTTTAAACATTACAGAACAAGAATTATATAATCATATATGAAAAAGTAAAAATTATTTTACAAAACAAAAACAAATAAAAAAACACAAATATGAATTGGTCCGAAAAAATTACAGATTTCTCAAATTTTCTAAAATTTGAGAAAAGTTTCTCCGACAATACACTTGATGCGTATATCAGAGATATCAAAAAGCTAGAAAGCTTTGCTACAACCGAACTTGAAAATGTTTCTCCTCAGAACATCACCTACGAAAACCTTCAGGAATTTATCTATCAGCTTTCCAAAAAGAAAATAAGTGAAAGGTCACAGGCCAGAGGTATATCTTCTATCAAAGCTTTTTTCAAGTTTCTTCTGGAAGAAGAATATAGGACAGATAATCCTGCAACGCTTTTGGAAGGCCCAAAATTAGGCCTTTACTTACCTGATACATTAAGCGAAGAAGACATCAACAGGATCATCAACTGCATCGATTCTAATACAGATATTGGAAAAAGAAACCAATGTATTTTAGAGGTGCTTTACGGTTGTGGTCTCCGCGTATCTGAGTTAGTGGATCTTAAAATCTCTAACATTAATTTCAAAGAGAACTTTATCATTGTAGAAGGTAAAGGCGAAAAGACGAGATTAGTCCCTTTAGCCCGATCCACGGCAGAATTTATCAAGGATTACATACAGACTGTAAGGAGCAAGAGCAAAATCAATAAAAAACATGAAGATATCCTTTTCCTGAACAGTAGAGGGACTAATATGTCGAGAGTGATTGTTTTCATTATCATCAAAGAATTGACTCAGAAAGCAGGAATCAACAAGAGCATTTCTCCGCACACATTCAGACATTCTTTTGCAACGCATTTGCTACAAAATGGTGCAGATTTGAGGTTTATCCAAGAGATGTTGGGACACAGCAGCATTACGACAACACAAGTTTACACACATCTGAAAACTGAGGAATTGAGAGATGTGATTTTAAATTTTCACCCAAGAAATAGAAACATAGCGTCTTAGTTTTTTCTTAAATTTATCCAATGGAAAATTTAAGATTCTGCCCAAAATGCGGTCAGGAAAAACTGTTATGGAATCACATTACCAAATGGAGTTGCAGCAATTGTGATTTTGTTTTATATCACAATACAGCTGCAGCTGTTGCGGTAATTATCAAACATAAAGATGAATTATTCTTCACAGTACGAAATCAGGAACCTGGAAAAGGAAAATGGGATTTGCCCGGTGGTTTCACAGACCCAAAAGAAACATCTGAAGAAACTTGTACCAGAGAATTGAACGAAGAACTCGGATTAACAATCAATCCGCAAGAATTTAAATATCTCGGAAGTCAGCCGAACATCTATCCTTATAAAAATATTGATTACAATACTTTGGATTTGTTCTATCTATATGAAGTTGAGGAAAAATTTGAAATCCAATTAGAAGAATCTGAAATCTCCGAAACCATTTGGATAAAAGCTTCAGAGCTTGATTTGGATAAGATTGCTTTTGAATCTCAGAAGAAATTTTTAAAAAGCTATTTGCAAAAATAATGTTCTCATCAGAACAGTGTTTTTTTAGTTAAACAGAAACTCCGGAAAGTAATTTTCCGGAGTTTCGATTTTATTTCCATTTGATATTGCAACCTAAACTCGGTCTTTGGAATTCTTCCTGTTCTGCTCCGGCTAAAAGATTTTCAAAAGCGACAATCAAATCTTCACCTGTAATTTCCTTTTGATTTCCTGGTCGGGAATCATCCATTTGACCACGATAGATCAGACTTAGATTTTCATCAAAAAAGTAAAAATCCGGCGTGCAAGCTGCTTCAAAAGCTTTTGCGACATCTTGAGATTCATCGTATAAATAAGGAAATTTGATACCTCTTTCATCTACAAAATCAACCATCATCTCCGGAGAATCCGCAGGATATCTATCAACATCGTTAGAATTAATCCCGATAAATTCAATGCCCTGAGGTTTATAATCTTCATACAATTCTTCCAATTTATCGATGATGTGAAGCACAAACGGACAATGGTTACACATAAAAACAACCAAAGTTCCTTTCTTTCCTTTTAAGGATTCAAGGCTTTGTAATTCATTATTTTTTGAAGGATTAGGAAGTTTAAAATCCGGAGCTTTTGTTCCTAAAGCCAGCATATTAGAAGGTGTGTTTGACATAATAATTTATTTAATATAACAATATAAAAGTGTATCAATTTACCATTTTAAAAAATCCGATTGGTAAATTGGTAAATTATCACATTGGTAAATTTGATAACAAAGATAAGGCTTCTTGCATAGAATTATCATAGTTGAGCCAATTTACATTTTCCAGCTTTTTGTTCCACGTGATTTGTCGCTTGGCGTAACGTCGGGAATTTTTCTTGATTTCATCAATGGCGAAATCCAAGTTCCATTCTCCATCAAAATATCGAAACAATTCTGAATAGCCAACCGTTTGCAGAGCCACTTTATCTCTGTCAGTAATCAAACCTCTTGCTTCTTCCAACAATCCGTTCTCTATCATTTTATCAACACGAAGATTGATTCTTTCATAAATTACTTCTCTCGGCGCATCAATTCCTATTCTAATGGTTTCAAAACTTCTTTTTTCTTTTGGTGAACTAAGATTTTCGGTGTAGGTTTTTCCGGTTTGCCAAATGATATCGATAGCTCGTAATAAACGCCTAGGATTGTCTTTATCTACAATTGAAAAATAATTAGGATCTAATTCTTCAAGCAATTTTTGCAAAGCTTCCAAGCCATCATTTTCCCAAAGTGATAATAATTTTTGTTGATTTTCTGCATTAGCTTCGGGCAAGTTATTCATTCCTTCCACAACTGCTTTTTCGTACATCCCGCTACCGCCAACCATTATGGCAATATCTTTTTCGGCAAAAATTTCATCAAGTTTTTTCAACGCATCAACTTCATATTGTCCGATTGAATAATAATCTTTGACACTAAGATTAGCCACAAAATGATGTCTGGCTTCCGCTAATTCTTCATCAGTTGGCATCGCTGTTCCAATTCTCATTTCCTTATAAAATTGGCGAGAATCACAGGAAATAATTTCCGTATCGAGATGTTTTGCCAAATCGATGGACAATCGGGTTTTCCCGATTCCTGTGCTGCCGATAATGGAGATGAGACGTTTCAACAAAAAATTTTTGCAAATTTACAATTTTGAATCACAAAGCCACAAAAGGTTTTTTTCAAACAAATTTTAAAGGCCCAGATAAATCGGAGATTTTGATTTTGCGGCTTAGGAGGATCTTTAAACTAAAAAATTTTGGGCCTTTGCGTTTAAATGCAGATACAATTCTGGAATTATTCGTTATTTTTACAGTCAGAATGTCATTCAGATTATCAAACTCCAAACTTCCTGATGTGAAAACGACGATTTTCACAGAGATGAGCTTATTGGCACAACAGGAAGGTGCAGTCAATCTTTCTCAGGGATTTCCGGATTATCAGCCTGATGAAAATTTAATCCAATATCTCGGAGATTTTGCAAAACAAGGACACAATCAATATGCGCCTTTGTCTGGAATCAAAGAATTACGAGAAGAAATTTCAAGGAAATTCAATGCTCAATATCAAGTGGATTATCATCCCGATTCGGAAATCAATATAACAGCTGGAGCAACTCAGGGAATTTTCACTATTATCTCTGCATTTGTGGGAAAAGGTGATGAAGTTATTATTTTTGAACCGGCTTACGATTGTTACGAACCTGCAATTATCCTGAATGGTGGAGTCCTGAAAAACGTCAAAATGCTTTATCCCGATTACGAAATCAATTGGGACGAAGTCAAAAATCTGGTTTCCGAAAAAACCAAGATGATGATTATCAACAACCCGAATAATCCTTCCGGAAAAATCTTTAAGCAAAAAGATATTGATGAACTAATTTCGATTGTAAAAAATACGGATATCATTATTTTGAGCGATGAAGTCTATGAAAGCATTATTTTCGATGAAAAAACTCATCTGACATTAGCCAAATATCCTGAACTGAAAGAAAGAACTTTCGTCGTTGGATCTTTCGGGAAGTTATTGCACATCACAGGCTGGAAAATCGGTTATGTTTGTGCACCATCGGATTTGATGACTGAATTCAGAAAAGTTCACCAGTTCAATGTGTTTTGTGTGAATACGCCGGCACAATTTGCAATTTCTAAATATTTGCAAAATGTGGATGATTTCAAATCCATCTCAACATTTTTCCAAACCAAAAGAGATTATCTTAAAAATGCTTTGAAAGAAACACCTTTCCAATTATTGGATTGCGAAGGAACTTATTTTTTATCTGCTAATTTTGGCGCAATTTCTGATAAGCAAGACAAGGATTTTTGCTACTGGTTAACCAAAGAATATAAAATTGCAACCATCCCGTTTTCTGCATTTTACAAGGATAAAACCGATGAAAAAGTCATTCGTTTTTGTTTTGCCAAGGAACAGGAAACACTAGACAAAGCCATAGAAAAGTTATTAAAAATTAAAATATAATGAAAAACCTAATCATCGCCACTTCTTTGTTAATAGGAGTTAGCGCATTTTCTCAAGCGAAAATTGACCCAACAAAACTGAATTATATGTCAGTTGACGTAAGTCCAATGGATGCGGTTTATTACCCACTTCAAGTGACTTCATCAAAAACGGAAACCCCAAAAGTAAAGTTAGAATACTCTCGTCCGCAGAAAAAAAACAGAGTAGTTTTTGGAAACCTTATTAAGTATGGAGAAATCTGGAGATTTGGCGCAAATGAAAATTCTGAAATCAAATTTTACACGCCAGTGACAATTGGTGGAAAAGAAATTCCTGCAGGAACTTACAGTATTTTCGCCATTCCGTTTGAAAAAGAATGGACGATTGTTTTAAATTCTGAAACCGATAAATGGGGTGCATATTTCTACGACAAAAGTAAAGATGTTGTGAGATTTAATGTTCCGGTTGAGAAAACAGCTTCTCCAATCGAATATTTTTCTGTGACGTTTGTACAGACAAAATCCGGAGCAGATTTGTACGCTGGTTGGGATAATACGCAGGTTAAATTCCCGATTGTTTTTAAATAATCTCAAAGATTTGTAATAATTAAAGCCTTGTCAAAATTTGATAAGGCTTTTTTGTTTTTAAAACTCTAAAGTCAACAAATCTTCAAAACTTTGAATCTGAATTTTTGGATTTTCGATTTTTCCAAAACCATAAGCGGCATAGATAAAATCAACGCCAGCTTTTTCAGAAGATTCTTTGTCCCAAATGGTATCGCCAACATAAACAGGATTTTGCAGGTTATTTCGTTCCACGATGAGCCTGATGTTCTTGTCCTTTGGGAAACCGTCGTTGCCAAAACATTCGAAATCCTCAAACAGATCTTCAAAACTAAAAAAACCGATGAAGTTCTCAATGTAACCCTTCATACAGTTGCTGACAATGAAAAGTCTGTAATGCTTTGTTAGTTTTTCTAATGTTTCCCTGACTTTTGGAAATAATTCGCCGCCGAACTCTTTGAGATATTGACTTTCTTTCTGAGCATAAATTGCCTCAAATTCTTTCAGCTTTTCTTTTGGAACAAAACTGAAATGTTGTGCAAAAATATCATCCATTTTCATCCCGGAAAAATCTCTCACAGTCTGAGATGTAATCCGGATATCGAACCCAACTTCCTGAATGCTATTATTAAAAGCTTTGACCACAGTTTCCGAAGCATTCCACAGTGTTCCGTCCAAGTCAAAAATAATACTGTCTCTTTTCATTACCTAAAACATAAACCATTCGTTCACCAAACTCGCTGCTAATCTTGCAGTTCTTTCCTGGATATCAAAGTTTGGATTCACTTCTGAAACATCTAGCGCTTTTATTTTTTCTGAAGATAAAATATGACGGTAAATCTGCATAAATTGACGGCCGGCAAAAATTCCGTTATAAGCAGGCGCACTGACTCCAGGCGCAATGGATGCATTGAAAACATCCATACAAACGGTGACGTAAACAATGTCCACATCTTCCAAAAATGAATTAATTGTAAACATCAGATTCGGAATATTTTCGGAGTAGATTTCGTCAGCAAGAATATATTTCATCCCAAAATCATCCGCAATTTCGAACAACTTTCTGGTGTTACTATTTTTCTGAATTCCTATATGTAAAGAGTGAATCTCGCCTTCCTGAGCGATTTGCCAAAATCCAGTTCCAGAAGTTGCCAATCCATTTTCCGGTTCTCGGTTATCAAAATGAGCATCAAAATTAATAATTCCGATTTTTTGATTGGGAAAAGCTTTTCTGATTCCGGAATAATGCGCAAAAGTAACTTCGTGTCCACCACCTAAAACAACAGATTTTCCTTGTTTTAATAACACTTTCGAAACTTTATCTGCTAATAAATTTTGTACAGCTTCAAGATCATTATTTTCACATTTGATATTTCCGAAATCTTTCAGAGAAAACTCAGAACTAACAACAGGAAAATTGGACATATTCTTTCTGATCAAATCTGGTGCATCCTGAGCTCCTACTCTACCTTTGTTACGTTTCACGCCTTCATCCACTGCAAAACCGTGTAAAACGAAATCATTAGGTTTAATATTTTCATAATCAGAATCTGTTGAAACTCTTTGAAAAATCCTGTGGTAAGATTCTTCTTCGCCATCAAAGCGGCCAGTCCAAATTTTCATTTTTAGTACTTTTTAATTAAATAAAATATTTGTTTGAAAAATTTATATAAAGAAAAAATCAACAAACCGATTATTGATAATACGACAGCTGTGATTAAAATATCTTGATATTTTATGGCACTATCTCCAGCTCTCTTGGTCATAACTGTAAATGCCCAAACAATAATTGCGTACCATAACATTCCTAAGGCAAGTAGAATCAGTATTAAATAAATTATTACTTTTTTCATCTTATTTTCTCTCCGTTGATATAAATATTTTTAGGCTTCAAACTTCCCTGATGATAAAGGATGTTCTGGAAATTATCCGTTTCGTAAGTAATGAAATCTGCTTTTTTTCCTTCTGCAAGAATTCCTCGGTCTTCTAAATCCAAAGCATAGGCCGCTCGGAAAGTTATCGCTGCTAAAACCTCAGCTGTAGTCAGTTTCTGATAAGTTGCCAAAATCGAAGCTTGAGTAACCAAATTTCCCATTGGCGCCGAACCCGGATTCCAGTCGGTCGCTATTGCTAAAATCCCACTTTTATCCAGAATTTTTCTTGCCGGAGCAAATGGTTCGCCCAAACCTAGACTTGCACCTGGCAAAGCAATCGCCACCGTATTTGAATTAGCAAGAAACTCAATATCTTCGTCTATAGTTGCTTCCAAATGATCGGCAGATTTTGCACCAACTTCCACAGCAATTCTGGAGCTTCCTGCCGTAAACTGGTCGGCGTGAACTGTAATTTGAAAGCCTAATTCTTTAGCTTTCAAAAGGAAAACTTTGCTTTCTTCCGGATGAAATGCTGATTTTTCAATAAAAATATCAACACGGCTAGCAAGGTTTTCTTCTTTTACTTTTGGTAGAATTTCATCCAAAATATAATTAAGATAATCTTCCGATGAACCTTCGAAATCTCTTGGTTTTAAATGAGCGGAAAGGCAAGTTGCAACTAATGTAACTTTTGTTAAACTTTGAGCTTTTTTGATGGACCGAAGCATTTTGAGTTCTTCATCGACATTCAATCCGTAACCACTTTTTATCTCGATGGTTGTGATACCTTGCTTAAGAAGACTGTCAACTCGTTTTAAAATTTCGTCAACTAATTCTTCTTCGGAAGCTGCTCTTGTATGCTGGACAGAACTCCAAATTCCACCGCCGGATTCTGCAATCTCGAGATAAGTTTTGCCTGCATTTCTCATAGCAAAATCATTCGCCCGATTTCCACCGAAACAAATATGCGTGTGTGCATCTACAAAAGCCGGAAGTGCGATTTGCTCATTATCAATAAAATCAATTTCAGAATCAGGAAATTTTTGCTTCAGAAAATCGAAATCGTTGACGTCTAAAATTTTTCCATTTTCAGTTAGAATTCCACCATTGGAAACGATTTCTAAAAATTCGTCATTTAACTTTCCTTTTAATGGAAGATTGTTGAGTGTGGTAATTTGCTTGAAAGGACCGGATAATTTCATATAATATCTTAAAAAGTAAAAATAATGATAAACTTTATCTTTTCTTAAAAAATTAAAATTGTATTTTTATAAAAATTTAAAAACAAATGAAAACTGTAATTATTACTATAAGTTTACTTTTCTGTGGGACACTTTTGCAAGCCCAGCAAATTGATTTTGCAAGGAACACGCAGTTTGTAAAATCTATGGACGAAATCAACAGCGGAAAAGCTGTATTAAAATATTCCGACATCAAAGGAAATGCTTTTTACAAAAACGGCTTCAATAATGCTAAAATAGGAGAAACAACTACAATTCTTCCGATCCGATACAATATGTTCAAAGATTCTTTTGAGATTCTTAATAATAATGATGTTTACGCCGTACCAAAAGACAATATATTTTCTACATTCACTTTTGTAAGCAGTAATGAAAAATTTGTTTTAGGAAAAGATGATGAAGGTTTTGCAGGATATTTTTTAGTGCTTTCAGAAGGCAAACATAAACTTTTGAAAAAAATGTTAGTTAAATTCTATCCAGAAGTTCCAGCACAAAATTCGATGGTTCCCGGAACGCCTGCAAAATTTGAAAAACAAAAGCCAATTTATTTTATAAAAACAGATGACAAAATTGTAAAACTCACCAAAAAGCCTGAAGACCTTATCAATGCTTTTCCTGAAGAAAAAAAGAATGAAGTTAAGGATTTTATCAAAAATAATAAAATAAAACTAACTGAAGAACTTGACCTAATAAAGCTGGTTAATTTTCTAAATAAATAAAAAAGAGATGCGTTTCGCATCTCTTTTGTTAAAAAACTTCTCTTCCTATCTTCAGAATATTATCACTTTTCCCCATCGAGTAAAAATGCAGAACGGGAATCCCAAAATCTAAAAGTTCCTTGCTCTGATTAATCGCCCATTCTATTCCAACTTCGCGAACATCGTTATTGGTTTTGCATTTTAGAACTTCATTAATGAGAGTTTCTGGTAAATCGATTTTGAAAACTTGTGGCAGCATTTGCAAATGTGTTTTGGTAGCAATTGGTTTGATACCCGGAATAATCGGAACATCAATCCCAATTTCTCTGGCTTGTTTTACAAAATCGAAGAATTTCTGGTTATCAAAGAACATTTGGGTCACGATGTAATCTGCACCAGCTTCTACTTTTTTCTTCAACATCTGAAGGTCATAATTCATAGAAGGTGCTTCAATATGTTTTTCAGGATAACCCGCAACACCAATGCAAAAACTATTATCTACGTCGGATTCTATCTTGCCGTGAAGATATTCTCCGATTCCCAAATCGTGAATCTGTTTAACCAAATCCGAAGCATATTTGTGTCCGCCTACAGAAGGTTCAAAATATTTTTCCCCTTTCATCGCATCACCTCTTAAAGCCACAATATTATTGATTCCCAAATACATACAATCCACCAAAAGATATTCGGTTTCTTCTTTTGTAAATCCACCACATAAAACGTGAGGAACGGTGTCAACATTATACTTGTTTTGAATTGCCGAGCAAATCCCCAAAGTTCCAGGGCGCATTCTCGTGATTTTTCGCTCCATCAAACCGTTTCCTCTTTCCAGAAAAATGTATTCTTCTCGAGAAGTCGTCACATCTATGAATGGCGGTTTAAACTCCATCAACGGGTCGATGTTCTTATATAAATCCGCAATTCCAACACCTTTTTGTGGCGGAACAATTTCAAAAGAAAAAAGCGTTTTGCCGTTGGCGTTTTTTATATGGTCAGTAATTTTCATTCAATAATTTTAAATAATATTAATCCGCTAAGTTTGGAGCCAGCCATTTTCTAGCATAATCCAATTCAACATCTTTTCTTTCAGCAAAATCTTTCAATTGGTCTTCATCAATTTTTCCTACCCCGAAATATTTAGATTTTGGATTCCCAAAATAATAACCTGAAACTGCAGCAGTCGGCCACATTGCCAGACTTTCAGTCAAAGTCACTCCAATATTTTCTTCAACTTTTAGTAAATCCCAAATCGTCAGCTTTTCCAAATGATCGGGACAAGCCGGATAACCTGGAGCTGGTCTGATTCCCAAATATTTCTCCTTGATTAATTCCTCGTTATCCAGCGTTTCATTTTCGGAATATCCCCAATATTCGGTTCTTACTTTCTTGTGAAGATATTCGGCAAAGGCTTCTGCAAAACGGTCAGCCAGAGCTTTTACCATAATGGCGTTGTAATCATCATTTTGTTCTTCATATTCTTTTGCCAATTCATCCGCTCCAAAACCTGTACAGACACAGAAAGTCCCAATATAATCCTGTTTTCCGGAATTCTCTGGTGCAATAAAATCACTTAAAGCAAAATATTCTTTGCCTTCGGATTTTTTATGTTGTTGACGCAGAGTCCTGAAAGTCGAAATTACATTCTGATTATCATCATAAACCAAAATATCATCTTGTTCATTCGCATTAGCTGGGAAAATTCCGAAAATACCTTTCGCTTTGAAACTTTTTTCTTTCAAGATTTTCTTGAGCATTATCTGAGCTTCATTGAACAAAATCGTTGCCTGTTCTCCAACAACATTATCAGTCAAAATCTCAGGGAATTTTCCGAATAATTGCCAACTTCTGAAAAATGGAGACCAATCAATAAATTCAACTAATTCATCCAAATTTTGGTCTTCGATAATGGTGATTCCTAATTTTTTTGGTGTTGGAATAATTTCATTTTCCCAATCGATTTTGAATTTTTTCTCACGCGCTTCTGCAATTGGAATGTATTCTTTATCAACTTGGCGATTTAGGAATTTTTCACGGAATTCATCATAATCTTTTCTGATTTCCAAAGCATAAGCATTGGATTTATCTCGATTCAAAAGTGCACTCACCACACCAACCGCTCTGGAAGCGTCATTAACGTGAACAACCGTGTTAGAATATTTAGGAGAAATTTTTACCGCTGTATGCGCTTTAGAAGTTGTTGCGCCTCCAATTAATAAAGGAAAATCGAGATTTTTGCGTTCCAATTCATCGGCAATATGAACCATCTCGTCCAGACTTGGCGTAATCAATCCGCTTAATCCGATCACATCCACTTTTTCATCAATGGCCGTCTGAATGATTTTTTCAGCCGGAACCATCACGCCCAAATCCACAATTTCATAATTGTTACAACCCAAAACTACGCTCACAATATTTTTCCCGATATCATGAACATCGCCTTTCACTGTTGCCATAAGAACTTTTCCGTTGGATTTTTGAGTCTGGTCTTTTTCTGCTTCGATGAAAGGCTGAAGATAAGCCACCGCTTTTTTCATTACTCTCGCCGATTTTACAACCTGAGGCAAGAACATTTTTCCGCTTCCGAAAAGGTCGCCGACAACGCCCATTCCTGTCATCAGATTTATCTCAATCACATCAAGCGGTCGTTTTGAAGTTTTTCTAGCTTCCTCTGTATCTTCTTCTATAAAACGATCAATTCCTTTGACTAAAGCGTGTGTAATTCTCGATTGTAAATCCTGTTCTCTCCAAGCGAGGTCTTCGGTTTTTTCTTTTTTTGTGGATTTATGTTTTTCGGAATAATCGAGCAATTTTTCTGTCGCATCGTCTTTTCTGTCAAGCATTACATCTTCCACCAATTCCAGCAAATCTTTTGGAATTTCGTCATATACTTCCAACATCGTTGGATTCACGATTCCCATATTCATCCCCGCTTTTATGGCGTGGTAAAGGAAAACAGAATGCATTGCTTCTCTCACAGAATCATTTCCACGAAAGGAAAATGAAACATTGGAAACGCCTCCACTTACTGAAGCGTTTGGAAGATTGGTACGAACCCAGCGTGTTGCTTCGATAAAGTCAATCGCGTTTCTGCGGTGTTCGTCCATTCCTGTTGCAACAGGAAAAATATTAAGGTCGAAAATAATATCCTCGGAAGGAAAACCAACCTGATTCACCAAAATATCATAAGACCTTTTGGAAATCTCGATTCTTCTTTCGTAATTATCGGCTTGTCCAACCTCATCAAACGCCATAATAATTGCTGCAGCACCATAACGTTTGATGGCTTTGGCCTGTTTGATGAATTCTTCTTCACCTCCTTTCAAACTGATGGAATTAACAACCGGTTTTCCTTGAACCACTTGCAATCCAGCTTGCAGAATTTCCCATTTTGAAGAATCTATCATAATCGGGATTCTGGCAATATCTGGTTCGGAGGCGATCAGATTCAAGAATCTGACCATTGCGGTTTTGCCGTCCAAAAGCCCGTCATCCATATTGACGTCAAGAATCTGAGCGCCGCCTTCTACTTGGTTTCTTGCAATATCCAGAGCTTCGGCATATTTTTCTTCTTTAATGAGACGAAGAAATTTTTTGGAACCAGCAACGTTGGTTCTCTCTCCAACATTGATGAAGTTGGATTCGGGTGTTATAATTAAAGGCTCGAGGCCTGATAATTTCAGATATTTTCTTTTACAATCTGTTTCCATAAATTATTGACTAATTACCGATAATTGTCTCGGCTTATAATTTTTTGCCAAATCAGCAATGGCGTTGATATGGTCCGGTGTTGTTCCGCAGCAACCACCAATGATATTAATTAATCCTTTTTCTAAATATTCTTCAACCTGATTGGCCATTTGCTCCGCAGTTTCGTCGTACTGACCGAAAGCATTCGGTAAACCGGCATTTGGATAAGCGGAGATTCCGAAATCTGTGTGATTGGCAAGAATTTCTAGATAAGGTGTCAATTGTTTTGCTCCTAAAGCACAGTTGAATCCGACACTTATCAAATCCATATGTGAAACAGAAATCAAAAATGCATCGGCAGTTTGTCCACTCAAAGTTCTTCCAGAAGCATCGGTAATCGTTCCTGAAACCATAATTGGAATAGTGATATTGCGTTCTTCTCTTATTTCATCAATGGCAAAAAGTGCCGCTTTTGCATTCAAAGTGTCGAAGATTGTTTCAACCAAAAGGATGTCGGAACCTCCATCGAGCAAAGCTTCTGCTTGTTGTTTGTAAGCGATTCTGAGTTCGTCAAAAGTGATGGCTCTGTAACCCGGGTCATTGACGTCCGGACTAAGGCTTGCTGTTCTGTTAGTCGGCCCGATTGAACCTGCTACAAATCTTGGTTTGTCGGGATTCTGAGCGGTAAATTCGTCACAGACTTTTTTAGCAATTTTGGCAGATTCATAGTTTAGTTCGTAAACCAAATTTTCCATATGATAATCCGCCATCGCAATGGTAGTTCCGGAAAATGTATTGGTCTCGATGATATCTGCACCTGCCAAAAGATACTTTCTATGAATTTCTTCAATAGCTTCAGGTTGCGTGAGAGACAGCAAATCATTGTTTCCTTTCAATGGCGATTTCCAGTCTTTGAATCGCTCGCCTCGGTAATCTTCCTCGGTGAAATTGTAGCGCTGAATCATCGTTCCCATTGCTCCGTCGAGAATGAGAATTCTGTTTTTTAGTGCGTTGTATAGTTGTTCTGAATTATTCATTTTTTAATTTAATTTTTATCGTCGATTGAAAGACCAATCTTCAACATAGCCCCGATAGGAACGGCATCCTTTTTTGTATTTCTGAAAATTTTCTATTGAGGACAAAACATCGTAAACAAAAAAGATATAGTGGATAGCGGGTTGGGAACTTGTTTCGAAGACGAAAACTTGTTGCTCCTAATTCCTTCGACTCCTTTAGTCTAAAGCTTGTTTTAAATCATTAATTATATCATCAATATTTTCTAATCCTACAGAACAACGCACCAATCCAGCGGTAATTCCAACTTCGTTTCTCTCCTCATCGGAAAGCTTGGAATGCGTTGTGGAAGCAGGATGTGTAACAATCGTCCTTGTGTCTCCCAAGTTGGCGGAAAGGGAACACATCTTAATTCTGTTCAGGAAATTTCTACCGCCCTCGATACCGCCTTTGATTTCGAAAGCAACAATATTTCCGCCTAATTTCATTTGTTTTTTAGCAATTTCGTAGCTTGGATGAGATTTCAGGAACGGATATTTTACCAATTCTACATTGGGATGATTTTCCAGAAACTCAGCCACTTTCAATGCGTTTTCGCAATGTTTCTCTACCCGAATCGCCAAAGTTTCTAAACTTTTGCTCAAAACCCAGGCATTGAATGGCGACATTGCCGGACCTGTGTTTCTCGCAAACAAATAAATCTCGCGAATCAAATCTGCTTTTCCAACAGCAACGCCGCCGAGAACACGACCTTGACCGTCAATCAGTTTGGTTGCAGAATGAACGACAATATCTGCTCCGTATTTAATCGGTTGCTGCAAGTAAGGTGTTGCAAAACAGTTGTCAACGATGAAAATCAGGTTATGTTTTTTTGCAATCTGTCCGAAAAACTCCAAATCCAACACTTCGATTGCCGGGTTTGTCGGTGTTTCCAGGTACAAGATTTTTGTATTTGGTTGGATATATTGTTCTACATTCTCAGCTTCCTCTGCTTTGAAATAAGATGTTTCGATATTCCATTTTGGAAAATATTTTGTGAATAATGTGTGAGTAGAACCAAATACCGACTGACAACTCACAATATGGTCGCCCGCATCAAGCAACGCTGCAAATGTTGAATAAATCGCCGCCATTCCTGTTGCGAAAGCGTAACCGGATTCCGCACCTTCCATTTTCGTGATTTTATCAACAAATTCTGTGACGTTTGGGTTGCTGAAACGGCTATAAAGATTTTTGTCTTTCTCTTCTGCAAAGCTTGCTCGCATATCTTCTGCATCCTCGAAAACGAAGCTTGAAGTGAGATATAACGGTGTGGAATGTTCGTCAAACTGAGTTCTTTCGGTTTGGGTTCTTATGGCTAGAGTTTCAAAATTTTCCATAAAATAATGTAACAATGTATCAGTTTAACAATTTACCAATGTCATTGTTACAATTTTACATTGGTAGATTGGTACATTATAATTTATTTTGTTTCACTTAATCTTAAAATATCTCCAAAAACGCCTCTGGCAGTTACTTTTGCTCCGGCTCCGGCTCCCATAATGACGATTGGATTTTCGCCGTAACTTTCTGTATAGATTTCGAAAATAGAATCAGAACCTTTTAATTGCCCCAATGCTGAATTGGCTGGCACAGAAATTAACTTAACATCCAACTCTCCTTTTTCTTTTTGTAAATCGCCGTGCAAATCGCCGACATATCTTAACACGTGGTCTGGTTGCTGATTTTCTTTGATGTTCTGGTAATCTGAATCCAGTTCTTGCAATCTTGAAAGGAATTCTTCTTTGGAAACTGACAGCAGAGTTTCCGGAACAAGATTCTGAATATTGATGTCATCAAATTCATTAATCAAATCCAGCTCTCTTGCCAGAATCAACAATTTTCTTGCAACATCATTTCCAGATAAATCTTCGCGTGGGTCCGGTTCGGTGTAACCTTTTTCCAAAGCTTCGTTGATAATGGTTGAGAATTTATCGTTACGAAGCGAAAAATTATTGAAAACATAACTTAATGTTCCGGAAAAAACACCTTTGATTCTTGTAATATTTTCTCCTGAAAGATGCAATAATTTAATGGTGTCAATTAGAGGTAAACCAGCACCAACATTGGTTTCGTAAAGATATTTCTTTTTATTTTTTTCTAATAATTTCCTGAAATTTCGATATTCTGAGATGGGTAGTGTGTTGTAGATTTTGTTAGAGCCAACGACATCAAATCCGTTCTCCACAAAAACCGGATAACTTTTCACAAAATCCTTACTCGCTGTATTATCTACCATCACCAAATTTTCCAAATGATGTTCATTTACAAAATCTACCAAAGACTGGACACTGGATTCTGTTTGAGAATATTTAATTTTCTGTCTCCAATCGCTTCCGAAACCTGCTTTGTTGAAAGCTACTTTCCTGGAATTGGCAATTGCAACGATTTTCAAATCCACTCTTTTACGATTCAGAATATCATAAGCTGAATCCAGAATCTGCTCAACCAAAGTTCCGCCAACATTACCGTGACCAATTAACGCAAGATGAACGGTTTTCGGTTTTCCGTAGATTTCGGTTTCGATGATATTTTTTGTGATTTCGGTCTGATTTCCGGTTACTACAATGTTGACTCTTCCGGCAGAAGCGATTTGACTCAACAACAAAGGGAAAATTTTATTTCTCTGAAGCTCTGATAAAATCTTGTTATAATTATCCGAAACAAATCCGATCACACTAAGATTTTCAATACTATAAATATTGCTAACGTGACCTTCGGCTTTTTCTTTTTCAAATTCTTTTTTCAAAACATCCACTGCATCCTGCGCATCATCTTCATCGACCAAGACAGAAATTCCGTTTTCAATCGCTTGCTGGGAAATTACACCAACGCTGATTCCGCCTCCATTCAAAGCATTAAAAATACGTGAATCCACACCGATTTGTCCAAGGAAATCTTTTCCTTCGAAATTCACTAAAGCTTTGTTTCTATAAATATTAATTGCGTTCTTGTCTGTCATCAGTTCAAAAAATTGGTTTTAAAATTGTGTTCAGTTGTTGGTATTCCATCAGGAAAGCGTCGTGTCCGTGAATAGATTTTATTTCGTGATACTGAACGTTTTTGTTTTTATTTTGTAAAAGTTGATAAGTATTTTTAATCTCAAAAGCCGGATAAAAAAGGTCTGAATCTACCGACACCAAATGGATTTCTGCATTGATATTTTCCAATTCTTTTTCTTTTCCGTTGATGTTCATCAGAAGATGATTGACGAGTTTGTAAGCTTTTAAACTAAATCTTTCGTTTAGCCGATCTCCGTGGAAGTTGAGCCAATCGTGAGATTTCAGAATTTGTTTTTCAGAATCTATTTCTCTATTGAATCTTGAGTTAAGAGATTCCGGTGTTCTGTAGCATAATATTGCGTGAACTCTAGCTTTTTCAAGAGGCTTTTCTTCTGATTCCAAAAGAAATTTCTGAACTAGACATTGGGAATGCAACCAATCCGAAGTTTTGAAATCTGTCGCAATCGGGATGAATTTTTCGGCTAAATTATTGTCTAAAGCCTGCATTTCCCAACCGATTGAGCCTCCAATTGAGCCTCCAACCAATGCGAATAATTTTTTGATTTTAAGTTTTTTCAATCCTTGCAGAAAAACCGATGCGATATCCTGAACTGTGAAATCTTCATAATTATCAATGAAAAATCCGTCAAAACCATTGCCTGGAATATTGAAACAGATAATTGTAAATTGATTAGTATCAATCACTTTTCCTTCTCCAACCAAAGATTTCCACCAGCCGTTTTCGCCAGCAACATCCGAGTTTCCGGTCAATGCGTGATTGATTAAAACAATCGGAGCCGAATACAGTTCTTTTCCAAAAAGCTGATAGCTTAATGGGATATCGAGAATTTTTCCGTTCTGAGTTTCGAAGTGTTGAATGTTGATATGTTGTAGCTTGTTTTCCAATTTCGTCTTGTAAAAAATTGAAAATGCTACGGGAAATGTAGAATAAATGTCTAGGTTATCTTTTCCGCCATTGCGGATAGAATTTAGCACCTTCTTCGTTTCCGAAGGGTTGCCAAGGTTTCACAGAGTCTAATCTCTCCACCTTTCTCGATAACATTTTCAATATGTGAATGAACAAATCTGGGCGCAAAGATAGATAAGAAATTATTATTTTTCCAAATAAACTGAAAAAAGTCAGTATAAATTTTTTATTAACAATCCAATTTAAGAAATTTATAACAGCAATTGTGTACAATATTTGCTTAACCAACTTCACCAAAAAATAAACAATGAACATTAATCTTAATAAACAAGTTGCTATTGTTACGGGTTCCAGCAGCGGCATAGGGAAAGGAATTGCTATCAGTCTGGCAAAATCCGGAGCCATTGTTATCGTGAATCATTCATCAGAACATTCTCGTCCGGAAGCTGAAGATACCCTGAAAACCATTGAGGAAAACGGTGGCGAAGGATTGATTATTCAATGTGATGTGAGTAAGGAAGACCAGGTTCTGGCGATGTTCCAAACAACTATTAATCAATACGGAACTGTAGATATTCTTATTAATAATGCCGGTTTACAGCAAGATGCAGCTTTTGTTGATATGACTCTTGCCCAATGGCAAAAAGTAATTGATGTGAATCTTACGGGGCAATTTTTATGTTCAAGAGAAGCAATTAAAGAATTCCTGAAGCGTGGAATGACCGAAAAGTCCAAAGCGCTTGGAAAAATCATCAATATCAGCAGTGTTCATGAGACGATTCCGTGGGCTGGTCACGCCAACTATGCTTCCAGCAAAGGTGCATTAAGAATGCTGATGCAGACTTTAGCTCAGGAATATGGAAAACAAAAAATTCGAGTGAATAATATTTGTCCGGGCGCAATACAAACACCAATCAATAAATCGGCTTGGGATAACAAGGAATCTTTTGATTCTCTGATGACCTTGATTCCGTATGACAGAATTGGGCAACCGGAAGACATTGGAAATTTAGCCGTATTTTTGGCGAGTGATTATTCAGATTATATTACTGGTGCGAGTATCTACGTGGATGGCGGAATGACGACGCTGGAGAGTTTTGCAGACAACGGATAATAATTATTAATGATGAATTATAAATTATTAATGTTTTTTTGTTGAATGTTAATGCAAAGATTTTTAAAGGGCTAAGGATTTTAATAAGGCTGAAAATCGATATTTTTTTATTTTGTCATTTATCTATTTCGCCAATCATTTATGGTTGAAAGAATGGAAAATCGTCAACATAGCCCCGATGGGAACGGCATCCTTTTTTGTTTTTTTTAGATTCCTGACTTTGTTCGGAATGACAAAGCGCCTGAAAAACAAAAAAGATATAGTGGACAGCGGGTTGGAATGTTCTAACAAATGTACAACCGTGTTGCTCCTAATAAAAATGAATAATTATTCTTGAAAAATAATTATAAAAATGAATGAAGAAGAAAAATTAAAAAATCCAAATTGGAAAAAGTGGGGACCTTACGTAAGCCACCGCCAATGGGGAAATGTACGTGAAGATTACAGTACCAACGGTGATGCTTGGGGATTTACCGGTCACGATACAGCGGAAGCGTGGACTTACCGCTGGGCTGAGGAAGGCATCGCAGGAATCTCGGATGAGAAGCAACAGATGTGTTTTGCACTTTCTTTTTGGAATAAAAACGATTGCAGAGTCAAGGAACGTTTTTTCGGACTGAGCAATTATCAGGGAAATCACGGCGAAGATATCAAGGAGATTTTTTATTATCTGGACAATACGCCGTCTCATAGCTATATGAAGATGGTTTACAAATATCCCATCAATGCATTTCCGTACGATGACCTCATCAATACGAATGCGCAGCGCTCCAACAAAGATCCAGAATACGAAATCATTGATACAGGAATTTTCGACAACGATGAATATTTTGACATTTTCATTGAATATGCAAAAGCTGGCGAAGATGATTTTTTAATCAGAATCGATGTTCATAATAGAAGTAATGAACCTGCTCCAATAGTAGTATTGCCAACACTGTGGTATAGAAATAACTGGATGTGGGGTTATAATGATTACAAAGCGAAACTTGGCTTTTCTAAGCCGGGCGAAATTGATGTTCATCACGATAGTCTGAGCATCAAAAAATTATATTCCAGAAACAGAAATGTGGATGCTTTGTTTTGTGAAAATGAAACGAATAGAGCAAGGTTATTCAATCTTCCGAAAACAGAAGGTTTTTTCAAGGATGGAATCAATCAATATATTACAAAAGGTTTAGATACTATTAATCCATCTAAAACCGGAACAAAAGCGTCTCTTCATTGTGAAGAAACCATAGAAGCAAATAGCAACAAGGTTTTCGAATTCCGATTGTCGCCTCATATTATGGATGATGCGTTTTGGGATTTTGATGAAATCGTTTCGAGACGAAAGCAGGAAGCCGACGAGTTCTATGCGAATATCCAAAAAGATATTGAAAATGAGGATGAGAAGAATGTCCAGAGACAAGCGTTTGCGGGTTTGCTTTGGAACAAACAATTCTACCATTACAATATCGGAAAATGGCTAAAAGGTGACCCTAATTTTCCAATCCAAAGGAAAGGTTTTGTACGAAACAGCAACTGGGAACATCTTCATAACAAAGATATTATCTCGATGCCCGACAAATGGGAATATCCTTGGTATGCGACTTGGGATTTGGCGTTCCATTGTGTGAGTTTTTCTGTGATTGACTCAGAATTCGCTAAGAATCAACTGATTACATTAACAAAAGAATGGTATATGCATCCGAACGGACAAGTTCCGGCTTACGAATGGAATTTTGATGATGTTAATCCGCCAGTTCACGCCTGGGCAACTTTCCGAGTTTTCAAAATCGATGAAAAAAACAATGGAAAACCTGACTTGGCTTTCCTTGAAAGAGTTTTTCAAAAATTACTACTGAATTTCACCTGGTGGGTTAACCGAAAAGATTACAATGGGAAAAACCTTTTTGGAGGCGGATTCCTTGGTCTGGATAACATTGGAGCGTTCGATAGGAATATGGAATTCAATGAAGGTGAACATCTCGAACAGGCCGACGGAACCAGCTGGATGGCAATGTACGCCCTGAATATGATGCGTATCGCAATGGAACTCGCGACTTACAATCCGGTTTATGAAGATATGGCGATTAAATTTTTTGAGCATTATCTTTATATCGCCGAAGCAATGGAAAACATTGGGGAAGACAAGCAAGGACTGTGGAATGAAGAAGACGGATTTTTCTACGATTTGCTCCAATTGTCTAACGGAGACAGTGTGAATCTGAAACTGAGAAGTATTGTTGGACTGATTCCGATGTTTGCCGTAGAAGTTGTGGAACATAGTATGTTGGAAAAACTTCCGGAATTCAAGAAAAGAATGGAATGGGTTCTGAAAAATAAACAGGATTTGACCAAATTGGTTTCTCAATGGTATGTTGAAGGCGAAGGCAACAAACATCTTTTAAGTATTCTAAGAAAAACAAGATTAACAAAAGTTCTGACCAGATTGGTGGACGAATCTGAATTCTTGAGTGATTACGGAATCCGCGCGATGTCTAAAGTCTATGAGGAAAATCCTTTCAGATTTACCGTTCACGACCAAGAACACGTAGTTTATTACACGCCTGCAGAAAGTGACAGCCGAATGTTTGGTGGCAACAGTAACTGGCGCGGACCAATTTGGTTTCCGATTAATTTCCTGATTGTAGAAAGTCTGCAACGTTTTCATTTCTTTTTTGGCGATGCTTTGACGATTGAATATCCAAAAGGAAGTGGTGTTCAGAAGAATCTGGAAGAAGTTTCAAAAGATATCAGCGACAGACTTTGTAATATTTTTCTGAAAGACGAAAACGGAAACAGAGCCTTCAATGGTGGTGTAGAGAAATTTAACCAAGACCCGCATTTCAAAGATTACATTATGTTCTTCGAATATTTCCACGGTGACAATGGTCGCGGTGTCGGCGCTTCCCATCAAACCGGATGGACTTCTACGGTGGCGAAGTTGATTCAACCGAGACTTTCCAGTCGATAAAATAAAAACCTTATCAAAATCGGATAAGGTTTTTTCATTTATTCTACAACTTGTCCATTGACACTGACTTCATAAGTGATTTCAACATTTGGCTCAAGCGTTTTTGAAACAGAACAATATTTTTCAAAAGATAATTCTGCTGCTTTTTTTGCTTTTTTCGGATCGATTTCACCTTCTAGGAAAAATTTCACTTTGATAGATTTGAAAGGCTTTGCTTCATCTACCTGAACTCTTTCGCCATCTACTTCCGCTTTGAAATCTGTAATCTTCTGACGTTGTTTTTTCAAAATCGAAACCACATCTATTCCGCTGCAACCGGCAACCGCCATTAACAAAGATTGCATTGGCGAAACACCTTTTGCGCCTGGCAGAGTCGTGTTGTCAAGTAAAATTGAGTTGCCTTGTTCATTGGAACATTCGAATAAAAAGTCGTCGTTGATTCTATTAAGTGTAATTTTCATTTTTAATTTTTTTAACACAAAGCGCACAAAGATTTTTCTACTTAATTTAATGCTTTTAAGTTCATAAAGACGCTTCGCTTAGATAAGATTTGTAATTAAATTCAAATTTACAAAATTCCTCTTGCTTTTATCTCCAGATATTTATTAATCACTTCTATATTGAGATTTTCCGGAAGTGTGTAAATGCTGTAAATCCCATATTTTCTGAGTTCCTGAATAATCAGTTTTTTTTCAAATTCAAATTTCTCAGCAATGATTTCGTCATAAATTTCCTGCATATTTTCCGGATTGATATTCAGCAATTTGTGAACCTCAGAATTCTTGAAAAATACAACTACCAAAAGATGATTTTTAGCGATGCCTCGCAGGTATTTCATTTGACGATTGAGGGCGTCCAAAGTTTCAAAATTGGTAAAAAGCAAAACCAAACTTCTTTGATTCAAATGGTATTTCGTATCCTGATACAGCCTTCCGAAATCACTTTCGAAGAAATCGGTTTGAACGTTGTACAAAGCTTCGGAAATCTTTTTTAATTGTCCGGATTTATTATCTGCAGCAACCTTATTTTCTGTCTTTTTAGCGAAAGTCATCATTCCGGCGCGGTCGCCCTTTTTCAGAATAATATGCGACAAAGCCATAGTTGCATTGATCGAATAATCCAGCAAACTTAAACCATTGAAAGGCATTTTCATTGTCCTGCCTTTATCAATTAACATCATAATCCGTTGTGATTTTTCATCCTGAAACTGATTGACCATTAATCTATTGGTCTTGGATGTCGCTTTCCAGTTGATACTTCGGATGTCATCGCCCTGAACGTAATCCCGGATTTGCTCAAATTCCATCGTGTGTCCCAGCTTTCGGATTTTCTTGATTCCGCCCAACAAAAATTCGTTTTGAAGCGCCATCAATTCATATTTTCTGAGATGAATAAACGACGGATAACTTGGCAACTTCGCGTCTTTTTGAAATGCAAATCTTCTGGAAACCAATCCGATTGGTGAATTAACATAAATATTCAGATTTCCAAAACTGTATTCACCACGCTCTTTTGGTTCCAGAATATATTCGAACAATGAATGATTTCCACTTTCGATATTTTTCTTGATCAGGAAATCCCGTTTTTGAAACTGGAACGGAATTTCGTCAATGATCTTAGTATTGATATTAAAATTATAGTTGTTCCGGACATCAATTTTCACCGAATTTTCATCGCCATTGGAAAGTTTTTCCGGCAAGACTCTCTGCGCATTGATTCCTTCTTTGTTTTGAAATAAAATTAAAGCATCCAAAATCGTTAACAGCAAAACAAAAACCAGTAACGAATTGGCTATCCACATCACCGGAAAGAAAAATGCCAAAACATAGCAGATTCCGACGCCGAATAACGCGAAGAAGAATTTGTTATTGAGGTATGTTTGTTTTAATGTTTTCACTTGAATCTATTCGTTAATTGAACACAAAGTTCACAAGTTTTTTAAATATTTAATGTTTTAATGTTCACAAAGGCGTAAAATTTAAGCAAGATATTATGAAAGGCTTCGACTCCGCTCAGCCTGACACTGTTCAAGTATTACTGTTAGTATTAGCGATGTCATCCTGAGCTTGTCGAAGGATTTACCTCTAATCATTAATGTAGTTATCACCTCGGAACTTCGATGCTTTCTAAAATTTGCCTGATGATTTCGTCCGCAGTTAAGCCTTCCATTTCACGTTCCGGAGACACAATAATTCTGTGTCTTAAAACCCCAAACGATGCTTCTTTAATATCTTCCGGTGTCACAAAATCACGACCCCGGATAGCAGCAAAAGCTTTACTTGCCGTCAGCAAAGCCAAACTTGCTCTTGGCGAAGCGCCGAGATATAAAAACTGATTTTCTCTTGTATTGATAATGATTTTTGCAATGTATTCCAGAAGGTTTTGCTCGACAATGATATCTTTTACCAATTGCTGATATTGCTTCAATTGTTGTCCCGAAATCACGGTTTGAACCACATCCGTCTTGTCTTCTAACTTATTGTGATGTTGATTTTTGATGATTTCAATTTCCTGCTCCAGATTCGGATAGCCGACTTCAATTTTGAATAGAAAACGGTCGAGTTGTGCTTCCGGCAATCGGTAAGTTCCTTCGTGTTCGATTGGGTTTTGAGTGGCAACCACCAAGAATGGTTCTTCCATTGGATATTTGATGCCGTCCATCGTGATTTGGCGTTCTTCCATCACTTCGAACAACGCAGATTGCGTTTTCGCTGGAGAACGATTAATCTCATCAATCAAAACAAAATTCGAGAAAATAGGACCTTTTTTATATTTGAAATCCGCTTCCTTCACATTAAAAACCGAAGTTCCCAAGATATCAGACGGCATCAGATCCGGCGTAAACTGGATTCTGCTGAAATCGACCGAAATTGTTTTCGCCAACAGCTTTGCAGTAATGGTTTTGGCGACGCCCGGAACGCCTTCTATCAAAACGTGGCCATTAGATAATAAAGCTGCGAGCAAATGCTCAATCATATTCTCCTGACCGACAATCACTTTGGCGATTTCTGCTTTTACGCGTTCCAGGTTATTTCGTAATTCCGTCATATCCAGCCTGGACTGGAATTCGGGCGCCTGATCTTGATATTGTTCTTCCATAATTGTTATTTTAAAATTTGATCCAGAAGCTGATTCATCTTTATCAAATCCTCCTTCATCACACTGGCGTAAGGGTCTTGTCCTTTTTTCACCAATGCAACTGCTTCTTTTATAAGTTCTATGTTTTTTCCGGTTTTCAAATGTAATTTAATAATGAATTGCTCATCCAGATGCTGCGTATCGATCAGTAAATCCATTCTTATTCTGTTCAAAAAGTATTGAGCTTTTTTGGCCATCATCTCGTGAAAATCACCTTCCTGAAGGTAAAGATTCCCTATGCTTCTGATAAAATCGAGAGATGTGTTTTTTAATGGTTCGATCACCGGCACAATCCGTTGTTTTCTTTTCGCATTGAAGAGCACAAAAATTAACAATCCCAGCAATAACAAATACCAGGCATATCTCAACGGTGGATTATTGAGAATAAAACGCATCGGCGACATAGACAACGGCGTGTCCGTTTCCACAAACCAAACCGTCTGTCTATCTGGGAGATATGACAAAATGCTTTCCAGGTATTTATTTTTTGACTTAAGGAGATAGTAATTTGTCAAAATCAATGGCTCCGAATGAACATAAAAATGTCCTTTTCCAAAGTTGATTTTAACAAAATCTGCACTTATCGAAGATTCGTTATTATTTTTTTTATGCAAAGTTTTTCCAAGAATTTCAATGTCACTTCTGATGTAAGAAAAACCCTGATTATCCGGAAGCTTATCAATCAGTAACCAACTGTCTGTTAATTTCTTATCCGTTAGCTGAAGGTAATAATTGTCCTCGAAACTCACTGTTTTGAATCGAAAACCCAGCGTATCTCTCAATTTGGCGGTTGTGTTGTTGGTGAACCACATTACATCGGAACCGTTAGCCACTTCATTCATAATATATTCCCAGGAAACATCATCTAGTTTTTTCTGAATGATTAAAATATTATGTGGTTTTTTATACTGTTTTTTTTGATAATAAGCATAAGGTGATATTCTTGCTTTTTCCAATTTGCCTTTGAATAAAGCGGTTGATTCCTGATCAAAAATATAAAGTCCAAAGGGTGTTTTTTTCTCTACATTATAATTTTTCCGCCAGTCCAAAACCGGCTTTTTGTTCATCTCAAACATACCCATCACAATCAGAATGATGATGAAAATGACAGCGTATATTTTGAAAGTTTTACTCATTAAGGTTAAATAATAAAATAGTTTTATCAGAATTTGTTAAAATAAGCTTTATAATGTTGATAATCTTTTTCTTCGGTTTTAAATTCTCCGTACCAGATGTAATCATAGATGTAAATGATGCGTCTGAAATCTTCCTTCAATTGATTGTTTTTCAATTCCCCAAGATAATCCCGATTGGTTTTTTCAGGATTCCAGGTGATGAGATTTTTATCTGATAATTTTTTCAGGGCCTGTAGAAAATGATAGCGGATTGCTGAACGGTAATCGTGTTGTTTTTCTAATTTCAAAATAGCTTCCGGAAAGTTGATTTCGTGGATATTTTCTTCCAGATCCTGATTCTTGATATTGATTTTCCTATTCTTCTTTCCAAACAAGAAATTTCCATCTTTAGACATCAGATACCGAACTAAAAGAAACAGCAAGGTTCCTATAATAGCGATTCCAAAAAAACGCAGGATATTGACTGTATAATCATTAGCCTTGTTGGGATCGATATCTTTAAAAATCTTTGATAGTAGTTTAGCAATCTGTCTTTTGACTTTATCCCAAATAGATTCTTTCGGTTTCAGGACTTCATAATCAAATTCGTTTCCTTTGTATTTGCTTTTATAATTAGGCGCAAAATTTTTAGGATAAAGCGTATTATCCGTAGAGTAATGGCTTTTGACTAATGAATCCGTCAGAATAAACTCTGACTCTGAATAATCTGCAGAATCGGTCACAACAACCTCTTCCACCTCTTCGTACTGAGAAAAAACAGGCGTTGCTAATGAAAAAGAAAACATTAAAATAAAAAATCTAAATCTCACCCTGTCCTATTGTATCAATTTCATTGAGATCCAGATTTCTGTGCAGATCTGTACGGCTGTCATAATATTGCAGCCCGGCATTAACATACATCACATTATACAAAACAAAGGTCACCAGTATCGATATCCCATACATCAGGAACATAAATATCCCAAATCCTCCGGAAAAAACCTGCGTCGGATCTTGCTGCGTTCCCATCTGTGGAATTGTAGCAAAACCGAAAATCATTATCATATATGGGATCATCGTAAAAATGGTCAAAACTACATAAACCATCACAAAAGTGATAACCGTAGATCCCCAATATTTCCAAAACTTGGCTTTACGGGAATCAAACATATCTGCAAAATTGACTCTCATTGCATAACTCAGAGAATCGAAAAAACCTCTTTTTGTACTCAAATAATCGAACAATGTATGATTAACGATATTGACAAATGCCGGCATCAGCAAAATCAATAAGAAAAATCCAATAATGATAATCATTAGAAAAGACGAAATCGCCATCATAATGAGCATCAAAGGTGTGACAATAAATAACATTCCCAAAAAGAAAATGATCATTTTTCCCACATTCTTTCGGATATCAGACAGCATTTGATCCGGTTTAACATTTTTATCTCCGGTTTCTGCAACCCGCTTCATATATAGCACAGGAAAAGCGTACATAATAATGCTAAGCGCAAGAATTAATATAAAAAAAATTGCGAAACCTAAAATCAATAATAAACTGTTATTCTGGAAATAAGCCTGAAAAAAATAAGTGTCTCCATTGACATTAGCGTTCATCAACTGTAAAAAGAATTCCCGATAACCAAATATGAAAATGATGACAAACAACAGCAACAGAATGCCATTAAGCGCAAAATAGTTCTTAAAATAATTTTTACCATATTCTTTGAAAAAGGTAAAAGTATCGCTAATCAAATTACCGAATTTTCTCTCCTGGTACAGCTGCATAGTTTAGTTTTTTGAATACAATATAAGGATATATAAAATAATAAAAGGCAATAACAGATAATGTTCCAAAAATGATAATAATGTTCAGCATCAAAGGCATTGTCTGTGCATATCTTGTCACAAAACCTTCTATAAGCCCTGCAAATATGGTAAATGGAACTGTGCTGAGATAGATTTTGAAACTATTTCTGAAACCCTGTTTAAAAGATTCTGATCTTGATAAAGTTCTGGGAAACAAAATGGAAGCTCCCAAAACAAGTCCGGCCATCGCTTCTACAACCATACCGAAAATCTCGAACGCACCGTGAAGCCAAATTCCTTTTGCACTTTCTAATAGAACATTCTGTGTTTTGAAAAAAAACTGAAATGCTCCTAACATAATGCTGTTCTGCATCAATGCATACAAAGTGCCGATTCCTCCGAAAATCCCGTAGATATACAGCTTTGTGCCTACCACAAGGTTATTAATGATAATCATAAGAGAGGTGCTCCAGTTAGCTCCTGTTCCATAGATAGCTGTCGGATCTCCTTTTTTGATATTTTCCAACGTCTGATTCACATAACCTTCGCCCAATATAAGCGTAGCAAAATCCTTATCATAAACAGACGAAATAACACCAATTCCTACGAATAAAATAAAGAAAACAAATGCATAATACAGATAACGTCTATATTGGTAAACTGTCAGTGGCACTTCTGTAGTAAAAAAGTATTTGATCCGGTTCTCCTCTATCCTTTTAGTTTTATAGATCTTCTGAAAAATCTGTGAGGAGAGAAAATTGAGGTAAACCGTTGTTTTACTTTTCGGATAATAGGTTTGTGAGAATGAGAGATCATTAATCAGATTGATGTAAAGCGACGAAAGATCATCCGGATTTTTTTTCATTTTTCCGTTGATCACCTGCTCGATTTCCAACCATTTTGCTTTATTTTGCTTTATAAAAGCCACTTCTCTCATAATGCTAAAATAATAAAAATATGAATCAGATTGCCATTAATACTTCGCAAAATGTGAATGTTAATTTCACATTGGCCGGTGTTGGAGAAAGGATCTTAGCTTTTTTTATTGATTTGCTGATCAAGGGACTTTATGTATTTATTATATTTTGGCTGATTCGTAATCTTTTTGATTTCGCAGGTTTTGTTAATGGTATGGATGGATGGTCTATCGGCGCCATCATATTTATTATCACATTACCGGTTCACATTTATACTTTAGTTTTAGAAAGCATAATGGAAGGTCAAACCGTCGGAAAAAAATTAATGAAGATCAAGGTGGTGAAGATTGATGGTTATCAGGCTGGATTTGGTGATTACCTGATGAGATGGATTTTCCGGTTAGTTGACATCTATACCAATTCCGGAATTGTTGCCATCTTAAGTATGATTATTTCTAAAAATCATCAACGTCTTGGCGATATCGCAACAGGAACGGCAGTTATTTCCCTTAAAAACAATGTGAATATTTCGCACACTATTCTGGAGCAATTGAAAGAAGATTATGTCCCGACTTTCCCACAGGTTATTTTGTTAAGTGATAATGATGTAAGAATCATCAAAGAAAATTTCCAAAAAGCAGTCAGGGCAGATGACCGTCAAATAATTAATCGATTAACTCTTAAAATTGTAGAAATCCTCAAACTAGATCCCGATTCTATCAAGCTTACCCAAAGACAATTCATCAGCATTGTCATCAAAGATTACAATTTCTATACAGGGAAAGATTTTTAGTAGATTTTGAATCCAATAAGTATATTTGCAGTAATAACCAACTTAAATTGAATCACGTGAAGAAATATCTTTTTCTCATTTTTTGCTTATGTTCCGGCTTTCATTTTTCCCAGACTAAAGAACAGACTGAAACTGCACAACTAGGCGGAATTTCCAGACCGAATTATCGAAATCAACTTATCATCTAACCACACAGACCACGGGAATAAACAATGAAAAATAAACTTCTAACATTAATATTAATGCTCTCATTCGTCAATTTATTTTCTCAAAATAAAGTTCTAACGGAATTTCCTAAAAACCAGCTTCCCTATATTGGTGGTTATGAAGCTTATTACAACGATTTTCATAATATTATTGCAGAACAAAATCTTCAGCCTTGCAATAATAAAAATGAACTCTATCAGTTCAGCGTACTCATAACTTCGGATGCTAGTATCAAATTTATAAAGGATGTCAATGAACAATACGTTGAAAAAAATAAATGTGCTTATAACTTAGCAAGACAAGTTGCACAATACCAAAAAAACTGGAATCCAGCAATTGTAGATGGCTTAAAAGAAAATGCCATAGCGAGATTCATTATATATCCGGATGATCTTTTTGAAAATTTCAGAAATGGCTACACTCCTGTTTTTACAGCTCCTGTTTTTAATTTATCAGAAAAAGATCATTTGGGTGAATTTCAAAAAGACCTTTTAAGCAAGCTGGATCTCAGACGTTTTGACTGGAATGACATTTTCACTGTTGAGACAGAATTCATAATTAATAAGGAAGGGAAAATGGAAAATATCATTCTGACTAAACCTTCTGGATTACATGAATTTGATAAAATGATAATCAACAGCTATAAGAGTATTCGCAAAAAATGGAAACCGGCCACTATAAATGGTATTCCCATTGATTATAGATTTAAACATACTTTGAGAGCTGTTACAGATCCACAATATTAAAATTAGTTCTATTTAATTTCTTATTTTTCAATTTACTGATCTGCCATTCTGTCACAATATTTTGTATCTTTGCAAATTAAATCAACTCAGAAGCTATTCTGAAAATTAAGTTTACAAAAGTGCAGGAAAAATATATAGACGAAACCAAACAAGGAGAAGCTTTTGCGATAGCAGAAAAACCCGAAAACAGCAAAAAATTGTTTTTGGAAAGTTATGGTTGTCAGATGAACTTCTCCGATTCCGAAATCGTTGCATCCATTCTTAACGAACAGGGCTATAATACGACGTTGAAACAGGAAGAAGCAGATTTGATTTTGCTAAATACTTGTTCCATACGTGAAAAAGCAGAGCAAACAGTTCGTATGCGTTTGTCTCAGTTCAAAAATCTTAAAAAAGAAAAACCAAATCTTACCGTTGGTGTTCTTGGCTGTATGGCTGAACGTCTTAAAACCAAATTCTTGGAAGAGGAACAATTGGTTGATTTGGTTGTTGGTCCGGATGCTTACCGAGATCTTCCAAATCTCCTTAAAGAAACCGAAGACGGCAGAGACGCCATCAACGTTATTCTCTCAAAAGAAGAAACTTATGCTGACATCAATCCGGTTCGTTTAGGCGGAAATGGCGTTACGGCTTTTGTGACGATCACAAGAGGTTGTGATAATATGTGTACTTTTTGCGTGGTTCCTTTTACAAGAGGCCGTGAAAGAAGCCGTGATCCGCATTCTATTATTGACGAATGTAAAGATCTCTGGAATAACGGTTATAAAGAAATTACTCTTCTAGGCCAGAATGTTGACTCTTATCTTTGGTATGGCGGCGGTCCGAAAAAGGATTTCGCCAAAGCTTCAGAAATGCAAAAATTAACAGCTGTGGATTTTGCACAATTGCTTGATTTAGTTGCCAATGCCGTTCCTGAAATGAGAATCAGATTCTCGACTTCCAATCCTCAGGATATGAACATTAATGTTTTTGAGGTGATGGCAAAACACAAGAATATCTGCAAATATGTTCACTTGCCGGTTCAAAGCGGTAGCGACAGAATTCTTCAATTAATGAATCGTCAGCACACGCGCCAGGAATATCTGGACCTGATTAAAAAAGCTAAGGAAATTGTTCCGGACATTTCTTTTTCACAAGATATGATCATCGGATTCTGTACAGAAACGGAAGAAGATCATCAGGATACGCTTTCATTGATGAGAGAAGTGGAATATGACTACGGCTATATGTTTGCTTATTCCGAAAGACCGGGAACGCCTGCTCACAAAAAAATGGAAGACGACATCCCAGCAGATATCAAACAAAGACGTCTGGCAGAAGTCATTGCTTTACAAGGTGAACTATCCAGAAAAAGAATGGCTTCTTATGTCGGTAGGGTTCACGAAATACTAATTGAAGGGGTTTCCAAAAAGAATAAAAACCAATGGAAAGGCCGCAATTCTCAAAATGCTGTTTGCGTTTTTGATATGTTGGAAGGACAAAAAATTGGTGACATTGTTTCCGTTTTCGTTCACGGGAACACGCAAGGAACGCTTTTGGGGGAAACGGTTTAATCATTCATAGCCTAGAATTTTTAAACTCAAATTTCAAAAACATCAATTAAACAATGGCAGACTTACAATCTATAAAAAACCGCTTCGGAATCATCGGTAACTTTCCTGCGCTTAACCGTGCTTTGGAAAAAGCTATTCAGGTAGCGCCGACCGATATTTCCGTTCTTGTAATTGGGGAAAGTGGTGTCGGGAAAGAATTCATCCCGAAAATCATTCATTCAGAATCCAGAAGAAAACATCAGCCTTACATTGTTGTCAACTGTGGTGCAATCCCGGAAGGAACGATTGACTCCGAGTTATTTGGTCACGAAAAAGGAGCGTTTACAGGTGCTACCTCTACCAGAAAAGGTTATTTTGAAGTTGCTGACGGCGGAACTATTTTCCTTGATGAAGTCGGAGAATTGCCTTTACAGACTCAGGTTCGGCTTTTGAGAGTTTTGGAAAGCGGCGAGTTTATGAAAGTCGGTTCTTCCCAGGTCCAGAAAACCAATGTAAGAATCGTAGCGGCTACCAACGTTAATATGATGAAAGCCATTCAGGATGGGCGTTTTCGTGAAGATCTGTATTATCGTTTAAACACGGTACAAATTGATATGCCTGCTTTGCGAGAAAGAAAAGGCGACATCCATTTGTTATTTAGAAAGTTTGCGATTGATTTTGCTGAGAAATACAGAATGCCTGAGCTAAGACTGACTGATGATGCGGTTTCTTATCTGGAAAATTATTCATTCCCCGGAAACGTTCGTCAGTTGAGAAATCTGGTAGAGCAAATGACTGTTGTTGAGCAGAATCGTGAAATTAATTCTGTGAAATTAGCAGAATATATCCCGATGAATGCCAACTTACCTGCTGTTGTCCAGAAAAATTCCGGTGGAAACTCCGGGTCAGACTTCAGTTCGGAAAGAGAGATTATGTATAAGATCCTTTTCGATATGAGGAGCGATATTAATGATTTAAAATCCTTAACTTCGGAACTGATTAAAAACAGAGGAAACAGCGATCTGAGTTCTCAGGAAAAAAATCTGATCAACAGAATCTACACACCAGAAACTCAAACTGCTAATCCTAATTCTTTGCTATATTTCGAAAATAATAACCAGAATGAAGTCCATCATCCGACAATCATTTCGGACAACGATGATCATCATTATAATGATGTAGAAGATATCGAAATTGAAGAAGCTAAACCAGAATCCTTGTCACTTCAGAACAACGAAAAAGATTTAATTATCAAAGCTTTGGAAAAACATAAAGGCAGAAGAAACAGAGCCGCGGATGAGTTGGGAATATCGCAAAGAACACTTTACAGAAAAATTAAACAATATAATCTTGAGGATTAAAAAGACTCAGAAAAATGATTCCAATATATCATCGTAATTTATTATTAAGGGCATTCAAAACTTGTATACTGTTACTTGTTTCCTCTTTTTTGATTTCCTGTTATAGTTTCTCGGGCTCTTCTTTGCGGGAAGACATGAAAACGGTAAAGATTAATCCGTTTCCGAATAACGCGGCGAACAACCTGCCAAGTCTGAGTCAGGATTTTACAGTGGCTTTGCAGAACCGTTTTCTACAAAGATCAGGCTTGAAAGGAGCAGTCGAGAATCCGGATCTATTGATCGAAGGAGAAATTACGGATTACAACATTACACCTACGAGTGTTGGAGCTTCCACAACCACGACAACAGGAAACATCATCCAGGCACAGCAAAATAAGCTGACCATTACGATAAAAGTTCATTACGAGAATATTAAAGATCCGACTTTGAACTTTGACCGAACTTATAGTGACGAAGCTGTTTTCAATAGTGATCTAGACCTTAATACAATAGAAACTGCGCAAGTGAAAATCGTGAATGAAAGAATCATCAACAAGATTTTCAATGATATTGTAGCCAACTGGTAAAATATGAATACAAGAGTTTTAGAATTAATCAAAAATCCGAAAATAATTACCGAAAATGACCTGCGGATTTTGGAATCGGAATCGGCAAAAATGCCTTATGCACAAAGTATAAGAGCACTTTACCTCTATGGAATCAATCTTTATCAATCAGAAAATTATAAAGAAAATCTTTCTAAAACCGCCGCTTACACAACTGATAAAAAAATACTTTATCACTTCATTAATTCGGAAAAGAATTCGAAAAAAGAGGAAATTCTACCTCAGATTAGTCCAGAAGAAAGCACTGAAACTCCAACAGTTAATAATACGATCCCGGAAGAGATAAAACCCGCGGAACCTGAATTAATTGCTGAAATTGAAAATGAAGAAAAGCCAGTTCTGAACAAGTTCGATGTTGAGAAAATCATCGAAGTTGAAGAAAAGAATCAGAGTCCGGAATTTGTAGTAGTTGACGGCGAAAAGAATCGTCTTCTGTATGAAGGTGAAGAAAATTTTCTGGAAGAAAAAGCACCAGAAGTCGATCTTGATGCGAGCAAGGAATCTGGTCAATTAATTCTTAAGGAAGAAATTAAGGACATCAACGCTCAGATCGAAGTTGATGAAAACAGATCCGAAGAATCAATTGCTGTACAAGAAGAACCAATTGTTGAAGAAATCAAAACAGAACAATCTGTTGAGGAAGCTGAGTTGGAAACTTCTAACGATATCAGTTTTGGCGGCATTCAGGATTTTCTTCCAGATGTCAAATTCTCGGTCCCAAAAAACCATTTGGATTATCTCAATCCTCCTAAAAAAGAGAAAAAAGAAGAGAAACCGTTTGAAGTAAAAATCAATTCTGAATCTGAAAATAAGGAAGTTTTCGTTGATAAAATTCCGGAAAAAGAATTAGAAATTGATGATGCTAATGGAATCAGTTTTGAAAACACTCAGGCTTTTGAAATCGAAGCAAATAAAAATCAAAACATTGAGTCCGAAATTTTAGAAAAAACTCAGGAAATCAGTTTCGAAAACACACCAACTTTTGAGACAGAAGAAGCTAAAATTGAAGAAACAGAACAACCTGAACCGGAAATAATTTCTCAAACTCCAGAAGTTAAAATTGAGGAAACAATTGAAGAACCTGTTTCTGAATGGAAACCGATGCAATTTTCCAATAATATTCCGGATGCTTTAATCGGAAAAACAGAAGAAAGAGAAATCCCGAAAATTATAGAAAAGACCGAAGTTACTGCATCAATTGAGATAAAGCCTCAAATTGCATCAAAGCCAATTGTTGAAGAAGAAATAAAACCGGTTGAAGAACGTAAAGCCGAAACAGATTCGGAAAGACCTGTTTTCAATGTTTCATTTTTTGGAAACGAAGTTTCTAAAATCGAAGAGAAAAAAGAAGCTCCGCCGATTGAGGAAAAAACCGAAGAAACCACATCAAAAGAAAGTAATGTAGGAACTTTCATCAACACCTGGCAAAGCTGGCTGAAAATCGAAAGACCTGCTGAAGACACTTCAAAAGTAAAAGAAAAAATCATTGATAATTTCATCGAGAATAATCCTAAGATCTCTCAGTTAAAAGAAGAAAGCAACTATGTTGTAAAAGAGAAAAAAGACGATATTTCTCACCTGATGACAGAGACTTTGGCGAAGTTATATACAGAACAGAAGCTGTATTCCAAAGCCATAAAAGCTTACGAAACACTTTCTGAGAAACATCCCGACAAGAAAAATTATTTCGAAGAAAAAATTGAAGAGATTAAAGAAATTAGAAAATCTTAAAACAAAAGTCCCAAATTTGGGACTTTTTTTATTTCAATTCGATTGGATTATTTCTGCTTTTGATTTCTGCTTCCATTTGTTTTTGTCTTTCCTGCTGCTGTTTCGGATCAAAAGAAGGTCCACGCCCACCGCCAGCCGGACCTCTTCCACCGCCACCAGCCTGAGAGCTAAAAAAGCTCATAGGATCTTTCTGGAATTTTTTCTCCATATCCGCATACTTATTTTTCGGAAGATTAATAAATTGACCTCTGGTTTGTGGCTGCTGAACTTCAGCAATTTTCTTAGTCTGCATCAGGTCAAAAGAATAATCGCCTTTTGCATCCTGAACTTTTACGATCAGACCTGGTAATCCGGAAAATTTATACGGTCCATCCTGCAAAGGAACTTCCTGAGTAAACCAGGCATACCAAGTCCTTCCTCCGAATTTAGTCTCGGCTTTTTGGGTTTGATAATCTCCGATTTTCACCGTTTCCGGTAAAATTTTCCAGTCAAAAACAGGCGATTCGTTATAAGAATATTGATCTCTTCCGATTCTTGATTTGTAGACCAAACTTTGATTGGTCAGGTCCTTTTCAATCGTGAATTGCATATTACTCCGCAAATTCTGCATCTGGGTTCTGTCAAAATTTTTGGTTGCTCTCATTCTTTCCATCAGAGAATCTCTCTTCAAAGTATTTTCTGCGTAGAAAAAAGATTTTTTCCCGTCCGTATCCAGATAGGCCTGTTCGGTTTTCTTTTCTGTGTTGGTAGAATCCGGCGTTAATGTCACCTGATAAACAAAACGTGTGCTTTGCTGGGCCATCAGCATTGGCATTGCTAAAACACTTAGTATTTTTAATAATTTCATATCTTATTTATTACTTAATTCTATTGGGTTTGTATTTCCAAAACTCATCATATTACCATTTCCTGTAGAACTTCTTGGTGTACTTCCCATTTGCACATCGGGAGTTCCCATTTCTCCATTCGGCATTCCGCCATTCATTCCTTGTCCCGGTTGACCGCCGAATCTGCCGTTCATTCCATTTCTTTGATGCATCCCTCTTCCACCGCCCGGACTGAAATTATCCAAATCAATTTCAGCATCTTTATTCTTTGCCATTTCCATTTTTACAGAAGCTTTATCACCTTGGAAATTAATTCTTGTCGATTTTCTCGCATCCGGTTTTATATCTTCAGAAAAAGAATTTGGAATTGATAATTTTTTGACGAAATTAAATTTGTAATCGCCTTTATCATCTTCCAATTTCAAAATAAGGCCTGGCAATCCTGATAATTTGTAAGGTCCGTCAGAGATTTTGATTTCCGGCGCAAACCAAGCTGTCCAGATTCTTCCTCCAAAATTGATCGTTGCCTTCTGAACTTTGTAACCATTATAATCCGAGGTTTGCGGAGAAATATTCCAATTCAATTTCCTGTCTTCCTGATAATACACCTGCTTAGAACCAATATTTTCAACAAAATTTATCGTTTTATCAGCGTAATCTTTTGTAATAAAGTATTCAAAAAAAGTCGGCTGAATTGATTTTCCATTTGCTAGTTTTGGAAATTCCGGTTTATTTTTTTTTGATTTTTTGATTTCCGGCTTTTCCTGCTGCCTCAAAACTGTTTTCAAAGAATCCCGCAACAATTTGCTTTCACTAATGAATAATGATCGATTATTTCTCACATCAAGAAAAGTGGTTTCAACCTTCATATCGACAAGATTGATCGTATCCGGATTCACTTCCGTACGATAAACATATCTTTCGGTCTGACTCATCATTTTTCCCAAAAAGGAAAACAGCATCATCAAAATAAAAATCTTCTTCATAAACTAATGGTTTGATTAACAAATCTCAGCAAAGTTAATTATAAGAACAATCAGAATTAATAATTGTTTCTTTTTTGACAACGATTTAACATTAACAAACTGTAATTCATTATAAAACGAAATGATAAAGTCTATTTAAAAATCGTTAAAATAGATGCCGTCGATTTGAGATTGCGAAAATTAGTTCGTACTTTTGTAGACTAAAATCAGTCTAAATAAAAACAATGATACAAGTAAGCGATCAGGCAAAATCCAAAGCAGCTCAGTTGATGACTGAAGAAGGCTTCAACCCTGAGACTGACTATATAAGAGTGGGCGTAAAAAGCGGCGGTTGTTCCGGGCTGGAATACGTTCTGAAGTTTGATAATGTAAAAGGCGAAACCGACCAGATTTTTGAAGACAATGGTGTAAAGATCGTTGTTGACAAAAAGTCAATCCTTTATCTTGCAGGAACCACGCTGGAATATTCCGGAGGATTGAACGGGAAAGGTTTTGTTTTTAATAATCCGAATGCGGCAAGAACTTGCGGCTGTGGAGAATCTTTTAGTTTATAAAATATGTCTAAATACACCGAAGACGACCTGAGAGTCGATCTCGAAAATCAAAAGTATGAATTCGGATTTGAAACAGATATCGAATATGAAGATTTCCCGATAGGTCTGAATGAAGATATCATCCGTGCGATTTCTGCCAAAAAAGAAGAACCGGAATGGATGACCCACTGGCGTCTGGAATCTTTTCGAATCTGGCAAAAAATGGAAGAGCCGAATTGGGCCAACATCAAATATCAAAAACCTGATTTCCAAGCTATCCGATATTATGCTGCGCCAAAGGCAAAACCAGAATTGGCAAGTCTTGATGAAGTGGATCCGGAATTACTGAAAACTTTCGCAAAATTGGGAATCAATATCGAGGAACAAAAAAGATTAGCGAATGTTGCGGTTGATATTGTTGTAGATTCAGTGTCTGTAAAAACAACGTTTCAGGAAACCCTAAAGGAGAAAGGTATTATCTTTTGCTCTATTTCCGAAGCGATCAAAGAACATCCGGAATTGGTAAAACAATATATTGGAAAAGTCGTTCCAAGAGGCGATAATTTCTACGCCGCTCTGAACTCCGCAGTTTTCTCTGACGGAAGTTTCTGCTACATTCCAAAAGGTGTAAGATGTCCAATGGAACTGTCAACTTATTTCCGTATCAATCAATCAGGAACTGGTCAGTTCGAAAGAACTTTGGTCATTGCAGACGAAGGAAGTTATGTATCTTATCTTGAAGGTTGTACAGCACCATCGAGAGATGAGAATCAGCTTCACGCTGCGGTTGTTGAATTGATTGCCTTGGATAATGCGGAAATCAAATATTCTACCGTTCAGAACTGGTATCCTGGTGACGAAGAAGGTAAAGGCGGCGTTTTCAATTTCGTAACGAAAAGAGGACTTTGTGAGAGAAATGCAAAAATTTCCTGGACTCAGGTTGAAACAGGTTCTGCTGTAACTTGGAAATATCCTAGCTGTATTTTGAAAGGAGACAACTCGGTTGGAGAATTTTATTCAATTGCCGTTACCAATATGCACCAATATGCAGATACAGGGACGAAGATGATTCACATCGGGAAGAATACCAAATCAACCATTATTTCCAAAGGTATCTCTGCGGGTAAGTCCAATAACTCTTATCGAGGTTTGGTAAAAGTAATGCCGACTGCAAAAGGAGCGAGAAACTTTTCTCAGTGCGACTCTTTGTTGATGGGTAACGAATGTGGTGCACACACTTTCCCTTACATCGAAATCAAAGACCCGACTGCACAGTTAGAACACGAAGCAACGACTTCGAAAATCGGGGAAGACCAGATTTTCTACTGTAACCAAAGAGGAATTGATACAGAGAGAGCAATTGCTCTAATTGTGAATGGATTCAGTAAAGAAGTTTTGAATAAGCTTCCTATGGAATTTGCCATTGAAGCTCAGAAGTTGTTGGAGATTTCGTTGGAAGGTTCAGTTGGGTAAAATTTAAATTAAACATAAGATATTAAACATATATAATGTTACAAATCAAAAACTTACACGCCAAAATTGAAGACGGCGACAAAGAAATTTTAAAAGGAATCAATCTTGAAATAAAACCAGGCGAAGTTCACGCTATTATGGGACCGAACGGAGCTGGAAAATCGACTCTTTCCTCTGTGATTGCAGGAAAGGAAGATTATGAAGTAACGGATGGCGAAATTATTTTCGAAGGAGAAAAAATCGGCGAAGACGCGCCTGAGGAAAGAGCACACAAAGGCATTTTCCTTTCTTTTCAATATCCAGTGGAAATCCCTGGAGTTACCGTTACCAATTTCATCAAAGCTGCTCTTAATGAGACAAGAAAAGCAAACGGCTTGGAAGAAATGGGCGCTAAAGAAATGTTGGGATTGATTCGTGAAAACTCTGAGAAATTAGGCATCAGAAAAGATTTCCTTTCCCGTTCTTTGAACGAAGGTTTTTCCGGAGGTGAAAAGAAAAGAAACGAGATTTTCCAAATGATGATGCTAAACCCGAAATTAGCAATTCTTGACGAAACCGATTCAGGATTGGATATCGATGCTTTGAGAATCGTTGCTGATGGCGTTAACAAATTCAGAAGCGAAGGCAACGCCGTTTTGTTAATCACGCATTATCAAAGGCTTTTAAACTACATTCAGCCGGATTTCGTTCACGTTTTGGCGGATGGAAAAATCATAAAAACAGGAGATAAATCTTTAGCACTTGAATTGGAAGAAAAAGGTTACGATTGGCTTTTGAACTAATTTGAATATTAAATATAATTGTCATTCTGAATGCAGTGCAACGGAATGAAGAATCTAGATTCCTCGTTCTTCGGAATGACAAAAACCACTCAACCGATGCAAAATCAAACCATTACAATGGCTTTATTTGAACAAACAACAAATCAACATTCAGATTTTTTGGAATCGCTTCGTCATACTTTTTTGAATGAAGAAAGAAAAAACGCTCTTCAGAAATTTGAAGCAAAAGGTTTTCCGACCAAAAAAGATGAAGAATACAAATACACGAATCTGAAGGAAATCACGGAGAAAGATTACAATTTTTTCCCTTCAGAAGCGCATCACATTACCAAAGAGCAATTGGACGAATTGCATTTGGGAGAAGAACATTTTGACTGGATTGTCTTCATCAACGGAAAACTTCACAAAGAATATTCTAATATTTCTATTGAAAATGCAGAATTTTTGACATTGAACGAAGCTCTCAATGATTCAGCAAAAAAAGAAACTTTCAACCAATATTTCAATACGATTGCGAGCAAAGAATTAGCATTCACAAACTTGAATCTGGCTTACTTCAATGAAGGATTTTTCCTGAAAGTTCCAAAAAACATCGTCATCGAAAAACCGATTCACGTTTTTTATATCTCTGACAGTCAGGAAGAAAATACATTCTACAATACAAGAAACCTTCTGATTGTAGAAGCTGGCGCCAAAGTAGAAGTGATTGAAAGTCATCATAATTTTGATGAGTCTTTTGTTTTCACCAACTCTGTGACGGAGATTTTCACATACCAAAATGCAAAAGCAGACTGGCACAAATTACAGAACGACAGTGATACTTCTTACCTTGTAGACCACACATTTGCGAAACAGGAAAGAGACAGCTTAACGACTGTGAACACGTTCTCTTTCGGAGGGAAATTGGTTCGTAACAATCTGGATTTCATCCACAACGGAGAAAATATCAATTCCTTTATGAACGGTATCACGATTATTGGGAAAGACCAATTGGTAGACCACCACACCGCTGTTCATCACAATACGCCAAACTGCGAATCTTACCAGAATTACAAAGGAATTTTCAAGGACAAATCGCACGGTGTTTTCAACGGAAAAGTGTTTGTGAACAAGATTGCTCAGAAAACCAATGCTTATCAGCAGAACAACAACATTTTGCTGGACGAAGGCGCAACTATCGATACAAAACCTCAGCTAGAGATTTTCGCAGATGATGTCAAATGTTCACACGGCTGTACCGTTGGTCAGTTGAACGAAGATGCGATGTTCTACCTTAGAGCTCGTGGAATTTCCAAGAAAGAAGCAAGAGCATTATTGCTTTATGCTTTCGCCAACGATGCGATGCAGAATATTGACATTGAGCCACTCAAAGTAAAAGTTTCCAAACTTCTGGCAGAAAAACTGGAAGTCCAAATGGAATTTTAAATATATCAAATCGCATCTCTCAGGTGCGATTTTTCATGGGCGGACATTTCGCGCTATCCACTCCTACTCCTCACTCGGCGGCTCCACTGCGTTCCGCCGCCTCGCTGTGGGGTAACCGTTACTATCACGGCCGCAGATACAACTTCTTTTGAAATATTTGTCGTTAAATTGTAAATTTGAATCTTCTCAGAACAAATTTAATTTTAGCACAAATGAACTACGAACAATTACAATTCAACCTCAACGCTTACAAAGAAACCGGCGAAATCCTGGACGCCGCAAGATTCCTCATTCACGAATTTGATTTGGATGACGAGAATTTTTTAGGATTTGGTTTTCGAGAGGAATTAGAAAAAAACTCAATTCTGTTAACTGCCAATGGCGAAATCGGGGAAATGCAGGAAGTTTTGATTCCAAGAAATCTTTTCGATTTTGATTTGACTTTGGTTCTCAATATGCTCGCTCACGAGATGCTACACGTCCGCCAGAAATCGCCAAAAATGATGATTATGGACAAAAATGAACGTGAATGGCAAGCATACTACGAAATGTTATTTCACACCAATTTTCCACAGATTCCAGAACTTTCCGATTATTATAAAAACTTCTTTGGTGAAAAAGCGTTGATTTATTACGGAAGAATAGGCGAAGGGAGTGAATTGCAATTAAAATATTTGGAGCAAAAACGTGAAGTTGAAAAGCTTTTGCAAGACATTAAAAAATAAAACCAATCAATAATGACAAAACCTGAAATAGCCTGGAGTGATTTTGAGAAAATCGACATCAGAGTCGGAACCATTATTTCCGTCAATGATTTTGAAAAAGCCAGAAATCCTTCCTATCAATTGGAAATAGATTTTGGAGATTTGGGAATCAAAAAATCTTCAGCTCAAATCACAGCTTTGTATCAAAAAGAGGATTTGATAGGAAAACAGATTCTCGCAGTTGTGAATTTCCCAAAGAAACAAATCGCCAATTTTTTCAGCGAATGTCTGGTTCTTGGTGTTTATGGAGAAAATAAAAGTGAAGTGACTTTATTGAGTCCGAGTTTGCCTGTGAAAAATGGATTGGAAGTTGGGTAATACTTATTTAATTAATCCTTCTTTCCATAAAATATAAGTGTATAAGGAATAAAGTTTTCTTTGATTGCTTTTATTAATCCAATTATATTTTTTGAACACTTTTTCTTTCAGAAGATTATCTAATTCATTAACTGTAATTTCTTTCCCTTGAAAATCAATTGAGTTTGAACAATCATTTTGGACATTATCACACAAAGTTTTATAATATTCTATTTCCGAAATATTTAGTTCGGGAAACTTTTTTATTAATCTTTCTGATATACCTTTTCCAAAATTCTTACCCCATTCCAATGACAACTTTAATGCAAAGTTTTCTATTTTGAACGGTTTATTTTTTCTGAATAATGAAAACATAATTTTATTCTAATTTTATTTGATATAAGTTTTCACTTCATCAAGAATATTGAAAATCAATTCCATTGGTAAGTCTTCATCCATATCCAGAAGTAAGATTTTAAACTTTTTTCTGCCTTCAGATAATAATTCTGGATAATCAACTCTATCACCGTGGTAAAAACTGAGATAATGCTTTTGATGTTGTTTGCTGTAATAGAAATAGCAGAGCATTTTCTTTTTATATTTCAAGAAAGGAAGTCCAAAACTGAACGTTTCGGTTATCAATGCATCAGAATTTAAAATCTTCTCTCGGATAAACAAAAGTGCACTTCTCGCAGGTTCATCTATCCGATAAAAATATTCCTGAATTGGATTCATTAATCAAAATTCTGAAGCTCAACCAACTTTTTGTAAGTTCCATCTTTGTCCATCAATTCCTGATGAGAGCCTTGTTCGATAATGTCACCTTTTTCCATCACAACAATATGATCAGCCTTCTGAATCGTCGATAATCTGTGCGCAATAACCAAAGACGTTCTATTTTGCATCATTTTTTCCAGTGCATCCTGAACATATCTTTCGGATTCTGTGTCTAATGCAGAAGTTGCCTCGTCGAGAATCATAATTGGCGGATTTTTAAGAACCGCTCTCGCAATAGAGACACGCTGTTTCTGCCCACCAGAAAGCTTGTTTCCATCATCACCGATATTGGTATGATAACCTTCCGGAAGTTGTGAGATAAAATCGTGAGCATTGGCAATCTTAGCCGCTTCTATGATCTCCTCTTCGGTAGCATTTGGATTACCCATCAGGATATTATTGTACACCGAATCGTTGAACAACACAGATTCCTGAGTTACCATTCCCAGAAGTTTACGATAGTCTGTTAGTTTAAGATTTTTGATATTATGTCCGTCAATTAGGATTTCGCCCTCGGAAACGTCATAGAATCTTGCCAGCAGATTGGCAATCGTCGTTTTTCCACTTCCCGATTGTCCAACCAAAGCAACCGTTTTTCCCTTCGGTAAATCGATGGAGAAATTCTTCAGAATTAGGTTTGATTTTTCGTAATAGAAACCAATATTTTTGAATTCAATTTTATCTTTTAACTCAGAAATTGGTGTTGGATTCGGAACTTCATCCACTTTCAAGTCGTAATCCAAAACTTCGGAAACTCTTTCCAGACTCGCCATTCCGCCTTGAATATTAGAAACGGCATTCGACAAACGTTTGGCCGGGTCCAGAATCTGGAAAAAAACTGCAATGAAGGCAAGGAAAGTTGCAGGATCACGATTGGTTCCATTAATGATTTCTGTGCCCGCGTACCAAGTGATTAGTAACATCGTCACAGAACCCAAAAACTCGCTCATCGGCGAAGCCAGTTCCCGTCTTCTACTCATTGCAATAGCGTGATGCTGCCATTGGTTTGTCGTTTTGTTAAAACGGTTTTTCAGGATTTTATCGGCGTTAAAAATCTTAATGACTTTTGACGATTTCAAAGTTTCATCTACCAAAGAGAAAAGATTTCCTAATTCTTCTTGTGCATTCTTGGCTTGTTTTTTTAAGCTTTTCCCAACCCACGAGATAATCCAACCCATAATTGGAAAAACGATTAAAGAGAATAATGTCAACTTTGGAGAAAGGAGAAATAACGCTGTTAATGAGGAAATAATCATAAACGGCGAGTTCACAATATCCACCAAAGAACCCATGATACCGCCTTCTACGCCGCCGATATCGTTGGAAATCCTGGACATCATATCGCCTTTTCGTTGTTCTGTAAAGAATGAAACTGGTAATTTCAGAAACTTATCGTACATCGCTGTTCTCAAATCTCTCGTAATCCCAACCCTGTAGTTAACCAATAAATACGAACCGATGTAACGGAAAATATTCCTCAATAAAAAGGCAATGGCTGTGATACAACAAAGAATCGCTAAAACTTTGATTCCGCCGTGTTCATCAATATTAACCTGAATTGTATAATAAGCCCAATCTTTGACATAAGCGAAATAATCCCCCATTCTACCATTCCAAACCGGTGCTTTAGTCGTATCGATGGCATCTACTGTGCCGAACATTATGCTCAAAATCGGGAGCAAAGTTCCAATAGAAAAGATTTGCAAAAGCGAATAAAGAATGTTGAAAAACATACTTCCCCAAAGGTATTTCTGATGTGGTTTTGCAAACCCTAAAATTCGTTGGTATGGCTTCATTAAAAAAAATTGAAAGGCAAAAATACGGAAAATAAATAGCTTAGTTCGGTAAGACGTTAGAAATCATATTTTACCTTATCGTTATATTTTGGCTGGAAGTTTTTAGTATTCAACTTATTGATTGTCTTTGCAAAGTTGTTGATGATATTCGTCAAGTTATCGGCATCTACAATATTGATATCATCATTCACAGCATGATAATGGGATGCCTTGTTCATATCAACAGTGGAAATAGAATGGGCGATGATTTTCTTTTTGACAAAATTCACATTGTCTGACCTGTAAAATAAATGCTGACCCTGATATGGGTCTGGATAAACTTTCAATCCATTTACTGCACTGGCATTAATCAATTCATCGAAGTCAGAAAACTCGTCACCTGTCATAAATACGGCATTTTTCCCGAATTGAGATTCGGTTGCCAACATTTCGAAATTGAAAAGTGCCTTAATATTACTGAAAACCGGGTTCAGACTTTGATTCTCGGATAAAGCTTTGGAACCAACCAATCCAATCTCTTCCGCATTGAAAGCCATAAAAACCATTGAGAAGTCTGTTTTTTTATCTTTGAAATAATCTGCTAAACCAATTACCGTAGAAACGCCACTAGCATCGTCGTCTGCACCGTTGTAGATATTATCGCCTTCTTTGTTATTGGTTCCGATATGATCAAAATGTGCTGAATAAGCTAAACTTTGTTCTGATTTTCCTTTCTTGATTCCACAAACATTGTAGCCCTTTTGTCCTTTGTATTCGAAAGGAATCAGATAAGAATCTCCAAAGCAGTAATCCAGATTATTTTTTTTGAATTCCTGAGCGATGTATTCCGCCGCTTTATCATTTTCAGGCGTTCCGAATTTACGACCTTTCATTTCGTCTGAAGCAAGCGTTGATACAATATTAATGACACGTTCTTTAGAAACTTCCTGCGCAAAAGTAAATAGAGAATTGGCTGCTAGAATAAAGAAGATTATTTTTTTCATTGATGGATTAATTTTAAAATGATAAGTCGATGTTTTACGGGATTTGTTACCAATCATTATGCATAAAGGTAATAGCGCTTGTAGATAAAGAAAACCTCGAATAGAATAAAAAAGATTAAAACACCTGCATAATAGCTATTCTTTTTAGAATTAATGAAAACCAAAGCTAAACTCAACGGAATGTGTGTCAACACCCGGATTCCATACAACGGCATCAACGATTCCAGATAATCCTTACCTTTATAAAGCGTATCGACCAGATCTAGGCAAAACATCACGGCGAGAAATCCGAAAAGCCACTTTCTGCGGGAAAAAAAGTAAGTTTTGTAATCGTTGTTATGGTCTTTCAAATCGGCAGGATAAAGCAGTGTACACAAGACAAAAAATAAAATAATATAACCAATAATGAAAATGTACTGCGTGAAAGTCCACGACGTGATCGCACGCAAACGGTATTCCCACCACCAGAAATGGATCATCAAAATAAAAATATACAGTACAAACAGCAAGTGAATCCAGAATGGCTTGTTCCTACCGGGATGCTGGATGAATTTGACGCTACCATTCAGCAAAGTTCCGATTCCCAGACTTAGGATAATGCTGATGATTGTTTTTAAGTGATTGAATGTGTCCACGTTATTAAGCTTCTAACAAATCTATTAAAATAAAAAACAGCCTCCAAAAAGGAAGCTGTTCTCACTCAAAAAAATCGTCGTAAGTCTATCGAAGTCTGTCTACAGATTTTACGAGCCTCTCATCTTTCTTGATGTAAATATTTGCCAAAAGCAAACATATTACCGAGATTAATGGGAAAATCGGCTCAATACCCTTCTCAGGAAATTGGATTCCTCCGGATAAGTTTAATAGCCAGTAAGTCAAAAGACCAATCAACAAAGCGTTTATAAAAATGCTGATGTTATTCAGCAAGATTTGTCTTTTACGGTTTTTGAAACTAAAAATGCTTAATACCCCAAACAAAATTAATATAACTGTCAGAGCATTAATCGTCAAATATCTACCAAGAATGTCAAAATCCTGTGCGGTGATGTTCAGGAAAACACTTCCCAAAACTGCTAAAAATATCCAGACTGTTTGTATTCTTTGTAACATCTTTATTATAAATCCTTTATAAAAAAGCTTAAAATCGTTTGCAAAAGTAAAATAATTTTTGCTTAATTCAAAAATTAATGTAGATTTGCATTGTAATCACCTATTTAAAAATGATAACCTCCTGGTTTTCATTCTTACTTATACACAAATAAAAATTTACCCTTTACGTATTTATATGTTTAATATTGAAACGCTACGGTCAAAATCCGATGAGGAATTGGCTCAACTTTCTAAAGATTTAGGCGTTAAATTGGCAAAGAAAAGCTCTCCGGAAGACACGGTTTTCGCCATTCTGGACTATCAGGCTTCTAATCCAAAAATCATCAAAGATTATCTAAACGCCACTCAAGAGAATATGACGAAAAAAACAGAAGAGAATTCTACTGAAAAAGCTTCTCCTGCCAAAAAAAGAGGCAGGAAACCTGCAGAAAAACCACAGGAACCAGTTGAAGCGACTCCAGTTGCAGAGACATCTGTAAAAGAAGAAGCACCAGCTGAAGAAAAAAAGACACAAAGCACTCCAAAGAAAAAACCAAGAGCGAGAATCAATCAAAATCAATCAGAGGAAGCAACAACTTCTGAAACCGCTCCCAAAGCTGAGGAAGTAACAGAGGAAGTCAAAGCACAGCAACAGCAACCTCAGCAACAAAACAATCAGCAGCAAAAGGCTAATCACAACAAAGGCCAGCAAAAAACACAAAGACCTCAACAGCAAGCGAATAATCCTCAACAAAATAGTTCGCCGCAAAACAATCAACCCACAGAAACGCAACAACCACAGGAAGCACCGAAAAAAGAATTCAACTTTGACGGTATTGTAACCATTGAAGGTGTTTTGGAAATTCTTCCTGATAATTACGGATTCCTACGTTCTTCAGATTTCAGCTATATCTCTTCTCCGGACGACGTGTATGTTTCTACCAACCAAATCAGAAATTATGGTTTGAAAACCGGAGATACAGTCAAAGGAATTGTGAGATTGCCGAAAGAAGGTGAAAAATATTTCTCGCTACAGAAACCTACAGAAGTTAATGGAAGAGATTTGGCTTTTATCAAGGATAGAGTTGCTTTCGAATATCTGACACCGCTTTTCCCTCAGGAAAAATTCAATTTGGCGGGTAAAAACTCAACACTTTCTACAAGAATCGTTGACCTGTTTGCGCCAATCGGAAAAGGACAAAGAGCAATGATTGTTGCACAGCCGAAAACCGGTAAAACTATTTTACTAAAAGATATTGCTAATGCTATTTCTGCCAATCACCCGGAAGCTTATATGATGGTTCTCCTCATCGATGAAAGGCCGGAAGAGGTGACGGATATGCAAAGAAGCGTGAATGCGGAAGTGATTGCTTCTACATTTGATGAAGCAGCTGACAAGCACGTCAAAGTGGCCAATCTGGTTTTATCAAAAGCACAAAGAATGGTAGAATGTGGTCACGATGTTGTGATTCTTTTGGATTCTATTACGCGTCTGGCTAGAGCTTATAACACGGTAACACCAGCTTCCGGGAAAATACTTTCCGGTGGTGTGGATGCTAATGCGCTTCACAGACCAAAACGTTTCTTTGGTGCGGCTAGAAAAATCGAAAATGGCGGTTCTTTAACCATTATCGCAACTGCTTTGATTGACACAGGCTCCAAAATGGATGAAGTTATCTTCGAAGAATTCAAAGGAACCGGGAATATGGAATTGCAATTGGATAGAAAAATCGCTAATAAGAGAATTTATCCCGCCGTGGATTTGGTAGCATCCAGCACAAGACGTGATGATCTTTTACAAGACGAGGCAACTCAGCAGCGTATGTGGATTATGAGAAAATATCTGGCTGATATGAATCCTCTGGAAGCTATGGAATTTGTTCAAAAACAAATGAAAGTGACCAGAAACAATGAAGAGTTTCTGATGTCTATGAATAAATAATTTTTCAGATTAAATAAAAAAGCTCGGCTCGCAATTGCGAGCCGTAACTTTAGTATTACCAAGGTAATAATTTATCTTTAGGCGACGAAAACGTCTTTCACATCTGATTTTCTGCTGAGAACGGCGTGGGCATAGGAACAATGCGCTTTGATAGACCAGCCATTCTTCCTTGCAAAATCTACAGATTTCTCAACAAGCATTTTTCCTAGACCTTTCCCTTCGAATTTTGGAAAAACCATCACATAACTTACAATCAGTTTTTTGAGTTCAGGAACGATGGTGTAAGTCAATCTTCCAATTTCTTCCTGTTGATTCTTCATTGATATAAATCCGCCATTTCCAGACTTTTTGTTTTCAAAGAGAAGTTCCATAAAATTCGTTTTGAAAGTTATTAGCTAAAATTATTCCAAAAAACCAGATTATTAGCAATGATTCACAAAATAATATAAATAATTATCTCACAGGCGTCCTGAACTCTCCATAACCAAGCAATCCATCGAAGTTTCTTCCGAATGGTGTGTAATATAAGAAGGCCTGATAAAGGTTTTCTGTTTGCCAGAAATTTCCATTGACTTCACCGTAATTCAGTTTGCCATCAGAACCTTTTGTCGCAATGATATAATTATAAAAGCCTTGTTTCAGATAGATTTTTGCAATATACTTCTGAGCTTTCTCATCATATTGCATTTGGCTGGTTTTGTCAGCTTTATAATCATTGAACATCCCAAGAACATAGAATTCTTTATCCGACTTCTGACTATCAAGAGCAAAATAAACCCAGGAATAATCCGCTTCTCTGTCCGCATTCCTTTCGATCCCTAAATCATTTCTGCGGAAATAGAAAGCACCATTCACGTCCGGCTGATATTGGTAATCACCAGGATAAGCCCAGACCGGATAGAGATAAGTGTAGTTTCTGCCATCGATGTTTTCTGTATTGGCCACCATATCCATCGCCTGATTCATAATCTTATTATCAAAATAATAGAACTCATTATTTCCCGGAAAAGCCAAATTCAGTTGTTGAAACAAAAGCTGATTTCCCATTGTTGAGCTGGCGCGCAGGTTTTTCAAAGCAATATCCCAATTGTTATTTTGAATCACACTTAACGAGAGCGATGACAAATTATTGGTAATTCCAGAACCATTTCCAGTTGCCTGAATTTCAATCCTTTGTTTCAGGTTGGGATTTTTAGCATCAATAAATCTTGTGACATTGATTCCCAAATTAGCCCCATCTTCATAGATACAAAATCTTCTTGTAAACAAAGGTTTTTCCTGAGAATCTTTGTAAACGATAATCTCATAATTTCCAGATATTTTTGGCTGAATTTTCTCATTCGGGAAAGCTAGTTCGTAGTGCGTATATTTCTGATAAGTATTGAAAGAATATTGGAAATTCTCAATCAAAGCATTCATACTTCCATTGGCAAATTCTGTGAAAAACAAACCGTCTTCTTCCCAGTTTTTATTGTAATGCTTGTAAGTATATCTATACAATTGGCTGCTGTTGGACAAATCATCGAATCTTAAAATCAATTGTCCACCTTGAGCAATAACCGGCGTTTCATCATTGGTTTTAGGATTAAAGATTTGGATACTTTTGATTTCCTGTCCAAAAGAAATTGCACTTAAAAAAAGAAAAAATAGTTTAATTACCTTCATCTTGCTAAGTTAATGTTTTATATTTTTACATCTAAAATAAAAAGAATGTTGCACGTAAAATCCTTTGCATTTAACCCGTTTTCTGAGAATACATACGTTATTTATAACGATGAAAAGGAGGCTTTTCTTATAGATCCGGGAAATATGCCCGAAGCAGAAACCGAAACTTTGTACAATTTCATCAAAACCAATGGGCTTAGTATCAAAAATATTCTGCTGACGCACGCACACATCGACCATATTCTTGGTTTGCAATGGGCTTATGATACTTTTGATGTTCCGATTTTAATTCATTCCAATGAGATGGAAATTCTTGACCGAGCTTCTTTCACTGCTAAAAATTATGGCTTTTTCTTTCCTGCTTTCAAAGGGGAAATTCAGCATATTAAAGAAGGTGATAGATTAAACTTAGGTTCTGAAACCATTGAAATTTTCGACGTCCCTGGACATTCGCCGGGAAGTGTTGCTTTTTATAATCAAAATAACGGATTTGTGATTTCCGGCGATGCGCTTTTTATGATGAGCATTGGGAGAACCGACCTTCACAAAGGCGATTATGAACAATTGATTTCGAGTATTAAAAATAAATTACTGACTTTGCCGGAAAGCACAAAAGTCTACAGCGGACACGGAGAACCAACATCAATCGGTTTTGAAAAAGAGCATAACCCTTTCCTTAAATAAAATTAATTAGTTATGAAATACAAGATTTTATTTTTCTTTTTATTGATTTCCAGTGTTGTATTTTCCCAAAACGAAAAGCTGGATAAAATTAAGACTGAAAATATTCAGAAAATAATTAAGTTATTTCAGACCAAAAATATTGACGGAATTTCTAAAATTGTCAATTATCCTCTGAGAAGAGAATATCCAATTCCTGATATTAAAAACAATGCTGAATTAAAGAAGAGATTCAATCAGATTTTTGATGCGAAAATCATTAATAAAATTTCAAATTCCAAAATTGAGCAATGGTCAGAAGTCGGCTGGCGAGGAATAATGTTGGACAACGGAGATTTGTGGATTGATACAGATGGAAGAATTACAGCCCTGAATTATCAAAGTCCATTTGAAACAAATCAAAAAAACACCATTATTGTTAACGAAAAGAAAAATCTATTTTCCACTTTGAGACAATATAAATCGCCAGTTTATAAATTGACAACTAAAAGTTATTTGATTAGAATTGATGAACTAGGCAATGGAAAATACCGTTATGCTTCTTGGAAATCAGATAAAAAAGAATCTACAAAACCCGATTTGATTTTGACTAATGGTGAAATCAGAATGGAAGGAAGCGGCGGTAATCATACCATTACTTTCAAAAAAGGCGAGTTCAGTTACATTATTTACAGAGGAATTATTGGCGAAAAAGATGCACCGGAAATCGATTTGACCGTTGAACAAAACAATAAAGTTATCCTTCAACAAGACGGAAAATTGATACAATAGTTTATGTTGTCAGGCTGAGGCTCTCGAAGCCCATTAATAAAAAAACGCTTCCAAAATTGGAAGCGTTTCTGTTTCTAGTCCTGATGAACTTCTGATAAAATCGGTCCCGAAGAAACCAATTCCAGAGCTTCGTCATTATCTGTAAATTGCTCAAAATACTTAATATATCTCGCAGCCAAATCTTTAGCCTTAGCTTCCCAATCAGAATTATTCTCATAAGTATCTCTTGGATCCAAGATATTTTCAGAAACATTTGGTAATGCAACAGGGAATTCCAAATTCATTACAGGAACTTTATTAGTTGCTGCATTATCAATGCTTCCATCAATAATAGCATCGATAATCGCTCTCGTATCTTTAAGAGAAATTCTCTTTCCAGTTCCGTTCCAGCCTGTATTTACCAAATAAGCTTTTGCGCCGTGCTCTTTCATTTTTCCAATCAACGTTTTGGAATACATCGTGGGATGCAATGTCAAAAATGCTTCTCCAAATGCCGGTGAAAAAGAAGGTGTCGGTTCTGTGATACCGCGTTCTGTTCCTGCTAATTTTGATGTATATCCGCAAAGGAAATGATATTGCGCCTGTTGGTCTGTCAAGATAGAAACCGGAGGCAAAACCCCGAATGCATCTGCCGACAAATAAATGATTTTACTCGCGTGACCAGCTTTGGAAGGCAGAACAATTTTGCTGATATGATAAATTGGATAGGAAACTCTTGTATTTTCCGTAATCGAACCATCAGCATAATCTACATTCCCTTCGTCGTCTGTTACGACGTTTTCCAATAATGCATCTCTTCTGATAGCGCCATAGATATCCGGTTCTTTTTCCTTGCTAAGATCAATTACTTTTGCGTAGCAACCACCTTCGTAATTGAAAACACCATTGTTATCCCAGCCGTGCTCATCATCGCCAATCAGATAACGTTTTGGGTCTGCAGAAAGCGTTGTTTTACCTGTTCCGGAAAGTCCAAAGAAAACCGCTACGTCACCGTCCTCACCTACGTTGGCTGAACAATGCATAGAAGCCATTCCTTTCAAAGGGAGGTAATAGTTCATTATTGCGAACATTCCTTTCTTCATTTCTCCGCCGTACCAAGTTCCGCCGATAATCTGCATTTTCTTGGTCAAATCGAACATTACAAAAACTTCAGAATTAAGCCCGTGTTGTTCCCAATTTGGATTGACAGATTCGGAAGAATTAATCACTACAAAATCCGGCTCTCCATAATTTTGAAGATCATAATGAGAAGGACGGATGAACATATTCATCACAAAATGAGCTTGCCAGGCCACTTTTGTCACGAACCTCACTTTCAGTCTTGTATCCTCATTAGAACCACAAAATGTATCGATAACGTAGATTCTGTCGCCGGAAAGGTCTTTGGTAACGATGTCTTTTAACTCATCAAAAACTTCGACTGTAGTTGGACGATTGATATTGCCGTCCCACCAAATCGTATCCTGAGTGATATTGTCTTTTACAATATATCGGTCTTTTGGAGACCTGCCGGTAAAAATTCCCGTTTTTACAGCCACAGCTCCCGACTTTGTCAAAACGCCTTTAGCAAATCCGGAATTATTCGGATCCATTTCCGCCTGGAAAATTTCTTCATAAGTTGGATTGTGGATGATTTCTTTCGGATTGAAAATACCTTGACGTTCAAGATAAGATTTTAACTTGTCCATTTTTAATTTTTTTTGAAGATTAAAGGTGTTGCGACAAATGTAAAAATATCAGCGAATTATCAAAGTTTTTATAAACTGACATTCATCAGTTAAAATAAAATTTATAATTAGTTAATAATCAATTAATTAAATCCGGCCAAGAAAATATTCTGGGGAAACCTTGCTTTTTGAAATAGCTTTCATAATCTCCAAATTTGGACGCAAGGACGAAATCTCCACCCCAAGCTCCCAAACTTTTGACAAAGCTCGGGCAATTTTGGAAATATTTTTCTTTTACAGTTGGGATTCCGAGAAAATCAGACAGTTTTTGCTCGTGAATTGTCATTAATTCTGAAAATTCTTCCAAATTTTGACTATTGACAATCATTTTGGTTAATTTAGAATAGTCATTGATTAATTCCGTTGAAGTTGGCTTAGACTTGTAATGAGAAATCCCTTCTCTTGTATCTTGTTTTTGATTGAGATGAATGAAAATCAGTTCATTTTTAAAACTCGGATTGAAATCAATTTTATGATAAGTCCTTTCCGGAAAACGGCTGTAGAGAACTGCAGATTTTTCTTTGGCAACAGCAACGTCATAACCACTTCCGCCTAAACTGATTTCGTTCAGAATAAAAGCATCGATGTTTGCCCATTCTGCAAGATTATTCATCAAGGTAGAACTGCTTCCTAATCCGAAGTCTGAAGGAAACTGAAGATTAGTTTTGATGTGATAAGAAGTATCACTTTTTAGTTTGGTATCAGAAAGATTCTGAACATTTTTGAGTGTTTTAAGAATGAACTCCGAAGCTTTGGAATCATTGGTTTCGAAGATTTCCCAATTTTTATAATTGATAACAGCTTTGAGCCATACTTGATTCTGATGATAAGCTTCCCAAACAATCAATGACTTCTGGTCTTCATTCTCTGTATAAAAAAGCTCTTGTCCCAGCTTTGTTGGAATAGCCAGGACAAGAGCGCCATCAACAGCAACATATTCTGAGGTAAGCATTAACTTGCCTGGTGAAAATATCCTGCTCATTTGTTGATTGTTTTATTTTTTAATAATCGTTTTTTTGGAACATTGAATTGCAGCAACCCGACTTGAGCGGAAATCCTTTTTGCTTTTTTGCTAAAAATTAAAAAGATTGGGAGCCCTTCGACTTCGCTCAGGATAAACTACAGGCGGATTAAGCTGCTCTAAAATTCTATTCTTAGATTGCAGAAGCAACCGTTACTTCCGGATTAATTTTTTTAATCAAACCTTGAAGCGTTTTTCCAGGTCCAACTTCTACGAAGTTACTTGCTCCGTCTTTTATCATATTCTGAACACTCTGAGTCCATTTTACCGGACCTGTCAACTGAGCAATCAGATTTTTCTTGATTTCTTCCGGATCAGAAACCGCAGTTGTTGTGATGTTTTGATAAACCGGAATCGTTGGATTTCTGAACTTTGTATTTTCAATCGCCGCAGCCAATCTCTCTTGGGCAGGCATCATCAATGGAGAATGGAAAGCACCATTTACAGGTAGCAACAAAGCTCTTTTTGCACCAGCCGCTTTCAAAGCTTCACAAGCTTTTTCTACAGACGCTGTTTCTCCAGAAATTACTAATTGTCCTGGACAGTTGTAATTGGCAGGAACAACAATTCCCTCGATTTCTGCACAGATTTCTTCAACTTTCGCATCTTCCAGACCAAGAATTGCAGCCATAGAACTAGGATTAATATCACAAGCCATTTGCATTGCCTGTGCTCTTTCGGAAACTAATTTCAGTCCGTCTTCGAAAGACAAAACACCGTTAGCAACCAAAGCAGAAAACTCGCCTAAAGAATGTCCGGCAACCATCTGAGCGCCTAAACCGTTCGCTACTTTTACAGCAGCAACCGAGTGTAAGAAGATAGCAGGCTGAGTTACGCTGGTTTTTTTAAGGTCTTCGTCTGTCCCATTGAACATTACTGAGACAATATCAAAACCAAGAATATCATTGGCAGAATCCATCAGGTCTTTCACATCCTTTCGGGAATCGTAAAGTTCTTTTCCCATCCCGACAAACTGTGAACCCTGCCCAGGAAATACAAGTGCTTTCATATATTTATAAATGATAATTGATGAATGATAAATGATTATATCATCAATGTTTTAAATTTTATTTTATTTCTACGGGTGAAAGTGCGAATCCTGAATCAATTATCATTCATCACATATCAACTATAATTATTGCATCAATCTCACCACTCTGTAACCGTTGTTGATGTAAGCGCCGTTTGGTTTTGCTTTTACAAACTCGAATTTGGTAGCCAGCTGTGTTTGTGATTTACCGATTTGTTTGAAGATTTCTCCTTTTTTATTTTCTCTCGTTAGCATATCATTCATCACGTCGAAACCGATTACCGCATATTTTGAAGGTGTTTTGCAGTATTTTACTTTGTAAGCAGCAAGAATTTCTTTTTCAAAATCTCCGTCATAATTAATTTTTCTGTCCATCAGATAAACCAGACTTGCTCTGGAAAGGTCATCCACATTTTTCTCAAAACTTGGACTGTAGAACATACTGAATGCTTTTACACCTTCTGTTTGTTTTCCAAGATTAATGATTTTGGAAGCAAATGCAGCACCTGCAGATTCGTCATCATCAGCCAAAATCGCAATCACAGGAACCGATTGTCCAGTCATCATATTATTTTCCAGCTGAATTTCTGATGAGGAATTAACAATAACTACATTCGGTTTTGACAATGATTTTTCCAACCCGGCTTTAATTGCGTTAGCATTCGCTTTGGAATTGTCTGCAACGATATAGATTTTCTGGTCCTGATAAACCTGACCAACTTCTTTTACGATTCTGTCTGAATAAACCGAATTTTCAGTTTCGACGATAATCAGATTGCTGTAATCAAAAAGGTCTTCGGAGTTAGCAAATGGTGCAACCACAGGAATCTTTTTGTCATTGACGAATCTTAGAACTTCAAGAACACTTGATTTGAAAAAAGGTCCAACAATCAAATCTGTATTATCCGGATTGATTTGAGAAAGGCTATTTTTAAAAGTCGTTTCGTTTCCCGCATCTACCACTTTGATGTCCAGTTTTTGTCCGTTGGTTGCATTTCTTTCCGCAGCTAATTTCGCACCTGTCAGGAAATCCATAGACATTGTTCTGTACTTTGCATCATTAGCATCAAACCCGAAAGGCAACATCAAAACAACACTCAAAACATCACCTGCTTTTTTAGAATACATCGGATCTTGCTTCTTGATTTTCAAAGTCATTCCAGCTTTCAAACCATCGGCAAGATTTGGATTAAGGCTAATCAATTGGTCCAGCGTTACATTGAATCTGTTCATAATACTGAACATTGTATCGCCACTTTGAACGGTGTAAGTTACATAATCATCTTCTGAAGAAGCTGTGTTTGAAGAGTTTTTCACAGGTTCTGAAAGCGTAGTCTGTCTTGTCGTTTCCGTCACCGGAGCCGAAGTTGTATTGCTTTGAGAATTATCTTCAACTTTGATAGAATTATTAGAAGAAGTTGCAACAGAATCAGAACCCGAAACTCTGATTGTTTCACCTGGTTTCAAACCAGAAGATTCCAATCCCGGATTCAATGCGAATAACTGCTTCTGAGTCAGGTTGAACTGTCTCGATATTTTATAATAATTGTCTTTTGCCTGAACAACGTATAAGCCTTTGTCAGAAGAAGCTGTTTCAGTTTTCGTTACCGTTTTTACTTCCGCAGGTTTTTCTGTAATTGTTGTGGTCTGAACAGCTGCTGTTGCTGCAGGTGCAGAACCACCGAACTTCTGAATGTTATCTAAAGGCAAAGTAATCTTATCCCCTATTTTCATATGAGAATCCAGTTCAGGATTCAGTTTTCTAAGGTCAGCCTCAGAAATCTGATATTGTTTTGTAATGCCGTAAATGGTTTGCTTTGGCTGCAACGTAATGGTTCCTGTTTTTCCTGTTTTAGTTACAGAATTTGTAGAAGCAGGCGTGGAAGCTACGGTTTTTGTACCGCCACTACTTTTTGAAACGACAATAATATCGCCGATTTTCAGCCCATTATCTTTAGCGGAAGGATTCATCCGATACAATTCATCTACCGTCAAACCATATTGTTTAGAAATCCCGTAAGGCGTTTCCTTAGCTAAAACGGTGTGGGTTTTCTGCGCAGAAAGCCCCAAAAAGCTGATAAGTCCCGATAAAATGAAAATCTTTTTAATCATCCCTTTCTTTATATGGTTACAAAAATAATGCTTTCAATTTAAATGGGCGAAATAATCAATTCCGATTTTTGAACATCCATTTGTTGATAAGTTTCAGCAATCCATTCTTTTCCCAAATCTGCGTAAAACACGCTGAAATTCAAAACTCTTTCCTGCCAGGTTCCGCCCGGATGAACTTTCAGAAATAAATTCTGCATCTGTTCAAATTTCTCAGACTGCTTTATTTTCTCAGCTTTCAAAAGACGTTTTTGCATTCTTTTGAAAGATTTTAATTGTCGAGTTTCCTCTGCATTCACAAGGTTTACAAACGTTTTGTCTGTTTGTTCTGCCTTTGTTTTTATTTCTGAAAACGAATTAATTAAATCTTGTTCTTTCTGTTGAAGAAGCAATTTGATTTCGTTATTATCTAATATTTTTTGATTGATAACTTCCGCAAAGTTTCCGAAGAAATCTTCAATCTTCAATCCTGAATTTTCAATTTTTCTGAAGGTTTTTTCTTCCAGAAACAACATCGAGTTTCTCGGAATCAAAATCGGGAAAGGAAGATTAATGGATTCGAAATAATCTTTCAACTCTATCCAATACATAATCTCAGCGTTTCCGCCAACATAAGCCAGATTTGGCATAATCGTTTCCTGATAAGCAGGACGAAGAACCGCATTGGGACTGAATTTTTCGGGATGATTTTCCAGTTCGTTGAGAATTTCCTCTTGAGAAAACTTCAAATCGGTTTCTAGAATAAAACAATCATTGTTAATTTTTTCTATCCGATTTCTGGTTTCCGTCAAATAAAAAAGATTGATTTCTCTTGGATTGACCTGAACTTTGTGATATTCTTTCTCGAGAAATTCTCTTTGATTTTTAGTTGTTTCGAAAAGCTGATTGGATAATAATTCTTGACGGAAGATTTTTTTAACCTGACTTTTCAGTTCTTTTTCGTTTCCGTCAATCGTCAGTAACCCGTAATCTGCAAATAATTGATTGACCAAATACCGAATGGCTTGCGTGTGGGTTTTCCCTTGTTGATAGGCTTTTTTAATCCAGAGAATCAATTCGGTACCATAAACATTATCTTTGAATTCTTTCTCAAATTCCTGAACAAAAAAGTTCTCATCGATTGTAATCCTACCAACATCGCCACCAGCATTACCTTTGATTTCGTAGTAATGGTCACGTGTTTTGAAGTGGTTGATTTCTTCAAAATCGTGGTCTTCTGTTGCCATCCAAAAAACAGGAACAAAATTATACTCTGGGAAATTGGATTTTAAAAATTCTGCAGTTTTGATAGTCTGCAAAATCTTATAAACAAAGAAAACCGGACCTGTAAATAGATTGAGCTGATGTCCAGTCGTAATGGTAAACGTATTTTTATCTTTTAGAGAAAACAGATAATCCAATTGTTTTGGAGACATCTGCTCTTCCTGATTCTGTGACAAGATTGCATCATAAAGCAATTCTCTCTTATCATCGGAGTACGAATTTTGTTTCTCAGAAATTTGATTTTTGAAGTTGTCTAAATCGAATGTTTTATTCTGAAATCCGTCCAGTTTTTTTCCCAAGAAATCTTTGATAAGTTTTGGAATGCTGTTTATATGTTCGAAACCGATGGTCATTTGGTTGATACTTTTTATATTTTTAAACGCAAGGTTCGCAAGGTTTTTTTAACAACTTATTGTTTTTAAGATACGCAAAGGCGTTTTACTCAACAAAGTTTTAAGCTTCTATTTATTTACAAATGTTGTTTTTATGTTTTAATTGCAGCCCGACTTGAGCGGAAATCCTTTTTGCTTTTTTGCTAAAAAGTAAAAAGATTGGGAGCGGAAGGCGGAAATAGCTGCCATAATTACTCTAACAAAATTAGTGGAAAAGATACCAAACCACACCCAGGTTCAGACGAAAATCATAAATCGGATAATTGGGCACTGTAAACGATTTGTTCTGCATAAAGGTCTGGTTAATATGCTGCCCCTCGACGTAGAAAAACATCCTCTTGACTCTCATATTGATGTAAACATCAGCAATCGGCTGTCCACCAATGGAATATGCGTTTGTTCCTGGTAAAATATACTCATTAAGAATTGGTGAAAATTCTCGAGACGCAAATTTGGAAAAGTAATATAATTTCACACCAGCCTGAATTTCTGCTGCTTTTTTGAACGCCGGCGCCTGATAATATAAATTGACTCTTCCAATAAAATCGGGCATCGGCAAAAGATTATCGTTGGTCAAAGCTTTTTGGAACAATACCCTTCCGTTCAAGTGAAATCTTTTATAGTTGGCTGTCGCTTCTCCACCAATCTGAGAAATGTTGAGCGAGGAAGAACTCTGTTGTGGCTTTGCAGAATTATCAAAATAAGTATAATTATCGATTCTGAAATAATCTACAAAAAGCTGGGTATTGAACCATTTTGCCAACCTTAACGTTCCTCCAATTTGGGTTACGACTTCGTTATTCGGGTTTTGCAGATAATAATTGTAGTTGAGATAATGCGAAGAGTTAACCAAATAGTTAAAGCTTGGATAAGCGGACTGGAAATTAACCCGACCTTCTACCAAATAATCTTTGATAGGTTCAAAAACCAATTCGTTGGTGGTTTTGATATAATCTCCGAATTCTGAACCTTTGGAAATTTCCAAGAAAGATTTGAGTTGAATCTTATCTAACAATTTGATTTGTAAATTCCCAACCGCACCAAATCTCTGTTCTTTGAAATAACCCGGAATATTGAGGACTGGATAAGCATTTTTGTTCCCGAAAGTGATGTATTGATGTCGGAATCCTGCATCCAGCTTAAATTTCTCATTATCCCAAACCAAGCTGAAAGTGTTGCTGAGATTGTTGGAGAACTTTTTATTAGTTAATGGAAATCCTGAAATATCCATTCCGCCAAAAAAATCTATAGCCGAAGCTGTTTCTGAGAAATAATATTTATTACCCTGATGATAAATCGTATGTCTTAACTTGAATGGATATTTAGCCGGATCAAAAGGGGCGAACTCCTGGCTGAAATAGTATCTCCTGTAAGAATATCTTGATTCGACGCCGGATAAATTGGTTTCAATATTTTGCCTGTTATTGAATCTCGAGTCACCGCTTAGAAATACATCCAAATCAGCAATTCCTCCATTTTCCTGGTTGTTGACATTCTGGTGAATGTAATGAGCATAAGCTTCGTATTTGTTATTTTTAGAAATATAATGTCCGCTAAAAATGGTGTTGTTACTCGAAGCCAGACTGTTCCGATAAAGTCCTTGTGACCGTAGACCCATATACTCTATCGCAAAATTGAAATTTTTGCCGACATTCTGAGTATATGTGGTTTGTAATTGACCACCATTTTTCATTGCATTGTTGTAGAAAAATGTAGTCGTTGGCGTTTTTACATCGTAATAATTGATGTCATTTTCGCCTAAAAGATAGAATGATTTGTTTTCTGGGAGAAGACTGAGATTCTGTTCAGAATTCTTTTCATAAACTAAATTTTGAAATCCGGATCCAATATTGGCATACTGAATTTTGCCAAAATTATCCTTCTTGTTATACTGAGTAACGATATATGATCTCTCAATAGCAAAAGTGGTGTCATAGATTTTCTTTTCGGAAAATCTTTTTTTCACCTGATAATCATATATGGTAGGTTTGTATATCTCTAACGAATCTTTTTCCCCAGAGTCTATTTTTAAGGTATCTGAAGGCAATTGGTTAGAATCTGTTTTGTTGACTTGCTGTGCATGAATCAAAACACAAAAAACAAGGAACAGTATTGATAAATATTTCATCAAGGAAATTTGAGTACAAAAGTAGTAATTATCCTCCAATAAAAAACCCCGCAATTTGCGGGGTTGGATTATGTAAAATAATTGAAATTATTTTTTGATCACTTTAGTGTTTTCAACACTTCCGTCAGTATAAATAGCTTGTGCTACATAAGTACCTTTTGCAAGATTAGAAACATTAACTTGTCCGTTAGATTTTTCTCTTTTAACAACCTTACCAGAAAGATCGATAATCGCAATTTCTTTGATATCTTTAGAAGATTTTAAGTTAACAACATCAACAGCTGGATTTGGGAAAGCAGTTAATTTAGTTTTGTTAACATTAACATCAGAAACTGCTAAAGTAAGATCTCCAGAAAGAACACTGAAAGAAGGGAAAGGTAATCCGGTAGCAGTACTTTGAGCTTGGCTAACCCCACCAGTAAAACCTACAGTTGGACTAATGAAAGATAATGAACCAAAATATTTTTCATATGTAGGATCATTTCCTATCTCCGTCCAATTTAATCCTCCATCTGTTGAATAAGAAGATCCCAAATCATATCCTGAACTTACATAAGTGTTTGCTGTTCCTGGCACATATACTATATTATTAGCATAAAAAGGTCCATTTGGTGTAATTGGAGTCCAGTTCGCTCCACTATCAGTTGTTGAATACAAAAGCGATACACCATCTTCGTCAGATGCCAATAAACCATTTGTTGAATCTCTAAATGCAACATCAGCTGTAAATCCTGAAACTGTTACACCACCAAAATCAACAGCTGGAGTTTGAAACGCCTGCCAAGAAGCCCCTCTATTTGGAGAATAAAGAACTCTTCCTAAATCTGTTCCCAACCAGATATTATTACCTTGAACCGTGATTTTGTTTGTATATCCAAATTCAGCTCCATTAAGTGGTGCTGGTGCAGTTCCAGCAGGAATATTTGTCCAAGTCGTGCCTCCATTTGTAGTGGTATACATTTCAAATCTTTGATTTGCTCCAGACTGAAATGGATCACCAGCTGCAAAACCAACATTTTCATCCCAAAAATGAACGACATTAGCAAAAGAAACACCTGTGTTAAAAGAAGCTGTTGTTTGTTTAGTCCAAGAAGTTCCTGCATTGGTTGATTTCCAAATACCATTTTGAGATCCTGATCCAGAGCTAACAATCCAAGCAGTTGTTGCAGAAATTGGATGCATATCACCTATAGTAGCAGCTGCAACAGGCCCCGTTACTAATTTGTTTGTCCATGTGTTTCCGCCATCAGTTGAAAGGCCAATATATCTCCCCGTATCTGTGGCTGAAGAAGAAGCAGTATCACTAAACCATATCGTATTAGCGTCTACCGCTTTAACGTTAGTTGCAAAATGTAGAGCGGGAGCTCCAGTCGTTTTTGTAACCCAAGTTGGAGTTTGAGCTTGTGCTAAGCCGGTGATAGAAATCAAAGCTAAAGAAAATAATATTTTTTTCATAAGTAAAATTTTTAATTTAATTGTAAATATAGAAAATAAAATTGATTTATAAGCAATTTTAATAAACAAAGCTCACTATTAATCAATATATGACAAAAAGCTCATCTAAAAAATGAGCTTTTTTACAAATTATATTAGTTGTATCCTGGATATTGAGTTAGATTTTTATTGGAATTAAGATTACTCAAACTGATAGGTAGCACATACAATTTGTCCCCTGGTTGGACATCACAATTCATCACACAGTTTGTGGATTTAGTAATTGGTAGATTATATCTTTTCAGATCTAAAAATCTCTGACCCTCACCAAAGAACTCTTTACTTCTTTCCGTTAAAATATCATTTAGTAAATTAGCACCACCCGTATAAGTAGAGCCATTCCTACTTGTTACAGAAAATGCATTTAATTCCTGAAGAGCTAAATCGTTTTGTCCTGTTAAATACAATGCCTCAATTCTATTAAGTTGAGCTTCTGCAAATCTTAATATTTTAATATTTCTCGTATAAGATGAGTTTACACCATCTTCATCATTTGTTTTCACTGGATATTTTCTAAGCCAATATCCTTTAGGTGTCTCTGTACTTCCGGAATTTAATGAAAGTAAACCTCTTCTAACATCTACATTTCTGAAGCTATTATAGAATGCTTGTGTAAAGTTTAAACTTCTTCTGCTTCCATCGGATCCCCCACCTTGACTATCATAGTAAACTGGTAAAGCACCATTCGCTCCAAGTCCTGTTACAATATTTGAGTTCTTATTCTGGTCTAGCTCCCAAATAGTTTCCGGTTGCCCCTCAGAAATGGCATCATTTACAGACGTAAAATAAGCAGCATAATTAGCTCTTGGAACGGCTGAATATTGTGTACTTGTAGTTACTTCTGTTGCATATTGTAAAGCTAATTGAGCATCACCAGGAGCTCTTCTTGTTAAATATACCTTGGATAATAGTAATTTTGCAGCTGTTTTACCGAGTGTTGTTCTAGTTCCGTCTTGTGCACCATCAACTCCTGCTTTAAGATCAGAAATAATTTGTTCAAAAACTTCTGCAACACTTGCCCTTTTTGGCAATGCTAAAACATCATAATTCTCTAATACAATTGGGACACCATATTCCTGGTTAACACCAGATTGCGGCGCAGGAGAATAATAATTCACTAATGTAAAATAAGCATATCCTCTCAGTATTTTTGCTTCAGCTTTCATCCTTTCGACATTAGAATTTATAGCAACATTTTTGTCATTAATGACCATATTACACTTCATTATGACATTGTACATTAGAGCATAGAAGCCAAAATCACTTTGATTAGAGTTATAATTTTTATTTCCAGTAAGAGCAAATGTCGTATTGAAGGTAAAAAGCTTATCACCTAATAGGTCTCCAAAAACCATTATTTCCGTACCATATCCATTGACGCTTGACATTTGATAATAACCGCCGTTTAATAACAATTGTAACTGTTCTTCATTTCTTGGCTCTTCAATATTTACTATGCTATTTCCAGTAAGATCCAAATCACTTTCACTACAAGAATTTAAAAAATTAATTGCAAATAATGATGATATTATAAATATATATTTTTTCATTTTCAAAGTTTTAAATTATTAAAATCCTAATTGAATACCCATTGAAACTGTTCTTAAAACAGGTGATGCATACCAATATCTTCCTTTTCCTAACCAAGACCAAGAGTTGGTATTAGATTCTGGATCATAATTAAGATCTTTATCAAAAACATAAGTCAGTAGATTAGTTCCTCTTAGATATATCGTAAAGTTATTTAATCCCACACTTTTTTTGAAGACATCTCCTAAAGAATATGCTATTCTCATTTCTTTTAATCTAATATGATCGCCTTTATTTAAAAATCGAGATGATTCTAGTCGTGAAGTACTCGGATTTGTCAAGATCGCTTTTGGATTGCTCGCATTAAAATTTTCCATGCCTGGTGCATCTGTCCAGCTATCATATAATGCATCAGTTATTTGGTTACGAGTAGGAAATGCGCCATCGTGGATTGTATATGAATGTACACCATTAGAAACATAGAAATCGAATTGTCCAGAAAGTAAGAAACTTAATGAGAGATTTTTATATTTAAATTCGTTAGAAATGCCAACATTGTAAATTGGAAAAGCACTTTTACCCATCCAAGCTCTTTGTGCATCTGTTCTTACATTAGTCACATCTGTTTTAGAACCATCAGTATAAAATAAAGCATCTCCAGCTTTTATTCCTTTCGTAGGGTCGTCTTGCTGTGCAATTCCTGCCCACTGTACCACATAATATTCTCCTAATACGTGTCCTTCAGCAAGAGCTACCAATTCATTTGAGCTATCTGATGTATCACCATTGAAAGTAACAAGTTTTTGTCCCTCTAATCTATCTACCATTGTTTTAGAATATGCTCCATTTGCACTAACATTCCATTGAAAATTACTATTTTTAATTGGTGAACCTTCTATTACTAATTCAAAACCAGAATTATTTAATTTTCCAATGTTTGCATATTGAGCACCTGGTCCTCCTGATTCTGCTGCAGGGTAAAAATCAAAAATCGTTTTATCAGTAATTTTTCGATAGTAATCTAATGTGAATTTCAAGCGATCATTGAAAAATCCAATTTCTCCTCCAATATCCAGATGTTTTGATTCTTCCCAAGATAAGTTAGGATTCCCAGCATTATTGAATCCAGCATAACCAGGATTCCCTCCCCATCCATATGTATAATTATAGAATAGGTTAGTCGCAGAATTATACTGAGGCCCCCATTGATCAGCATAAGGAATATTACCTAAAACACCGTAACTAGCTCTCAAATTAAAAGTAGAAAACAACGCAGGCGCAAATGATTCTTGAGCTACATTCCAAGATCCCCCCAATGACCAGAATGTTCCAAATTTTTCATTGCCTAATGTTGAATTACCATCTCTACGAAGTTGCCCAGTTACCGAATATCTTTTATCATAACTATAGCTCAATTTTCCAAAGTAAGACAACTGCCTCCATTGAAGATCGTCATTAGACACGAACTGCTCATTAGAATATTGAAAATATGGATCGGGATTATTCATTGTGAATGTCTGGGCACTTAAAACATTATAAATATGATCTTGATATTCTATACCTGCGGCAGCACCAATAGTATGTTTGTCAGCAATTACTTTATTATAGCTTAGAGAGTTTACCCAATTATATTCAAAAATAGTTGTTCTGTGATCTCCCAAAAAGCCCTGGTTATCTTCCATTATGGTGTATACAGGATGTCCGGCTTGGATATTTGTCATCTCTTTCATGAACTGAGTCTGCGTGCCAAACGTAGAATTAAATGAAAAATCTTTTGCAAAAGAGTAATCCATGTTTGCAGAAGCTATAAATGTATTAATTCTAGAATCCTGTCTTGCCTCATTTAATATTGAAACCGGATTGAATCCTGACCTTGCTCCTACATCATCACTTAATTCTTGGTTATAGCTACCATCATCATTATAGATAGGTCTTAAAGGAGACAACATTATTGATTGGGTAACTGGATTTGCTGTTGCTCTACCACCAAAATAAGTGCTTCTTTTGATATTAGAGTAATTTACATTCATCCCAAATTTTAATTTCTCTGAAGCTTTGTGATTCACAGCAGCATTTAAACTTATTCTATCAAAACCAGCTGTTAAGACCAAAGGCTTGTTTTGATAGTATGATCCACCAATTCTAAAAGAAGTATTTGAATCCCCACCTGAAACACCAAAATTATATGTATTAACAACTGAATTATTTCTGTTTACAGCTTTTGTCCAATTTGTATTTGTATTTTTTAGCTCACCATTATTATAATAGGTCGGCTCATAAACACTTAAGAAGTATCTTCTAGCGTCATCCATATTTTGGATAAGATCAGCCGATGTTTTTATCCCTCTACTATTCCACATCAATATTGATCCATACTTGATGTACTCCTCATCATTCATTACTTTGAGTTTATCAAATGCTCTATCTTGAATTCCAGTTTCAGTGGAAAACTCAAATCTGGTTTTTTGATTAAACTTACCTTTCTTAGTTTTAACAATAATGACACCATTTGCTCCCCTGGAACCATATAAGGCTGTTGCAGAAGCGTCCTTTAAAACATCTACTGATTCAATTGCATTTGGATCAATTGCAGCTAATGGATTCCATGACTCCATTACTTGAGCATTGTCAGCTCCTTTCCCAATAACGACACCATCAATTACATATAAAGGATTGGGAGTTCCTATCAAAGAGCTCACACCTCTGATAATAACTAAATTAGATGATCCAGGGTCGCCACTGGCAGAAGAGAAATTAAGACCAGCTACTCTACCATTTAACACCTCATCGATAGAAGAAAAAGGTGTAGACTCAAAATTAGCTTTAGAAACTGTATTGTAGGAACCTACTTTTTGAGCAGGATCTAATTTGATGTTTCCGATTACTACAACTTCTTCAATATCTTTTGTAGAAGCAGTATCTTTCTTTGCTTTCTGTGCCATTAATGCCTGTCCCGTAAAGAACAACACGCCAACGGATAACAATCGTAATTTTACATTCATATTAACACTATTTAATTATAATCTGCAAATATGTTAAAAAAAATTAACACAGACAATGTCTAAAAAAAGATCTTGTAATCAAATTATATTTTCATTAAAAAATATCCATCCAAAAAACAATAAAATTTACAAATTAATCAAAATATAAACATAAAAATAAAAATTAAACAAACTACAATCATGTTAATTATTGAATTAAATAGAATTTTAAAATATTTATTTAGAATAATTCTAAATAAATATTTTAATATAAAAAAACCTGCTTCTCAGCAGGTTTTAATATTATTTCAACTTTTTCTTAACAGCTACTTCTTCGTAGACTTCAAGAATATCGCCGACTTCTATATCATTATAGCCTTTGATATTAAGACCACATTCATAACCTTTGGTTACTTCTTTAACATCATCTTTAAAGCGTTTCAAACTTTCCAGCTCTCCATCGAATTTCACAATGCCATCTCTTAAAAGTCTAATCTTAGAATTTCTGGTTACTTTTCCTGTAAGAACCATACATCCTGCAATCGATCCGACTTTAGAAATCTTGAACACTTCTCTGATCTCAACATTACCAATAACTTGTTCTTGTATCTCCGGAGAAAGTAATCCTTCCATCGCTTCTTTCACTTCATCAATTGCTTTATAGATAATAGAGTAAGTTCTGATTTCAACTTCTTCTTTATCAGCAATATCTTTTGCATTTACACTCGCTCTTACATTAAATCCGATAACAATCGCATCAGATGCTGCAGCTAGTAGGATATCACTTTCCGTAATCTGTCCTACTCCTTTGTGAAGAATGTTAACTTGTATTTCCTCAGTTGACAATCTTTGTAACTGATCAGACAATGCCTCTACGGATCCATCCACGTCACCTTTAAGAATAATATTCAGTTCTTTGAAATCTCCTAAAGCGATACGACGGCCAATCTCATCCAACGTAAGATGCTTCTTAGTTCTGATAGATTGTTCACGTTGAAGTTGTTCTCTCTTATTAGCAATAGATTTCGCTTCTCTTTCGTCAGCAAAAACCCTGAATTTATCACCCGCAGTTGGCGCTCCGTCCAAACCAAGAATGGTAACAGGAATTGACGGCCCTGCCTTTTCCATTGGTTTACCTCTTTCATCCAACATAGCTTTCACTTTACCGTGATTTTTCCCAGCCAGTACATAATCACCAACTGTTAAAGTTCCATTTTGAACTAACATTGTAGCAACATATCCACGACCTTTATCCAAAGCTGCTTCAATGACTACTCCACTTGCTTGTTTATTTGGATTAGATTTCAATTCCAAAAGTTCAGCTTGTAAAAGAACCTTTTCTAATAACAACTCAACATTGTTACCAAATTTAGCTGAAATTTCTTGTGCCTGAACATTTCCACCCCATTCTTCAACCAATACATTCATAGCAGAAAGCTGCTCTCTGATTTTATCAGGATTAGCATTGGGCTTATCCACTTTGTTGATGGCGATAATCATCGGAACACCAGCAGCTTGTGCGTGTGCAATAGCTTCTTTGGTTTGTGGCATTACATCATCATCGGCAGCCACTACAATAATCGCAATATCGGTAACTTGCGCACCTCTCGCTCTCATCGCTGTAAAGGCTTCGTGACCTGGTGTATCTAGGAATGTAATTCTCTGTCCGTTTTCCAGTTTCACGTTATATGCACCAATATGCTGCGTAATACCTCCGGATTCACCGGCGATAACATTTGTTTTTCTAACATAATCCAGCAATGATGTTTTACCGTGGTCAACGTGTCCCATCACCGTTACGATAGGTGCTCTTGGTAACAAATCTTCTTCTGCATCCGGCTCTTCTTCGGCTGCAGCTTCTTCGATATCAGCATCCGAGAATTCGATTTTATAACCAAATTCATCAGCTACTAAGGTTAAAGTATCAGCCTCAAGACGCTGGTTCATTGTTACCATCACGCCTAAGGAGAAACAAGCAGAAATAACTTCTGTTGCACTGACGTTCATTAATGAAGCCAATTCACTTACCGTAATGAATTCTGTAACTTTTAAAGTTCTGTCCTGTGCGTCAATCTCTTGCTGAAGTTCGTCTTGCTCTCTTCTCCAGGTTCTCTTTTCTTTTCTATGTTTAGATCCTTTAGACTTACCGCCTTTGTTAGTCAGTTTTTCTAGAGTTTCTTTAATTTGATTTTTAACTTGCTCATCGGTAAGCTCAACAGGCATCACACGAGCTTGTCCTCTGTTGTTACCGCCGCGGTTGTTATTATTTCCACGGTTGTTATTATTTCCGCCACGGTTTCCGCCTTGATTATTACCACCTTGGCCTTGTGGTCGGTTTTGACCGCCTTGACCTGGTCTGTTTCCTCCACCTTGTTGATTGTTTCCTTGACCTGCGTTATTCTGTCCCGGAACATCCTTAGTAATTCTTTTTCGCTTCTTCTTTGCAGCATTGTTAGAATTACCAGAAGGTTTTGGTTTATTAAACTGAGAAAGGTCGACAGTCTGTTTTAAAATTTTCGGGCCGTCTAATTTTTGATAAACCGTTTCAATTTTTTGAGGTTCGTCCGACTCAGGGGTAGAAGGCGGTTCTGGTTCAGCTGCTTTTTCAGCTTTCACTTCAGGTTTAGCTTCTTCCTTAGCAAATGGAGCTGGCGTTTCCTTCACCTCTTCTTTTTCCTTAGAAGCTTTTGGTTTGTTGCTTTCCAGTTTTGATAAATCGATTTTATCCAAAACTTTGAACTCTTGTTTCTCTTCCTTCTTAACAACTTCCGGCTTTTCCTCTTGTACTTTTTCCTGCACCGGTTCTGCTGGAGCTGTCTCTTCAGTCGGTTTTGCAGAATTAAGATCTATTTTTCCTAGAACCTTGGTCTCAGGTCTTAGATTTGCTTTGGCTCTTATTACCTCAGGAGCTTTTTCTTCAATTGCTAATTTTTCATCAGGAACTTTAGAAATCACAACCTCATGAGAAGCTTTTCTTTGTTCTCCATCTTTTCGGAACTCAGCTTCCAATGCAGAAAATGCCTGGTCTTCTAATAGAGCGTTAGGATTACTGTCCACAGCTATGCCTTTGCTCTGGAGATATTCCACAGCTCTGGGTATAGATATGTTCAGTTCTTTAACGGCTTTATTTAATCTTATTTTTGGCATAAATATTAATTTGCTTTGGCTTTTAGCGTTTTAAGCTTTCAAGCTTCTATTTTTCTTTTTATTAAGTTATTTGATTCTCAGAATTAATTCTGAAATAAATTTCAATCTTATTCTAATTCTTCTCTTAGAATATTTTTCACTTCTTCAATTGTTTCCTCTTCCAGGTCAACAATATTCAGCAACGCTTCTGTATCTTTATCAAGAACACTTCTTGCCGTATTCAATCCGACTTTTTTGAACTCATCGATAATCCAAGATTCGATCTCGTCATTGAATTCTACCAATTCAACATCATCATCTTCCGAAGTTTCTCTGTAAACATCGATCTCATATCCTGACAACCATGATGCCAATTTGATATTCTGACCTTGTTTTCCAATCACTTTAGAGATCTCGTCAACCGGTGTGTAAACCAAAGCATAATTAGTTTCCGGATTAACCTCAATCTTATTAATTGTAATGTTTCCTAAAGCTCTTTTCACAAGAATCTCAGGATTCTTAGACCATTGGATCACATCGATATTCTCGTTTCTTAATTCTCTTACGACTCCGTGGATTCTTGAACCTTTCACACCGACACAAGCGCCAACCGGATCGATTCTGTCATCGTAAGCATCTACAGCAATTTTCGCTTTTTCACCCGGGATTCTAACTACTTTTTTCAAGATAATTGTTCCATCCTGGATTTCCGGAATCTCAAGCTCTAATAATTCTTCAAGGAATTTAGGCGCTGTTCTGGAAACCATAATCTGAGGTTTTGATCCTCTGAAGTCAACACTTTCTACAATTGCTCTTACATTATCACCTTTTTTGAAAAAGTCAGAAGGGATTTGGTTTTCTTTTGGAAGGATGAATTCATTGCCTTCATCATCCAGCAAAATAACATGTTTGTGACGGATGTGGTGAACTTCTCCAACGACCAATTCTCCGATCTTATCACGGAACTGATCGTACAATGCTGCATTAAAATGCTCCTGGATTTTTGTAGCCAAGATCTGCTTAAGTGTTAAGATATTTCTTCTTCCTAATTTGGATACAGGAATCTCTTGCGTATATTCTTCACCTACTTCAAAAGTCGGGTCAATTTTTCTAACTTCAGAAATCTCGATTTCCAGGTCATCATCCTCAGACATCTCATCCTCAACAATGACTTTGTTCAAAAAGATCTGAAAATCTCCTTTATCAGGATTCACAATCACATCAAAATGGTCATCAGAATCATATCTTTTTCTAAGAAGAGTCTTAAGAGAATCTTCGATAATAGCCATTAAATCTATTTTGCTGATATTTTTTATCTCTTTAAAATCACCAAAGGCTTCTATTAAAGCTAAATTATCCATATTTTTATATCAATGATAATGAGCAATTCTTCAATCACTCTATTTGTTAAAATTTTATTACTACTAATGCTTTTTTGATTTCGGAATAAGGAATTTCTTTATCTTCAACCACATCTTCTTTTCCTTTCCCGATTAATTTTGGGCGTCTGTATTCTAACCGGATTACAATTTTCTCATCATCCACATTCACCAACTCTCCTTCAACTTTGGAATCATCGCTTAACAATATATCAATTGATCTTCCAATATTTTTCCTGAATTGTCTTGGAAATTCCAATGGCTCACTCAATCCCGCAGACATCACCTGAAGGCTAAAGTCGTGAATCTCACGATCCATATTGAATTCAATCGCCCTGCTTGCATCTAAACAATCCTGAAGCGTAACACCATTGTCACCATCCAAAATCACTGTGATATCCGAAGAAGCAGAAATTTTAAGATCTACTAAAAAAAGATCTGGTCTTGTTAAAAGAAACTCGTTAAGCAAACGATGTATTTCCGATTTAAAATCCATAATTATCACCTCCTAATTATATCTACGAAAAAAGGCATTCTTGCGAAAGCCTTCCCATTTTTCCCGTAAATCTTTTGCAAATATAATTATTTTTTCTTTAATATACAAGAAACCAATTATTTCAATTATATATACTGCAAGTAATTTTTTCTTATTTTTGCCTGAATTTTAAAAATTATTCTTTGTGAATATTACAATTGTTGGAACCGGATATGTTGGACTGTCTAATGCTGTTTTGTTAGCGCAACATCATAATGTAATTGCCCTGGACATTATTCCGGAAAAAGTTGAAATGCTCAACAATAAGCAATCTCCAATTGATGACCCTGAAATTACAGAATTCCTAAAAACAAAAAGTCTCAATCTAAAAGCAAGCCTTGATAAAGAAGAGGCTTATAAAAATGCGGATTTTATTATAGTTGCCACACCAACAGATTATGACCCTTCAACCAATTACTTCAATACGAATAGTGTTGAAAATGTGATAAAGGAAGTTAAAATAAACAATCCAAAAGCAGTTGTTATTGTAAAATCAACTGTTCCTGTTGGGTTCACCGAAAACCTGAAAAAAGATTTAGACTTTAACAACATTATATTTTCTCCAGAGTTTTTGAGGGAAGGAAAAGCACTTTATGATAATCTTTATCCCTCGAGAATTATTATTGGAGAACAAAGTGAGCGGGCAACAGTTTTTGCAAATCTTTTGAAAGAAGGCGCTATAAAAAAAGATATACCCACTCTTTTTACCAATGCAACAGAGGCAGAAGCTATCAAATTATTTTCAAATACCTATTTGGCAATGCGTGTAGCTTACTTCAATGAATTGGATAGTTATTCCCAAATACACGGATTGGACAGCCGTCAAATTATAGAAGGCGTAGGACTAGATCCAAGAATAGGTTCTCATTATAACAATCCATCTTTTGGATATGGTGGCTATTGTCTCCCAAAAGACACCAAACAATTGCTGGCCAATTATAATTCGGTTCCCAATAATCTTATTCAAGCTATTGTGGATGCTAATCGCACAAGAAAAGATTTTATTGCGGATTCTATTTTGGAGAAAAAACCGAAGAAAGTTGGTGTTTATCGATTAATAATGAAATCCGGATCAGACAATTTCCGGGCATCAGCAATACAAGGCATTATGAAAAGGATTAAAGCAAAAGGCGTGGAAGTAGTTGTTTATGAACCTGTTCTGAAAGAAGATTCTTTTTTTGGATCGAAGGTATCTCGGGATTTGGAAGCTTTTAAACAAGAATGTGACATTATCATATCCAACCGAAATACTCCAGAATTGGAGGATGTAAAAGAAAAAGTATATACCAGAGATTTATTCGGAAACGATTAAATTTAAAATTATTTTATAAAACATTTATGAAAAACATTATAATCACCGGAGGTGCCGGTTTCATAGGTTCTCACGTAGTTAGAGAATTTGTGAAGAACAATCCAGATTCAAAAATCATCAATCTTGATGCTTTAACCTATGCTGGGAATCTTGAAAACCTGAAAGATATCGAAAACGAACCTAATTATGTTTTCGAAAAAGCAGATATTACAAAGCCAGAAGAGCTTAGAAAAGTTTTCGAAAAATATAATCCCGATGCAGTGGTACATTTAGCTGCTGAAAGTCATGTAGACAGAAGTATCACTAATCCCAACGCATTTATTAATACGAATGTCAACGGAACGGCCAATCTTCTCAATCTTTGTATTGAATTCTGGACTTTGAATCCAGATCACACGCACGGAAGATTCCCGAATGAACCGAGAAAAAACTTATTCTATCACGTTTCTACAGACGAAGTTTATGGAAGTCTTGGCGAAACTGGTTTCTTTTTGGAAACAACGCCTTATGATCCACAGTCACCATATTCAGCTTCAAAAGCAGCTTCTGACCATTTGGTAAGAGCTTATGGAAACACTTACGGAATGCCTTTTATTTTGTCTAATTGTTCTAACAATTACGGACCAAACCATTTCCCTGAGAAACTGATTCCGCTTTGTATTTCTAATATTCTGAACGAAAAACCATTACCAATCTATGGTGACGGAAAATACACAAGAGATTGGTTATTCGTAATTGATCACGCCAAAGCAATTCATCAGATTTTCAACGAGTCTAAAACCGGAGAAACTTACAACATCGGAGGTTTCAACGAGTGGCAGAATATTGATTTGGTGAAGGAATTAATAAAACAATTGGATGCAAAACTAGGTAAACCAGAAGGTTATTCAGAAAAACTGATTACTTACGTTAAAGACAGACCTGGACATGATAAGAGATATGCTATTGATGCTTCAAAATTAAATAAAGATCTAGGTTGGAAGCCATCTGTAACCTTTGAAGAAGGTCTTGGAAAAACAATCGACTGGTATCTGGAAAATAAAGAATGGCTGGAAAATGTAACTTCCGGTGATTATCAAAAATATTACGAAGGTCAGTATTCATAAAAACACAAACTAATACCAAATGAAAGGAATTATTCTTGCCGGAGGCTCCGGAACCAGACTTTATCCATTAACGATTGCTGTGAGCAAGCAACTGATGCCTGTTTATGACAAACCGATGATCTACTATCCGTTGTCGACATTATTGTTAGCCGGAATTAAGGATATTTTAATCATAACGACTCCGCACGATCAGGAGGGATTTATTAAACTTTTGGGAGATGGTTCTCAAATTGGTTGTAATATCCAATATAAAATACAACCAAGTCCGGATGGTTTGGCGCAAGCTTTTATTCTTGGTGATAAGTTCATAGGAAATGATGCGGCAGCTTTGGTTTTGGGTGATAATATTTTCTATGGTTCCGAAATGGGAACTTTATTAAAAAACAAAACCAATCCGGATGGCGGTGTTGTTTTTGCCTACCATGTTTCTGACCCCGAAAGATACGGTGTTGTAGAATTTGATGATGATTTCAAAGCACTTTCTATTGAAGAAAAACCTCTGAAGCCAAAATCAAATTATGCTGTTCCTGGATTATATTTTTATGATAATGATGTTGTAGAAATTGCAAAAAATATAAAACCCTCTCCAAGAGGTGAGTTGGAAATTACCGATGTGAACAATGTTTACTTAAGTAAAGGCAAGCTTGAAGTTGGTGTTTTGGACAGAGGTACTGCTTGGCTAGACACAGGAACTTTCGATTCTCTTCAGGACGCTTCAGAATTTGTAAGTGTTATCGAAAAAAGACAAGGTTTCAAAATCGGGTGTATAGAAGAAATTGCCTTCAGAAACAAATTCATTAATGAAGAAAAACTTCTGGAAACAGCAACAAAATATGGTAAAAGCGGCTATGGTGAATATCTGAAAAACCTTATAAAATAATTAAACACAAGCACAAATGAGTGATTCTCATAATCAGCAGTGGACAGAAACAATTGAGTCTAATCATTCTCTTTTTGATCTTAATCTTAAGGAAGTTTGGCGTTACAAAGACCTGGCTTATATGTTTGTAAAGCGTGATTTTGTTTCCAGCTTTAAGCAAACAATTTTAGGCCCTGTTTGGTTTTTTATCAATCCAATTTTTACAACCGTTGTTTATCTGGTTGTTTTTGGAAATATTGCAAAACTATCTACGGATGGTGCTCCAAAAATCCTTTTTTATCTTGCCGGAATTACATTATGGAATTATTTTTCATCTTGTCTTACTTCAACATCCAATGTTTTCACAACTAATGCAGGAATATTTGGCAAAGTTTATTTCCCTAGATTGATTATGCCTATATCCATTGTACTTTCCAATTTGATGAGATTCGGCGTACAGATGGGACTTTTTCTGGTTGTATTTTTTTATTATCTATTCAAAGGAGAAGTACAGCCTAACTGGTGGATTCTTGCCACTCCTTTTTTAATTATATTAATGGCGGTTTTTGCTTTGGGAATGGGAATGATATTTTCTTCATTAACAACCAAATATCGTGATTTACAAATGCTGCTAACCTTTGGTATCAGCTTGTATATGTATGCCACTCCAGTTATATATCCGGCTTCCAGCTTAAGGGGAATTTTCAAAACTATCGCATTTTATAATCCGCTGACAGGTATTTTCGAATGTTTCAAATATGCCTGGTTAGGTGTTGGAGATTTTAATGCTACAATGTTGATGATAAGCACTATTCTTATTTTCTTAATACTCGCAATAGGTACTGTTATTTTCAATAAGGTTGAAAAAGGCTTTATGGATACTGTTTAATTTTAAAATTAAAAAATGGCATTAGCATTAAAAGCTGAAAATATATCAAAACAATACCGTCTGGGGCAAGTTGGAACAGGTTCGCTCTCCCATGATCTTAATCGTTTTTGGCACCAAATCCGGGGTAAAGAAGATCCTTATTTAAAAATTGGAGAATCAAACGACAGAACTCAGAAAGGAGAAAGTGATTATGTTTGGTCTCTGCGCGACATTAATTTTGAAATAGAGCAAGGTGATGCGGTAGGCATTATTGGACGAAATGGCGCAGGAAAATCAACTTTATTAAAATTATTAAGTAAAGTTACAAAACCAACGACCGGAAGAATATTAACCAGTGGTAGAATCGCATCATTATTAGAGGTCGGAACGGGTTTCCATCCGGAAATGACGGGCAGAGAAAATGTTTTCCTTAATGGCGCAATCTTAGGAATGACCCGAAAAGAAATCGTAAGAAAATTTGATGAAATTGTTGATTTCTCCGGAGTAGAAAGATATATAGACACTCCTGTAAAACGCTATTCGTCAGGGATGTACGTCCGATTAGCTTTTGCAGTTGCTGCTCATCTTGAATCGGAAATATTGATTGTTGATGAGGTCCTGGCGGTTGGTGATGCCGAGTTCCAAAAAAAATGCCTCGGAAAGATGGGTGATGTGAGTAAAGGAGAAGGAAGAACAGTTCTGTTTGTAAGTCATAATATGACAGCTGTTAAAGAATTATGCAATAATGGTATTTTATTAAATCAGGGACAATTATTATATACAGGAAGTGTGTCTAATACAGTTGCAGAATATCAGAAAAACAACGAAAAAAGAAGCTCTTATATTGACAATGGTAACCCAGAGGAAGCCATTGGTAATGAAAATATTAAAATCCTAGAATTCACAGTTGTACCAGCAAGTGGAAAATTTTTAGATATAGAATCTGGCGCTCGTGTCAAACTTCGTTTTTTTAATTATAAAGAAAACATCAATCTTGATGCAACATTTGAATTAAGAACCTATGAAGAAAATGTGGTGTTCCATACAGGCGCATTGATTTCTACTAATAATGATTCGAAAAGAAAAGAATATACTGTAGAGTTCGAATTACCTCAGAATCTTTTAAACGCAGGAAATTATTATTTCAAACTTATTTTTGGGGAAAACCAAAGAACTGCTTTATTTATAGCGAATGAGATTGTCGGTTTCGAGGTAGAAAATATAAAAATCGGTAAAAATATGAAAGTTTTACCCGGTGTTATAAGACCCAATTTTGATTATAAAATATCTTGAAATGTTAAAAGAACCTCATATCATTAAATTCGATAAAATCGGATCCTCACAACTTGGCTTCATAACCGTAGCAGAGTATCCGCAAAATATGCCATTCGAAGTTAAGCGTGTCTACTGGACCTATTATACTCCACAAGACGTGACGAGAGGTGGACATGCTCATAAAGAACTACAACAGATCATTTTTGCTGTTTCAGGAACAATAGAATTTACGACAGAAGACAAAGAAGGAAAAAAAGCAACTTTTATCTTGGATGAGCCATCCAAGGGACTTTATATACCAAAGCTGATTTGGAGAGATATCAAGTTTTCTCACAATGCTGTACTATTATGCTTAGCTTCTGAAGAATATAGTGAGACAGATTATTTCAGGAACTATGAAGATTTTAAGGCTTGGTAATAGCTAACATTATTCTTATTGCTAATATTATATTGAATTATGATTAAGATCCACCCTTTAGCAGATGTTCAATCTGAATCAATTGGAGAAGATACTATGATTTGGCAATTTTGCGTAATTCTAAAAAATGCAAAAATTGGAAAAAACTGTAATATCAATTGTCAGGTTCTTATAGAAAATGATGTTGTCATTGGAGATAATGTTACTATAAAGCCCGGCGTTCAGGTTTGGGATGGCGTCACAATAGAAGACAATGTTTTTATTGGACCTAATGTTACTTTTACAAACGACCTTTACCCTAAATCCAAAAATACGGAGTTTGAACTTCTGAAAACAACGGTTAAAAAAGGGGCTTCCATTGGCGCTAACGCTACAATATTGGCAGGAATAACCATTGGTGAAAATGCTCTTGTAGGTGCCGGAAGTGTTGTGACGAAAGACATCCCAAGTGATACGGTTTGGTTTGGAAACCCTGCAAAACAAAAAGGAACAATAAATAACGGAAAAATATCATACACAAATGATTAAATTCTTAGATCTACAAAAAGTAAACTTACTTCACCAAGAAGAAATTGAGCATAAGTTAATAGAAGTATTCCGCTCAGGGTGGTATCTTTTGGGTACTGAAGTTAAAAATTTTGAAGCTAATTTATCTCAATATATTGGGACCAAAGAAGCTATAGGTGTGGCTAATGGCTTGGATGCCCTGCGTCTAATCTTCAAAGCTTACATAGAATTAGGTTTTATGAAACCCGGAGATGAAGTTATCGTTCCAGCTAATACATATATCGCATCTATCCTTGCATTATCGGACAATGGTTTAACTCCAGTTTTGGTTGAACCAGATATTAATACTTATAATATCGATATTTTTAAAATCGAAGAAAAAATCACTCCAAAAACCAAAGCCATTTTTATTGTACACTTACAAGGCCGGGTTGTTTTTTCTGAAGCATTAAAGAGCCTTGCAACCAAGCATAATCTTAAAATCATCGAAGATAATGCTCAAGCTATTGGTGCAGAATGGAATGGGATCAAAACCGGAAACCTTGGAGATGCTGCTGGATTTAGTTTTTATCCCGGTAAGAATCTTGGCGCTCTTGGTGATGCAGGTGCTGTTACAACCAATGATGATGAATTAGCAAAAACCATCCGCGCCCTTGCCAATTATGGATCTAATGAAAAATATGTGAATATCTACAAAGGTCTTAATTCCAGATTAGATGAGATCCAAGCTGCTGTTTTAGATATAAAATTAAAATATATTGATGCAGAAAACTTACAGCGTAGAAGAATTGCAGAACAGTATATTTCTGAAATAAAAAATTCGAAAATAATACTTCCGGAAAATCCTGAAAATGATAAAGAACATGTCTGGCATGTCTTTGTAATCAGAACTTCGGAAAGGACATCTTTACAAGAATATCTTACCAATAACGGGATCCAAAGTTTGATACACTACCCAATCCCTCCACATCAACAAAAGGCTTATCAAGAGTGGAATAATTTGTCTTTCCCTATTACAGAAAAAATACATGAAGAAGTTCTGAGCTTACCCATCAGTCCTGTCATGAGCACTGATGAAATCTCAAAAGTAATTGATGTATTAAATAAATTCTAAAGAATAATGTCTATTCTAGAGAACAATAGAAGATATCTTAAAACAAGGATTAAAACAGCTCAAGAATTATATGAAGAAGGTTTATACGAAGATTGTATAAATTATATTGAGTTAACAGCTGTTTTTGCCTGGCTAAATTTTAGTGGATTTTATAAGCTGCATTCTTTGGAGAAAATCCTCGTTGAGATTGGTAAGACATTGAAACCATTCGAGAAAAAATTACCCAAAGCCGATCCTAAAGAAAAAAATGTATTACACATCTGTACCGAAATAAAAAAAGTAGGTGGTCACTCTGCGCTTTTATTCAATTGGATAAGATTAGATTCTGACAATAAACATACAGTTATAACAACTGCTCAAGATCTAAGGGATGCAGAAAATATTGCTTTTTCTTATAATGAGAAAAATGCAGCAAAATTGATTAGCTTAAAACACCAGCCCAAATTACAAAAGGCTGAAGAGTTGAAACAATATATTGCTAATGGTGATTATGATTACATCGTTTTGCACACCAATCCCAATGAGGTTATTCCGGTTTTAGCACTGTCAGATGAAAATATAAAAACGCCTGTTCTACTCCTCAATCATGCTGACCATACTTTTTGGTTAGGAACCATAATTACTGATATTTTGATTCAAATAAGAGAATCAAATATTGATCTTGATAAGCAAAGGAGAAATATATCTGACCAATCTGTTTTACCAATCCCACTAAAGTCTCCTGATTTCATAAAAAATTATCAGAACGACGGTCATAATGATCAAATTAATATTATAAGTACAGGGAGTTTGTATAAATATACTCCAAATGAAAATTATAATTTTTATGAAGAGATACTTACTATTGCACAAAAGCATTCCAATGTTAAAATAAATATTGTTGGCGTTGATAAAACCTCCGTTTTTGCAAAACAATATCAGCATCCTAATATCAATTATCTTGGCGTTTTAAATCCTGAGGAATTAAATAAGATTGAAAATCAAATGGATATATTTCTAGAAGGATTTCCTTTACCTTCGTTCACCGCATTACTCCAGGCCGCTCAGAAAAAAATTCCATTTGTCTTGCATTATAATCCTTTGAGTTCTCTTAAGCTTTTCAATGACGATAAAAGTCACGGAATCATTTATCCAAAAAACAAACAAGAATGGAGAGACCTGGTCAGCGATTTGGTAGAAAATTTCAATACCCGTAAAGAAATTGCTGAAAAACAGTATGGTCTTGTAGAAAAATTATATTCTGAAAATGCCTGGAAAGATTTATTAAAAAAAATCTACCAAAAAGCAGATTCCAAACAACATCGCATCAGTAATTTTACGGAAGATGTTTTTTACAGTACAGAAAACGAAAGAATGCTAAGTAAAATTGACAGCTACATGATATCTCATTTCAGATACACGGAACAGCTCGGTTTTTTAAAAAAAATAAAAAAATTAGCCCAAGTATATCCAAAAAACAAAAATGTAAAATACGCCTTAAGCAAGACTCAAATTTTTAATTATATCTTTGAAAAACATATTAACTAATAATCCTATTTTATAAAACATTCGGAAACTAAAGATGAATAATAATCCTCTGGTCGCGGTTTTTATGATTTCTTATAATCAGCAGGATTATATAGTAGAAGCATTATCAAGCGTACTTAATCAAAAAACAAATTTTGATTATCATGTTTTTTTATCAGATGACGCTTCAACAGACAGTACGCAACAGGTTGTAGACAATTATTTGGAAAACCATCCGAAAAAAAGAAATGTAACTTTCATCAAACAAAAAAACAATCTTGGATGGATGCCCAATTTCATTTACACATTACAAAGGTGTCAAGATTCCGGCGCTAAGTATATAGCGCTGTGTGAAGGTGATGACTTTTGGTCAAATGAGGATAAACTTCAGAAACAAATAGACTTATTGGAGTCCAATGACGATATTGTAATGGCTTGTCACCGTTACAAAGAATTATACAATGACGGCTCTACCTCGGATTGTCCCTTTTTTAGAAAGGATTTTTTTCAGGGTAAAGATTCATTCAAATTTACACAGGCAGATTTTGAAAAATTTATCCGCATCCAGACAATGACAATTGTTTTCCGATCAAATGCATTGGATCTCAGTCTTAGAACGAAGTATCAATTTTACTGCGACACCCATATCAAACATCATATCCTTGATCACGGCGCTGCCATATATACAAAAGATAATGATGCTGTTTACCGAGTTCATGGCAACAATGTTTTTTTATCTCAGGACGAAAGAAAAAAAATTAAGTTCACTTACGATGTATACAAAGATCTCATAGAGAAAAACAACTCTGTAGGTTATAAAAATTTGTTAAATATATCAATGAGGCAAAGAATTAACAGTGAGTTAAAGAACAAAAGATTAAATGTTTTCGATTCCTACTACAGACAACTATTGCTTCAACAATTGAGGGATACAGGATCTGTGGCTCTATTCGCTAAAAATTTTTTCAAAGGACTGATAAATACTAAGAATACATGATCCCAAAAAAAATACACTACTGCTGGTTCGGAGGCAATCCAAAACCGGAATCTTTCTACATCTGTCTCGATTCTTGGAAAAAGAATCTTCCGGATTATGAGATCATAGAATGGAATGAATCCAACTTCGATATCAATTGTTGCGAATATGTTCGTCTTGCTGCAGAAAAGAAGAAGTGGGCTTTTGTATCAGATTACGCCAGAGCATTAGCTCTATTTGAGCAGGGCGGCATCTATATGGACATTGATGTAGAAGTGAAACTTCCATTGGATGAATTTCTAGTTCATCGTGCCTTTTCCGGGTTCGAAATCAAAGGTTCTCCATTTACTGCACTTTGGGCGACAGAACAAAATCATCCCTGGCCAAAAATGGTTTTGGATTTTTATCATCAAAAAAATGATTTTGATTTAACCACCAATACTGTATTTGTTTCGGACTTGCTTACAAAACATTACCAAGCCGACCCTGAAAAAGACGAGTATCAGGAGTTAGCAGACGGCATTGTTATCTATCCCTCAACATATTTTTGTTTAGATTTGCCTAAGAATTATGCTAGTCATCATTTTGTAGGAACGTGGCATGAGAGAGATACTCCAAACCCATTTAAAGATTATGTGCATGCTTATCATTCAATGAAAAATTTGGCTGACATAAGAGAAGGAAAAAAAGAAATCCATAATGCTGTGAACAATATGCATATCATTTCAGCTGATGAGATGTTGAATCAATTTCCTTTAAAAATGTTGATCAAACATATCTTGAGAAGAATCAAACCTTAAAAAACACTGTTATGAATGATAAAATTGCCATCATCTACGGAACCAGGCCAGAGTTTTTGAAAATTTTCCCTGTTGTTAACCAATTTCGTCAGCAGAAAAAAGATGTTTTTTTGGTGAATACCGGTCAACACGATGATCTTCTTACCAAGATGGAAGAAAGTTTTGGTATCATTCCTGATGCAAGACTTGCCGTACAATCTTTAGATTTTACAAATTCTAATTTGGTTGCAAAACTTATTAATAGCATATCAGATCTTGTTCATAAGGAAAGCATTAATAAGATTGTTGCTCAAGGAGACACATTTACGGTTTTAGCTTCTTCTATTGTCTCTTTCATGGAACAGAAAAAATTCTATCATATTGAGGCAGGCCTAAGAACCTCGGATATCAAACTCCCTTTTCCAGAAGAGTATAACAGAAGAGTCGTTTCATTAGGTACGGATATTAACTTTGCGCCGACCGAACTTTCAAAAACTAATCTTATAAAAGACGGCATCGCTGCCGAAAAAATTCTTTTAACGGGAAATACGATTGTAGATATGATACAACTGATTCTTGATAAGGAAAACATTGAGATAGAGTATCAAAACAAGGTTTTTATTACAGCACATCGTCGTGAGAACATAGGCCAGCCTTTACAGCAAATATCCCGGTCTATTATGGAGCTGGCAAATGAAAATCCTGACATTATTTTTGAATGGGCACTTCATCCAAACCCAAATACAAGAAAAATTATTCTCGACACTTTCAACTCAGAAAAACCTGAAAATCTAATCTTTCTAGAGCCATTGGCGTATGTAGAAACGATTAAAAGAATGGCTGTTGCAAAACTTATCATTTCAGATTCCGGCGGGATTCAGGAAGAAGCTCCCAGCCTTCGGAAAAGAGTCTTGATTCTCCGTGAAGAAACAGAAAGACCGGAAGTTTTGGATTGTAACTGTGGTATCTTGGTTGGCAGTGATCCGAATAAAATAAAATCCACATTCAGACAAATTTGGAATGATCCCAAGGCTTATATTTTTGAAAATAAAAATAATCCGTTTGGTGACGGAAAAGCCTCTGAAAGAATTGTAAAAACACTATTAATATGATAGTCGGAAAAGGTCTTATAGCATCATTATTCCACGAAAGTGAATGGAAAGATACCATTTTCTTCGCATCTGGAGTTTCTAATTCCCTGGAAACCAGAATTTCCGAATTTTTGAGAGAAGAAGATCTTGTAAAAAAAACAATATCCGAAAATCCGGGTCAATTATTCGTGTATTTTTCTACTTGCAGCGTTTATGATTCATCCAAAACAGGCAGCGATTACGTTCTTCATAAACTGAAAATGGAACAACTGATAAAAAACTCTTGTCAGAAATATCTGATTTTAAGAGTTAGCAATGCTGTTGGAAAAGGTGGTAATCCTAATTTGTTGATGAATTATCTTATCCGTTCCATTAAGAACAGCGAAACCATTAACGTTCATACAAAAGCAACCAGGAATCTCATAGATGCTGATGATATAAGAAACATCACTTTCCAATTAATAGAAAAATCAGAGTTCAATAAAATAGTGAATGTGGCTTATGTTCAGAATTATAGTATTATCGAAATACTGGAAATCATTGAACGTTTTTACAATACCAGGATCAATCTTAATCTTATTAAAAGTGGTTCCGGCTATGATATTAATATCCCGGATGTTGAAGATTATTTTAGAATTAACAATCTTAATAACAAAGAATCATATCTTTGCCGAATATTAGAGAAATATTACTCTTAAACTATGAACGATTTCAAAGAAAAACTTAATAATAAAAATATCTTAGTCACTGGTGGAGCCGGTTTTATCGGTTCCAATCTTTGTGAAGAACTTATAAAACTCGGCGCAAATGTGACTTGTCTGGATAATTTTTCCACAGGCTTCAGAGAAAATCTGGAAGCAATCAAAAATCACCCAAATTTCAAATTAATTGAAGGTGATATCCGCAATTTGGAAGATTGTAAAAAAGCTTGTGAAAACCAGGATTTTGTTTTACACGAAGCGGCGCTTGGCTCTGTTCCAAGGTCAATCAATGATCCGATTACAAGCAACGATGTGAATGTAGGTGGGTTTCTGAATATGTTAGTAGCTGCCAGGGATGCCAGCGTAAAAAGATTTGTATATGCCGCAAGTTCATCAACTTATGGCGATTCCGAAAGTCTTCCAAAGGTTGAGGATGTGATCGGGAAACCATTATCACCTTATGCGATTACAAAATATGTCAACGAGTTATATGCTGATGTTTTCAAAAGAACTTATGACTTTGATACCATTGGTTTGAGATATTTCAACGTTTTTGGAAGAAAGCAGAATCCGAATGGTGCTTATGCAGCGGTAATTCCTAAATTCGTGATGCAATTGATGAATCACGAATCTCCCGTAATCAATGGTGGCGGAGAATATTCCAGAGATTTCACTTATATCGATAATGTCATCCTTATGAATCTCTTGGCAATAACGTCTGACAACTCAGAATCCTTAAATCAGGTTTACAATACGGCTTTCGGAGAAAGAACAACCCTTAATGATCTCGTAAGCAATCTGAAAGAATATTTATCCGATTTTGATCCTAAAATTGCAGATATAGAAGTGATCTACGGCGATTATAGAAAAGGCGACGTCCCGCATTCTCTTGCGAGTATCGACAAAGCAAAAAACTTATTGAAATATCAGCCAAAACACTCTATGAAAGAAGGTTTGAAAGAAGCTGTAAAATGGTATTGGAATAATCTTAAATAAACAATGAATCATAAAATTACAATAATAGGTCTTGGTTATGTCGGTTTGCCATTAGCAAGATTATTCTCTACAAAATATCCAGTCGTAGGATTTGATATTAATGAAAAAAGAATTGCAGATCTCAATGCAGGAAAAGATGATACTTTGGAAGTTGAAGACGATTTGTTAAAATCTGCTTTGGTTGCAAACAATCCAGATTTTGGAGCAACAGGATTATTCTGTTCCAATCAATTGGAAGATATTGCAGATTCTAATATTTATATTGTAACCGTTCCGACACCTGTCGATAAAAACAATCGTCCGGATCTTACCCCGCTTTATAAAGCAAGTGAAACAGTTGCCAAAGTTCTTAAAAAAGGAGACATTGTCATCTATGAATCGACTGTTTACCCCGGTGTTACAGAAGAAGAATGTATTCCTGTGCTGGAAAAAAATTCGGGTTTGAAATTCAATGTGGATTTCTTTGCCGGTTATTCACCGGAAAGAATCAATCCAGGCGATAAGCTACATACAGTTGAAAAAATCCTGAAAGTAACGGCCGGCTCTACTCCGGAAATCGGAAAAATAGTTGATGATCTTTACAAATCGGTTATCATCGCAGGAACGCATTTGGCTCCAACCATCAAGGTTGCAGAAGCGGCAAAAGTGATAGAAAATTCTCAGAGAGATATTAATATTGCCTTTGTTAATGAATTGGCAAAGATTTTCAACCTGATGGGAATTGACACGCACGATGTGTTAACTGCTGCAGGAACCAAATGGAACTTTCTTCCGTTCAAACCAGGTTTAGTTGGCGGACACTGCATTGGCGTCGATCCTTATTATCTCGCTCAGAAAGCTCAGGAATTCGGCTATCATCCGGAAATCATTTTGGCTGGAAGAAGGATGAATGATTCTATGGGACAATATGTTGCCAGCGAAACTGTGAAGCAAATGCTGAGACAAGATCTAAAAGTTAATGGTTCGGATGTTTTGGTTTTAGGTTTCACATTCAAAGAAAATTGTCCTGACGTTAGAAACACAAAGGTCGTAGATGTTGTTAAGAATTTAGAAGATTACGGCATCAATGTTTCCATCTATGATCCGTGGGCCAATCCGGAAGAAGTAAAACACGAATACGGTCTCGAAACCTCAACCAAACCACCTTTCAAAAAATACGATGCTGTAGTTTTAGCAGTTTCTCATAAAGAATTTGAAAGTCTTAATATCAAAAATCTCCTTTCTGAAAACGGCATTATCTATGATGTGAAAGGGATTTTGGAAAAAGAAAATGGAATAACGCGATTGTAATTAACGATCAAATCTCCATCGGAAAAATGGATATCCAATAAACAAAGGCAGGCGGTGAAATAAGTCCTGCTTTTTTATTTTCAGAGAGTAGTCTGAGGAAAAATAGTCAATTATACTCAACGATTTCATTTGATTGTAAGCCTTGTAACTTTTTTTCCAGAGTGCTTCATTTTTTTGTCCTTTCCAATTCATCTGCAACGTTGAAGCCTTAAAATCGATCAGATACTCAAGGATCATTTTCTTCTTATAGGAATCTTTCTCTTCACTGTACGCTTTATCCATATAAGACGCAATCGTGATCCAGTTGCCAAAATGCTTCTCTCCCCTGTTATGAATAATCGATGCGCCATGGAAATAATACAGATAAGTATCTTCTCTAAGGAAAGCAATTTTCTCAAATTTCAACATACTCTGGAAACTCCACAGAACATCCTGAGAAAACAGATCTTTTACAAAATATAATTTGTGTTTCATAAGAAAATCCATTCTAACCAGCTTATCGCAAGCCATGACAGGATACTGGCCTTTTACAAAATTCCGGACGATTTCTTTATTCCCTTCAAGAATATCTTTTTTGGAACTGACCGGGAAATAATTTCGTTTCCAGTTTTCTTCTTCATTGATGCAGACACTTTGCCCCAGGACCATTTCCGCATTGGTTTCTTCTGCCATTTTTACAAGATGATCAATTGCATAATTTGTGATCTCATCATCGCTGTCAAGAAAATAGATGTATTTTCCTTTTGCCCGATCAATCCCTGCGTTTCTCGCCATCGACAGACCCTGATTTGTCGACTGATCAAATACAATAAAATTAAACTCCGGATTTTTCTGAATAAATGCCTCTGCGACCTCCATTGACGCATCTGGTGTTACATCATTGACCAAGATACATTCGATATTTTTGTAGGTTTGATTAACAACCGACCGCAGACATCTTTCGATAAATTTTTCAACGTTATAAACAGGTATTACGATGGTAACAAGAGGAGTCATCAGGTGTATTTTAATTTTAAACAAAAATATTGAAATAAACCTTAAAACTCTATCTTTGTATTAAATGATTTGAAAATAAAATGAAATCACTCCTGGGCTTGTTATTTATCAAAATAAAAAACTTTGTTAGACTTTGCATAATTTCTAAACAGCGTGATTCTTTTTTTACGCCATCCAGCCGAATTCATCCCAGTTTCAAACTTGGTTCCGATAATGTTTTAGATATTTCTCCAAATGCGAGATTTGACATCGAAGAAAGTGTGATCATCAATCAAAATAATTTCATTACTGTAAAACCAAATGCCAAATTGAGTATTGGCAAAAATACTTATATCACAAGAGCAACAATTTCTTGTCTTGGAGAAATTGAAATTGGCGAAAACTGTATCTTAGGCGAAGGGATGAAAATCTTTGACCACAATCATCAATACACAAAAGAGCCTTTCTCGGTTTCCAAAACAGATTTTAATATTGGTAAAGTAAAAATAGGCAACAATGTTTGGACTGGTGCAAATGTGGTAATACTAAAAGATGTAACGATAGGAGATAATGTAATATTGGGGGCCGGCTGTGTAATTCATAAAGATGTTCCTGACAACACAATTATCATTAATAAGCAAGAGCTGATAATACATTAAATTGATTTTTTATGAAAAAAAGAATTAATGAACTAATCAATTTTTTTTACTATCGTTTCCTACAATTAACAAGTAAAACCGTTCGCAGGCAATTAAAAAATCCTAAAGAGATTCCTATAATTATCATCAGCTTCAATCAGCTTGAACATTTGAAAAATTTAGTAAGTTTTTTCTTAGATAGAAATTTTACGAACATAGTTATTGTAGATAATTGCTCAACATACGGACCTTTGCTAGACTATTTTGAAACAATCAAGGATAAGGTAACTTTAGAGAGACAAGCTAGCAACCTAGGTTATAGAGTATTTTTTAACTCTCCGGAATTGATAGAAAAATATACCCAGGGCTATTACATCATCACTGATCCTGACATTTTACCCAATCCCAAATTACCAGAAAATTTTCTAAAAAGTTTTATTTCAGAATTAGGGAATAACTTTAATAAAGTTACCAAGGTTGGCTTTGCATTAAACTTACAGAATATCCCTGATTTTTATCCTAACAAGGACAAGGTAATACATTGGGAAGAAAAATATTGGAAAGATGAAATTAAACCAGAAATATATAACGCTGATATAGATACTACATTTGCTTTATATAAACCTCTTTATCCTAAACGTTTTAAAAATGTAAACTATTATCAAGCATTACGATTTGCAGGGAATTATACTTGTGAACATATGGGCTGGTTTATAGATCCTAATAATTATAATAATGAGCAACGTCATTATTTTGGAGTCGCAGATAATTCTGCCTCCTGGAAACTTAACCAACAAGGAGAATTAACTGGTTATAAAAAAGATTATTAAATGTTCTCTATCATCATTCCTAATTATAATCACGCGAGATTTTTGAAAAAAAGAATAGATTCTATATTGAATCAATCTTTTGTTGACTTTGAAATAATTATTCTGGATGATTGTTCTACTGATGAGAGTCTATCTATACTGGATTCTTACAATGACCAGAGAATAACACATAGACTCTATAACAAGAAAAACTCAGGAAGCCCCTTTTCACAATGGAAAAAAGGCGTGGAACTTGCAAAGTATGATTATATTTGGATTGCTGAAAGCGATGATTTTTCCAGTTCTGATTTTTTAGATACTGCTAATAATATCCTTTCTGATAATACAGATGTTTCACTTTATTATTGTGATACCAACCTGATTGGAGAGAACGAGGAACCTTTTCATAACACTATCCAAAAATACACCCAAGAGCTTGATGAAAATCTGTGGAATAATGATCATAAAATAGATGGATCTATTTATGTTAAGAATTATTTATCTAAAAAAAATTTCATCCTTAATGTTAGTTCCGTTATTTTTAAAAAAGATCTGGGTATAAAAGCAATCCAGAAAATACAAAATTTTAAAACATCAGGAGACTGGCTTTTTTACTCTCACATTCTCCTGGAAGAAGGCAATGTTTATTTCCGAGCGAGTAAACAAAATTTTTTCAGACACTCTCCTCAATCTACCAGAAATTACAATACTCTTGAAAAAAGAGAATTGAGAATCTTAGAGAAAATTAAGGTGAATCAATTTTTTATTGAAAATATAGATTATACCATTAAACAGAAAAAAGAAATTTCTACAAGCCTTGTAGACGAGTGGATCCGTTATCATTCTTTGAAAGAATGTTTTCTAAATTCTTTTTTTACTATTACACAATTTCCTCTTTTAAATATTTCAAATATTGATCTACTGACAAAAGCTATTTTAACCAAATTAATTAACCGATGGAAAAAATAAAAATTGCTATTGCAACAAACGGGAGACTGAAGCCGATGGGAACCTTTAGCAGAAATTACATAGAATATCTACCTTTTTCAAAAATAGTACTTTTCGGCGGTTTTGTTCCTTATTTTTATATGGGAACATCTCAGAAACAGCAAAAAATTCTTAGATATTGGTATTCTTTACTGTCGTTTAAAAATCAAGAAAAACTTAGTCAATTAATTAAAAACAGATTTAAAAAAATATTACAGAAAGAAAAAATTGATTGTGTCTTAGCTGAGTTTATGAACACAGGGTCAGCAATTCGTGAAGCTTGTGAGGAGTTAAATATCCCAATCGTTTCGAATGTGTTAGGCTATGAAATACACCAGGATGCAGTTTTGAAAAAAAACTACGAAAGCTATAAAAAGCTTGCAGCTTATAAGTCTATTGTTGTTCCTGTTGCGAAGAACATGGTTCCCAGGTTAAAAAAAATTGGTTTTCAAGAAGAGCAAATCATTTTCTCTCCACTTGGAGCCAGAGATGAGTTTTTTGAAATACATCCGGATTATTCTTCTCAAAATTTTGTTGCAATAGGAAGATTTGCTGAGATGAAATCTCCATTGTCAACGATCAAAGCTTTCCATAAAGTATTAAAAGAATGTCCAAATGCTAAACTACTTTTTGCAGGTGAGGGAGAACTTTTTGAGGACACAAAAAACCTCGTTAATCAACTGAATATCCAGAACTCTGTAGAATTCGTGGGTTGGGTCACGCCGGAAGAACAGATTAATTTACTTTCTAAGAGTGCCATCTTTATTCAACATTCAGTAACCACTTCTACAGGGGATGCAGAAGGTACACCTGTAGCAATATTAGAAGCCTCTGCCGCAGGTCTTCCAATAGTTTCTACCAGACATGGCGGCATTGTTGATACAGTAATAGACGGAAAGACAGGTTATCTCGTAGAAGAAAATGATTGGGAAGAGATGGGAAATAAGATGATTGAACTTCTACAAAACCCTGATCGTTTAAAAGAATTTGGGCAAAACGGCAAAAAATTTATTTCCGAGAATTTCTCTATGAGAAAACATATCGAAGAGGTAGAAAAAGCAATCCGCAAAGCTGTCAACTTATGAATGTTCTTCCATCCAAATTCCAAGTACCAATAACGACCAGTGTTTATAGTTATAATTTAATTGCTTCTGAACCTCATCAAAATTCAATTTATTAAAGATTTTCGAAGTAGAATTCTTTAAAATTTTTGTTGTCAAGTCTTCCATTTCGGTTATTTTTAACCAATCAGCAATGGGAGCACCAAAACCCTGTTTCTTCTTATTTAGAATGTTTGATGTTAATAGGTCTCCAAATGCCTTTCTCAGAATAATTTTGGTCTGACTGGAATTAACTTTATATTTTGTTGGAAGCGCAGAGCAAAACTCAACTAAATTTTTATCTAGGAAAGGCGTTCTTAATTCAATAGAATGCATCATTGCAATACGGTCATCTTTAACCAGATAGTCTCCCGGAATCACATTCGTAAGATCCATTTTCAGACAAGTGTTCAGGTTGTTCTTATCTAAATTAAAGAAGTATTGATGTTCATAATTCTTATTAGTTGTGAGTAACTTAGATGTTTCTTCATTAGAAAAGTTATTATGAACTTTTCCTTTCTGATAAGAAACAATATCCGGAAATTTGGATCTAAATATCTTATCCAGGAAATATTGTCTCTGTTTTTCCAATCCTAGCTTCTCGCTAACCGTTGACCCAATTTTATACAGAGGTAATAAAGCAGAGTTTGCACTTCCTTTCTCAAGAATCTCTTGTTCTTTTTGATACCAACCATAACCACCAAATAATTCATCTCCGGCATTTCCGGTAATTACTACAGTCATATTCTTGGCTGCTTCTTTACAAATGGTATATGTTGCCAATATCGCCGTATCTGCGATAGGCTCGTCCATTTTTTTCAGAACCTCAACCAGGACTTGCGGTATCTCAGAGTTTTGTAAACCAACCTCTTTGTGATCAGTCTTATATTTTCCGGCGATACTTCTTGCATCAGGCATCTCGTCCCAGTCCCCTTGATACTGAAAGCCAAGAGTTGTTAGATTTTGATTTTTGTTCGCAGAGAGTGCCACTAATGTTCCGGAATCCAATCCGCCGCTAAGGAAGGCTCCAACTTTCACATCTGCCACCAACTGTTTCTCGACAGATTTTTCAACTAATTTTTTAAAGTTTTTAATCGCTTCCTCCTCAGAGATCTGTAATTCATCATTCGGAAAATTCCAATATTGAGAAATCTCAATTTCACCATCTTTATAAACCAATTGGTGCGCCGGAGGTAAGACATTTATGTTTTTATAAATACTCTGCTGGCTATTGACGTACATATGCCGTAAAAAGTGATAAATAGCTTCGTCATTCAATTCAGCATCAATAAGATTGGTAGCCAGAATGGCTTTGATTTCAGAAGCAAAAATAAATTCTCCATTTTTCCCAATAGCATAATAAAAAGGCTTCTCTCCAAATCGATCCCGAGCACAAAATAGCTGTTGCTTCGCTTCATCCCATATTGCTAAGGAAAACATGCCATTCAGTTGTTGGGGAAGTTCGAAACCACTTTTCTGGTATAGAGACAATATTACTTCTGTATCTGTATTACTTTTGAAAGGATAATCTGATATTTCTGTCTTTAGATCGCGGTAACCATAGATTTCGCCGTTGAAAACAATACATTCATTCTTTGTGTTAGAATACATAGGCTGGTGTCCGTCACTTGAAAGGTCGACGATTGCTAATCTTCTGAAGCCTAAGAAGCAGTTTTGAAAAAACTCGTGACCTTCATCATCAGGACCGCGGTGGATTATAGAATCGGTCATTTTTTTCAGAGTATCTCTGTAGGAATTTTCCTCAAAAATATTTTTCTTTACAATCCCAGCAATTCCGCACATATAGCAATATTTAAGGCACAAATCTAAGATTATTTTGTTAATTTTGAGCATATTATTAGATGATGAAAAAATTTTCGGTTCTTATAGCCCACTATAATAATTTTGAATATTTCAAGGATTGTTATAAAAGTCTTATGAAGCAAACCTTCGAAGATTTTGAAGTGATTTTGGTAGATGATTGTTCTACTGATGGTTCATTCGAAAAGATAGAAACCTTGGTAAGGGATGATGCTAGATTCTATCTTTATAAAAATGAAAAAAACCAAGGCGTTGGATATACTAAAAGAAGATGTATAGATATGTCCAATGGTAAAATCTGCGGATTTGTTGATCCGGATGACGCTCTGGCCGAAAACGCAATAGAAATTAGTTTAAATAATCATACAGAAAAAAATGTAGTAACCTATTCTAGATTTTTGCTATGTGACGATCATCTAAATCCAATAAAGTTGTTCCCTCATTCGCGAGCGGTTAAAAATGGGGATAGCAAGTTTTTCAATGTATTTTTAGAAGCTAATCATTTTTTCACTTTCAAAAAATCAGCTTATGACATAACTTCCGGTATCAATCCGGATCTCACTTCAGCTGTAGATCAGGATTTATATTTAAAATTGTATGAGACGGGGTGTTTCACGTTCATCAACCAGCCGCTATACTATTATAGATTGCATTCAAACGGAGTTTCTCAGGACTCATCAAAAAAAATCAAACTCAATGAAAATTGGCAGCGGGTCATTCTAGACACTGCAAAGAGAAGAAATATCCAATTTTTGTATGGAAAAAACATCAACGATGTAACCAATCTTCCAGAATTTATTTTAAAAAAGCAGAATACATTTCTAAAAAAGATTCAAAGAAAACTGCAGTAATGGATATAATTATTAAGTCTTTCAATCGTCCTTTTTACCTTGACAGATGCCTGTCATCTATCGAAAGATTGGTTTCCGGTGATTTTAACATAAAAGTTTTGGATGATGGAACTCCGAAAAAATATTTGGATAAGATTCGTCAAAAACATCCTGCTGTTCAAATCCTTCTCTCAGACAATTATCCCAAAAAGATCAAAGCTATAGAGGAAAATTTAATTTCTGGCAAAGCAATTGACGGTTTTGAGATCCCAACCCACTTTTGGTATAACAGTGTGAGCAACGCTTCGGATTATGTTATTGTAACAGAAGATGATGTTTGGTTTACAAATCCTGTCAATGTTGATGAGCTGCAACAGCAAGCCCGTCAATTTGACATCCATCTTCTAAAACTGGGATGGCTGGGAAATGAAAACGAACGAAAAGATTTGATTCTTAATTCGGTATCAAATGAGATAGAATCTGCGAAACCAAAAGATTTATTGTTGCTGAACAGAACACTGATGACGGCTTTTTTTCATAATCGATACAAATTCTTTACGCTACTGTACAAATTAAAAATTGTAGATAATTTGACCGCACTGAAATATTGGTCTTTGAACTCGATACTGATGGGATTTTTCAAAAAAAATTATTGGCTGGAAATATGGAAAGATATGGACGGTAGGGTTGATGAGAAAAAACAATTGATCAATGCTTCTGTTTACTATAAAAAACATCAGCAAAACCCCAATTTTATTTCCAGGCTGAAAAAAGAATCCCTGAAAACAACGTTTCAGTCTTCTGCCACCAATTCTTACCACGAATATGGTTTTGATTTCGATGTTAATCTATTCAATCATTTGATTAATGAAGCTTGGTTCAATGACAAATTGGATGCTATGGAGAATTTTCCGAAAGACTTTTCTATGGATTATCTTAAGAGCTTTGTGTCAGAAAAAATCAATATTGTGGAATTTGAAAAATGGGTTACCAAGTTCCGGAAACAATATGAAGATATGGGCTGTAATACCAATTAAAAAACGCTTCAAAATTGAAGCGTTTTTTTATTCTTTTATAATAACTCCGGCAAATTTGCCATCGAATTCTATGATATGAGGCTGATGATTATTTTGTTCACAATAATCTTTGAAAGCGGCATTATCACCCACATCATCACTCATAAAAACACCTCCCTTCCTTAGCTTACTCCACAATAATTTGTATGCCCACATCCTTCCATCATAGGTTTTATCACTATCATAATGCACAACATCAAAAGAACTTGCTTTTTCAAAAATCTTGGGAAGAGATTCCTTATCTGCAAAGCGGTAGAGATCCCAGTTGCTTCTGTACTTTTCCGGGATCACACAGCCTACAAAATCCTCGCTTTGATTTTGCAGGATATAAGGCATATCCGAGCTGTACAGCATTCCGTTTCTGTGAACCAATGATGCCAGAGCGGCAAAAGAAGACCATCCGTAAGCAACACCGGTTTCTATAGATTTTTGAGCATTTGCATATTCGTTAATGTAATAGATCACACTTAAAGAACCTGCGCCACCCATTTTCACCGGCGCTTTCGCCTGAGCTTGTAATGCCCCTGCAAACTCCTGGGGGAATAATTTTTCGAAAGGAATAAAGGTCGTATTCAGAACTTTTTCAATGAAGTGCTTCTCAGAAATTGCAATGCTTTTGCACCATTGTTCGGCTTCTTCCTTGCCTCGCAATCCGGATGAACGGTTGAAGATGTTTTTCCATATTTTACGTCTCAGTTCAGGATACAGATCAGGACGTTTCAGATAGGCAAAAAAAGTAGATGCAATTTCGGAGACCTTACTCATACAATTATGTTTTGAAATGCAAAAATACAAAAGAATTGGTCAAACAATGCTTATATTTGTTTTTTAGAATTATTTTTTTGGAAACACCCGATGAATCAGAAAATAAAAGTGTTATTCATACACCGTTCTATGGAGTTTGGTGGTGTAGAAAAAGTTGTCATCAATCAATTAAAGAATATTGACAAAAATATCTTTGAAGTTACATTATTGCTAAAGCTCTATCAGGGCGGAATGAGGAATCAGATCCCCAAAGACATCAAGCTCAAGTATCTTACAAGAGGCAAAGAGGATTTCTCCAGATTCAAGCTGTTGTTTCTAGTCCAGTTGGTAATTAGAAATCTAAAACTCAGACTACTGTCCAAATTCCCTTTCCTGATTCGGAAATTCTATTTGAAACAAAATTTCGACATTATCGTTTCTCCTACTTATACAAGCTTTGATGATGTACTGAACTATGACCAAAAAACCAAAAAAATCGCGTGGTTCCACACCGATATCAGAGATGGTAAAGACCATAACAACAATCTATTATTACTCAATAAGCTTAAAAAATTTGATTGGGTAGTATTTGGCTCCAAGCAGACCCAACGGGTTATTGCCGATCAATACAATATCTCATATCCCAATAGCCAGGTTATTTATAATCCGATTGACATCTCTGCAACCCGGGATAAATCAAAGGAATTCGAAGTTGATTTTGACAAGAGACCAGTTTTTTTGTCAATTGGACGATTAAACAAAAGGAAAGGTTATCATACGCTGATGCGGGCACATCGGATGCTGTTGGATGAGGGTGTGCAGCATTCCGTTGCGATTATTGGTGATGGCGAGGAAAACCAGAACTTGAAAAACCAGGCAAAAGAACTTAACGTAGAAGATACTTTCCTGTTCTACGGAGCCAAGGCCAATCCCTACCCTTACATCAAAGCATCAGACTTTTATATATTATCCTCTGACTCAGAGTCCTACCCTCTCACAATAGGTGAAGTTTTGATCTTAGGAAAACCCATCATCAGTACAGATGTGGGCGGAATTTCGGAAATGATGACACATAATGAGAATGGTTTACTGATAGAGTACTCGGCAGAAGCGATGGCAGAGGCCATGAAAAGATTTATTCAGGATCAGGATTTTATTAATAAGATTACTGATAATAATAAAAGCATCGAATCAAAATTTGACAATGCCATCATCAATAAGCAGATCGAAGACTTATTTATTAGATTTGCTCGCTAGAGAACTCAATTACCCTATTTCTTAAAATTACACAATACAGTATTTTTAATACGCCTGTTTTATGGAAAATCCTTTGATCACAATTTTCTCACCGACTTATAATGCCGAGAATTTCCTTCCTTATGTTTTTTCAACGTTAGAGAAGCAGGCTTATAAGAATTTCGAATGGTTAATTGTAGACGATTGTTCCACAGACAATACGGTTGGTTTGTTAAAAGAACTACAAAAAAGCGCCTCGTTTCCTATTAGAATCATCCAGAACGAAACCAATCAGATGGTTACAAAAAATATTGAAACCGGCATCCATAATGCTAATGGAAAATTCTTATACCTTACAGGTCACGACGATGGTTTGAAGGATGATTGCTTGTCTACATTCGTCGAAGATTGGAATAGTCTGGACGCCGCTACGCAGGATAACATCTGTGGATTGGTGTACCATTGCGAAGATCAGAATGGGAATTTCATAGGAACAGAATATCCTTTTAACTACTGGATTTCCAATGATTTTGAAATGCGTTTCAAATACAATGTAAAGGGCGAAAAAAGCAGTTTTCATAAAGTGGAATTGTTGAAAACCATCCAATATGCCTATCCAGAGATTGATGTTTACATCCCTGAGAATCTTTTCTGGTTTGAACTGAGTTACCAATATAATTTTATGTATATCAATAAGGTTATGAGGATCTATTTTCAACACGATACGCACGACAACATTTCCAAATCCATAGGGCCGGGTAAAAAATATATGGCCGGTTTTTCCTTTTTCTTTCACGAAATTATACGGAAGTACAATCTCTATCTCAAAAAAAACTATTTCAAAATTTGGCTTGTATTCCAGTTCAATTACATCCGGTATTCGCGGTATAATCTGCAATCATACAAAGAGATTATCCAACGTGCCGAAAACAAAAATTTAATTGTATTACTCATTCCTTTTGCAATGATGTATGAATTGATAAAATTCAGACGATTTATTTAGACTTTTTTTTACAGTTGACCGGCAGCTTCATAATATTATTCTAGGTATAATATATTTGTATTTTGACCTATATGGAATAAGAGTTTCTTATCTTTGCAAAAATTTAGGAAAGAGTATAATGATTAATATTGCAGCAATAGAGTATTATTTGCCCAATAATATATTAACGAATGAAGATATCTCGAAGGAGTTTCCGGAATGGAGCGCCGAGAAGATCAAAGCAAAAATCGGTGTAGAGTCCAGACATATTGCTGATGATGATGAGACAGCTCTGGATTTGGCATTTCAGGCCTGTGAGAAGCTTTTCAAAACCTATGATAAAAGCAAAATAGATTTTATTTTATTCTGCACCCAAAGTCCCGATTACTTTTTACCGACAACTGCCTGTATCTTGCAGGATAGATTAGGCCTTTCCAAGAACATTGGCGCATTGGATTTCAATCTTGGATGTTCCGGATTTGTCTATGGGTTAACACTGGCTCAAGGACTTATAGCTTCTGGCGTTGCAAAAAATATCCTACTAGTTACTGCTGAAACGTACAGCAAGTTTTTGGATAAAAATGATAAATCCAACAGAACCATTTTTGGAGACGGTGCCGCAGTCACTATTGTTGAAAAAGATGATTCTAAAGAACAGTACAAGTTTTCAGTAGGCACAGACGGCAGCGGCTTCAATAACCTGATCGTAGAAAAAGGGGCTTCCCGAAACAAAACGCAGGAGCAGCCTACCCTTTTTATGAAAGGGCCTAAGATTTTCACCTTTGCTGTAGAAAATATCCCGACTTTGATTCAGGATACGCTTAAGAAGAATAAACTCAAATTGGATGAGATCGACCTATTCGTTTTTCACCAGGCGAGTTCTTATATGCTGAATTATCTAAGAAACCTCTGTAATATCCCGGAGGATAAATTCTTCGTCGATATGAAAAATATAGGCAATACAGTCTCTGCAAGTATTCCTATTGCTCTGAAGCAGGCTTTTGACCAAGGCAAAATCAAAGAAGGATTCAAAGTGATGGTGGCTGGTTTTGGCGTTGGTTATTCCTGGGGAGCAGGCGTTTTAGAATTTTAAAAATTTGAAAAAGAAAATCCTTATCAGAATTGGTTCTCTTCGTCACGGCGGCGCAGAAAAAGTTCTGGTGACGTTCTTAAAAAATCTCCCAAAAGACAAATATGAAGTTGATCTTTTACTGAATCTCTATTCGGGGAAATATCTTACGGATGTCCCCGATTGGGTGAATGTCATGTTCCTCAATCGTGGTGAGATGATCACTACCAACCGACCAAAGGATATCCCAAAAAAAATATACCGCGTTGTTTATCAGCGGTTACTGAAGAAATATCCAAAGATTCTCTACAAAAGAAAACTGAAGAACAGACGATACGACATCGAGTTTGCTGCCATCCATGGCTTTATGGACGAGGTGCTGAACAGCCCGTTAAAATCTTCCAAAAAACTGATGTGGATCCACAATGACCTGACACAAGTCAGTGGCTACACACCGGAGAAAATCAGGCGTTTTTTCAATTATGATAAAGTGATGGTAATTTCTGAAAAGATTCAGGAAACCTTTTTATCCCTAGCCAAAACTGAAGAAGAAAGATCAAAGATTGTAAGAATTTATAATCCTCTGGACACTGATGAAATCCTGACCAAATCCCAAGCTGAGATTCCCCATCAACTAACAAATAACAATACCAGTCTGAGCGGAGCAGAAGACCATCAACAATCAACCATCAACCATCAACCATTATTCATCTCCGTAGGTACTGTGTTCCCTCAAAAAGGATTTGACCGATTATTGAAGGTTCATAAAAGATTACTGGACGAAGGTTTCCAACATAAAGTATTGATTGTGGGAGACGGTTATGATTTCGAAAATGTAAAGAAGTTGAAAACAGAATTAGGCGTTGATAAATCAGCAACAATGTTAGGTTTTACAGACAACCCTTATCCTTATTTCAAGACGGCAGATTTTTATATCCTGAGTTCCCGTTACGAAGGTTTTCCGACTGTTCTGTTCGAAGCTATTACCCTTAAAAAAAACATCATTGCAACCGATGTCTCTGGCGTGAGCGAAATGCTGGAAAACGGAAAACTCGGATCAATCATAGAAAACTCAGAAGACGGTATCTACCAGGGAATGAAACAGGCTTTAATCAATCCCGAAAGTTTCAAAACCTATCAGGAGAATTTACAGAATTACGAGATGCCTTTCAACTTAGAAAACTCGGTCAATTCGATTATGCAAATCATTGATAATTTGTAATTAAAACTCTTTCCCTTAAAGCAAAACATCTTTGTGTCCTTAGAAACATTGAATCTCTCAAAAAACTTTGTGAACTTTGTGTTAAAATCATCATTATTAAAAAAGATATTTTTGTAATTCCTATTTTTACACTATGAGTTATTCTATTATTCAAAAAGATTTTTACAGAGAAAGCGGGCGCTACCTTTCATCTTTTCAGATTCTGAAAAAGTGTTTCAGTCCCAATCTGCATTACATTTATCTTTTGAGGAAAACTCAGAGACATTACAAAAAACCGGTTATCGGCTTGTTCTACAAGTTGATTCTTCGTCATTATCAAATCAAGTATGGTTTCCAGATCTATCCCGAAACTCAGATTGGCGAGGGACTCTATCTAGGGCATTGGGGACAGCTGGTCATCAATCCGAAAGCTAAAATTGGAAAGAACTGCAACATTGCTCAGGGTGTTACTATCGCCCAGGCTAACCGCGGCAAAAACGAAGGCGTTCCTATAATAGGTGATGAAGTTTGGATTGGCCCAAACGCAGTGATTGTAGGCAATATCACTATCGGCAATAATGTTTTGGTTGCGCCTAATGCTTATGTCACGACGGATGTTCCTGATAACTCTATCGTTGTTGGTAATCCTGCGGTTATTTCTTCAAAAGCCAATGCTACGGAGAATTATATTAATAATAAGGTTTAGCTCCAAAAGTAGATTTTCAAAATAACGGATAGAATCGTGATACTTCTGCTAAAACCAATAGTTCTTCTGTTCAATCGTTTCAGATGGGTTCTCAGCGTGAGATTCATCCTTTCGATGCCATTCGTTTGATATCTTTGGGTACTATGAATCGATTTCGGAATCAGATATTGATAATTCTTCAATTGGTCTGTGAATATCGTTGCCGCTCTGGCATTCAATAAGGTTTTCACAACAGTGTTGAGAGTTTTATTATTCCTTTTTCCAATATAGAAAGTAGCGATTTCTTTCGTCACTTTATCAATAGCATAAACAGCCACATCGGGTTGCTCTTTTTCCTGATAAAAAACCGCATCTCATCCAATTCATAAATCTTTCCGAATGGTAAAACAGGAGGTACAATATTTTCTGCTATACTTTTAATTCTTCTGAGTACTGTCGTAGCTGATATTTGCAATACTCTTGCCATAGAGCGGATACCAAGACCTTCTTTGATTAATTGGATAATTAATGGATTGATATTAGAGTGATAAGCCTTGTAAGTATAGCAGTCCAAAAACCTTTTATGACAATTTTTACAGATGTACTGTTGTTTTCTGGTTTTTGTACTCCCATTTCTAATGATCTTGCCCGAGTAACAAAAAGGACAAATTCCTGTATCACTAACTCTGACACACCTATAATGATTCTCAATCATTTGCATTCTATTTTTTCTCCAAAAATAAACGAGAGCAGGTAATCCCTACTCTCGTTTTTAATATTCTAATTTATTATTTTATTTGATTATCAATAAGTTAATATTGAAAGCCATGCCTATCACTAATTATGACACATTACCATTATTAGTTATCATTCACGGTGCAATAATAGCACAGCAATGCGCCAAATCTTGTCGCATTATAATTTTGTGAGCAAAAATAATATTAATTTCTCAAATCCCTGTTACTGCAAAGCTAAAAACCCCAAACATCAAAACATCTTTTCAGAATTAATGCCACATCGAACAAACATCGAACAAAGGATATGGAAGGGATATACAACGGATATAGAATGGTTATACAACTATCGAAGAATGGATATACAACCAATCATATTATGTTAAATAAAATATCATAAGCAACAAAATATCAGTAGATTACAACAGAAACCTGTAACTATAAACACTCAGTATCAGAAATGTCACACCGAGCGCAGTCGAAGGGTCTTAAACGCGTCATCAATTCATTACCATTTAAGAAACCGCTGTCAGACTGAGGCTTTCGAAGCCCACTTAAATAACGCCTTGATGAGCCATAACTTTTTCTATTAAAAAAAGTTAATTTACGATCCACCAAAAAAGATTAACGTGTAAAAGATTATCTTTGCGAATTATTTCACGGATGAAGAAGCTTGTCATAATTCCAACTTACAACGAAAAAGAAAACATCGAAAAAATTATTTCGGCTGTTTTTGATTTGCAGCAGGATTTTCATGTGTTGGTGGTAGACGATTCTTCTCCTGATGGGACTGCGGAAATTGTAAAAAGATTGCGCGAAAAGTATCCGGTACAGCTTCACCTGACTGTTAGGAAAGTTAAGGATGGCTTGGGAAAAGCTTATATCCACGGATTCCAATGGGCGATCCACAACGATTATGATTTCATTTTCGAGATGGATGCCGATTTTTCTCACAATCCAAAAGATTTGATCAAGCTTTACGAAGCTTGTAAAAATGCCGATATGTCCGTTGGATCCAGATATTCTCAGGGTGTGAATGTGGTCAACTGGCCGATGGGAAGAGTGTTGTTGTCTTATTTCGCTTCAAAATATGTACGCTTTGTCCTCGGATTGCCGATTCACGACACAACGGCGGGATTTGTTTGTTTTAGAAAAGAAACCTTAATGGCAATAGGCTTGGATAAAATCAAACTGAAAGGTTACGGCTTCCAGGTTGAGATGAAGTACCGCGTTTTCAAAAAGAATCTGAAAATTGTTGAAGTTCCTATTATTTTTACCGACAGAACGGAAGGGGAAAGCAAAATGAATGGCGGCATCATACAGGAAGCTGTTTTTGGGGTTTTAAACCTCAAATGGAAAAACCTGATCGGAAAATTATAGATATTAAAATCTCATAGACACGTAGAGAGCAGTTTAAAAATGAAAAACAAAGAACAAATAGTTATTTTAACTAATGAAGAAATTTTTCTTTCTAAAATCTATTGTGCCTAAAAATTATGATATGAGGCATTTTATTTTTTCTTTAATGATGATTTTCTGTGTCTTGTCTTGTACAGAAGCTATAGAAAAACCGAAGGATATTATACCGAAGGATAAAATGTCCGAGATTATTGCGGACTTTGCCATTAATGAGCAGAGTTACAGCATTGGAGGTAATATTAATTCTGAAAATGCAACAAGATTTATTCTGAAAAAGTATAACATCAAGGGAGAATTATTTACAGAGAGTTACAAATACTATATGACAAAACCGGAAACGATACAGGAGATTTTTGATAAAGCTCAGGAGATTATTATATCCAAAGATCCGAAAGCTGATGGATATATCCGGAAAAAGTTGAAAGAAGCAGGCGGCACGCTTCCGGCACAAGCGAGATAATTATATAAAAAAACAAGTTCTATTCGGCAGAATAAATGCTGAAGATGAAATTTAAGATATACGAATGAAATTTTTTGAAATCGAAAAAACTTCAGAGTCAAAAGCAAGAGCTGGAGTCATTACGACAGACCACGGACAGATCCAAACCCCTATTTTTATGCCGGTTGGAACTGTTGCATCGGTGAAAACCGTTCATCAGAGAGAACTGAAAGAAGATATAAAAGCACAAATTATTCTTGGAAATACTTATCACCTGATGCTCCGTCCTGCAATGGATATTATGGAGCAGGCTGGTGGGCTTCACCGATTTATGAATTGGGACAGACCAATCCTGACGGATTCCGGTGGCTATCAGGTTTTTTCTTTGGCAAAAAGCAGGAAAATTACGGAGGAAGGTGTTAAATTCAAATCGCATATCGATGGGAGTTTACGCTTTATGTCGCCAGAGATTTCTATGCAGATCCAAAGGCAGATTGGCGCAGATATCTTTATGGCTTTTGATGAATGTATTGCCTATCCGAGTGATTACAATGCTGTGAAAACCTCGATGGAGCTTACGCACCGTTGGTTAAAAAGATGTATTGACTGGACTAATGAGAACAAAGAATTGTACGGTCACAAACAAAGACTGTTCCCGATTGTTCAGGGTTCTTGTTTTTCGGATTTGAGAAAAATTTCGGCTGAAGTGATTTCAGAAGCCGGAGCAGAAGGTAATGCGATTGGTGGACTTTCCGTCGGCGAACCTGAAGAGGAAATGTACAGAATCACCAACGAAGTAACGGATATCCTCCCAAAAGAAAAACCAAGATATCTGATGGGTGTCGGAACACCTTGGAATATTCTGGAAAGCATTGGTTTTGGTATCGATATGATGGATTGTGTGATGCCAACGAGGAATGCGAGAAACGCAATGCTCTTCACCTGGCAAGGTGTGATGAATATGAAAAACGAAAAATGGAAAACCGATTTCTCGCCTTTGGATGAGTTTGGGACAAGTTTTGTGGATCAGGAATATTCTAAAGCTTATGTACGTCACCTTTTCGTAGCGAAGGAATACCTTGCAAAACAGATCGCATCGATTCATAATCTTGCATTTTATCTGGATCTGGTGAAAGTAGCGAGAGAACATATTGTTGCGGGGGATTTCTATCAATGGAAGGACCAGATTATCCCACAATTGAAAACAAGGCTTTAGAAGACACAAGAAAAAAGTAAAAAGAATCCAGTTTAAGCGTTGAATATTTATCATCCGACTTCTGACATCCAACATCTGACCTTATGAAAATCATAGACCTTTATGTCATCAAAAAATATTTGGGAACCCTCATTTTTATGTTGGCGTTGTTGTCTATTATTGTATTGGTGGTTGATGTTCAGTCCAAAACACCAAGGATCGAGAGCAATGGTTTCACGGTTGGGTATTTTCTACTGAATTTTTATCCGTTCTGGATTCTGAATCTGGTTCTGACCTTTATGTCGATTCTGGTTTTCATTACCGTGATTTTTTTCACGTCCAGGATGGCGAACAATACGGAGATTGTTGCGGTCATCAGTAGTGGCGCAAGTTTTCACAGGTTTGCAAAACCATATTTGATAACATCGATTCTCATTGCATGTATCACACTGGCGCTCAATCACTTCATTTTACCTTGGTCCAATATCAAGAAAAATGTTCTGGAGCCTTATACCTATAATGCGATTAACAAAGAAAAGCTTTTGGGTAATATGACCATTGCGTCCAACATCAACCCCAGCGAATATATCTTTGTCAACAGCTATAACAAAAAGGAAAATCGTGGTTCAGGCTATATGTACCAGAGATTTGATAAGAACAAAAAACTGATCTATCAGATCACGGCGATGGATATCAGCTGGGATGCAAAGAAAAAGCATTTTGTGATAAATAATTACGTAGAACGGACTGCATCAAAAAATAACACCGAGATTCTTGGTAACGGCACAACCAAGATTCAGGATTTTAAGTTGCCGCCTTCAGAATTATTTCCCGACAAGCTTGTGGCACAAAATAAAACCACGCCGGAACTTCTGGAAATGATCAAGCGTGAAAAAATGAAAGGAAATAACAACGTAACATCCTTTTACAATGAGCTTTATCAAAGAACATCGATGCCGGTTTCCATTATCATCTTAACGTTTTTGGGATTGTCATTGTCTTCCCAGAAAAAACGCGGTGGACTGGGGCTCAATCTGGCTTTGGGAATTGCCTTGGCGTTTTTATTTGTATTTTCCTTTCAAGTTCTGAATGTCGTTTCCGAGAACAAGACATTACCGCCACTTTTAGCAATGTGGCTTCCGAACATCGTTTTCGCACCGATTGCGGCGTATCTCTATATCAAGAGAGCGAATGAATAAAATTTAATTAAATTTTGTTTATCCGAATTTCTTTGCGGAGTTGATGATGATGATCTGTAGAATTTTCATAAGACTAATAAAACATTTCTATCTCTTTGTGGAAGAATTTTTGTAAACCTTCATTTTCCAGATCAATCCAAAGGAAGCCGTTTTCGTCAGCATTTTTGATGATGCCATTTTGGCGCACATTATTTTTCTGGAAAACACTGATCTCATTTTTTCTAAAAAGAAACCGGTTATATTGGTTTAAGATTTCTTTTTCAGAAATGTTATTATTCAATCTAGAAATCAGAGTCTGATGAAAATCCGTCGCAAATTTCTGTAAATCAAACCTTAATCCTGTTGCCGTGAAAACCGATCCCGCTTTTGGCAGTTGGGAATAATCTTCCTGCAGCACATTGATTCCGATTCCGAGGATGTAATATGTTTGTTGATTCACTTTCTTTTTTTCGATAAGAATGCCACAAACTTTTTTTCCGTTAAGGATAATATCGTTGGGCCACTTGATTCTGGCTTGGGATTTTGTCAGATTGTCAAGAAAATCCCGGACAATAATAGCGGTATAATAATTGAGGGAAGTAGCGGAGATATTGATTTTATCATTTCTAACTGCCAGTGAGTAGGCAAGGTTTTGATTAGGATTCACCTTCCAGATATTGCCATATTGCCCGCGACCTTTTAACTGATTAAAGGTAAAAACAGCAGTTGATTCGTCATCATTTATGAGGGTAATAATTTCATCATTCGTAGAAAAACAACTTTCGAGATGGATTAATTGACTCATTTATGAAAACTTTAAGATATTATAAGCGATGAAACAAAAGATAAATAGATAAAAATCAATAAATTTGCAATTAGACAATTTTTTTGAATGAGTAAAAGTACAGAAAAACAATTATTAATCGACAAAATCGTAGAAGCGATTCAGGATACTAAAGGAGAAGACGTTCAGATTTTCGACTTATCAGGCATAGAAAACTCAGCAGCAGACACGTTTATCATCTGCAGTGGAAACTCAAACACTCAGGTTTCTGCAATTGCCGGCAACATAGAAAAAAAAGTAAGAAACGACATCAAAGAAAGACCTTGGCACGTAGAAGGTACGGAAAATGCCATGTGGGTATTAGTTGATTATGTTTCTGTGGTAGTGCATGTTTTCCAAAAACAAATCCGCGAGTATTATGATATCGAGGAGCTTTGGGGCGATGCAAAGATCACAAAAATAGAAAGCTAAAAGATGCAGCTTTTTGCATCTCAATTATTTAAAAAACAAGAATGAATAACAAAGGATTCAATTGGTTCATACCCGTTTTATTGGGACTTATTTTACTCATATTTCTTCCGGGACTTCTGGGAGATTCTATGGTAAAAAATATAGATGAAAAAGAATTTTACGGTTTGGTTCAGCAGGGGAAAGTCAACGAAGTGATGGTTTACAGAGACAACTTCAAGGCGGATGTCTACCTTACCAAAGAAGCTAAAACCGAATTACAAAAAGGAGAAAAGAAAAGCGATCCGCTATCTGTAATCAATATCAAGCCAAGTCCGGATTTTGTATTGACTTATGGAGATTTGAGATATTTCCAGGAAAAATTTGACAGTATCAATTCCAAACTTCCAAAACAGGCAAGAATGGAATTCGGGAAAAGCCAGGGGTTTTTCTCAGATCTTCTTTTCACAGCGCTTTTCTGGATAGGAATTATGGCATTGTTCTATTTTGTTCTTTTCAGAAAAATGGGCGGTGGTGCTGGAGGTCCTGGTGGACAAATCTTTAGTATTGGCAAATCAAGAGCAAAATTATTCGATGAAAAGGATAAAATCCAGGTAACGTTCAAAGATGTTGCAGGATTGGAAGGTGCGAAAGAGGAAGTTCAGGAAGTTGTTGACTTCTTGAAGAATTCTGAAAAATATACAAAACTGGGAGGTAAGATCCCGAAAGGTGTTCTTTTGGTAGGGCCTCCGGGAACTGGTAAAACATTGTTGGCAAAAGCGGTTGCTGGCGAAGCCAAGGTTCCTTTCTTCTCATTGTCAGGTTCTGATTTTGTGGAGATGTTTGTGGGCGTTGGTGCTTCCAGAGTTAGAGATCTTTTTGCTCAGGCAAAAGCAAAATCGCCGGCCATTATCTTTATCGATGAGATTGATGCCATTGGTAGAGCAAGAGGAAAAGGTAATTTCACAGGAGGTAATGATGAGCGTGAAAACACATTGAATCAGTTGCTTACCGAGATGGACGGTTTTGGAACGGATACCAATGTGATTGTAATGGCAGCAACCAATAGAGCGGACATTTTGGACAAGGCTTTGATGAGAGCTGGCCGTTTCGATAGGTCTATTTACGTGGATTTACCGGAACTCCATGAGAGAAAACAAATCTTTGAAGTTCATTTGGCGAAAATCAAATTAGACCCGAACATCGACAGAGAATTCTTAGCAAAACAGACACCGGGATTCAGCGGTGCTGATATCGCAAATGTTTGTAACGAAGCGGCATTAATTGCAGCAAGAAACTCACACGAATCTGTTACAAAACAAGATTTCCTGGATGCTGTTGATAGAATTATTGGTGGCCTTGAAAAGAAAAATAAAGCCATCAAACCTTCTGAGAAAAGAAGAGTGGCTTTCCACGAGGCCGGTCACGCAACCATTTCTTGGCTGGTAGAACACGCTGCGCCACTTCTTAAAGTTACGATTGTTCCTAGAGGACGTTCATTAGGAGCTGCTTGGTATCTTCCGGAAGAGAGACAGCTGACAACCACAGAGCAGATGTTGGACGAGATCTGTGCAACCTTAGGAGGTAGAGCTGCGGAGCAGGCTGTTTTCGGGAATATTTCTACGGGTGCTCTTTCTGATTTGGAGAGAGTAACTAAGCAAGCTCAGGCAATGGTTACAATCTATGGTCTGAATGACAAAGTGGGTAATATCTCTTACTATGACAGTTCCGGACAGTCAGAATATAGTTTCGGGAAGCCTTACTCTGAGCAGACTGCAAAACTGATTGATGAAGAGATTTCTAAATTGATCGAAACACAGTATCAAAGAGCCGTTAACATCCTTACGGAAAACAGAGATAAATTAGACGCATTAGCTCAAAAATTATTGGATAAAGAAGTGATTTTCCGCGAAGATCTTGAAGAAATTTTCGGAAAAAGGGCTTGGGATCCAGAATTGACAGAAAAACCAGTATCAAGTGTGGATAATCCTGCAGAAGCTGGAAACGTCTTAAATACAGAGAGTTAATTGCTACTCTAATGAGAAATAATAAAAAAAATCCTAATTTGTTTAGGATTTTTTTTATTAAAACAAAGTTTTGGTTTTTAGAGTATTATAATAATTCTTTACATTTGTAATAATTAATAAAAAATTACAGAAATTGAGTCTGTTTAAGAAACTCGTTAATAAGATAATGAACCAGCCCGAGGAGGCCGAGCCAGACGTTACAAAACTGGCGGATCAGCTTCGCGATGCCGATTTGGATTATAAGTTTGCGCAACTTTTTACGCATTCCGGTGGTTTTTTTAATTATTGTGCGGACGAGTCCGAAGCGCTGCAGACCTTGAATCAAATCATCAAGATCGAGCAGATCAGCAACGTATTTTGCTGGGATCAGGATTTGAAAAATTTCTTGGACGTTATCAAAACACCATATTCTCCCGAGCTGACAGAGGAAAACGATGCAGCTTTCATCACCTGCGAATATCTGATTGCTTTTGATGGCAGAATAATGCTTTCTCACAATAATATTCTTCATTACCATTCTTCAAGATTGCCGAGTAAAATAATCATTATGGCAAATGTATCTCAAATCGCCAGTAACCTGAATGAAGCAATGATGAAGGTGAAACGTGCAGGGAATCTTAAGAATTTGACCTCTATCAGCGGTAGCCAATCCAAATTAGACACGCCTAATAAGGATAATACCAAACTTTTCTTACTTTTGCTGGAAGATTAAACTTCAGTTTTGGATAAAAATTTAATTCAGCGGACGATTTCGGGACTTGTCTATGTTTTTGTTATAGCAATTTGTACCACGCCTTTGGGGGAATATTTGTTAGGTAATATTTTTCCTGATGTAAAACAACAATATCTTTTTTACGGATTGATAACATTTTTTTTGGTTGTAGGACTTTACGAATGTATCAGGATTATGAAATTTGATAACAGCCTATACAAATGGCTGGTGTTTCCCGTTGCTGCGATTATCTATTACCGTTTCAGCAAGCGTTTTTTCTACCACGGCTTTTTCTTTGATCTTAACTTTAGCGAGATTTTAGCTTTAGCATTAATTCCCATTGCTGCGATTACACTTTTCAAATACTCAAGAGAACTTTATTTCGAAAATGGTAAACTGATTTTCACCGTTATTTATCTGGCATTGCCTTTTGGTTTCGCTTTAGGTTTACCGAAGTTCAGTACGCTTGATCCGGACAAACCATTTACCTTAGAAGTATTTATGCTTTTTGTATTGATTTGGAGTAGTGATACGTTCGCTTATCTCACAGGAAAATTCTTCGGAAAACATAAGATGGCGCCCAAAGTTTCTCCTAAAAAAACCTGGGAAGGATTTGCCGGAGGCGTGATATTGACATTGATTTTAGGATTTTTTGTAGAGCAACATTTTCCCGAACTGAGAGGAAACTGGATGATTGTCGGGCTGCTGATTTCCATTTTTGCACCGCTGGGTGATTTGGTAGAAAGTCAGCTAAAGCGTAGTTTTGCAGTTAAAGACAGTGGGAACATCATTCCCGGACACGGTGGGATTCTTGATAGGCTGGATAGCTTTATCATTTGTGCGCCGGTGATTTATCTATACTTTATCTTAGAAAAACTATTTTAGAAACTACATTTATGAAACTACATAAAGAATCGAAGGGGACATTGATCGTTGCAATTTTGTTTATTGCATTTATCGGAACCATATCTATTTATTATTTACAATTATGGTCATTGGTGGTTTTAATTCCATTATTGGTGATGTTAGGATTGATTTTCTGGTTTTTCAGAGTTCCCAACAGAGCCATTCTAGATCATACAGAAAATGTCATTGCGCCGGTTGATGGAAAAGTGGTAATGATAAAAGAAGTTTTTGAAGATGAGGTTTTGAAGGCTAATTGTATTCAGGTTTCTATTTTTATGTCACCGCTTAATGTCCACATCTGTCGTTATCCGGTAAGTGGTGATGTAACATACAAAAAATATCACCCTGGAAAATATCTTGTAGCGTGGCACGAAAAATCTTCTACCGAGAACGAAAGAACTACCGTAGCTGTACAAAGTTTGACCAACCATCAAGTGGTTTTCCGTCAGATCGCTGGTTATGTGGCCAGGAGAATTGTTTTCTACTGTAATGTTCAGGATAAGGCAAAAGCCGGACACGAGTTTGGATTCATTAAATTTGGTTCCAGAATGGATGTTTTCTTGCCTTTGGATACCGAAATTCTTTGTAAAATTGGCGATAAGACCAAAGGCGGATTGGATATAATTGCCAGACTTAGAGATTAAAAATTCAAAATTCATAAAATTAGAAGAGACTTTTTTAAAGTCTCTTTTTTGTTTCATCCGTTAAATTGACAATTCGGTCAGTGTTTTTTACAGTTCGGTCGAATCATTTTCTTTTTGATAGGCAATCATCCTATTTTTGAACCATCAAATAAATTTAAAACAATGAAAACATCAGTATTCTTCTCTCTATTCTTAATCCTATTATCAAATTTTTCTAAAGCTCAAATGGATGATAAATTCTACCAGCCTAAGAAAGAAATGCAGCCTCTGGAATTCAAACATATCGAAAATGTAAGCCTGCCTGTAGAAAGTGACACTATTACGGCAGTCGTTTTAAAACCGGAATCCACATCTATCCAGAAAACGATTCTTTTTTTTCACGGCGCTGGCGGTAATATTTCTACCTATCAGTTTATGACCAAGCCTTTGGTAGAAAATGGATTTCAAGTTGTAATGGTGGATGTAAGAGGTTATGGGAAATCAACCGGAAAACCAACCCATCTGAATGTTGCAGAAGATGGTCAAAAAATGTTCAATTATCTCTTAACCAGGAAAGATATTCAGAATACCAAAGTTTATCTTTATGGAGCTTCATTAGGTTCTCAAATAGCGACGCATTTGGCTAAAGAAAATCAGTCAAAAATTTCAGGATTAATTCTGGATGGCGGGATGTCATCTTTCACAGATATTGCAATCAAATTCAAACCGGAAATGAAAGACATTATCGAAAAATATGTGGTTTCTCCTTACTCTGCAAAAGAAGATGTTAAGTCTTTGAAAGGTCTTCCAAAGCTATTCATCTACAGCAAAGGCGACTCGACAGTTCCTTTTGAACACGGGCAAGTCATTTATAATAATGCACCGGAGCCGAAACAGTTTTTGGAATTTTCCGGAGAACATCTTCAGGCAATGATGGTAGAACCTGGCCAGATTGTAAAAGCTATTAAAAAATTGTAAAAAAAGGGAAGATTAGTCTTCCCTTTAATTTTTTAGCTCAACAAAGCTTTATATTTTTCCCGGTTATCAATCAGTATCCAAAGATTGATTAGTAAAAGAATAACTGCTGTTATTCTGCCTTCATTTGTCGGGAACAAAGTAAAGTTATGAAGAACAATTCCTACCAGCACAGGTAAGATCACTATTGCGCCAAGAGCTCTGGTTGTGGGAATAATAAATAATAATCCTCCAATAATTTCAACTGTACCAATTAGCGGCATCAGCCAAACGATTTCTCCAAAAGCAGCGAATAATTTCATTTGCTCAGGTTTCATCTCCGGCATTGGCATATAATGCAGAAACTTGTCTAATCCGGCATTGATAAACATTAATCCGAAAAGAAGACATAGAATAAATTTAATGTATTTCATAAAATGTATAGTTTTTTTAATTCAATTCTAAATTAATTCTTTTTCCCCATTCAAAAATTGCCTTGGGACAACTTTATCAAAAATAAGCCTTAAAAAAATCCGCTTGCGAAATTTCACAAACGGATATTATTTTAAATTGAATTTATTAAAAGTACTTATTTCAAAGCGATTTCTATAACCTCGCTCATATTGTTGACATAGTTGACTTTCAGGTTTTTCAGATAATCCTTTTTGATTTCTTCCACATCTTTTCTGTTCGCTTCACAAAGAATCACTTCCTTGATTCCGGCTCTTGTTGCAGCCAATAATTTTTCCTTGATTCCGCCAACAGGCAATACTTTTCCGCGAAGTGTAATTTCGCCGGTCATAGCCAAGTGAGGTTTCACTTTTTTGTTCTTATAGCTGGAAACCATCGATGTTAGCATTGCAATTCCGGCAGAAGGCCCGTCTTTCGGCGTTGCACCTTCCGGAACGTGAACGTGGATGTTTTTTTTCTCGATATCTCCTTCCGAAATCCCTAACTCTTCATAATGCGCTTTGATAAATTCTAATGCGATTGTTGCGGATTCTTTCATCACGTTGCCGAGATTTCCGGTCATCGTCAGACCACCTTTTCCTTTGGACAAAATACTTTCGATGAATAGAATATCGCCACCAACGCTAGTCCAGGCTAAACCTGTTACAACACCGGGAACATCCGTTATTTCCGACAATGTTTTCGGTCTTGGAACACCCAAAATTTCATCAACTTTATCGACAGAGATTTTCGGGTCAAATTCTTTTTCCATTGCAATCTGGAGCGCCACCCAACGCGCGATTCCGGCAATTCTTTTTTCCAAAGTTCTCACACCACTTTCCGAAGTATGAGCATCAATGATATGTTTTAATTCAGTACTTCCTAATTTCAAGGATTTTGCATCCAAACCGTTTTCCTGAAGTTGTTTTTTAACCAAGTGTCGTTTGGCGATTTCAATCTTTTCTTCCAAAGTATAACCGGCAATGCTGATGATTTCCATTCTGTCCAACAAAGGTCGCTGAATGGTTGACAATGAGTTGGCTGTCGCGATGAACATCACTTTGGAAAGGTCATAACCGAGTTCAAGGAAGTTATCGTAAAAATTATTATTTTGTTCAGGGTCAAGCACTTCCAGCAACGCCGAACTTGGGTCGCCGTGGATACCTTGTCCAATTTTATCAATTTCATCCAAAACAATCACCGGATTGGATGTTCCTGATTTCTTAATGGATTGCAGAATTCTTCCCGCCATTGCACCAATATACGTTTTTCTGTGACCACGGATTTCACTTTCGTCATGCAAACCACCCAAAGAAACACGAACATATTTTCTACCTAAAGAATCCGCAATCGATTTCCCGAGAGAAGTTTTACCAACACCCGGAGGACCAACCAGACAAAGGATTGGCGATTTCATATCGTTTTTCAGTTTCAGAACGGCCATATGTTCCAGTATCCTCTTTTTGATATCTTCTAGACCAAAATGTTCCTTGTCCAAAAGCTTCTCGGCCTTGATAAGGTCAAAATGGTCTTTGGAATAATGTTCCCAAGGCAAATCTGTGAAGAAATCCAGATAATTGCGCTGAACATTATAGTCCGGAGAATTAGGATGCTGGCGTTGTAATCTTTGCAATTCTTTCTGGAAATGCGCTTCCACATCAGCATTCCATTTGACTTTAGAGGCTTTTTTCTTGATTTCGTCCGCATCAGATTCTGCACCGCCTCCCAACTCTTCCTGAATGGTTCTGATTTGCTGGTTCAAGAAATATTCGCGTTGTTGCTTGTCAAGGTCTTTGCTTGTTTTCTGATGAATCTGATTTTTAAGTTCCAGATGACGGAAATCATCATGCATCAGTTCATACAAAGCTTTCGCACGTCCAGTCAAAGTTTTTTCCTCCAGCAATTGTTGTTTTTTATCTGAAGAAAAATTGCCATTTGCCGAAACGAAATTCAGTAGATCTTCCTGCCCTTCGATATTCTTCAGTGCAAATTGTGCAGCATTCGGAATGTTTGGGTCGATATTGATAATTTTTTCTGCCAGATCTTTGATGTTATCGATCAAAGCGAGAAATTCTTCTTTATCTTTTGGTTGTGAATCTTTTTGCTTGGTAATTTCAGCTTCGAAATAAGGTTCCTGAGACACTATTTTTTTGATTTTGAAACGTTGAACACCTCTTGTAATCGCCGTGATGTTACCTTCCGGAAGCTTGATAATTTTGATAATCTTTGCCAAAGTTCCGATTGTGTAAAGGTCTTTCTCCGTTGGATTTTCCTCATTCGGGTTTTTCTGGCTGATGATACCAATGAATTTATTTTCTTTTTGAGCTTCCTCCAGCAGTTTTTTAGATTTTTCTCTTCCGGCTGTAATTGGAATCACTACTTTTGGGAACATTACCATATTTCTTACTGGAAGAATTGGGAAAAGATTTTGAGATTCATCACTTTCCTTAGTATCGAAGTCAGAAAAATTAATTTCTTCCGCAATGATTCCCAGACCTTCGTCAAGAATCTCTTCAAAATTGATATTTTCAAATTCTGTCATAATATAGTTGATGACATATTGTCATTAATCTTAATGGATATAAAGATTGATTCTCTATATTTCTTAGAAAATCAATCTGGTTCTATGTTGTAGAATAATTTCGCAAGAGGTATGCCACAGGGAAAAACGATACAATTTGGCAGAATACAAAAATCCTTTCAGAAATTTTGAAAGGATTTATTTGATTCGTCTCGCTTATTTTATAGATTATGCTGATTAATTTTTTAAAATCCATCCAATTTGCTTAATCTACGAGAAATATTTTACTTATTAAACTAACATTCTCTGCGCTTTTTTCACACCTTCAACCAGAATATCTATTTCTTCCAAAGTGTTGTAAACCGCAAAACTTGCACGAACAGTTCCTGCGATATTGAAAAAATCCATAATTGGTTGTGTACAATGATGGCCTGTTCTCACCGCAATTCCCATTTTGTCAAGAATCATTCCTGTGTCAGAAGCAATTCCAACGCCATCCAGATTGAAAGAAACTACACCAGTTCTATTGGCTTTTTCGCCATAGATCTTGATTCCGTCAAGTTCAAGAAGTTTTTTCTGAGCGTAAGTCAAAAGTTCGTTTTCGTGAATTTGCAGATTATCGTGACCGATTTGTTCGATGAAATCAACAGCTGCGCCGAGAGCAATATTTCCGCCAACATTCGGAGTTCCAGCTTCGAATTTGAAAGGCAAGCCTGCGTAAGTTGTTTTTTCAAAACTGCAAACTGCAATCATTTCTCCACCGCCGTGGAACGGATGAAGATTTTCCAAAACGGATTCTTTCCCGTAAAGAATTCCGGTTCCCATTGGCGCGTACATCTTGTGTCCTGAGAAAACGAAGAAATCACAGTCCAGTTTCTGAACATCGATTTTGAAATGTGGAGCAGATTGTGCACCATCTATCAAAACATAAGCATTGGAAAGTCGTCTTGTTTTTTCGATGATTTCTTCGATTGGATTAATGATTCCCAAAGCGTTAGAAACCTGATTGACAGAAACAACCTTTGTTTTTTCGTTCAGCCAGGAATCTAAAACGTCGATTTGAAGGATTCCGTTTTCGTCCATTGGAATAACGCGGAGTTTTGCGCCGGTTCTTTCGCAAAGCATCTGCCACGGAACGATGTTGGAATGATGTTCCAGATAAGAAATGATAATCTCATCATCTTTCTTAATTTGATTCGTCAAAGCATAAGCTACCAAATTGATTCCTTCAGTTGTACCTTTTGTGAAAATAACTTCATAATCGTGTTTGGCGTTGATGAATCTCTGGATTTTCTTTCTGGAAAGTTCCATCTCTTCCGTCGCCAATTGGCTCAAAGTGTGAATCCCACGATGAACATTCGCATTGATGGTTTCGTAATATTTTTCCCAAGTTTCCAGAACTGAAATCGGTTTTTGTGATGTTGCAGCATTGTCCAGATAAACCAATGGTTTTCCGTTGACTTGCTGATTCAGGATTGGGAATTGTGCTCTGATATGATTGATGTCGAACATTTCTTTAATTAGATTTTTGATTTTGAACACAAAGTGCACAAGATTTTTTAAATTAAATATCTTTTTAAGTTTCACAAAGGTACTTCGACAAGCTCAGTATAAACTTCAAACTTAACAAAGAATTATCTCTAATTCTTATTATTAATAGGAATAGATGAATCTCGTTCCTTGATTTTTTGCAGCCCGACTTGAGCGGAAATCCTTTTTTGCTTGTAGTCGATTTCTATTGATACTGAAATTCTCCTGCAAAAAAGATTGGGAGCGGAAGGCGGATAAAGCTGCCCAAATAATTATAGATTTAGTTACAATTATTTAGAATGGTTCAAAGTTACGACAAAATTTATTAAAAATTTCGATGTTAAATATTTATAAAATGACTGTGATTATTGGATTAAGGAATAATTATTGAGTATTTTTGACCAATTCATTTATTAATAACAAAATAAATACGAAACTATGGCATTCGAATTACCAAAATTAGCTTATTCGTACGATGCGTTGGAACCAACGATTGATGCGAAAACAATGGAAATCCACCACACGAAGCATCACCAGGCTTATGTGGATAATCTTAATAACGCCATTGCAGGAACTGACCTTGAAGGAAAATCTCTTGAAGACATCCAAAAAACAGGTACAGATAAGCCGGCTGTAAGAAATAACGGCGGTGGACACTTTAATCACACACTTTTCTGGGAAATTTTAACTCCGGGCGGAAGCAAAGAGCCGGTTGGAAACGTGAAAGCTGAAATCGAAAAAATTGGTGGTTTTGAAAAATTCAAAGAAGATTTTTCTAATGCTGCTAAGACTAGATTCGGTTCTGGATGGGCTTGGCTGGTGAAAAACTCTGATGGTTCTGTGGTTGTTTCTTCAACACCGAATCAAGATAACCCACTAATGCCTGTTGCTGACGTAAAAGGAACTCCGATTCTTGGATTGGATGTTTGGGAACACGCTTATTACCTGAATTACCAAAACAGAAGACCTGACTATGTGTCTGCGTTTTTTGATGTAATCAACTGGGATAAAGTGGAAGAGCTTTATAACAAATAAGATATTAAATTTACTAAATAAAAAAACCATCAGGATTTCTGATGGTTTTTTTGTTTTATCTGATTGAAATGCAGTTTATTTTTTTATTATTTTACTGCTGGAGATCTCACCATTTTCAGTAATGATTTTTAAGATATAAACTCCGGCTGTTACAGACGCTAAATCCAATTTGCTTTCGTTCGTTTTCAAAACTTTTTGTCCATTGCTGTTGTAAAGTTCAAGAGATGCAATCTTTTTGTTCCCTGAAACGTAAATATAATCCGTGGTTGGATTAGGATAAATGGTAATGGACTTCTTGTGTATTTCGTTTGTACCAAGCGATTTTAATTTGAAAATTACCATTATTGTATGATTGTCTGTCACATTTGAAAAAGTGTAAGTGTTTGGTTTTCCAATGTTTTCATTATCTACAATTACAGATTCGACTTCGTAATCTTCTTTTGGAGTCCATTCAAAAGTTTTGTCTGAGCCTGATTTTAGGGCAACAACGCCATTTGGAGAAATCGTTCCCCATTCCTGATTATTTGAATTTGAAGTGATAACGTTTGTCAGGTATTCACTTCCCTGTAAATATGGGTATCCCTGATTCTCGCGTATTTTCCAAATATTGGTAAAATCCCAGGTCAGACCGGTTTCATAAGTGGTTTGTTTCTGGACATTTGTGATGGATTTGTTCATTCCTGACCAATCATTTTCTGTCCCATTAGTAATGATTTGACCATTCACAATCATAGCATCCAAAGCAATATTATTGGTTAGTTCCGCATCAAACTCAACATCACCGGCAATTCTGTGGATCTTATTAAGATTTCCGGTAGGCGATGACATTAATTTAGGATTAAGTGCTGCCGAATTGGAAATGGGTCCCCAAGTTGTTCCTGCAAGGCCTCCAACCAAAGAATACCCGCCAGAAACAGAACCGTAAGCATAACTATTAGAAATACCGTTGGATAATCCAATCAATCCTCCGACATACATTGCATTGTTGTCTGTGACAGCTACATCTCCTGAGGCAAAGCAGTTTTCTATAAAGGAATTGCTGAAAGATGAACCTGCAAGTCCTCCGATATCCACGTAACCACCTTCTGGCGTAGTGTCCGCTACAATCTGGGTTACATTTCCAGTAGCATAACTATAGGAAACAGTTGCTCCTAAAATCCCTACTAAACCACCGATGGATTGACTTCCGCTCACATTTCCGGAAGCGTGGCTGGATGTAATAGTGCCATAAGATTGACCAACTAATCCACCGCCGACTTTTTGGTCAGAATAAACAGTTCCTGTTGCATAAGAATTTGAAACTGAGTCAGAAGCGCCAACTAATCCACCAACCCACATATTTCCAGAAATATTTCCTGTTGCGAATGAGTTATTGATAGCTGCATAAGAATCTCCTACTAAGCCGCCAATTGTGCTGGTTCCTGTCACGCTACCTGAAGCATTGGAATTGGTGACTGGCGCCTGGTTGACACCAATCAAACCTCCCATAAAATTGCCCACAAAAACACTTCCTGTATTTTTCACATTACTGGAAGAACTTGAACCTGAAACCTCGGCTGATGTTTTTCCAATCAATCCGCCCACGTTATCTCCGGCTGTATTGACTTCACCAGAAGATTGGCAGTTGCTTATTAGCGATGAGCTTTCCCCAATCAATCCGCCAACATAGTTATATGCGGTTACGATTCCGGTTACTTTTACGTTATTAATTGTCCCGCTATTAGCTGAACCTGCAAGAATACCAACATAATCTTGTCCTACAATCCCATTGGAAGCGAGCTGGATATTAAGATTATTAATAACAGCATCCGTTGTATTACTGAAAAGTCCAATGTAATTACTTTCCGGCCTGTAAATCCACAGATTTGTGATTTTAAAACCATTGCCTTCTAATGAACCATAAAAAGCGCTCTCACCCTCTTCGCTTCCATAACCGATAGGTTTCCAGCCTTCATTCGGATATTGAGTTGCAATAAATGCTGCTAAATCGATGTCATTAATTATAGAAAAATGTATATCGCTGTTTGCAGAGCCGATGTAATTTCTCATTTCGTCAAGTTGAACGGCATTTGTAATCAAATAAGGACTGGCTTCAGTACCATTTCCTGTTCCGGAGAATTGTGCTTTTGTGCTGACAAACATCAACAAAAGTACAATGATGGAAAAAATAGATTTAATTTTGTACATAAGATTTTTAATTAAAAAGTATAGAGCAAAAGTAGAATCGAATCTGATTTTCAACAAATAATGGAGGTATGCAAAGGGTGTGCATCGTGTTATTATTAATTGTAAAATGGTGAGCGTAATATTTAATATCTTTGATTTCTAAATAGTTACGAAATCCTATCATCTTGTTGATGAATTTTCATAAATTCGGATTAGAATTTATTCTAAATTTAATTTACTATGCGTTTGCGGTTTTTATCCATTATATTTTTCTTTTTATTTTTTACTGCTCATTGTTTTGGAGCCACAGATAGTCAAAGATTTGAAACAATCTCCAACGAGGTCAGTAAAGATGCCTTCATCCGTGATTCCGACACCCAAAATCTTCTGAAAGAATTAGAAAAAATTTCCGCAAATCATCCTGCTTTGGTTCCCCGATATCTCTATTGGAAATCCTTTGTAAATTATGCGCAAGGTGTTTCCGATTCGAAGATCAATACAATCATTCGTTCCAAGCTGGAGTTTTTTAACGAAAAGAAATATCCGTTTGAAAATGCACTTTTGCTACACTCTTTGGCGTATAATGATGTCATCATTGGAAATTACACAGACAGTTTTACAAACTCTTTAAAAGCATTGGTTCGGTATAAAGAACTTAATAATATTTTATTCAAATCCCGTGTTGAGCTTCTGTTAGGCGTTATTTGTTTCAGAACCAGAAATTTTGATATCTCTGAAAGATTTTATAAACAGTCACTCTCGCCGAAGATTCCAAAAGCTGAATATATGAAAGCACAGGTCAATATGTATTGTGCTCAGGCTTTTACAAAGACCGGTATCGAAAAAGCTATCAACGGAATGGTGAAACTGATTCCTGCAGTCGATAAATTAAATGATTTAGGCGTTTCTGCTGTGTTGTATCTCAACATCGGAGGTTGCTATATGCTGGAAAACAAACCGGAATTGGCGCATTCTTATTATCAAAAAGCGATGCAAATCGGAAATCAAATTGAGAATAAATCCTTTATGACCTCTTTGCTCATCAATGAAAGTGTTTACTCGTTAGGAATCGGAAATTTCAAAGAAGCGGAATCTTATATCGAAAAAGCCGAAAAACTGTCTCAGGAAATCGGAAATGCGGAACAACTTTCTTTGGTTTATAACGTCAAATACACCATTTACGAGAAAGAAGGTTCTTCTGAAAAAGCATTTACTTATCTTAAAAAATATAACAATCAAAAAGAAAAAATCCTAAGCAGTTCCAAAACCATAGATTCTTATCAGGCTTATGTAGAAGCTTTTATGGCATCTGCAGAAAAAGAGCTGATGATCTCCAAACAGAAGACAATGCTGGAAAAGCGGAAATTGACCATCACGCTTATTTCTTCAATTTTTATTATTCTTTTAGGAATCGCTTTATCCGTTATTTTTTATCAGAAGAAAAAGCAACAGGCTTTTGTCAAAGAATCTGAAAAAGAGGCGCTTCGTAAGCAATTGGCTTATGAGAAATCAATACAACAAATTAGAGAGGAAAAGCATAAAGAGGTTTTGGATGCTAAAGTTCGGGAAGTCACGTCTTACTCGCTGATTTTATCTAATAAAAACAATGTGCTTCAGGAGATTTTGGAAAAAGCCGGAAAATCCAACGGACATAATGAAAATGAAACCGAACATTTTTCTGAGAACGTGGTTGATATCGTGAGAAAAAATCTGAATACAGAAGTGGAAAGTCACAAATTCATTCATCATTTTAATGAAGTTCATCCTCAATTTTTCAGTAAGCTAAAATCTATCTGTAAAGATCTTACCGAAAATAATCTGCGGATGTGTGCCTACTTCAAAATGGGAATGTCTATGAAACAGGTCGCTGTAATCCTGAATGTGTCGACTGAAACCGTCAAAAATGCGCGTTATCGCCTGAAGAAAAAACTGATGTTGGAAAAAGATGACAATCTGGATGATTTTCTGAGGAATATCTGATATATGCTATTGATTTGTTGAGACTTCCGCCTGAGTGTCCGGTTTTGGTTCTTTCTTTTCCTCTTTGGTTTTTTCAGCTTCCAACTTTGCTTTCTCTTTGTCAAGTTTTTCCTGTTCAGCTTTTGCAATCGCAGCAAGACTGTCTTTTTCTCTTTTTATGGCAACTGCATTGATTTTTGCCATCACACTTTCCGATGTTGCACCTGGTCCAAAAGAATCTATGGCTGTTGTATCGTATGTAATCGCAGGCGTTTTTTCAAAATTTTCCTGACTAACAACAGAATCTTTTTTGGAACAAGAAAACGCAAAAATCAGGATTGCAATAAAATAAATATATTTCATAGCAACAAATATCGAAATTTATTTGATATAAAATTCAGCAATCACTGGAAAATGGTCTGAAATTCTGACACTTCTGTCCACTTTGTAACTGATGGGCTCAATGAATTCTGAGGCAAAAACGTGATCTATTTTAAGCGGAAATTTGAAATCGTGGAAACTGGTTCCGCTTCCTTTACCAGCTTTAAGGAAAACATCTTGCAAATTTTCTGAAACCTTGTAGTATTCGTAGGAATTCGGGACGGCATTGAAATCCCCTGCAACAATTACAGGATAAGGTGATGCATTGATAAAATCTTTGATCTGGTCAATCTGAGTCTGATGCTTTTTGAATGTCGGTATCAACATATGCAAAACTTTCTTTGCTTTTTGTTCGTTGACATCCATATCTTTCGTCGGTTTGATCATTTTTTTATCGAGGAAAAACGGCTCCATATAAACATCAACAAAACGGATCAGCTTTCCACTGATTTTGATATCAGCATAGATGCAAATCCCGTTATTAACGTCTGTTCTTACAATGCCGCTTTCCGAAATCGGATATTTGGACTGGATTTTAACAATTGGATAGCCATTTTCAAAATACTTAAATCCGTCTAGGGGCTTTTTGTTATCATATTCCTGGAAAAAAACAATATCGGGATTCTGCTTATTGAGAAAATCATAGATTGCATCATCGCCCAATTTCCCAAATTTCCCATTAAAAGAGATTAGCTTAAGATTGGGTGTATCTTTTTTAGTCGAAGTAAAATTAATCCATCGTCTTGTCGGGATAATGAAAAATAATGACAAGACAAGAAATACGACCGCTCTTTTTTTCCAGGTTACAATCCAAAAAACTAAGAATAATATATTAATGATAATCAGAACCGGAAATCCCAGCGATAATAGGTTCAAAAATCCGAAAACTCTCGGTGGAATATATGCGTTCATTATTGTCCCGAACAATAGACCAATAATGATAAGATGCAGAATCGTCAGTAAAAGCCGGATGATTTTCATTATTGGATTCTATCTCTGTTTTTCTTCCAATTCCATATGTAAAGAAAACCAATCAATGCGCCGCCAAGATGCGCAAAATGAGCGATGTTATCGCCGCTAAACTGTCTGAAACCTAAAAATATTGAAACAACAATAATAATCGGTGTGAGGTATTTAGCTTTAATCGGAAAAGGAATAAACATAAACATCAGCTTTGCTTCAGGGAATAGCGTTGAAAAAGCGGCAATCACTCCAAAAATTGCGCCTGATGCTCCAACCATCGGTGTTTTTAAAATACCATAAAGGTTCTGAGCTTCAATATTTATTGATGGATTACTTGAAAAATTAGGATAATATCTTACGTAACTTGTGTCAATAGTTTTATATACTTCATGAATATCAAACCCTTGAGATATCAGAATATTTGAAATTTGCATTACTTCCACATAATTCCAAATATTATATAACAGAAAACCGCCCAAGCCTGAAGCAAAATATAGTATTATAAACTTTTTTTGTCCCAAAACTTGTTCCAGAACAGGACCAAAACTCCACAATGTCATCATATTAAAGGCGATATGAAGAATGCTACCGTGCATAAACATATGCGTGATAATCTGCCAGGATCTGAAGTTAGGAGATAAAGGGAAGTATCCAGCTAATAATGCATCAACATTGATGTTGGCGTTTCCCAGCAAAAAAGCACCTACAAAAAAGATGACATTAATGATGATTATATTTTTGGTAACAGGAGTCAGTTGCGAAAACATAGTTTAAAATTTATTTTTAAAATCATCAAAAGGGACTTCTAGCCAGCATCTTTTTCCGTTCACCGTATATTGTGGAAAACCGAGATCCAAGAAATCTTTGACCAATTGCTCGACTTCGGTTTTATAGATAAAATCGAATTTGGATTTGGTTTTGAGCTTAACCCATTGGTATTCAAAATATTTATAAAAATCTTCTTCGGTTCTGTATTCCAAAACTTCGAATATTTTTTCAAGAAACTTGATGACCTGAGATTCTTTCAATGCTTCCGGAACGGCCTCGATTCTCAAAACATTTTCCTGAGCCAGTGTCATTTCGAAACCGAAATCAGGGAGGTACTTTTTGATAGATTTATATTTGTTTTTCTCGATTTCATTCAGATGATATTCTAATGAAAACAAGAGGCTTTGACCGGCTTTTTTCGTTGGCAGATTTTCCTGATGAGAAGACATCAACACACGATGCATTCTTCCCAGATCCAGCATATACGTTTGTCCGTCTTTGTTCAACAGCCAATAGCCGTTTGGTAATCGGAAAAGATCCTCGTCCAGATCGTCATCTTCAAAAAGATTGATTTTGGAAGGTGCAGCCGAAGCGGTAACGTCATAGAGTTCTGTCAGGTTGATTCTTTCCTCGTTTGAGATTTTTTCTGTAACAAAAGGGTTGAAATCTCTGTCCACATTAATCGCAGAAGGCATTGGAGAACTTACATTACTTTTGCTTGGCGTCGGGGCAAAAAAAGCTTCCATTTTCGGATCTCTTTCGAAATCGAGACTTGGCGCCACATTGTAGATTCCCAAAGAGCGTTTGATTGTAGAACGCATCAAAGCAAAAATCAAGGCTTCATCTTCGAACTTAACTTCCGTTTTCTGCGGATGGATGTTGACATCAATTTTTTCAGGATCTAGTTCCAGATAAAGAAAAAATGACGGAATATAACCGGGCTGCAGCAGACCATCAAAAGCTTCCTGCACCGCCTTACTGAGATAAGCACTTTTGAAATATCTTCCATTAACGAAGAAAAACTGTTCGCCTCTCACTTTTTTGGCGCCTTCGGGTTTTGCAACATATCCTTGCAGGTTCACCCAGCCGAGATCTTCTTTGATAGGAATCAAAAGGGGTTGAAGTTTTCTTCCGAAAACATCCACGATACGTTGCATTTGTCCGCCTTTTCTCAGCTTGAAAACAGGTTCGTCATTATGAAACATTTCAAACTCGATGTTTTCGTGGGCTAAAGCAACGCGCTGAAATTCATCAATGATATGACGGAATTCTACATTGTCATTCTTCAGGAACTTGCGTCTTGCAGGAACATTGTAGAATAAATTCTTTACAGAAAAATTAGAACCTTCAACGGTCTGGATCGGATCCTGAAACTGGAAAATGCCACCTTCGATATAAATATTAGTCCCAACAGGCGAATCCTTCTGTTTGGTTTTAAGCTCAACTTGGGCAACCGCAGCAATAGATGCCAGAGCCTCGCCCCGGAAACCTTTGGTGGCAATTTTAAAAATGTCTTCCGTTGAACGGATCTTTGAAGTAGCGTGACGTTCAAAGGCCAGCCTGGCATCCGTTTCCGACATCCCGATACCGTTATCAACCACCTGAAGCAGATTTTTTCCGGCATCACGAATGATGAGCTGGATCTTGCTGGAGCCTGCATCTACAGAGTTTTCCAACAGCTCCTTGACAATAGAAGCCGGTCTTTGCACAACTTCTCCTGCAGCAATCTGATTGGCAACGTGATCCGGTAAAAGTTGAATGATATCTGACATTTTTGCAATTGAACTTTCAAAAATAAGGATAAGAATCGAGTAGTAAAAGTTAAATAATTATAAAGAACTTTGGAAAATTATGATAATTTTGACTTTCAGATAATTAATTTAATTAATGAAAAGAGATCTCTATATTGATTTTGCCAAAGGACTGGCGACTATTTCCATCATCTTTATTCATACGGCATTTTGGAGCGGACAGTTTTATATGCCGACCGAAGCGCGGGTATTTTCTTTGGTTTTCGATGTGGCGTTGTTTTATGCGCTGAGTGGAATCACGTCCGGAAGTAATATTGAGAAAACATTGTACAGATTGCTGAAACTGCAAATCACGTATATGATTTTCGTGACGTTTCTGTTTTTCCTCGATTATTTTTTCAAAGTTCTTGGATTGACCTTTTTTTCATTCGAATGGCTGAAGGATTTTTACTCAACGTTTGGGACTAAATATGTTCCGACAAGCATCTCTTCCGAACCACAATGGCAGGTTCTAGGAAATTGGTATTTGCACGAGTATTCCAATTGTGATACTTTTCCTGTAGTGATGGGTAGTTTTTGGTATTTGAAGGTCTACTACATTTTGACCGTTCTTGGCGTTTTGATCCTAAGATTTTTCCCGAAACATATCAATTGGTTTATTGGGGTTTGCGTTGCCTTAACTTTAATTTTCAATCTGTTTCCTCAATATTATCCTAATGGGCAAGGCGGCTACGTCGCTTTTTACATGGCAGTTTTCCTGATCGGTAACCGTATGAAAGGCAGGACGATTCCAACAAAAATAATTCCTGTTTTGTACGGATTGGTCGCAGTTGCGTTGGCTTGGATGTTTTGGAATTACGGGCTGGAAATTTTCTACAAGCTCAATAAGCAAAAATTCCCGCCTAAAATTCCTTATATTATTTGGACATTATTTTCATTGGTTACATTATTTGTTTTCTATAATCGATTAAAAATCACCAAACCGAATTTCATCACCAATGTCGGGCAAAACGCCATCTTTTTCTATTTCGCTCAGGGAATGAGTTCGTCTTTGGTTTATTTCCTTGTGGTTCCGATGAAAGATTCTTTGCCTTGGTATTTGTTAGTATTGATTATTTACCCGCTCAATATTTTATTAGCGTTTTTGATTTCCAAAGGTTTGAAAAAAGTAGATGATCTAGGCTGGAAGGTGTTGGAATTCTTGAGAGGAAAAACAGCTTCGGAAAATCCATAAAAAAGCGCTCTGAGAAGCGCTTTATAAATTTTAATCGTTTTTCTTTCTTCCGCTCATTGCTACAATGGCAACGATAACGATAAGAACAACCCCACCAATAATCCAATAAGTCGGATTGGTTTGCCATTCCTCCGTAGATGTGGATGTCACGTTGGTAGTTTTTACAACTGCTGAATCCTGAGCGAATGTTAAAGCAGATGATAAAATTGCTAAAAAGCTAAATAAGAATAATTGAGCACGGTTGAGAAGAGTTGAATTTTTCATAATTTTATTATTTGGTTGATGGTAATTTTTCAATATCTGTGCCAATTATTAATGTAATCAATTTTCATATTGCTGTATGGTCGTTAAATTCAGAAAATAATTTTTCTCAACAAAATATTTAATAAAGAGCAATCAAATCCTTATTTTTACAAAAAATATAAAAATGTTTCGTCTTAAACTTCCTACAGATCCGCGCTGGGCAAATATTGCAGAAGATAATCTGGAAGAGATTCTCACAGATCACGCCTGGTGCGAGCAAAAAGCAGCCACCAATGCTATTGGCCTCATCACAATGGTTCCGGAACATACGGAGATGGTGACAGAACTTTTGGCAATTGCGCAAGAGGAACTAGACCATTTCAACCAGGTTCACGAGATTATCAAAAAAAGAGGAGGTGTCCTTGGTAGAACGCGTAAAGACGATTATGTGAATGACTTGGTAAAATTCATTGTGAAAGGTGGTGACAGAAAAGATCTTTTGGTAGACAAAATGCTTTTCGCAGCAATGATAGAAGCCAGAAGCTGTGAACGCTTCAAAGTTTTGACAGAAAATATCAAAGACGAAGAATTGAAAAAATTCTATAACGATCTGATGATTTCGGAAGCCAATCATTATACCACTTTTATTGGATTTGCAAGACAAATTGGTGACCCGGAAAAAGTCAATCAACGCTGGGAAGAATGGCTGGAGTATGAAGCCCAAGTCATCCAGTCTTATGGAAACAAAGAAACCATCCACGGCTAATGAACAGAAGCTTTAACGATTATCTCCGCCTTTTTCTAAGATCTTTTATTCAGGGATTGATCATTATTGGTCCCTTTGCCATTACGGTTTGGGTCATCTGGAGTGTCGTTTTCAGCATCGATAATCTGGTACCTTCTGTCTCAGAGAAATTTCCAGGATTGATATTTTTCATTGTCATTTTCGGAACAGCATTTATCGGATTTTTTGGCAACAAGTTCATTATAGGAAGATTGATTGTGGATGGTCTGGATTATGTTTTGGAGCATATCCCTGGGATCAAATTCATCTATACATCACTGAAGGACGTCTTAGGTTCTTTTGTTGGCGATAAAAAGAAATTCAATGTTCCCGTTTGGGTCAAGACCAATGAAGCGCCTGAGATTTGGAGAATAGGATTTCTTACTCAATCTGATATGTCCGCCGTGAATCTTGAACAAATGGTGGCGGTCTATCTTCCACACTCTTATGCCGTTTCCGGCTGGGTTATAATGACCAACTTTAACAACATCAAGGAAGTAACCGGAATGAGTTCCGCCGAGGCAATGAAGTTTGCTGTAAGTGGCGGTGTTGCCGGATTCCATTCGGATGACAATGTTTTCAAAGCACCGGAGTAGTTTTCATAAGTGATAATTGATGGATGAATAATCGATCACGTAAGTGATATTTTCATTCGGAATATTATAATTTATTTTCTGTCAATTATCAATATAAAAGATCATTCATTTATTATTAATTATCATTTATATTCATTATGAAACTACCTTACGCAGAACCATTTAGAATCAAAATGGTCGAAGAAATATATCAATCCACACAAGAACAACGCGAAGAATGGCTGAAAAATGCCAACTATAATCTATTTAATCTGAGAAGTTCACACGTTTTTATCGATTTGCTGACCGACAGCGGAACCGGCGCTATGAGCGACAAGCAATGGGGCGCGCTGATGATTGGCGACGAGAGCTACGCCGGTTCCCGCTCCTTCGATGCATTGCAGCAAACGGTTGAAAACATCACGGGATTCCCTTACCTTTTGCCAACGCATCAGGGTCGTGCCGCAGAGAATGTCTTATTTTCGGTCTTAGTGAAAGAAGGCGATGTTGTACCAGGAAATTCTCATTTTGATACCACAAAAGGTCACATCGAATTCAGAAAAGCACATGCCATCGATTGTACGATCGACGAAGCTTTTGACATCAATGACCTTCATCCATTCAAAGGAAATCTGGATCTAGAAAAGCTCGAAGCGGTTTACAGATCTCATCCAAAAGAGCAAATCCCGTTTTGTTTGATTACCATTACCTGCAATTCTTCCGGCGGACAACCCGTTTCTCTGGAAAACATCAAAGCGGTGAAAGAATTGTCCGACCAATATGGGATTCCGGTTTTATTCGATTCGGCGAGGTTTGCGGAGAACGCTTATTTTATCAAGAAAAGAGAAAAAGGTCAACAACATAAAACTATCAAAGAAATCTGTAAAGAATTATTTTCTTACGGCGACGGTATGACCATGAGCTCTAAGAAGGATGGGTTGGTCAACATTGGTGGATTCATCGCTTTGAAGAATAGAGAAATCTTTGAGCAAGCTTCTAATTTCACCATTATCTACGAAGGTTTCATCACTTACGGTGGTATGGCAGGAAGAGATATGTCAGCTCTGGCGGCTGGTCTTGATGAAGCGACGGAATTTCCTTATTTAGAAAGCAGGATCTCACAAGTGGAATATCTCGGAAACAAATTGATGGAAGCTGGGATCCCTGTTCAAAAGCCAATTGGTGGGCATGCTGTTTTCATTGATGCACTTAATTTCTTGCCTAATATCAAAAGAGAAGAATTTCCTGCCCAAACATTAGCTATCGAGCTTTATAAAGAAGCCGGGATCCGTGGCGTGGAAATCGGAACTCTGCTCGCGGACAGAGACCCGGAAACGAGAGAAAACCGTTATCCCAAATTGGAATTGTTAAGGTTGGCCATCCCTAGGAGAACTTATACCAACAATCATATGGATTATGTAGCTGCTGCTGTGAAGAACGTTTTTGAAAGAAGAAATGACATCACAAAAGGTTATAAGATCAAACGTGAACCGGCGATACTACGACATTTCACCGTTCAGTTGGATAGGGCATAAAACAAAAGAGAGCAAAATTGCTCTCTTTTTTATTTTCTTTTTTTAGCCTGTTGTTCAGATGCTTCGGACCTCGGTTTTGACATTTGCATTTCAGTAGCACCGGGGATACCAGGGCCGTTAACTGGAGCTGAAATTTTAGCCTTTTCAATAGCCTCGAGTTTTCGTTGCTCCTCTTCAGCAGTCGTGTCAACTGGTTGAGGTTTTTGAGAAATGGCGTTTCCACTTTCGTCTGTGAGCTCCAGTTTCACATCACTCTTTAGGTATTTAAGAAGATCTTTTGCCTTTTTACCTTCTGGTGTATTACCGTAATTCAATACGATCTGTTCCAGCTGCAGTATCATAATTTCTTTGCCTGCGGTTTTCCCTGCATTGTAAGCATTAAGCAAATAGAATTTAGGAATCAAGGCATCTTTCGGGTGATCTGTGATCGCTTTATCAGCAATTGCTGTCGCCTCGGAGTATTTTTCGGTTAAATAAAGATTATAAGCTTCGGCATATAATTTTTCAACATCGTCTGAGGATTTGTTGAAGTCTTTGCTTTTTGGATTTTTGACAAATTCTGCATAAGACGTGTAAGGATATTTTTCCAGAATCAGCCGTTTGGCTTTTTCCGCATCAGCCGGATTTTTTTCATAATTGAAAATAAAAATATTATACAAAGCCATCAGGTCTGTTTCCTCATCAGGCTTATTTTCTACCAAATCATACAGTGTTTTGGTTGCCAGCTTCGTATTGCCAAAGAAGGTTTCATACATTCTTCCCATTCCCAAACTAGCAGTATCTCGGTCTTTTTTTAATCTTCCTAATTCTTCAGCAGAAGTTGGAATTTTCTCGATATAAAATTCAGGCTCCAAACGTCTCGGATCCGGCGCACTTGTAATACCCAAGGCTTCATTTTTAAGATCTTCAATTGTTGCTGATTTGGCAGAATAACGCCAGTTGTCAGCTAAGGTTCTGGTCCCCCAAATTTGCTTGAAAGCACTTTCTCCACGCGGAATGTTATTAGAATTAGCAAAATAAAATGTGGATCCGCCAGTGTTAATTCCGAAATTCTGGAAACTGCCACTGTCTGTAGCGTTGTTAGCAAAGATCGAATTAGCATTATAATCTCCATTATCAAAGCCTTTGCTTCTCTCCGCTCTTTTTTTCTCTAATTCTTCGGCTGCTTCTTTCGCCTTGATTTTATCAATATATTTGGTGAAATAATCCCTTTTTTCGGCATCGGTCATTTTTGCCAAAGCCAGGATACTGTCGTTCTTTTTAACAACGTAATAGTTTTTTGAAAGATTTTTGATATTGGCTGTAAGATCCGTCAATCTATCTTTTTCAGGCTTGTAGGTCATTACTGCTAATGCGCTGTCATAGTAAACGCCAGCTGTCAAATAATCGTCTTTTGCAAAATATTTTTTAGCCAATTCGGAATAAGTGAGTCCACGAATCTGAGGATCAGACTGTTTCTCTTTCAATGCTTTTCTAAAGAAGGAATCCGCGACAGAATCTTTTTTCGCAGAAGTCGCAACTAACCCACTGGCGTAGTACAGCTCATTTTTACGGGAAGCATAAGTTCCTTTTTTAGCAATCTTCGCAAGGTAAGCCATCGCTTCATCATAGCTGTCTGCTTTGCCGTCAAACGTTTTTGCAATCTCTATCTGAGACTTAACCTCGAATTCGTAGCTGTTCGCATATTTGTAAGCTGCTGCAAAAGATTCTCTGGCCTCATCTTTTCTATTGAGATTCGATAGGATTTGACCTCGCAGATAAGCAATTCTGCTTTTTATTTTTCTGTTTTTGTTATAAGTGAAAGCTTCTTCCAAGACTTCTGCAGCTAATTCTTTTTTACCCCATTTCAGGAAATTATCCGCTTGGTAAACCTTAAGAATTCTTTTTTGTTCTTTGGTCAATTTGATCTTCGGATCTTCTTCCAGATCACGAAAAACCTCATCAGCACGGTAATATTCTTTCAGTCTGGAATAATTGGCCGCCTGGTAGATTCTGGCTAAAGGCAATCTTTTATCTTTGCTCATTGTGTTGAAGATATAACCTAAGGCATCCAGAGACTCCAGGTATTTTCCCTGGTACATTCTCGCTTTTGCCAGCAACATATAAGCATCGAATATCTTTTTATTTTTTTCTACGCCATTCACCAAGACAGAATATTTTGAAATAGTCTTTAAAGCCTTCGCTTCCGTAATCTGCAGTGTGGTTACTCCTTTTTTGTTATTGCTTCCAACCTCATTGGAATTGTTGAAAGATGAAGCGTTTGGAGCTGTTCTGGGGCCGCCTCTTAGTGGCATAGGTCCTGTATCTGCGGCATTCTCTCCAGAGGTTGTCCCGTTTTGCAGATCATTAAGATTATCTTCTGTGGTATAAACGGAAATATAAGGATCGTAGAAGTTGTCAACGTGCGCTTTATCTCTGCTTTCCATTTCTGCAAGAAAAGATTCTCTACTGTTGAACAAAGTATTATGAAACGTCATAAATCTGTTAACCGGGCCACTTTTAGTTTTTTTCTTTTTGTGACGCGGGTTACAGGCAATTACGCTTACGACGGCAAGTATGATTAGTAAATATTTTCTCATCTAATTATTTCAAAATGAAATTTCTGGTTGAATCTGTAAAAATAACGAAATTTTGTAAGGAAAATTATCTCAAGCTGTTAGTTTTACAAATTGCTTGGAAAACAATTCAGTTTTTTGAGTTCTTCGTAAACCAAATCCACCGGAAAACCCATCACAGAATAGAAAGAACCGGAAATGTTTTTGATCTTTGCCATTCCCAGCCATTCCTGGATTCCGTATGATCCGGCTTTGTCAAAAGGTTTATAATTGTTGATATAAAATTTAATTTCCTCATCGCTGATCTCCGAAAACTCTACATCGGTTTTACTGGTCTTACTGATTTCTGAATCCGATGTTTTGATGGTAAACGCCGTATAAACCTGGTGTATTTTTCCCGAAAGACTTTTTATCATTTCAAAAGCTTCATCCTCATTTTTTGGTTTGAGAAGAATTTCTTGGTCTAATGCAACAATGGTGTCCGAGGTCAAAAGAATTTCGTTTTCATTAACATCAAAAGCTTTCGCTTTCTTGGCCGAAACATATTCTGCGATTTGATTTGGATTCAATTCAGAAGGATAAGACTCATCAACATCGATTTTAACAACATCGAACTGATAGCCCAATTGTGATAATAATTCTTTTCGTCTGGGTGAATTGGAAGCTAGTAATAATTTCATTGTTAATTATTTAAGCTGATTTTGTTTCTTCGTCCAGATTCCATTTTCCCTGGACTTTCATCACTTGCTCTATCACGTCACGCACAGCTCCTTTGCCTCCATAAACTGGTGAAATATAATCTGAAATGGCTTTCACCTCCGGAACTGCATTTGCAGGACAAGCAGAAATCTCAGCCAATTTCATAATTCCAATATCAGGAATATCATCGCCCATCATTAGAATTTCGGAATCTTGTAAATCATATTTGGATTTGAAATCTTTGTAATCTGTTATTTTGTGCGAAGATTTGGCATAATAATCCTTGATGCCCAGATATTCCATCCTGTTTTTTACCATTGGATCGTTTCCTCCCGTGATGATTCCGATTTTGTAACCTTTTTTCAAGCACTGAACCACTGCATAACCGTCCAAAACGCTCATCACACGAGACATATTCTGGTCTGGTAAAAGGTAAACGCTTCCGTCGGTAAAAACGCCATCGACATCAAAAACAAAAGCTTTTATATTTTTAAGTTTTGATAAATAACTCATTTTAAATTTTTAAAAGAATTGACATAAAAAAGTCCTCTCGAAAGAGGACTATAAAAATAGTGTTTTATGTCTAATTAAGGGTAAAGAGCAGGTTCAATTTTGTTATTATTGTTTTTGATTTCCTCTCTTTGATTTTTTTCCATTGCCCGGAGAACTTCGGAAGGTTCCGACATCATTTTTCCATTCATATTCAGTGTTAACTTCATATTTCCTTGCGATAGCATTTGGCGCGTATCTTTTACTGGATCATTTTTGTATTCTTTCCACTGTTTTTTGAACTGCTCTTCAGAAACCTCGATTTCTTTTCCGCCAGGAACACCAAAGGTTTTTACAACAATTCCGCCACGTGTACTTCCGATTTCTTCTTTTTCGATTTTCTCAACTTCATCAAATTTTTTGCTTCCTGCAAATTTGAAAATATGCGTTCCTGTAGAATCTTCCATTTCTAAAATCAAACCTGGCAATCCCGAAAATTTATAGGGTCCGTCCTGAAAAGGAAAATCCTGAGAAAACCAAGCCGTCCAGGTTCTTCCACCGAAGTCCAGCGTTGCTTTTTGAACTTCGAATTTATCAATCGTTTTCTTATCGGGAAGTATTTTCCACTTCATAGGATTTTCATTTTTAACACTGAATCTGGAATTACCAATACCTGTGTGTAAAACGATATTGAAATCCGGATAAGATTTGGAAACCGAATATCCTATTTTGCCGCCGTTTCCTCCACGGTAATTAAAATTGGTAGAGCCTGTCGCAATTTGTTTTTTAAAATAAGCATCTCTTGTAGAATCGCTTACAAACTTCTGCCTGCTGTAGAATTTGCTGCCGTCTTTTTTGATATCCAGATACATCAATTCTGTCTCGAGAGAGTCTTTCTTTTCGAGATTAGATGCGAATTTGTATTCATACATAATTCTTGTTCCCTGAGCGAATGATAATGCTCCAATGAGAAGGGTTAAAATAAAAAATGTTTTTTTCATAGTTGAATTTTTTATTAAAGTTAATGAATAATAACTAAGAAATTAGTGATTTGAAATTGAGCAAAATAAAAAGGCAGACAAAAAGATGAACTGCCTTTTTGCAATTATAAAATAGTGTTATTTGAAATTAAATTTTACAGTGAACATAAACTGGCTTGGGCGGATGTTGTAAGTGTTTCTTCTTATAGAGTTGGTAAGGGTATTCACAGAAACAGTTTCATAAACTTTTTTATTTCCAATGTTTAACCACTTAAACTCAAAATCAATTTTCTTTTTTACCCAAGTATATTGATAGGAAACATCAAAAAAAGAATTTCTATAGCTTTCCATAGCAAGAGTTGTTGTGATATCATCCCAAATAAATCCGAAAGTATGGTTGTCCGAAGGATAGATGTATGTAGCTAAATTGTGATTCCAATCACTGTTTTTATTGGTTAAATTGCTAGAGTTATCCGTACTTTTTCTCCAGTTCATTGTTAGATTATAATCTACGCTTAGCCAGCTAAAGTATGTATTATTGAATTTGAGACCAAAAGCTTGACCCTCATTTTTAATTGAATAAAATCGTTCATTAATTGTCTCAAAATCTTCATTCACATCACTTATCATACTATAATTTTTACTGTTGCTATTCGTAAAATTGACTGAAAAGTTTGTTTTGAAGCTTGGGAAATATTTTCCTATTTCTGCCCTTTGACTGTTGGATGTTGATGTATTATCTCTTTCTAATATTTCTGATCTTATTGTTCCGTTTGGCGATACTTTCTGATTATTAATCAAATTATTTGTATTGTTACCTATTCTATAACTCACATTGAAGAACAAATTATTAAGAGGATTTCTATACTCCAATCGTGAACTTGCATTTCTAGATGTAGTCTCAGGAAGTTGGGAACTCTTAACTTGTACAAAGGTTGGATTTGTAAGAATATTTCCAGCATATAAATCTCCAAAATTTCCAAAACTATTAGCAATACTTCCAAAAATCCAAAGTTTGAAAAACGACGCAAAATCATAAGAACCAAACATAGTAGGCTCAAATCTGGTTTTATTAATCGCTTGTCCTGTTCCTCTTAAGTTATCGTTATAATCAATTCCATAAAAGTTTACTGGGAGCGTTAGATTCAAGTTTATATTTTGAGATTTGTAATTAACACCGACTTGTGTATAAGGCTGAACCTCGTTCCAATTGATATTATTTTGATAATCCAAGCCGTATAAAGTAGATTCATTCCCATTAATTCCATTAAGATTTGATTTCATCGAATTAAAATTAACACTAATTCCCGCTTCTGGTGTGAAAGTCCATTTTCTATAGCTTAATCCAACTGATGCAGAATGTGTTGTATTAATGCTTTTTAAAGAAATATACTGACGTAATGCTTCAAAATTATTCGGAATAAATTGCTCAGGCGTACTTAATAAAGGATCTGGAACAAAGTTAGAATATCTTCCTGGTCTTGAACTTAATGTTTGTCTATCATTTTGGATACTCACATAACTCATTACATTGAATAACTTATCCTTCCAAGGCAATATTGTGCTTAAAGAGTTTGTAAAGTTAAATGTAGGAGCATTAAGGTTTTCGTCCGCACTTATTTGGTTAAAAGCATCAGCTTGGTTATCTGACCACATTCCTGTCCACGTTGTAGTATTTTTAAAGAAGCCTTTTTTTGCATTCTTTGTAAAGATCATTTCCCCTTTAGCCTTATTAGTATAGAAATCATTGTGTATCGTTCTTTCTATATTAGATCCATTAACTAATATTTCATTAGAATATGAATCTCTTTCAATAGCATTGTTGGTGTAATTAGCATTTAGTTTTAGTTCCCATTCTTTATTTTTGAAGGGGCTTGTTAATAGATTTGCAGAGAAAAAATGAACATTATTCAATAAATACCTTTTCTCTGGTAAATCTGGTGTTTGAGCTTGTTCTACATTTAGCCAACGGTTTGCTGATACTTGGCTTCTTCTTCCTTCCCATCTACTACCAAAAGATAAAAGATTTCCTTCATTCTCAACACTTTCTCCATTGTTATTAGCTTTGTAATTAACAACCCATTGATTTTTCTGTCCGAAGAACATCGGTGTTAATTTCACATTCCAAAGTAATGGACTGAAACCTGCACCGATTTCGCCGCGACCAGTCATCGTTACCGATTTTTTTAGCTTGATGTTAAGAGCGGCTTGTTCCGAAGGGACTTTATCCCTAAGAATACTTACAGGCTGGTGGTTTTCAAGAACTTCAACTTTAGAAACAGCGTCTTTTGGAAGGGAGTTGTTGATTGTTCCGTAACCGCCTTCCATCAGATCTTTTCCGTTAACGTAGAATTTGTTGATCGCTTCACCCTGATAAAGCACAGTTCCATCTTTATTAACCTCAATTCCTGGGATTTTTTTCAAGACATCAGCAAGGGTTCTGTCATTTTTATTTTCAAAAGACTTTAAGTCGTATGAAATGGTGTCACCTTTTTTGGTGATCAGTTTTGTTTTAAGTCTCACTTCCTGGATTTCCGTAGCTTGAGCATCCATGGTGAAATTCAGTTTTTGATCTTCGTTTTTTATGGATTGTGTGATGGGTTTCTGATTGAAAGCTTTAATCTTCAGGTCAAGATTACTTTCTGCAGAAGTTACATTCACTTTATATTCACCCTTCGAGTTGGAGATGCCATAGGCAAGGATGGCGTTTTTTCCAGGTTCTTCAACTGTTACACTTGCACTTGCAAGAGGTTTTCCGTCGGCATCGGTTATCACACCAGAGATCGTTTTTTGCGCAAAAGCAATAAGAGAAAATGTCAGCACAAAAAAGATAGATAGAATTCTTTTCATTGTTATTAATTGTATCACTGAAATGTTAGTAGACGAAATTTGTAAAATGTTACAAACTTTTTATTGGAGTTGTAAAATTTAATTAAGTTAAATCTGAAACAATGAATATCTGATAATTACCATTTATAAAATGAATGAATTCTATTTATAATTGTTATAAATAAGATTGTGCTTTTTTTATTGCAGAATATTAAAATTTAATAAATTTGCCTCTTAATATTACATTAACATGGGAGTTATTCTAAAACCTATTGATATTGTAGATGATATCACAAAGGAAGAGTTCTTTGAAAAATACCTGAAGCCACGAAAGCCTGTGGTAATCAAAAATATGGCGAGGAAGTGGCCTGCTTATCAAAAATGGACGATGGACTATATGAAGCAGACAGTAGGCGATGTAGAAGTTCCCTTGTACGATAGCTCCAAAGCAGATCCGGCGGCGCCCATCAATGCTTCTGCAGCTAAAATGAAATTTGCAGATTATATCGATCTGATTCAAAGGGAGCCGACAGACCTTAGAATTTTCCTGTTTGACCCGATTAAGCAGGCGCCTAAGTTATTGGATGATTATATTTTTCCAAAGGACCTGATGGGTGGTTTTCTGGATAAATATCCAAATATGTTTTTTGGAGGAAAAGGTTCGGTGACGTTTCTTCACTATGACATTGACATGGCGCATATTTTTCACACCCATTTCAATGGGAGAAAGCATATCCTGCTTTTCGATTACAAATGGAAAGACAGATTGTACCAGATTCCTTACGCGACTTATGCACTGGAAGATTATGATATTGAAAATCCGGACTTCAGTAAATTTCCGGCTTTGGATGGTGTAGAAGGTATCGAATGCTTTTTGGAGCACGGCGACACATTGTTTATGCCAACGGGTTGGTGGCACTGGATGAAGTATCTGGATGGTAGTTTCTCGATCTCGTTAAGAGCTTGGGATAAAAGCTGGGCAGTGAAAGCGCATTCGCTTTGGAATCTCACTGTTCAAAGGAACTTTGATAACTTTATGAAGAAGAACTTCAAAGCTAAGTATATGACTTGGAAAGAGAAAAAAGCAATTGAACGGGCCAATTATGCTTTGAAAAGAGGTTTACCAAAATAGGGTGGCTAAATTAAAAAACAAAAAAAGCAGCTAAATTTTAGCTGCTTTTTTATTTATATCAAAGTTGACAACCTTAAACTACACCTTGAGCAAGCATTGCTTCAGCAACTTTAACGAAGCCCGCAATGTTAGCACCTTTTACATAATTTACATAGCCATCCTCTTCTTTACCATAATCTCGACAAGCTTTGTGGATACCGATCATAATTTCTTTTAATCTCGCATCAACTTCTTCAGAAGTCCAGTTCAGTCTGATAGAGTTTTGTGTCATTTCCAGACCAGAAGTCGCAACACCACCGGCGTTAGAAGCTTTACCAGGCGAGAACAATACTTTATTATCCAGGAAATAGTTGATTGCATCAAGAGTTGAAGGCATATTAGCAGCTTCGGTCACACAAAGACAACCGTTCGCAACCAATGCTTTTGCATCATCAAGATCCAATTCGTTTTGAGTTGCAGATGGGAATGCGATATCACACTTCACTTCCCAAGGTCTTTTGCCAGCAAAGAATTGCGCCTCAGGATATTTTTTAGCATAATCCTCTGCTCTGTTATTTCCGGAAGCTCTCAGTTCCAAAAGATACTCGATTTTTTCTCCGGAGATTCCGTCTTTGTCATAGATGTAACCGTCTGGACCAGAGATGGTCACTACCTTACCTCCAAGGTCATTTATTTTTTTAATAACGCCCCAGGCTACGTTTCCAAAGCCGGATACGACAGCTGTTTTACCAGCAATCGATTCATTGATGGTTTTCAACATTTGCTCAGCAAAGTAAACCACACCATAACCCGTTGCTTCCGGTCTGATCAAAGATCCACCATAAGCCAGACCTTTTCCTGTCAAAACTCCTGTAAACTCGTTTCTGATTTTTTTGTACTGACCAAATAGATATCCGATCTCTCTTGCGCCAACACCAATATCACCCGCTGGAACGTCAGTCTCAGGACCGATATGTTTGCAAAGCTCTGTCATAAAAGCCTGACAGAATCTCATGATTTCCATATCAGATTTCCCCTGCGGATCAAAATCAGAACCACCTTTTCCACCGCCCATAGGAAGTGTTGTCAAACTATTTTTGAAAACTTGCTCAAAAGCTAAGAACTTAAGTACACTAAGGTTTACAGTCGGATGGAATCTGATCCCGCCTTTGTATGGACCAATCGCAGAATTCATCTGGATTCTGAACCCTCTGTTGACCTGGATCTCACCTTTATCATCAATCCAAGGAACACGGAAAATGATCACTCTTTCCGGCTCAGCCATTCTCTCTAGGAGCTTCATTCCGGTATATTCTTTTTTAGTAGCGATGAAAGGAATTACAGTTACTGCAACTTCTTTTACTGCCTGAATAAATTCTGGTTCGTTAGGATTCTTGGCTTCGATTTTTGCCATAAATTCCTGGATCTTTTGCTCAACGTTATAGTGTTCCATTATTCTATAATTATGACAACAAATTTAATTTTATTTTCGAATTTCGCAACTAATATTTTGATTTTTATTGAAAATTTAAGGATATTGCTTAAGTTTTTTGCTTAATGTATAATTACATCTTTTGTGTTAAGAATTTTTGAAGTTAATGTTAATTTATTTCAAGTTTTCGAAACGTTATTTTTGATCATTTATCTGATATTGCCTGCCGGAAAGACATTTGATATAGCCATAGAGTTCCAAATCTAAAAGAATTGGTAAAAGCTTATGATGCAGAATGTTAGTTTTGTCTGCAATCTCATCCAGAGAAAGTGATTTTTCTACTGTAATAATTTCTAATATTAATAGATGTTCTTTCTTATCAGCGTCTAATTCTACTTTCGGTTCTTCCTTTGGAAAAAGTTCTGGCTGGATGGCAATATTCAGATTCTGAATTAATGTTTTGATGTCGACAATGGTTTCCGCTTTGTTCATTGCAATCAGCTGATTGCAGCCCTGGCTGTACTGATCTGTAATTTTCCCGGGAAGAGCAAAAACATCACGATCATAGCCATTAGCATAATTAACAGTTGTCATAGATCCACCGCCATAAGCGGTTTCCACAACGATAAGATGAGGTGCAAATCCTGCAATAATTCTGTTGCGTTGTAAAAAGTTTTCTCTGCTGATATTATCGAAACTGGTGTATTCTGAGATCAAAGCACCATTATTATCCAAAATCCTCTTGGCCAGGTTTTTATTAGACGAAGGGTAGATTGTTTTGAGACTTTGTGCCAGAATCGCAATCGTAGGAATTTCATTTTTAAGAGACTCTTCGTGAACACAAGTGTCCGCGCCCAACGCTAAACCACTTATGGTGCAGATATTTGTATTAATTAATTCGGATAAAAAATCCTGGATAAAATGTTTTCCATAAGGTGTCAGTTTTCTGGTTCCGACAATACCGACCGGGTTATGATCAGGATTTAAATAACCTTTGTAGAACAAAATGGCAGGCGCATCATCACAATTCAAAAGGTGTTTTGGATAAGAATCTTCGGTGTGAGAAACGATTTTGATATCGTGTTTTTCACAAAATTTAATTTCCTTCTCGGCAGCAATAAGGAATTCTTTTTTCCCGATATCCCGGATGATGTTTTTCCCGATACCATAGATAGACTGTAGCGCTTTTGGTGTGGATTCCCAAACTTTTTTTGCAGAGCCGCTATGTTTTAATAATTTGCGCAGATTAGAATTGCCAATGTTTCTGCATTGTTTTAGCGCTATGAGGTAAAGATATTCTTCGGAAAACATAATTCATTTGTGTTCCTACGAATATAAAACTATTTTTCCTTTCTGCGGATCTCATCCAGATATTCCCAGATGTTTTCTTGTCTCAGTTGTGGCAGTTCTTCAAAATCTTCCGGGTGGTTGGCGATGTATTCCTGCCACATTTTGTCATCTCTTTCATTGTAATAATTAGGATATTCCCAGATAAACTTTCTTTTCTTCTCACCAAATTTTCTGAAAATAACAGCTAATATGATTCCCGTAATACTTCCTGCCAGGTGTGATTGCCAACTGATTTTACTCGGTTCCTGAAGTTGAGAAAAGAATTCTTCCGGAAAGATTCCCCAAATCAAACTCCCGTAATACAACGCAACTACAAGAGATACTGTCAAGAGTTTCATATTCCAGCGGAAAACACCGCTGAAGAAAATGAAGAATGCCAGCATATAAACCAATCCGCTTGCGCCAATGATACAGTTGTAGTTCCATTGTCCGGTTATGATATCAACAGGTGGCAGCATCCAGACCAATAATCCGGAAGCGATCCATCCAATGAGAAAAATTCTGAAAGCGATTTTGGGATAAAATTCAAATAATAAGAATAGCAAAACCGCCATTGGCAAAGAATTACCTAAGATGTGATCCAGATTACCATGCAGCAGTGGAGCGAAGACGATGCCCTTCAGCCCCTGTGGTAGGAGTGGAATGATAGCACCGTTACAACCTTCGAAAAAACCAAGATTCTGAAGCAAAAAGCAGCTCCACATCAATCCCAGCATAATGATTGGAACCAAAAACGATCTGAGATTTAGATATTTTAAAAACATTAATTATAGATTCACAATTTTACAGCCAATTTCCAGAAAAGGTAATTTTGTCTGTAAAAATTCTGATGATTGATAAGAATTTGGTTATAAAGTCAGATTTTGCAAAATTTAGTTTTATTATTTTTGTTGAAAATTAGGTGTTAATGAAAAAGGTATTGGCGTTATTTTGTATTGTGATGGGCTTTTTATCTCAAGCTCAAGTGACTGATTATCAAAAAATAATTGATTCGATTAATCAAAAAAAATGGGATTCTACGGCTATAGATCTTGACAGTCTTTCTAATCCGAGAATAATTGACATCAAACGTATCAAAAAAGATTCTGTCAAGCTGAACAACACAATTGTTATAGTTCCCGGTGGAGATGATTCCGGGCCTATCACACCTTCTTCTATCTTAACTTTGCCGACTTTGAAACGCTGGTTTATCTTTGGTCAGAACAGTCTGGTTTTTAACCAGTCTTCATTCGCCAACTGGTATGCTGGAGGTAATAATAATATTGGCGTTATCGGGAAAGCGAATTACAATATCGTCTATAAAAAAGATAAACATTACCTTGATAATAATATCCAGCTGGGTTATGGTTTTGTGTCCTCTACAGGTCAATCTACGAGAAAGACAGATGATTACATCAACATTATGACCAACTACGGCTATGAGTTGGCGCAGCATTATTATTTGTCAACAGGTTTCCAGTTCCTGTCACAGTTTACCGCTGGATACAATTATTCCAATACGCCGGATCCGGTTTTCGATGACAGAATTTCAAAATTTATGGCACCGGGATATCTTAACATCGGTATTGGTGTCTCTTATAATCCGAATGAAAATTTCCAGGTAATTCTAAGGCCTGCGAATGGGAAATTCACTTTTGTCCTTGATAAAAAACTTCAGACAGCCGGTAACTATGGTTTGGAAAGAGACGGTCAAAGCATGAGAGCGGAGCTTGGTGCGATGCTGAATGTTCTTTATAAAATCAAATTATTCAAAGATGCGACTTACGTCAATCAAATTAATTTCTTTACCAATTATCTCCAGCATTCTGAAAGAGTCGATATCAACTACAGCGGAAGCCTGAACCTGAAGTTTAATAAATACATCACCACTGTTGTAACATTAGATCTGATGTATGACCACGATCAGATCCAGAAACTGCAGAGAAAACAAACACTTGGCGTTGGCATAACCTATAATTTGGGCTACAAAATGGAGCGCGATAGCAAATCAGGCATTATCAAACCTTTTGTAAATTAAATCATTCTTCTATTTTATTATATTTGTTTAACCAAAAAAACAAATAAATATGAAGAAACTACTATTTTTTGGAAGCCTGCTGTGGGCTTTCTGCTCCTATGCGCAGGAACAGCCTGTGCAAGATTCCACAAAAGCTTGGTCTATCCTTGGTCAAAACACATTGATGCTCAATCAATCCGCATTTTCCAATTGGGTTGCCGGGGGTGCGAATAATGTCGGCTGGCAGGCTGGAGTCAATTACAATATGACTTATGAAAAGGACAAAGATCTTTGGGAAAATCTCATTATTCTTGGTTATGGGATGAATAATACCCAAGGTGTAGGAAATAGAAAAACACAGGATGTGATTAATATTTCTACCAATTACGGGCGGAAAATATCTGATCATTGGTACGCATCTGTCGGCGCCGGGCTTATCACGCAATTTGCTCCTGGTTATGAGGATGGAAATAATCCTGATGCTACTAAGATTTCAAATTTTATGGCACCCGGATATGTTAATCTGGGAGCCGGTTTTACTTATAAACCCAACGATAATTTCACAATGACATTGCGTCCTGCCAACGCAAGATTTACTTTTGTTCTGGACAAAGATCTGCAATGGGCAGGAAATTATGGACTGAAGAATGATGGCGATTCTATGCTATTTCAGTTCGGTTTTCTGGGAACGGCTCAATATAAAGTGAAATTAATGGAAAATATTACGTTGCAAAACAATGCTTCGGTTTTTTCTAATTATCTGGATCATCCGGAAAGACTGGTTTTGTCCTATTCCGGAATTCTGAATATGAAGGTCAACAAGTATATATCGACTAACGTCACTTTGGATCTATTGTACGATCATAACCAAATCAAAAAAACCCAGCTGAAACAAACCTTAGGAATCGGTTTGGCTTATAATATTGATAATGGTCAAAAACGTTCGGAAGATAAACGCAATCAGGAATGGAAAACGAAATAAAAAATTCAAATAAAAAAAGCGGAGATTAATTCTCCGCTTTTTCGTTTAGCCAACCCATTTCTCCAAAATGTTTTTTGAACTTTTGGATCTTTGGTCCAACAACAGCACTGCAATAAGGCTGAGTAGGATTAGCATTATAATAACCTTGATGGTAAGCTTCCGCAGGCCAGAATTTTTTGAAAGGAACAATCTCCGTTACATATTTTCCGTTCCATTCCTGTTTTGCTTCCGATTCTTTCATAGACTCTTCCGCCTCTTGTTTTTGCTTTTCAGAATGATAGAAAATTGATGATCTGTATTGTGTTCCGATATCATTTCCTTGTCTGTTAAGCGTGGTAGGATTATGTAAGAACCAGAATACTTCCAGTAGTTGTTTGAAAGAAATGATTTTTGGGTCGAAGGCAATTTCCACTACTTCCGCATGTCCTGTTGTTCCGGTACAAACTTCCTCATAGGTTGGGTTGTCCTTATGGCCTCCAGAGTAACCAGAAGTTACAGATTCTACACCTTTCAGCATATGAAAACAACTTTCTACACACCAAAAACATCCGCCTGCCAAAGTGGCATACTCCAAATTGTTTTTATCCATTTTTTGATTTGTTAAGGGTTTTGATTTTTTCTCCTGTCCATTACAGTTGACGAGGAAAAAACATAAGATGATTAATAAATAACGAGTCATTTTTCGAAAAGAAAAATCCTTTGATTTTCCTACATCTTAATAGCAAAAATTATTCCTATTAATAAGCTAAGAAAGACCAAAGGATTTCTAATATCAATTATTTATTATTTTCCCATACCAGAGCACTAGCTCCGAGTATAGCTGCGTCTGCCTCGTCCAACTCGCTGAAAACTAATTTTACTTTTGAGCGGAAAATAGGAAGCAGGTTTCTTTCCATATGCAATTTGGCTGGTTTAAGTAAAAAGTCTCCAGCCTTAATAACTCCACCAAATAGCAATATCGCTTCCGGAGAAGAGAACATCACAAAATTAGCCAAAGCTTCACCTAATTTTTGTCCAGTATATCTGAAAACCTCAATCGCTGTCGGATCACCTTTCTCTGCACATTCGAAAACAGTTTTTGAGTTGATGGCATCTTCAGGATATTGATTCAACATAGAATCTGGAAACTCAGCACGGAATTTCTTTGCCGTAATGGCAATTCCTGTTGCAGAAGCATAAGCCTCAAGACTCCCTTCAGAACCGGTGCTCCAGTGCTTTCTTCCACCAGGCTTTACAATAGTATGTCCTAGTTCTCCGGCAAAACCATCGTGGCCATAAATCAGATTTCCTCCGCTGATGATTCCACTTCCTACACCTGTTCCCAATGTAATCATTATAAAATCTTTCATGCCTCTAGCTGCACCAAACATCATTTCTCCAAGCGCTGCTGCATTGGCATCGTTTGTCATTTTACAAGGAACTCCGAATTTGGCTCTCATCAATTCAGCAAAAGGAACGACACCTTTCCAGGGAAGATTAGGTGCCAATTCTATTGTACCCTTGAAGTAATTGGCATTAGGCGCGCCAACTCCAATTCCATCCAGACTGTTGTTTCCTTTGACTTCTTCTAAAAGCGGTGCGATATTCTGATATAGAGCGTCTATGAAATTCTCTACTTCCTTATAATCTTCAGTTTTTATGCTTCCTTTAGCAAGAATTTCTCCACGGTGATTCACCAGCCCGAATTTGGTATTAGTCCCGCCAATATCAATTCCGATTGCTATTTGTTTAGATAGATCAATTAATGACATTCGATTTTTAATTTTTTAAGACCCTAAATTTATGGAAAATCAATGTAATATGTGTCAAATATTAATTTAATTTTAAATTTAGAATTAATGAAAATTTTCAATAAAATTATAATGTTGAATAAAAAAATCCGAATGTTGTCATCCGGATTTTAATATCAATTATTTGGTTTGTGTTTTCTTTCGTCTGCCCCACCAGATCATAAATCCAGTAACCGGCATAGATGCAATGATTAAGCTGACAATGAAGGCGATGATTTTTGTCGGCAAACCCAAGATAGCGCCCACGTGAATGTCATAATTCGCTGCTACGGTTTTCTCGCCAAAGTTCTTGTCCCACGGATCGTGTCTGTGTAATAATTCACCGGAATTTTCGTCAAAAATCAGACTGCTGCTTTTATGATAAGAATAAGACAAATGCTTGACATAGACTTCAAAATTCGGATGTTCGTGGTCGTCCATATGCGGATGCCCAAGGTCCAGACTGAAGCCGTATGCAGTCGGGTAAAGTTCTTTGACCTTATCAGAAATTTTGTCCAAAGTTCCTTCATTTCTCATTTCAATCGGAGCTTTTGTTGTAATCTTAGAAAAATCGGGATAAGTCATTTCGCCACCGGAAAAGATATAATAGATAGAAGCCTGGACAACAAAGAATGCATAGAACAAACCGGTGATGGTCAATATCAATGCAAAAATGGAAGAATAGAAGCCTAGTATATTGTGCAAATCGTAGTTCTTGCGCTTCCACTTGGTGCTGTCCTTCCATTGGAATTTGAAACGCTGTTTTCTGGCCGCTTTGTTCTTAGGCCACCATAGCACGATTCCTGTGATTAGCATTACCAAAAAAATCAAAACAGGAATGCCGACGACGTAAGTTCCCCAATCCTGCTTCAGAAGAAAACTCCAGTGAATGGACTTGACAATGGCGAAGAAACCATTTTTTTCATCATAGACCTGGAGCACTTTTCCTGTGTAGGGATTGACGTAAGCCAGCTTGTAAACAGGAAATTCATCAAAATAATTCCAAGCCGATGTATTGTGTTCGTACCAAAAAAACTGGTAGGACATCTTGTTATCAATTGGCACATTGACCCAGTGAATCGGATATTTTTCTTGGGTCTGCTCATTGACCAGGCGTTCCATCTCGCGGATTGGAAGAATTTTCTTTTGGTCAGGATTGGCTTCGTTATGATAGATGTATTCTTTGCGGCTGAAGTTTTCTATCTCATCCTTGAAAACATAAAGAGCACCTGTAATCGAAATAATAAATATCAGGATACCAATGGACAAGCCAAACCACAAATGCAGTTTGGCTGACCATTTTTTGAAAAATCCTGGTTTCTTTTTATGATGGTGTTTTTTTCTTCTCATAGTTGAGTTTAGAATTTGTAATTCAAGCTGAGAGACAACGTTCTAAGTCTCTGTGGCGTCACTGTAGACCAACCTGAGAAATACTTTTTATTGGCAATATTATCCAATTTTAGAATGATGCTGTAGCGGTCTTCTGTATAAGAAAGTGAGGAGTTCATAATGATGTAGCTTGGTAATGGAAATGCACCCGTGCCACCTCTATTAAGCGTGTAAAAACGACTTGCAGAATTTCCACCGAAACCGATTCCGAAATTTTTCAATACACCTTGCTGAAATTTGTAAGTACCCCAAAAGTTAATGAGATTCTTTGGTCCTGCCTCTTCTGTACGATATCCTACATAAGTGGGATCACCTTTTTTAACATTACTGTCATTATAACTATATCCAGCAATGATATTCATCCCAGTAATTGGACTTCCTAAAAAGCTTATTTCAAAACCTTTACTTTCCACCTCTCCGCCTTGGATGCTGTTGTTTTGCTGAAAAGGATCAGGCATAATTTTGTCCTTTACCAAGATGTTATAATAACTTGCTGTGATAGAAAATTTATCGCCTGCCAAATTCGCTTTCGTTCCTACTTCCCATTGATTAGCGTGTTCTGGATCGAAATAGGCCCAGTATTTTGAACCATCAGCATTTGTATTTTCTACAGGATCAACATTTTGAAAACCATTCATATAATTTGCAAATACACTGACTTTATCCTGAATTGGCTGGTAAACTAAGCCCAATTTAGGAGAAAAAGTTGTGGTTTCTTTAGATTCTTGTGTTGAATATGCTGTAGGTTGACCTGTAAAATGATCGATCCTCATGCTTAACATCGCAGATAAATTAGGTAGAATATTCACAACATCTGAGATATATGCACTGTAGATTTTCGTCTGAAAGTTTCCGGATGCTGCGCCAGACTCAGCCAAAACTTTGTCCACAGCAGATGTTGTGAGTGTAGTTGGTTGGTCTGGGGCGACTGTATCAGTTTGATTGACAATATCTACATTGCCATAACCCATCCAGCCTGTTCCGCCTAAGACAAATTCTCTTTCAAAATAATCAAGACCTACAAGCAATTTATTTTTAACATTACCAAAATTAAAAATACCTACAAAATTTTGCTGAATACCCGTGGTATTAGTTTCTCCTCCAGCTTTCGATATCTGTCTTAGAAAATCTTTGCCATTGGACAAATCCCAAAGATAAGAGTAGTAACCATCAGTTTTTGTATTACTTCTTGATATAATGGTTGTAGATTTCCATTGGTCAGAAATTTTATATTGCGCCTGTGCTTGTAAATTAAAAGTATAGTTATTGATAGTCAGATCATTACTTGTATAAGACTTTTTGTAATTGTCTTTGAAGACCCCAATAGAATTAAAAGTTAAAGCATTTCCTCTGTTTAGAAATATCATTGGTGCGTTAGATGATTCGCCAGTTTTAATTTCGGTATTGATGTAGAAGGTCAAGCGATCATTAGCTACAAATTTTACAGACGGTGCCACATAAAAAGATTCATTGAAGCCTGCGTCCTGAAATGTATTGTTTTTCTGATACGCTGTGTTGATTCTTGCATACAAACTTTTGCTCAATGGAACATTCACATCGGCTGTGATTCTGTTCAGACCATAGCTTCCGGTCACATAATTAACTTCACCACCAAAATAATTGTATGGTTTTTTCGTAATAACGTTAATCAAACCACCGTAGGAAATGACACTTCCGCCATATAAAGTTCCAGATGGGCCTTTTATAGCTTCGATTGTTTCGATCCCAGCTGGATCCAATGTTCCATTACTTAAACTTGGCATTCCATTAACTAGACTTGGCTGTAAAGAGAAACCTCTCATTGTGTAATATTCGCCACCGTCGTTTCCTCTACCTGTTGATTCCCATAATCTTGCAATACCAGTGACATTTTTAAGAGCGTCATTGAAGTTAGTGACAACCTGTTCTTTGATAACGTTCTTGTTGACCGTGTTGTAAACCTGAGGATTTTCAATCTCTTTCAAAGGCATTTTATTCACAGATTCTCTATCTCTGGTAATGTAACCGTGAACTATAACTTCATCAATATCATTAGACTTCTTAATCGTGTCATTTTCCTGTGCATAAGCCAAAGTGGAAACCAATACCACAGCACTCACAACTAGTTTCTTCATTTTTAATGGAATAATTTTGTGCAAATATATTATTTTTAATTGTTCTAAATTAACAACAATTGTGATTTTTGTCAGATTATTAAGAATTATTCCAAATAAAAATCCCGCTGATTGCTCAACAGGATTGTAATTTATGATTCTAACTAATGTTATGCAGGGATTTCTCCTTTATATAAGAATGATACAATCTCTTTATTCACTTTGTCCACCATTTCGCTGAATAGGTAAAAAGATTCTTGTTTATAAATAACCAACGGGTCTTTTTGTTCGTAAACTGCACCTTGCGAAGAGCGTCTCAGGTCATCCATCTCTCTCAAGTGGGTTTTCCAGTTCTCATCAATAATCGCTAATGAGATGTTCTTTTCGAAATCTGTAATAAGCGATTCACATTTGGTTTCGTACGCTTCCTTCAAATCTGTTACGATGGTCATCGTCTTAGCACCATCGCTGAAAGGCACCTGGATCATCTTGAACATAGAACCCTGGTTAAGGTAAACATTCTCAATAATTGGATAAGCATTTTCTTTCAATAGATTCAATCTCAGGTCGTAATCTTCCTTGGCTTTTTTGAAAACGATATCCGTTAAAGCAGGAATCTGAGTGCTGGAAAATTCGGCTTCCGTCACCGGCGCTTCCATTGTGAAATGTTTGATAATCTCGAATTCGAAATCTTTATAATTTCCAGTTGCTTTAGCTTGAGAAACAATCGCTGCAGCAGTGTCGTAAATCATATTCACGATGTCATACTTCAGGTGATCACCGAACAAAGCATTCTTTCTTCTTTTATAAATAACATCACGCTGCTTGTTCATCACATCATCATACTCCAGCAATCTTTTTCTAACCCCAAAGTTATTCTCTTCCACCTTCTTTTGCGCTCTTTCGATAGACTTGGAAATCATAGAATGCTGAATCACTTCACCTTCCTTATGACCCATTCTGTCCATCATTTTAGCAATTCTCTCGGAACCGAAAAGACGCATCAGATTATCTTCCAAAGATACATAGAACTGCGAGCTTCCCGGGTCACCCTGACGTCCGGCTCTACCTCTCAGCTGTCTGTCCACACGGCGGGAATCGTGTCTTTCCGTACCGATGATGGCCAAACCGCCGGCATCTTTAACTTCAGCTTTCAGCTTGATATCGGTACCTCTACCAGCCATATTGGTTGCAATGGTTACTACGCCTGGTCCACCGGCTCCGGCTACAATCTCCGCTTCTTTTTTGTGAAGTTTCGCATTAAGAACCTGGTGTTGGATTTTTCTTAATTGTAATGCTCTGGAAAGTAACTGAGAAATCTCAACAGAAGTCGTTCCCACCAAAACAGGTCTTCCTGCTGAGGTTAGTCTTTCGATTTCTTCGATCACAGCGTTGTATTTTTCACGATTGGTTTTGAAAACCAAATCCTGTCTGTCATCTCTCTGGATTGGTCTGTTGGTAGGAATTACCACCACATCCAGTTTATAAATCTGCCAGAATTCTCCCGCTTCGGTTTCCGCCGTTCCGGTCATACCGGCCAGCTTGTTGTACATACGGAAATAGTTCTGCAATGTAATCGTCGCAAATGTCTGAGTTGCTGCTTCGATTTTTACATTTTCCTTCGCTTCAATTGCCTGGTGAAGTCCGTCTGAGTAACGACGACCGTCCATAATACGACCCGTCTGCTCATCCACGATTTTAACTTCGCCGTCAATGACCACATACTCGTCATCTTTTTCGAATAATGTGTACGCTTTCAGCAATTGGTTCATCGTGTGAACACGCTCAGATTTCACTGCGAAATCTCTGTACAATTCCTCTTTTGCAGCAAATTCTTCTTCCTTGGTTAGGTTTTTCTTTTCGACTTCGGCAATTTCTGTCGCGATATCAGGAAGGACGAAGAAGTTTTGATCCTCGTTACCCGCCGACATATATTCTACACCTTTGTCAGTCAAATCGATTTGATTATTTTTCTCATCGATAACGAAATAAAGGTCCTTGTCTACGATTGGCATATCGCGGTTGTTGTCTGCCATATACTGACCTTCCACCTTCTGAAGCAAGGCTCGGTTTCCACTTTCGGACAAGAATTTAATCAACTGTCTGTTTTTCGGAAGACCTCTGTATGCCTGAAGTAATTTGAATCCACCTTCTTTGGTATTGCCGTTGGCAATCAGTTTTTTAGCTTCGTTGAAAATGGCAGAAACTGTTTTTTTCTGAACTTCAACAATTCTGTCTATTGAAGGTTTAAGAACATCAAATTCCTGTCTGTCGCCCTGAGGGACAGGACCAGAAATAATCAATGGTGTTCTGGCATCATCAATCAAAACAGAATCCACCTCATCGACAATGGCAAAATTCAATTCGCCCTGAACCAGTTCCGTTGGGTTGGTTACCATATTATCTCTAAGATAATCGAAACCGAATTCGTTATTGGTTCCGTAAGTGATGCTTGCCTGATAAGCTTTTCTTCTGGAGTCTGAATTAGGCTGATGATTATCAATACAATCAATCGTCAACCCGTGGAATTGATACAATGGCCCCATCCACGCAGAGTCTCTTTTTGCTAGATAATCGTTAACGGTTACAACGTGAACACCTCTTCCCGGCAAAGCGTTAAGGTAAATTGGGAGTGTTCCAACCAAAGTTTTACCTTCACCGGTTGCCATTTCTGCAATTTTTCCGGAATGTAATACGACACCACCAATGAACTGCGTGTCATAATGAACCATATCCCAAACTACAGGTGTTCCGGCTGCATCCCAAGAGTTTTTCCAGACAGCGGTATCGCCATCCAGCACTACAAAATCTTTCGTAGCAGCCAACTCGCGGTCTCTGTCTGTTGCAGTCACGCGGATTTCTCCGTTTTGTGCCAAACGTCTTGAGGTTTCCTTTACCAAAGCAAAAGCTTCCGGAAGGATCTCATTAAGAACCTTTTCTTCCACCTCGTAGGACTCTTTTTTCAGACCTTCGATTTTGTTGAAAAGCGATTCTTTTTCGTCAACGTTGGTAGAGTTTTTTATCTGCTCTTTTATTTCGTCGATTTGGGATGTAAACTTAGCAGTTGCAGATTTTATTTTTTCTTGAAATTCTGCGGTTTTGGCTCTCAATCCATCATCAGATAATGACTGGATGTTAGGTTCAACTGCTTTGATTTTTGTGACAACTTTTTTTACTTCTTTTAAATCTTTTGCATTTTTGTCTCCCAAAAAACTTTTAAGAACGGTATTTAAAAAACTCATAAATTTCTGATTTATGCTTTGAAACCATTGTTCAAAGCGTTTGAATTACACTTGTTGTGTGATATATTTTGAAGCTTTGATGTAAAGCTTATCGACGATTAATACTCGTCTTCGTTCCAAAGATAATCCTCGTCTGTAGGATAATCGCTCCAGATTTCGTCGATCGCATCGTAGATTTCTCCTTCGTCCTCAATAGCCTGAAGGTTTTCCACAACTTCCATTGGCGCTCCGGTACGGATAGCGTAGTCGATCAATTCTGCCTTGGTCATCGGCCAAGGTGCATCACTTAAATATGAAGCTAATTCTAATGTCCAATACATAATTAAATTTTTTGCAAAAGTAAAAAATTAGGTGATATTTTATATATGTTTCTACTGATTTTCAATAATATTTAAAAATAATTTCATTTAAATTTTAAATGATCATGCTATCAGCGATTCATTAATGCCGATTTCCCAAAAACCATTCCACAAATTTTTTTGTGCCATTTTGGAAGTTTGTTGTCGGTTTATAGCCAATCAGAGACTTTGCCTTTGTAATGTCAGCATTAGTTTTTAGGACATCTCCCGGTTGCATTGGTAGCATCTTTTTATGGGCTTTTTTGTCCAATATAGTTTCCAGAGTAGAAAGCATTTGATCAAGAGTAACAACTTCGCTTTCTCCAAGGTTCAGGATTTCATAGACTTTTTCATTGTCTTCCAGATATTTTATAGACTTAAGAATCCCGTCAATAATATCATCTATAAAGGTGTAATCTCTTGCAGTAGAACCGTCGCCGTAGAAAGGAATTTCTTGATTCTCGGAGATCAACTTAGCGAATTTGTGAATTGCCAAATCCGGTCTCTGTCTCGGTCCATAAACCGTAAAAAACCTTAGCTGAATCATATCGATATGATAAAGATGATGATAAACGTGTCCTAAGATTTCGCCGCTTTTTTTGGTTGCTGCGTAAGGGGAAATTGGATTATCTACGTTATCAGATTCAGAAAACGGAATCTTTTCATTATTGCCATAAACGCTTGATGATGAGGCACAAATGAATTTTTTAATTCCAGATTCTTTACAAAGTTCCCAAAGATTCATTGTACCGCGAACGTTAACCGCTTCATAATCCAAAGGTCTTTCAATAGAAGGACGAACGCCTGCCAAAGCGGCCAAATGGATAACCAGATCAATGTTATGCTTTTTGAATATTTCCTCAAGACCTTCTTTGTCACGGATATCTTGATAATAAAGTTGATAAAACTCTGACTTTGTATAAGATATGAGGCTGCTAATGTCAGCTTGTTTATCAGTAAACCTAAACTCAATTTTATTATTTAAAGAATCTAAAGTGTTTTGGACTTTAATTTTATAATCATAAAAATCGTCGAAGTTGTCAATGTTGATGACAGAATGTCCGTTTTTTAAAAGATTCTCTATTAAGTGTGAACCTATAAAACCGCTTCCTCCGGTTACAAGATATTTCATAAAACTGATTGTGTTGCGAATATAAGGATTTTGTGATATTTTTTTGGATTCAAAGCTTTCATTACTTACATTTATTCAAAATATTTAAAAGGCTCAAAAATGCAATTCTCCGGACAAATTTTAAAAATGATTTCCCAAAACGGACAACCGATTCAATATTATCTTAATCTCAGAGGTGATTTGATTAATATGAATCAGCTTTTCGGGAAAGAACTCCACATCAAGCATATCGGCTACGAATGTGTGAATTGTGGAAGCGATGAAAAAGTCTACCGAATGGGATTTTGTAAAAAATGCTTTTTCGAAAGTCCTTATGCGAGTGACACAATCATTCGTCCGGAATTATCGACGGCGCATCTGGGCGTAGCAGAGAGAGATTTGGAAATCGAGAAAGAAATACAATTAGTTCCGCACATTGTTTATCTGGCTTACACCGGTGATGTGAAGGTGGGTGTGACAAGAGAATATCAGATCCCGACACGATGGATTGACCAGGGTGCCACTTTCGCTTTGCCAATTGCAGTTACGGACAACCGCTATGAAGCCGGGATGATTGAGGTTGAACTGAAAAAACATATTGCTGACAAAACCAATCCGAAAAAAATGCTTCAGGATGATTATGAAGATACTTTAGATTTGATTGATTTCCGAAATAAGATTGCAGAATACTTTCCCAACGATTTCAAGAAATTTGCAGTAACGGAAGATAACGTTGTAAAGTTAGATTTTCCTTATGAGAAACCGGAGAAAATCAATGTTTTTACGCTGGACAAAAAGCCTGAGTTCAATGGAGTTTTGAAAGGCATCAAAGGACAATATCTTCAGTTTGAGGGAGACGATTTTATCAATGTCAGAGGACACGAAGGTTATGTGATAGAATTGAATCTGTAAAATGGAACGGTTTTTAGTAATCAATTAATTAGAAAAAAAATGGATGAAAAAAACTTTAAAAATTTGCGGAATAGTTCTTGGAAGTATTTTGCTTCTCATATTGATTGTCAACATCGGGTTCAGTCTTTGGCTGAAATATAAATTGCCCGATTACCTTAAAAACAAAACACCTTACGAGATCTCTTACCAATCTCTGAATGTCGAAATATTAAGCGGAAGCATCTCTGCCAATCAAATCAAAGTCAAAACAAAACAACCAAATAATCTGGAGCGCATAGCTTTGGATGGTTCTTTGGAAGGATTGAATATCAGTAGATTAAGTATTATTCAATTTTTGAAAAATGACAGAATAGAAGCTAATTCTATCAAGCTTACAAAACCTAATCTACAGGTCCGATTAGCAAAACCAAAAGTCGACAAAACCGGGAAAAATCCAATTCCGTTTACTATCAAAAATATTGAAATTGAGAACGGAAATATTGGAATCAAAAAGTCGGATCAGACGCAATTATTCTCCGCAAAAGATCTCAATCTTGATGTCAAGAATCTAAGTCTTAATCAAAATCCCAATGAGCTGCCTTTTGCTCTGGATAGCTATAATATTACGGCGAAAGATTTCTTTTTTCGTCTGGATCAGGTCTATTCCATCTCATGTTCTGATATCACAACTAACAATGGAAAGTTAGAAATCACTGATTTTGAAATGAAATCTTTGGTTGATTTCAAAAATTGGGAACAAAGCTTCAGAAGCCAGAAAAGTTTGTTTGGAATCAAAAGTAAAAGCCTGATTTTCGATGAACTGGTTTTTAGCAAAACAAATTTGAGCCTGAAAAATGCGAAGATCAAAGATCCCGAATTTGTGATTCAGAACCGTGACAATAAGGTTGTTAAAACGAATAAAGAGAAATCTCAATTCGACCTGAATTTCGAAAATGTTGATATTCTTAATGGTAAATTATCGATTCTGAAAGCGAACGGAAAGAAGACGCTTTCCATTGCAAAATTTGATGCTAACATCAAAAGTTTTCTGATGAACGAAGACACTTCAAAAAACAAATTGCCCTTCAGTTATCAGGATTATAAAATTACCGGCAGTCAGTTTTTTTATGATGCCGGAAAATATTATACGATGGATTTGTCAAGCTTCAATATGACTTCGCAACATATTGATTTAATGAATTTTAAATTAAATCCGAAAGTTACAAGGGCAGCGTTTGTAAGAATGATCCCGATGGAAAATGATTTGTTTGATATTTCTGCAAAAAGAATTCAGCTAAATGGATTGAAATGGAAATTTGAAAAGGATCAGCCGGATATTTTGCTAAAAGAAGCAAGATTAACGAATGTTGACGCCAATATTTTCAGAAGTAAAATACCAAAAGATAATCCGAAGGAAAAGCTACTATATTCTAAATTACTGAGATCAATTAAATTCCCTTTAGTAGTTGAAAATCTGAACCTTGTACAGTCCAAACTCGTGTACGAAGAAGATAAGCCAGATTCTAATGGACCAGGAAAAGTTTTCTTCACGAATTTCAATATGAATGTTAAAAACCTCAATTCAAATAAACGAAAAGGTGCGAATACCAAAGTTCCGATTGTCATCAATTGCAGGTTTATGGACGCATCACCAATGAAAGTGAATTGGAATTTTGATACGGCTAATATGCGTGATAATTTCACAATTGGAGGTTATATCAATCATCTTCCGGCTAATGACATCAACCCATTCATCAAACCTTATATGAACATCACTGCGACCGGGACGATTACAGGACTCAATTTCGATTTCAAAGGGAATAATGACATTATGAACGGAAAATTCCGAATTACGCACAAAGATCTGAAAGTGACTATTCTGGATAAAAATACCAAGGAGAAAAAGAAATTCTTATCAGCTGTTGCTAATCTCGTTGTAAAGAAGGATTCTAAAAAATTCCCCGAGTCTGTGGACATCTATGTTGAAAGAAACAAGCAGCGTTCGTTCTTCAACTTCTATTGGAAAGGAATCGAAGACGGACTGAAGAAATCTCTTTTGGTAATTAAAATCGACTAAAAAATAAAGCTTTTCTTAAAAATAGAAAAGCTTTATTTATATATTAATTCAAATTAAAAATCGAATTCTTCTCTTTCTTCTGTCGGAAGTGACTTTAGGAATTGATCAAATTCCGGACCTGTATAATTACTATTGGCGCCGTAAGAATCGATAATCATCGCTTTGTTGCCATAGACATCCTCGACTAAGTAGAGTGCAATATTATCGTCCGGATCACTTGCACCTTCGAATCTGTAAACACGGATGATTTTGAGATCTTCTGCATGATAAGACTTTTCGGTCCCGCTGATAACAAATTTTTTATCCTCTGTCATTCTTACTTCATCTGTAATTCCTTTCTCTCTTAGCTTCTCCATCACCTGTGAGAGCGTTAGCATTGGTTTTGGGCTCATAATAATATTTTTTTGGATTGATAACCAAACACCATCAAATCGTGAACCAAAAAAAGACTTCACAAATTTTGTAAAGTCTTAAAAAAATAAAAGTTATGAAAAATTAATTGTCCTTCTCTTCTTCACTGATTAGGATAATTATTTGTTGACCTTGTAACGTTTGTCAGGAGTTCCGTCCTTTTTCAACGTTTTTGCGGCTTTATATCTTTTGTCCGGAGTTCCGTCTTTTTTCAGTTTAACATCAGGCGTGTTCGCTACTTTCGCAGCTTGTGCTTCCACGGATTTTGTTGCTTTTCTCTCTGTTTTTTGAGCTTGTTTTTTTGCAGTTGGAGCTGCTGGTGCTGTTTGAGCTGTAGCCATTCCTAATCCGAATGTTAACAGCAATGTTGTAAGTAGATTTTTCATTTTATTGTCGTTTTGGTTCAACAAATTTATATTATTAATTGATTTAAAATTAAGAATAAAAAACTTTAACCAGAAATTATAACAACTTAAAAACGGCTTAAAAATTTTTAATTTGATTTCTCCCTTAAGAATGGGGGAAATTAAAGTTAGATTAAAAATTATAACGATACGCTAAACTAAAGTTGAGGAATATGGCTTTTGAGTAATAGTCGGCGATATCAGGGTTTTGATTTCCGATTTTAGCATTATAGAAATTAAGCTTGGTTCCGAATACCACTTGTTGATGACCTTCGTTATCAATTGTATAGATAGCTTTAGCCCCGAAATTTAATCCGCCATTTCCTTCAGAAAATTTACCAGAATTATCCAGATAAGGGCTTTTCATCCGGTAAGTGCTGTAACCTACGATTTCTTCCACAAAAAAGTCTTCCGTGATTTTGTCTTTGTGGAAAGCATACCAATCAAAATTGTTCATTGAAGGCGCACCTAGATAACCGAATTTTTCAGCATTTTTGACATTGGCTAAGAAGTAAGTATATTCTACTCCAAGTCCGAAATTTTTATAAAGATTCAAATTTCCGCCAATCCCGAAACCATAAAAATAATCAAAAGTGTCTTTGAGAAAATTATCGCCAAGTACGGTCATTATTTTCACGTGAGGATCTATAGACGACCTGACATTCTCTGTCCAATCCTGCTTTTTTCTTCTCTGAGAAAAAGTCGAAACCGAAATTATGGCTAAAGAAAAGAGTAAAAATTTCTTCATTATTTCAAGGTAATATCATTGAAGATAACGTAAGTCACACCATCCGGAATCTCAATGCTCAGGGAATCGCTGGAGATTTTACAGCCTGGCGTATCGGTAGAAAAGGATTTGATTTTAAAATCCTTGAGTTGAAGTTTGTAAGCGCCTTTGTCATAAGGTCCGGCCAAAACAAAACTCCCGCTTTCTTTCGGAAAACTTTCTGCAATTATTTTTTTATCGACGACAAGATGAATAGGATCTTCTAAAAATTTCCCATCAGAATAAGTGAATTTTCCTTCCACATAAGCACGGAAAATGTTTGCGTCATCATCTTTACATTGTATGAAAAGAATAGATAACAGGCAGAAGATGGCTTGTATTTTGAAACTGAATTTCAAATGCTCATAGTTTAAGGTCGTAAAATTAAAACTAATTTTTTTGAAAAATAGTATCTTTGCCACGCAAATAACGGTTCCGAAATTTTCTCGGAATCGCTTTTTGCGTTTATACCTACATTAAATGGAATTAAAAAAAATCAATCAAAATCTTTTGCCAGACTTGCTTCAGAAACAATTCGGGAACGAGATTTTTTCACAGATATCAAAACATCAGCACATTTCGGTCAAAGGAAGTGCAGGTTCTGCGGTTTCAATTCTCGCTTCGGAATTGTTTCTGACTCAGAACAAAACCATTCTTTATTTGGTGGATGATAAAGAAGATGCGCTTTACATCAATGCGGAAATGGAAGATTTGTTGGGAAGCGACAACGTTCTTTACTTTCCGGCAACACATCTTGAGCCATATCAAATCGAGAAAACCCAGAATGCGAATCTGGTTCTGAGAACTGAAGTCATCAATAAACTCAATTCCGGAAAATCTCCGAAAGTGATTGTTGCTTTTATTGGTGCATTGTCAGAAAAAGTTCTGAAGAAAGAAGATTTCAAAGCGATTTCTCATCAGATAAAAGTGGGCGACCAACTGGATTTTGATTTTGTGGATGAGTTGCTGAACCATTATCAATTCAACCAAACAGATTTTGTTTCCGAGCCGGGAGAGTTTTCCGTTCGTGGCGGGATTGTCGATGTTTTTTCTTTTTCTAATGAGAAGCCTTTCCGAATCACATTTTTTGGAAATGAGGTCGAAAGCATCAAAACCTTTGATATCGAATCGCAGCTTTCTTTGGATAAGATTGATGAATTCCAGTTGGTTTCCAATATGAATTTTTCGGTTTCAGGGACCAAAGTTTCTTTGTTTGAACTATTACCGGAAGACAGTTTTATAGTTTCAAAGAATCTTTACCTTTCCACCAAAAGAATCAGAGATTTTTATGAAAAAGCATTAGAGAAATTCGAAACGCTGAGCAAAGACATCAAACATAGAAGTCCAGACGAATTATTTATTTCTGAGCCTGAATTTCAGAATAAATTAATCAAATTCAAAACGATAGATTTCAGTTCTCAAACTTTCAAACTCCCAAATTCTCTAACTCTCGAACTTAGCCAGACACAACAACCAAGTTTCCATAAAAACTTTGAATTGCTGATTCAGGATTTGGAGGAAAAACAAAGTCAAGGTTTTGACACCTGGATTTCATTTTCAAGTGAAAAACAAAAAGAAAGATTAGAATCGATTTTTGAGGAATTAGAGCACGAGATTCCGTTCAAAAGCTTCAAATCGGAATTGCACGAAGGTTTTGTAGATTCTGATAATAAGATTCTGATTTATACAGACCATCAGATTTTTGACCGTTATCAAAGATATCAATCCAAGAATACATTTGCGAAGTCAGAGCAATTAACACTCAAAGATTTGATGTCTTTGAAAGTTGGTGATTATATTGCACATATCGACCACGGCATTGGGAAATTTATGGGTTTGGTAAAAGTCAATAACGACGGGAAAATTCAGGAATGCTTCAAACTGACTTACAAAAATGGCGATTTGCTTTACGTAAGTATCCATTCACTTCATAAAATTTCGAAATATAACGGACCTGAAGGAAGAGAAATCGTTCTTAGTAAACTCGGTTCGCCAGCCTGGAAATCATTAAAACAAAAAACAAAAGCGAGAGTTAAGCAGATTGCTTTTGATTTGATAAAACTCTATGCGGAAAGAAAAACTGCAAAAGGCTTCCAGTATTCGCCGGATTCTTACCTTCAAAATGAGTTGGAAGCGAGCTTTCTTTACGAAGATACGCCAGACCAGGAAAAAGCAACGCTGGATGTGAAACAGGATATGGAAGCAGAAGGTGTGATGGACCGGTTGATTTGCGGTGACGTTGGATTCGGGAAAACGGAAGTAGCGATTCGCGCAGCGTTTAAAGCAGCGACCGACGGAAAACAGGTTGCGATTCTGGTTCCGACAACGATTCTGGCTTTCCAGCATTACAGAAGTTTCAAAGAACGATTGAAGGATTTTCCTGTTAATATTTCTTACTTAAACAGATTCCGGACAGCCAAACAGAAATCGGAAACCAAAGAAGGTCTTAAAAATGGTAAAATTGACATTGTCATCGGGACTCACCAGTTGGTTGGAAAAGATATCAAGTTCAAGGATTTAGGTTTATTGATTATTGATGAGGAACATAAGTTTGGTGTTTCTGTTAAAGACAAATTGAAAACGCTAAAAACCGATGTTGACACCTTAACATTGACTGCGACGCCAATCCCGAGAACTTTGCAATTTTCATTAATGGCGGCGAGAGATTTGTCGGTGATTAAAACGCCGCCGCCTAACCGTCAACCTGTGGAAACGCAAATCATTGGATTCAATGAAGAAATTTTGCGTGATGCGATTTCTTATGAATTGCAGAGAGACGGACAGGTTTATTTCATCAATAACCGAATCGAAAATCTTAAAGATATTGCAGGACTGATCCAAAGATTGGTTCCTGATGCAAGAATCATTACTGGTCACGGACAGATGGACGGGAAACAAATGGAAACCAACATCCTCGACTTTATGGAAGGAAAATATGATGTTCTCGTTTCTACAACGATTGTAGAATCCGGCGTGGATGTCCCAAACGCAAATACTATTTTCATCAATGATGCGCAACGATTCGGGATGGCAGATCTGCACCAGATGCGTGGAAGAGTTGGGCGAAGCAACAGAAAAGCATTTTGTTACCTGATAACGCCGCCGTTCGATATGATGACGTCTGATGCGAGAAAACGTCTGGAAGCGATTGAGCAATTCTCGGATTTGGGAAGTGGTTTCCAGATTGCGATGAAGGATCTGGAAATCCGAGGCGCAGGTGATTTGTTGGGCGGAGAACAGAGTGGATTCATCAACGAAATGGGCTTTGAGACGTATCAGAAAATGATGCAGGAAGCTTTGGAAGAACTCAAAGATGATGAGAATTTTGAGAATCTTTTCGAAAATGAAGAAGATAGAAACAAACTTTTCAAATCCACAAAGGAAGTTAATATCGATACAGATTTGGAATTGATGTTGCCAGATGATTACGTGAGTTCAACGGAAGAACGTTTGTCGCTTTATCAAAAGTTAGCAGATATTCAGAATGCTAAAGAGTTACAACAATTTGAAAATGAGCTGACAGACCGATTCGGAAAACTGCCGGATGAAGCGATTAATCTTTTGAAATCTGTGGAACTGAAATGGCTGGCGGCTGAAATTGGATTTGATAAATTGGTGGTGAAGAATAAAGTGTTTCTTGGTTATTTCCCAGCGAATCCTCAAGACAAATTCTATCAAAGCGAGAAATTCAAAAAAATCATATCTTATCTTACACAAAATCCTGCAGAAGCTACGTTAAAAGAAAAGAACAACCAGCTGATGATGCGAAAAGATAATGTGACAAATGTGGATGAAGTGAACCTGGTTTTGAATAGGATTTTGGCTTAGAATTGATTATATTTGATTAATAAAATTGGAGAGATGAATACTGATTTACAGATACAAAATAAAAAATTGGAATTAATCCAATGGTTATCTACAATTGAAGATTTGAGTTTTCTTGAAAAGATTTCGGATTTGATATCTCGCGAAAGAAAAAAAGACTGGGCAGATGAAATTTCTGATGCCGAAAAAAAATCCATCGAAAAAGGAATTGCTCAAGCGGATGAAGGTAGATTAAATCCACATTCGAAAGCAAGGGAAATCTATGGAAAAAGACTTTGAGATTTTATGGACTGATTTAGCTCTGGAAGAACTGGCGCAGACTGTTGAATATTTGGAACAGGAGTTTACAGATAAGGAAATCGATAACTTGGGAAACGAGATTGAGAGAATCCTGTCTATTATCACACAAAACCCTGAAATTTTTCCTTACTCGGACAAGTATAAAATTAGAAAGGTTGTTATACTAAAGTTTAATAGTTTATATTACAGGATCTTAAATGATAAAATCGAGATTGTTTCATTCTTTTCCAATAGACAGAACCCTGAAAACAGAAACATATAACTTCTTTGAATTTTAAATTTTATGAATGTTTGTTACGTTAATCCGGTGGAAAGAAAATTTATTCAGTTAACTTTCATAATATTTAGCTACCTCTGCAATGCCCAGACCCTAAAATACCATTATGACAAAGAAATGACCTTCTTCAGTGAGGTGGATAATAAGGCTGGTATTTCAGTAAAATTTAATTCTAAAGATCAATCAGTTCCTGTTTATTCGATAGATTACAATTCTGATAAGAAATATATTAGAAATACCATTAATTTCTATTATGCTTACCGGAAAAACATTTACAGAATGGATGGTGTTTTATACAACAAAAAGTATGTTTCGGGCAATGGTTTCCGCACTTATAGTGCTTCGTCGCCAATCCGATATTTTAAAAAAGCATCCGATACGTTGTATGATTACAAATCGTATAAAAATCTTGAGAAAAGAATCGCAACAGATAAAGACGGAACCAAAATAGAACTGTTTATTGCAAATCTAAAAGACAATATCGATTATTCTGAACCGGCATTGTTTTATCTCTCGGAACATTATGGGATTTCACCAGGCTTAGGAAAAGGCGAGGTTGTGGTCTATGCCAATTATATTTTTAATAATAATTACAGTTCGGCAAATTTTGTACAGCTTAATGATATTAATGAGGATGTCTACTTCAACAAAGAACAAATCGAATCTCTCATTGATGACAACTACAACGAGTTTTCCAAGAGAATAATGCCGGTTAAAAATCCTACTTATTGTTCTGTTATACCATTTGGGAGTAATGTAGATAAGAAAACCATAGAGGAAATACAAAGCTTTTTATCCGAGATGTGTGAGTATTTCGAATTGTGGAGTAAATATGAAACGAACGATCAGTTCAAAAAATATTACGATTCTGAGGTCAACAGAAGAGCAGAAATCTATAAGAATAACGGTGAACTCAATGAGAAGCAGCTGAAAGTTTATATTGATGAACTCAGTCAACTTAAGAACCTGAATTCTGAAGAAAATTTTGATTTCAACTAAATAAATCCTGCCTCTCAAAAATTACCTGAACATTTATTTTAAAAAATTAACTTTGCAAACACAAACAAAACAATGAAAAATATACTTTATTATATATTCGGATTTTTTATTCTGTCCTCTTGCAGTCCCAGTCAAGATGAAAATGGTGATTTCTTACAAGGCGTTGAGTATGGTACGGGTACTAATACAGGAGGAGGCAATGGTGGATCGACCACAACTAGGTTTTTAAGTAAAGTTTCTGGTATTGATTCTGACGGAGAAAGAACGACTGTAGATTATATCTATACGGGAAGCAAACTTACATCAGTTAAAAGTCAATTTGACGATGGTAATGAAAATGCCGTTCTGACATACAATAGCAATAATCAGATTATACATATGGATATTACCAATGTAGAATCTGGCGATACAAGACTGACGAAACTGGATTTAGTTTATGATTCTGGGAAATTAAAATCTGTCAGCGGAACTACAGAATCTGGTGGAACACTTCTGTATAAATCAACAACAGATGTAACATACAGTGGTGAAAAAGTTACAAAGGTTCTAACTAAAATGAATGCTGAAGATCCTGATAATCCTGGACAATTCATTTTAGAATATGAAGTGACAAGTAATCTGACTTATGCAGGAAATAATATTTCTAACTGGAAATTGGCGACAACTTCTGCAAGTGGCGGTCCTATTACAATTCCGCCAATTGTTATTGAATCTGCATTAAGCAACTATGATACGAACAAAAATCCTTTTGCTTCGTTACCTTTAGCTTACAATATTTTATCAACGCATTATAATACTTCTAATCAAGGTATGTTAGGGCTTTCTGCAAATAACTACAAAACTGTCAAAGTTACAACAATGGGAATGTCACAATCTCTTACAATGACATATCAATACAACTCTGATAGCTATCCTACAGAGATGACTTCTAATGCCGGGGATAAATTAAATTTCCTATATAAATAATGAAATATCTTATTGTCGGCATCGGGAACAAAGGAGAAGAATATGCAGAAACCCGACATAATATCGGTTTCAAAGTTGCTGAAAAGATCGCTGAAAAGATCGAAGCACCTTTCAAATCTTCTAATTTCGGACTTTTGGCTGAAGGTAAATATAAAGGCAGAAAAGTCTTTGTTCTAAAACCTGATACTTACGTAAATCTTTCCGGAAACGCCGTTAAATTCTGGATGCAGAAGGAAAATATTCCGTTAGAAAACATTTTGATCATTACCGATGATCTGGCTCTGCCTTTTGGCTCTCTGAGAATGAAAATGAAAGGTTCTGATGCCGGTCATAATGGGCTGAAAAGTATTCAGTCACAACTCAATACCCAAAATTACACCAGATTAAGATTTGGGATTTCTGCCGATTTCCCGGAAGGAAAACAAGCAGATTACGTTCTCGGAAAATGGAATGCTGAAGAACAAGACAAACTCCCTGAGAGAATTGAGAAGTTTTCTCAGGCGGCTTTATCTTTTGTTTTTGCCGGTGTGCAGAATACGATGACAGCTTACAATGGGAAATAAGCAAGCCGGATAATAAATTACCCGGCCTACTACCCTAATTGTATGAAGAAAAAATATTTCCTATAACCAAGTTACAACGCCAGTTTCTACGTCGTAATTTGCACCCACGATTTTGATTTTACCTTCGTCTTCCAGCCTTTTCAAAGTTGAGCTTTGCTTTCTGATGTCTTCAATTGCGTGCTTTACATTGTGGTGATTCAGTCTTTCCAGAAGGTCTTCGTTCTTGGAAGAGCGCTCCTCACCCTCTTTAATGATATTTTTGATGATTGGGTCAAAGTGTCCAATCAAATGATTCAGGTTATCCATTCCCATTCCTTCGATGGCTGCTGCGTCCAGACCACCTTTCAGTGCACCGCATTTGGAGTGTCCAAGAACCACTACCAGTTTAGAACCAGCTACATTACAGCCAAATTCCATTGAGCCAAGAATATCCTGATTCACAAAGTTACCTGCGATTCTTACACTGAAGATGTCTCCAAGGCCTTGATCAAAAATCAACTCAGCAGAAGTACGGCTGTCGATACAGCTCAAAATAACAGCAAATGGCCATTGTCCTGCACGCGTTGCATTCACCTGCTCCAGAAGATCTCTGTTTGCTTTCAGGTTGTTGACGAATCTTGCATTACCTTCTTTAAGGATTTCCAATGCTTTTTCCGGAGTAATGGTTGCCTGCGTTTCTGATGTATGTGCTTTCATATTTTTAAAATGTTTAAATATTTGTGTTTTTTGACTGTTAAAATTTAATAATAAATAATTTGGTTACATTGCTCTTTTGTGGTTCACCACCACGTGAGAATCCTGATCGCTCGCATAATCTCTATACGAGGTTTTGAATCCCACCAGTTCTACTTCTATATCCTCTTCTTTTGCTCTTACATTGGCAAAATCCTGAATCATTTCCAATACATCTGTTGTTATATATGAAGTCGTCTTGGCATCGATAATTACCTTGGAACCAGACTTGATATTCTTCAATGTTTTTTTGATTGCCGCCTTGTTCAGGAAAGAAACTTCTTCTGCCAATTTGATGGTGATCTCATCGGCATCGTTCAATGTTTCTCTGCTCAGGTAATAAGCACGTTTCATATTGCCTTGCAGGATATAAATAATTGAAATCAATAATCCAATCCCAACACCTTTCAGCAAATCCGTTGCCACAACAGCCACTACGGTTGCCACGAATGGGATAAACTGATATTTTCCGTTGTGCCAAAAATGCTTGAATGTAGCTGGTTTTGCCAATTTGTAACCAACCAAAATCAATACCGCTGCTAAGGTTGCTAACGGAATCAAATTCAATATGACCGGAATTGTCAAAACACAAATCAATAAAAGAACACCGTGGATGATGGCAGAAAGTTTGGATGTTGCACCCGCACTGGCATTGGCAGAACTTCTTACAACTACCGATGTCATCGGTAATCCTCCAATAAATGAGCTGATCAAATTCCCAATTCCCTGTGCTTTCAGCTCCAGGTTGGTGTCAGTGATTCTCCTTCTCACATCCAGCCTGTCGGAAGCTTCGATACAAAGTAAAGTCTCAATAGATGCTACAATTGCAATCGTTGCGCCTGTGATCCAAACTTTTGGATTGGTGAATCCTGCAAAGTCAGGAAACGTTATTAGGTTTTTGAATTCGTCCAATGTCGTTGGAACAGGAAGCGTTACTAAATGCTCGGGGGAAATGGCCAATGAACTTCCCGACAATTTGAAAAATTCATTAATCAAAATCCCCGCGATCACAGCGACTAATGCGCCCGGTAATAACTTCATTCTTTTCAGCGCAGTCACATTATCCCAAGCCAATAGAATTCCCATTGAGATTAAGGTTACAATGACCGCTCCAGGATGAATCGCTGCTAATAATTCTGAAAAGTAGCCGACATTAAATCCATTATCGAATAACGACTGATGCCCTTCATAATCTTTATCAAAGCCCACTGCGTGTGACAGCTGCTTCAAAATAATAATGATTCCGATACCGGCCAACATTCCTTCGATAACGTTGTTCGGAAAATAATTCGAAATACTACCAGCTCTGATAAAACCCAGAATCAACTGTATCACTCCGGCAATAATCCCGGCACAAAGAAATAACTCAAATGCGCCAATATCGGTAATGGCTACTAAAATAATTGCTGTAAGACCAGCTGCCGGTCCGGAAACCGAGATGTTGGAATTACTGATTGATCCCACTACAATACCCCCAACAATACCTGCAAGAATACCCGATAGTGGAGGAGCTCCGGATGCCAATGCAATTCCTAAGCATAATGGTAATGCCACAAGAAATACGACAAGACCGGATGGAAAGTTCTCTTTGATTCCTCCAAACAAAGATTGTGACTTTTTCATAAGAAAATAATAAGTTTGACTGATGCTGTTGCCCGACCTAAAAGGCAACTTCATCAATATAAATAACAGATGTAATTGATAACCAACACGAGTTGATTAAAATGAATTCAAAAAACAGCAGGTGCTCTTCGCTGTGTGATTACAGCCAATGCCCGAACGTTTTCTGAGAAAAACCAGAATGTTATTTATGCTTCCGGAGGTGGAGAGAATATGCTGAGAGATGGCGGGAAATATAACGTAGATTCCCAGCTTACAGCGATTTTGTTGTGTGTATCCGCTTCATAAAACTTCAGGAAATCATGGATATCCATTGTTTTAGGAATGGTTTTTTCGTAAAGAACGATAGTGTTGCTGGAGTGCGACTCTTCCTCGCTGATGACAACATTGGTTCTAGGCAGTTCCCAGCCAAACATTGCGGCTAATCCCGGAAGAGCCGTAAAATTGAGAAAGACCGTTAATGTTATAATACTCCAAAATTTCATATACGCTTTAATGAACTATTTTTTTCTGCTCATCACCCAATCAGAATCTGTCAAGTTGTAGATCTTCTGAATGTCTTTTAATATCTTTTCAAAATCGATTTCTAGGTCGATTATTTTTCCTGTTCTGAGGTCGAACACCCAGCCGTGAACAACGGGCTGCTCTTCCAAAATATAACGTTCCTGTACGCAAGCCATCTTGATGACGTTGATGCATTGCTCCTGAACATTCAGTTCCACCAGGCGGTCATATCTTTTGGCTTCATCTTCTATAGCGTCCAGCTCTACCTGATGCAGTCTGTACACATCCCGGATGTTTCTCAGCCAAGGATTCAGTAGACCGAGATCCTGTGATGTCATTGCCGCTTTAACACCGCCACAGTTGTAATGGCCACATACGATAATGTGCTTCACCTTCAGATGTTCTACTGCGTACTGAATGACCGCTGTTGAACTCATATCCAAAGTGTTGATGACATTGGCTACATTTCTGTGAACAAACACCTCGCCCGGTTCTGCGCCCATCATATCTTCTGCCGTTACCCGGCTGTCGGAACATCCGATGTAGAGATATTCGGGGTTTTGTGTTTTGGCGAGTTGATGAAAATATTCCGGATTATCCGAGATTTTAGCCTCTACCCACTTCTTGTTGTTCTCAAAAATAGCTTCGTACGACTTTGCCATTTAATGGTAATTTAATGTTATTTATTTCGTTGAAATCATTTCCGATTTCAATAGACCGAATCAATAACAATACAAAAATAAAGGTTTACAGCGTAATAAACTAATATTTAACAAACTTTTAATATTAAGAATTTATTATTTTCAGTTCAGACCCGGAAACAGATAAAAAAAATCAGCCGTAAGGAATCCTACGACTGATTCTGTTTAAGAAACAGTTCCTGCATACTGAGAGTTGGAAGCTGTTTCGCCATCTTCTGTCCGGAAAGCGATCCAGATATGAAGCGGTTTACTCTGAAAGTTGACTGGCAGGCTAACCGTGTAAGCGGCATCGTAACGTTTGGCGGCATTCTCTACAAACATAGAGATGTCTTCATCCTTAATAGCCACCAGAATCTGTGCAAAATCGTTTTCTCTTTCGGTGTTGCCTGCAGCATTATCCTGCCAGGTGACTTCCAGCGTACCAGCTGTGGCCAGGTTCAAAGCAAGCGGAACCGGTGCTAAGAGGGTGCCCTTGGAAAAAGAAAGCATGGGATAGTCTGGTGTGATGGTGGCATCTGCATAATTGATCTTGAAGTTTTCCATCAGATTGGTCATGGCCAGGTTGTAAGAGGATTTCATCCCCATACGCGTTCCAAAATATTTGCAGGCGTAACCACGGTAGGACTGCATAAAAAGGGCACATTTTTTCATCCGGTTCTGAATCAGAAGCTGTTTGACAGTTGGTTGCCCCGAGCGTTTTTTGGGACGAACTCTGGAGATTTCGTTTCCGGAGACATTGGCTACTACGATACGCCCTGTGCGTCCTGAAGTGCCTGATAGTAATGAGTCATATAATTTTCCCATAATTGATGTTTTTTTAATTAATGATTTGTTAAAAGTTGTTTGTGTCAGCTGATGGGTCAAAAGTATCGAGGTGTAACGACAGAAGTTGACGTGATTTATTTTTTTTAATTTTTTTAATGCAAGGGCGCTTCGCTCATCAAGGCATTTTTATTTTTAAGCGGGCTTCGAGAGCCTCAGCCTGGCAGTGTTATGCTACTGGATTATTGGAGGTTTTTTTTTAACGCAAAGGCGCAAGCTTTTTTTGGTGGGTATGTTTTAGGAGGCGCAAGGACGCTTCGCTCATCAAGGAGTTGGTTTTATGTGGCTTCAAAAGCTTTAGCTTGACTGTGTTTTTTGATTAATGACGCATTTAAGACACTTCGACTGCGCTCAGTGTGACACTGTTTGCTGTGAAAATTGTTTATGAGTGTTTTTTAATCGCAAAGGCGGGAAGATTTTTGTTTGGGTTGGGTTGTAAGAGGCGCAAAGACGCTTCGCTCATCAAGGAATTTTGTTTATGTGGCTTCGAGAGCCTCAGCCTGATAGTGGTTCTTAAATGGTAGTGAAGTGATGATGCGTTATTGCACTTCGACTCCGCTCTGTGTGACATTTCTGATACTGAGTGTTCATAGTTTATGTTGTAATCTGCTGATCTTTTGTTGCTTATGATGTTTTTATTTAACATAATATGAGTGGTTGTATATCCTTTGTATATCCATTCTTCGATAGTTGTATAACCATTCTATATCCTTTGTATATCCCTTCCATATCCTTTATTCGATGTTTCTTCGATGTGGCATTAATTCTGAAAAGATGTTTTGATGTTTGGGGTTTTTGGTTTTGCAGTAACAGGGATTTGAGAAATTAATATTATTTTTGCTCACAAAATTATAATGCGACAAGATTTGGCGCATTGCTGTGCTATTATTGCACCGTGAATGATAACTAATAATAGAAAACTCAAATATGAAAAAAGATTTCTACCACACTATTGGTGCTGGGTTCTGCCGTACTTTTTTCGCAGAAGATCTCCTGGCAAAAGAACATCGGGTCCAATACCCAGGACTGGTAATGTTCCAAAGTTAGTGATGGATATGGTTTTTAACATTAACTCGTTGAAAATCAAATAAAATAATAATTAATAAATTTAAAAACGAGAGTAGGAATTACCTACTCTCGTTTATTTTTGGAGGAAAAATAGATTACAAATGATTGAGAGTCATTATAGATGTGCTAAAGTTAGTGATACGGGAATTTCACTTTTTACTATTCAAGCAAGATCAGAAAAGCAACCCGATGTGGCTGGTTTATGCAATTGATAAAGTGACCAGAGAAACCGCAGCTTTCTAGAAGAACTATTAGTTTTAGCAGAAGCTTTATAATTTTATCCGTTATTGAAAATCTACTTTTGAACTAAATATTAACAAAAGCCAGCAGATAATTTACCATTTAATTGATATGAAATATCAAATAGCTCATATCTAATTCCTATTTTTGCAAAAAATTTAACCGTTGATAAGGATAACAGAAAATAATGATTGGGTTGTATATTGTATTCTTGGGAGTATCTTTACATACGTTATCCTTTTATCGGTTTTCCAGAGAGATGCGAACATCAAAGATTTTTTAACTCAGAAAATCGAAGATTCTAATAATATTACACCATCTTGGGTTATCATCTCGATAGTGAGATGCGTAATGATCTCATTACTCCTATCCCAGTTTGTCCCGATTGTTCCGAAAACATTTTCCGACATACAATTGTTTGGTTTTCAGATTAATAAATTCGGTTTTACTTTTCTAACACTGGCAATATTTGATTTGGTTAAAAATATCTTAACCTTTTTTTTCTACTCCAGCATCGGAAGCGGTAAAAACCTGAAAGGCTTAGCGCTGGTTGCCAGCAAGTTCTTTTTTCTGGAATCCATTGCTGTTATCATTGCAGGATTTGTACTTTATTTTTACCCGGTTGATCTTGTGAAGTATTTCTATTTCATTATTGGTCTGGTTGTTGGATCGTTTGTTTTGAAAAATTCGATATACATTTTCCACAACCAGCCGATATTACCGGAAAAGTGGTATTATAAATTTTTGTATATTTGCACGCTTCAAATCGTACCCGTTTTGGTACTTTGGAAGTTCTTGTTTTATTAAATGTAACATTCACATTATAAGATGAAAATCAAATCTATTTTAGTTTCACAGCCCGCTCCGAATGAATCGTCGCCTTATTTGGAAATAGCAAAAAAAGAGAAAATCAAAATTGATTTTCGTCCTTTTATACACGTAGAAGGTGTGGATGCGAAAGAACTCAGAACTCAGAAAATAGACCTGACACAATACACAGGCGTTATTTTTACGAGTAAGAATGCGATTGACCACTATTTTCGTCTTGCTGAGGAAATGAGATTCACCGTTCCGGATTCTATGCGTTACATCTGCCAGTCAGAAGCTATTGCCAACTATTTGCAGAAACATATTGTTTACAGAAAAAGAAAAATCAGCTTCGGAGAAAAGAACTTCTCAGACCTGGCAGCGTTGTTTAAAAAACATCCAAGTGAGAAATATCTTTTGCCGTCTTCTGATGTCCTGACGCCGGAGATCCCGAAAGTTTTGGATGCCACCAACCTGGATTGGACCCGAGCTATAATGTACAAAACCGTTGCAAGTGACCTGACCGATATCAATATCAAGGACTACGATATGCTCGTATTCTTCAGTCATCAGGGGATCAAATCTTTAGGAATCAATTTCCCGGATTTCAAACAGGAAGATACAAAGATTGCGGTTTTTGGAACAACAACACAGGCTGCAGCAGAAGAAGCTGGTTTAACAGTGAATGTGATGGCGCCTACCAAAGAGACGCCGTCTATGACAATGGCGATAGAAAAATATATCAAAAGCATCAATAAATAATTATTGACCCCATAAATCAAAACCGTCTTCTTTCTGAGAAGATGGTTTTTTGTTTATTTTTGTTAAATCTGAAATTAAATTCAGACTAATACTTTCAAATAGAATGAATGCTCCAAAAGCTAAAAAAATAGATAAACTTCTAGAAATCCATAACGATAAAAGAAATGACCCTTATTTCTGGATGAATCAACGCGAAAATCCCGAGGTCATCCAATATCTGGAGCAAGAAAATTCTTACACAGATTTTGTAATGAAGGATACAGAAGACCTTCAGAACGATTTGTATGAAGAGATGAAATCCCGATACAAAAAAGACGATGAGTCTTTGCCTTATTTCTTCAACGGCTACTGGTACATTGTACGTTATGAAGCCGGGAAAGAATATCCTATTTTCTCAAGAAAGTTTCAGTTTCTGGACAATGAAGAAGAAATTCTCTTGGATGTTAATATTCTGGCAGAAGGTGATGCTTTTTTTGAGACAGGTAGCATCTCCGTAAGCGTTAATAATGACCTTCTCGCCTATTCTACAGACAACATCGGGAGAAGAATTTACAAGATCTATTTCAAGAACATCAAAACAGGACAAATCTATTCTGATGTCATTGAAAACACAACAGGAAAAGCCGTTTGGGCCAATGACAACGAACACGTTTTCTATATCCGGAAAGATGAGAGCCTGAGAGCTTTTCAGATCTACCGTCACAAATTAGGAACCGATGCTAACGAAGATGTTTTGATTTTCCACGAGGAAGATGAGACATTTGACGTTAGTGTATTTAAAACCAAATCATTAGAATACATTTTCATTGCTGCATCATCTACTAATGAAGATGAGATGAGATTTATTCCGGCTAATGATGTTTTTGCAGAATGGACGATTGTTCAGCCAAGAACAGAAGATTTGGAATATTCTGTGGAGCATTACGAAGATGATTTTTATATCATTACCAATGCTGATGATGCTACGAATTTCAAAATCGTGAAAACCAAGGTCAGTCAACCATCAATGGAACACTGGCAGGATTTTATTCCGCACAGAGAAAATGTCTTGTTGGAAGGTTTTGAGATTTTTAAGAATTATTTTGTACTCGAAGAACGCGAAAAAGGTCTTTTACAAATTAACATTATTGATAATCAAAACAATAACTCTTATTATTTACCATTCTCTGACCCGACTTACACCGCTTATATCGGCATCAATATGGAGTTTGATACGGATATTTTACGTTTTGGCTATACGTCATTGACCAAACCATCTTCCACTTTCGAGTACAATATGAAAGAAAAAACAACTGTACTTCTGAAACAACAGGAAGTTTTGGGCGGCAAATTTTTCGCAGAAAATTATATCTCGGAAAGAATCTGGGCAACTGCAAGAGACGGAAAAGAAGTTGCGATTTCTTTGGTTTATCATAAAGATACACCAAAATCTGCAGACACGCCGTTGTTGCTTTACGGTTACGGAAGCTATGGACATACGGTTGATGCGACGTTTTCCAGCGTGAGATTATCGCTTTTGGATAGAGGATTTATCTACGCTATTGCTCACATCAGAGGCGGCGAATATCTTGGACGCGAATGGTATGAGGATGGGAAAATGCTTCAGAAGAAAAATACGTTTTTTGATTTCATCGATGCCGCAAAATATTTAATATCAGAAAATTACACCTCTCCAAAACATCTTTACGCAATGGGAGGAAGCGCAGGCGGGCTTCTGATGGGCGCCGTGATGAATTATAATCCGGAGTTATTCAACGGGATTGTGGCGCAGGTTCCTTTTGTGGATGTAGTGACAACAATGCTGGACGAAACCATTCCTTTGACGACAGGAGAATACGATGAATGGGGAAATCCAAATGACAAGGAATATTATAATTATATGAAATCCTATTCGCCGTATGACAATATCGAAGCCAAAGATTACCCTAACATTCTGATTACAACAGGCTTTCACGATTCCCAAGTACAATATTGGGAGCCGGCAAAATGGACGGCAAAGCTCAGGGATTTGAAAACGGATAATAATATTCTGATTTTCAAAACCGATATGAGTTCCGGACACGGAGGTGCAAGTGGACGATTCGAGAGTCTGAAGGAAATTGCTTTGGAATATGCGTTTCTTTTGAAGATTGATAAGTAAATTAAACACAAGGAGCGCAAGGTTTTTCACAAAGGACACAAATTATTTGGCAAAGTCAAATCTTTGTGACCTTAAAAGCAATTGAATGATAAAAATCTTTGTGTACTTTGTGTTGAAATTTTAAATTGTCTCAATCAAAATATTAATCAATGAAAAGCGACAACACCAGAATTTACACAATGTCTTTTGCCGGCGTTTACCCACATTACATCGCGAAAGCGGAAAAGAAAGGCAGAACCAAGGCTGAAGTTGACGAAATCATCTTTTGGCTGACAGGTTATGATTCTGAGAAACTTCAGAACATCATTGATAATAAAGTGGATTTCGAAACTTTTTTCGCTGAAGCTGATATCAATCCGAATGTTACAAAAATAACCGGTATGATTTGTGGCTATCGTGTAGAAGAAATGGAAGATGGACTGATGCAGAAGATCCGTTATCTGGACAAGCTGATAGACGAATTGGCAAAAGGGAAATCTATGGATAAAATCTTAAGGAAATAAAAAAGCAGAAGTTGAACGGTGGAAGTAAGAAGATTATCAATTCTTAGCAACCACTTTTATCAACGATCATTTACCATTAATAATTATGAACGAATCCGAAATCTGGAAAAAAATAGAACACTTTTTTGAAGTTAATTTTCAAACTGAGAAAAATCCTCCCATAGAAACTTTCCTATTCATTATTGGCGTTCAGGAATTGGGGAGCGGGCAACAGAAATTCACCAAAGATGATAAGGTCAATTTGGTTCATATCGCTGTTTGCAGATTGTTGGAGCCTTTTGGTTATTACAAATTCACGCATTATGAAGATGGTTGGCCGCAATTTGAAAAGCTGGACGACCTTCCGGAATTGAAACCCAATGAACAATCGCTGTTAATGAAAAAAGCGATTATCCAATATTTTATTGATGAGGAAATTGAGTTAGATTAATTAATCTTTTGCTAGAATATCCTCCAACTGATTCAGTCCCATTTTGAAACCTTCTTCAAATCCCATTTCAACAAGCTGATTCAGTTCTTCCTGTGAATTAAAATGCAGATTAAAGGTCATTCTGGTTCCTTCATCAATTCCTGTGAAGCCAATTAACCAAGCCGTTTGTGGCAGATCTGTTTTAACTTTTCCTTTTTCATCCGCAAAAGCATCTGTCCAGGCAATACTTCTGTGTGGCATTATTTCACCATAACTTGCCAAGGCAAACTCTTTTTCACCATCCGGACCTTTCATTGCATATAACCAAACGCCATTTTCGCGGAAATCCATTTTTTCGGTTTCGCATTGCCAAGGTTTTGGCGCCCACCATTGGTCAATCAATTCTGACTTGGTGAAATAGTCCCAAAGCGTGGAAACATCAGCTTTATAAACTTTCATCACATAAACTCCGGTGTCAGAATCCTTATTAAAAACAATTTCTGAATTCATAATTTTTTCTTTTTCTAAAATTAATATTAAAAAATCACACCAAAGTTTTCCTATGGCAACATTTTTGATTATTCACAATAAAATGTTAAAAAATACGTTTTTAAGAAATATTTAATAATTGAATGCCGTTTTTTTTATTGAGATAATCTTAAAAAGAGTAATTTTAACTTTTCAAAATTAATAATTACAATGAATAACAAGTTTATTCCTATTATTTCTGTTTTTATGACGATTTCTCTGGTGGTTTTCGTCTCCTTGCAGCTGTATTGGATTAAAGAGTTATACACTTCTCTTGAGCAGGATTTTTCTAACAAGGTCTATTCTGCATTGGAAACATCAACTCAGAAAGTAAATCAAATTGAAGTCAACAAATATTGGAATGAAACCTACGGTGGCGTTGGAAAGGAAGTTTTAGCATCAGCTAATCAGCCTGTTAAAACTTACATTCAGCAAAGTTCCGATTCTGCGAACCGTTCTAACATCCTTTTCCAGACAAGTATTGTTGAGAAAAAAAACATCCCGGTTTCTGCCAAAGGAGACACGTTGTACACAACGAAACTTTACAAAGATGAAGGTCAATTAAAACTGAAAAGAAATTCACCTGAGCCATTGACCACCAATATCAGCCGAGACCTTGACAACAATTCTTATCAGATGAAGGAATTTGCCCGTTTGAGCGCAACCAACCTTCCGATAGAAAAACGTGTTGACAGCAAAACTATTGATTCCGTTATTTCAAAAGAATTAAGATTGAAAGGAATAGATACAAAATTTGGCTTTGGTGTTATCAACAAAACCAATCAATTAACAACGATTGCCAATAATATCTATCTCGACCAGAAAGATAAGACCAATTATACTTATCCGCTTTTTACAGACAGCAAAGACCGCACGCTTTATACGCTGGCGTTAGTTTTCCCAAGAAAAGATTACTCTTTGGTAAAGCACAATTTACCAATGTTGTTGGGAACCTTCATCTCATTACTGACGATTTTGGGGATCTACATCATCTCGATTAATTATATGATGCGACAGAAGAAAATTGCCGAAATCAAGACCGATTTCATCAATAATATGTCCCACGAGTTCAAGACACCTTTGGCGACCATTTCGGTTGCGACTGATTCTTTGGCCAACGATAAAATCGCGACAGACCCGGACAAGGTCAAATATTATTCGGGATTGATAAAACAGGAAAATCTTAGGATGAAGAAACAGGTGGAAACCGTTCTTAATATGTCCAAACTGGAACGTAACGAGATGCCGCTTCATCTGAAAGAAACCAATGTGCGGGAACTGATTAAAAGCATCGCTGAGTCTTTTCGACTGATTGTTAATGAGAGAAACGGCAGTCTAACAACGGAATTCAATGCGACCAAATACAATTTCTTGGTTGATGAATTTCATATTTCGAATGCACTAATCAACCTTTTGGACAATGCTAACAAATACTCGCCTGACACGCCTGAAATAAAAGTCAGCACAAGGAATGAAGGCAACTGGTATGTGATAGAAATTGCGGACAAGGGAATGGGAATGGAATCTAATAATAAAGCAAGAATCTTTGAAAAATTCTTCCGCGAAGAAACAGGAAATATCCATAATGTAAAAGGTCAGGGTCTTGGATTGTCTTATGTTAAACGAATCATCGAAATCCACAAAGGTCAGATTCTCGTAGATTCTCATAAAGGGAAAGGCAGTACGTTCACCATTAAATTACCTATGGTATAAATTTTTGAGTGAAATATTAATAAAATTAAATTTTAAACAACAAATCAAAATATTACTAAACGAAGAATCATATTCTTCAACTTAATTATTAATTACAAAGCTATGAGCAACAGAATATTATTAGTAGAAGACGACCAAAGTTTTGGCGCAGTTCTTAAAGATTATTTGACCATCAACAACTTCGAGGTCACATTGGCAACTGACGGAGAAATGGGACTGAAAGAGTTTACAGAAAAGGAATTTGACATCTGTATTTTCGATGTGATGATGCCGAAAAAAGACGGATTTTCTTTGGCAGAAGATGTGAAGAAAATTGATAAAAACACACCAATTATTTTCCTGACGGCTAGAAATATGCGTGAAGATATCCTGAAAGGTTATCAAATCGGAGCGGATGATTATATCACAAAACCATTTGATACTGAATTACTTCTTTATAAAATCAAAGCTATTCTGCAAAGAAGCGCTGTTTTGGAAAATGAGGACCAGGAGCAGTTCAAAATCAGTAATATTTTCTTCGATTCTATGTTGAGACAACTAAGAGTTGGCGAAAACGAATATAAGCTTTCTCCAAAAGAAAACGAACTTTTGAAATTGCTTTGCATTCACAGAAACGATTTTATGCCTAGAGATCTGGCATTGAGAAAAATCTGGAAAAAAGAGAATTATTTCACGGCAAGAAGTATGGATGTTTACATTGCTAAACTGAGAAAACTTCTGAAAGATGACGAAGGTTTGGAAATCATCAACGTTCACGGCGAAGGTTTCAGACTATTAGTGAAAAACCCATAAAAATAAAACCCTTCAGAGTTTCTGAAGGGTTTCATTTTTTAAAATTATAAACACTTCGACTCCGCTCAGTGTGACATATCTAATAATAACTGTTCATATTCAACATTGTCAGTCTGAGCGGAGTCGAAGACTTTTATAAATTTTAATTCGTTGCCATATTATCTTTTGGAGAACCAAGAATTGAGTCTGCTTTTTCAGCATCTTTTAACCATTGTGAACTTGCCAGATAATTCTGGTCCGGAAAATAAATGAACAGACACGTCCTGTTTTTTATCGTATCGATAATTGGTTTTGCCAAACTCGTCGGAACAGCCGGGCAACCCCAGCTTCTTCCCAATCTCTTTTCAGACTTGATAAAATCCTCGCTCACATACTTAGCGCCGTGCATCACAATGCATCTTTCCAAAGCTGCATCATTATAACCTCTATCCATCCCGAATAACCGCAAAGAATAGCCGTTATCACCGGTGTAGGTCTGTTCTGTAACATAGAAGCCCATACTCGACTGATGCGAATCTTCTGTGTTGGAAAAGCTCGTTGCAAACTCTTCGCCGGTTCCTTTTCCGTGTGCTACCAATGTGTTGAATAAGACTTTTTTCTCACCCAAATCTATGACCCAAAGTCGTTTTCTGTTGGAAGACAAACTAAAATCACAAACCGAAAGCAACTCGGCAGACGGTCTCAATTTTCCGGATCTTTTCAAATTTTGGAATCCCCAAAAAGCTTTTTCGAAGACTTCAAAATTCAATGTTTCATCCGTAAACTGAAGTTCTTTGTAGATTTCTTCTGCAGGATTTTGTGGCGAGAAATTCTTTTTTGGGCTTAGCTTAATTTCTTTGATACTTATCTTGGGCTGTGAAAAAACCTCAGAACTCACAGGATAAAAAGAAGTTGTAATCAAATAAACTAAGCATAACAATAATGGGAATTTCTTCATTAATTATAAATATTAAGTTTTATTTTAGTCGTGCAAAATTATATATAAATCATTTTCAGACTCTTAGAATCAATTTTTTTAACTAATTTTTAGGAGACTTTAACGCAAAACAATTCATTTTGAACGATTTTTATTAAGACTTTATTATGATTAAGATTTTTAAAATGATAAATTGCAGTAAACTTTTGGAGTATGTCAACACTTAAAATTGCAGGATTAAACCTAGATATTGCTTGGAAAAATAAAGAAGAAAATTTCAGACAAATTGAAAATGAATTTGCTACAACTGAAGCAGATTTATTTCTTTTGCCAGAGATGTTTTCTACAGGATTCTGTATGGAAGCTGATGAAGTGGCGGACAGAAATGAGGAGTCTTTAATGTGGATGAAATCCTTTGCTAAAGACAAAAATTCGGCAGTTGCAGGAAGTGTTTCAGTAGAAGAAAATGGAAAATTCTATAACCGATTTTATTTCGTTTTTCCAAATGGAAATTATGAATATTACGACAAACGACATCTGTTTTCCTACTCTGGTGAAGACAAAATTTACACTGCCGGAACTGAGCGAAAAATTATCGATTATAAAGGATTTAAGATTCTTCTGCAGGTTTGTTTTGATTTGCGTTTTCCCGTTTTTTCGAGAAATCAGAATGATTACGATGCCGTTTTATACGTTGCGAATTGGCCAAAGTCACGAGTTGAAGCTTGGAAATCACTTTTAAAAGCTCGTTCAATCGAAAATCAGGCTTTTCTTTTTGGATTAAACCGAATCGGAACCGACGGCTATAATCTTGAATATGAGGAAAGTTCATTGGTTTATTTTCCCGATGGAAGAGAAATATCCGAAAGGAAAAATAACCTCATCATCACTGAATGGAATTTGGATGAATTGAAAGATTTTAGAAGCAAATTTCCTTTTTTGAATGAAAGGGATGAGTTCCAATTGAATTCTAATTAGAATACTGCTCCAGCAACCCAACCAAAGAATTAACATCGTGAACACCGCTTTCTTTCCAAAGCAATTCGCCATTCTTGAAAATCGCTAAAGTAGGAACACCGCGAACGCCATTATCTGCAGCAATTGAAGGAAACTGGTCAACATCAATCTTAACGATTCTCGCTTTTTCACCAACCTTTTCTTTGACAGAGTTCAAAACAGAAGACTGTACCTTGCAAGGCTGACACCAAGTGGCAAAAAAATCAACGAGAACGGGACGTTCGGATTGTATAAGTTCTTGAAATTTCTGTGACATAACTAAGATGTTAGAAGTTAGGTTTTAGTTATTAGATTTTTATAAGCTCAGAATGACATATTAAAATTTAGCATTGTCAGGCTGAGGCTCTCGAAGCCTTTTTAATTCTATAAAGTTTTAGTCTGGCAAACAAAATTGCTCAGGGGAAATTTACCCGTTTTCTTAATAGCATTGAATCCGCCGTCAATCTCAGTGAAATTCCTGTAACCCCTTGCCTGCAAAATACTTGCCGCAATCATACTCCTGTAACCACCCGCACAATGGATGTAAAAATGCTCCGAATTATCTATAGAGTTAACCCAGTCATTGATATAAGCCAGGGGTTTGCTGTAAGCTTCATCGATGTGCTCTGCTTCATATTCCGTTTCCTTTCGGACATCAATCACCTTCACATTGCCAGAATATTCATTTGCAAATTCATCTGCTGTAATTCTTTTAATCTCGTCCGTTTCTTTTCCGGAATTTTTCCACGCTCCGAAACTTCCGTCCAAGTAACCTAAAACATTATCAAATCCTACTCTACTCAATCTGGTAATCGCTTCTTCTTCAGTCCCTTCGTCAGAAACTAAAAGAATCGGTTGCTGAACATCCACAATCATCGCTCCAACCCAAGGTGCAAAATCCCCTTTGATTCCGATGTTGATAGAATTAGGAACAAAACCTTTATGAAAAACAGCCGCACTTCTTGTGTCCAGGATCAAAGCGCCGGTTTCTTCTGCCGCAGTTTCAAACTCTTCAACGGACAATGGATTATTACCTTTTTTCAGAACCTGGTCAAAACTTTCGTAGCCGCCTTTGTTCATTGCGACATTCATCCCGAAATATTTTGGAGGCGCAGTCAATCCATCCAGGACTTCATTAATAAAAGATTCTTTATCCGGTTGATTGAGAGCGTAATTGGTTCTTTTTTGATTTCCCAAAGTATCCACTGTTTCTTTCTGCATATTTTTACCACAAGCAGAACCAGCGCCGTGAGCAGGATAAACTGTAATAGCATCGTCCAAAGGTAAAATCTTGCTGTGAAGACTTTCGTATAACATCCCGGCCAAATCTTTTTCAGTGAGTTCGCCCGCTTTTTGTGCTAAATCCGGTCTTCCTACATCGCCCAAAAACAAAGTGTCGCCGGAAAAAATTGCTGTCTCCTTTCCACTTTCATCAATCAGAAGAAAAGTCGAGCTTTCCAGAGTATGTCCAGGTGTATGAAGAACTTTAATCTTAATTTTCCCAACTTCAAAAATCTGATTATCTTCTGCAATAATCGCATCAAAATCGGGTTTTGCTGTTGGTCCGAAAACAATTGGAGCACCGGTTTTTTTAGACAAATCCAAATGTCCTGAAACAAAATCGGCGTGAAAATGGGTTTCAAAAATATATTTCAATTTTACATTATCCTTTTCCAAACGCTCCAGATAGGGTTTCACTTCTCTTAGCGGGTCAATGATTGCAGCTTCGTTTTCAGAAGTGATGTAATAAGCGCCTTGAGCAAGACAACCAGTATATATTTGTTCAACCTTCATTTGGTTTTAGATAAATTTTATTTTAAAAAATATTGTTTGGTTTTAGTTTTCAATACAAATATGAGGTTATTTGGATTAACTATAAATAATTTTTTGAAAGATATTATGAATAATTTCGATTTGAAATTAAACAAATGTTCAAATTCTATCTCATTATCAACAATTAAGCCGATAGCTATTAAGCTTTTATGATTTATGACAGGCGTTAGAATGAGAATAGTTTCAGGCATTTTAGATATTCATTCATAAAAAATGTCTGTTAAAATTCATTTTTATTATTTTTATTGAATCAAAACAATTAGTATGATTCTGAATCCTGTTGACATTGTAGAACGCATTGATAAAGAAGATTTTCAAAAGAAATATTTCAAACCGCACAGACCGCTTCTGATAAAAGGTTTTGCGAAACAATGGGGCGCTTACGAAAAATGGAATCTGGATTATATCCGTGAAAAAGCCGGTGACCAAATTGTCCCAATCTACGACAACAAACCTGCTGACGCCAACAAAAGTTCTGATACGCCGGCAACTAATATGAAGATGAAGGATTATATTGATATTATCAAAAGTAAACCTTCTGACCTCAGAATCTTTTTTTACATCATTACCGACAGATTGCCGGAATTACTGAAAGATTTCACTTATCCGGATTTGGGGATGAAATTCTTCAAACGTCTTCCCACTCTGTTTTTTGGAGGGAGTGAAGCGCATGTTCTGATGCATTATGATGTGGATTTGGGAGACTTTTTTCACGTGCATTTTGGCGGCAAAAAAAGAATTTTATTGTTTGATCAGAAACAAAATGAATTACTTTATAAAGTTCCACTGTCTGTTCACACTATAGAAGAAATTGATTACGACAACCCCGATTACGAGAAATATCCAGCTTTGAAATATGCGACCGGAACCGAAATACTGATGGAACACGGCGACGCTTTGTTCATCCCTGGCGCTTTCTGGCATTACAACCGTTATCTGGAGCCTGGTTTTTCTTTGTCTATCAGAGCATTGCCCAATCGACCTTCAAAATTTTTGAGTATGCTTTATCACGTTTTCATTATGCGATATACGGATAAGCTGATGCGAAAAATATTCAAGGCAAAATGGGTGAAATATAAAGAAGATTGGGCTTACCGGAAAAGCTCCAAAGCTCTGGAAAAGTTGAAGAAAAAATAATTTTCAGCGAAACATCCTTCTTTTTTCTGGCTATTAATTTCGTATTTTAGCGCTTCTAAAATTCAGACAATTGGCAAAGAAAGAAACTCCGTTAATGATACAATACAATACGATTAAGGCGAAATATCCTGATGCATTATTGTTGTTCCGTGTGGGAGATTTCTACGAAACTTTTGGACAAGATGCAATAAAAACGTCGCAAATTTTGGGAATTGTTTTGACCAAAAGAGCTAATGGTGAAGGTCATATCGAACTGGCTGGATTTCCGCATCATTCGGTGGATTCTTATCTTCCAAAATTGGTTAGAGCCGGGATGCGTGTTGCGATTTGTGATCAATTGGAAGACCCGAAAACCGTCAAAGGAATTGTGAAACGTGGTGTCACAGAATTGGTTACGCCAGGTGTTACGTTCAACGACCAGGTTCTGACTTCTAAGAAAAATAATTTCCTTCTTTCTCTTCACAAGGAAAAAGAAAAATACGGAATGGCTTTGGTCGATGTTTCCACAGGGGAATTTCTCGTGAGTGAAGGCAATCTTGAAAAGCTGCTTCATATCGTTCATACTTTTGACCCGAGCGAGATTATTTATCAAAGGACTTCAGAAATACCGAGCCAATTGAAAAATAAAAATGTTTTCAAGCTGGAAGACTGGGCGTTCAGATATCCTTATGCTTACGAAAAACTGACTTCACATTTCAAAACACAATCATTGAAAGGTTTCGGGATTGAGGATTCTAAGTTGGGAATCACGGCTGCCGGAGCAATTTTCGCTTATTTGGTAGAAGATACACATCACGCATTGTTGCAGCATATTACAAGAATTCAAGTGATTCCACAAGATGATTATCTGATGATGGACAACTTCACGCTGAGAAATCTCGAAATTGTCTATTCTGCCAATCACAATGGGAAATCGCTTCTTGATATCATCGACAAAACTTGTACCCCGATGGGCGGAAGATTGTTGAGACGCAGATTGATTTTACCTTTAAAAAACATTAGTGATATCAACCGAAGATTAAGCCTGATTGAATTTTTGAACAAAGAAGATTCTTTGAAATACGATATCAAAGATTTGCTGAAAGGCATTTCTGATTTGGACAGGTTAATTGGAAAATTAGCTGCTGAAAAGATTTCACCGAAAGAATTAGGTTATCTCCGTCAAAGTATCATTAATATTAATGAAATCAGAAAAAAACTTCTGAATTTTCCTGACGTTTTAGCTTGGATTGATCCTTTCATCAACCTTGAAGAATTAATTACATTAATCAGCAAGCATCTGAACGACGAGCTTCCTGTGAACATCAACAAAGGGAATGTCATCCGAGAAGGAATCTCGGAAGAACTCGATTATTTAAGAAATCTTCAAAGTAAAGGTCGTGGCTTCCTGGATGAAATGTGTCAACGTGAAATTGAACGAACAGGAATCACAAGCTTGAAAATCGATTTCAACGGTGTTTTTGGCTATTATATAGAGGTTAGAAATACGCACAAGGACAAAGTTCCGGAAGACTGGATTAGAAAGCAGACTTTGGTTAATGCCGAACGTTACATTACTGAAGAACTGAAAGAATATGAAAGTCAGATTCTTGGTGCTGAAGAAAAAATCAGTAAATTAGAATTGGAACTTTACAGAAATGTCTGTGAAAATGTTCTGATTTATATTGACCAATTACAGGAAAATTCAAAGTTAGTCGGCGAACTGGATTGTGCAGTTGGTTTGTCTGAATTATCTGTTGAAGATAATTATACAAAACCGATTCTGAACGATTCTTTCTCGATTGATATCCAGGAAGGGCGACATCCGATCATTGAAAAGTCATTACCTCTTGGTGAATCTTACATCCCGAACGATGTTTTTCTAGATAGAGATTCTCAGCAGATCATTATGGTAACCGGACCGAATATGGCCGGTAAATCTGCAATTCTGAGGCAAACTGCAATAATTTCTTTGTTAGCTCAAATCGGAAGCTTTGTGCCTGCAAAACACGCTGAAATTGGAACGTTAGACAAAATTTTCACCAGAGTTGGTGCAACGGATAACTTATCTGCCGGCGAATCGACTTTTATGGTAGAAATGAATGAAGCCGCAAATATCCTTAATAATATATCCGACAGAAGTTTGATTTTGCTGGACGAAATCGGGCGTGGAACGTCTACTTATGACGGTGTTTCCATTGCTTGGGCGATTGCAGAATATCTTCATCAGCATCCTACGCAACCGAAAACATTGTTTGCAACGCATTATCACGAGTTGAACGAAATGTCTGTGAACTTCGAGAGAATTAAGAATTTCCACGTGTCAATCCAAGAAGCAAAAGGCAATATTATTTTCCTTAGAAAACTGATTTCCGGCGGAAGTGAACATAGTTTTGGTATCCACGTTGCGAAGTTAGCAGGAATGCCTTCAAAAGTAGTCAATCGTGCGAATGAGATTCTTAAAACTTTGGAATCCAGCAGAGCAACGCAAGATTCCGGAGAAAAAATAAAACGGGTGACTGAAGAAAATCTTCAGCTTTCATTTTTCCAATTGGACGATCCAGTTCTTGAAAATATCCGTGAAGAATTGACGAAAATCGACATCAATACTTTGACACCAATTGAAGCTTTGATGAAGTTGAATGCGATTAAAAAGATGATTGGAAAGTAATTCTATTTTCCAGACTCTTTTGTAGAAACCGTATCTACTACATTTTTATTTGGAGATAAAGCAGCCGAATCTACACCTTCATTTCTCATATGTTCTGCGCTGTGATCTGCTTTTCTTTTATCCCTTTTGTCCTTATCAGGAACACAACCGATAATTAATGACGACAATACTCCGATGAATAATAGCTTTTTCATAACAATAAAATTTGGTTAAGATTTCTTTTTCAAAAATTGAACCGAAAATTATTGTTAAATATTTATAGTTAAAGGAAATCGGAATTTAGATTTTACTTTTTCTCCTTTAACTTTTGCTGGAAGCCATTTCTTTTTTACTTTTGAGACGGCTCGTATTGCTTCTTCGTTCAAGCTTTCATTTTCTCCAAATGCTTGTATTTCTGAAAGACTTCCATCATTTTCTATGGAAAATCTAATTTCAGTTCTATTAATACCTTTTCCTGTAACTTTTCTTGTTCTAAAATTATTAATGACTTCTTGGCGAAAACCTTTTATCCCTGTGGGAAACTCTGACATTGCGTCTGATTTTGCCTCCCAAATAGTTCTCATTTCATTTTCATTTTTATCTTGAGAGAAGGCTGTAATGCTGAATAATAAAACAAATAGTAATAAGATTTTTTTCATAATTATTTTTTCCAAAGATATTCAATAATTGAAATTATCAAAAGTATTTTTTAAATTTGAATATGAAGACTTTAGTAAAATTTCTCTTGTTGATTTTTCCTTTCTTGATAAATGCTCAGATTCAAACTGATGTTTCTCTGATTAAGTATGAAGATTTAGAAAAGCGTATTCCACAAGAAAAAGATAAGTTTGTTGTGGTTAATTTTTGGGCAACCACTTGCGCACCTTGTGTCAAAGAATTGCCTCATTTCATTGAAGTGAATAAAAAATATTCTCAAAATCCGAATTTCAAAATGCTGTTAGTTTCTTTGGATATGGCGAGAGACAAACAGAAAGTCATCAATTTTATCAAGACCAAAAACCTGACTGCAGAAGTTGTGATTTTGGATGATAACAAAAGGATGAATACTTGGATTCCGAAATTCCAGAAAGATTGGGAAGGCGAGATTCCGGTAACGTTTTTCTATAAAAATGGCGAAAAGGTATTCTTCAATAATGGCGAAATGTCCTTGGAAGAGCTAGAATCAGCAATTAATAAAAATTACAATCCATAAAAATATTTAAAATGAAAAAAATAAAATGGCTTTTCTACGGTCTAATCCTGATTTTGGGATTATTAAGTTTTACCAAAGTTTACAATTCCGGTTACCAAGTTGGCGATGAAGCAACAGATTTCAAACTGAAAAACGTGGATGGAAAAATGGTTTCATTAAGCGATTTCAAATCTGCAAAAGGTTTTATCGTTGTTTTCACCTGCAACCATTGTCCGTATGCGAAAAAGTATGAAGACAGAATAATTGCACTGGACAAAATGTACAAAGACAAAGGTTATCCTGTGATTGCCATCAATCCGAATGACCCAAATGTTCAGCCTCAGGATGGTTTTGCGGAGATGCAGACGAGAGCGAAAGAAAAAGGTTTTACGTTTCCATATTTGGTAGATGAAGGTCAGAAAATTTATCCCGTTTATGGCGCTACGAAAACGCCACACGTTTATATTTTGAAAAAAGAAAACGGGAAAAATATCGTGAAATACATCGGAACGATTGATAATAATTACGAAAATCCGAATGATGTTTCAGATCATTATGTTCAGGATGCTGTGAATCAGCTTTTGAAAAACGAACCCGTCAAAACCGAGAAAACAGTTGCGATTGGTTGCACAATCAAAGTGAAAAAATAAAAAAATCGAGGTAATAATTGCCTCGATTTTTTGTTTTAGTTAAAAGCAATTCCGTGAAAATTAATTTTAAATTCGATTACAAAAACTTTCTGATTGCAGTTTTGATTTTTATCGTAGAGGTTTTGATTGCTACAAAACTCAAAGATTGGTTCTTTGTCAGAGCTTATTTGGGTGATGTTTTTGTTGTAATGCTGATGTTTTATTTTATTAAAGCATTCTTCGATTTCAATTCAACAAAACTGGTTATCGGAATTTTCATTTTTTCCTGCCTGATTGAGTTTGCGCAATATTTTCACTTCGGAGAATTATTGGGTTTCAAAGACAATCGCATAATGATGATCGTTCTTGGCAACTCATTTAGCTGGATTGACATTCTCTGCTATTTTGCCGGATGTGTGGTTTTATTCTTAATCGAATCAAAATTCTATCGTCCAAAAGTATCGTAATGATCTTCAGCATATTTTTCCAAACGGGCAAGAAGTGCCACATTTTCCTTTTCCAAAGGCGAGAGGTCAGCATCCACATTGTTGGAAACAGGAACGTACCAATCTGTATTCTCGAAAAATTGGCGGTAAGTTGCTTTTTTGAAAGAATAACCATGGCGTGCAAAAACCGTATTTCTGATAATCTGAAGATCTAATTTGCGAAGGTTTTTTAAATCTTTTTCAGCTAATTTTTGTTTGGAAGCATTGATAACAAAAACCTTGTCAGACGCGCTTCTGTAAAATGTATTTTCGTAAGTTTCTGTTTTGCCTTCGTCAGTCACATAAGATTCCGTTTTCACTTTTCCGCCATTCCAATCTACGGGATTTTCGTAATCACTTTCTTCATAACTTTTCTTTGAAAGCATAAAATTAGGATTATAGGCAAACTCTTTTCTTATCAGCTTCACGGTTTTCTCCGGTGATTTCACATCAGATTTGTTGTAAGCAGACCAATCTCCAACCAAACTGTCCTGCTTAATCTTGAGTTGAAAACGCCCGTCTGATTTATCACTTCCAGGCTCATCTAAGACAAAATCCAAAGTATTTTCATTCAGAATGCCACGAAAAGGTCTTTGATTGCCATTCACAACAGAATAACCATAAACGCTGTCTTTTGTGATTCTATTGATTTTGACTGATATTTTCTTATACTCTTCGATCTGATTGCCGTATTCGGTCGCAATTGGTTTTGAGTTGAAATCTCCGGTGTAGATTCCGTACCAATCTTTATGGAACTCCTGCTCTACTTCCTTTTTCGAAACCAAAGAATCCGATTTTGTTTTTTCTTCGGATTTCGTTTCTTTTTTACAGGAAATAACAGAGACAGTCAAAATTGCACTTGCAAAAATTAGATTTAAGGTTTTCATCGGTTTTGTTTTTTGATTAAATATTCTACTAATAACAAGTTGGGAATCCATCCAAGCCAAGCAATAACCTGATAAACATCCATTGGATTGGGCTGGAATAAATATACTAAAATTACTTTCCACATCCGCAATGTGATCGCAGAAACGGCCAAAGCATAACTTCGCCACATCCAGAATTTGTGCTGGACGATATTCTTTCTCCGAATTTCTGAGTACGATTTGTAAGTTGTGTAAAACCAAAGAATGCCAAGCAACACAAAGGACAGTTTTGCTGTCCATCCGCCATTGGCAAAAAAGCCAATATAAATTCCTGATAAAGAGGAAAAAATTAATGTTACAAAAACATAAATTCTACCGGAAAATCTATGTAAGTATTTTAAATTTTTATCAAAAAAAACAGCAATAAATCCTGCCAACAAAGCGAAAATACTGCTGTATACGTGTATGTAAAAAATAGGGAGATATTCCGGTCGGGAAGTCACTTCTGTCTGCTTGATCATCAAGAAACTGACATCAGAAGCTATTGGAACATAATCCAAAGTAATGTTCAGCATCAGCCAAAAAAAATAAATAAAAGTAATTGCAACAATTGCTTTTAAGATAAAATTCCTGGATTTTGCCGAACCAAGCATTTTTTTTAAATCGGAACAAAAATAACGGCTGCAACCGCTGCTACAACAATAGCAATGGATGCTAAAACATCTGGTTTTTTGATATCACGCACTTCGCTTCTTTCAATTTCAACCATTTCTCCAGCCTTGTTTTTACCATAGATTTTGGTTGCGTCCACTTTCAAAACTTCGATTTTCTGAGTCTTAGCATCTTTGGTTTGGATAGAATATTTTTTGTAAAGTTCTAGTGTATTGTCGTACATCGGCTTGTTTGGAGATACAACAGTTGTCTTACAAGAAACCATTAAAAAAAACACGGCTAACAGAAGTGTTTTCAGAATATTTTTCGAATATTTCATTTTCAAATTTATTTTTCAAATTTAATAAAAGATTTCATTACAAAGCGTTCAGATGTTGAGAAATCAACCAAGCTTCGCTCCAACAGGCTTGGAAATTAAAGCCTCCTGTAACTGCATCTATATCAAGAACTTCGCCAGAAATATAAAAATCAGACAAAATTTTGGAAGACATATTCTTAAAGTTAACTTCTTTAAGGTCAACACCTCCTGCCGTTACGAACTCATCTTTGAAGGTTGATTTACCGGTAACCAATAGTTTTTTCTGACAAAGATTTTCAAGAATCAAAGCCATTTCTTTACCGGAAAGATTAGCAATTTGTTTTTCGGGATTGATTTGATTGGTTTCCAGAATCTTGTTCCAGAAACGATTGGTCACATCAAATATTTTCGATTGTCCGATGGATCTTTTCGGATTTTGATTTTTGAATTCTTTTAATTCTCCCTCTGCATCAGAAATTGGTTTTGAAATGAAATTAACTTCAATCTCAAACTGATATTTCAACTTTGCTAAAGTTCTGGCTTCCCAAGCCGAAATTTTCAAAACTGCAGGACCAGAAAGTCCCCAATGTGTAATCAACAAAGGTCCGGATTCTTCAGTTTTCAGACTCGGAATTCTGATTTCCGCATTTTCAAAACTTGTTCCCGGCAGGTCTTTCAACAAATCATTTTTGATATTGAACGTAAATAAGGACGGAACCGGTTCCACAATTTTGTGCCCAAGATTCTCAATAATTTTCAAAGACTTGGGTGAACTTCCGGTTGTGTAAATCACAATATCGGCTATGAAATCGCCTTGTTTTGTTTTAATTAAATAAGTTTCATTTTCCTTGATAATTTCTGTAACAGAAACCTGATTTTTAACTTCAAAGTTTTTATTTCGAACCTCATTGATCAAAGCATTCATAATACTTTGAGAAGAATCGGACTCAGGAAAAATCCTGTTATCTTTTTCGATTTTCAAAGGAACATTTCTGGATTCGAACCAATCCATTGTATCGCCCGGTTGGAATTTGGTAAAAACACTTAGTAATTCCCGATTGCCTCTCGGATAAAATTGAGTCAACTCTCTTGGATCAAAACAAGCGTGCGTCACGTTGCATCTTCCGCCTCCGGAGATTTTCACTTTTTGCAAAACATCAGAATTTTGCTCGAGAATAGTAACATAATATTTGTTTTCGTCTAGGTTTGCAGCAGTAAAGAATCCAGCAGCACCTCCACCAACAATTATTATTTTCTTTTTTTGAGAATTCATTGCTGCAAAATTACATTTTTAATATCCACCTCAAATGGTTAATTTTGAAGAATATTAAAATCGAAAAAATGTCTGTTTATTACCATAAATTTGAAGTGAGATGGAGTGATATTGATGCGAATCGTCACCTGGGAAACTCAACCTATGTTGATTATTGCTCACAAACGAGAATGGCTTTTCTTAATAAAAACAAAATCGGATTGACTCAACTGAATCGTTGGGGCGTTGGCCCGGTAATGTTGCACGAGCGCTATTCTTTCTTCAAAGAAATCTATGCGGATCAGACAGTTTATGTAGCTCTGGAAGTTGCTGCTTTGTCAGAAGACGGATCAATTTATCAGTTCGTTCACAAATTTTATCTGCCAGACGGAACGCATTGTGCAACAGCGGAAGCAACCGGCGTTTGGATTGATATGATGTTGAGAAAAACGACAACGCCACCAGATGATATTATGGAAGTGATGAACGAGTACAAGTCTGAAAATGTGCAGACCATCACAAGAGAATATTTGAAAACTTTGCCTTTCCGACCAGAAAATATAGATGCTTCTCTTTTAGAAAACTTTAAATAAATTTTACTTTAATGATATTCAGCTTTTATCATTAATCATTTATAATTCATCATTAATTAAAATTATGCTCGAAGATAAATCACAAGAATTAACGCCTATTTCCAAGTTGGGAGAGTTTGGATTGATAAAACATTTGACCGAAAACTTTCCTGTGGTTCAGAACTCTACCAAAGTTTCTATTGGTGACGACGCTGCTGTCATCGATTCTGAAAACCAAAAAGTAGTTGTTTCCACAGATATGTTGGCGGAAGGTGTTCATTTCAATTTAGGCTATGTTCCTTTGAAACATTTGGGCTATAAAGCTGTTGTTGTGAACCTCAGCGATATTGCTGCAATGAATGCAACACCAACTCAAATTTTGGTTTCCGTTGCTGTTTCCAACCGTTTCCCGGTTGAAGCTCTGGAAGAAATCTATGCCGGAATTGCTTTGGCTTGCAACAGATACAAAGTGGACTTAATTGGCGGAGATACAACAAGTTCCAACGCTGGTCTTGTGATTAGCGTTACAGCAATTGGTCTTGAAAATGAAGAAAAAATTGTTAAAAGAAATGGTGCAAAACCGAATGATCTTTTGGTAGTAACCGGAGATCTTGGTGGTGCTTATCTGGGACTTCAGATTTTGGAAAGAGAGCATTCTGTCTATTTGGCAAACCCGAATATGCAGCCTGAAATGGAAGGCTACGATTATATCTTGGAAAGACAATTGAAACCGGAAGCAAGAACGGATATCAAGAAAAAACTGGAAGAATTGGATATTTTACCAACGTCTATGATTGATGTTTCCGATGGTTTGGCTTCGGAAGTTTTGCATTTATCAGATCAATCCAAAGTTGGATTCCATTTATACGAAGAAAAAATCCCGATGGATGAATCGACCATTCATACATCAGAAGAATTTAATCTCAATCCTGCAATGGCTACTCTGAATGGTGGGGAAGATTACGAACTATTATTTACCATTTCGCCATCGGATTTTGATAAAATTAAAAATCATCCGGACTTTACAGTCATCGGTCATGCAACGGCAGAAGAACAAGGCAATTTTTTGGTAGCAAGAGGTTCAAACCAATTGATTCCGTTGACAGCACAAGGCTGGGATGCCTTCCTTAATAAAGAGTAAATCTTTTGGAATAAAACTTGTAAAACACAACTATATTTAAAGAATAAACGATGAAAATTTTAAAAACCTCAGCTTTTGTAATTGCAGCATTAGGTATAACCGCTTGTGTTACCAATCCAATTACAGGTAGATCTTCTATCCAGATTGCTAATAATTCCGAAATTGCCACAGCAGCAGCAACGGAATACAGGACAACACTTTCCAAAGCAAAAGTTGTAACCGGAACAGCAGATGCCAACCGTATCAAAAATGTGGGTGCTAGAATCAAAGATGCAGCTTACAGATATTACAAAAGTATCGGAAGAGAATCTGCGTTAACTGGCTATAGCTGGGAATTTAATCTGATTCAAGACAGTCAATTGAATGCCTGGTGTATGCCTGGTGGGAAAGTAGCTTTTTATACCGGAATAATGCCTGTTTGTAAAGATGATAACGGTGTTGCCGTTGTGATGGGACACGAGGTTTCGCACGCTTTGGCAGGACACGGAAACGAAAGAATTTCTCAGGCGATGTTGGCTCAATACGGAGGAAGTCTTCTTGGAGGAACAATGTCTAATAGCCAATGGGCAGGCGTTTTTGAAAAAGTTTATCCAATCGGAGCACAAGTTGGACTGTTAGCTTACGGAAGAAAACAAGAATCTGAAGCAGACGAAATGGGATTGCAATTAATGGCAATGGCGGGTTACGATCCAAGAACAGCGACCGCTTTCTGGCAAAGAATGGAAGCCTCTTCTACTGGCAGCAGAACGCCAGAATTCTTGTCAACGCACCCTAATCCCCAGAACAGGATTGCTGATCTAAACGCTGACATGCCAAAAGCACTGGAATATTACAAAGCTGCTGGCGGAAAATTGTAAACTTTTTTAGTTAATTTAGATCAAAATTTAAAACTATGAAAAGTTTAATTGTCATTGGTATTATTTTATTCGGTCTTGGCGCATTGCTATTTTATCTAAATGATATGGCCATTGATCTGAGAGTTGTTTACGGCTCACTTTGCGGCATTGGAATAGGACTGATTATTGGCGGCTTGGTTGGCTATGTCAGCAAAGGTAATGCTGTAAAACAAGCGCAAATAAGACAAGAATTCAAACAGCTTCAGAAAGAAAAAGCCGAATTGGAAAGACAAAAAGCAGAAAATAATATAAATAACGGCAGTTTCTAGAGGTTTTTAATAAACTGACCTGGTGTTGTATTGGTATATTTCTTAAAAATTTTGTTGAAATAAGTAATATTATTAAAACCTGTAGCATAGCAGCTTTCTGCTATGCTTTTTTCTTGGGATAACAAGATACAAGCCTTATCGATTCTGTAACGATTGACAAATTCTACAAAGGTTAATGATGTTGCTTTCTTGAAGAAGTTACAAAATGCGGGCTTTGTGAGATTTGCCAAATCTGCTGCCTGCATAATGTCGATCTCGTTCTGATAACCATTTTCAACATAAGTAAAAACGGCTTCCAGCCTGGTTCTGTTTCTGGAAACGATGGTATAGGGCATCACTTCTGTGTTCATCAATTCAAAATCCTCGGTCTTGGAAAGATCGAATAAGATCTCCAGAAGCAAAAGATAGCGTTTATAGCCTTCTGCCTTGGCAATCTCTTCCAACTTTGGAATGAGTCGGTTTTTTACTTTTGAAGAGAAAAGAACACCATATCTGGAGATTTCCAAAAGCTTTTTAATAGAACCGGTATCCACCTCACCTTCCGGCAATGATAAAATCTCTTCTTTGAACAATATTACGATTTCTTCGTGCGGATCGGTGGCATTGAGCCCAAACCCGGAATGAGGAATATTGGAACCAATCAAGGCTAATGCGCCGTCTTCGAAATGACTCTTGTGATAACCGACATGTCGGGTACCTTTGCCATGCAGTACACAAACAATCTCAATTTCAGAATGATAATGGTATTGCCAGTTGAGTTCAGATATCGGAACGTCCTTGATATGGAAGACTTTAAAAGAGCTATTTTCGTCCGGCTGGATATGTTCAAGAATAACTTTCATTCAAGTTAATATTATTTCAAAGCAAAAATAAACAAAACATATTAATATTGTTCAATTTTTCATTTATTAAGTTAAACATTTGTTGAATAAAAGCTTATACTTTCGTATTACAAAAATGTTTTCTCACATAAGAGAATTTTTTTGTGAATTTTTAAGGTCTATATATGAAGAGGGCTGGAAATAATTTTCCAGCCCTCTCATTTTTTATGATCGATTGATTAGTTGAAATTGTAACCAATACCTACAATAAACATACTTGGGCGATTATCGTAACGAACGACTTCATCTCCAGTAGCAATGTCTATAATTTTTCTCGAATCTTTAGAAAAAGCTCCTTCGTATCTTGCATTAATAACAAATTTAGACAGTGTTGCCTGAGCTCCGAATTGATAACCTACGGTAAATTCGTTTTTCGCATCTACTTTAAAATCATTGTAGTTCTTATCTCCTGATAAATTGTAAGATGCTACAGGACCAACAAAAGCTGCCAATTTTCCAAGCAAGAAATTATGACCTAACAATACTGGAACATCTATACGATTATTCTTAGCTTCAACTGTTACATCGTCAACGGTCAAGGTATTTTTAAAAGTTGTGTAATAAATTTCCGGCATTACAAACCAACCTCCAACAGGAGATCCAATTTTTGCAGCTAAACCAATATTGAATCCTGCTTTGTTATCACCTTTACTTTCCCAGGCACTTGTAGCAGTACTTTCTATATCCTTCCATTTTGCTGAAGATGTATTGAAAAGCGCATTGGCTCTCAATCCTACAGTTACTTGCGAATAAGCCATTACTCCTAGGAAGATAGCTAACGTACTAATTAGTTTTTTACTCATTTTGATTTTATTTTTCGGGTTTATTATTGTTATGTGTTAAACTTGTCTGATCATTTTCCAGCATAAATTCTCTCAGCTGCTTAAAAAGTTCTGATGAGTAAACGAAATCTAATAGGTTTTTATTTTTCGCTGTTGCCAGAATGTCCTTGTTCCCTTCCCATTCCTTGATGCCTAATCTCAGATAAAGGATTTTCTCACCAATGGTCATCACAGAGTTCATATCGTGTGTGTTGATGATGGTGGTAGTATTATATTCTTTGGTGATTTCCAAAAGAAGATCATCTATGACATTAGATGTATAAGGATCCAATCCAGAATTCGGTTCGTCACAGAAAAGATACTTGGGATTGTTGACAATAGCTCTGGCAATAGCCACCCTTTTCTGCATCCCTCCGGAGATCTCGGATGGATATTTTTTGTTGGCTTTGTCCAGATTGACTCTTCCTATGACTTCCAGAACCTTTCTTTTCTTCTCGCGGTAAGTCAGATTGGTGAACATATCCAAAGGGAAGCTGATGTTCTCTTCCACATTCATAGAATCAAAAAGCGCACTGCCCTGGAAAACGGTTCCGATCTCAGAGCGTAAACCCTGCTTCTCTTCTCGGGACATCTTCATAATATCTCGTCCGTCAAACAAGATACTTCCGCTGGATGGCTCATAAACGTTGAGAAGAGATTTCAGAAAAACGGTTTTACCAGATCCACTCTGTCCGATAATCAGATTAACCTTTCCTGTATCGAATGTCGTGGTAATCCCTTTAAGAACCTCAACATCATCGAAACTTTTTCTTAATTCTTTTACTTCTATCATTAGCTTAGGAACATCTGGGTTAATAATAAATTCATAATAATGACAGCAATCATCGTCCACACCACAGCTTGTGTGCTGGCACGTCCTACTTCCAGAGATCCGCCTTTCACATTATAGCCAAAATAAGCAGGAATAGTTGCAATTAAAAAAGCAAAAACTGCAGTTTTCATAAAGGCATACCAAATGAAATAAGACGGCATGTACATTTGTATTCCGGTGATATAATCTGCTTTGGTCCAGTTGCCTGTTGCCAATCCGGCGACATAGCCGCCCCAAATCCCTACAACAATACTGATTGCAATCAGGATAGGATTAAAAACAACGCTGGCAACAATTTTGGGCAATATCAAAAAATTGGGAGAATTGACACCCATAATATCCAGAGCATCAATCTGTTCAGTAACCCGCATTGTACCAATACTTGATGCAATATAGGAACCCACTTTACCTGCAAGAATTACAGAAATAATGGTTGGGGAAAATTCCAGAATCAAAACCACTTTGGTAGCATAGCCCACAAAACTGTTAGGAATGGGAAATGATGACGCATCGAAGTTGTTGAACATCTGGATGGATACAACCGCACCAACAAAGAATGAAGTGAATAATACCAACCCGAAAGAGTTAACTCCAAGGTCATAAAACTCTCTTACCAAAAGTTTCATATAAACACTTCTCTTCTGTGGGCGGCTCATGGCCTTTCCCAGCAGTAGGAAATATTCTCCAATAGATTCAAAAAATCGTTTTAACATACGGCAAAATTAGTTCTTTTCTGATTAATATCAGCGTGCATTTTTATCCCCTACAATTACTAAGAAAATTGTTTTCAGAATGATAACAATATCCATACTAAAACTCCAGTTCCTCACATAAAATGAGTCTGCAAGGATTCTTTTTTTCATTCCAAGATTCATATCACCTTCATCTCCACGCAAGCCGCTCACCTGGGCCAAACCTGTAATGCCGGGTTTTACCATACTTCTGAGGCTATATCTGCTGATCTTCGGTTTATAAAAATCGTCTACCAAAAGCATATGTGGTCTAGGTCCGACGATAGACATATTACCCTTGAGAACATTAATGAATTGTGGCATCTCGTCCAGACTTGTCTTTCTCAGAAATTTTCCGACTTTGGTAATTCGCACATCATCACAATCGGTTGTTTTAGCTGCAGACTGATTGTTTACCTTCATTGTTCGGAACTTCAAACAATCAAAAACCTCATCGTGATAACCATATCGTTTCTGGACAAAAAACACGGGACCTTTTGATCCGTCCAATTTGATTAATAATGCAATAAGCGGAAACAGCCAAGAACAAATCCCAACCAAAATAATTACTGAAAATAAAATATCAAACAACCTTTTAATCGTTACATTCGTAAAAAAGTCTAACGGATACTTGGCTTGGGACAAGACCGGAACGGTTTCTATATAATTGAATTCATATTCAAAAAACTGATTCTGAATAATATTAGGAACTAATGAGATTTTCACTTTATTAAGTTCTGCCTGACGGAAAAGATCGTCCTCAAATCTCTTTTCCAGACTGTGTTCGGAAGGAATAAAAATCGTGTGAATCCCATTATTTTTCCAGAACTCTATAATTTTTGACAGATCATAATTGTCTTTGGGATAATCATAGATTCTGTATCCATAATCCTTACGTTGATTGATGATATCACTTAAAACTGTAGAAGAAGCGCTTTCGCCAATGAACATAACATTCCTGTGGTTCTTCCCGATACTTCTGATATATTTCAAAAGGAAATAGATGAAAGTTTTGATGGGAATGACTACCAGAAGCAAAATCCCTGCAAGATAAAAACGTTCGGTTTTGAGGAAATCATTCTGACTGACTTTCCCCAACATCACAACTCCTATGAAAAAGAAAAAAACGTGAATCAGAATCCGCTCCAGATAAATAGTATACGTTACGTTTCTCGGGATATGATAAAGCCTTGTTCTTCCACTCAATAACAACCAGAAAAAGCACAATAATAGAATGGATAAAATATTCTGCTCCAGCGAGTCCGAATCATATTTAACTTCGAAATTTCTCCAATAATAGATTACAAATACCGATGATACCAGAATCATATCCAGTAAAATCACAAATACTTTGAAATATCGGGAATATCGGAGTCTCTGCATAAATCAAATTTAAGGAATATTCAGATACTTATGCGTTTGGATAGAAGATCTCCATTTTGGATGTTCTAATATAAAATCTGTGATCTTCGGATACATCGCATCACGTTTGCTCCACTCACTTTGGAGGTAAAGGACACAGTTTTCATTTACTTTTTCACCTTGTTCCTGGGCAAATTTAAAATCATTTTGATTGAAAATAATCATCTTCAACTCGCTCGCTTTTTGATAAATATCAGCCAATGGAAGCCCTGTTTTCTTAGGCGAAAGTGTAATCCAATCCAGATGTCCACTTATTGGGTAGGCACCAGAAGTTTCAATATGAATGGTGCAGCCCAATTCTTTCAGCTTCGAGGTCAAGATTTCTAGGTTCCACATCAGAGGTTCCCCTCCTGTCAGAACAATCGTCTTACAATATTTGGCAGCCGTTTCTGCAATTTCTTCCGTATTCATCAACGGATGAAGTTTTGGATCCCAACTCTCCTTCACATCACACCAATGGCAACCCACATCGCATCCGCCCAAACGAATGAAATAAGCCGCTTTCCCTGCATGAAATCCTTCTCCCTGAATAGTGTAAAAATGCTCCATTACCGGGAGCATTTTACCTTCTTTTAATAAAATATCTTCTTCTTCCTTAGTCATTATAAACTGACGTTTTATAGGCAATGATGGTATTTTTCATCAGCATTGCTCGCGTCATTGGCCCCACTCCTCCCGGAACAGGTGTGATCCAACTTGCTTTCTCTGCACAACTGTCAAAATCTACATCGCCTGCAAGATAATAACCTTTTTCAGAATCATCATCTACTCTAGTAATCCCAACATCTACGATAACTGCGCCTTCTTTGATCATCTCTCCTTTCAAGAAGTTGGGATCACCAAGAGCTGTTATCACAATGTCTGCTTTTTTTGTATATTCTTCTATATGCTCTGTGTAAGAGTGGGTCAAAGTCACTGTAGAATTCCCTGGAAAATCTTTTCTTCCCATTAATATACTCATTGGTTTTCCAACGATTCTACTTCTTCCGATGATTACACAATCTTTTCCTTTGGTTTCGATATTATATCGCTCCAATAATGTCAAAATTCCGAATGGTGTCGCTGGCAAAAAGGTATCCATTTCCAAAGCCATTTTGCCGAAATTCTCTGGATGGAAACCATCTACATCTTTTCTTGGATCAATCGCCATAATGATTTTTTCCTGATCAATCTGCTTTGGCAAAGGCAATTGAACGATGAAACCGTCCACGGCTTTTGATTTATTCAACTCATCAATCTTTTCCAACAATTCCGATTCTGATACTGTACTTGGAAATTTAATCAATGAAGAACTGAATCCAACTTCCTCACAATCTTTCACTTTGCTGTTCACATAAGCTTTGCTTGCACCATTGTTACCAACAAGAATCGCAACCAAATGCGGCGCTCTTCTGTTGTTGGCAAGAATTTTCTCCACCTCTTGCTTAATTTCAGCCTTTACTTCTTTTGAGACCTTCAGTCCATCTAGAATTTGTGCCATTTTTCTTTCTTTTTACTTTTTAGATTTATTTGAAAAAAATGAAATGTTCCTTTCCCAACATTTCACTTTTATATTTTATCGGTTAGATTTATAGAAATTGATCAATCCGTTTGTAGAACTGTCGTGTGTTTCAACTTGACCTTCAGTGTCCAATTCCGGAAGGATTTTTCCTGCCAAAACTTTCCCTAATTCTACTCCGAACTGGTCAAAACTGAAAATATTCCAGATGACACCCTGAACAAAAATCTTGTGCTCATACAAAGCAATCAATTGCCCTAATGAAAACGGTGTTAATTCCTTAAACAAGAATGAGTTCGTCGGCGTATTTCCAGCGAATATTTTATAATTCAATAATTTCTCAATTTCTTCTTCCGTTTTTCCGGATGCTTTTAGTTCCTCATAAACTTCTTCGTGAGTCTTTCCAAAAGCTAAAGCTTCTGTCTGAGCAAAATAATTAGCTAATAGAATATCCTGATGTTCACCAACTTCATTCGGTGATTTGGCATAAGCAATGAAATCTGCCGGAATCAATTCTGTTCCTTGGTGAATCAATTGATAAAACGCATGCTGACCATTGGTTCCAGGTTCTCCCCAAATGATTGGTCCTGTTTCATAAGTTACAAACTCGCCATTTCTGTCTACTGATTTACCGTTACTTTCCATATCACCTTGTTGAAGATAAGCTGAAAAACGGTCAAGATACTGAGAATAAGGCAAAATCGCATAAGTTCCAGCCGCATAAAAATTACGGTACCAAACGCCTAAAACACCCATCAAAACAGGAATATTTTCTTTAAAATCTTTAGTTTGAAAATGAACGTCTGTATCGTTTGCACCTTTCAACAGTTGTTCGAAGTTTTCATAACCAACAGACAAAACGATGCTGAGTCCAATCGCGCTCCAAAGCGAGTAACGGCCACCAACCCAATCCCAAAATTCGAAGATATTTTCTTCTGCAATTCCGAATTTTTTTACAGCTTCGATATTGGTTGATAATGCTACGAAATGTTTGGCAACATCTTCATCTTTAGCACCAGATTTCAGGAACCATTCTTTTGCAGAATTCGCATTCGTCATTGTTTCCTGAGTCGTAAAAGTCTTGGAAGCAATGATGAACAAAGTTGTTTCCGGATTAAGATCTTTAACAACCTCTGCCATATGATTGCCGTCCACATTGGAAACGAAATGAACATTCAATCTTGTTTTGAAATGCTTCAATGCAGAACAAACCATCACTGGACCAAGGTCAGAACCTCCGATTCCTACATTCACAACATCTGTAATTTCTTTACCTGTAAAACCTTTATGAGAACCAGAAATTACGGATTCTGAAAAAGTCTTCATATGATCCAGAACTTTCTTAATTGCAGGTTTGATATTTTCCCCATCAACTAAAATTTCTTTATCAGAAAAATCTCTCAAAGCCGTATGTAGAACTGCTCTACCTTCTGTCTCATTGATTTTATCACCAGAAAACATTTTTCTGATCGCTTCTTTCAACTGAGTCTCTTCAGCCAATTGAAGTAATAAATCCAAAGTTTTAGCATCAACCAAATTCTTAGAATAATCAAAAAGATAATTTTCTGTTTCTAATGAAAATTCCTGAAAACGATTCGGATTATACTGGAACAAAGTTCTCAACTCAAAATCATTATTGGCAAATTGTTGATCTAAAGCTTTCCAAGCAGCAGTCTGGATAGGATTTATTTTTGGTAACATTCTTTAAAGTTTTAAATTTAAAATCAAGCTTACAAGAAATTCTTATAAGACCTGCAAATTTACGAAAAATAAGCCACTTGAATTTAAATTGTTTTTAACATAATATGACAATTGTTTTGCAATAAAAGAATGATGAAAATTTCTAAATTTTGACTTATCGTTTTTGACAAATAATTAGGTCAAAAAAAAACGAGAGTGGTATTAGATATCACTCTCGTTGTTTTATACAGAAGCTAATCTTAGCTTTTTTGAAATTTTCTATTTTGCTTCTTCTTTCTCTGGAAACATTACTGAAATCAACACTGATAAAATCAAAATCCCCCCAACAATTCCCAATGAAACCGGAGACGAAATATGATACCAAGGCGAGATCAACATCTTCACTCCAATGAAACTTAGAATTATTGCTAATCCGTAAGGTAATTTGCTGAACATATGGATGAAGTTGGATAGCAAGAAATACAATGATCTCAATCCTAAAATCGCAAAAATGTTAGACGTATAAAGAATAAATGGATCTTTTGAAATGGCAAAGATTGCCGGAATAGAATCCACTGCAAACAATACATCCGTGAACTCAATTACTGCAACTACAACCAAAAGTGGTGTTGCCATTTTGATTCCGTTTTGTACAGTGAAGAACTTGTCTCCATCATAGTTATCGGAAACTTTCCAGAAGCTTTTGATTAATTTTGCACCCGCACTTTCGCTGTAATCCTGTTCATCGTCATCGTCTCCGCCACCCCAGGATTTGATGCCTGCATAGACCAAAAACAATCCAAAAAGTGTCATAACCACATTGATTCTAACCGGATGTCCGAAAACATTCATTTCTGGCAGATAAGTCAAATCGATCAACTCAACACCTGCGAAGATGAAAATCGCTCTGAAAATCAACGCCCCGATAATTCCCCAAAACAAGACTTTGTGATGCAGATGTCTTGGAACTTTAAAAAACCCAAAGACGAGAATGAATACAAAAAGATTATCAACCGACAACGCTTTTTCTATCCAATAAGCGGCTTGGAACTGGGTGAATTTTTCAATTGCCAGAGCGTGTCCGCCTGCATCCTGATTGAAAACCCAATACACAACACCTGAAAAAATCATGGATAGAGAAATCCATACAACGCTCCAGACTGTCGCTTCTCTGGAAGACACTTCGTGCGCTTTTTTGTTGAAAACGCCAAGATCCAATAATAGCATAATAATGACTACTACGGCAAATCCTGTTACAAGACCTGGGTGCAAATCGATAACACTCTTATCCATATCTTTTAATTTATTTATTTGTCAAAGCTATATCCATTAATTCTGTCTTCATAATTTCATTGCCAATTCAGACAGTCATAAACGGGATCAAATCTACGATTTTTAATAATGCAATTGTTATCTTATAATTGATACCACACAGTCTCTTATCGAACGAGCATCGAACAAAGGATATACAACGGATATAGAATGGATATACAACTATCGAAGAAAGGATATACAAGGGATATACAAGCATTGATATTATGTTAAATGATAACCTGTTAAGATCCTTAAAATCAAATATTAAGCCTCGACAAAAATAAAAATTTTACATCACGACACGTTTTGACGTTAACCCATAATACTTTTGGCAAATATAATATTCAAAGTATGACAATTGTCTTGAGAAAATACAATTAATGATTTGAAATTAAACCTAACTTTACAGAAGCAAAATGTAGATTATGGATGATTTTCTAGCCGCCAGATCTCAAATGGCAATGTCCCTGGGCTTTCACATCATATTTTCCTGTGTCGGGATGGTAATGCCTTTTCTAATGGCTTTCTCACATTACAGATATTTAACAACCAAAGACGAAGTCTATAAAGGACTAACTAAAGCCTGGAGCAAAGGAGTGGCAATTCTTTTCGCAACCGGTGCTGTTTCGGGAACGATGTTGTCTTTTGAATTGGGTCTGCTTTGGCCAAAGTTTATGGAACACGCAGGTCCGATTTTCGGGATGCCTTTTTCTCTGGAAGGAACTGCCTTTTTCATTGAGGCAATAGCTATTGGATTTTTCCTATATGGTTGGGAAAAATTCAACAAATGGTTTCACTGGTTTTGCGGCGTTGTAGTCGGCGTAAGTGGACTGGCTTCCGGAATTTTGGTTGTAGCTGCCAATGCCTGGATGAATAGCCCGGCAGGCTTCGATTATATTGATGGAAAATATCTGAACATCGATCCGATAAAAGCAATGTTCAATGAGGCTTGGTTTCCACAGGCGTTTCATATGACCGTGGCAGCTTTTGCAGCAACAGGATTTGCTGTAGCTGGGATTCACGCCTTGATGATTTTGAAAAAACGAAATGTCAATTTCCATACAAAAGCATTCAGAATTTCTGCAGGATTTGCAATTATCGGCGCTTTACTCGCTCCTATCAGTGGTGATGTTGCAGCCAAATCTGTCGCTGTAAGACAACCGATAAAATTGGCGGCGATGGAAGCGCATTTCGAAACGGAAAAAGGCGCAAGTTTCGTCATTGGCGGAATTCCAGATGAAGAAAATGAACAAATTAAATATGCTATAAAAGTTCCGAAAGTTCTAAGTTTTCTGGCTTGGGGCGATTTTGATGCTGAAGTGAAAGGGCTGAAAGATTTTCCAAAAGACCACTGGCCTCCGGTTGCGGTTGTTCATTACGCTTTTCAAATTATGATATTTTTCGGAAGTGTAATGATGATCATTGGCTTGATTTACCTCATCGCAACATTTTGGAAGAAAGAATGGCTGACCAAAAACTGGTATCTGAAAATGTTCGTTGCAGCAATTCCATTCGGTTATATCGCATTAGAAGCGGGTTGGACAGTGACGGAAGTTGGCAGACAACCCTGGATTATTTACGGCATTATGAAAACCATTGATGCGGTGACTCCGATGCCGGGAATCCAATATTCGTTTTACTTTTTCACATTGATTTTCATTTCGTTATCATTAATTATCATCTTCTTGTTATTGAGACAGCTCAAGATGGTACCGAAATTATACGACCCTACTGACCCTAATTATAATCCTAAAAATAAGAAATAATGATTTACGTAGTTATTGCATTTCTCTGGGTTTCAATTTGTTTGTATGTGATTACAGGTGGTGCAGATTTCGGAGCTGGGATTATCGAATTATTTTCCAAAAAATCTTATCGTAACCAAACGAAAAAGATAATGTCCAAATCTATCGCACCAATTTGGGAAGCGAATCATATGTGGCTGATTATTGCAGTCGTGGTATTATTTGTCGGTTTTCCTACGATTTACACAACCGTTTCAACCTATCTTCATATTCCTTTGGTTTTGATGCTGATTGGGATTATCGCAAGAGGAACCGCTTTTACATTCAGAAATTATGATGCTGTTGAGGATAACTGGCAAAAATTATATGCACAGATTTTCTTTTATTCAAGCTTGTTGACGCCATTTTTTTTAGGAATTATTGCAGCGGCAACGATTTCTGGCTCGATAGATCCTGAAGCAAAAGATTTTCTGAGTTTGTACATTTTCAGTTGGCTGAATCCTTTCGGAGTTTGTGTAGGATTTTTCACCGTTTCGCTTTGTGCTTATCTGGCCTCGTTGTTTTCTCTTCACGAAGCGAGATTCAGTGATGCGCTGCCAATTATGAAAAAAAAGGCAAGAGAAACAGCTATTTATGTAGTCGTAACGGGCGTTTTAGTTTTTGTAAGCGCTCATTATTCTGACATCCCTTTATTAAAATGGATTTTCTCAAAAGCTTTGGGAATTATCGCCATAACACTGGCAACAATCAGTTTATTGTTTACCAACGAGGCCATCAAGAAAGGTCATTTTCTGTTGGTCAGAATTTATGGTGGATTTCAAATCATTATGATTCTTATTGCTGCCACTTATCAGCACAATCCTAATATCATTCTTTTTGCCAACGGTGGTCATCTTTCTCTGTTTGATGAAAGTGCAGCGCCAAAAACTATTGAAGCTCTTGGCTGGGCTCTTCTTTTGGGAAGTATTTTCATTCTGCCGTTTCTGTTTTATCTGTTGATGTCTTTTGGCAATCAAAGCAGAAAAGATCCGGAATAATAAAATAAACCAAGAGTCGTTTTTTACATAGTGGTTTTATTTTTGATATGAAAAACCATTTTTAAATTCAATCGATAAATTATGAAGAAATTGCTATTGACAATGGGTTTGTTGGCTGGCGTTTTGTCTTATGCTCAAGCCTGGAAAGGTGCAGGGGACCAAAAAGCACAAGCGGGAATTAATGTTTGGGGATTTGGAACCGGACCTACTGCAAGTTATGATTATGGACTTTCCAACCTCATCTCTGTTGGTGGAGGTGCGAATGTTTATTTTAATGAAGATGATGATAATCCTTTTGTTTTTGGACGTGTTGGGTTTCACTTACAAGAAGCTTTGGCATTACCTTCTGAAATAGATATCTATCCTGGTGTTAATGTAGGAGTTGCCGGTAGAAACTTCGGTTTAGGCGTTTATCTTGGTGCAAGATATTTTTTCACAGAGAACTGGGGCGCTTTTATAGAAGCCGGGAACAATGGAAGTTTTGGTGTTTCTTATTCTTTCTAAATTTTGACTAAAAATATAAAAGCTTCTGGGTTCTCAGAAGCTTTTTTTGTTTTATACATTGGAAAATTTTACTTGCTCATTTCTTGCTCTATTTTCTCAATCATTTTCTTGGCATTCCCATTGGTTCCGCCAAGACCGATTGCTTTTTTATAACTCTCTAATGCCAAATCATATTGCTTATTGGTAAAATAAGCTTCTCCTAAACTATCAAATAGATTTGCGTCTTTAGGAAATTCCTTGGTAGCCAATTTGAATATGGTTATGGATTCATTGTTTTTGCCGAGTCTTAATAATTCATATCCCAATTTATTAAGTTCTCCAGGATTCTCAAAACTGTATTCATTTTTAGAATTTTTCTTAAGTAAATAATAGGTTTCTATCGCTTTATTGACGTCATTGACAGCTTCTTTTCTTATGGCTTGATAAATAGATTTTTTAGGAATTTTGTACTCTTTTCCCAACATCAATTTATGTATAATATGTCCTAAATCCCAAACTCTATTGAGGGTATTGGAAACCAGAATTATCGTAATATTATTTTTAAGATCATTTAAAAAGATCGATTCGAATTTATACGAAACGCCATTATGTCTTTGTAGTTCTTCTTTTTCAAAGTATCTGCCGAGTGACCCTCCTTCGTCTTTGGCGTATGGATTATTCAACAAAGTTTGGAAGGATTCTTTGGATATTAATCGATTAGAATTCAGCGCTTCAATCCATTTATAGAGATCATTGATATCTACCCAAAGCCATCCGCTAATAAATTGCATTTCCGGACATCTGACATTGTCCATATCATAAGAAGACGTTCGGTTTTTATATCCCGATTTGGGATCAAATACCGAGTTGGTCATTTTTAAAGGCTTAATTATATTTTTAGAAACGAATTCCTCAAATGACATTCCGGTTACCTTTTCAATGATTCTTCTCTGCAAGAAAACATTACCATTATCATACCTGTAACTGGTTCCCGGTTCGAATAATAGGCTATCATTACTTCGCAAAATCTTCCACGCCTCTTCATCATTTTTCGGGGCTATTAACCCATTTTCTATCCTAGGAATCCCACTGGCATAATTAATCAAATGGCGGATGGTAACTTTCTCTGACCATTTTGGTAATCCTAAATTAAATTTGGAAATCGGGTCATCAAGATCGAGAAGACCACGCTCCACTAAAATCATTATAGAAACCGCATTAAATTCCTTTGCAATAGAACCAATGTTAAATATCGATTTTTTATTTAAAAGCGTTTGCTTCGTTTCATCTGTAAATCCGAATGATTTTTGATAGATGATTTTGTTGTTTTTAGCGACAAGGACATTTCCGTTGAATAAACCTCTTTCATAGGATTTCGCCATTACAGAATCAATTTGATTGGCATAAACTGATTCTTTTTTCGATTTGTTTCTGTTGTTTAAGTTATTCGCGGTTTGTGCAAAAGTACTTATTGATATAATCAGAATAATGATTAAATGTAGTTTTTTCATTTTATAACTATTTTTTTAGTTATAACAACTAAATAAAAGTTTTTATTACATCGGAAATGTAATTTTTAATTTAATCAAGAAAAAAGAAAAGCATTCCGAAATGTCGAAATGCTTTTTTGTTATCTATTCTTTTAGCTTAATATTCTTATTCTGTGGTGGAAGCGGAACGTAGCCATCATCATTAATGACTTTTGGAAACTCGTGGTTTGCCCATCTAGTTTTGGCGTCTTCTATAATTTCTCTTGAAGTTCCAACGAAATTCCAATAGATATATCTTGGTTCCGGAAAAGGTTCGCCTCCGAAAATATAAACTGTCGAATTCGGTTTTAATGTGAAATGACAAAGTTTGGAATCTTTCGCAATCAGGATGTGTTTTGGTGTGTATAGATTACCTTCGCTTTCAATATTACCTTCCAAAATGTATAGGGAAGATTCTCCGAAAAGATAATCGCCAAGAACAATTTCGCGGTCTTCCTGAAGTGTATTTTTGACTTCCAAAAAATACAATGGCGAATAAACAGGAACGGGAGATTTACGTCCGAGGATTTCACCAGCGATTAATTTATAATTGACTCCGTTATCTATCCAGCTTGGGATATCTTCTTTGTTGATATGGAAAAATTCGGGTTCCATTGTTTCCAATTCTTTTGGAAGTGCGACCCAAATTTGTAATCCGTGGAGGTTTTTATCGGTGGTTCGCAGATATTCTGGTGTTCTTTCGGAATGGGCAACACCTTTTCCGGCGGTCATCCAATTGACAGCACCTTCTTTGATTTCGATTTCCGTACCGATGGAATCTCTGTGCATAATGCTTCCCTCGAACAAAAATGTCAAAGTGGAAAGCCCAATGTGTGGATGCGGCGGAACATCCATATTTTCGTAATCTTTGAGCGCAGCCGGTCCCATATGATCAATAAACACAAATGGACCAACACTTCTCTTCTGAGAAAATGGCAACAATCTGCCAACCAAAAAGTTACCAATATCCGCAGCACGCTCTTCGATTATCATCTCGATATTTGACATAATTTCATTTTTAAATTTGATTTAAAATTAAGGATTTCTATCTAATATTTACACTTTTGATTTACCGTTGAATCACTCGCAGCCCGACTTGAGCGGAAATCCTTTTTTGCTTATACAAATGTTCTATTTTATGTGGAATCTTCGTGCAAAAAAGATTGACTTCGTCGAACCACTTCGTTAGGTTTGGGAGTGGAAGGCGGATTAAGCTGCCCGAATCATCATTATCATTGAGTGTTATTTTGGCAGAGAAAAGGCTGATTTTTACATTGGTATAGTTTCTGACTAAATGATTACCTTTGACAACTATAATTTTAAAATGTATTAATGGAATTAGCATTAAAAATATTTCAGTTTATCCTGAGCATTTCTATCCTTGTAACTTTACACGAAATCGGGCACTTCCTGCCGGCGAAATGGTTTAAAACCAAAGTAGACAAATTCTTTTTATTCTTTGATCCTTATTTTTCCATCTTCGCAATGAAGAAAATCAATGGAAAATGGCAATATAAATTCTTTTCTAAAAATCAGCCTACGGATGAAGAGGTTGAAATCAACGGTAAAAAAATAACACAGCCAATCGATGTTTCCAAATTACCGGACAGCGACTGGAGAAAACACGAAGGTGTGAAATATGGCCTTGGATGGCTCCCAATGGGCGGTTATGTAAAAATCGCCGGAATGGTGGACGAAAGTATGGACACGGCTCAGCTTTCCAAACCGGCTGAACCTTGGGAGTTCCGTGCAAAACCGGCTTGGCAGCGATTGATTATTATGCTTGGTGGTGTAACAGTTAATTTCTTTTTGGCTTGGTTGATCTACTCTTGCTTATCTTACTTCACCGGAGAAACTTATCACGATAATTCGAAATTCGAGAATGGGATTGCGGTTTCTGATGCCGGTAAAAAAATGGGCTTGGAAACAGGAGATAAAATCCTGAAAATAGACGGAAAACCTGCAGAAAGAATGGAAACCTCAACCGTTAATATGCTTTTTGCTGATAACGTAACTGTTCTAAGAGGTGGAAAAGAAGTAACTTTCCCAATCAATGAGGATGGTGTAGCTGAAGTTCTACACGCTAACGAGGCGAAACTTTACTTTATGAATCGTTTTCCTGCCGTGGTTGACACTTTAACTCCAAATATGCCGGCAATAAAAGCTGGATTACAAAAAGGAGACAAAATTGTTGGCGTCAACGGACAGAAAACGGAATTCTATGACCAAGTTACGGATGCTTTAAAGGCAAATAAAGGTGGAGAAATCAGTTTAGATATTATCAGAAATGATCAACCCCTTACAATCAAAGCTAAAGCAACTCCGGAAGGAAAATTAGGATTTGGTCCTAACTTCCAATTGGCTCAGAGTTATCTGAACAAAAGCGAGACAACGAAAAATTATTCTTTTCTGGAAGCCATCCCAAGAGGGTTTACAAGAACTATTGATGTTTTGACAATGCAGGTGAAACAATTTAAAATCATCTTTAACACCAAAACACAAGGTTATAAAAAGGTTGGAGGTCCTATCGCCATCGTAAATAATATGCACGTTGAAAAAAGCAAGGATGGAAGCCTTTCTATCGATTGGGAGTTTTTCTGGGGCTTTACGGCTATGTTCTCTGTTTGGTTAGCATTCCTTAATTTGATTCCAATCCCAGGATTAGATGGTGGTCACGTCTTGTTTACATTGTGGGAAATCATCACAAGAAAACCAGTTCCGCAGAAAATTTTGGAAAATGCGCAAATGGTAGGTGTAATTTTCTTATTAGGCCTTATGGCGTTAATCTTTGGAAATGATATAGTTAAGGTTGTAGCGCAATTTTTTAGTCAAAAAAATTAAAAAAAGTTGTCCAAAAATTTTTGGAAGTATAAAAAAAGTTTCTATATTTGCACACGCTTAAAGCAAATGGAAACATTCCTCTTTAGCTCAGTTGGTTAGAGCATCTGACTGTTAATCAGAGGGTCGCTGGTTCGAGCCCAGCAAGAGGAGCAAAACCACTAGATTAGTCTAGTGGTTTTTTGTTTTTATATACTTCTTATATTCTATAAAATTCTAATATTTATTCTCTCGCTTTAGATTTTGTTTTTTAATCCAAACAAAAAGGACGCAGAATAAAACAAACACGACTATTAAAAGTCCTGAATTGACCAATACCTGATTCAACCCGAATTTTGATACATCTACAAACGGATAAGGATAAAAACCCGAATAATTCCCTCGAACGAGAATATAAAGCAAATACACCAAAGGAAATATCAACCACTTCGGAATGTGATTATAATTAAGCTTATTATCCTCAAACAAAAACCAATAAATAATCGCTAATCCTGGGATGATGGAATGTAATAGTTCATCAACAATCATTTGAAGTCCTGCCGGGCTCCAAGTGTGTCTCAAAAGAATCTGATAGACTAAGCCAACAATCGTGATGTAAACTGTGATCGGCGTCAAAACTTTAATCGTTTCTTTTTGGAATGCCTGAACTGAGAATGAAACAGCCAAAATCAAATTACTCAAAATCGTAAAATAACTGAAGAATCGAATTACCGATTCCATCACAGAAACGGTTCTTGTTTCCATCATCAGATAAAACTGTAGAATCACCGCCATCCATCCTAAAATCGCAAGAAATAACGCCACTTTCTGTTTCATATTTTGATTAATTTAATAATGATATCACAACTATAAAGATTAAAACCGCTAATCCAACCAAAATAGTCATAATCAAATGACTGAAAATTGATCGCATAATAATATTTATCGGTTTCATTGGTTTGAAAAACTGGAGATTCGTCCAAAAGTGCAATCCCAAATCAATCAAATAAACAATCAGCATCACAGTTCCAATATTGAGAGAATGCTTGACCAAGAAAATAAACGGTAAAAAGACAATCTGAACAATCAGTCTTTGCCCGGCTTTGTAAGTATTCAGAACAAGGTATTCTACAAAATTGTAACCTTTGTTATGAAAGCAAATCCAGGTTCCCATTGTGTACAAAGGAATAGTCGCCAAAGTTACCCAACTGAAATGTGACAAAAACCATTCATCAAGGTTCAAAGATTTCCCATAACCAATGTCAGATTTTAAAGACTCTTCCGAAGCTGAAAACAGATTAATACCAAACCAATGGCAAAGCAAAATATAAAATCCTGTCAATATCAGAACAAAAGAAAATGGTTTGATATGACTCACTCTTTTTCCTTCCAGATATTCGCGGATTGTGTGTCCTGGTCGCAGAAACAATTGCTTGGAAGTATATAACAGTCCTGCATCAATATGAAAAAGGCTGTGCGTCAACTGATGCCTGAGATAATGATAATTAATTAGCTTTGTATCAGCTGTTTGACCACAATTGTTACAAAATTTCCCTTCAAAACGATGACCACAGTTCTTACAAATTTTCATAATCGATTAGTTTATTTCTTGTTTTTCTCTTCAATCCACCGGCTCATATATTTTGTCGAATTCAACTGATGATGCTGCAGGATTTTCCCGAGATAATTCTCCGTCCGATGATTTTCCAGATTACTATAAATTTTCGAGATTGTTTCAAAAAACTGATTAACATATAACTTCTTATCAAAAACTTCATTCAAAATCTCAAAAGCATTTTCATTGGCTCGATTCCAAACTGATTCATTTTGATATAATTCAATTGCCTTTTCTATAAATTTCCCATCAGAATCCTCGGTAAAACCATTCCAAGGTAAATTTTTGTGCATTGCTTCTGAACCAATTGATGAAGTTACATTAGGTAATCCAAATTGCATACTTTCCCAAAGCTTTCCTTTCAAACCGGCACCAAAAGGAATCGGAGCCAACAAAACTTTGTATTCATTAAAAAGTGATTCAACATCGTCCGCTCTTCCTTTTACCAAAAAACCTTCTTTATCATTATGCAGTTGATAAACTTTCTCAGAAGCATAGGCACCATAAATATGAAGTTCAGCTTCCGGAAGTTGTTTCCGAATTGATTTCCAAATGGATTTCAGTTTCAGAACCGTTTGCCAATTGGGTTCGTGTAAGAAATTTCCGATACTTACAAAATGTTGTCTTTCTTGAAAAGCAGTCTTATTTTTCTCAATCTTTTCAGTCAAAAACGGAATGTAAAACAGAATATCAGGATTGATTTTAAACTTCTCTGTTAGCAATTGATATTCAAATTCCGAAATAATCAAAGACAAATCACAACGCAAAATCGAAGCAATTTCTCTTTTGAAAACATCATTAACAAGATCTTCATTACTAACTTCCCGTTTCTCAACAAAAGCTTTCCGTCTCGCTTCTCTAAGGAAATGCAAATCTTCTGTATCATTGATTTTCATAGCATTGGGACAATTCTCAGAAACGCGCCAACCAAATTGTTCTTCCGTCACATAACGGTCAAAAAGCACGATATCAGGATTGAGTTTTTTTATTTTCTCATCAAAGCTTTCGTTATTGATTTCGATTTTTTGGATTTCGATTTTTTCTGAGAATTCGATGTTGTTGGAAGCCGTCATAAACGTGATTTTATAATTTGCTTCCGAGAACAATTGGATAAGCTGCATCATCCTGTGACCTGCTGCAGTAGAAGCCGGCTCCGGAATAACAAGACCGATAATGACAAGATGTTTCACAATCACAAAAATAGAGATTCTTTATTGATTATTTGGGCAGCTTTATCCGTCTTCCGCTCCCAATCTTTTCACTCCACTTCGTTGCGTAAAAAGGATTTCCGCTCAAGTCGGGCTGCGGATTCGGCATTCAATCAACATTTGTCATCAAACAATTACTTTGTCATTCCGTTTAATAATCATTCATTTTCAAAAAAATAAATGCTAATTTTGATGTATGCGAATAGAAAACGAAATCAAGTTAGGGTTCAAAGATGTGATGTTTCGTCCGAAGCGTTCTACACTCAAATCCCGTTCAGAAGTGACTATAGAAAGAGAATTCACTTTTCTACATACTCAGAAAAAATGGAGCGGCGTTCCTCTGATTGCGGCGAATATGGACACCGTCGGGACTTTCGAAATGGCGGAAGCACTTTACAAAGACAAAATCATTACGGCTGTTCACAAACATTATTCTGTACAGGAATGGTCTGATTTCCTGAAAGATAAAAGCGATGAGTTCTACCAATACATTGCCCTGAGCACCGGAACCGGAAAAGCGGACGAGGAGAAGATCAAAACAATTTTGGACGCCAATCCGAAAATTCAGTTTTTGTGTATTGATGTTGCCAATGGTTATTCCGAACATTTTGTGGAATTTGTGAAAAAAGCACGTCAGAATTTCCCCGATAAAATCATTATGGCAGGCAACGTTGTAACCGGCGAAATGGTAGAAGAACTGATTCTTGCTGGTGCTGATATCATCAAAGTAGGGATTGGTCCAGGTTCGGTTTGCACGACTCGTGTAAAAACCGGTGTTGGCTATCCACAACTTTCCGCAATCATCGAATGTGCGGATGCAGCACACGGTTTGGGCGGCCAAATCATCGGCGACGGTGGTTGTAAAGTTCCCGGAGATGTGGCGAAGGCTTTTGGTGGCGGCGCAGATTTCGTAATGCTGGGCGGGATGTTTGCCGGACACGACGAAAGTGGCGGTGAAATCGTAGAAGAAAATGGGAAAAAATTCAGGCTTTTTTACGGAATGAGTTCTCAAACAGCTATGGATAAACATTCCGGAGGTGTTGCAGAATATCGTGCTTCTGAAGGTAAAACCGTGAAAGTTTCTTATAAAGGTCCGGTTGCGGAAACTGTAAAAGATATCTTAGGCGGCGTTCGTTCAACGTGTACTTATGTTGGGGCTGCGAAGTTGAAAGAACTTTCTAAGCGAACCACCTTTATACGTGTGCAAGAGCAAGAGAATCAGATTTTTAATGGATAAATTTTGAAAAATATTTTTCACATAGCTAATGGCGATTTTCTTGCTGAAGATTTGAGGAAAACTTCAATCAATGGCGAAATTATTGTTTGTCGTGAGGCTTTGGTTACTGGAGATTTGAAAGCTGATTCTTTGAAAGAATTTTGGGAAGTAAGAGCCAAATCAATTTCCGAAGATTACAAAGTTTCCAAGGAAAGTTATTATCAAAAATCGGTTTCTGAGTTTGAAAAGATTCTGAATATTCCTGAAGGTTCTGATGTTAATCTTTGGTTTGAAGATGACCTGTTTTGCCAGGTTAATTTGTGGTTTTGTATTTCATTGCTTTCAAATAGAAAGGATTTAAAACTCTATAGAGTTTTTCCGAAAGCAAATACAGAAAATCATTGGAAAGGTTTTTCAGATTCAGAAAATTCTGATCTGGAAGAATCGTTAAAATCCAGAGTTTTACTTAATGAAAATGACATCGAGTTAGCCATAAATCTTTGGAAAGCTTACCAGAATAATGATTTGAATTCTTTGAAACAATTATCAGAAAACCAATTCATTTGCTTTCATTTTTTGAACAAAGTTGTTGACGCTTATATCAATATAAAACCAGAAAATTTCATAAAAAATCAAATTGAAAATGACTTGACAGATTTTGATTCGGTTTTTAAAAAATTTCAGGAAGAATTAGGAATTTTTGGTTTTGGAGATTTGCAGGTCAAGAAGATTTATGAGAAAGTTTTAAATGAAAAATAAAGAAAACCAGCCAAATTCGGCTGGTTTTATATTAAAGATTATCTAGTTCTCTTCTTAAAGCAATCGAAGCTTTTTTCACTTCTTCCGTCCAATCATCGGCCGCATTTCCGTCTGCACCGTCAGAAATATATTTCAGGCAAAGAAAATCGATTCCTTCCTGCTCTGCAACTTTCGCCAATGCAAAAGCTTCCATATCGATAACATTATATTCAGGATTGATATGTTCCATTTCGAATTGGTCGCCAGAACCGCAGATTCCGCTGGGGAGATTTTCTACATTCAATCCATATTCCAGAAGAACTGGTTCGCCGGAAAGTGGTGTTTCAAACTTCTGAAAACCCAAAGCTCTGACATCCATATCTCTCTCAATAAAACGACTGCAATTCACAACACTTCCTCTGTCAAAAGTTGTACTTCCTGCTGTTCCAAGATTGATAATTAAATCCGGATTAATTTTCTGAATGGCTTTTGTCAAATTATAAGTAGCTTTAACTTTTCCTATTCCTACAAAGACTTTATTGTAATTTTCGAATTCTTTTTCTGCTTCAGATTCCAAAGCAAAAACCAGTAAAATATTATTGTAATTCCTTCCGTTGATTATCATTGTTTAATATTAGTTCACAAAATAATTTAAAAATATCCTATTACTCTGCAATATAATCGAAAAATGATACCCCATCCTAAAAAAGATGGGGCAAACATTTATGTTAAATTAATTACGAAGTTACTTTTTAATCAGCTTCTGTGTATCTATATTTCCGTTATCAAAAGTCATCTTAATGATATACTGACCTGTAGCAAGTTGTGATACATCAATAGTTTTGGACGTTGATTCCATTACTTTTCTACCATTCATATCAATTACCTCAGCTTTTTTAAGATCAGCTTCATTCCTGATGGTTACAAAATCTTTAGCCGGATTCGGGAAGATAATAGACTGGAATTTTTTTACGGTCTCAGTTACGGCAAGACTCTCCTTTACATTCAATGTATAATCTTCTGCCTGGCCCTGCGAGAAGACACCGCAAGAAAAATTGGCATATTCATTAAAATTAGAGATAATTCTCATTTTAGTGTCGCCGAGCTTAGCACTAGCCGGTATTGGTAACTGGTATGTTACAGTGTTACCTGTCACTTGGAAAACCTTTCCGATGTTATAAACTTCTCCGTCATCGCCCAGATAACCATTCTGGTTCCAGTCTACATAAACGGTTATCGCCTGGTTGGAAGTATTGTTGTAAGTCTGAGCATTGACCTGTAATGGATATGTTTTACCTCTCTCCACATCTGTCTTGATAGCAGAGAAGTCCTCGTAGCCAATATTATCAGTAGATGGATTATTGATGGTACCGATTTTTACATTATCGATTGGCATCAGGAAATTGAATTTTGGAACACAGTATTCATCCAAAGGATTGGTCTCAACACAGCTTCCAATTAACGTAAATACGCCGTCTGCACCACCTGTGGTCGGTCTCCAGTTTGTTTGTCCATCTCCGCTGTAATAAGTTTCCTTACCGCTGTTTCTGATAGTTGTCGTTTCCCAGAATGATGGATTCTCCTGTACTTTATTAACTACTTTTACAACCAACCAATATCTTCTACCGGTTGCACCTCCGGGAAGCATAACAGCTTCAGGAAGATTGAATGTATTTTTCCTAAATGTAAAGCCATCTCTTTCGTTAAGGTCAGTAACGTTATTTGGTTGTACCCCTTCATAATTTTGAATAATACCACTTGGTGTACCGTAATCATCTCTGTCCATTATCATAATATCAAAAGACTCAATGCCTCCCTTGTCAATTGTATTAAGAATGATATCTGTCACAGTTAGATTGGTATGTGCCGCAACATTGAATTCATTGGCCATATAAAGCAATTTAAGGTCACCTGCTCCTGTTTCAAAATTGTTGCTTGGCGTAGATGGTGCGCAAACTGCAGGATAGTTTTCTACACTGTCGCTATTTCCGATAACAATGTCATCCAATGTGTTAGAACGTCCTGTTTTAACAATTGCTTCAAAACAAATTTGTAATTGAGAAGATTTTTCCGGTAGTGTAATCACCGCTTGTTTCCAATCCGGAACGTTGAACAGATAATTTTTGAGAACTTTCCATTCTGATGTTGGAGAAAGCCTGTAATATACATTCAGGAAATTCTGATAAATTCCCCACGCTTCCTGGCTATAGAAGAAAGAAAGTGTTGGTGTTTCTAATCCGGTTACATCCATCACAGGGCTGATTAGCTTAATTTTAGGATTGGTAGATCCTGCTGCAATCTGAGAGCACGCATTGAGTTGTCCGGAGTGGGCATTTACAACGTTGTAATCAACACCACCGGCAGCGCCTTTCTTATAGATAAATCCATCGTAGTTAGGGTTAACTCCACCTGTCACCTGCTGTGTCCAGCAAGAACGGCTCGGGCTGTCGGCCTCAAAAGTTTCTTTGAATGGAAAACTGCTGACCGTGTTACAAGTCTGTGCGTTGAGATTCCCATTTATGATAGCAATAGCTGCTGCGAATAAAAAGTAGAACTTCTTCATTTCAATTTCGATTTTTAACTCTACGAAAATAGTTTGGAAAAATCAGTTTTTCAAAGAAATGAATAGCTCTATTATGGAAAATTTATGATTTTGCTATTATTTTAAAATCAACAACTTATTGATTATCAATATTATATGTTTTCCGAGACTTGTTTTTTCAGCAAAAGTTTTTTCTTCTGCATTTTAACTGTTTTGAAGAGTAAAATGCTAATAATCACACCAAAAAATATAGACGAAAGGGCAATCAGCAAAAGATATTTTTGATTAATCGAATCTTTTTCAACATCATTCTCAACTTTTTCCTGAGAAATCAGCTGGTTGACCGATTTTGCTGTTTCAATATTACTCTGTGCCACCTGCTTCCTAAAAAGCATCTCATAATAATCGTGTTTTTCGATATCCTTAAGCTGCAAATAATTTTTTGAAAGTAGGTCATAGATATCGTTTTCAATATCATCCCGCGCGGATTGATTTTTTCTACTATTTAATATTTTGAAAAGCAATTCATTAGAAAGATCATACTTGCCTTCTGCTGCTAAAATTTTGGCATTTCCAAGTGTTATAAAAGCTTCCTGTAACTCGGCAAACTGTGGCGGATATGGCTGCGAAGATTCCTTGGGATTAATACTTGCCAACTTTAGGTTTTCAAGTGCTTCATTCAGCCTTTTTTGCTGTATCAGACAAGACGCTTTGTTAAGATAAGCAATTTTAATATTGATCTCCGCTAAAGGATTTTTAGAATCTATATACTCATTAATAGCCTTGTTAAAGTAAGACAAAGCAATATCACTATCCAAGCTGTAGAAATAGTTCATCGCCTTTAGGTAAAAAATATTTCCTCTGACCAGTGACAGAGAATCTTTAATTTTCGGCGATGCTAAAAGTAATTCTGCCTGGTCGAGATAGATTCTTGTCTTTTCATTGAGTTTAAGAAACTGGTAGGTATTTCCAAGAATGCCCAATATTTTTATCTTAGTAATGACATCATCGCCGTTGTCTGCCATTTTCAATGTCTCATTCCCATATTTGATGACCTCCAGCCGGTTCTGGAGAAGGTTTGAAGTATTGGTAAGAATAAACAGGCAGTGGAGTTTATCCTTGTGATTCAGAGAGTTATCTTTGTAATATTTCTCTGCAATCTGATAAGCCTGTTTGGGATTCATCAGCATCAGTTTATCCGCTTTTTTAAGAACGGCTTCGGTTGTCTGGGCATTGATAAGAGTAGAATGGCCCAAAAATAAAATCATTATGAGAACCCATCGTTTCATTCTTCTTTTTGTTTTAATAGTTGAATGTAATTGGCTGGGGACATTCCGGTCACAGATTTAAAGACCGCAGCAAACGCACTGTGCGTAGAGAAGCCGCTTTCCTCTGCAAGATATTTGATTTTATAGCTTCTGTAGATAGGTTTCTCCTTCAGCTTATTGATGATATAATTGATTCTCAATTCATTAATATAAGCATTGAAGTTTTTTTGCTTGTGTGTATTGATAGTTTCTGAAAGATATTTTGTATTGGTTTCCAATTTTTTGGCAAGATTCTGAAGGGAAATTTCAGATTTTATAAAATCTTCTGTTTTTTCAAAGTCATCCAGTTTTTTCAGCAATAGATTTTCTGTTTTTTCGGAAATGACCTGTGGCTGAGGTGCTTTTTTCTCCTTAAGCAGGTTAATTCTTGTAATAAAGTTCTCATATTCTTTGTTTTGGGAATTGATTTGGAAATACCATAACAAGATAAGGCCTGTAATCAATAGTCCTGCACCAATAATCGAAAATAAAATAGTCCTGCCATTATCTATCTTATTATTCAGCTCATTGTGTAGATGTTCCTCTATAATGTTGAACCATTTATTTTTAGCTGAAAAACGTGTTTCGTTGAGTGTTTTCAATACCAAATCTTTTTTTTCTACAGCATCTTTATAATCCTCATTAGAATTTTTTTTGGCATAATAGTCTACCAGAAAATCATAATAATTATATCTCAGATTTAGGTTGGGCGTTTGAGCCAGAGCATCTACAGGAAGCTTAAATAAAATCTGCTCAGCATCCTCAATTTTATCATTCTTGAGAAGATACTTTGCATAAACAATCCGGAACTGAATATCACCTTTATATAAGTTATACAAACCTTCTATAAAAAAATTATCCGAAGAATTTTTATCATTATTTGTAATGAATTCATAGAGGTAAAATAGATTTTCCCTTGCAATCATCAGATTTTCCGTCTTTGCTTTTTTTAAAATTTGCGAAAGCTCTCGGGTCAAATTTTCGGATTGGTTTTGATTTAGTTTCTCCAACAGAGTTATGATTTGATTGGAGAATTGTACGTCATTTTGTTTTAAAGTTCCCTCGATTGATGCATTATCACTAATGCTCAGATAATATAAGATACTTTTTTTCAGAACAATTATACTTGATGGAAAATCCTCGTTATTTCTAGAAATTTTTTTTAATGCTTCTGTCAGATTATTTTGGAAAAACAAAGATTTGATTCGCAAATAATCCAATTTTTCTTTTTCTTCGGAATCCAGCTGGAAATTCTTCTCCAGATAATCCAATACTTCAGTAGCTTTATCGGGTGTCAGCACCATTTCGTAATTGGCCTTCTGAAAAAGCTGGTTTTTCTCCGGATCGACAGATTTCCCGAAAACCAACACATTGCAAAACGCAAATAACAGAAAAACCACTCTTTTCAGCATTTGTAAAAATCAAATGATAAATTTATATCTTTTTTGACGGAAAGAAATAAAAAACTCACAGAATTTAATTGTTCTGTGAGTTTTTAACATTTTATTTTAAGTTGCTTATGTCAACATTCCTCCGTCAACATTCAGAACCTGTCCTGTAACGTAAGAAGATAATTCACTTGCGAAGAAAACGCAAGCATTGGCAACATCTGCCGGCTGGCCTCCTCTTTTCATAGGGATTCCATCTCTCCATCCCTGAACTGTTTTTTCGTCCAAAGCAGCCGTCATTTCAGTTTCTATGAAACCTGGCGCGATAGCATTGCAACGGATATTTCTGGAACCTAATTCCAAAGCAATAGATTTAGTAAAACCAATAGCTCCGGCTTTTGAAGCCGCGTAATTGGCTTGTCCAGCATTCCCTTTTACACCAACAACCGAAGTCATATTGATGATAGAACCGGATTTTGCTTTCATCATCGGTTTAATAACTGCTTTTGTCAGGTTGAAAACCGAATCCAGATTAACTTTTATAATCGTGTCCCAATCTTCTTTTGACATTCTCAACATCAGATTATCTCTTGTGATTCCCGCGTTATTTACCAAAATATCAATCGTTCCGAATTCTGCCAACACATCCTCAACTAATTTTTGAGCAGCATCATAATCCGAAGCATCTGACTGATAGCCTTTGATTTCTGTTATTTTGCTTAATTCTGATTCTAGTTCCTTAGCTTTTTCAACAGAGCCGGCGTAAGTGAATGCTATTTTTGCGCCTTCTTTGGCAAAAACTTCCGCAATTCCTCTTCCGATTCCACGCGTTGCTCCGGTGATGATTGCAACTTTACCTTGTAGTAATCCCATATATTTTTATAATGTTTTCTAATTTTATTATGGCAAAAATAATACTTTAAGAATTATTGACAATCCTTTGGTTTTTTCTCAATATGTTTTTGAAGTTTCTCGCTCCATTTATAACAATGTTCTTTGATTAAAACCATCTTATTTTCTTTTACTTTATAAATATTTTTGACAATAGATGCCCCTGCACAACATTGGTTGGTTTCTGTAATCAATTTATTTTTCTCATCAAATTCCAAAGAAGTTCCAGAAAAATCACTTGCAAAAAATTCATTATTCTTATTATCAAACAAAAAATAGGTTTTTGAAGTGTTTGGACCTGCATAAGATTGCATACAGCTGGAAAAGTCTTCGTAACCATCAAAATTATAATCTCCGACCGAAACATCATAGATACTATCAAATCCGCATTCTTCCATTTTCATTTTCTGAAAAATCTGATTGCTTTTTTTATCGATAATTAAAAGATAATTCTCATCCTCTTCTTCTGTTCCTCTGAAATAAAATCTTTTGGTGCTTTCTGATTGTAAAAATGATTTTTGATTTGCTTTTTTCTTTAAATAGAAATTCAATTGAGCTTCTGTTTTGAGATTTGTCCAAGTTCCCAAGTATTCTTCTTTTTCATCTTTAAAATTATTAAAATAGAATTTTGCCGTCTTCAAATCTCCATCCATCTCGAAAAGCGTTAAATTTCCATTCTCAATAATTCCTTTAATAGAAATTGGTTCATTGAATTTTGAATAAATATAAATTCCATCAGCAAATTCTCTATCAATATTAAGAACCATCTCAATTGGGTAATTACCAATTTTCCCTTCATAACTGACTTGAGTGAAGAAAAAAACTGGAAAAAACAGAAATATGAGTTTAAGAAAATTCATTCTTTATATTGAATTATTCACAATCAGAACAATCTCACCTTTTAAAGTTTTACTTTTCGAAAATTCAATTAACTCATTGATTGTTCCTCTTTTAGTTTCTTCGAATTTTTTGGAAATCTCTCTGCTAAGACTTACTCTAGTTTCTTCCCCAAAGAATTCTTTGATTTGCTCAAGTGTTGTATTGATTTTATGCGGACTTTCGTAAAGAACTATTGTTTTCTTTTCTTCAGCTAATTGTTTCAGTTTGGTTTGTCTTCCCTTTTTCTGAGGAAGAAATCCAGCAAAATAAAAATCGTGATTAGGCAAACCAGAAACAACCAAAGCAGGAACAAAAGCTGTTGCACCTGGCAAACAAATCATTTCCAGACTTTTGTCTGCACAGGCTTTCGCTAAAAGATAACCCGGATCAGAAATTCCCGGTGTTCCCGCATCTGTAATCATGGCAATATTCTGCCCGTTTTCCAAATCCTGAATAACTCTGTCAGTCGCCTGATGTTCGTTATGTAAATGATAGGATTTCAAAGGTTTGGATATTTCGTAATGTTTCAAGAGAACGCCAGAAGTTCGGGTATCTTCACACAGAATATAATCTACTTCTTTCAGAACCTTCACAGCCCGGAAAGTCATATCTTCCAGATTTCCAACGGGTGTCGGAACAAAATAAAGAATGCCGCTCATCTACAAAAACCTGTTTTCTACCAAAGTCCAAAGTCTTTGCGCATAATTATCCACTTTTTTCCAGTCTCTTTCGTAATAGATATCACTCAAATACTCCTGAGCTTTATCCAAAGAATTGAAAGAATTTAGAACTGTAACGACTTGATTCAATTCACTTTGACTACCGTTGAAAAGATATTGAGAAAACGCAATTCGGTCATTCAAATCCAGCTTGAATTCTGGTTTTGGCTTCGGCGCTTCCATGTAATCTGTCGGTACATTATTTTTCAATAAGCTTCCTGAGGTTTGAACGGGAGCAGGCTTTTCAACTTCTTCTAAATGGTCATCATCAAACAAGGATTTGGCGATTTTCAGACCTTTGATATTGGCTAATTTGAATTTTTTATCGTGATGTTCTTCTTGATTCTGTGATTCATAAACTTGCTGAGATTTTTCTTTCGGCTGTGTATTTTCTTTAGAAAATTCTACAATTTTTCGTCTGTTTTCCTCCAATTCCTTTAGTTTCGCTTCTTTCTCAGCCAATCTTGTTTCATAATCATCTTGAGAATTTCCTGCATTTGATTCATCTTTTGTCATTGCAAAAGAAAATTGACTGTCCTGCATTGGTTCAAGTTTTTCAGCCGGTTCTTCTAACAGCTTTTCTTCCTCAGCTTCGATCTCTTCAACGGCTTCTACTATTTCTTCGTGATAATTTTGAGCTTCAATTTCATTAACAAGTTCTGTTTCTGAAATCTGTTCTTTAAACTCTTCATTTTGATTACCAACTTCGATTTCATTTTCAATAATTTCGTTAAGTTGATTTTTCTCTTCAGTTTGTCCAACAATTTCATTTTCAAAAACTGTTTCCTCAACCAAATTTTCCTGCGCATCAATTTCAGCAAAAGAATGAACTTCTTCTACTTCCGGAACATCTTCGAAAATATCGTGAACTTCCGTTTCCTCAACAATGATTTCTGCAACCTTATTCTCATCTTCAAATTTTTCAACTGATAATAAATCTGAATTAACGTTTGTTGATTGATTGTCAATGGATTCCAAAGGTTCAATTTCTATTGACGAATAATCAAATTTCTGAGAAATTTTAAGAAAAGAAAACTTCTGATAAAGTTGGTTAATTTCATTTTCCTTGTTCAAAATCGCTTCATAAGAATCAGATTCCGCCAATTCTGACAAAAGAATTTTGATTTCAGCGAAGATTTTCTTGTATGTATCTTGCAGGTTTTGCATAATAAATCTTATTAATTTTTACTTAAATTTGATGTTTATAAATTTAAGAACAATTTTGTTCCCAAAAAGAATTCATCAAGGTTTTCTTTAGAATTTTAAAACAATTTTTTGCTAAATTAATAATGTTTTTAGAAAATACAATTAATCATTCCAAACAAAGCGGTTGGATGGAAGTTATCTGCGGTTCTATGTTCTCGGGAAAAACGGAGGAACTTATCAGAAGACTCCGTCGTGCGGAAATGGCTGGTCAGAATGTGGAAATTTTCAAACCAAGAATCGATACACGCTATTCTGAGGAAGATGTGGTTTCTCACAACCAGACTAAAATCCGAAGTACAGCTGTGGAAAGCCCTTCCGAGATTCTTTTGTTAGGTTCTAATTGTGATGTGGTGGCGATAGATGAAGCTCAGTTTTTTGATGAAAGTATTGTTGATGTTGCCAATCAATTAGCAAATAATGGAATCCGGGTTGTGATAGCCGGTTTGGATATGGATTTTCTTGGTCGTCCGTTTGGCCCAATGCCGAACCTGATGGCAACCGCAGAATATGTAACTAAAGTCCATGCTATTTGCCGAAGAACAGGAAATCTTGCCAACTACTCTATGAGGACTTCTGCAGGAACGGAATTAGTGGAATTGGGAGAAACCGAAGCTTATGATGCGGTAAGCAGAAAAATTTTTGTGGAGGAAGTTCTTAATAAAGATAATGAGATAAATTAGTTTATTTCTTGATAATCAATGAATTACACAGCAAAAGAAATTGCACAAATAACAAATTCCAAAATTATTGGAAACAGTGAAATCAAAATCAAAAATATTGCTTTTGACAGCAGGACTATTTATTCTACAAGGCATACTGCATTTCTTGCGATCAATACCAAAAAGAATTCCGGGCAGAAATATATAGAGAATGTTATAGAAAAAGGAATTGATACGATTATCACTGAACATCAAATAGACAATTCTTCTATCAATCAAATCATTACAAAAAATTCGGTTGAGTTTTTACAGACTCTTGCCAAATATCATTTTGAACATTCTGACATCAATTCGATTGGGATAACCGGAAGTAATGGAAAAACAATTCTGAAAGAATGGCTGTATCAATGCCTTTCTAATGAATATGTTACAGTTAAAAGCCCAAAGAGTTTTAATTCTCAAATTGGTTTACCTCTGTCACTATTGCAAATCGATAGAAAACACGAACTAGGAATTTTCGAAGTTGGGATTTCCAAGCCTGACGAAATGGAAAAACAGGAAAATGTTTTCCACCCGAAGATTGGATTATTGACGCATATTGGAACTGCTCACTCAGCTAATTTCAGTTCCGAGGAAGAATTAATTCAAGAAAAATTAAAACTGTTCAAACATTCAGAAATTATATTTTATAATTCTGATAACGAATTGACACACAAATTAATTAATCAATTATATTCAAGTAAAAATTTAATATCTTACGGATTAAAGAATAATAATGACATCACGATAGTTTCTGATGTTAATGACCGAATTCAGGATATTAAAGTCAAATATTTCGAAGAAGAATTCTCACTTCCAATCAATCAAAGAGATGAGGCAACATTAACCAATGTATTGGCTTTGATAGGAATTTTGAAAGAGTTGAAGCTATCAAATCTTCAGATTAAAGAAAAAATCGATGCGCTCAAAGCGATTGAAATGCGTCTGGAAAGCATTGAAGGCATTAGAAATAATCTGATTATCAATGATTCTTATAATTTGGATTTAGATTCTTTGAAAATTGCGTTTCAGTTTATCGGTGAATATAACAAACCAAAAAAATCTCTGATCCTTACAGATATTTTGGATTCTAACGAGAATTCCGAAGAGTTATATTCTGAAGTTTCTGAATTGGTAAATGAACAAAAATTCGATAAAGTTTTTTTGATTGGAGAGGAAATTAGCTCATTTTATAAACAGTTTAATTCCGAAACTTATACTTTTAATAATACTAACCAATTTATTGATAGTAAAGTCATTAACGATTTAGAAAATCAGGTTATTCTTCTGAAAGGTGCAAGAAAATTCGAGATTGAAAAAATTAAGGAAATTCTTGAGCTCAGAAAACACGATACAGTTTTGGAAATCAATCTGAATGCTATTCTTCATAACATTAATTTTCATAAATCATTATTAAAACCCGAAACCAAAATGATGGCAATGGTAAAAGCCAATGCTTATGGATTAGGAAGTTATGAGATTTCCGAATTTCTGCAGCACCATCATATTGATTATCTTGGTGTTGCATTTGCAGACGAAGGTGTTGAACTGAGAAAAAAAGGAATCACAACGCCGATTATTGTTATGAATCCTGAACAACACAGTTACGACAGCGTTATCGAATATAATCTGGAACCGGAAATATATAGTCTGCGAGTTTTAGAATTATTCAATGAACAATTAATAAAATCTGGAAATCAATTGAAATATCCTATTCACATCAAATTGGAAACAGGAATGCATCGTCTTGGTTTTAAGGATTTTGAATTAGATGAATTAACTGAAAAATTAAACGCTATGAATGTCAAAGTTCAAAGTATTTTCAGTCATCTCTCATCTTCTGATATGCCTGAAGAAAAAGAATTTACATTGAATCAATTAAAAACATTTGAAAAAAATTCTAGTTATTTGATTTATAAATTGGGTTATGAGCCAATCCGACATATCCTTAATTCTTCTGGAATTACCAATTACACTGACTATCAATATAATATGGTAAGAATCGGAATCGGAATGATTGGAGAAACTTCAAACCCGGAAATTAAAAAGCAGCTTCAACATTCAGTCAGTTTTAAAACCGTTATTTCTCAAATTTCTGATATAAAAACTGGAGAATCTGTTGGTTATAGCAGAAGATTCAAAGCGGAAGAAGATACAAAGATTGCCACCATTCCTGTTGGTTATGCGGACGGAATTCCGAGATTGATTGGAAACAAGGTCGGGAATATTGGTATCAACAATCAACTTTGCCCAATTGTGGGAAGCATTTGTATGGATATGATGATGATTGATGTAGATAATGTAAATGCAAAAGAAGGCGATTCCGTAACAATTTTTAATTCTAATCCGTCATTAGAAGAATTTGCAAAATATTGTGACACCATTACTTATGAAGTATTAACTTCTATTTCTCCCAGAGTCAAAAGAATCTATATAAAAAATTAACAATGATCAAGAAGCTCTTTTATCTGATTCCATTTTTAGCTTATCTGATGTGTTATTCTCAGATAAAGGAAAATCTTGTCATTCCGAAAAATCCTAAAATTGGATTGTCTCTTTCCGGAGGTGGCGCAAAAGGTTTCACACACGTTGGTGTTTTGAAAGTTTTGGATTCTCTTGGTGTTAAAATCGATTATATCTCCGGAACCAGTATGGGTGCAATTGTCGGTGGACTTTATGCGGCTGGTTATACAGGTAAAGACATCGAAAAAATCGTAATGGATACCGATTTCTACTCATTAATAACCGACCCAAAAACCCGACAGGAAACCAGTTTTTTCAACAAAAGTGTTGATAAATATCTGTTTACCGTTCCCTTGAAAAATGGAAAGATTACATTTCCCTCTTCTATTAGTACCGGTCAGAGAAATGTTTACTTACTGAAAGAACTTCTGAGAAACGTTTCAAATATTGATGATTTCTCCAAACTTCCGATTCCTTTTATGTGCATCGGAACCAATATAGAAAGCGGTCAGATGAAGATTTTTGAGAATGGCGATTTAGTTTCTTCTATTATGGCGAGTTCCGCATTTCCTTCGCTTTTAGATCCTGTGAAAGTTGGTGATAGTATTTATGTTGACGGTGCGATGACGGTTAATTTCCCTTCAAAGCCATTGAAAGATAAAGGAATCGATATTGTTATTGGTGTTGACCTCAATCAGCCTTTGGCAAAACGTGAGAATCTGAATAGCATTATTTCTATTCTTAATCAAATCATTGATATCAACATCAAAAAAGAAACACTCAACCAGTATAAGTACACAGATATCAATATCAAACCGGACCTTACCGGAATGACTGCTACAAGTTATGACGATAAAAGAAAAATCCTGGACAGTGGTTATGTTGAAGCCCAAAAATATGTTGATATTCTGGACAAATTACCAAAACGAAATTTTGACAGAATAAGATCATCAATCAATCCAATTTATTCCAGCGTTTACAAAATAGACAGTCTTGTGGTTGAAAATGGAAGGATCTATAAATCCAACTATATTCGAGGAAAAATGGGGCTTAAACTGCCTTCTATGCAGACTTATGGAAGTGTGAACAAGATGATTGATAAATTGTACGCAACCAACAATTATAAGTTCATTAATTACGATATCGTTCAGGAAAACAACAGCAGTTATCTCAAATTATATGTCACTGAGGATGAATCCCGTCATTTTTTGAAATTTGGGCTTCATTACGACGAAGTTTTCAAGACCGGATTATTGCTCAATTATTCAGCAAAGCGGTTGTTATTTAGAAACTCCAATTTGTCTTTAGATGTAGTAATTGGTGATAATCCGAGATATTATTTCAATTATTTTATAGATAACGGATATATTCCGGGTTTTGGTTTATATTCATCAGGAATGACATTCGATCTGAAAAATTTTGATAATAATACAACCGAAACTTGGGATTGGTTCAGAAACGAAGTGTTTATTCAGTCTGTTTGGAAAGACAAGTTTGCAATTGGAGGAGGTTTGAGCCACGACTATTTTGAAAGTGAACGAAACGGTGCCAATAAAATTGTAGAAAAATACCTCAATCCGTATGTCTTCTTAAAAAGTGATACTCAAAACGACCGCGACTTTCCGACAAAAGGTTTTTATCTTAACGCGGAAGGAAAAATCATAGATCTTTTCAATTCAGAATTAGAGAAGAAACCAATCAATATAAAAGCAGATATCAAGATGAATTTTTACATTTCAAAAATGTTCACTTACCGTCTGAATTTATATGGAGGGATTACAATTGGAGACAACCTTCCTTCTTTTTATCAATATAGAGTTGGAGGAATTTTTGAACAACCTATAGCCAATTATAAACAATTTGCAGGATACCAGTTTGCATCTTTGACAGATAATAATATATTCATTGCTTCCAATGATCTACAGTTGAGATTCAATAAAAACTACTTCCTGATAGGGAATTTCAGTTTTGCAAATATGTTTAGCTCTATTAAATTTGAAGATGCTGTCAAACTCAATTACAGTTCCATAGGACTTACCGCTGGTTACAAATCTCCTTTTGGCCAGATAAAAGTTAATTTCAGCAAATCTCTTAACAAACATAAAGGCGTTTTCAGTGTCATTTTAGGACATTGGTTTTAAAAATATGATAAACTTTTTTTTTGAAGAAATCGACAAAGTACAAATCCATTCAAAAACATCAGAATGGCTGGAAAACTTGATTCAAACAGAGAACAGGAAGCTCGGCGAAATCAATTATATCTTTTGCGATGACGAGTATCTTCTCAAGGTCAATCAGGATTATCTCGACCACGATTATTACACAGATATCATCACATTTGACTATGTGAAGGGAAAAACCATTTCGGGAGATATTTTCGTATCTTTGCCGCGCATTTTGGACAACGCTTCTACTCTATCCCAAAACTTTGAATCAGAATTCAATCGCGTTTTGGCTCACGGGATTCTTCATCTTTGCGGATACAAGGATAAAACCGAGGAAGAACAAACCCAAATGCGAGCAAAAGAAGATTTTTATATCAATCAATTTAAAAATTTTTAGGAGCTATTTCCCGCTTTCCGCTCATACTCCTCACGCCAATGCTTTCCCCAAAGCTAGTTGCGGGGTAACCGCTACAAAGCGAAGAATGAGCTTCGACGATTCAATAAAAAATAATTAAAAATATTGAGTCAATCGGGGCTAGTTACAATATTATAGTCAATGTTCCACGTGAAACATTACCTTTAAAATATAGAATATGATAAGCGAAATATATGACGTAATTGTAGTTGGAGCTGGTCACGCAGGTTGCGAGGCTGCTGCTGCTGCTGCCAATCTTGGTTCAAAAACGCTCCTTGTCACAATGAATATGCAAACCATTGGACAAATGAGCTGTAATCCTGCAATGGGTGGAATTGCAAAGGGACAAATTGTAAGAGAAATCGACGCAATGGGAGGCTATTCCGGTATTGTGGCTGATAAATCTGCCATCCAGTTCAAGATGTTGAATCTCTCCAAAGGTCCTGCAATGTGGTCTCCAAGAACACAAAACGACCGAATGATGTTTGCGGAAGAATGGCGATTAGCTCTCGAAAATACACCTAATCTTGACTTTTTCCAAGATATGGTTAAGCAATTAATTATTGAAAATAACAAAGTTGCCGGAGTTATAACATCCCTTGGAATCGAAATCAAAGCCAAATCTGTTGTTTTAACCAATGGAACCTTTCTTAATGGTTTGATTCACGTTGGAGATAAACAATTAGGTGGTGGAAGAATGGGCGAACCAAGAGCTTTCGGAATTACTGAGCAATTAGTTTCTTTAGGCTTTGAAGCTGGGAGAATGAAAACAGGAACTCCTCCACGTGTGGACGGAAGAAGCCTTGATTACTCCAAAATGGAAGAACAAAAAGGAGACGAAAATCCTCAGAAATTCAGTTATTTAGATACACCAAAATTAACCAAACAATTAAGCTGTCATATTGTTTATACTAACGAAACTGTACACGATATTTTACGTGAAGGATTTGATAGAAGTCCTATGTTTAATGGAACTATTCAGAGTTTAGGTCCAAGATATTGTCCAAGTATTGAGGATAAAATTAACCGTTTTGCTGAGAGAAACAGACATCAGTTATTTGTAGAGCCAGAAGGTTGGAAAACTGTAGAAATCTACGTCAACGGCTTCAGTTCATCTCTTCCGGAAGATGTTCAAATCAAAGCTATGAAACATATTCCTGGTTTCGAAAATGTAAAAGTTTTCCGTCCAGGTTACGCTATAGAATACGATTACTTCCCTCCTACTCAATTGAATCATACATTAGAAACAAAACTGGTTGAAAACCTTTACTTCGCTGGTCAAATTAATGGAACAACAGGTTATGAAGAAGCTGCCGGACAAGGTTTAATTGCCGGCATCAATGCACATAATAAAGTTCACGATAAAGGAGAATTCATTCTTAATCGTGATGAAGCTTATATCGGAGTTTTAATTGATGATTTGATTACAAAAGGAACTGAGGAACCATATAGAATGTTCACTTCCAGAGCTGAATACAGATTACTACTTAGACAAGATAATGCTGATATTAGATTAACTGAAAAGGCATATAATCTTGGTTTAGCAAAAGAAGAAAGACTAAGAAAAGTTGAAGAAAAAATTGCTAAAAGCGATGAATTAGAGACTTTCCTTAGAGAAACTTCTCTTAAACCAGGAATCATTAATCCTATCCTGGAAACCATAGAATCCTCTCCTGTTGACCAAGCTTATAGAGCAGCACAAATCTTGACTCGTCCTAATATGACTTTGGAAAGATTAGAAGCGATTGAAGCTATAAAAGATGTAGCTTCTACTTATGAAAATGAAGTAAGAGAACAGGCAGAAATCAATATCAAATACAAAGGCTATATCGAGAAAGAAAAGGAAAATGTAGCTAAACTGAATAGATTAGAAACCATCAGAATTCCTGAAGATTTTGATTATTCCAAAATTACTTCTCTTTCTGCAGAAGCTAAACAAAAAATGGGTAAAGTAAAACCTAAAACCATTGCACAAGCAGGAAGAATCAGTGGTGTTTCTCCAGCAGATATTAATGTACTTTTGATATACTTGGGTAGATAAAATTATAAATGTTCCACGTGAAACATTTCAAAGAACAATGTTATTTTTCATTGTTCTTTTTGTTTAAAAACTTTTATTAAGAATGAAAATTAAAGACCATTTTCTTACACAAGAAGAATTTGAAATTGTAGAAACTGATACAAAAGGTATTTTCAAAACCTCCCCTATTCCTTCTAATATTTCAAGATATTATGAGAGTGAAAATTATATTTCACATCATCAAGATTCGGGAAGTTTAAAAGAAAAACTTTATAAATTTCTACAGTCTTTTAATCTTCAATACAAAAAAAATATTCTTGTTGATAGAATTAAAAAAGGTTCTAACGTTTTAGATTATGGTTGTGGTGCTGGAGAGTTTGTAAAATATATTGAAAATGATTTTCAAACTTTTGGATTTGAACCCAATTCAGATGCCAGAAATGCAGCTATAAATAAAATTCAAAAAGCTAAAATAATTGACGATATAAATGCAATTGAAAACCAAAGTTTAGATGCAATTACATTATGGCACGTTTTCGAACATATCGAAAATCAGAAAGAAATCTTGGAAATATTTAATCAGAAATTAAAAGAAAAAGGTTTGTTAATTATTGCTGTTCCAAATCCAACTTCGTACGATGCGAAACACTATAAAGAATTCTGGGCAGCGTATGATGTTCCAAGACATATCTATCATTTTTCAAAAAATGGAATGGAAAATCTGATTTCAAAAAACCCAGATTGGAAATTAAGAAAAATCAAACCGCTCCTACTCGATTCATTTTATATCTCGATGTTGAGTGAAAAATATAAGAAATCACCACTTTTTTGGCTAAAAGCTGTCTTTCACGGAGCAATTTCCAACGTAAAAGCACTTTTTTCGAACGAATTTTCAAGTTTGATATATATTATCGAAAAAAAATAGAAAATCGATTTTTGATATATTTCTGAAGGTCAATTTTCAGCTGTTTTGTTGAAAAATTGTTATTAATAATAAAAAATAGAAAATTTCAAGTTATTTTTAATCTAAAATTAAATTCGCTGAGAATCGCTTAAAAAATTTTATTTGAATCTTGATCAATTATAGACAAAATAAAACCGACAAAAATTTGTCGGTTTTATAATTTATGTTGAAAAGTAAATTTCTATTTGTTAATGGCAGCAACTCCCGGAAGTTCCAATCCTTCCAAACTCTCCAACATTGCTCCTCCTCCTGTTGAAACATAACTCACTTTATCAGAATAACCAAATTGTTTTACGAAAGCAACACTGTCCCCTCCTCCAACTAATGAGAAAGCTCCTAATTTTGTTGCTTCTGCAATACTGTCTCCTAAAGCTTTAGTTCCGGCAGCAAAATTTGACATTTCAAAAACTCCGATTGGACCATTCCAAAGAATTGTTTTAGAATTTAATAAAACATCATTGAAAATTTCTCTTGATCTTGGACCAGCATCCAGACCTTGCCAACTCTCCGGAATTTCTCTGATATTACATTCCTTTCTATTCGCTTCATTATTGAAATCATCAGCGATGATAACATCTGTCGGAAGATAAACTTCTACACTATGTTCTTTTGCTTTAGCCAAAATTTCAAGAGCTAAATTCAATTTATCATCTTCAACAATAGATTGTCCGACTTTTCCGCCAAGTGCTTTGATGAATGTAAAAGACATTCCTCCTCCAATAATTAAATTGTCAACTGCAGGAAGGATATTTTCTATAATGGTGATTTTTGTGGAAACTTTAGAACCTCCAAGTATCGCGGTTACAGGTTTTTCACCAGATTTCAGAACTTTATCAATCGCTACAAGTTCTTTTTCCATTAGTAAACCGAAAAATTTAGTAGAAGGAAAGAATTGAGCAATTACAGCTGTAGAAGCATGTGCTCTGTGTGCAGTTCCAAATGCATCATTGACATAAGCATCACCTAATTTTGAAAGTTGCTCAGCAAAAGACTCATCACCATTTTCTTCTTCACTATGAAAACGCAGATTTTCCAATAATAAGATTTCTCCTGGTTGCAGAGCGTTAGCAGCCTCTTCTGCCTTCTCTCCTACCGATTCCTCCACAAACTTAACTTCTTGACCAAGAACATTAGAAACTTCGCTTAAAACGTGCTTAAGAGAATATTTATCATTTACTTCGCCTTTTGGTCTTCCAAGATGTGTCATTAATATGACAGAACCACCATCAGACAAAATTTTATCTACAGTAGGTTTCACTGCAGTAATCCTTGTATTATCTGTTACTTTAAGATTTTCATCCTGAGGCACGTTGAAATCAACTCTCACCAAAGCTTTCTTATTTTTAAAATCGAAATCTTTTATTGTCTTCATTAAATTTTTATTTAAGGTTTTTAAATAGAGATTCAAAAGTTCTCCTCTCTTTGTTTCACAAATTTAAAACTTATTCTTCCCTTTTGAAAATTTAATTCCGAAAAGAAATCCACAAACTTATTTTACAATCATAAACAACTTCTTTTTCTTTTTAATAAAAATAAATATTGTAGTCTATTGTTGTAGTTCGGTATTATGGGGAAAACTTTAAGATGATTATTTTACCACAGAAAATATGGAGTAATGAGTAGGTTGTTAACATTGATTTAATATTGATTATCAAAATATTATCATTGTTATTAACAAATGTTTGTAATTCTGAAATCGGCTCTTTATTAGAAATATTTTTGCGGATAAAACCAACGAATCTCAACAAAAAGTTTTTTGAAAATATGAATTGTTTTTTCTGATGAAACTTGCATTACGAAAATTAAATTAAGATTAAAAGAATTATTTAATAGAAGTTATCAACAGGTTTTCTAACAATTTCTAACAATGTATTATCTATTCATTAATAATATCAAAATTTATTTGATGTTTAAATATTATAATATAAATTATGTTGATATATAATCACTTATTATTAAATATTATTATCAATTATATTAAAATATCATACCAACAATTACAAAATATGTAGTAAATTTATATTGTTAAAAGTAAAAAATGATAATTTAAAATGAAAAAGATAGCAATAGCCGCAGATCACGCAGGTTTTGAGTATAAAGAACTGATAAAAAAATACTTGGAAGGAAAAGTTGAAATCAAGGATTACGGAACCTACTCTGCTGATTCTGTAGATTACCCGGATTACGTACATCCTGCCGCAAGTTCAATAGAAAACGGAGAAAACGAATTGGGAATCTTGATTTGTGGAAGTGGAAACGGTGTTCAAATCACTGCTAATAAACATCAGAAAATCCGTTGTGCATTGTGTTGGATGCCGGAAATCGCTTCTCTTGCTAGACAACATAATGATGCCAATATGATTTCTATTCCAGCGAGATTCATTTCAAAAGAATTGGCATTTGAGATTGTAGATAAATTCCTGACAACGGATTTTGAAGGTGGAAGACATCAGAACCGAGTTGATAAAATCGCATTCTGCTAGATATAGAGAGACTTACAATTTTGTAAGTCTTTTTTATTTGAATTAAGATGAAAAAAATCCAATTATTATTAAAGTTGTATCTTTGCAATGCATTTCACAGAGAAAGTTCTTTCTCACGAAACCATAAATTAATACAAAGGTTTCCAAAACTCCCCTATTTTATTTTATCTTTAATAAAAATTAAATCCTATTTGGGATTGTTGTTGTTGGACATAAATGAAGATGAATTTTAAATTTTAAACAATGAAAAACAAAAAGAATATAAGTCATAAAAACGAACAGAAACTTCTCGATTTGGGAAGAACAATTCTTCGTTTTATGAGCAAAAAAACTTCCAAAATCTACAATTATAAACAAATTGCGGAAGGAATAGATTACAAAAATCCAAGACAAAGAGAGCTTGTAATTCAGGCGCTTCACAGACTCTTGGCAAGTCAAAAAATTAAGGAAACCGAGAAAGGAAAATATATTGTCAACCTTAATATAGAAGGTGCTCTGACTGGTGTCATCGATTTTAACCAATCCGGAAATGCTTATGTAAAGGTTGATGGAATCAATGATGATATCTTCATCCATCAGAAAAACGTAAAAGATGCATTACAAGGAGATAAAGTCCTGATTGTAACTTATAATTTTAAAGGTAAAAAGCTGGAAGGTTCGGTGGTAGAAGTTCTGGAAAGAGCAAAAGAAGTTTTTGTTGGAACTTTCCAGAAAATTGCGGAGAAAGATTTCGGATTTGTAGTTTTGGATAAGAAGAAACTTAATACCGATATTTTTATTTCCAAAAACCATTTCAATGGCGCAGAAGACGGCGATAAAGTCATCGTTAAAATGCTGGAATGGAAACCGGGAAGCAAGAATCCGGAAGGTGAAATCACAACTGTTCTTGGTGCTCCAGGCGACCACGAAACAGAAATCCATTCGATTTTGGCAGAATATGGTTTGCCTTACAATTTCCCACCAGAAGTAGAACACGATGCAGACCAAATCGACAGAAGTATCAATGCAGATGAAGTGGCGAAACGCTGGGATATGCGTGATATTCTGACATTTACGATTGACCCAAAAGATGCTAAAGATTTTGATGATGCTTTGTCTATCAGAAAATTAGAAAATGGACTTTGGGAAATTGGTGTTCATATTGCGGACGTTTCTCATTATGTGAAACCTGGGACTATTTTGGACGATGAAGCTTATGCGAGAGCAACTTCGGTTTATCTGGTTGATAGAGTAGTGCCAATGCTTCCGGAAGTTTTGAGTAATGATGTTTGTTCACTACGACCAAATGAAGATAAATTCACATTCTCAGCTGTTTTTGAACTGGATGAGGATGCAAAAATCCATAAGCAATGGTTTGGTAGAACAGTTATCCATTCGGATAGAAGATTTGCTTACGAAGAAGCTCAGGAAAGAATCGAAACTGGTGAAGGCGATTTGGTTGAGGAAATTCTTCAATTGGACAAATTAGCCAAAATAATGAGGGCGGAACGTATCAGAAATGGTGCGATTACTTTTGATAGGAGCGAGGTAAGATTCAATTTGGATGAAAACAACAAACCGATTGGCGTTTATTTCAAAGTCAGCAAAGATTCTAACCATTTGATTGAGGAATTTATGCTTTTGGCCAATAAAAAAGTTTCGGAATTCATCTCATTAAATAAAAGAAATGAACCAACAGGAAATACTTTTATTTACAGAATTCACGATGACCCGGACCCAGCAAAATTGACGGCTTTACGAGATTTTGTAGGAACTTTCGGTTACAAAATGGATTTAGCAAATACTCAAAAAGTTGCTGAATCTTTGAATAAATTATTGAGCGATGTCAAAGGAAAAGGTGAAGAAAATATGATCGAAACTTTGGCAATGAGAAGTATGAGTAAAGCCGTTTATTCCACAGATCCGATTGGGCATTACGGACTTGGCTTCGAATATTATTCGCATTTCACATCGCCAATTCGCCGTTATCCGGATTTGATTGCGCACAGATTGTTACAACATTATCTTGACGGTGGAAAATCGCCAAATAAAGATGAAGTGGAAGAAAAGGCAAAACATTGTTCAGCAATGGAAAGATTAGCTTCTGAAGCGGAAAGAGAAAGCATCAAATTTATGCAGGTCAAATTTATGGAAGACCACGTTGGAGAAGTTTTCTCAGGCGTTATTTCCGGAGTTGCAGAGTATGGTTTCTGGGTGGAAATTCCTGAAAATGGAGCAGAAGGAATGATAAAATTGCGCGATTTGGTGGATGATTCTTATTCTCTGGATGCGAAGAATTATGCGATTGTAGGTTCCAGAACTGGCAATACTTATCAGCTTGGAGACGAGGTAAAAATAAAGGTTGTAAAAGCAAATTTGATTGCAAAGCAACTTGATTTTAAGATTGTTGAGTAAATGAAACGATACAAAATAGATTATTATAAAGATATCGGTAAGGTCTTATTGATTTTTATTAATATCTATTTGTTTTTCAATTATGTAGTTAATACACAACTTTCAATTATAGAGATATTAGGACTATTATCAGCATTTATAATTTTAGGATATTTTGTATATAAATATTTTGATTTTCAGAGATTTATAAAAAATATTTGTTTTTATTTGCTGGTAATATTGCCATTTATTTTCAATGTTTTTTTCTTCATTAATTTTACATTTTCAGGAAAAGAAGAAGTAGAAAAATATAAGTTTGATTATACACTTACTTCTTCAGACACAAGAAGTAATCCACGAAAAAAGGTAATTTCTACAACAATAAAATTGAATACGAGAAAATATGATGATTATTTTTTCTTTAAGACATTTGCAGATTATAAGAAAATAGAAAAGAATAACATTGTAACTTACACATTTTCAAAAGGATTATTTGGACTAAGAGTTTTGAAAAAGTATGAATTTTCGAAAGAAGATTAGTTTTTTAAATTCTAATAATCCATGGAATATCTAAAGTCTAATATCTAGTTTCTACTTATTTGCGGTATTTAAAAAGTAAAATGTATTTTTGCTTTTGTCTTATTACAAGATACATTATACTTTTTACAAAAAAATAATAATGCTCGAACTCATTTTATACGCTGTCGGATTAGGAATAATGCTAAGTTTGGTCTTTATAGGACCTATTTTTTTCTTACTGATAGAAACCAGTTTTTCCCGCGGTCCAAGACACGCCATTGCCTTGGATATTGGCGTAGTTTCGGCTGACCTTCTTTGTATTCTGGTCAGTTATTATGCCAGTGCAGACCTGGTCAGTTTGATAGATAAACATCCCGGATTTTATCGGATTTCAGCATTTTTAATTTTGATTTATGCCATTTATATGTTGCTTTCCAGAACCAAAATGCACATTGAAGGCGAAGAAAAACTCATCGACCAAAATTATTTCAAAACATTCTTGAACGGATTTTTACTCAATTTATTGAATATTGGCGTTGTCCTTTTCTGGCTAGTAACCGTAGTTTCTGTCCGTAATGCCTATCCAAAAGTACAGGATTTTATACTTTATATTGGGATTGTGATTGGAACTTATCTTCTTATCGACCTTTCCAAAATCCTTTTAGCAAAGCAATTCCACGACAAACTGAATCAACGAGTTGCCAACAAGATCCGAAAAGCAGTTGGTTGTATTTTGGTGTTATTCAGCTTCTTTATTTTCCTTCAAAGCTTTAAAAAATTCAATAAGTTCGACGAAAAATTAGAAAAGGCAGAGAAGCAACAACCGAAGAAAAGATAATTAAATTTGGGTAGCTTAATCCGCCTGTAGTTTATCCTGAGTTTGTCGAAGGGCTCAACCTCTCAAGTCGGTTGCAGATTCCACATAAATACCAGTAACCTAAACATAATATTGTGATTTCGCAGGAAACCTAACGGAGTGGTTCGAAGAAGTCAATCTTGACTTTTATGAGCGAAGCGCCTTTGTGAATCTTAAAATATTTTTAATTAGGAAGAAAAACATAGCGAGCTTTGCGTTAAAATTGTTATCATTGCTATATTCAAATAAGCAACACAAATGCAAAATACAACTTTTCCAAAATCCCTAAAAAAAGGAGACAAAATAGCCATCATTTCCCCGGCAGGTTCTGTCGAGATTCCACAATTGGACAAAACTTTGGAATTAATCAAGACCAAAGGTTATGAACCTGTTTTAGGCGAAAATCTCTATACAAAATACCAAAATGGCTATTCATATGCCGGAACAGAAAAACAACGAATAAATGACATTAATTGGGCTTTAAATGATAAAGAGATTTCTGCAGTATGGGCTTCGAGAGGTGGTTATGGTTGTCAGCATCTTTTGCAGGAGTTAAAATTGACAGAATTCAGGAAAAATCCTAAATGGTATATTGGTTATTCTGATAATACGGTGATTCAAGGTTATCTGTTGAAAAAAGGTTTCGCATCTATCCATGGACAAACGATTAAAACATCGAGTTTTGGGGTTACAGAAGAAAGTTACGAATTGATTTTTGATATTCTGAAAGGTAAAAAACTCAATTATAAAATCGATTCAAATCCTAACAATAGAGTAGGAGAGACCTCCGGAATTTTGATTGGTGGTAATCTCGCTTTGGTTTATGCGCTTTTGGGAACTAAATATTCTTTTGATTTTACAGATAAAATTTTATTCATAGAAGATATTGGTGAAAATTTCTACGCCTTAGACCGGATGATAATGAGCTTGGAATTAGCCGGAGTTTTTACCAAAATCAAAGGATTAATCGTTGGAGGAATGACCAATATGGGTAAGGAAAGTGAAAACAAAGATTACGAAGAATCCTTCGATTCCTTCACTTATCAATTGATTGCGGATAGAATTTCGAAATATGATTTTCCAACAGTTTTTGGCTTTCCAAATGGGCATATTTTTGACAACAGACCTTTAATCATTGGTTCAGAAATCAAACTAAAAGTTGATAAAAAAGTAACTGTTGAGTTTTATTAATCATAATCTAGGATGGCTGACCACAATGACTTTGGAAAAATAGCTGAAGATTTAGCTGTTGATTTTTTAGTCAAGAATCAATATAAGATTCTGGCGCGCAATTTCCGTTACCTGAAAGCCGAAGTTGATATCATTGCTGAAACAGAAAATCAAATCGTTATTGTTGAAGTCAAAGCCAGGCATACAGACGTTTTTATTGAACCTCAGGAAGCGGTTAGCAAAAAGAAAATCAAATTGTTAATATCAGCTTCTAATTATTTCATTGAAGAAAATAATATTAATAAAGAAGTGAGATTTGATATTGTTTCAGTCCTTCCTAACCAACAAAAAACTTTGGAAATACACCACATTATTGATGCTTTCCAAAGTTTTGAAATATAGTTTTTCAGACTAAAAGATAATAGACAAAAAGAAAAAGGACTTTCTGTTCATAATCTTTTATCTATCAGTCCATTTTCTCAAAAGCCTCACTTATTTTATCTCAACACATCCGACTCTTCCGCCCGCATTTCCAGTAGGTTGCGTATGAAAATCATCTACTCCGGCGTGGATAACGACCGATTTTCCAATAATATTTTTCATCGGGTCATCACATCCAAGACACCATTTATCAGTAGTGAAAATTAGTTGTGCCTGTCCGTTTTTATCCGCATCAAGATTGCCGATATCGCCCATATGGAAATGGTCAGATTCCCATTTGCCGTGGTCGTCTTTGGAAGGATTCCAATGTCCGCCAGCAGATGAAGCGTCTGTTGCACTGCAGTTTCCAAACTCGTGGATATGAACAGCGTGCATTCCCGGTTTGAGTTTGAATACGCTCAGATCCATCGTAACTTCTCCTTTTTTTTGAGTAAATGTTGCAGTTCCCTGAGTCTCGGTATGAGATTTTGGACGAACGGTGTATTGTTTAGAAACTGTTTTGCAGGAAGCCAGCATTAAGCCGGCGATTCCAATTAGTAATAAGTTTTTCATAAGATAGTTTATTTGTTAATTGTCGATATAACAAATTTAAAGCCAATATGATGAAGAATTGTTTTACGTGAAACATCTACGATTCGGTTAGCAATATCTACGGTTCGGTCATAATTAATTTACTATTATCCTCGGCTAAAATATCTTTGAATCAAAATTAACATTATGAAAACTCAAAGCAGAATTTTCACACTTTTTTTTCTTTTGGTTGGTATTAGCATCTGGTCACAGATTACCATTTCTGGAAAAGTCACTTATAAGAACAAAGCATTGAAAGACATCAGCGTTACGCTTAAAGATACGTATGACGGTGCAACTACTGATGCTAATGGAAACTATTCTTTCACAACCACAGAAACAGGAGATAAGACTTTGGTATTTTACGGAAAAGATTATGATGAGGTTGAACTACCTGTGAAAATCGAGGGAAAAGATATTGCAATGAATGCTAATCTAAAGGAGCAAATCAGCGAAATCAATGCAGTCGTGATTACTGCAGGAAGCATAGAAGCCAGCGATAAAAAACGTGCGACAGCATTACTGACACCTTTGGATGTTTATACAACAGCCGGCGCTAATGGACAGATTTCCTCAGCTTTAGGCTATTTGCCGGGTGTTCAGAAAGTAGGAGAGAGTGAAGGTTTATTTGTACGAGGTGGAACCGGAGCGGAAACTAAAATCTTTATGGACGGCAATCTGGTCAATAATTATTTTACCAATTCGGTTCCGGGAATTGCTGGTAGAGACCGTTTCAATACATCGTTATTTAAAGGTAATGTGTTTTCAAGCGGTGGCTATTCAGCAGTTTATGGACAGGCGTTGTCTTCTGTTCTGATTTTGGAAAGTGTGGATTTGCCGGATACAACGTCGTTTGATTTCAGTGTTTCCCCGATTTTTCTAAGTGCGAATTATCAGAAACTAAATCAGAAGAAAACAGCTTCCTGGGGTGTTGCGGGTGGTTATTCTAATCTTGGATTGATGGGAAAACTATTCAATTTCAATACAGATTTTGACAAATATCCTCAGGGTTATGGATTCGATGGAAACTTCAGAATTAAAACTAAAAAAGGCGGTTTCATCAAATATTACGGAAGTGTGGATGAGAATAAAATGGCAGTCGGTTCCGAAAGTTTGGAAGAAGATTCTGACAAAAATATGGTCAGTCTGAAAGGCCAGAATATGTATCACAATTTGTCTTACAAAGAGAAATTCGGAAAGTATCTTTTGAATATCGGAACATCTTATACTTACAATTCTAACGATTTGAATTTTGCAACTTTTAAAGATAATGTTGAGCAATCTAATACACCAATTAACAACCAATCCAATTATATCAATGCAAAGGCTGTTATCGAAAGAAAAATCAACAGAGCAAGCATTGTGAGAGGAGGTTTTGAATTAAATAATGCTGATGAAACAATGAAATATGGAACTTTTGAAAGAGATTATAAAGATTTGATTTCGTCTGCTTTTGCGGAAACCGATTTGATTTTTACTAATAATTTAACTGCAAAAATTGGAGCAAGAACAGAACATTCTTCTTATCTGGATAAATGGAATTTCTCTCCGAGAGCAGCTTTAGCTTATAGGATTTCCAAAGACTGGACAACATCTTTCGCTTACGGGATCTTCTATCAGAATCCCGAAAGCAAATATCTTTACAGCAAGAATTTTGATTTCCAGAGGGCCGACCATTATATTTTTCAGGTTCAGAAAAATTCTGATGGAAGAAGTCTAAGATTCGAAGCGTTTTATAAAAATTATAAAAGTCTTATTAAAACAAAATCTTATATCTCAGATAGCTTAATGACCAGTAATCAAAATCAATATTATCAAATTGCCAATATCAATAATGGTAAAGGCTTTGCAAAAGGAATCGAGTTATTCTGGCGAGATAAAAAAACCTTCAAAGACATCGATTATTGGCTGACCTATTCCTACCTGGATTCTAAAAGAGATTTCTTAAACTATCCTTTTAGTTTAGCACCGAATTTTGCTTCAAAACATACATTCAATGCCGTTGCTAAGAAATTTGTGATGGACTGGAAAACAGGATTTAATTTGTCATATACTTATTCCAAAGGGCGTCCTTATTATGATTTGGTTTCAAAAAACGGAGAGAATATCGTTCGTCACCAAGGAAAGCTGAAGGATTACAGCGGGCTGAATTTCAGTATCAATTATGTTCCAAGTGTTGGGAAGAAAGATTCAAAGTCATTCACTGTATTTGTCTTGAGTATTAATAATATTCTTGGAAATAAAAATATTTACGGCTATAATTATTCTGCAGACGGAAACAGTAGAACAGCCGTTAGACCTCCGGTTAATACGTTTGCTTTTGTAGGCGTATTTGTAAGTTTCGGGGTTGATAAAACGAATGATGCGATTAATAATAATTTGTAAATGATTTAAAACCACAAAAGGCACAAAAGTTTGATTTTAAATCAGTCAACTTATTTGAACTTTAAAAATTCAACATAGAGTAATCAAATCAATATTAATCTTTGTGACTTTTGTGGTTGAAAACTTAATTAAAGTTACAATTCAGTCATTAAAAACAACAACTCGGTAGAATAAAATTTAAATGAACAAAAACTCATTCTATCTTTGAATCAGAAATTTAAAATAAACAATTAAAAAATATCCAAATGAAAAATCTAATCTTAACAGCAGCATTACTTTTTGTAAGTACAATCACATTTGCACAAACAGCTTTTGAAAAAGCAATGACAGAGAAAATCGCTAAAGTAGAAGACCACAAAACACCAGACGAATTCACAGCTTTAGCCAACGATTTTGACAGAATCGGAACGAAAGAGGCAAACAATTGGCTTCCGTATTATTATGCTGCCTTTGCAACCATCCAAAAAGGGAGAATCCTGATGCGTAGCGGGGATAAATCCGGCTTAGATACGGCTGCAGATGAAGCAGACAAATATATCGCAAAAGCAGAAGCGCTCAGTCCGAATAATGCGGAACTCTTCATCCTGAAAAAAATGACAAGCGGGCTCAGAATGATGGCAGACCCGATGTCCAGATATATGAGTGAAGCGCCAATTGCTCAACAAGCTTTGGCAAAAGCTCAAGAACTAGATCCTAATAATCCTAGAATCACAGTTTTACAGGCAGAAGATGCTTACTTCACACCAGAACAGTTCGGTGGCAGCAAAGAAAAGGGAATTGAATTATTCAAAAAAGCCATTGAGCAGTTCAATGCTTACAAATCAAAAACGTTTCTCGACCCAAAATGGGGAAAAGCTGAAGCAGAATATTTCCTGAGTCAGAAATAAAAAAGACTTTCATCTTCACAAAATTCCTTCGTTTTTACGAGGGAATTTTAGTTTTAATACACAGCAATTAGTTCTAGCCTGGAGGAAGTTGGGTAAAAGATGTTATCAATGCAAGATGTAAGGCTTTATAAAATCAAGTGATTTTTCTAATTCCCTGCCAGCCAATCCTTGAAATCCTTCACACGTTCTCTGCTCACCGTAATCTCTTCATTCGGTTGGAAGTCTAGATCAACCTTATAATTCGGAGAAGTGTGGATGTTTTTGATGTAATCTGAACTGATGATAAATTGTCTGTTGACGCGGAAAAATTTAGTGTTGTCCAAGACATTTTCCAATTCGTCCAAAGTGAAATCTGTTGGGAAATTCCGTTCTTTAGTTTGCAAGTAAACAATTTTATTTTCGCTGTAGAAACAACTGACTTCGTTGATGGAAACCACTTTCAGATTGTAACCGATTTTGACCAAAATTCTGGAAAGCGTTGATTTTTCTTTTCGAACAATCTGTCTGATTTCCTGAGAATTAACCAAACCTTCTTCCGGCAAAAATGATTTGAATTTCTCAATGGCTTTAGCCAAGTCTTCTTCTTCAATCGGTTTCAGGAGATAATCGATGCTGTTCAGTTTGAAAGCCTTTAAGGTGTACTGGTCAAAAGCGGTTGTGTAAATGATGAAAGCTTTGGTTGAAACTTTATCAAAAATATCAAACGATAATCCGTCGCCTAAAACGATGTCTGAAAAAATCAGCTGTGGATGTTCATTTTCCTGAAACCAATCAACTGCTTCTTCCACAGAATTGAGGCTCGCAACTAATTCTAAATCAGGAAATAGGCTTAATAATTTTTCCAGCCTTCTGACCGCTGGTTTTTCGTCTTCAATGATTATCGTTCTAATTTTCATAGTTTCTTAATAAATGTAGGGAATTAATTTTTTGGTTGATTTTTTATAATCGAGATAATCCTGTCCAAATTGTTCTGTAAGGGCTTTTTCTTCAATTTTAATTCTATACAAAAATGCTAAAAATGGTGGAATAAATGCTATAAATAATGCAAGCCAATTGTTTAAAAATAAACCTAAACCTAGAAACGTGAGAAGAGAAGCCGCGTAAGAAGGATGTCGCAAAACACTATAAATCCCGTCTTTTTTTATTTTATGGCCTTGACGGATAGTCACATCCACAGTAAAATATTTGCCAAGAGATTTTATGATTAAAAACCTTGTCAAAATCCCGATAAACAATACAACCAACCCGAGATAGATTATCCAGTTTTGTGTTGTCATCATCAAATTAAAATCTTCAAAATGAATATATGAAACAAAAATTGATAACGATATGGATGAGATAATAACAATCCAAAGCAAGCTGAGGGAAGACTTGTCTTTACCTTTTTGGTCAGAATTATTGGATGACATTTGGCTTTTATAAAAGACCTCGGTAAAAAGCCAAGCTCCCATTAGAATATAAAAAAATATCTGTATCATTTTATTTATATTTCTCTGTCAATTCCTTGATTTTCTTGTCTTCCCAATCTTTTCCGAAGAAGAAACCCGGACAGAAAACTCCTATAGCTTGCGCTATCAATCCGATTCCCCAAAAAACCGGAACTGCCCAAATCTGCCAACTCCAAATGCTATGTTCATCACGAATTTCGCTCCAGTTGGCAAAAATAAGAAATAGATTCACCAAAACATAGATTGTCAAATGGGTGTAAAAGCTTTTCAGACGTTTTACTTTTCTTACGGCTTCACGATATTGGATATCGTTTTTATCGTTAATAATTTCCATTGTTTTGTTTTTTGATTTCTTTGTTAATCATATCATTTTCCCAATCGGAGTTGAACAAAAACAGTTTTGCACCTTTGATGGCCAGAATCAATCCCCAGATGATAAAAATCCACGATAAGTGCATCTCACCAAGGTTCTGCGGAAATCCGTTTTTGAAAAATCTGACGCCGTAAACAACCATAAATACGATTGCGAAAACCAGAATTCCGGTATAGAATTTTTTGATTTTTTGTACTCTTTCCACAGCCATTGCATAACGTGGATTGTCTTTATTAATATGTTCCATTGCTATTGATTTTTAAATTGATTTTTGATTATTCATTATTTCACGAATCTTCTTTTCTTCCCAATTTTTACCGATGGCGAAGACGGTCATTCCGTGCGCCAGAAGTCCGATTCCCCAGCCTAACATTGGCCAGTAAAACCAAATTTGTTCAGGCGAAGTCAATAGATTGATGATTACTAAAAAAGGAATCACGACGCAATAAGAGATTAAGTTTCCGTAGAATCCTTTCAGTTCTTTTACTCTTTTTACCGCTCTTTCGTAAGCGACATTTTCTGTAGTTTCTGAAGTATAAGTTGCCATTGTCTGAGAATTTTTTTCGATTAATATTGGTATTTTGACTTTAAAAGTTTGTTCTGATTTTTCTATGAATACATTTTGTTTAGTAAGTAGTGCATAACGCTGAACGATGTTGGCTAAACCGATTCCTGCGCTTTCTTTAAGTTGCTCTCTCACTTGGAGATTATTCTCGATGCAGAGGAACTTTCCTTCTGTAAAGATTCTGATATTCAATGATTTTGATGAGGTTGCGAAATTATGTTTGATGCAGTTTTCTAATAATAATTGTAAGGAAAGTGGAACTACAAATTTTTGTAAATCATCATTATTGACGTCAAAAGTAAAATTCACGCTGTCTTCAAATCTGGTTTTCAAAAGGTTGCAATAGATTTTAGCAAATTCTATCTCGTCCTCCACTTTGACCATTTCTTTGTCTTTCTGTTCGAGAACATAACGATAAATCTTTGACATCGATGTCGTGAATTTCTGCGCCTGTTCCGGGTTTTCATCAATCAAAGCCGTTAAGACATTCAAAGAATTAAAAAGAAAATGTGGGTCCAACTGATTCTTTAACGATTCGAATTGGGCGTTGGCAGATTTGGCAATCAGTTTCTGTTCTACAACTTCTTTTTTGGTGTTCTTTTTCAGTTCCTCCATAAAACCTTTAGCGTGAAGGAAAGCCGAAATCATCAAAGCAATATTAATGGTGAACCAATTGATAAAGTTATATTTTCCAGAGAAGAAAGCTTCCGTTGTCGCCGTTTTCTGAATCACTACAAAATTGAGATAACCACATAAATAGCTTACTACAACATTCACAATAACCAAAGCAATGATTCCAAAAATGGTTCGAGTTCTGGTTTGTTCCGCCCAAGGGAATTTTTTGTTCAAAAACTCGTTGGTCAATCCATTACTGATTCCGATGAATAATGAGTACATCAGACAAACTAAAAGTCCATAGAAAAAGTTCTCCACTGTTTTCTCATCAGTGTCCACGATGAAGAAAAAAAGATTAACGCCGAAACCGACCCAAAACAGTGATATGATATTTTTTCTTTTCATTTCTTAATTTCTTGGTTCAAAATTATTTCAATATCAGAAGTTAAGCAATTAATATTGACCGAACTGTAGAAAAAACCGACTGAATTGTAAAAAATGTCATTTTGTTGAAAACAAAAGGGAACACTATTTGCTTTTGAGAATGGAAATTAATATTGATATGAAGAGAAATATCGAAATAATATTTGCAGGATTATTTGGTACAGCCGCAGTCCTGAGCGCTATAGCGGTAAGGAAATATTTTAAAAACAAAATCTATAACAGCGATTATTCTGACCATCATTTGTTATTCGGCACACCTAGAAAAGCGTATGCAAACCCGAATGACGGTGTAGAATTGGACGCTTTCCTTTAACACCAACACTATTTATATTATACAAATTTCCGGTTCTTATGAGCCGGATTTTTTTGTGGAAAACTTTCCGGAATTTTAAGAGAGTTTTTATTTTTCAAGTGATAATTTTGAAACAACAATTCCAATCATTTTTATCGCAAAGGCGGAAAGTTTATTTCCTTATTAACTTATTTAAGTCGCAAAGCTTTGCGACTTAAAACGATTTTTTAATAACTATTCTTTGTGCCTTTGCGTTAATTTTCATCAACTTATGTCAGATTTAATTCCAAAAGGTCAAGGTGCACAGCGTAATGTCATCAACCGCTTCGACAGATATACTTTCGAGCCTGAAGATTATGAATTGGACAAAATAAAGACCCAGGTTACGGAAGTTTTTCCGAAAACGATTATCAACGTCATCAAAAGTCCGGACCTCTCTATGGATTATTCGATGAATCCCTATCAAGGCTGCGAACACGGGTGTTCATACTGTTTTGCAAGACCGACCCACGAATTTTGGGGTTATAGCGCAGGAATCGATTTTGAAAGAAAATTGATGGTCAAGAAAAATGCACCGCAACTTTTGGAAAAAACCTTTCAGAAGAAATCTTACGTTCCGAAACCAATTATGCTTTCAGGAAATACCGATTGTTATCAACCGATTGAAAGGCAGTTTGAAATTACCCGAAAACTGCTTCAGGTTTGTTTGGATTACAGGCATCCGGTTTCCATCATCACCAAAAACGCTTTGATTTTGAGAGATCTTGATATTCTTGAAAAAATGGCAGAGAAAAACCTGATTTCGGTGAATATGAGCATCCCGACACTTAATGAAGATTTGCGACGTGTGATGGAACCGAGAACTTCTACAGCAAAAAATAAACTGAAAGCGATTGAAGTTTTATCCGGGAAAAATATTCCCGTGAATGTGATGATTGCACCTGTGATTCCGGGATTGACAAGTGACGAAAGCCTTTTTATAATGAAATCTGTTTCCGAAGCCGGCGCAAAAAGTTGCGGTTATACTCTTGTCAGACTGAATGACACTGTTGAACCGGTTTTCGTTCAATGGCTGGAAGCACATTTTCCCGACAGAAAAGACAAAGTCCTGAATCTCATCCGCTCAATGCGTGGTGGAAATCTGGGCGAAAAGCGATTTTTCCAGCGTTATCAAGGCGAAGGCAATATTGCAGAAATGATTCATAAAACCTTTGAAATCGGAAAGAAGAAATTTTTTAATAATCGTGAAAGAGCAGTTTTGACAACTGAACATTTTACAGGAAGCAGAACGCAACAATTGCGATTGTTTTAGTATTTTTATCGCAAAGTCACAAATTATTCTTAATTGTAATTCGTTAAAAAGTCGCAAAATTAAAATCAGAATACAATATTTGCGGCTTGAAACAGCAAGTTGTTTACATTTTTCCGCCTTTGCGATAAAATAAAACAAGTCTTTTAATTAAATTTGCAAACTGATTTATTTCTCAGTAATTTTCCCAAATGAAGCAATATTCAGCAAAACGCAGCATCCAGATTCTCGCACATATTCTTGAACAATACGGCATCGATAAAATCATCATTTCTCCAGGTTCCAGAAACGCACCTTTGGCGATTCATTTTTCTGAGATTGATGCGTTCCAATGTTACAGTATTGTGGACGAAAGAACGGCGGCTTTTGTAGGTTTAGGAATTTCAAAATCTATTAAAAAACCTGTTGCTATTACGTGTACAAGCGGTTCAGCTGCAGCTAATTATTATCCAGCGGTTGTAGAAGCATTTTATCAGAATGTCCCGCTTTTGGTATTGACAGCAGACCGACCTGCTGATTTTGTTGATATTTTTGACGGGCAAACCATTCGTCAAAAAAATATTTTCCAGCAGCATTCTTACGGCGATTTCGAATTATTGGAAGATGAAAAAGACGGCGCAGATGATTATAATTTCGAAACCATTAAAAAAGCGGTTGAGCTTTGTATCGAAAAAAGCGGACCGGTTCATATCAACATTCCTTTGACAGAACCACTTTACAATTTGTTGGAAGAATTGCCTGTAATGCCAGCTGTTGAGAAAACAATTCAGAAAAAGAATTATGATGTTCCATCTCATTTGATTGCGGACTGGCATACTTCCAAGAGAATTATGATTTTGACAGGAACGTTGGCGCCTAATCCGGAACTGGAAGCTCAACTTTCCCAATTGGTTAAAAATCACACCGTTGTTGTTTTGACGGAAATGAATTCCAATCTTCAGCACGACAAATTTTTCGCTCATATCGACCGTTACATTACTGATTTTTCTGAGGAAGATTATCATACTTACGCGCCGGATTTGTTAATTACCATCGGGCAGAATGTGGTTTCCAAAAGAGTGAAGCAATTCCTAAGAAAAGCCAAACCAAAGCAGCATTGGCATATTGATGAATATTGGCAGCCTGATACATACTTTGTTCTGAGTCAAAAGATTGAAACAAAACCAGAAGTCTTCTTTTCTAAATTATTGAAATCTATCAATCTGGAACCCAGAGCTTATTTCAACCTTTGGGATGTTCTGAAAGATAAAAAAGATGCAAAGCACGAAGAATATCTCAACAAAGCACCTTTTTCAGACTTTTATCTTTTCAATCAATTATCCAATCATATTCCTGAAAATTACAGAGTTCATTTCTCTAATTCTTCGGCAATCCGATATGCGCAATTATTTGAATATCAGAAATATGATGTGTACTGCAACCGCGGAACCAGCGGCATCGACGGTTGTACTTCTACTGCGATGGGATTTGCAATGATGGAGGATGAACCAACGATTCTGATTACCGGCGATTTATCGTTTTTCTATGATATCAACGGACTTTGGAATCAGTATATTCCACCTTATACGAGAATTGTGATTTTCAACAATGGGGAAGGCAATATTTTCAAAATCATTCCTGGACCAAGCGGAACTAATGCTTTGGACGAATTTATCGCCACTCAACATCACAGAAATGCAGAATTATTAGCAAAGAATTTTGGATTTGATTATACCCGAGTTGAAGATGAGATTTCTCTTGACCGCGTTTTACCCAATTATTTCAAGCCGGATTCAAAACCGAAAATCCTGGAAGTCATGACTTCGGAATCTAATAATGCGGATATTTTGAAGCAGTATTTTGCGGAATTGAAATAAATTATTTCTCTCGTAGATTTAGCGGATTACGCAGATTTTAGAAGATCAGCAAAATCAGCGAGATTCTAAGTTTAAAATTCCAAATCAGATTCTTCTTTCGGAAGATTAATGATTTTTTCAATCGGATAAATAAACATATCATCGAAGTCATTCAATGCATTGATCAACTGAAAATGCGTGAAATCTTTGATATTATCTAGTGTGATTTCTGTTTCTTTGATTTCTTTTAATTGTAAAAGATTTTGTCTCATCACGCCATTCAGAAGATAACTTTTCGGTGTGAACCAAGTTTTATCTTTAAGGAACAAAAGATTGGAATACGAAGTGTCTGTAATCTGGTTATTTTTCACAATAATGACTTCATCTGCGTGACTTTTATCTTTCAGTTTTTGTAACTGAGTTCTGTCTGCAGACTTAAAGCTGTAATTGATTTCATTATCAATAACCAATTCAAAATCATCTAATTCTGAAATCGCATGAGGAATAATCTGTGTTTTGAAATTGTTTTCCAGATCATATTCGATTCGGAATTTGTAAAGCCCGTCTTCATGGTGTTCCAGATTGAGGAATAAACTGTAAATATCAATTTTGCATACTTTTCCGAAATTCGAAAAAGTGTCGTTCATCCTTTTCTGATGAAGTTCTTTCAGGAAAATATTCTGGTCTTCAACTTTGATACTTTCAATAAATCGGGACATAGATTTTGTTTTTCATTTCTTCATATTCGCTGAAAAGGTCACTTTGATGGGTAATTCCACCTCCGCTTTTGAAAAACAGTTTCTCGTTCTCTTTTTCAATAAAACGTATCATTACGCAGGAATCCAGATTTTTTCCGTCAAAATAACCCGCAATTCCTGTATAAAATCCTCTTTCATATTGTTCGGCTTCCAAAATAATTTCCAAGGTTTTAGGTTTTGGTGCACCAAGAATAGAACCTGCGGGCAATAACTTTTGAAGAATTGTTCCAATTTTATTCCGATATTCTGGTTTGATTAAGCCTTCGATTTCGGAACTCATTGCCAAGAGATTTTTCTGCTTCGTTTGGATATAATCGATTCTTTGAAATTCTTTAACCTGAACATTGTCCGCAACCATGCTCAAATCATTTCTCAACAAATCGACAACCGTGTAATGTTCTGCTTTTTCTTTTGGGTCATTTTTCAGAATATTTTCTGCATCTTCGATTTCTGCATCGATTGTTCCCTTCATCGGATGTGTAAAAATCTTGTTGTCAACAATTTCTACAAATGTTTCCGGCGAAAAAAACACAAATTCATCAGGAACAAGAACTTTGTATTTTGCTTTTGAAAATTTAAAAATATCGTCTATGCTAAGATTGGTTTCGATTTCCGTTTTGGTGGTGTAGTTGGTCAGATATGAATTTCCTTTTCTGAGGTTTTCCTGAACGAATTCAAATCCTTTTTTATAATCTTCTAATATTTCCGGAAACGATTTCCACTCAAAATCCGAAATTGTCGAGTGTTGATAATTGACGTTTGTAAGATTCGGAAAATCAATTAACAAAGCCTTATTTTCAATTTCGATTTTTGTAAAGATTCTGACCTCATTCATCAAAAAATTAATCAGAAAAAAGAAGGGTTCTTTTCTCTCTGATAATTCGTCCATCTTTTGAAACTGCGGATTCTGAAACATAAAACAAAAATAAGGGAAAAGATGATAGAGAAAAGATAAAAGACTTAAAATATGGTTTATCAATTCCAATCCTTATTTTTGCAAAAAGTTTGAGGAATGACGACGCAAAAACCGGAAATTGGAAAAATACTGACAGAAGCCTATCAATATTGGATGAGAACTTTGCCGTTCCAGCTGTTATTTACGGTGATCTATTTTTCTGTGATTATGTTTGCCGGTGCTTATGCGTTCCGATACTACGGGCTTTTTGAACAAGTGAATCAGTTCTCACAGCTGATGTATTCTGATTTTCCAGCTTTTATAAAAAAGTACGAGGAACTGATGAAAACCGAAAACGCGATGTATTTTACAATGGCTGTTCTCATCATCAAGTCTGTGATTTTCCCTTTGAATATAGGCTTTCTCAAAATCTACAGGAAACTGGATATCGGTGAAGCTGTGGCGATGTCAGATCTGTTTGCGGGATTCCAGGGTCATTATTTCTTTTTATTTCTGATTTACTCACTTTTCTGGAATATTCTTAACAGCTACATCTTGATTATTCCGCCATTGAGCCTTGTCTGGATGGGAATGATGTTGTTTGTTCCGGCTTTGGTCTTTTATAAGAATTACAATTTTTTCCAGGCTTTCAGAATTAGTGTTCAGGCTTTTCAGAAAAATTTTATTGTGATTTTGCTGGCATGTCTCGTTTCTATACTCGTTTCTTATTGTGGGCTTATCATTTTCTTTTTCGGAATCTTCGTGACGTTTCCGTTTTGGAATGCCGGGATTTATGTTCTTTACAAACACTTGATTGCTGATTTTCAGGAATAATTTTTCCTGAGTTCATCCATTTCAAAAAATTTTTGTGTAGATTTGAGTATCAACTACAAAAATAAACTCAATGGAAAATTTTAATGAATTCGATTCGCAGGCGACATCTCCGAACAGAGAGGCGGGAGCAATCATCTCTCACGCTTTGGAAATCTTTAAGAACACTTTTTTGTACTGCTTTTTGGCGGTCGTAATTTATTTTTTATTAGGCTTCCTGGTGCAAATGTTAACAGGATTCAATTCTCAGCTTTTGGTAGAGCAGATAAGGGAGTCTGGCGGTAATGTCAATTATCAAGATATCATTGCTGCACCCGGGTTTGCGGCTTACAGTGGCGCCAATTTTCTGGTTACGCTTCTTCTTACGCCAATTTTTGTAAGTCTAATCTATGTCGCTAACAAGTCTAATTTTAAACAGCCCATAACTGTTTCTGATATCTTTTTTGCCTACAAGCAGAATTTTATTAATATCGTAATCTACGCTTTGATTACTCAAATTGCATTAACAATTTTGTTATTAATGTGTCTTTTACCAGCACTTTTTGTGATGCCTTTCTTCTTTTTGGGTTATCCTATTTTGATTTTTGAAAAGGCTAGCGCTTTTGATGCACTGAAGAAATCCTTCAATATTGTTCAGGAAAACTATGGCACGATTTTATTTACTGCAATTTTGGCTGCGCTTATCAGTATTGCAGGGATTGTACTTTGCTGTGTGGGAGTTTATCTTACCATTCCGTTTGCCTACATTGCGATGTATTCTACTTACTGTGCATACTTTGGTGCGCCTAGACAAATAGAACAATAAATAAATTCAAAAATAAACTATGTCAGATTCCGGTAAACCAATAGATTCTGTTGTTATCAAACAGGTCGCATTAATTCTTCTTATATGTGTTTTTGTTGGGTTGATTTGCTGGAATTTGGCATTATTTATTCCCTCGTTTTTAGGAGCAGTTACGCTTTACATTATTTGCAGAAAGTATAACTTCTACCTCATTGAAGAGAAAAACTGGAAGCCTTGGCTATCAGCAACTGTTTTGATGCTGGCTTCATTAATTATATTGATTTTACCGGTCTATTTTACTGTTGACCAGCTGGTTTCCAAATTGGGAAATGCACAGGTTTATATGCAGAAGTTCAATATTTTCCTGGAAAAAATTCATCAGTTTATCTTTCAGAAAGTTGGATTCGACATTTTGAGTAAGGAAAATATTGCTAAAGTCACCAATTTTGCAGGAACCTTTTCTACCAAAGCTCTGAGTACGACGGTTAATACTTTTACAGTTATCATCTCGATGTATTTTGTGCTGTATTTTATGTTTGTAAAAGCCAGATTGTTCGAAAGAATGGCAGCAAGAGCAATGCCTTTCAAAAGAGCTAATACACAAATGTTGGGCGATAAGTTTGTTAAATTGGTTATGGCAAACGCCATCGGCATTCCGGTTGTGGCTTTAGGACAAGGTGTAGTTGCTTTGATTGGTTATTATATTTTCGGAGCGCCAAGTCCAATGCTTTTATTTGCATTAACAGCTTTGGCATCTATGTTACCAGTTGTTGGTGCGGCAATCGTCTATCTTCCTGTTGGGATTTTTATGATTGCCGAAGGACAAACCGGGCCAGGTGTTGGGATATTAATTTATGGGTTGGTCGTCGTGGGCTTAACGGATAATCTTTTGAGATTCACATTACTGAAGAGACTGGAGGATATCCATCCATTAATCACGGTTTTCGGGATTATTATGGGTATGAACATTTTCGGATTTATGGGATTGATTTTCGGCCCGATTCTGATGTCGATTACGGTATTACTAATCCAGGTTTACCGGGATGAGTTTTCTGAAGAAGATGCACCGCCGCCTTTACAGCTGCCTGCAGAAGATGATGAACTTGAAAATAAAACAGATCTTATAATTTGAAATGGAAGGAATCAATCCTCAAATCCTGAAGGAAATCTGCGAAGTGAAAATGCCTTTTGGAAAATATAAAAACACAATTTTAGCCGATTTGCCAATTTCTTACCTGGAATGGTTTCTGAGAAATGGTGGTTTTCCAAAAGGAAAACTCGGGATGCAGCTGGCTACCATCTACGAAATCAAGCTGAATGGATTGATGGATCTGTTAAAACCTCTCAGACGTTAATTTTTTCGGTAAATTTGCAATAATAAAGTTATATGAAGAAAAAAATAAACGCTGTAAGAAGGTCTATTATGAAAAGTCTTACCAAAAACATTGGTAAGTCTCATGCCGAGGGGAAACTTAATCAAAATTTTGTTGTCAAACGAGTTCTTATTTCCCGCCCCAATCACAGGTTGGGAAATATTCTGTTATTAACACCATTGGTTCAGGAGATTGAAAAAACATTTCCCAACGCTAAGATCGATTTGTTTGTGAAGGGTGGTATAACACCAATTATCTTCAAAAATTATAAAAGTGTTGACAAGATTTTCCAGCTTCCAAAAAAGCCTTTCAGTAATTTGTTTCAATACATAAAGGGTTGGTTTTCTCTGAAATCCAATAAATATGATTTGGCCATTAATGCTACGCAAGGTTCGTCTTCGGGAAGATTATCCATATCCTTTGCAAAAGCAGATTACAAATTCTTTGGTGAGGATGTAGAAGATCTTAAAATACAACATTCTGATTATAACCATATTGCAAAAAACACAATTTACAATCTCAGAAATTATCTCTCTCAGATTGGTCTCGAAGATCATCGGTCTCAGGTGCCTTTTTTGGATTTAAGATTAGACAAAGAAGAGCTAGAGGATGGAAAGAAAAAATTACACGATCTGGTAAAAAATGACAAGAAAACCATCTGTCTTTTTACCAATGCTACTGGTGACAAATGTTATTCGGAATCCTGGTGGACAGCTTTCTACGACAAATTGGAATCGGCATTTCCGGATTATAATATTATCGAGCTTTTGCCTGTGGAAAATATCTCCAAACTAAATTTTAATATTCCGAATTTTTACAGCAAAGATGTTCGTGAGATGGGTGGTTTTATCGCAAACTGTGCCATTTTTATCGCGGCTGATAACGGTGTGATGCATCTGGCAAGCGCTTCCGGAACGCCGACAATAGGTCTTTTTTCTGTGACAAATGAAACCATGTATAAGCCTTATAATCACAAAAGTTTATCCATTAATACCAATAATGTTGATAATGATAAAGTAATAGAGCTGATCAAATCGTCTTTAAACTAATAACCTAAAAACAAGAAGATAATGAACTGGGTATTTTCAGAAGGTTTTTCTCAATATAAGGACGATGTTTCGTCTATTATAAAAAACTTTAAAAACAGTGGTGTTCCTATTGGTCCTGGCGCGAGGAATGTGGTTAAGGTTTTTGAGATTGATGGTAAGCAGTATAACTTCAAATCCTTCAAACAACACAATGTCATCAACAGGCACGTCTATAAATTCTACCGGAAATCGAAAGCCAGACGTTCTTTTGAATACGCCAGCATTTTGCTCAGCAAACATTTTTACACGCCCAATCCCGTTGCTTACATCGAGTATCACGATTTTTGGGGATTGACGTCAAGCTATTACGTTAGTGAACAATTGGGAAATTGTTTTCCATTGACGGATGCGCTTCATAATCCTGAGTTTACTGATAGAGAAACGATCTTTAAAGCTTATGCTTCGCTCATTTACAATCTGCACGAAAATGGAATCGAGTTTATAGATAATGCATCGGGAAACTTTTTGATTAAAAAAGAAAACGATACTTATAACTTTTATCTGGTCGACCTCAACAGAATGAATTTCCATACAAATTTCCCGACTGATAAAAGGTTACAGAATTTTGCAAGATTGACAAATGATACCGAAACGATGAAAATCATCAGTGCAGAATATTCCAGATTATCAGGAATCCCAGTAGAATATTGTCTTCGGAAAATCAGTGAAGCATCAGAAAAAATGGTAAGAAAGCGTAAAATCAAAAAAATCCTGAAATTTTACAAATATTTTCTTCCCAAATAATCTACGCTTTTAAAGCTGCAATCTCATCTCGCAGTTTAGCTGCTTTTATGAAATCCAGATTTTTTGCAGCGGCTTCCATTTCTTTTTGCTTCTGAGCCACAATTTTCTCAATATCATCGCTGCCATAATTCGCTTTGGTCTCGGCCACTTCCTGGAGGATCTCTTTATGCGTATATTTTTCGTCTGGAAAATCCTTGCTTCTTCCCACCAGGTTTTCACTGATTTTTTTGTTCAATGCCTGAGGAACTTTGCCGTGCTCTTCGTTATATTTCATCTGCTTTTCACGGCGATAATTGGTTTCATCAATCGTAGCCTGCATAGATTTTGTCATTTTATCGGCGTACATTATCGCTCTACCATTCAGGTTTCTAGCTGCTCTACCAACTGTCTGAATCATTGAACGACGAGAACGCAGCATCCCTTCTTTATCTGCATCTAGAATCGCAACCAAAGAAACTTCCGGCAAATCCAAGCCTTCTCTCAAAAGATTAACCCCAACCAAAACATCAAACAATCCTAAACGCAAATCCTGCATAATTTGAATCCTCTCCAAAGTCTCCACATCAGAATGGATATATCGTGTTCGGATTCCAACTTTTGTAAAATATTTTGTGAGTTCTTCCGCCATTTTTTTGGTTAATGTCGTAACGAGAACTCTTTCGTCCAGCTCTACTCTTTTATGGATTTCTTCAATCAAATCATCAATCTGATTCATTGTGGGACGTACTTCTATAATTGGATCCAAAAGTCCTGTAGGACGGATAATTTGCTCAATATAAGTTCCACCGGATTTTTCCAATTCATAATCTGCAGGTGTTGCCGAAACATAAATGACCTGATTCTGCATATCCTCAAACTCATTGAATTTCAAAGGTCTATTATCCATTGCTGCCGGCAAACGGAATCCGTGTTCTACCAAAACTTCTTTTCGGCTTCTATCACCACCGTACATCGCGTGTACCTGAGGAACCGTAACGTGACTTTCATCAATCACCATTAAGAAATCTTTCGGAAAATAATCCAACAAGCAAAAAGGTCTTGAACCCGGAATTCTCCCGTCCATATATCTGGAATAATTCTCAATTCCGGAACAATAGCCCAATTCCCGAATCATTTCAAGGTCCAATTCTGTACGTTCTTCCAATCGTTTGGCTTCCAAAGGCTTTTCAATTTCCCGGAAAAAATCAACCTGTTTTACCAAATCATCCTGGATCTGACGGATGGCACTTTGCATCGTTTCAGGTGTCGTTACGAAAAGATTAGCCGGATAAATATTAATTAAATCGAAATTCGAAATCACATTGCCTGAGACAGGATCAAAACTTTGGATTTTCTCTACATCATCTCCAAAAAACTGGATCCTAATCGCTGTATCCGCATAAGCCGGATAAATATCTATCACATCGCCTTTTACACGGAATGTTCCTCTCTGGAATTCGTTCAAAGCTCTGGAATATAAAGCACTAACTAATTGATGAAGCAATCTCGTTCGGGATAATTTTTCATTTTTCTCGATGGTGATTAATGATTTATGAAATTCTGTCGGGTTTCCGATACCGTAGATACAGGAAACAGAAGCTACAATCAAAACATCCCTTCTTCCGGAGAGCAGACTTGCTGTTGCAGACAACCTCAGTTTTTCAACTTCTTCATTGATGCTCAGATCTTTTTCGATATAAGTATTGGTTGAAGCAATGAAAGCTTCCGGCTGATAATAGTCGTAATAGCTAACAAAATATTCAACCGCATTTTCTGGAAAAAACTCCTTGAATTCCATAAAAAGCTGAGCCGCGAGAGTCTTGTTGTGCGCCAAAACCAAAGTCGGTTTTTGAACTTGCTGTACCACATTGGCAACGGTAAATGTTTTTCCGGAACCGGTAACACCAAGAAGAGTCTGATATTTTTCACCGATATTGATACCTTCTACCAGTTTCTCAATCGCTTGAGGCTGGTCTCCAGTAGGTTGATATTCTGATTGAAGTTTGAATTCCATCTAACAAAAATACAAAATAAAAAAACGTTTCGGGATGCGAAACGTTTGATGTTGATGATAAAGATATTCTATTGGAAATTCATCGTAATTGGAAGTTTAAAAACAGTTGCAGATTCTTTTCCATCTTCGGTCGCTGGTTTCCATTTTTTGTCCTGAACAACAGATTTTAGGCTTCTTATTGCCTCATTATTGAAATCCTGATTGCTACCTTCCGCTCTGATGTCTTTGGTTACCCCGTTTTCATCAATCGAAATATAAAGATTGGTTCTCAACATTCCTTTGTTTTCAAGTTTTGAAGAATCAAAAGTATTGGCGAATTGTGTTCTTAATGCTTGTAAACCTTCTGGAAACTCTGCAGGTTTTCCTTCTCTTGCTGGCGGCGGCGGAGGTGGGATTGGCAATTCGTTTTCTTTAAGCTCCTTTTGTGCTGATATTGTTTTTACTTTTTTAGCATTTTTAAGTTTAAGGTTATTTTTTGCTTCCATTTTCTGTGGAATCGTATCAAGTTTTGTAGAATGACTAACTACTATTTCTGGCGTACTTATCCGGTTTTCAAGCTTGATTTCCGAAGCATAAACTTTTTGAACAAACAAAAGACTCAATCCTGCAAAAGCAGAAACCGCAACTATTTTTTTTGTTTTTTCGAATTTTGACTTTTTAATTGTCATCATAATAAATCGTTTTTTGGTGTTATTGTAATTGAATTGGTGTGTCAGTTTTAGATTCTGGGTTTGGAGAATTTCTGAAAGAATCAAGGTCTGATAATCTTTCACGTTATTTTTTTGTTGAATAATGCTTTCATCTGCCAAAAACTCGTGGTTATCTGTCATTGCTTTTTTATAAAAATATAAAGCCGGATTGAACCAGGAAATAATTTTCAAAAGTTGTAAAAATAGAATATCCCAAGAATGTTTCTGAACCAAATGTGTTTTCTCATGTTGAAAAATTCGGTTATCGATTTGCCCTTTTTCGAAGTAATTTTTGTTCAGATAGATTTTATTCCAAAAACTGAACGGAGGCAGATTTTTATCTACTAATTTCACTTTCTGATTTTGATAATTGATCTCTTTTCCTTTCAGAGTAATAATTTTTCTAATTGAAATTACAGTTCTGATAATCAAACCAATTGATATTAAAATACAAATTGGAACAATCAAACTCATCCAATTAAAATCAGTTGCTTGAGTTGTTGTCTGCATCAATTGTTGAGTTTGGATTTCGTCAAAAATCAATTCTTTTTTCTGTTGAGAAACAGCAGGAAGGTTGATTTTCACAAACGGAATTACATAAGAAAACACCAAAGCCAACAAAAGATAAAACCTGTTGAAGCGGAACATTTTCTCTCTTTGCAAAAACAAATAATAAACCCCTATCAACAACGATGAACAAAGGATTATTTTGAAAATAATGATTAACATTTTAGTCAGTTATTTCTTTGTCAATGATATCTCGTAGTTCTTTCAATTGTTTCTGGGACAATTTTGCATTCGAAGTGAAAAATGATGCAAACTGACTCACAGAATTATTAAAAAAACGGTCAATCATAGAAGTCATTTCTTCCTGGAAATAATCTTCTTTCTTCACTTTTGGAAAATATTCTCTCGAGTTTCCATAAGTTTTGTAGCCTATCAAATCTTTGTTCTGCATTCTTTTGAGAAGAGTTGCAATGGTTGTTGCAGCAGGTTTTGGTTCCGCATATTCTTCCAAAATATCTTTCATAAAAACCTTTTCTTTTTGCCAAAGAATCTCCATTAAAACAATTTCTGTATCTGTCAATTTTTGTTCTTTCATTCTACAAATATAAAATTTATTCTACAAATGTAGAATTAAAATTTAAACTAACAAATTTTACTGGCATTATTTTTCCATTCCAAACAGAAAATAAATATTATGTTAAAATCCACACTTCCTTTTTTCCTTTCGTTAATCGGTGCATTTTATTCGTGCCAAAGCAAGGGAAAACCCAGCAAAGTCTCTGCTATAGAGGAAAAAGCAAATACGAATTACAAACCTGCATTTGCAGGACAAACAAGAATAACACCTGTAAAAACTACAACACCTTACAATGTTGAAGTTTTGAATACTTCTCTGGGAAAACCTTGGGGAATTATCAATCTACCTGACGGCAGATTTTTGATCACTGAGAAGACTGGATTTATGAATGTTGTTTCTGTAGATGGTAAACAAGTTTCGAAAATCGATGGCTTTCCAAAAGTAGATGCTAAAGGACAAGGCGGAATGTTAGACGTGGCCTTGGATCCAGATTTTAAAACCAATAATATCATCTATTTCAGTTTTTCTGAACCTTATGAAGGCGGAAATCATACCGCTGTCGGAAAAGGTAGATTATCTTCTGATCTTAAAACAATTTCTGACGTCAAAGTGATTTTCCGAGCAACACCAACTTACGATGGCGATAAACACTACGGTAGCCGATTGGTTTTTGACAAAGACGGAAATCTGTTCGTCAGCACAGGCGAAAGATCAGATAAACAAACAAGAGTTTACGCTCAGAAAACAGATAATTATCTTGGTAAAATCCTGAAAATTACCAAAGACGGAAAACCCGCTCCGGGAAACCCATTCATAGGAAAAGATGGTTACAAACCTGAAATCTTTGCCTACGGAATCCGTAGCCCGCAAGGTTTGGCTCTGGATGAAAAAGGTCAGCTTTGGGATATCGAGATGGGACCAAGAGGTGGAGACGAAATCAATCTCATCCAAGCTGGAAAAAATTATGGTTGGGGCGATGTGACTTACGGAATCGAATATTCCGGAGAAAAAATCAATAATGGAACAACACAGAAAGCCGGAACAGAACAACCCGTTTACTATTGGGATCCTGTGGTTTCGCCAAGTGGCGTAACATTTTATACAGGAAATATCGAGGAATGGAAAAATAATCTTTTCATCGGATGTCTAAGCGGCGAACATATTAATAGAATCGTGATTAAGGACAACAAAGTGGTTGGCGAAGAACGATTGCTTCTTGATCAAAAAGAAAGATTCCGGGATGTTCTGAACGGGATGGATGGTAATCTCTATGGAATTACAGATAGTGGAAAACTTTATAAAATTTCTAAAAAATAAATTCAAAATCCTGATTAAATCAGGATTTTTTTATGCGGTCAGCTTTCTTGATTCCCTGAAAATCTTTCAGATAAAAAGGTTCAAAATAAGCGACATTTTCAAAATCTTGTTGATTGAATTTATCCACAGATTTTTTAATCAATCCTTTTGCTGATGGATAAATATCATGTTTGAATTCTGCATTCGGAAGATTGAGAATTTCCTGTGCTTTTTTTGCGCCATCTCCAATGAAAAGAATTTTCTTGTCCACTAATTCTGAAAAAGAATTTTCATCGAGGATTTTTGCTTCAGTTTCAGAAATAATTTTGCCAGATTGCCCGTCAAAATAAGCGGTGTAAACTTCCATTCTTCTGGCATCAATCAAAGGAATAATCAATTCAAACCCTTGATTCACAAATTCTTCAACCATAGAATCCAAAGAATTAACGGCAATCAAAGGCAATTTAAGTCCGTAACAAAAACCTTTTGCAGAAGCGGCACCAATTCTAAGACCTGTATAAGAACCAGGACCTTTTCCCAAAGAAATAGCATCCAAATCTTTCAAAGAAATTTCTGCGCCTTCCAAAGCCCATTCAACAAAGCTGTGAAGACTTTCGGATTGTTTATAATTATCAGAAACTTCCTCGCAAAGGCAAAGCAGATTTTCGCCATCAGAAATGGCAACAGAACAGTTTTTTGAAGAGGTTTCTATGTGAAGGATTTTCATTCTGCAAATGTAAGGATTAAGGAAGAATTATTTCAAACTCACACTTTGTCGGCTCCACAATTTCCAGATTCCTTTTTGTCGAATCCAGAATTCGAGAACAGATAATTTCATTTGGAATATTTCATTTTTGTAAAGTCCTTTTACAGCAATAGTTCTTCTGACGTTTGCGAATTTATTTTTGATTTTAAATTCCTTCAATTCGGTTTGTTTTACGGATTGATATTTTACTTTTCCGGATTCGAAATCTGTTTTGAAATCATCTTTATTCTGAATCCAGCCATTGGAATGTCCAAAAGAAACATCGTCAGAAAACAATTCTAATATCTTGGAATTGTTATTTTGCATCAAAGAGTCCAACTTCGAAACCTGCATCAACAATACTTTTTCTTTCTTAGAATAATTCTGAGAAAATCCAGCAACAAAAAACAGGCAGAAAAATAAGCTTAAAAACCTCATTGTCAGATTATAATTTTCTGTAAATCGTCCTTGGTTCCGCCTGTGCTTTTGGATAAATCGTCATATCAGAAACCGAAATTCTTTCCGGAACATTGATGCAATAAGCAATCGCATCCGCAATATCTTCCGCAACCAAAGGCTCATAACCCGCATAAACTGTTGCAGCTCTTTCATCATCCCCTTTGAATCTCACTTTAGAAAAATCAGTTTCTACAGCTCCCGGTTGGATATTCGTAACACGGATTCCAAATTCTGTCAACTCGATTCTCATTCCTTCGGAAATCACATCAACGGCTTTTTTGGAAGCACAATAAACGACTCCATTAGCATAAGTTTGCCTCGCAGCAACGGAGCTGATATTGATGATTTGTCCATTTCTTTTTTCTTTCATCAGTTTGATAATCGGTTGAGAAACATACAATAGACCTTTCACGTTGCCGTCCATCATCGAGTTCCAATCATCAATATTTCCATCAGAAATCGGGTCTAATCCATGAGCATTTCCTGCATTGTTAATCAAAACATCAATGTTTTTCCAATCTTCCGGAAGTGAATTAATGGCAGAAAAAACCTCATCCGAATTACGGACATCGAAGTTTAAACTAAAAATTTCGGTTTGTTGGGATAATTCAGTTTTAAGTTCTTCGAGAACGGTTTGATTTCTGCCGCATATAATCAATCTGTTTTTCTGTTGTGCTAATAAAACAGCTGTCGCTTTCCCAATTCCGGAAGTGGCTCCGGTGATGAATATTGTTTTCAACTTATAATTAGATTTAATCTTACAAATTTAAATTATATCAAAGAAAAATCCCGAATAATTCGGGACTGATTTATTTCTTATCTCGCTGAAAATCCAGACTAACGGAATTCATACAATATCTGGTTCCGGTTGGCGGCGGTCCGTCATTGAAAACGTGTCCCAAGTGAGAATCGCAGCGTTTACAAAGAACCTCTATACGTTCCATTCCGTGAGACGAATCTCGCTTGTAAATAACGCCGTCTTTATCCGCTTCAAAGAAACTCGGCCATCCGCAAGTGCTCGCAAATTTAGAACTTGAACGGAACAAATGATTGCCACAAACTGCACAGTAATATTCTCCGACTTCATCAAAATCGTTATACTTTCCAGTGAAAGGATATTCCGTATTGGCTTCACGAGCAATAGCATAAACTTCTGGAGAAAGGATTTTTTTCCATTCTTCGTTGGAAACATTCAGTTTAGTTTTGTCCGTCCTTGAATAGTAAGGGTTATTGGTGTGTGTATTATCTTCCATTTTAGTTTGTTGTTGCGGTTTGGTTAAGTCAACTTTTTTCTGCGCACATTGGAGCAGAAATGAATTGATTAATATAAAAAAAAATAATTTTTTCATTGATGTAAATTTACTAAATCTGATATAAGATTCCATTATCATAAGATAGTTAAACAAACGCACTCATTCCCGTAATAGAACGACCGACAATCAACGAGTTGATTTCCTTGGTTCCTTCGTAAGAATAGATAGCTTCTGCATCTGCAACAAAACGGGCAACATCGTGTTCCAAAAGAATTCCATTTCCACCCATTACTTCTCTTGCTTGTGCTACTACATCACGAGTTCTGAGACTGCAAAAAACTTTTGCCAAAGATGCGTGTTCGTCTTTCAAAATATCAGCATCCTGCATTTCGGACAATCTGAAAACTAAGGTTTGCATTGCTGTTAAATTAGATAACATTTCTACCAAATGTCCCTGAACTAATTGAAACGAGGCAATCGGCTTCCCGAATTGTTTACGTTTTCTGGTATACTCCAAAGCACTTTCATAAGCACCTCTTGCGCATCCTGTCGCCATCCACGCAACGCCAGCTCTTGTCATTTGAAGGACTTTTGCAGTGTCTTTGAAACTGTTGGCGTGTTCCATTTTCTGGGAATCGGCGACGAAACAATCTTTCATTGTAATCAATCCGTTTTGGACAATTCGGAGTGCCATTTTTCCTTTGATTTTTTCGACTTCAAATCCTGGTGTGTCTTTTTCGACAATGAAACCTTTTACCTGATTATCATCTAAATCTCTCGCCCAAATGATAATCACATCCGCAAAAGTGGCGTTCCCAATCCATTTTTTCTGTCCATTCAGAATCCAGCCGCCATCTACTTTTTTGCAGGTTGTCGTTAGTCCACCAGCTGCGCCTGAACCAACTTCCGGCTCAGTCAATCCAAATGCGCCAATCAAATCAAACTGTTGCATTCCCGGAAGGTATTTTTGCTTTTGTTCCTCGGAGCCGCACATATAAATAGAACCCATTGATAATCCAGACTGAACACCAAAAAATGTCGCCAAAGACGCATCAACTCTGGCAATTTCCATTGCAATGACGCCTTCCATCAGGAATGGTAAATTCGGGCAGCCGTAACCTTCGTAGGTGACACCACAGAGATTCAGTTTTTTGAATTTTGGAATCAGTTCGTGTGGAAAATCGTCTGTCAGCCAATATCTGTTGACCAAAGGTTTGGCTTCTTTCTCCATAAATTCCCGAACCTGTAATTGAATTGCTCTTTGCTCTTCTGTCAGCTTCATATGCAGTTCATAAAAATCGCCGTTAATAGGTGGCAATTCTTTTTTCCTTCCGGATGAATCGAGCATTTTTGCTAAACCTTTGATTTGATTCTCATCTAATTTTGAGAATTGATCCATCAGTTTTGGAAGGTCAACTTTTTGTGAAATTTTGGAGATTTGGTCTATATCAATATGTTTTAGGAGATTGAAAATTCCTTTGATTTTGGAAATAGTGCTGTTCATAGATTTCTGTTTTCCTGTAGAATGCAAAGAATATTCCTAAAACACTTTTACAAATATCTTCTCATCTTCTTTTTTTCTGAAAATCTATTTTACAAAAAATTAAAAATCAGCGCGTTAAAACCTCGACTCTCTTTACAAATAGTTTCGGATTGATTTGCAAAATAGCTTTCATCTTAATTATCAATTTTGAGTCAGACAAAAATAAAAGAAACTCTTAACCAATCTTTTGGAGCGTCATACGATTGCAGCCCGAGCTGAGTGGAGCTCATTTTTTTGCTTGGCAAAAGCCTGGACAAAAATAGCGGGAACGGAGCGCGGAAATAGCTGCCCATATAAAAATATTAATCTCAAAATAATCTATTATGAAACCGTTTGCGATTCCATTTTACGATTAAAAAGAAATAAAATATATTCAAAATGAAAACGAAAATCTTATCAATCAGCTTAGTGGCATTACTTTTAATTGGATGCAAAAAAGGAGAATATACAGAATCCGCTTATGCAACAGCAGATAGTGCTGTAGTTGTTTCTGACAGCGTTTCTATAGCGGCAACTCAAGTTGTCGAAGGCAAACAATTTGTGAAAACTGCGGAAGTGGATATGGAAGTGAAGGATGTTTATGATGCGACCATCTCGATTGAGAAACAGCTGCAATCGCTTGGCGGATTTGTGACTAAAAGTAGAATGGAAGCACAGACTTTGTCCGAAGATACTTACAATACGTCGGATGAGTCGGCGATGTTGATTCGGAAATTCCAAAATCAGAACAGGATGCAAGTTAGAGTTCCGACTCAGAAATTAGGTGAATTTTTGGATTTCATTAATGATAAGAAAGTATTCCTTAATTCCAGAATTATTTCTGCTGAAGATGTTTCTGCCGGAATCCGATTAGCAAAAATGGAATCTGAAAGACAGGCTAAAACTCAATACAATATTTCTCAACTGAAGGCGGGAAAAGACAAAGTCAAACTGGACGACAACAATATGTCCGAAGCCAATCTACAGAAATATTCTGACGAAATTCTTGCTGATAATTTGAAATTCTCAACCGTCGATATTTTCATCAAAGAACCAAAAACGAGTGTTGCAAAAATTCCTATCATCAACACCAAAAATATTGATAATGAATACAAATACAATTTCTTATACGATGTGAAAAATGCTTTTGTGGAAGGATTTTATTTGATTCAGCAATTATTTGTTTTTCTTATTTCTATCTGGCCGATTGTTTTTATTGGCGGTTTGGTATTTTACTTTTTGAGAAGAAAAAAAGCTTTTGTGAAAACTGAGAAATAGGTTTATGAAACACAAAAGTCACAAAAGTTTTATTCATTTTTAACACAAAGATCACAAGGATTTCTTGATGTTTTAACTTTTTAGGGTCACAAAGATTTGACTTCGTCAAATGATAACTTGTGCGCTTGTAAAAAAATCTTTGTGTCTTTTGTGGTTAATATAAATTTCATAATTTTGCAAAACGATGTTGAAAAAACTGCAATTGATATTAATGATTTTCTGTTTGGGAATTTTTGTATTTCCGAAGCAGAATTTTAATGTTCAAGTTGCTCAGAGTTCTTGTTGCGAAGCGCAGAAAAACAATTCTGACTGTTGCAAAAAGTATGAGAAAAAATCAGATTCTTGTCATCACGATTCCAAAAAAGGAAAAGACTGCAAAGACAATTGCACCACTTGCAAAACCTGCAGTTCCGGATTCGTATTTTCGGTTGTTCTGAATAACTTCGACAACAAGTTGAGAACACCGATTTTCACCACCAACAATCAATTTTCTTATTATTCACAATCGCCTCTTGCGCGAACTTTCAATATCTGGCAACCGCCTAAACTTGGTTAATTTTAATTAGTAATTTCCTGCTGATTAAGCAAATCTTGCAGATTTTTTCTGAAAGTTAATCTGCGAGAATGTAAAACTTCAAGATTTTTTATAAAATCTTAATTCAAACAATTAAATTAATCAAAATGAATACAATCATAAAATCAGGAATTTTATTCCTTTCCATATTTCTATTCTCCAATTTTTCTGCTCAAACCAAATCTTTCAAAGCCAGAGTAGAAGGCAACTGCGGAATGTGTAAAGAACGCATCGAAACGGCTGCTAAATCTGACAAAAACGTAAAGTCAGCGATTTGGAGTATGAACAAAAAAGTCTTGACCGTAAGTTATGACGCGTCTAAAACTGACAAAAAAACGGTTTTAAAAAACGTTGCGGAAGTGGGTCACGACAACGAGATGTTCCGTGCTTCTGACAAATCTTATGATGATTTGGATGCTTGCTGCCAGTACGACCGTCCTGACAACAGCAAAAAGTTGGCGAAAAATGCTGATAAAAACAAGTCTGCGAGCTTAAGTAATTAATTTAAATTTTTTGACGATGAATTATTTAAGTAGAAAACTTATGTTTTCTGTGCTGCTCGTTTGTTCCGTATTCTCTTTTGCACAAACCGTTACAGAACAGTTTTTAGTAAAAGGAAATTGCAATATGTGTAAGGCCAGAATAGAAAAAGCAGCTTTGAAAGCCGGCGCGCAGACCGCCAATTGGACCGCTGATAATCAAACGTTGACAATGACGCTTGACGAATCGAAAGTCAAATGTGATGATATCCTGAAACAAATCGCTGAAGTTGGTCACGACAACGAGAAATATAAAGCGCCTGAAGATGCTTATAAAAATCTGCCTTCTTGCTGCCTGTACACAAGAGGTTCTGATTTCAAAGCTCCGAATGAAAATGCCGACCACGACTCAGATTCCGATAAAAAAACCAATCAGATTGAAGGTGTAAAGCTGACGAGAGAAAAAGAAGCAACAGCTATCAGCAAAAAAGAAGCGGGATTGATTTTCAATATCAGTTCCAAAGAATTGCTGAAAGCCGCTTGCTGCAACCTTTCCGAAAGTTTCGAAACCAACGCAACTGTTGATGTGTCATTCAGCAATGCGGTGACAGGAACCAAGCAATTGAAAATGCTCGGATTGGACCAGAAATATACACTTTTGACCAAGGAACAATTGCCTGAAATTCGTGGATTGGCTTCGCCTTATGGATTGAACTTCATTCCTGGAAAATGGATTGGCGGAATCCAATTAACAAAAGGCGGGAGTACAGTTGTGAATGGTTACGAAAGTATTACGGGTCAAATCAATACCGAACTTTTGAAGTCTCACGACGATGATAAAAAATCGGAAACAGAAATCAATTTGTTTTCCGATAACAACGGTCGTGTTGAAGCGAATGTAACTCACACTTCTCTTATTTCCGGCAAATGGACGCAAAGTGTTTTGCTCCACGGCAACGGCACTTTTGGCGATACCGATATGAATGACGACGGCTTTCTCGACAGACCAAAAGGAAGTCAGTTTAATGTAGCTTATCTACTGAATTACAATGATTTGGAAAACTCTGGATTCGCTTCACATTTCGGAATTAATTATCTGAAAGATGAGAGAACAGCAGGACAAATCGGATTTAACAAAAGAATTCCACAAAAAGATCAATCGCTTTATGGTGTTGGGATTGATATTTCGAGATTTCAGTTGTGGAACAAAACCGGTTATGTTTTCAAAGGGAAACCTTACCAAAGTTTGGGTTGGATGAATCAATTGACTTATCATCAGCAAGATAGCTTTTTCGGATTGAGAAATTATTTTGGGAAAGAGACTTCTTATTATTCCAACTTGATTTTCGAAAGTATCATCGGAAATACGAACAACAAGTATAAAGTTGGTGCAAGTTTTCTTTATGACAAATACGATGAAGATTATCTTTTGGACAATTACAAAAGAACCGAAACCGTTCCTGGGTTGTTTGCAGAATATACTTTGACAGGCGAAAAATTCACTTTGGTAACAGGTGCTCGTGTTGATTTTCACAATCTTGCAGGAACGCAGTTTACACCAAGAATGAATTTCAAATATGATTTGACGCCGAAAACGATTTTCAGAATTTCGGCAGGAAGAGGTTTCAGAACTGCGAATATCTTTGCAGAAAGTCAGTCTTATTTTGCATCCAACCGACAAATTCAAATCATCAATAATGGTGGTGAAATCTATGGTTTGAAGCCGGAAATTGCTTGGAATTACGGCGTAAGTTTGCAACAAGAATTCAAATTATTTGGAAGAAAATCCACGGTTTTGGCTGATTTTTTCAGAACGGATTTCCAAAATCAGGTTGTGACAGATTTGGATGAATCTGCACAGAAAATTTTGTTCTATAATCTTGAAGGAAAATCTTTCGCCAACAGTTTCCAGACGCAATGGGATTTCCAGCCTGTGAAAAATCTGGAATTCCGAGTGGCTTACAAATATTATGATGTTGTTTTGGATTATTTGAGCGGTCTGAAAAAAGTACCGTTTATGGCGAAACATCGTGGATTTGCTAATCTAGCTTATTCAACTAATAAAACGGAAAAAGGTAGATTTTGGAGCTTTGATACGACGTTAAATTTAGTCGGAAAACAAAGACTTCCGAATACAAAATCGAATCCGGCGGAATTTCAGTTAGCTGATTATTCGCCGAGTTATTCGACTTTGAATGCTCAGATTTCCAGAAACTTCTCGGAGAAAATCAGAGTTTATTTGGGTGGAGAGAATTTGACCGGATATCAGCAGAAAGTGGCGATTCTTGACGCAGCTAATCCGTTTGGAAATTATTTTGACGGCGGAATGGTTTACGCACCAATTATGAAACAGAATTTCTACATTGGCGTGGATTTTAAGTTTTAATATTTTAAACCACAAAAGTCACATAGTTTTTTTGATAATGTTAATTATATCTTAGAATAATTAGTATTCAACTCTTTTGTGTCTTTTGTGGTATAAATTAAAATAATCTGAATAAAAATCTTAATTTTAATAAAAATTAAAGCATTGAAAACAATAAAAATCCTAATAGCTGGTGTCACATTGTTATATTCTTGTGACAAAGCGAAAACAACTGTTGCAAAAACTGAGATTCCAAAGAGTGATTCTGTTGCAATAGACAGTACAGCAAATGCAACAACACCTGCTCCGGCTGAAGTTGCATCATCTGTCACCAATCTTTCTACATCTGGAAAACCTGCTGTGAATCCACCACACGGACAACCGTACCATCGTTGCGAGATTGCTGTTGGTGCGCCAATCGACAGTGCGCCGACACAAAATGTTGCACCACAACAAGCCGCTCCGTCAATTTTGAATCCAAATCCTGCGCCTGCAGTTTCAGCTACTCCAGCTGCACCAGTACAAGCTTTTGGTCCAAAACCAGCTTTGAATCCGGCTCACGGCGAACCTCATCATCGTTGTGATTTGGCAGTTGGTGCGCCTTTATCCTAAAGATTTAGTTTTTATTGAAATATGAAATGCAACCGTGAGGGTTGCATTTTTTTTTATTATTTGAAATCGATTTATGATTCTTTATTATAAAATTGAGTCATCAATTCATTCGCTTTTTCAAAGTCATTTTCTGAAACTTTCAGTTGAACGCCACCGCTTGTGTTATTGAACAAATTGTAAGTATTCGCTAAAATATTGCCGAAAACATAAGTTTCAATATCATTGGTTTCCAGGAAAATTTTGAGCATTTCGGCTTCGATTTCTGTATTGAAAATCTTGAGTGTGATTAATTCCATAATGATGGTTGATAAATGATAATTGATTTGGATTCAAAGGATTAAAAACAAAAAAAAATAATCCAAACTACTAAATGATTTGAACAAAAAATTAGCTGTGCCTTAAAATTTCCCGATTGATTTCATTAATCAGTTCAGGACCTTCGTAGATGAATCCCGTGTAAAGCTGAACAAGACTCGCGCCAGCTTCTAATTTTTCAATCGCATCTTGCGCTTTGTGAATACCACCAACGCCGATGATTGGAAACGCTTTTCCACTTTTCTCAGACAAAAACCGGATAACTTCTGTAGAACGTTTTGTTAATGGTTTTCCGGATAATCCACCCATTTCGAATTTATTTTCTGAAACTAAATTTTCTCTTGACAACGTTGTATTCGTTGCGATAACACCAGCAATTTGAGTTTCTTTAATGATATCAATAATATCCAAAAGCTGAGAATCAGTTAAATCCGGTGCAATTTTCAGAAGAATAGGTTTTTGTTTTGGCTTTTCAAGATTGAGGTTTTGAAGTGTTGATAATAATTCTGTTAACGGTTTTTTATCCTGAAGTTCACGGAGATTGGGTGTGTTTGGAGAACTGACATTGACCACGAAATAATCCACGTAAGGAAATAATTTCTCAAAACAGATTTTGTAATCGTCAACCGCTTCTTCGTTCGGTGTGACTTTGTTCTTCCCGATATTTCCGCCAATCAGAACATTTTTGTTTTTTTTCAGACGTTCAATTGCTTCGTCAACACCGCCGTTATTGAAACCCATTCTGTTGATAATCGCAGAATCTTCTTTCAGTCGGAACAATCTTTTTTTATCGTTTCCAGCTTGAGGTTTCGGCGTCAGAGTTCCGATTTCTATGAATCCGAATCCAAGGTCAGACAACTCATTAAACAACTTGGCGTCTTTATCAAAACCAGCGGCTAATCCAACCGGATTTTTGAATTTCAATCCGAAAACTTCACGTTCGAGACGTTTATCTTCAATTGGTTTTGGTAGAAATAATTTGGCAAGAAATCCAAAATTCTTCAGAATAGAAAATGTAAAATGATGAACTTCTTCGGGGTCAAATTTGAAAAGAATTGGACGAATGAGGCTTTTGTACATCGGAGAAAAGTTTTACAAATTTACGTTTTTGTGAGGATAATTAATTAAAATTAAAGGGAAAGTTAAACACAAAGGCACAATGAATACTTTTTTACCACAAAAGGCACAAAAGAAATCTGTGGAAAATCTTTTGTGCCTTTTGTGGTTTAAACAACATTTTCAGATTCAGGAAGAATAATCTAAAATCTTTATATCTTTACTTAGATTTTATCCGAAATTTTAAATGATTCCACATACTTTTTATAAAAGTTTAATTTATATATTTTTCCTTTTGTTTCTGCCTTTTCAAGCTTTTGCCATGACGCCAAAAGACTGCGAGAAAATGGTCATCAAGGCTGTGGAGGCGATGAACAAAAAGGAATTTGTAAAGTCGCTGCAAATCCTTAGCAAAACCAAAAAAATTGCGCAGGACAACCATTGGTATCGGGAAGAATTTCTGGCTGTCAACAACATCGGCGCCAATTACTATATGATGCTGGATTATGGCGAGGCGCTGAATAATTATTTGGATGCTTACAAAATTGCCGTTGCTCATTTAGATGAAAAATCGGAAATGACAGTTCTGAACAACATTGCGATTCTCTATTCCAGAGACAATAAAATTGATAAAGCCAAAGATTATTTTTCCAAAGCTTATGAATTAGCCGGAAAGGTTAACAACAACACTTCCAAAGGATTATATGCTATTAATCTGACTATTGTTTATAATGAAAAAGGCAATTACAAAACAGCCAAAAAATATATTGATGAGGCTCTGAAGCTGACTGCTGATTCGCCGTATTATCTACTGGCAAAGTCAACGTATATGGAAACATTGGTCAATCTCAAACAATATGATGCAGCAGAAAAAATAGCCAATGAACTGCTTCCGAAACTGAATGGTGTGGAATATGCCGAGTATAGAACGCAGGTTTATTATAATCTTTCAACAATTGCTGAGCAAAGAAATGACCTTCAGAAAGCGTTTCAATTTTTGCAACTGGCCGAGAAAAACAATCTCAACTTCGATTTTAAAGAAAATCTTTTCGAGAGATTCAGCGCGCTATACAAAAAAGCGAATAATATCGATCGCGCTGTGTCTTACAAAGATTCGATAATGGCTGTGAAAGATTCGGTAAATAGAATCAAAAACGGACAGCTTTTCGAGAACAGTAAAATCAAATTCGAGCTTCACAATTCGCAAAAGGATTTGGCAGAGAGCAAAGGTCAGCTGACCTCGCAACGTTCTTTTTTCATCAAAGGAATTTTGCTCGCTATTTTCATTGTTCTGATTATTTTCTGGGCCTTGAGAAACAGCATCGTCAAAAACAAGCAGCAGAAAATCATTGAACAGAATAACGCAGAAATTGCCAAACTGGAACTCGAAAAAGAAAAAAAGAATAAGGAAATCCTTGAAAATCAATTAAAAGAAAAAGAGGTTCTGGCTCTTCTGGAACAGGAGAAATTCAAAAACGAACTGGAAGCCAAGAACAGAAAACTCACTACTAAAGCACTTCAACTCTCGACAAAAATCGAATTGATTGATGACCTCATCAAAACTTTGTCCCGAGAATCTGATGATTTGAAAAATGTGGACCTCAGTAATATCATTCAGCAATTTAAAATTCTCCAGAAGCAGACACACGAGGAAGAAAGTTTTCTGGTTCACTTTGAAGAGGTGAATCAGGGTTTTATCAACAAACTGAAACAGCTGCATCCAGACCTTAATTCCAATGACATCAGATTCCTGTCTTATGTATATATGAACCTTTCTATGAAAGAAATCTCAATTATTTTCAACATCACGCCGGAAGCCTGTCGCAAACGAAAGGAACGGATTGTTAAGAAAATGGGATTGGACGAGAATATTGACCTATATCATTATATAACAGTTATTTAGCGAAAATGTCACGCTTTTTCTAACGGAACGTCCTACTATTTCTGCATTAATTTTTTGTATTGCTAACATTTATCATAACATTTGTTTGATAAAATTAGATATATGAAATCGCCGTGATTTGGAAATTAAACTCCAATTAACAATTGAGCGATTACATAAGGCAATTAAAAAATCAAAATTTACTTATGAAAAAATTTACTCTTTTAGCGGGATTTTTATTGGCGCTTTTTACCAATGAAACAGATGCACAAGTTCAGGTTTTGGGCAAAAATGAATTCGGGAGGATTTTTGAGGTGACATACAGCACTGTTGAACAAAATACCATTTATGCAACAACGATTACCAACCATATTGTGGTTTCTAAGAACAATGGCGTTTCCTGGGAAGTCTTTTATTCGGTTCCAACGGAAATCGGAAATATTACCAAACTGAATATTAGCAAAAATGGCTCTTTCCTAACATTTTCTACTTTGAAGAACGGAATTGGTGAAGTTCACATTTTTGACATTGCTACCAAAACGATTACGAGAACCTTCTCGATGCCAAATTATTCAGAAGGCGCTTATGTTTCGGCTTATAATTTCTTTGGCGACGATCAAGACAACCTGATTGTGAGTTCGCAATTTCCTTTGGGTTTCGGAACTGCCAACCGGGTTTTCACTACCGATGACGGCGGACAAAACTGGAAAGAAATCTATTATTCTATGGATAATAACAATATTATCACCAGTTACGTCGCCTTCAACCCGGCTGATAAAAACAAAGTCTATATTGCAAACGGCAACGGTAGCCAAGGTGTTTATGGCGGTTTGATGATTTCTGATGACGGTGGTAATACTTTCGCTACAAAGCTTGAAGGAAGTGTTCTCGCAACGCTGGAATTCAACCCGAATAACCCGAACGAAATCTACGTTGGGACAGGAATCAGCTTTGGAGCGAGTCCGGAAAAACTGCATCATTCTACAGATGGCGGCGCAACTTGGGAAGACAAAAATATCACCTGGGGAAGCAATGGAATTCTTAACAACATTATTGATATTAAATATAACCCACTGGATAACAACCACATCATTGTTTTAGAAGAAGATGAAATTGTAACTTCTAAAGACGGCGGTGCAACCTGGCAAAATGTAGAATATCCTTATGATAATCTGGATAGCTATTATTATGGAATCAAAGCCAGCTTCAACCCGTTCAAGGCTGGAGAATTGTTTATTACAGCGAATTACAAACCATTATTCTCCGTAGACAACGGAACGACGCTGACGCAGATTCAGACGCCGTTTTTCAGTTCGACCGGAAGAGTAACATTGTTCGAAAAAGACAATTCGAAACATCTTTTTTATAGTGTTCAGAATGGCTTTGTCCACAGAAATCTGGCTGATAATTCTGAGAATGCTTTTGACATTCAGCCTCTTAATGTTTTTACTAATAATAATGGACCGGCTTACATTCCGGATTCTAAAAAAGAAGGCAGAGTTTATTCTTACAAAGGCGGATTTTTGGGCTCAACTTTGGCGGTGAGTGATAATTTTGGCGCTGATTTTTCTCCAATTTTTGAAACATTCACAAGTGGATTAACCAATATCATCCCTGATCCACAGGTTAGCAATCAGATTTATGCAACATTCAACAATTGGGACCAAGGCGAATTGGATAAAATCAACTTCAACAATCCGAGTGATATTGTTGTGACCAACATTCCGCTTCCAACTCAAGGTACAGTTTACAAAATTCTGCATCCGAACAATATCTCTGATGAGTTTTTCATTTTGGTAGGCTCAGAAATTTATAAAACAACCAATGGCGGAACAGATTGGACAGCAGTTACCATTGACGCTAATTTCCCATTTGATGCTGTAGTTTTTGATATTTCTCAAAATCCTAAGAATACAAATCAGTTGGCTCTCGCAACCTCACAAGGTGTTTTTGTCTCAAGTGATAAAGGCGTAACATGGAATCAAGTGTCAGATTTTGTAGCCTTCAAGGTGGATTATTCTGATGTTAATAACGGCGTTCTTGTAGCGGCAACCTATACGTCAATGTACACGACTTTCAATATTTTCTATTCCGTGGACAATGGCACTAACTGGAAAAATGTTGATCGTGATGATTTGCTACAAACCGAAACTAATTCTATCTCGGTTGATTTCTCAGACAAGAAAGCCTTCATTTACATTGCGTCTGCAGATTTGGGATTGTTAGGCTATAATTTGAATTTGGACGTTTTAGCAACCGGCGAAGCTTCCGGAGACAAAGCAAAAGTGCTGGTTTACCCGAATCCGGTTGTTGATGTTTTACACGTTGATAACAAGAATCTGAAATCTATTGCACTTTACAGTATGGAAGGTAAAAAACTAGTGGAAACTCAATCCAACGAACTAAATGTTTCCAAACTTCCAAAAGGTGTTTACGTGCTAAGAATCGTAACATCTGACAACAATATTGTCAGCAAAAAAATCATCAAAAAGTAATAGTTAGTAAAAATGAATTGATGAAAAATTAATTGGAAAAGCTTCTCAAATTGAGAGGCTTTTGCTTTTTAAAGCTTTCTAAAAATTAAGTAAATTCCTCAAGATCAAAACCTAAGATTTTTCCAATTTCTAAAAAGCCGGGATTCACATTCAGACTTGCATCGATGGAAATATCTTCTTTGGTAATTGGGTGCTGGAAATTAAGCTGATGCGAATGCAAAGGCATTGCAGTCACGTTAAACGTATTCAACCACAATTTATTCTGCTTGTTGCAACCGTGTTTTCTGCAACCTAAAATCGGATGCAAAATATGTTTGAAATGCTTTCTCAATTGATGAAATCTACCCGTTTCGGGAATCGCTTCTACCAAAGAATAACGGGAAGTCGGATGTTTTAGAAATGGTAAATCTATTTCGGAAATCATCAGTCGTTTGTAGTACGTAACTGCATTTTGAACGATTTCATTTTCATTGGTCAAATCGTAATCAATCGTTTCTTCCTCTTTTGTCCAACCACGCAGAATCGCCAGATATTTCTTCTCAACTTCGCGATTCATAAACTGGTCACTTATTAATTTTAGGGTTTCTTTATCAAAAGCAAATAGCAAAACACCCGATGTTTTCCGGTCGAGACGATGAACAAGATGAACCTTTTTGTCAATTTGACTCTTCAATTTATCTACCGCATATTCATCTGCCGGGCCGGCATATTTTGACTTATGAACCAAAAGTCCGCTCGGCTTGTTGATGGCGATAAGGTAGTCGTCTTGATAAAGAATGTCTAACATTGGGCAAAAGTAGAGATTTTCTCCATAATCTATTTGCTGTGTAAATTTTGCTTTTAGAATAGTTGTAGTGAATTTTTATCCTGCAATTGAGTTTCATATCATATTTAAATTTCTATTTTTGAGAAATTTTTAAAACTAATCTATGAAACAATCAATTTTAATTCTGACGGTGATTCTTAGTCAATTATCTTTTGGGCAGGTAAGCTACCAGAAAAATAAACTGATAAAAGACGGCGTTAAGTATAAGTTCTCAAAGTACGAAGACGTGTTTACAAAACCTGACGCAAGAGACTATTTCAAAAAAGCAAGAACTAATAAAACAGTTGGTGAAATCTTTGCTTACACAGGCGGATTTACGCTTGGTTTTGGCATCGGAAGGTTATTGGCAGGAGGCAACAAAACCGCCTACGTCAATGGTGTGAAACAAACTTGGAAAGCAGAGTCTAAAGGCTGGGGCTTAGTTGCTGCCGGCGCAGGTCTGATAGGAATCGGTATTCCATTTGCTCTTGCTGCCGACAAAAATGCAAAAAAAGCAGTAGCAATAGAAAATGGGGAATCGACAGCTTTCAGACCGTATTTCAAAATAGAAAGTGCAGGTAATGGCGTTGCGATGAGTTACAATTTTTAAAAGTCTTTCAATCTCCATATTTGGAAACTCCGCCTAGTGAAGTCGGAGTTTTTCTATTGTGCGCCAGCTGCGCAAGTGCGGAGGGCATTGTTAGAGCTCCTGCGCCTTAGACGCAGAGCGACTTCCCGTAGAACGACCCGCTTGTTTCGGTTCGGGAAAAGCGTTGGAGAAACAAAGGGATGCGCCCAAATCCTATAAAAATGAATACGAAAAATTTGCTGTAAAATTCCTACTTTTGCACTTCAATTCAACATAAATTATGGCAAAGCAAGAAGATGTTTTCAAAAAAGTGGTTTCCCACGCTAAAGAATATGGTTTTATTTTTCCTTCCAGCGAAATCTATGACGGACTTTCGGCCATCTACGATTACGGGCAGAACGGCGCGGAACTGAAAAATAACATCAAACAATACTGGTGGAAAGCGATGGTTCAGCTGAACGAAAATATCGTGGGGATTGATTCTGCTATTTTTATGCACCCAACCATCTGGAAAGCTTCCGGACACGTGGATGCGTTCAACGACCCGTTGATTGACAACAAAGATTCTAAAAAACGTTTCCGTGCGGATGTTTTGGTGGAAGATTACTGCGCCAAAATCGAAGACAAGGAAAATAAAGAAATAGAAAAAGCGGCAAAACGTTTTGGTGACGCTTTCGACAAAGCTGAATTTGTAGCAACCAATCCTAGAGTTTTGGAGTACAGAGCAAAAAGAGAGGCTATCCTTTCCAGACTGGCAAAATCTCTTGAAAAAGAAGACCTTGCCGATGTCAAAGCTTTGATTGAGGAATTGGAAATTGCTGACCCGGACACTGGTTCTAAAAACTGGACGGAAGTGAGACAATTCAATCTTATGTTTGGGACAAAATTGGGTGCTTCTGCAGATTCTGCAACGGACCTTTACTTAAGACCAGAAACTGCTCAAGGTATTTTCGTGAATTATCTTAATGTTCAGAAAACTTCTCGTTATAAACTGCCTTTCGGGATTGCTCAGATCGGTAAAGCATTCCGAAATGAGATTGTTGCGAGACAGTTTATTTTCCGAATGAGAGAATTTGAACAGATGGAAATGCAGTATTTCGTTCCACCGGGAACGGAACTGGAATTCTACGAGCAGTGGAAGAAAACACGTCTTAACTGGCACTTGGCGCTTGGTTTAGGAGAGGACAATTACCGTTTCCACGACCACGAAAAACTGGCGCATTATGCCAATGCTGCTGCTGACATCGAATTTAATTTCCCATTCGGATTCAAAGAATTGGAAGGAATCCACAGTAGAACTGACTTTGACCTTTCGGCTCATGAGAAATTCTCTGGCAGAAAGATCCAGTATTTTGACCCGGAAAGAAATGAGAATTATGTGCCTTATGTTGTAGAAACATCGGTTGGTCTGGACAGATTATTCCTGGCGATTTTCTCCAACTCACTGAAAGATGAAGTTTTGGAAGATGGTTCGGAAAGAACTGTTTTGAGCCTTCCGCCGGCTTTGGCACCTGTAAAAGCAGCAATTCTTCCATTAGTTAAAAAGGATGGACTACCTGAATTTGCCGATAAGATTTTCAACGATCTGAAGTTCGATTTCAATGTGATTTTTGAAGAGAAAGACAGTATCGGAAAACGTTACAGAAGACAGGATGCGATTGGAACGCCTTTCTGCATCACTGTTGACCACGATTCTCTGAACGACAACACTGTAACCCTTAGATACAGAGATACAATGCAACAAGAAAGAGTTCCGGTTTCTGAACTGAGAAGGATTATTGATGAGAAAGTGAATTTTAGGACTTTGCTTTCTAAGATTTAAGTCTTTGAGAGCCTCAGACTGACAAATCTTATATAAAATAAAAATCCTGAAATTAGTTTCGGGATTTTGTTTATTTTTAATACAAATTAATTAACCTATGAAAAAAATATTTATTTTTAATTTCCTATTAACGCTTAATCTTGTTTATTCTCAATCTTGGACTTGGGGAATTAAAGCTACTGGAACGTCCCAAAACTATAATGCAATTGATTTGAAAGTGGATGGCGATGGGAATATGATTCTTGCAGGATATTATAGATTAAATTTCAGTTTAGGTAATTTTTCTATTTCTTCTCCTGATGATTATTACAGAGATATTTATCTTGCAAAAATTAATTCGAATAAAGAGGTTCTTTGGCTTAAAAGTATAGACGGAGGAGGAAGTTATGGAGACAAAATAACCGTAGAATCTGATGATAATGGGAACTATTACCTATCAGGACAAATTGACAGTAAAATCTTTATCGCAAAATATGATTCTAATGGCAATGAATTGTGGCTTAATAACTTTAATAATGAGAACTACGGTTATGGCACAGCCATATCATTCGATGAACAAGAAAATATATATCTAGCTGGAGGACGTGGAGACACATTTTTTTTGGCTAAACTAAATCCTAATGGTGAAACTGTTTGGAAAAAGTCGAATAGATATAATTATTCCGATGCTATTTCTATTTCTGATATTGACGTTGATCGTTTTGGAAATATTTATTTGATCGGGATTTTTGCTGCTGATACGATCACTATAGACAGATTTACATTAACAAATGATGCTGGCGGTTATGATGATATGTTTTGGAGTAAAATTGATACAGACGGTAATTTTCTCTGGATAAAATCCTCGACAGGAAGAACGTATAGATCTCCAAAAATATCTTTAACACATAGTAATGAAATAGTTATATCCGGAACTTATCGCGAGACCTTAAAGCTCGATAATGTAGTTATTAATTCTTACAAATGCTGTGGTTATTCTACACCTTTTATTGCAAAACTTGATTCTAATAATAATCCTGTTTGGATAAAAAATGGAAGCCGATATTCTTTTAACTATGATTTTTCTTCCAATTATGTAGACATGAAAACAGATTTTTCTGGTAATGTTTATTTAACAGGAAGTTATTATGATAATGGATATAATGTTTTTTTTGAAAAATTTGACAACAATGGAGATTTTAAATTTAGAAATGATATTCGCAATGATAGTGGTTACTTTTCTCATGCATTGGATATAGACAATCTCGGCAATTTGTACTATGCTGGTTATAATTACCGAGAAAACTTTATAAATTACAATGTTTATTCGCCTCCTTTGTCCGCAGGAATTGGACAATTCAATACCAATGCCCCTACTTTTAACAAAATCAAAAAACCTATTGTTAATGGAAATAAGCTATTGTGTACTAATGATAATTCTTTAAATTTTTCAGCAATTGGTGAAAACATTAAATGGTACTCTGATTCACAATTAACTAATTTACTTGGTTCCGGTAATTCTTTTAATTTGAATTATATTAATGATACAAAAATATTTGTGACTCAAACTATCAATAATATAGAAAGCTGGCCAAGAGTTGTTGATGTAAAGAAATCCGATTTAAATATTAATAATATCAATTTACAATATAATTCTCCTAGACTTTCTGTTATTAACAATTCTGAATATTCATATCAATGGTATTATAACAATGTATTAATTACAAATGCTAATACATATTATATTGATGTTGAGAATGAAAATAATTATTTAGATTATAGCGTTGTTATAAGCCAAAGTAATTGCTCTGTTACAGTCGACACAAATATTCTTGGATTAAATGAAAATAAAATAGAAAACTACACTATTTATCCAAATCCTGTGATAGACAATTTTAGTCTAAACATTCCAAATAATACTGATATAATATCTATTGATGTAATAGATTCAAGTGGAAAATTAGTAAAATCATTTGACAAAAATTCAAAATACAATATTTCAAATATTCCTACTGGTAAATATTATGTACTAGTAAAAACAAAAGCTGGAAATAATATAATTTCCATTATAAAAAAATAAAATAAAATAATCCCGACATTTGAGTTCGGGATTTTTTATTTTAAACGATGACTCAACCAATTATCTTTTCCGCAGAAATCCAGCAGCACCAAGACATCAATGCTGCCTTTATCAATTTTCCTTTTGATACAATTGAATTATTTGGAAAAAAAGGACAGGTTAAAGTCAAAGTTCTGCTTGATGATAAAGTGGAATACAGAAGCAGCCTTGCCAATATGGGCGGCGGTTGTCACAGATTGGGATTGACTCAAGCGATTAGAATAGAATTAGGAAAGACATTTGGAGATATTGTTGAAGTTAAGCTTTGGGAAGACAAAGAAGAACGAATTGTTATTGTTCCCGATGATGTTCAGGCATTACTTAATCAAAACGATAAAGCGAAAGAATTCTATGATAAAATGTCTTACACGCACAGGAAAGAATATATCCGTTGGATAGAAGATGCTAAAAAAGAAGAAACGCGCGAACGCCGGAAAATCAAAATGATAGAAATGCTTCTGGAAGGTAAAAAAGGGATTTAAAATTTTAAATCCCTTTTCTTTTTATTTCACTCTCACCAAATGCATCACCTGATTATCCTGAGAAATCAGAAGCGAATCGCCTTTGGTTTCAGCGGAAATGGTATTTCTTTCATAGAATTCTCCCTCTGCAGTTTTCTTTTTGAAATCTAAAACAAACTTGTTATTATTAGCTTCCAAAATAATGGTTTTTGATTTCCCATTATCCGTAAAAGTAGCTTTGGCTCGACTTCCATCCCCAGCTTTATAAGGAACCGAATATTCCTGTACTTTCTTACCGTCCACAGTTTTCTCCATAGAAGTTGTTGTGACGCTATCGATTTTCCCGTTCTCATCAGTAACAGTTGTTTCTGTGGAATAAGATTCGGAAGTCATTTTAGTATCATTTTTTTTGCAGGAAACTAATGCTAAAGCAGCTACAAAGCCAGAAATTAACGTGTATTTTTTCATAGTTATAAAGGTTTTAAATGAGTGATTTTTGTATCAAATTATTGTCCAAAAACAAAAAATCCCGAAACTAATTTCGGGATTTTTATCATAATAATTGCAATTTTACTTTTTCAGGGATTTGATTCCCATTTCGAACAATGCAAAACTCAAAAGATCAGCATTTTCGCCAATCACCTGTTCTGTAGAACGTCCTGCACCATGACCTGCATTTTTCTCGATTCTTAACAAAATTGGATTGTTACAAGCTTGTTTTTCCTGCAACTCAGCTCCAAATTTGAAAGAATGCGCAGGCACAACTCTATCATCGTGGTCACTTGTGATGATCATTGTCGATGGATAACAAGTTCCTGCTTTCACTTGATGAACCGGAGAATAAGACTTCAGATATTCGAACATTTCTTTGCTGTCTTCTGCTGTTCCATAATCATAAGACCAACCAGCGCCAGCTGTGAATTTATTATATCTCAGCATATCCAAAACCCCAACACCAGGGAAAGCTACTTTTGCCAGATCCGGTCTCATTGTCATCGTCGCACCAACCAAAAGTCCACCATTGGAACGCCCGGAAAGCGCCATAAATTCTTTTGATGTATAACCTTTCGACTGCAAGTATTCTCCAGCAGCGATGAAGTCATCAAACACATTTTTCTTCTGTTGCTTGGTTCCTGCATTGTGCCATTTCTTTCCATATTCTCCACCACCTCGGATATTCGGAACAGCATAGATTCCGCCATTTTCCATCCAGATGGCATTCACAACAGAGAAACTTGGTTGAAGGCTGATGTTGAATCCTCCGTAAGAATAAAGAATGGTTGGATTTTTCCCATCAAGCTTAGTTCCTTTTTTGTAGTTGATCATCATCGGGATTTTGGTTCCGTCTTTCGAAGTGTAGAAAACCTGCTCGGAAACATAATCTTCCGGATTGAATTTCACTTTTGGCTTCTGATAAACTTCTGATTTTCCGGAAGCTACATTATATTTATAAATCGTTCCCGGCGTAATGTAGTTGGTAAATGAATAATAGATATCCTTATCTTCTTTTTTACCTCCAAATCCGGAAACCGTTCCTTTTCCCGGCAAAGCAATTTCTCTGACCAATTTTCCTGTCTTATCAAATTGCTTCACAAGGCTAATCGCATCTTTCATATATTTCCCGAAGAAATAGCCGCCAGCTTCAGAAACGCTTAAAACATTTTCAGTTTCAGGAATAACATCTTTCCAGTTTTCAGGACTTGGATTTTTGATGCTCACTTTCACCAAACGCATATTCGGAGCATCTTTGTCTGTGAAGATGAAAAGGTCATCGCCTTGTGTATCCACAATATCGGCATTAATGTCAAATCCTTTGTTGATCTGTACAAAGTCACCTCCATTTTTCAAATCCTTGATATAAAGCTCATTGCCATTGGTAGCATTAGCCGCTGAAATAATCAGGAATCTTTGGTCTTCGGAAACGCCTGCAGAAAGATATCTTCTTGGCGTTTTTTCGCCACCGAAAATTAATTGGTCTTCGGATTGTTTTGTTCCTAATTTGTGGAAATAAACTTTGTGCTTATCCGTCATTCCGGAAAGAACGGTTCCTTCTTTCGGCTTATCATAGCTAGAGTAATAGAAACCTTCATCACCTTTCCACGCAATCCCACTGAATTTCACGTCAACAATCGTTTCATCGATTTGTTTCTTAGAAATCGCATCGATGATGATGATTTTGTTCCAATCGCTTCCACCTTCGGAAATAGAATAAGCGGCAAGGTTGCCTTTTTTGTTAAACGACAAATTCGAAAGTGAAGTCGTTCCTTTATCAGAAAAAGTATTCGGGTCAAGGAAAACTTCAACGTTTTTGGTTTTATTATTGGTTCTATAAAGCACAGATTGCGCCTGCAAACCATTATTTTTAGAATAATAAGTATAATCGCCTTCTTTGAACGGTGCTGATATTTTTTCGTAGTTCCATATATCTCTCAATTGATCTTTAATCGTTTCTCTGAAAGGGATTTTGGAAAGATAATTTTGGCTAAATTCTACTTGGTCATCAACCCAAACTTGAGTAGCATCAACATCATTTTCTAAGTAACGATAAGGATCTGGAACTTTTTCACCAAAGTAAGTGTCTACTTGATCATCTTTTTCTGCTTCAGGATATTTAATTTTTGTCATAGATTGAGCTTGGGCACCAACATAAAAAACAACGGCTGCTGTTGCAAAGATTGATTTTACTTTCATTTTTAATTTTTTGAATGGTCTCAAAAATAGTGAAATTCTTCAACAATTAAGGCATCCTTACTCTGGCACACTTCATTTTGTAATACGTTTTATCAAAAAAAATAACGAGAGCAGATACTTTCTACTCCCGTTCTAATTTTTATTTGATGATAAATGCTTATTTAGGAAATCACGCCACTTCCAATCAATTCATCATCGATATACCAGGCTGCAAATTGTCCTTCAGCAATTGCAGATTGAGGATTCTCAAATTCCATAAAAAAGCCATCTTCGAATTGATAAATCGTAGCTTTCTCCAAAGTCTGGCGATAACGGATTCTTGCCAAAACATCCATAGATTCTCCGTTTTTTAGCCTCAAATCTTCACGAACCCAATGCACTTCTGAGTTGTCGATTTTCAAAGCACTGCGGAAAAGTCCAGGGAAATTTCTTCCTTCTCCTACGAAAATAATATTGTTTTCCATTTCTCTGGAGATGATGAAACAACTCTCTTTGTGTCCGCCGATTCCTAAACCTTTACTTTGTCCGATAGTAAAGAATTGCGCACCCTGATGTTTGCCAATCACTTTTCCATCTTCTTTTTTATAACTGATTTTTGCCGACAGATATTCCAGTTCTTCTTGTTTTGAAGAAAAGTTTGGTTGAGGTTTATGATATTCAGCAAAATCATTGAAGATTTCTACAATTTCGCCTTCTTTCGGAACCAATTGCTGCTGAAGAAAAGTTGGCAAACTCACTTTTCCGATGAAACAAAGCCCTTGTGAATCTTTTTTATCAGCCGTCACCAAACCTTGTTCTTTCGCAATTTCGCGAACTTCAGGTTTCGTCAATTCTCCAATTGGGAACAACGCTTTTGATAATTGGTCTTGACTCAACTGGCAAAGGAAATAACTTTGGTCCTTATTATTATCTTTCCCAGCTAAAAGATGAAAAATCTCTTTTCCATTTTCATCAATTGTTGAATGAACTCTGGCATAATGTCCAGTGGCAACTTTCTCAGCGCCAAGCGACAGAGCTGTTTTCATAAACACATCGAATTTCACTTCTCTGTTACAAAGTACATCGGGATTGGGCGTTCTGCCTTTCTGATATTCATCGAACATATAATCTACAATTCTTTCTTTGTAGAGTTCGCTCATATCAATCACCTGAAACGGAATTCCTAATTTTTGTGCAACGAGAAGCGCATCATTACTGTCTTCTATCCAAGGACACTCGTCCTCCAAAGTTACCGACGCATCATTCCAGTTGCGCATAAAAAGTCCGATAACCTCGTGACCCTGCTGTTGCAAAAGATAAGCGGTCACGCTAGAATCTACGCCTCCGGAAAGGCCAACTACTATTTTCATTTGATTTCAATTTTACGAAACTCTTGACGGGAGTTCTTAGTTTGATGGCGCAAAAATACGATTAAAATATTCGCCAAAAAACCATAATTTTAGACATTGAGAAAATCGATAGTATGAAATAAGCGATAATTAATTTTAATTTGGGCAACTATTCCGCCTTCCACTCCCGCTATTTTTGCCATCGCTTTTCCAGCTACAAAAAATGAGCTCCGTTCAAATCGAGGAACGAGATTCATCGATTCAAATAAAAAAAATAGAAAGTATGAGATAAGTCGGGTTGCGAGCAATTCGGTTTTTCAATTTAAATTGATAACATTAAAACTCAAATATTATGAAAAAACATTTCACTGTATTATTGATGATGATTAGCTTTTGGTCGTTCTCTCAAATTGCAATGAGTTCCGGAACTCAAACCAATCGATGGACTTTCGGAGGTGGTTTGGGAGTTGGTTTCGGAAGCAATTCTTATTTCAACCTGCAGGTTTCACCAAGAGTAGGTTACAAAATCACAGACCAATTAGAAGGTGGAATCATAGGAAACGTTTCTTGGCAAACTTCTGATTATTACAAATCAACAATGTTTGGTGTTGGCCCTTTTGCGAATTATTATTTTGCACGTTCGTTTTTTGTAGGCGCCAATCTTCAGCAATATTTCATCAATTCGAAAGAAAAATTCTCAGGTTATAAATTTGATACAGACGAAACTGCGCTTTACCTTGGTGGTGGTTATATGCAGAGTTTAGGAAACAATGCCTATGCACAATTTGGAATAATGTACAATGTGCTTTGGAAAGAGAGAAGCAGTATTTTCAGTACCGGATTTATTCCTAGCGTTGGATTTGTGATAGGACTATAAAAAAAGAACCCTCTTTATTATCACCATTTGTGTTTAGAAATATTAAGAGGGCTCTTGTAAGAGACTGCAAATGTAAAAGGAAAAAATGAAGTAAAAATTTACATTTGTTAATTTCCGCGTAAAATTCTCTTTTTTATTCTACTTAGAGATACCGGCGTGATTCCCAAAAGAGAAGCGATATATTTTGAGGGCACTTTTTGTAAGACAGCCGCATTTTCTTCGAGGTGTTTTTGGTAGCGCTCTTCGGGGTTAAGAAGTACAAAATCTTCTATGTTTTTCAAAAGAATGCCTATCATCATAAGAAACATATCAGCCCTTAAATTGTTAATTGTAATGCTCTGTTGTGAACCGAGATGTATTGCGTCGTAAGTGAGTTCAAAAAGCTCTGTTTCTCCAATAGACTGATAAAAATATCTGGAGGGTTGGTTGTAAATAATTCCGTCGTAGTTACCGAAAAAACTTTTTTTGTTGTGAAAAAGAATGGTTTTTTCTGTACCATTATCAGACAAATGATAAACACGGACAATGCCACTCTTGATGAAATAAACTTTCCGATTATTATCTCCGGGTCTGATATAGATTTCACCAGATTCAAATGTCCTTAATTTGGTATATGGCGAAAGAATTTCTACATCTTCCACTGTGATGCCGGGAATATTTTTCAGCAAAAATTCTTTTGAAGATTGTTCCATAGATACATAAAAAGGCCACCTTTACAGGTGGCCGCTATAGTTTTGAATGTGAATTATTTTACACTTTCTTTTTTCTCTTTCAGAGTTTCTCCTTCCAATCCATCTTTGGCCTCATTGACTTTAAGTACAACCTTTTGCCCTTCACTGAATTGTTTGTTGACCAACATCTCTGCTAACAAGTCCTCGATGTATTTTTGGATGGCTCGTTTCAGCGGTCTTGCGCCGAAATCTTTGTCCCAACCTTTTTCAGCGATGAAATCTTTAGCCTCATCTGTCAGTTCAACTTTATAACCCAATTTCTCGAGTCTGCTGTAAAGTTTTCCTAACTCAAGGTCGATGATTCTTCTGATATCTGTTTGCTCAAGAGAATTGAAAATAATGATATCATCGATTCTGTTCAGGAATTCCGGAGCGAAGGCTTTTTTCAATGCACTTTCGATGGTTGACCTGGCTCTTGCATCCGAATTGGTTTTCTTCGCATTAGTTCCGAATCCAACGCCGTCACCAAAATCTTTCAAGTCTCTGGTTCCAATATTGGAAGTCAGGATGATAATCGTATTTCTGAAATCGATTTTTCGTCCAAGAGAATCTGTTACGTGACCTTCATCCAAAATTTGCAATAAGATATTGAACACATCTGGATGCGCTTTTTCAATCTCGTCCAAAAGCACTACTGCGTAAGGTTTTCTTCTAACAGCTTCTGTTAATTGCCCGCCTTCTTCGTATCCAACGTATCCCGGAGGTGCACCAACCAATCTTGAAACAGCAAATTTCTCCATATACTCACTCATATCAATTCGGATCAATGCTTCATCAGAATCGAATAATTCACGAGCCATTACCTTCGCCAATTCGGTTTTACCAACACCTGTTGTTCCAAGGAAAATGAATGTTCCGATAGGTCTGTTCGGATCCTTCAATCCGGCTCTGTTTCTTTGAATTGCTTTTACGACTTTCTTAACTGCGTCTTCCTGGCCAATTACTTTTCCATTAAGCTTTTCGTCCATCTGAGCCAGTTTATCCAGTTCGTTTTTGCCAACTTTTGTTACAGGAACGCCGCTCATCATAGAAACAACTTCAGCAACGTTTTCCTCGGTTACTTCCTCTTTTTTCTCCTTCACATCTTTGTCCCATTGTTCCTGCGCCAAATTAATTTCGATCTGAAGTCTTTCCTCTTCGTCTTTCAGTTTTCTGGCTTCCAGATAATCCTGTGCTTTTACAGCTTGCTGCTTTAGTTCTTTTACTTCTTCGATACGTTTTTCGTGATCGATGATTTCTGTAGGAACTTTCATATTCTTAATATAAACTCTTGATCCGGCTTCGTCCATCGCATCAATCGCTTTGTCTGGCAAGAATCTATCTGTAATGTATCTAGCAGTCAGATTAACACAAGCACTAATTGCTTCATCGCTGTAATGAACATTGTGATGATCTTCGTATTTATCCTTGATCTGATGAAGTATTTGGATCGTCTCTTCAATAGAAGTCGGTTCAACCATTACTTTTTGGAACCTTCTTTCCAATGCGCCATCTTTTTCAATATACTGACGGTATTCGTCCAGAGTTGTAGCTCCGATGCATTGGATCTCGCCTCTTGCCAAGGCAGGTTTGAACATATTAGAAGCATCCAAACTTCCTGTAGAACTTCCTGCGCCAACAATGGTATGCAATTCGTCAATGAAGAGAATGACATCTCTGTTTTTTTCCAACTCCGTCATTATCGCCTTCATTCTTTCTTCGAACTGGCCACGATATTTGGTTCCGGCAACAAGACTTGCTAAGTCAAGTGTGATAACTCTTTTACCATAAAGAACTCTGGAAACTTTTTTCTGTTGAATTCTCAAGGCTAATCCTTCAGCAATTGCAGATTTACCAACACCAGGTTCCCCAATCAAAAGAGGATTGTTTTTCTTTCTTCTGGATAGAATCTGAGAAACTCTTTCAATTTCTTTTTCGCGACCGATAACTGGGTCTAATTTTCCGTCTCTTGCAAGAGCTGTCAAATCACGGCCAAAGTTATCCAAGGTTGGTGTTTTACTTTTCTGAGAACCAAGATTTCCCGTCGGCTTTTTCATTTGGCTGTAAGGTTCTTCTTTCTCATCATCGTCATCATAAGCACTGTTCTGAGGTAGCTGATCTGTATTCTTCAACAACGTTCTGTAGGCTTTTTGCACGGCATCATAATCGATGTCATAAGCCTGGAGAATGCTGGATGTGGGATCTTCCTGCTTGTAAAGAATCCCCAACAAAAGATGTACAGTATTGATATCAGCAGATTGATATTGGCGACATTCCAGCTCAGATCTTTTTACAGCCTGATCAGCCATTTTTGTGAAAGAAATACTTCCCATATTTGCTGTGAAAGGATTAGTGTTCACAGCACTTAAGGTTTCGATTTTTCTTTTTATCTGGGTGAGATCTGCACTAAGATTTTCGAGGATTTCTTTTGCAGAATTTTCGGTTTTGATAATTCCTAAAAGGAAATGTTCAGTATTCAGAAACTCACTCTGCAAACGCCGTGCTTCATTTTTGCTTTGTTTGAACACGCGGTTCAAACCGTCTGAAAATTTATAATCCATAATTAAAAATATTCACTAAGTTATGTTTTTTATAAACAATCCTACAATAATTAATTGTAAAATTTAAATATTTGGTTGCAAATTAATTGCCAACTGAAAAAACAGGACTTTCTGACATTAATTTTTTTATTGCTACGAAAAAATGTTTAGGTTTGTAATCCTCAAATCAATACAATGAATCATTGGGCAGAATACGTCGGATATCTGGCTTCAGCTTTTATAGTCGGGAGTTTCTTGTCAAAGAAGATCAAGGCTATCCGTACGATTAATCTTTTGGGTTGTATCTGCTTTGTAATCTACGGTTTATTCAATGGATTGCTTTGGCCTGTCATCATTCCGAATGCGCTTCTTGCATTGGTTCAGATTTATCAACTTATAAAAAACGATTAAGACGTGAAAGTTATTGTAAGTGTTTTTAATAATCTGTACACAGATCAACGTGTTGAGAAATTCTGCAAAACACTTTATGACAATGGTTATCAGCCTGTTTTGATCGGTAATAACTGGATGGGGACACCGGATATGGAACGCCCGTATCCGTTTGTCAGGATTGCTTTAAAATCAAAAAAATTGCGGTTTGCTTACATCGAGTTTCAGCGGAAATTGTACAAAGAAATTAAAAAATATGCTGACAATAAGACCATTTTATTAGCCAATGATTTGGAAACAATAATGCCAAATTATCTCATTTCTAAGAAATTGGGCATCCCGATCGTTTTTGACAGCCACGAGATTTTTACCGAAATGCCCACGATCCAAGGACGCTGGGTAAAAAATGTGTGGAAAAAAATTGAGAGTACTTTTGTTCCAAAAATCAGAAGAATGATCACAGCAAGCGATTCTTACGCCAATTGGTTTGTGAAGGAATATAAAATTAATAAACCAGTTGTTGTCAATAATTTTCCTAGAAAAATGGAATTTAGAGGTACAACTGAGAACTCAAAAAAAATCATTCTTTATCAGGGTTGGCTCAATTATTCACGAGGAATTGATAAAGCCATTCTTGCAATGCAATCGATTGAAAATGCAGAACTTTGGATTGCAGGTGGAGGACCAATGGAAAATGAATTTAAGGAAATTGCAATTCAAGCGGATGTTTTGGATAAGGTTAAATTTCTTGGAAAATTATCTCCGGATGATCTTCGGAAATTGACGCCTAAAGCTGATGTTGGAATCAGTATCGAAGAAAATAATGGACTGAGCTATTACTATTCTTTACCCAACAAAATCTCAGATTATATCCAATCCCGCGTTCCGGTTGTTATATCGGATTTTCCGGAAATGAAAAATATTGTGAAGACTTTTGGTGTTGGAGAAATCATAGACAATCATTCCCCCGAACATCTTGTGGAAAAACTGAAAATTGTTCTCGAAAAAGGAAAAGCTTCCTATCTTCATAATCTGAATGTTGCGGCTGACGAACTTTGCTGGGAAAATGAGGAAGGTAAAATCCTCAAAATATTCTCGGACTGCAAAAAAGAAATCGAAACACGACATTAACTTTTTCCCCTTTTTCTGATCTAAGGATTGCATAATTTTTGATTAATAATACTTCTAAAAATAAAGAATATGAGAGCTTTTGTTTTGATGATAAGTATGGTTTTGATGACCATCAGCTGTGGCAGCCAGATATATCTGGATCCGGCAACATTGAATTCCTCAATAGAAAATAAAGAATTTGACTTCAACGCTACCCGTGCATTTCCAACAAATTATGACGTCATCAATGTTCTGAACTCTATGCCTGGTTCTACTTCTACACGATTGATGAATCTTGACCCGGGATATGGATTCAATCTTAAAAAAGATTTGTTCAGTGTAGCCTTACCTTATTTTGGAAGAGCCTTCAATGTTAATCCTGGCGACGCAACAAAAGGCGGTTTGACTTTCGAATCTAAAGAATTCACAGTGAAGCAATCCACAAGTAAAAAAGGAAATACACTTTTGGTAATTACGCCAAGAGACCAAAGAGAAAATTATGTTTTCAATCTGGAAATTTTCAAAAACGGAAGCGCATTTCTGTCGATTCAATCCAATAACAGGCAACCCATCAGCTTTGACGGAAATATTTCGGCTCCGAAGTAATTAATTTCCCAATAATTTCTTAACAAAATCACTGGCTTCGGAACTTGGATTAGACAAAAGTTCTGAAGCATTTTTTTTATGTTCCTGGAAAGAACTTTCTAAGGAGTGGTTGTTTTTAGCTCTTTCAAGAATATATTCTCGCACCCAGAATTCAAATCTTTTTTGAGCCTGATTTTTTCTGGTTTCATGGAAAGTTCCATTTTTCGTTTTCAAAGAAATATAGTCCTCGACTCTATGAAAGATTTCATCAAGACCAGATTTTTCTAAAGCAGATCCAAGAATCACCGGAATTTTCCAATTTTTCTCTTTTGGAGTGATGAATTGCAATGCTCTAGTCAATTCGGTTTTCGTCATTTTAGCTTTTGAAAGATTCTCGGAATTGACTTTATTAATGAAAATTAAATCCGCCATCTCCATTATTCCACGCTTGATTCCCTGTAATTCGTCACCAGTTCCAATGACTTTCAGAAAAAGAAAAACATCCGTAATATCATTCACCAAAGTTTCACTTTGACCAACGCCAACGGTTTCAATCAAAATATAATTAAAACCTGCTGCTTCACAAATCAGCAAACTTTCAAAAGTGGTATTCGCAATTCCTCCCAGAAATCCGGAACTCGGACTTGGGCGGATAAACGCATTTGGATCTTTGGCCAATTCTTCCATTCTGGTTTTATCGCCAAGAATACTTCCTTTGTTGATCGAGGAACTTGGGTCAATTGCTAGAACAGCGACCTTTTTACCTTGTTCAATGGCATATTTTCCAAAGCTTTCTATAAAGGTAGATTTTCCAGCACCCGGAACACCTGTAATTCCGATTCGGATAGATTTTCCTGTAAATGGCAAAATTTCCTTCAGTAATTGATCCGCAATTTCCCGATGTTCAGGCTTTTTACTTTCAATTAGAGTAATAGCTTTTCCCAAAATCCTTTTATCAGAAGATTTGATTCCGGAGATGTAATCTTGTAAACTGATTGTTCTATTCATTAGGAATTTGGAATTATTACAAATTAGGATTTAGGTAATTTTCGGAATCTTATATTTTCTATTTTTGATAAGAATAAAATCCAAAAATATGAAAAAAACGATATATGCCTTATGTTTTGTAGGCGCAATTATCTATTCCTGTACAACAAAAACAGTGGCGACTTCTACGGCCTCTATCGACACCAGTGCAGAATACGTAGCTAAAGGTAAAACCGTATTTGACCAGCATTGCGGAAAATGCCACGGACTTCCGGAAGCTTCTGACCACACGCCGGAACAATGGAACAAGATCATCGCAAGAATGGCTCCGAAAGCAAAACTGAATTCTGATGAAACCAATTGGGTTCTGGCTTACGTAACGGTTAACGCGAAGAAGTAAATTTTGGGCAATCCCTCTCCAAGGCTTTAGCCAACGCTCGGGTCGGGCTATCCACTCATATCTTTTGCTTTTCCCAAGCTAAATCTTAGCCGAAAAGCAAAAGGATAACCGTTACTATCCCTATTGCGACCATTATTGCGTATAAAACAAAAGGAAACCATTAATTGGTTTCCTTTTTCTTGTTGTTTTTCGCTTTACTTTTGGTTTTCTTTTTCTTGGGTATTTTCTCTTTGATGAATTTTTCTTTGCTCTTCAAAAAGTCCAACATAGATTGATCATAAGCGAATTTTTTAGCTTCTTTCAAAATTTCCAATGCTTTTTTGAAATCCATTTTGATTTCAGACAGATAAGATTTTTGCATTAAAATTCTGCATTTATCAATTCCTTTTATTTTCAAAGAATATTCGATGAGTTTTTCTGCTTCGTCCAAATCCTCATTGTCCAAAAGACATTTGATGTAATATCTTGGCGTGTTGAGATTTGTAACGTCGCATTGCAATGCTTCTTCGAAATAGAGTTTTGCTTTTTCATAATCGATGAGCATTTCGCTGTAGATTCTTCCCATCAGACAAAGCGAATCCGCATCTTCCGGGTCATAAGAAAGCGCATAGTTGAGCGCTTCCAAACAATCTGGCAAGCTGTATGGATAATTATCCAAAGCTTCGAAATAATATTTACTTTTAGTTAAGGTCATTTCTGTAGTTTTTTAATTCATTTTTCAGTTGATGTCTTTCTTTTTTGAAAGATTTTTCCTGATAATTCTTTTTGAAATCTGTTCCTGAAAATGTTCTGACAGGATTTCCTCTCTGAACATTCAAATGGTTGTTCCAAGTTTCCTGCATTTGTTTTTCCAATTGCTGAATATGAAGTTCCATCACCTTTTCTTTTAATCTTATGATGGAAAGCTTCTTATTTTCCAGTTGCGAGCGTGAATCCTGTACGAAAACACTTTGTCCGGTTTTCGGATAGGTTGCACGAACTGCGGTTTCAACTTTATTCACATTTTGTCCGCCACTTCCCTGGCTTCTCGTTGTCTGAAACCGGATATCTTTTTCATTAAAATTAATTTTCTCCAAACCTTCCAGTTCGAAAATCCCGATAAACCAATTGCTTCTCTTATGCAGTTTTCTGAATGTGCTTTTCCCAACCCAAAGAATGCTTCCGAGCCAGCTTTTAAGAAATTCATTGATTTCTTTTCCTTTTAAAAGAAGAGTCACAGATTTCAAGGTCAGGTTTTCATCACCATTTTCACGGTGAATGATTTCGTAATCGATTTTATTTTGTTTTGCTTCCTCAAGAAAAACCTTCAGAACTTTGGCAACTACGCATTGACATTCCGAAGGTCCTCTTCCTGAGGTTATTTGTATTATTTTTTCCATTGTTTTTTAATTTGTTGTCGGTTGATGGTTGTCAGTTGATGGCGTTAAAAATTCTAACAACCATCAACCAAAAACTAACAACCAAATTATTTGTCCATTCTCACAATTCGAGGTTGGAAAGTCCCAAGAATATCTACCAATTCGCTTTGTGCATTCATCACTTCGTTAATGTCTTTGTACGCCATTGGAGCTTCTTCGGCATTTCCGCCTATCAAAGTGACATTCTTGAGTTTTAATTCTTTTTTGATGTCATTTTGAGTAAAAAGAGCTCTGCATTCACCTCTTGAATGCGCTCTTCCTGCACCGTGAGAAGCTGAATTCAAGGAATCGGGATTTCCTTTTCCACGAACGATGAAGCCTTTTGCCGTCATCGAACCTGGAATCATTCCCAATTCATTTTCATTAGCTGGAGTTGCGCCTTTTCGGTGTACAATCACTTCTTTTCCGTTGTGAATTTCTTTCCAAGCGAAGTTGTGATGGTTTTCAATTCTGGCTTTTACTCTTCCGCCGACTGCTTTCACCAATCTTCTGTGAATATCGTCGTGACAAGCTGAAGCGTAATCTCCTGCGAGATTCATCGCTGTCCAGTATTCAATTCCGAGATGTGTGTTCAAGTCAAGCCAAGCAAAATTTTGTGCTTCTTTCGGTAGTGGACATTGTTCTGTCGCAACTCTTGAATAATACTGGGCAATTTCTGCTCCCACGCCACGTGAACCGCTGTGTGAAAGAATCCCAAGGTATTTTCCTGTCGAAAGATTGATTTGTTCGTCTTCTTCCGTAATCTCCACTTCCCCGAATTCCACAAAATGATTTCCACCGCCGGAACTTCCCATTTGTTTGATGGCTTTTCCTTTTAATCTTCTCAAAATCGGAATTAAATCGAACGTATCTCTATCGAAAATCTCGTGGTCGATATGAGATTTATGTGTTTCGTACATTCCGAATTTGGTATGTTCGGCAAGAGCTTTTTCGTACTTATCTTTTGCGCCGTCAAGATATGAAATTGGCGTATCCAAAATACTTAGCGACATTCGGCAACCGATATCCATTCCAACTCCGTAAGGAATCACGGCATTTTCTACGGCGAGAACTCCACCAATCGGAAGTCCGTAACCGCTGTGTGCATCGGGCATTAAAGCTCCCTGCGTTGAAATTGGCAATTTCAAAGCGGTATACAATTGATTTTTTGCTTCATCCGAAATGTTGTTTCCGAAAATGTGAAAATCTGCTCGGTTCGTGTTGAGCATTCTTTTCTCGGTTTTCTTCGATGACAGCAAAGCTTCTGCGATTTGTCCGAAGGTTAAATCTTTCTCGAAGTTTTTCGGATTTTGGTGGATTTCCTTCAAAAGAGATTTTACATAATGAATATTTTTGGTTGCAAAGTTTCTCTTCATAACTTCCAAAGCGATGTTGACGCTCTGATTATTTGGATAACCTAATTTTAATATATCTTTTCCTTTTAGTTTTAAATTTCCCATCTTTCTAGATTTTAGATAATAGATGTGAGCTGATAGACTTTCTCGCATCAAATATTTGAATCAACTAAATCTATAGTTGATTGATTATTGTCATAATGTTTTATGACAAATGGTGATTTGGAGATGAAATCCCTAGCCCTGATTGCAGTGGAAATCCTTTTTCTTTTTCGAAAAAGAAAAAGATTGCAACGGAAAGCGGGAAATAGCTCCTAATAAAAATTGATTTCGGGTAAACTGTTTTGAGTTTGAAATATTGCGTAATAAAAAACCCGAAAATCTTACGACTTCGGGTTTTGATATTTCATTGTACTGTTATTCTAAGAGTGTACCAAACCACGAAGCCTCGCCTTTGCAAAAGGCAATCCTACAGATGTATGTTGATTGTATTTGAACATTGCTTCGTTATTTTTTATTGGTTGAACTTGATTTTCAGGTGCAAATATAGAAAATATTGGAATATTGTGATTTATTTTTTTATGTTTGCGAAAAAACTAAATGAAAACTTTCTATTACATCTTCCTGTTTACTTTTTTGAGCATAAACATTAATTCTCAAATCACATTCGAGAAAGGCTATATTATTACAAACGACGGAAATAAAGAAGAAGTTCTTATTAAAAATCAAGATTGGCTGAATAATCCTGTTGAATTTATCTATAAAATAGGTTCAGAACCGTCTGAGAAAAAAGGGACGATACAAAATGTCAAAGAATTTGGTGTTAATGGTTATAATCGATTAGTGTCTTATAAAGGTGATATTGATTATTCTTCTAATAATATTGCTGCATTATCGATAAAAAAATCACCAGAGAATGTTTATAAGGAAATTTTTCTTTATGAAATAATTGCTGGAAAAGTGAATTTGTATTCTTACACGGATAAGAATATCACAAAATTCTTCTATTCTACTGAAGGTAATAGAGAAATCAATCCTTTGATTTATAAACAATATTATTTTGAAGGCGATGTTTCAAAAATTGCTACAAATGAAGAATATAAAAATACTTTGAAATCTCTTTTCTCCGATAATCCGGATGTTTTAAACAAAATTGATCGAACAAGATATACGAATGAAGATTTAAAAAAAATATTTTCACTTTATAATGGAGTTGGGATTAATACAAATGATAAAAACAGAGTTAAGGGACAGATAAACCTGGCTTTGCGTCCGGGAATTGCCTTTTCAAGTTTTAAATTTAATTCATCAAGTTTGGGATCGAACTCAACCGCAAAATTACCTTCAAAAGCCAGTTTCAGATTTGGTGTTGAATTAGAATATCTGCTTCCATTTAATAAAAATAAATGGGCCGTAATTTTTGAGCCGAATTATTATTCATACAAATCCGAAGCTAAATTTTTCAATGATACTTATAACGGAATAATTGATTACTCTGTAATTGAGTTACCAATTGGAATCAGACATTATATGTTCTTGAACAATGATTCAAAAATTTTCATTAATGTTCAGGCTGTGCCCTTCAAAATTGTTGGTAACAAGTCTCTGTTCACAAAAGAATTTGTTAACATTAATTCAAAATCAGAGTTTTCTTTGGATAAAACGAACCAATTTTATGGAACATTCGGAGTTGGTTATAGTTACAGAAATTATATGATAGAGTTCAGAGCATCTACTTCAAATAATCTTTTAAACAGTTATGAATTGTGGAATTCTAACTTTAGTAATATCGCAATTGTATTTGGTTATCAGATTTTCTAGAGTTAAGCTAAAAATTTATCCAATATCTCCACCGCACACTTCGGTAAATTGGTTCCTGGTCCGAAAATAAAATCTGCACCATTGGCATATAAAAATTCATAATCCTGCTGTGGAATTACGCCGCCGACAACGATGGTAATATCGTCTGCGCCCAATTTTTTCAATTCTTCTACCACTTGTGGAACAAGCGTTTTGTGACCGGCTGCCAAGGAAGAAACACCTAAAATATGAATGTCATTTTCAACAGCCTGTTTTGCAACCTCTTCCGGAGTTTGGAATAACGGAGCAACATCCACATCAAATCCCATATCGGCGAAGGCTGTCGCAACGACTTTGGCGCCACGATCGTGACCGTCTTGTCCCATTTTGGCCACCATAATTCTTGGTCGTCTTCCTTCTGCATCTTCAAATTTCTGACTCAATGCAACAGCTTTTTCAAAGTATTCGTTTTTTCCTGCATTCATAGCGTAAACTCCTGATATGGTTCTGATATTGGCCTTGTAACGTCCGAAGCTTTCCTCCAAAGCATCGCTCATTTCGCCAAGTGTTACTCTTCTTCTTGCCGCTTCTATACAAAGCTCGAGAAGATTTCCGTTTCCTGTTTTTGCGGTTTCTCTGATTTTGTTTAAAATGTCTTCGACAGATTCTGAGTTTCGTTCAGCTTTTATTTTTTCTAAACGTTCGATTTGTTTTCGGCGAACTTCCGTATTGTCGATGTCGAGAATATCGATGTCGGTTTGTTTCAGATTAGATTTGAAGGAATTAACACCGATGATAAATTCTTCTCCACTATCTATTTTCGCTTGTTTTCTCGCGGCAGCTTCCTCGATTCTCATTTTTGGGATTCCGGCTTCGATGGCTTTGGTCATTCCGCCTTCTTTTTCGACCTCATCAATGTATTTCATAGCTTCGTCAATCATCTGCTGGGTTAATGATTCGACTAAATGACTTCCACCCATTGGATCAACAACATCGCAGATTCCGCTTTCTTGCTGAAGAATGATTTGCGTATTTCTGGCGATTTTTGCTGAATAATCTGTTGGTAAAGCAATTGCTTCGTCCAACGCATTGGTGTGAAGAGATTGTGTTCCGCCTAAAGCCGAAGACAATGCTTCAATGGCCGTTCTTGTGATATTATTGAAAGGTTCTTGTTCTGTTAAAGACCATCCGGATGTTTGGGAATGTGTTCTTAAGGCTAAAGATTTTTGATTCTGAGGATTGAACTGTGTCAAAAGATTGGCCCAAATATATCTTGCAGCGCGCATTTTAGCGATTTCCATAAAATGATTCATTCCGATGGCCCAGAAAAAGGACAATCTTGGTGCAAAATCATCAACGTTCATTCCGGCTTTGATTCCGGTTCTTACATATTCTAAACCGTCGGCTAATGTGTAAGCCATTTCCAAAACTGGCGTTGCACCAGCTTCCTGCATATGATAACCGGAAATCGAAATTGAGTTGAATTTCGGGATGTTTTTGGAAGTGTATTCGAAAATATCGGCAATGATTTTCATTGATGGTGTCGGTGGATAAATGTAAGTGTTCCGAACCATAAATTCTTTCAGAATATCATTTTGAATGGTTCCTGACAATTTATCCTGAGAAACCCCTTGTTCTTCTGCAGCTACAATATAGAAAGATAAAATCGGTAAAACGGCACCATTCATTGTCATTGAAACCGAAATCTCATCGAGTGGAATCTGGTCAAAAAGAATCTTCATATCTTCAACAGAATCAATCGCAACTCCTGCTTTTCCAACATCACCAACAACTCTTGCGTGGTCAGAATCATAACCTCTGTGTGTTGCCAAGTCAAAAGCTACTGAAAGTCCTTTTTGCCCGGCTTGGAGATTTCGTCTGTAAAATGCATTGGATTCTTCGGCTGTGGAAAAACCTGCGTATTGACGAATGGTCCAAGGCTTCTGAACGTACATCGTGGGATACGGACCACGAAGAAAAGGTGCAATGCCTGCAGAACCGTTCAAAATGCTTTTATTTTTGACGTCTTCTGCAGCATATTTTGATTTTAGTTCCAAACCGTCTTTTTCAAACGTGTAATTTTCTGAATTCGAATTGAATTTAATGTTTTGAAAATCAGGGTTTTGGGTTTTTATTTTGTGGCGCATTTTTCCTTTTATCTTTCTGAAAGTAAATGTAATAAATTTTGAAAATGTGATGAACCACAAAAGGCACAAAAGTTTTGGTAATAAATGCAGAGAAATATTATGATGATTATTTTGTGATTTTTAAACGTAAAGGCACAAAAGGATTTTATGGAATTCGATGTTTTAAGGCACAAAGATTTGACTTCGTCAAATTTTATCATAATGTTTTTGTTATAAGCTTTTGTAATTTTTGAAAGCAAAGCTTGCAAAGACTTTTTTCCAATATTGAAAATATTTTAAAGCTCGCAAAGACGTAAAACTCATCAAAGAACAAAGGCTGATAACACTTCGACTCCGCTCAGTATGACAAGTCTAATACTATGGTTTCATTTCAACGATGTCAGTCTGAGCGGAGTCGAAGACTTTTTAGAATTAGAGTTTTTATTCCAAGCGACAATTTGTCATTATTTTTTTGATGGTCTTTTTTTTGAGAAACGTTGGATTGACGGCGAAGCTGCGACAGGGATAGTAGTGGAAATCCTTTTGCTTTTTTAGATTCTTTACTTCGTTCAGAATGACAAATGTTCTAAAGCAAAAGATTGCAACGGATAGCCCGGTGACAAAATAGCTTGGGAAAAGTTTTGGGTTTTGGCAGTCGCCCTAATTGTGTTGGAGAGTTTGAGGATGGGAGAGTTTGGGATTTTGAGAGTAAATAATTAACAAAAAATAAAATAAATATGGCAACAGGAAGTATTAATGTATCGGTGGAGAATATTTTTCCGCTGATTAAAAAATTTCTTTACAGCGACCACGAGATTTTTCTGCGTGAGTTGATTTCTAACGCAACAGATGCGACGACGAAACTGAAGCACCTTACAACAATTGGTGAGGCGAAAGTGGAATATGGCAACCCGATAATTGAAGTTAAAATTGATAAAGATGCAAAAACGCTGACTATCAAAGATCAGGGAATCGGGATGACAGGCGAGGAAGTTGAGAAATATATCAATCAAGTCGCTTTCTCCGGTGCCGAGGAATTTCTGGAAAAATATAAAGATTCTGCTAAAGATGCCGGTATTATCGGTCATTTTGGTCTTGGATTTTATTCGGCGTTTATGGTGGCGGAGAAAGTGGAAATCTTGACTAAATCTTACAAGGAAGATGCGAAAGCAGTTCGTTGGATTTGCGACGGAAGTCCGGAATATACGTTGGAAGAAACTGAAAAATCTGACAGAGGAACAGAAATCGTGCTTCATATTGCAGAAGATTCGACGGAGTTTTTGGAGGAATCTAGGATTCGTGAATTGCTGACAAAATATAATAAGTTCAATCAAGTTGCGATAAAATTCGGAACGAAAACTGAGACTTTGCCTTTGCCAGAAGGTTCTGCTGAAGATGCAAAACCTGAAACTGTTGAGGTTGATAATATCATCAACAACACCAATCCGGCTTGGACAAAATCGCCGTCTGAACTGAAAGACGAGGATTACAACAATTTCTATAGAGAATTGTATCCGATGCAGTTTGAAGACCCGTTGTTTCACATCCATTTGAATGTTGATTATCCTTTCAATTTGACAGGCGTTTTGTTCTTTCCGAAATTAGGAAACAACCTTAATATCGAGAAAGATAAAATTCAACTGTATCAAAATCAGGTTTTTGTGACGGATGAGGTTAAGGGAATTGTTCCGGATTTCTTGATGTTGCTGAGAGGTGTGATTGATTCGCCGGATATTCCGTTGAACGTTTCCCGTTCTTATCTTCAGGCCGATGGCGCGGTGAAGAAAATCTCTTCTTATATCACGAAGAAAGTAGCGGACAAAATGGTTTCGTTAATCAATGAAAACCGTGAAGATTATGAAAAGAAATGGAATGACATCAAAATCGTTATTGAATACGGAATGATTTCTGAGGACAAATTCTTTGAAAAATCTGACAAATTTGCGCTGTATCCAACAACTGACGGAACCTATTATCTTTGGAACGATCTGATTGAAAAAATCAAATCAAACCAAACAGATAAAGACGGAAAAACTGTGATTCTTTATGCTAATAATGCTGATGAACAGCACAGCTACATCCAATCTGCGAAAGAAAAAGGTTATGAGGTTCTATTGTTGGATTCTCCGATTGTTCCGCACCTCATCCAGAAATTGGAAGCTTCGAAAGAGAATGTTTCTTTTGCGAGAGTGGATGCAGACCACATCAATAATTTGATTAAAAAAGATGAGCCTAAGATTTCTAAACTAAATGATTCGGACAAAGAAACTTTGAAGAAGAATATTGAGGAATCAATTAATGACCAGAAGTTTACAGTTCAGTTAGAAGACCTGGATTCTACAGATGCACCGTTTACTTTGACTCAGCCAGAGTTCTTTAGAAGAATGAAAGATATGCAGGCGACCGGCGGTGGCGGAATGTTCGCAATGGGCGGTTTCCCAGAGATGTACAATTTAGTTGTGAATTCTAATTCTGATTTCGCAGGAGAATTATTGAAAAAAGAAGATGCTGATGAGAAAAAAGCGATGATAAATCAGGCTTTGGATTTGGCAAAATTGTCTCAGAATCTTTTGAAAGGAAAAGAACTAACGGATTTTATCAAGCGTAGTTTTGAGAGTTTGAAGTAATAAAGTATTTCATTAAGCATAAAAAAGCGGAACTAAATTTTAGTTCCGCTTTTTTGTTATTTGATTTTCGAAAGCACATCCACCGTTTCTTCCAGATAAAAATCTCTTTCAAGATTTTTTCTCCAGTTTTCTGTTTTCTTGGCAAAAGCCTCGTCTTTTTTAATTCTTTCCGCTTCGTCTGTGTGAAGCGTGAATTTCAGTCCGTTATTGAATTTTTCCAAACCTTTGAACTTTTCGATTTGTGCTTTACGCATTTTCATCAATTCATTGAATTTGGTTTGATTCAAAGTGATAGTTTCTTCTTTGTCCAGCGCTTCTTTCCATTCCGCAGATTCCTGCAACATTTTGTAGTTGTTATTATCCTGCAATTGTCTGTCTAGCTCTGCCTGTAACTGAGGAATGTTCAATCCGGTCAATTTTTTGTAAGACGTTGTTTCGATTTTGTCCCAAGGCAAAGCGAATTGGTCAAAACGCTCCCCAACTTCTGCATAAGAGAAGAAATCTTTCATTTTAAGATCAGCTTCTACACCTTTTCTCTGGGTTGATTCTCCGGAGACTCTATAGAATTTTTGAATTGTCAATTTCAAAGCTCCGAAATCGTCATTCGTATTCAGGAATCTATTCAATTCCACAAAAGTCTGAACCGTTCCCTTTCCGAAAGAACTTGGTGAGCCAATCACAGCCGCTCTTCCGTAATCCTGAAAAGCGCCCGCTAAAATTTCTGAAGCTGAAGCAGATAATTCGTTTTGCATTACAACCAATGGACCTGTCCAGATTGGTTCATTGGATTTATTACTTAAAGTTTGGATTTTTCCTCGGCTGTCTTTTACCTGAACATACGGGCCAGCGTTCATAAACAATCCCATAATGTCACCAACTTCCGTCAAAGAACCTCCACCATTGCTTCTTAGGTCAAGAATAATACCTTCTACATTTTCTTTTTTAAGTTTGATTAACTCCGCTTTGATATCATCAGAAGCATTACGTCCACCATTCTCTTTTTCAAATTCTACATTGAAACTTGGAAGATAGATGAACCCATATTTTTTACCGTTTTTAGAATTAACAACAATGCTTCTTGCAAAAGTATCTTCGATGGTTACTTCTTCACGAATCATCGTCACTTCTTTGATGGTCTTGTCTTTTTTCTCAACAGTTAAAGTGACAGGCGTTCCTTTTTCCCCACGAATCAGTCTTACCGCTTCGTCAGACAACATCCCGACAACGTTTACAGGTTCTTCATTCGGTTTTGATCTTACTTTCAGGATTTTGTCCCCGGCCGTCAGCTGTTTTGATTTCCAGGCAGGTGCACCTATTGTTAATTCGCCAAGATATAAATAACCTCTCTTTTCCTGAATCAAAGCACCAATACCAATTACTTTTCCTGTGAATTGCATATCAAATTCCTCTTTATTTTTCGGAGAGAAATAATTGGTATGCGGGTCAAAAACTTCGGTATAAGCATTCATATAGACTGTGAACCAGTCCATTTTCTTTCTCTTTTTGAATCTTCTAAAAGAGTCTGTAATCAAATCTTTCACCTCAGCAGTTGCCTTTTCACGCTTTTTCTCAGCAGAAAGCGGCGCGTATTTTATTGTATCCGGAAGCTTGTTATTCACCACAGAATCTTTTTTCTTTTTCTGAGCCTCTTCCTTGCTGTTCATCGTTTCAATTTCCTGAAGGATATTATACTTGATGTATTTTTTCCATTCTTCACGCTGTTGCTTTGCGTCAACAGGATTGCTTCTTTTCTTTGGCTCCAAAATTAATTCGTCATTTTCCTCCAGATTGATTGGTTTGGAAAAGATATCCTGAGTCATTTTATCGATTTCGTCAACTCTTTGGTAGAGTCTGTCAATCGTTAGTTTATAGAACACAAGGTTTCCCTGGTTAAGGTAATCATCCAGTTTGGTATAATGCTTTTTGAATTCATCCATATCGGACTGCAGAAAATATCTTTTTGAAGCATCTACGCTTTCAAAATATTTATCATAAACATCCTGGGAATAAGCATCGTTAATCGGTTTTGGACTGTAATGAAGATAGGAAAGTGTATTTTTCACGCTGACCATTATGGTCTGCATTTTTTCATCATCATTTTGTGGAGAGTTGAAACAGAACATCAGCGTCATCAGCGGCGCAAACATCAGCAGTTTCTTTAACTTGATTTTTTTGAACATATAATTTTTAAATCTGTACTTGGATTAGTATTTTTTCCGTTTTGAATGTTACGAAGATATTCAAAAACGAAACCAAATTTAACACCTTATTTTAATTAAAGTATTATAAATTGGTTATTTTTGGATTGATTTTAAAAAAAATCATCAAAAAAAGAAAAATATAAAACGGAAATTTATGAACAGACCATTGATATTGGTAACCAATGACGACGGAATTACTGCGCCTGGCATTAGAAAATTAATCAGTATAGTTAACGAAATAGGAGACGTCATCGTAGTCGCTCCCAATTCTCCCCAGAGTGGAAAAGGTCACGCTATCACCATCAACTCGACTTTGAGCTTCGAAGAACTGAATCTTGAAGGACCCCAGAGAGATTTCTCTTGCTCCGGAACGCCTGTGGATTGTGTAAAAATGGCTTTGGACAAAATTCTTCCGAGAAGACCGGATTTAGTAGTTTCTGGCATCAACCACGGCGCTAACTCTTCCATTAATGTTATCTATTCCGGGACGATGAGTGCGGCGGTGGAAGCCGGCGTGGAAGGTTTGCAAGCCATCGGTTTTTCTCTTTCCGATTTGAAATGGGAAGCGGACTTTGACCAGGCAGAAGAATTTATCAAAGAGATTGTTCTTAAAACTCTGGAAAACCCAATGCCAAAAGGCGTTGTTCTGAATGTTAATATCCCGAAATTAAATAAAAACGATATCAAAGGCATCAAAATCTGTAAACAAGCCAATGCAAAATGGGAAGAAAGTTTTGACGAGAGAACCAATCCACACGGGAGAAAATATTACTGGCTGACAGGCTACTTCAACAATATGGATGAGTCCGAGGATGCAGACGAAACCGCTTTGGCAAATGGCTATATAAGTATTGTCCCTGTAAAATTCGATTTGACAGCTTATGAATATATGAACGAACTCAATTCAATCTATAAATAAAAATGGATGGAGTTTATCAGACAATATTTGCTTTCGAAGGGCATTCCGCTCACCGAAGAGAACTGGAAACCTTTTGTAGAAAAAAACATTAGAAAAGAATATAAGAAAAAAGATGTTATCCTAAAGAAAGGCGAAGTTGATAATTACCTTTCTTTTGTAGAAACCGGTGCGGCACGCCTTTTTTTTAATAAGGAAAATAAAGAACTGACGATAAGGTTTGTATTTCAAAATCAATTCCTTACGGCTTATGATTCTTTCACCCAGCGGACACCTTCCAGGTGCTATATAGAAGCATTGACCGATATGGTGGTCTGGCAAATCCATTATGATGATTTACAGGAGATCTATCAATCTCAGGCAATCGGCAATCTAGTAGGGAGATTGACGGTTGAAGCGCTGTATGTAGAAAAACTCAACAGAGAATTTTCTTTCCTCAGTGAAACTGCGGAAGAGCGATATCTTTCACTTTTGAAACAACAACCGGATCTTTTCCAGCAGATTCCATTGAAGCAGATTGCGTCGTATATGGGAATTACGCCACAGGCTCTCAGTCGTATAAGGAAACGTATTTCTTAACCATGGTTCATTTTATTTGTTATAAATAAGATCTACATTTGCATTAAATCAATTTTTAATTGAAAAATCCAAATGAAGGAAAAATGCATTCAGAGTTCTGGATGCTTTTTTTATTAAGCTATATTTGTATCAAGAATCTTTAGAATGATTGATTTACCAGGATTAGCAATCAAAAATTTTTACGATAAAACGAAAAGAGCCAAACTCTATGTCCACGACAACTTTGGGCCAAAAGTAGAAATGCCGGTTTCCCACTACTTCAGAAATGAAAAGCAATTGCCTGTTCTTGAAAAAAAAGCGATGGATATCTGCCAAGGAAAAATCCTGGATGTTGGCGCCGGAGCAGGGAGTCACCCGCTTATTTTACAAAGAAAAAGCTTAGATGTAACAGCATTGGAAATTTCTCCCGCGGCTTGCGAAACTATGCAAAAACGTGGGGTGAAAAAGGTTGTTTGTGATGATATTTTCACCTACGAGAGAGAAACATTTGACACACTTTTGTTGTTGATGAATGGAATTGGGTTGTGTGGCAATCTGGATGGTTTCCGAAAATTAGTAAGAAAAGCTAAATCGTTGCTTAATAGAGGCGGCATTCTGATTTTTGATTCTTCCGATATTGCTTATATGTACGAAGAGGAGGAGTTACCAACTGATCGATATTACGGCGAAGTCTCTTGCCGGTACGAGTATCAAAAACAATTAACGGACTGGTTTAGCTGGCTTTATCTCGATAAAAATACAATGGTAAAATTAGCTTCCGAAGAAGGCTGGACATCAGAAATCATTTTGGAAGATGACAATGACCAATATCTGGCAAAGCTATATCAATCGTGATCATAGGTTTCCACACCGCCAAAATTAATTGGCATATTGAAACGCGTTTTCACGGCAATTCCGTTTTGTTTGGCGGGTGACCATTTATTTTTTATTCTTTGTGCACAAAATTCCAGATCTTTCAAAAGGATTTCATAATTTTCTACTTTTGGCTCCAGCGAGAAGTTATCCAGTTTACCATTGATGTTGACATCAAATGACAAAACAAACCTTCCTTTTGGAAGATAAGTATCATAATCCAGATAAGCATAAGCCATTTTTCTGAAGTCCTCACGGAAAGCATTTACGCCCCCAGGAAATTGGCTGTTATCAACTCTTGGGTAGGTTACTTTTTGAATATCATCTTGAATTAGAACTTTTGGATTAAATATAAAACCGTAAAAAGCAGCTTTCTTTCCATTATTTTTCTGTGCAGGCTGCCAGTTTTTGATCATTCCGATACTTTTGATCATCATATCATAACTGCATTTTTCCTCTTCCAAAACCTTCTTCGGCGGATTGGTATAAACTGGTTTTCCTGATTCACTGATTTTTAGATTGACGAAATAATTCTGATAAGTTTTACAGTTAGCTAGATTATTATCCTTGATGATCTGATGCAAATCCTTATACAATTGCTCTCTTCCTCCGGCATACGCATCTTGTCCTTCGGGATAATTAGGTAAAGTTTTCCAATCTTGAGACAGACAAAGGAATGATGTAAGCACAAAAAACAATTTATAAATTTTTTTCATAAAAAAAACCGCCTTTAATTGGGCGGTTATAAAGGTATTATTTTTTTTAGATTCAATTGAAAGCGTTGTCGTAAGTCATCGATGAAAAATCGATTTTCAGAATAGCTTTAGAATCTACAGGATTACCATTGCATTTGGCAGGAATCCAGGTTTTTCCAACCTTTGTTGCTGCGTCTTTCAAATCTTTAAGGAAAGGTTCACTATTTGCCACTTTTGGTCCTGCTTCAACTTTGGAAAGAACACCATCTTTGGTAATGTCCAGTTTTACAAAGAACAAACCATTGATCGAGTAAGAGCTCCAGTTGACATTTTGTTGAAGCTTTTCTTTCAATTCTTTGATGTAAGCATCTGTTCCGCCAGGATACCTCAAACTTTTGAATTGAGAAGGATTACAAGACTCATCTTTTATTTGATAAATTCCTCTTACGCTGTAAGTCACAGAACTTGTAGAAGCATCCGCCATTGGGATATCAATATTCAAGGATTCTTCAACGTCGTTATTTTGAGCAAAAGCTAATGAAGACATCAGCAAGCTCAATGAAAATAGTATTGATTTCATAGTATTTGATTTATATAATTTTAGAATGAAATTTTATGCCAAAATAATTCTGATTAGCAACAAATTACAAAACTTCAATCTGATTTTTTAATAAATCTTCAAATTCATCTCTTTTTCTGATAAGATGCGCTTTTCCGTCAAGAAACATGACTTCCGCAGGCTTCAATCTCGAGTTGAAATTCGAACTCATTTCAAAACCGTAAGCGCCAGCATTTCTGAAAACAATCACATCACCTTCTCTCACTTCATTGATTTTTCTGTCCCACGCAAAAGTGTCTGTCTCACAGATATTTCCAACAACCGTATAGATTCTTTCCGGACCTTTTGGATTAGAAAGATTTTCGATAATGTGATAAGAATCGTAGAACATCGGACGGATCAAATGATTAAAACCTGAATTGACACCCACAAAAACAGTCGCAGTGGTTTGTTTAATAACATTAGATTTTACAAGGAAATGTCCACTTTTACTCACCAAGAATTTCCCAGGCTCAAACCAAAGTTGGAATTTTTTTCCAGAAGTTTCCTCGTGTTTTTTAATCGCAGCATTAACTTTTTTTCCAAGAGATTTCACATCCGTTTCGATGTCGCCATCTTGATAAGGAACTTTGAAACCGCTTCCCATATCCAGATATTTCAGATTTGGGAAATGTTCTGCCAATTCGAACATAATTTCAAGACCTTGAAGGAAAACATCAGGGTCTTTGATTTCGCTTCCCGTGTGCATATGAAGTCCTTCCACATTGATGTTGGTAGATTTCATAACACGCTCGATATGACGAAGCTGATGAATAGAAATTCCGAATTTGGAATCGATGTGACCGGTTGAGATTTTATAATTTCCTCCCGCAAAAATATGAGGATTGATTCTCACAAAAATTGGATAAGAACCACCGAATTTATTTCCAAATTGCTCCAAAATCGAAATGTTATCGATATTGATATGAACATTCAGAGACATTGCTTCCTCGATTTCTGCCAAGTCAACACAATTCGGTGTAAAGAGAATTCTATCGTTGGAGAAACCTGCCTTCAAACCCAATTTCACTTCGTTGATAGAAACACAGTCAAGAGAAGCACCTAACTTTTCGACATATTTCAGGATGTTTATATTGGTTAAAGCTTTGGCTGCATAGAAAAATCTTGTGTTCTTCGAGAAAGAAGAAGTCAACTTTTCGTATTGTTCGCGTATCGAATTAACGTCATACACATAAACGGGTGTCCCGAATTCTTTTGCTATAGCCAGCAAGTCCTGATTTGTCATAAGGTAGATTTTTAAAAATAAAAAGGCAGATTCTTATAAAAAGAGTCTGCCGCAATAGATATCTTATGCACGCAACTCTTTATACATTCCAAACCTTAGTGAACCTTACAGCTCCCTTTTTTCCGATTTTGTTTTGTTTAAATATTTGCATTGCTTTGTTTAAAATTTTTTGCAAAATTAGAGTTTATCTGTAAATCCTGCAATGTTTTAGGTTGATTTTTATTTTGGGCAGCTTTTCCGCCTTCCGTTCCCAATCTTTTTTGCCCTTGAATATTCAAAAAGTCATTAGCTAAAAATCTTACTTTTTAATTTTGACTCAAGTTTACTCCATGATCATAATAATTAGAATCCTTAATATGTAAATGATTATTATTTCCCCAGATTTGTACTGGAACATAGGAATTCCATTCTGTGAATTGATAATCGTCTCTAAAAGCATTTCCAATCATGTTCAAATAATGCTCGTGATTCGTAAATTGTTGTAGCTCATTATATGATCGGAAATCTACTAATATATTGTGTGAGGCACCTTGATATACTCTGCTAAAACTATTTCCGATCAAATTAATTGTACCTCCGGTATATGGTAGATAAAATAAATCTACTCCATTTGTTGTCCCCTCAAAATAACAATTTATTAAATTTAATGAGTTTTTACCATTAATACCTATATAAGAACAAACTAAAACATCACTAAAATTCCCTTCAAAATCACAGCTGTCAAATTTTACATTATGAACCCCCTCCAAATGAATAGAAGTATCGTTATTAGAATTAAAAGTACAATTTACAAAATTTAGTAGGTTTGGATTTGTAATTTTATCAACACCTGAGCCAATATCTCCTTTAAAAGCATATTTGCAGTAATGAATTTTTAATTTTTTGAAATAGGATATGCAGGAATCAATTAACATAAAACCTAAGTTAAATTTAAAAATTTGAATTTCTTCGATGCTTAAGCAAATTAACTTTTCAATTTTTATAGCTATACCTCCAGATGGCATAGATACATTAGGTCTACTGATAGAAAAGCATTTTGCTGTAAAACCATCTGCATGATCTAAGTTACCTTTTACATCAAAAACAGTATGTTCGTCATCACCTTCATCTAGAATATAAGTCACATGTACTCCTTTGCCCGATAGCTCAAATTTTCTATCCTTACCATTACTGTTCGCATCATTAATATTAGTTGTAAAATCAATCACAATGGTTTGTGAAACCTTTATTTTGCCTGCAGGTAAAACAACATTCCAACCTGTTTTTACACCAAAATTCACCGCTTTTTGTAATGCTATAGAATCATCAGTAATCTCATCGGCTTTCACACCAAATCTCTTGGCTGATATTTCAGCTCCAGATAATATGCTGGAATCAACATAATAATCAGATCCCTTTTTTCTATAGATAATACCATCAACTTTGGAATCATCCATTGGATAATTATTGATCCAGTGTGTGACTTTCTTGAAGTTAACATTTTCATAAGTATAGCTATCTACTAATTGCACTACATTATTATTTTGGTAAGTGCTCCCCGACGCGAAAAAATCATCAGTATAAATCATTTTTTGTTTTTTAAAATATTAATAAACTAATTAATTTAAACTCTTGTAAGAAGTTTAGATTACAAAAATGATAATAGATAACGACAAAACTTGACGTATTACAGATTAAAAATTGTTTTTATTTATTAAATAGTAAACTTTTAGACGAATGAATATCTAAAATAAAAAATCAGTTAATCTTTGGCAATTCCGTCACATCATACTCATTTCTCAAAAGCGCCAACTGCAAATCATTCTGCAAATCCTGCGTAAATCTAGGCACAGGCAACATTAGTTTTTTGATTTTATCCAAAGATTGAATCTGATGATACAATTCATAAAAACCAAAACCAATTAATTTGCCTTTTTCCAAAACCAGAAATGATTTTTCGCCTAAAGTTCTTCCGGATGACGACCAGATTTCATTCCTTCCTTTGAGATTGATTTTCTGAGTAAATTCAACAAAATCTTTCAGATCTTCTTTGGATTTGATGTAATTGATTGCTTTCAATCCTTGAGTAAAACTCTTGAATCTCAGTAATGGTTTATCTTCCTGGAGTTTAATTTTCTCAAGAATATATTTATTTTTTCTGTAGAATAGTCCGAAAGTCAATTGCTGTCTCTTATGAATGCCTTTGTTTTGCATCATCAGTTTGGCGATGAGATCGGTACCTGTTAATTCGTAAGAAATCTTTTCGGTCTCGTCCTGAAGTTTTTTGTATTTAGCCTTATCGGAATCGAAGATTTTTTTCGCTGATTTATAAAGGTCTTCAACAACATCAGAATAGATGATTTTCCAGTCCTTATTTTGGAAATACACAATTCCTCTTTCATTAGGAAGATCTTCTGTCAGAATCTGAACTTTACTGATATAATTTTTTTCCTGACTTTCCTCCTGTTGCAACTGAATAATTTCGTTGTACTTGTCTTTGATAATCAACAATTTAAATAGGTCTAAAGTTGCTCTCGCATCGCCACTTGCACGATGCGCTTCACTCAACGGAATCCCAATGGATTTACAAAGCTTGCTCAAAGAGTAGCTTTTCTCTTCAGGAATCAGCTTTTTAGCTAACGGAATTGTATCTAAAGTGTTGATTTTAAATTCATAACCAAGGCGTTTGAATGATTGGCGAAGCATTCTGTAATCGAAGTCGATATTATGTCCCACCAATATAGAATCCTGTGTGATTTCCACAACACGTTTCGCAATCTCGTGGAATTTAGGTGCAGTAATTACCATTTTCTGTGTGATTCCTGTCAATTTTTGAACAAAGCTGGAAATCTCATCTTCGGGATTCACGAGTGAAATGAATTGGTCTGTAATCTCGTGACCATCAAAACGATAAATGGCAATTTCTATAATGCTTTCTTTCCTGAAGGGCGCTCCGTTACTTTCTATATCTATTATTGAATACATCTACATTTTTCCTTCTACAAAGTTAAACGATTTAGGAAACCGACATCCTCAAACATTTTATTATTGATGAGTTCTATTTTTTTGATGGAGCCAACCGGCACAATTGTAATAACTTTACTCCCTTTCTCAACATAAAAAAAGTAAGCGCTATTGGAGTCAATCAGGTAAATATCTTTCTGATTTCCAGAATCATCGGTAATCCTGTGTTTTATTTTTAGCTTATTATTTGTGATTCTGTCCTTTACATTGAGTCCCGTTCCAACACCGCCACCAAGAAAGAAAGCAGAAATCATAAACGCAATTGCAAAATAGACTTGCTTTTTAATATGAACTTTCAGGTCAACATCACTAGAACCCGGTTTTTTCTTAAGATATTTTTTGGCTACCATAGAATCTCGAACCCATTTTTTATGGCTGTTATTGGCAAGAAAATTATAATAAAAAAAGAAGCCTATAATCATTAAAGTGACTGTCAGTAAGATAATTGGCTGAGATGTCAATTCTGCGATAGGACTTATCAAAATATCCATTATTGAAGAATATTTCAGAAAATTAATTCCTAACATATAGAAAAAAACGCCGTCTCTAAGTATTCCCAAAATAATGAGATATAAATAGCCTAAAGGTAAAAATGTCTGTAGTTTTTCAATCAGTTTGTAATCCATTTAATAGCCTTTTTATCTCCTTTTCTTCATACTGAACATTCCCAAAATAAACTTCGCACCTTCTCTTGCCAAAGTGTTTAGAAAAGTTTTTCCAGCGCGACTTTCGATGACTTGCTCAAACATTCCTTGCTCCTCTTTTGGTTGTGCAGGTCTTCCTCTTGTTGGCGTTGGGATAACAGTTTGTGTATGTTCTTCGATCCTTTTATTCAGGATTTCGTACGCACTTTCTTTATCGATGTCTTGTTCGTATTTTTTGACAAGGTCAGAATTTCTGGTCAGTTCATCGATTTCTGATGCGGTTAAGATCCCCATCCGGCTTTCAGGCGAAATCAAATAAGTTTGGACTAAAGGCGTCGGAACCCCCTTTTCGTCCAATGCGGTTACAAAAGCTTCTCCGATTCCAAGATTTTGGATGAGTTCATTGGCTTTGTAAAATTCTGTCGTTGGATAATTTTCTACAGCTTTGTCGATCTCTTTTCTGTCTTTCGCCGTGAAACCTCTCAAAGCGTGCTGAATTTTCAAACCTAATTGGCTCAAAATATTCTCCGGAACATCGCCAGGGATTTGAGTGATAAAATAAATCCCGATTCCTTTGGAACGAATCAACTTTACCATCGTTTCGATTTGAGAAAGCAAGGTTTTTGAAGCTTCATTAAAAAGCAAATGCGCCTCGTCAATAAACAAAACCAATTTTGGTTTTCCACTGTCGCCTTCTTCAGGAAAGGTCATATAAATCTCGGCAAACAATGATAAAATGAACGTGGAAAAAAGATTAGGCTTATTCTGAATATCATCAACTCGGAAGATATTCACAACACCTTTTCCATCTCTGGTTTTTAGCAAATCATCCACTTCAAAACTTGGTTCTCCAAAGAAAGTCGTTGCGCCTTGTTGTTCCATCGCAACAATCGAACGAAGAATGGCACCCAAAGATGCGGGAGCAATCGAGCCGTAATTGTCAGCCAATTCTTTTTTACCAATCGGATTATCAGTCACATATTGCAAAACTTTTTTCAAATCATGTAAGTCAACCAAAGGCAAGGCTTTATCATCACAATATTTAAAAACAATCGACATAATACTTTGCTGAGTGTCATTCAAGCCAAGAATTTTACTCAATAAAATCGGTCCAAATTCCAAGACTGTAGCACGAAGTTTCACACCTTTTGCGCCGGAAATGGTCATCAATTCTACCGGGAAACTCTGCGGCGAATAAGGCAATTGCGTTTTAGAATATCGGTCTTTGATGTTGTCATTTTCTGTTCCGGGTTCAGCAATTCCGGATAAGTCACCTTTGATGTCCATTACCAAAGTCGGGATTCCTGCGTGAGACAATTGCTCTACAAAAACCTGAAGCGTCTTGGTTTTTCCTGTCCCAGTCGCTCCGGCAATTAAGCCGTGTCTGTTAACAGTTTTCAGAGGAATAGAAACATTGACTTCTGTAATAACTTCTCCGTCCAGCATTCCTTTTCCGAGGATAATGTGTTCGCCTTTGGGATTGTATTTTGAATTAAGGTCGGTTATGAATTTTTCTTTATTTGACATCGATTGGTTTTTTCAATCCTTAAAATTAAAAATAATTTTCAGAATCAATTTAAAACTTGAGCGATTTATAAAGTTATCACAGGATTTTATTTTGATATCAATTATCTTTGTGATCAAAAGTTTTTGTATGCGCGCTTACAACACAAAAAACTTCCTAAAAATACTCATCAGTCTCCACAAAAGTGACACGCTGAGTATTCTTTTTCCAACGATGCTTCTCGTAGGAATTTATTCTTACGGCATCTATTATTTGGAAGTAGAGTATTTGCATTTGACTTCCAAATCTTCGGTCATTAATATAGGAATGATCCATTCTTTGCTGGGATTTGTATTGTCTTTGCTTTTGGTTTTCAGGACTAATACGGCCTATGACCGTTGGTGGGAAGGGCGAAAACTTTGGGGGAAATTAGTCAATGACAGCCGGAATTTTATGATTAAGATAAGTAATATTTTGGATGATAGAGATGTTAAAGCCAAAACTCAGATTGCGCGTTATCTTAAGCTCTTTCCTCATTTGCTGGCAACACATCTTTCCAAAGAATCGACGAGGTTGGTTTTGGATGAGGATTTTACCGACCTTAAAAAAGAACTGAAACACCACGGACCAGCAGAATTGGTATTTTTATTAACCAAAAAGCTCTATCATCTCAAAAAAGAAAACAAGATTTCTGATACTGAGATGTTGTTTCTTGATGCACAATTGTCAGGTTTTCTGGATGTTTGCGGCGGTTGTGAAAGAATCAAAAATACACCGATTCCATATTCTTATTCATCATTCATCAAGAAGTTTATCGTTTTTTATGTTTTGGCTTTGCCAATCGCAAATGTTGTGAATCTTGGTATTTTTATGATCCCGATTACAATGTTTGTATATTATGTTCTGATGAGTTTGGAGCTGATTGCAGAAGAGATAGAAGACCCGTTCAACAACGATGAAAATGATATCCCGATGGAATCCATCGCACAGAATATCGAGAGAAATATTGATTTAATTTTAAATAAAGCCTGATTTTGACAAAGAAACTGAAACTAGAAGAGCTAGGAAGAATAGATGTAGAAACGTTTAAGAAAACAGCGAAGATTCCTTTGGTTGTGATTTTGGACAGCGTGAGAAGTATGCATAATGTTGGTGCGATTTTCAGAACCGGCGACGCTTTTCTGATAGAAAAAGTGGTACTTTGTGGCATAACACCTCAGCCTCCTCATCGCGAAATTCATAAGGCAGCACTTGGCGCAACAGAAAGTGTGGATTGGATATATGAGCAGGATATCAATGTCGCTATCGATAATCTTAAAAGAGAAAACTTCGAAATTATTGGGATTGAACAAACTTCATCAAGCCAATTGATAACAGATTTTGAAATTAATCCAGAAAAAAAATACGCTCTGATTCTCGGTAATGAAGTTGACGGAATCAGCGATGAAGCTTTACCAAATATTGATGTTTTCCTGGAAATTCCTCAACTTGGAACCAAACATTCTCTGAACGTAAGTGTCTGTGGCGGAATTGTAATCTGGGAATTTGCGAAAAATCTTAACAAAATTCTAAATACAGGGACATAATAGAAGTCATGAAGGATACAATTGGAATTGATTTTGTGAGCCTTGTGAGAAAAACTTTGTGGTTTGAAAATAAAAAACTGCAAACACAATGAAGTGCTGCAGTTTGAAATAAATCTAATAAAAAGTAAAAATGAAAGGCGACAAAGATATATTTTTATTTTTATACAAAGCAATAGTTGGCGTAAAAAAACATAAAAATTTTTAAAATCTTTTGTGGCTAAGTAATTTTTGTAAATTAGCATAATGTTTATCAAAGATTACATTTCCAAAGACTATCCGGCTTTCGGCGTCAGAGACTCAATAGAAGAAGCTTCTGAGGTTGCTAAGGAATTTGGATATTCCCACGTTTTCATTGTGAGCAAGGGTATTTTTCTTGGTGGATTAAGCCAGCCGTTTTTGGAAGACAGTCCGGAAGGCAATCTGGATTCGCTTAACATCCATTACGAGCGTTTTGCAATTATGGAAGACAGCAGTTTGCTGGACAGCATCAAGCTTTTCCATACCTTCAATGCGAATGTGGTTCCTGTAATTTCCAAAGAAGAAAAATATCTGGGTTACATCTCCTGTGACGATATCTTCAATGAGTTTTCCAAATACCCTTTGTTTTCCGAAAATGGAGCGATTTTGACGATTCAGACAACGGGTTTGCATTATTCTATGACAGAGATTGCGCAGATTGTCGAAAGTAATAATGCTAAGATCTACGGTGTTTTTATCAACGCTATCAAAGAAGACAGTATAGAAATTACGCTTAAGATCAGCAACGAAAATCTTAGTTCTATAGATGAAACTTTTGAGAGATATGGCTATGTTGTGGTTCACAAACATTATGATGATGAGAAAGAAGAACTCTTGAAGGACCGTTTTGGGTTTTTCCAGAAATTTTTGGAGATTTAAATTATGAAAGCAGCCATCTATTCCCAAAAGAAAGATCTTGATACATTTTTGTATCTCAACCGATTCATTTCAGAATTGGCGCTAAGAGAAGTATCTGTCGTTCTTCACGCCGAGATGGCAGAAAATCTGAATTTTTCCAAAGAATTCGAAACATTTTCCGGCAAGGAAGAGCTTAAGAATAAGAATGTCAATATCGTTTTTAGTTTTGGAGGCGATGGAACAATCCTTAATGCTTTAACATTCATACAAGACCTTGAGATTCCGATTATTGGAGTCAATACAGGGCGATTAGGATTTTTGGCAAATTTCCGAAAGGACCAGATTTTCGATGAGTTGGATTCTATTATTCTCGATAAAAATTATAATATCAGCGAACGTTCGGTAATTAAAATTACAACGGATGATAATTCTCAGATTGATTTTCCATTTGCTTTGAATGATGTCAGCCTTTCCAGAAAAGAAACAACATCAATGATTACTGTGGAATCTTATATTAATGATGAATTCCTGAACGTTTTCTGGGGCGATGGATTGATTATCTCCACGCCTACAGGTTCCACCGCATATTCATTAAGCTGTGGAGGGCCGATTATTTCTCCGAGTAATGACAATTTTGCAATTTCGCCTATAGCACCTCATAATCTGAATGTCCGTCCTCTCATTGTAAAAGACGATTCTAAGATAAAATTGACGGTCAAAAGCCGTGTCCCGCAATATACATTGGCTTTGGATTCGAGACTTTATCATATGGATGTTGGGAGCGAAGTTATAATTGAGAAAGCTGAATTTTCTCTGTTTCTCATTAAACCAAAAAATTTCAGTTTCTACGAAACGATTCGTCAAAAACTGCTTTGGGGAAATGATAAGCGGAACTAAAAACAAAAATTATTATCTATAACATAGGATCTGTAAAAATGAAATTTGAATTGTTAATAATTTCGTAAGTTTACAGTCCAAAAAATCTTAAAAAAATATAATAAAAATGAGCAGAAAATTTCCGGCAGGAGTTGCCACTGGTTCTTTAGTAACAGAGATATTTGATTATGCCAAAGAGAAGCAATTTGCACTTCCGGCAGCTAATGTGATTGGTTCTAGTAATATCAATGCAACTTTGGAAACTGCTGCAAAACTGAATGCGCCTGTTATCATCCAATTTTCCAATGGTGGTTCTGCGTTCAACGCAGGAAAAGGCCTTAATAACGACGGGCAGAGAGCTGCAGTTCTCGGTGCTGTTGCTGGTGCAAAACATATCCACACTTTAGCAGAAGCTTACGGAGCGACTGTTATCCTTCACACAGACCACTGCGCTAAGAAATTGTTGCCTTGGGTAGATGGACTTTTGGATGCGAGTGAAGAATTTTACAAGCAAAACGGAAAGCCGCTTTACTCTTCTCATATGTTGGATTTCTCAGAAGAGCCAATTGAAGAAAACCTGGAGGTTTCTGCAAAATATTTCGAGAGAATGAACAAAATGGGAATGACGCTTGAAATCGAATTAGGCGTAACTGGAGGTGAAGAAGATGGTGTTGATAACTCTGATGTTGACAGCTCAAAATTGTATACTCAGCCAGAAGAGGTAGCATATGCTTACGAAATCCTTAAGAAAGTATCTGACAATTTTACCATTGCAGCAGCTTTTGGAAACGTACACGGTGTTTACAAACCAGGAAACGTAAAATTGACTCCGAAAATCCTTGACAATTCTCAAAAATTTGTTCAGGAGAAATTCGGAACGGGAGACAAGCCTGTGAATTTTGTATTCCACGGAGGTTCCGGTTCTACTTTAGAAGAGATCAGAGAAGCTATCAGTTACGGTGTTGTGAAAATGAACATCGATACAGATTTGCAATTCGGTTACACAGAAGGAATCAGAGATTATATGACAGAACAGATTGAATATCTGAGACATCAAATTGGAAATCCAACTGGCGCAGATGCTCCGAACAAAAAATTCTATGACCCAAGAGTTTGGGTAAGAAAAGGAGAGGAAACGTATATCAAGAGATTGACGCAGGCTTTTGAAGACCTGAACAATATCAATACACTTTAATTAAATTATAAATTTTAGATTATAAATTTTAAATGTCATCGATGCTTAATTTTTATAATCTAAAATCTAAAATCTAAAATTATATCAATGGCATTTGATTGGTTTAAAAGAAAAACCCAAAACATTACAACTTCTACAGAGGACAAAAAAGATGTTCCGAAAGGACTTTGGCATAAAACACCGACGGGAAAAATCATAGAAGCTGAAGAACTAAAAGCTAATAATTTTGTGTCTCCGGAAGATGGTTTCCACGTAAGAATCGGAAGTAGAGAATATTTCGATATGCTTTTTGACGATCATAAATTCAAGGAATTGGATGCGGATGTGGAAAGTGTTGATATTCTTAAATTTAAGGATACAAAGTCTTACACAGACCGCCTGAAAGAAGTGAAATCAAAAACAAAACTGACAGACTCTATTAGAAATGCAACCGGAAAAATAAACGGAGTAGAAATGGTAGTTTCTTGTATGGATTTTGCTTTTATCGGAGGTTCTTTGGGCTCAGTAATGGGAGAAAAAATCAGAAGAGCCATCGATTATTGTATCAAACATAAGTTGCCTTATATGATTATCTGCCAGTCTGGTGGCGCGAGAATGCAGGAAGCAGCTTATTCATTAATGCAATTGGCGAAAGTTCAGGCTAAGTTGGTTCAGCTTTCTGATGCTGGCTTACCTTACATTGCTTACTTGACCGACCCTACTTTTGGTGGAATTACAGCTTCATTTGCAATGACGGCTGATGTGATTATTGCTGAACCGGGTGCTTTGATCGGCTTTGCGGGACCTAGAGTGATCCGTGAAACCATTGGTAAAGATTTGCCGGAAGGTTTCCAGACTTCAGAATTCTTGCAGGAAAAAGGATTTGTTGATTTCATCGTGAAAAGGACAGAAATCAAAGAGTCGATTTCAAGAATCGTAAAATTATTGGTACACGAGTATCATTAATTAAATTTAAATACAAAATGCACTCTCTCAAATTTGGGAGAGTTTTTTATTGATGAGATTTATAGGCATATTTTTCAGAACATTAAAGTCATTGACCTTTGGAAAACTTTTGAAAGTTTTTTCTATTGGATTGATGCATCCTTTGTTCGCCATTTTATATACTTATGCGAGCTTTAAAGCCTTTGCGAAAGCGAAAGAATTGTATCCTGAAACCAATTCTAATAATGGTGAAGGAAACGCATTTCGACATTCTTATTGGTGTTGTTTGATTATGATGTACTTCTGCAAAGTGTCTTCGCCAAGAAAATCATTGGAATGGTGTGAAAAACTCACCAATATGCACGAAGAATTGTTTCCGAATGAACCATTAGAAACCAAAATGGACCTTCATAATAACAGAGTCGGGATGGATTATTTTATGAGTCTGATTCCGGGTGTTCATCGCCAGTTTTTTGAAAGTAGTTTTTTTATTAAGGAATTGCAGGAAAGAACTAAGAATGGCGTTTTAATAAAATCTATAGACGAAGAAGTTGATAAAGATGTTTTGATATATCTGGAATAAAAAGACGCTCAATCGAGCGTCTTTTTCCTTAAAATTTGAAGTGATATTACTTCTTGATAAATTTCTTCGTTGTCGTTTTTCCGTTTTCGAAAGTTATTTTGATGAAATAATTTCCTTTCGTTAAGCTGGAAACATCTACTATATTGTCTTTAGTTTCCAGTACTTTTTGTCCTGTTACAGAAAGGATTTCAACAGATTTCAAAGCATTTTCTGTATTCACCTTGATGAATTTATCAGCCGGATTTGGTCCAAAACTGAAATCAGCTTTAGCATAATCATTTACGGTCAGAGAGTTATTCGTTTTATTTACACATCTTACAGAGTAACCAAAGCTTTTCGCATCACCACCAAAACCAGTTGTGCTAAGAGATGAAGTTCCTAAGTAAGCATAACGGTAAAAATTAGGGTTTGCACTAGCCGACCTTGTCCAAAGGTAAGCACGTTGTCCTTCAAAAGCCCAGCCAGCATCTTTACGGGCGCCAGCTCCTGCAATCTTAAGATTACTCTCAAAACCTCTCTGCATTCCTCCGGTAGTAGCTCCTGCAGGTTTTGGGAAAATGTTTTCTTTTGTCATTACAAGATCCCAATCCGCTTCAGATGGCATTTCCCAATTGTCTCCAATTGCTTTGCATGGATCCATTCCATTGTGTTCGGTCACTTCAGAAAGATTTTTTGCGGTCCAATTATCATTTTGTTCAGGATTGGCAAACCAACCTGTGTAGTTAGAAGACCAAGGTGTTCCACCTCCGATATAGAAAAGATTTGTTCCAGCTCCTAAACCAAAAGGATTGTTTGGTGTTGGATAAGTTTCTGTCGTCTGAGACGTTTTTAATTGATGACCATCATCCCAACGTCCGTATTGGAAATAATCGCCACGCGCACCTTCGTCAGCGATACTTGTAGCAACATTGGAACTTCCAAGATTTTGTTGTAGCCACTCGTTTCCATCAGCTGCTCTTACGGTTTTGTAAAAAACAGTTTGGTTTTGGTAAGTCAAACTTACACAACCATTATCACCAATGTTCCCGCCTGCAGTTTGTGGTGTACAGTTTTGAGCTTGTACATTAAAAAAGGCTGCAAACAGACCTAAACTAAGATATTTATTAATCATATAATTAAATTTTTCCAACAAATGTATTTATTTAGAATTAATAAAAATAATAAAATGATTTATGTCATAATAAGACATTATGTAAAACACCACATAATTTGTTTTGTATAAGTGGATTGAGTTTAATCAAGACTAACTTTCATTAATAATAATTTTAAAATCATAATTATTATTTGTTGAATTATAAATAAAAATTGACGATTCGTGAGAACCGCCAACTTAAAAATTAGATATAGAATAGAAGTTTTACCACGCTTTCACAGCACCTCCTTTGAAGGTTTGTTGTGCCGCAGATTCTACTTCCGGAGATTGGTATGCTTGTACGAATTTTTTCACTTTTTCATCATTCTTATTATCTTCTCTTGCAACGATAAGATTAGCGTAAGGCGAATCTTTATCTTCTTTGAATAATCCTTCTTTTTCAAGGTCAAGACCAGCTTGAGCCGCAAAATTATTATTGATAATTGCCAAAGCTACTTCTTTGTCTTCCAAAACCCTTGGAATCTGAGGTGCTTCCAATTCCAGGATTTTCAGGTTTTTCGGATTAGCGATAATGTCAGTTACTTTAGGCAACAATCCAACGCCATCTTTCAATTTCAGAATACCTTGTTTTTGCAACAACAATAATGAACGTCCGCCATTGGTCGGGTCATTAGGAATCACAATAGTTTGTCCGGGTTGCAATTCGGAAACTGATTTTATTTTTTTTGAATAAGCTACAATCGGGTAAACAAAAGTTTTTCCCACAACTGCTAATTTATAACCACGTTGTCTGGATTGCTCTTCAAGATAAGGTAAATGCTGAAAAGCGTTCACATCAACATCACCTTGGTTCAGAGCTTCATTCGGAACGACATAGTCATTAAAGGTAACCAATTCCACATCCAAGCCGTATTTTTCTTTCGCTACTTTTTTAGCAGCTTCGGCAATGTTTTGTTCTGGCCCGGTTGCGATTCCCACTTTCAGAACATTAGGGTTTGATTCTTTTTTGCTGCAGGCTGATAATGTAATAATAGCTAATGCTAAAGCCAATATTTTTGTCTTCATTTTTTTTAAATTTTTATCTATGATTGAATTTTTTTGAAAGAAAGTCTCCGGAAAGCTGAATAATGAAAACCAGTACGATTAATAATATTAGAACAGAATTCATTACTGCAAAATCATATCCGATATAACCGTACTGATAACCAACTTGTCCCAATCCGCCGGCACCAACTGCACCGCCCATTGCAGAATATCCAACTAGTGTAATTAATGTAATACTCACATTATTGATTAATGAAGGCAAAGCTTCTGGTAAAAGGACTTTTCGGATGATTTGAAACGGTTTTGCACCCATTGCTCTCGCTGCTTCTATCAAGCCTGAAGGAATTTCCAACAGGCTGTTTTCTACTAACCTTGCAATGAATGGTGCGGAACCTACACTCAACGGAACCAACGCCGCTGCAACGCCAATCGATGTTCCTACAATGGTTCTTGTGAAAGGTATCATCCAGACAATGAGAATGATAAAAGGAATCGAACGGAAAATATTGACTATAATAGATACGATTTGGTGTGATATCTTATTTTCCAATAATTGGCCTTTTCTTGTGAGAAAAAGAAAAATTCCCGTCGGCAATCCTAAAACAAATCCGAAAAATCCTGAAACCAAGGTCATTATAATTGTCTCAATTGTCCCTTGAAATAACAAATTGATAATACTATCCGACATAACCTAAAATTTCTGTGTTTGTATATTCATTTTCCAAATAAGCCAAAGCTTCGTTAATGTTTTTTCCCTGCAACTCCAGAATCAAAATGCCAAAGTTCAAATGGCCAACATACTCCAGTTGTGCGCTGATAATCTTAGCTTTAACCTGAAATTTTTCAAACAGATTAATAATAACAGAACTTTGTTCATCATTGCCTCCGACTAAAATTTTAACCAACGGATTGTTATTCTCGCTGTCAATATTGCTGATAGAATTTTGATAAATCAATGGCAATTCGACATTCAGAGAAGCTTGGATAAAACCTTTCGTGATTTCTTTTTCAGGATGGATGAAAATTTGTTCCACTTTTCCTTGTTCCGCCAATTCGCCATTGTCAATCACAGCCACTTTATCACAAATACTTTTGATCACTTCCATCTCGTGCGTGATGAGAAGAATCGTAAGATTTAGATTTTGATTAATGGATTTCAGAAGTTGCAGAATTGATTTCGTAGTTGCAGGATCCAATGCGCTGGTCGCTTCGTCACACAACAAAACTTTCGGGTCGTTGGCCAAAGCTCTCGCAATCGCAACTCTCTGTTTTTGTCCGCCGGAAAGATTTGCCGGATAATCTTTTGCTTTGTCCTTCAGTCCAACCAACTCCAAAAGCGAATCCACTTTTTCTTTGATTTGAGATTTAGATTTTCCTTCTAGTTCCAATGGAAAAGCCACATTATCAAAAACATTTCGAGATGACAACAAATTAAAATGCTGAAAAATCATCGCAATCTTTCTGCGTTCCAAAGTCAATTGAGCTTCGGATAATTTTGTCAATTCTACATTATCGACAATCACTTTTCCTTCGTTAGGTTTTTCCAGAAGATTCACGCAGCGAATCAACGTACTTTTTCCCGCTCCGGAAGTTCCAATCACACCGAATATTTCCCCCTTTTCAACAGACAGGGAAACATTGGACAAGGCTTGGACGGTTTTATTTTTAGTTATAAAACGTTTGGAGACGTTCAGCAGTTCAATCATTTTGATTCATTAATTAAAAAATAAAAAACCTTTCACATAGAAGTATGAAAGGTTTTCAAAATAAACACACTATTATTACTTCTTCATATATATTCGAAAAGTTAAATCGTAGCAACAAAACATTTTTCCTGACATAATAGTGTTTTAAAAAAAGCCTTTGCAAAACTAAAAATTCAATTCATACTAGACAAGTATAATTTAAATTAAATGACAAATGTCAGTTTTTACTGTTTTGATTTGGGCAGCTTAATCCGCCTGTAGTTTATCCTGAGTTTGTCGAAGGGCTCCCAATCTTTTTTGCAGAAATTTTCAAATAATTTAGAAATTAAGAATCAGCAAAAAAGGATTTCCGCTCAAGTCGGGCTGCAGATTCGTTGTTCCATTTTAACGTAGTTTTTAATATAAAGTTTGTCATTCAGTAGGAATCACAACAAAGTGTGATAAGCATTATTTAGATTCCTGGTGAATGACAATATTGTGTTTTTTGCATTCAATAATTCTAATGTCTAGAATCTAACTTCTCCAATTGATTTCCTTTTTTTCTTACATTTACTGAAATTAATTTCCAAGAATGGTTCTAAGCAGGATTTGGTCCGCCTTCATCATCATTGCAATTGCGGTTGCCTCGATTAAGTATTTCAGTTCAGAAAATTACAGTCAGATTTTTAATGATATGGTTGTGGGAAAAGGTGGAGACACGATTCACATTGGCTACAAGCCGTTGGTCAAACTTCCTCTGGAGATTAGAAAACCATTGATGGATAATCTCGAGTTTGAACAAAACCACATTCATTACCAGGCCAATGAGTCGCCTGATGTGAGAATCTACCGCATTCAGGAAACCGACGGTGTCATCGGAACCAGCGAAACAGCAGTTAATATTTGCCTGAAGCTCATTGGAATTATGGCTTTGTTTATGGGCTTTATGAGTATCGCTGAAAAAGCAGGCGGAATCAATTTCCTAAGCCGATTGATTCAGCCATTTTTCTCAAAACTATTTCCTGAGATTCCAAAAAACCATCCTTCATTCGGGCATATGATGCTGAATTTCAGTGCCAATCTTCTCGGTCTTGATAATGCGGCTACACCTTTCGGACTCAAAGCCATGGAAAGTCTCCAAACTTTGAATCCTGATAAAGATAAAGCAAGCAACGCACAGATTATGTTTCTCTGTCTCCACGCCAGCGGATTGACTTTGATTCCGGTATCTATTATTGCGATCCGTTCATCAATGGGTTCGGAAACCCCGACGGATATTTTCTTGCCCTGTATGATTGCGACTTTTTGTGCGACTCTCGCAGCGATGACAATCGTTTCTATCAGACAAAGAATTAATCTATTCCAGCCAATAGTTTTGGCTTATGTTGGCGGGATTTCGGCAATTATAGCTTTGTTGGTAATCTATCTGGTTCAATTGAATAAGGAAGAATTAGATTCTTTCAGCAAAGTAATGAGCAACGGAATTATCCTATTGATTTTCTTTGCTATTGTTCTTGGCGCAGTTTACAAAAAAATCAACATTTTCGATGCGTTTATCGATGGCGCAAAAGAAGGATTTACGGTTTGTGTGAAGATTATTCCGTATTTAGTTGGGATGTTAATTGCGATTTCATTACTCAGAACAAGTGGCGTTTTTGATGTCATTATCGACGGAATGAAATGGATTGCCAGCGCATCACACCTCGACACCAGATTCGTGGACGGTTTACCAACAGCTTTGATAAAACCATTATCAGGTTCTGGAGCCCGCGGAATGATGGTGGACACGATGAAAACCTTTGGAGCAGACAGCTTTCCGGGGAAATTATCCGCGATTCTCCAAGGAAGTTCTGATACTACCTTTTACGTTATAGCTGTTTATTTTGGTGCTGTTGGAATTAAAAATACAAGATATACTGTTGGCTCGATGTTATTGGCTGACTTAGTTGGCGTAACGGTTTCGGTAATTTTGGCGTATTTATTTTTTGGGTAACTAATGAAAAACCAAAAAAGAAATATCTTCGAAGAATCGGCGGAACTTGTTGGTTGGGTGCAGATTTTTCTTTCGCCATTCTTAATTAGTTTAGTATTAGCAGCGATTGTTCATTTTTCGTTTGATTCAATTTTTGCTACTATAATATCACTATTGCTTGTCATTATTGGAATATTAGTTGGAATTAAATTTGCCAACAAAATTTACAAATCAAAACAAGGGACAATTCATTTTGTATCTAGAACTTCTGCAAGTCCAGAACTTGATAAAGAAGAAAATAAAATTAAAGAATGATTCAAGATAAAGACTTTACATTAAGATTAATTCGTCAATTAACCCAAGCTTTAGAAAAACTACTTCTCGGAAAACCGGAAGAAAGTCTGATGCAAAAAGAACTGGATTTTGATTCTTTGATGAAAGATATTTTCAAGATCAATTTCGAAGTTATGGCTTCAAAGCCAAAGGAAGAGATTATCGAAATCGTGAAAGAAAGAGAAACTAAAGATCACGCAGATTATTACGAGATGCTGGGCAATCTTTTTATGTTCCATTACAGGACGGAAAGAAAATTGGATTTTGCGGATAAAGCCAAAACATTCTACGAATTATATCTGCAGATCAGCGGAATTTTCGCAATGCCTGTCATAAACCGTATTACTGAATTGACATCAGTGTTAAAATAAATTAATTTTGACTATTTCAGTAGGATTAAAATAAAAAAATTATTCTTTTATTTGTATTTTTGCGCGTTATCGAGTGAGCATTATGATTTTTAAAACTAAGAAAGATACAAAATATACCTATGTAGAAGCAGGCCAAGGTCATCCAATGGTGCTTTTACACGGGTTGATGGGAGGCTTAAGCAACTTCGATAAAATGATTAATTTTTTCTCGGACAAGGGTTATCAGGTTTTTGTGCCCCAATTGCCTATTTACGATTTGCCGATTCTGAATACCAATTTAACGTCCATTTCAAAATTCGTCGCCAAATTCATTACAGATGTTATCGGGAAACCGGTGACAATTGTCGGAAATTCTATGGGTGGTCATATCGGATTGATTCTGACAACAACTCGCCCGGAACTGGTGAGAAACCTTGTTTTGACAGGCAGTTCTGGTTTGTATGAAAGAACTTTTGGAGACAGCTTTCCAAGAAAAAGCGATAAAGATTATATCAAGAAGAAAACCCAGGATGTTTTTTATGACCCGATTGTGGCAACTGACGAATTGGTAGATGAGGTTTTTGCAGTTGTGAATGACAGAATGAAAGGCATCAAAACCGTAATGTTGGCAAGAAGCGCCATCAAACATAATATGCTGAATGACCTTCCTAAAATCACTTGTCCAACCTGCATCATCTGGGGGAAACAGGATAATGTAACGCCGCCGGAAGTAGCCGAAGATATGCACAAATTCATCCCAAATTCCGAATTGCACTGGATCGACAAATGCGGTCACGCAGCAATGATGGAAAAGCCGGATGAGTTCAATGAGATTCTATACGCCTGGCTGCAAAAAGTAATGTAGTCAGAAATCAATAAAAACTTTTCAGACCATTAAGAATTTGAATTTTTTAATTTTAAATAAATTTGATTCTTGATGGTTTTTAAATTATGAAAATATGCAGATCAAAACCGCAGAATTTGTAAAAAGCAGTCAAAAATGGCAGGAATGCCCGGAACCGAAGATCCCGGAATATGCATTTATCGGACGTTCCAATGTTGGGAAGTCTTCTCTCATCAATGCGATGATGAATCACAAAGATCTTGCAAAAACTTCGCAAATACCAGGAAAAACACAACTTATCAATCATTTTTTGGTTAATGAAAGTTGGTACCTTACGGATTTGCCGGGTTACGGTTACGCCAAGGTTTCCAAAAGTCTGAGAAAGGATTTTGAAAAATTGATTACCAATTATATTCTTAACAGGAGAAACCTTGTGAATCTTTTTGTGTTAGTAGATATCCGCCACAATCCTCAGAAAATTGATTTGGAATTTATGCAATGGTGCGGCGAGAGTGGTGTTCCGTTTTCCATTGTATTTACAAAAGCCGATAAACTAAGATCTGGCGCTGCTGAGAAAAATGTTGAGGTCTACAAAAATGAATTGCTGCAGTCTTGGGAAGAACTGCCGGATTTGTACATCACTTCTGCAGAGAAAAAGGAAGGTGGCGATTTGATCCTGAATTATATCCAGAAAACCAATGACTTTTTGGAAAAAAACAAAGTGAAATTTGATGAATGATATTGTTTGGAAAATCAAGACTTTTCCGGAGTTCACAGTTGATGAGCTCTATGCGGTGATCAAAGCGAGAGTCGATGTATTTGTTGTGGAACAGAATTGTCCGTATCCTGATTTGGACGGCTATGATCAAAAAGCGATTCATCTTTGGGCAGAAAAAAATGGTGAAGTTTTAGCTTATTGCAGAATCTTTGACAAAGGAATCAAATATCCCGAAACCTCTATTGGCAGAGTGATCACAACAGAAAATGGAAGAGGAACGGGCCTGGGAAAACAACTGATCCAATATGCCGTAGAGATTATCGAGAACCGTTTGGGAACCTCAGAAGTCAGGATCTCTGCTCAGGATTATCTGTTGAGATTCTATTCCGGTTTTGGATTTCAAGACACTGGAAAAAAATATTTAGAAGATAACATCCCTCATACCGAGATGTTTAGAGCATAAAAAGAGTCTGAAGTAGAACCTTCAGACTCTTTTGAAAATTGCATTTATTCTTGATTTGTGTTTTTACGGTTATTAATCTGAGGCAAAGTTAGATACATAAAAGCACATTTATTTACGGGAAAACCGTAAAATTCAAAATTTAACATCAAATTATTCCAATGTCTTTACCGAAAGCAATGAGTTCTTCAGTGTTTTTTGCGGCTAAAGATAATTTCATCATATTGATTCTTTTTTCTACGCTGCTTAAGCTGTTGGGGTAGATGTTCTGTTCCAGTAGCTTCTTAGGTATATTTTTTTGTAAAATGCCATCCGATAATAATTTAAGCAGAGTAATGTCAAAGTTGCTAAATTCTAGAGTGTTAGCGCTTTTTATTGGCAGCTTAAGATCGTGAGATATATAGGTGTTTCCATTGTAAACAGCTTCGATTGCTTTTTTCAATTCACTGGAATCGGAACGTGCTTTTTTGACGTAAGCATTGATATTAAGCTCTTTGAACAACAAATCGATGACACCAACTCTATGCTCTCCCGAGAACACGATGACCTTAAGTTCTGGACAAATATCACGACAACATTTTATCAGTTCGCGTCCGTTTTTTATCAACTGTGTATGATGGTCTTCTTCAAAAGATAAATCGGTGATTAATACTTCGTAACACAATTCATTCTCCAGAGCTTTTTTCACAAACGCCAAAGCATCATCGCAATAATAGACGTAATCAACATCTGGAATTTTCAATTCCTCCAACACCCTTTGGACAGAAAAATTACTGCTTTCGTGATCTTCTGCGATCAAAATTTTACTGAACATATCTGAAATTCTTTTTACGATTAATTGCTTTTATTTGATTCCAGCTTTGTAATATTTATTGAGACTTTCAATCCGATATTGCTGTCTTCAATTTTCATTTTCGCACCAATATCTTCCAATCGGGTCTTCATATTCCTGAATCCGTTTTTTTCTACAAAATCTTCAGATAATCCGACACCATTATCAGAATAGAAAATCTGGAACAAATCATTTTCCCGGCTGAACCTCAAGATAACCTGAGTTGCAAAGCTGTGCTTTTTCATATTTACAAGCAGCTCTCTGATAACCTGGAACAATTCTTCTCTAAAAGATGGAGCCAGACTTTCCCAAAAATCAGGATCATTCCCGATGATGATGATCCTGGTATTATCATTATCGAATGAACCTGCCAGCGTCAATATTTTTTCATTAAATTCCTGTCGGGATGAACTGTCATAAGACAAATCTCTCGACTTTTCGTACATCAGTTCTAGTTTGTCCAGAATTTTTTCTTTAGGCAAATCTTTTTGATTTTCTATGGTTATCATCACTTCATAGATTCCGTTAGCTACAACATCGTGCACTCTTTTTGAAAAATCAAGCCGTTGTTCCTGGAGTTTGTTATTGGCTTCCAGTACCAGTCTTTCACGTCTTTTTTTGACCCAGTTGTAAGTAATAATGACGATAACAATGAAAACGAAAACCAAGAGTCCAATCACCAGATTCTGAACCTTAACCTGATACTCGTGCCTCGCATGTTCTTTTTGCAGCAACAGATTTTCTGTTTTGGCTTTTTCACTTTCATAACGGATCAGGGCAAATTGATTTTTAGCTTTATTTTGACTGTTTATCAGACTATCCTGTGTTTTGGAGTAAGAATCAAAATATTGCTGAGCTTCTGTTCCATCAGACAATTTAATCAGGTTTTGCAAAGCCTCCAGTTCATCAACAGGATATTTTAATTTCTTTGCCAAAGTCAGCATTTTCTTCGCATACAATTTTGAAGAGTCGGGTCTTTTATTGAGATAATAAGCCGACAAATAAGCATAAGCTGCATCTTTTGTCCAGTCGTCATCAATGTTTTGACTTAATTTTTCTGCAGTGATATAATTCTTAACAGGATTATAATTTTGGTCTCCAAACCATCTTGATCTCGAATAATTGAGTAGAAGCTTTGGGTAATAATCGCTTTTGGGACCAACGCTATTAATCAGCTTATTATAAATAAAAACGGCGCTGTCATATTTTTTCTGATTGTGAAAAAGGATAGCCAGGTTATTTTGCAGCATCATTTTATCAATAGGATCTTTCGCAAAAGGCTTTGCCTTTTTATAGAACTGTTCAGCGTCTTTGTAGTTTTTCAAACTGCTGGAAGCAATTCCCAAATTATTATAATTCGAAAAAATAAAACCGTGATGTGCTGTGTCTTTTTCTTTAAAATATTGAGATGCAATCAGACTCGTTTCTATACACCCAAAATTATCACCGATACTTTCCTGGATAAAAGCCATATTAACATAACTCTTCCCAACCCCGAAACTGTCGTTTCTTTTTAGAAAAAGGTCTTTCCCTTTGTTCAGATAAAAAAAAGCGCTGTCCATCTGGTTGTTATCCATCAAGACAAAAGCCTTTTCGTAGAAAGGATTAGAACGTTTTTTAGAAGTGATTCCTGACTGACTTTCTTTCTCGGAACAAGAGAGCAAAAGCAACATCAGAAAACAAAAAATTGATTTTTGCAAATTTTACAATTTATCCGAAATTTACTAAAAATTGAAGATAAATAAGAATATAACAGGATCAATAATCGTTCATATTGTCTATTTTTGTTATTCATTTGATTTGAAGTCATGTCGATCAACGTTCTTGAACAATATCTCCCGGAAAACACGCTTCCTTTTCTTAAAAAATGGTTTGCGGACTATTTTATACACATAAAAATTACCAAAAACAGAAATAGCAAACTGGGAGATTACCGGAAACTTCCGGATAAATCTCATCAGATCACGGTCAACTCAACATTAGATAAACAGTTATTCTTTTTTGTATTGACACACGAGCTGGCGCATCTCATTGCATTTGAGAATTTTAATTTTAGAATCAGCGCACACGGAAAGGAATGGAAGGATACTTTCAAAGAAATGCTGTTGGAAAGTATTGACATTTATACGGATGATTTGAAACCGATTATTAAAAGATTTTCCAAAAATCCCAAAGCCAACTTTATGGCGAGTCCGGAACTGGTCAGATATTTCCATATCGAAGATCCGGAAGATCGGTTTATTTTTGTTGAAGATTTGTCGGTTAAAGATAATTTTCATTATAAAGGAGATAAATATGAAATCCTTGAAAAAAAGAAAAAGTTATATCTTTGTATCAATTTGAATAATTCGAAAAAATACCTCTTTCGTCCGTTGGCAAAGGTTGAAAAATTAACATTAGATGAAGAATAATAATTATTGCGTCATAATGGCTGGAGGAATCGGAAGCCGCTTCTGGCCGATGAGTACCAAAAAATTTCCAAAGCAATTTCACGATATATTAGGAACGGGAAGAACGATGATTCAGCAGACTTTTGACCGGATCAATCAGCTGATTCCTACAGAGAATATCTATGTCATTACAAATCAGGAATATGTAGAATTGACACAGCAGCAATTACCAGATGTTCCGGCAAGTAATATTGTGGGAGAACCTGCAATGAAAAATACTTCCGCTTGTAATATCTATATGGCTAAAAAGATTGAAAATGTAAATCCGAATGCCAAGATTATTGTAATGCCGGCAGATCATTTAATTTTAAAAGAAAAAACTTTTCTTGAGAAAGTAGAGTTGGCGTTTGATTTGGTATCGAAAAACGATTATCTGATTACATTAGGAATTACTCCAACAAGGCCTGACACGGGTTATGGTTACATTCAATTCATTCAGGAAAAAAATGAAAATTTCTCTAAAGTAAAAACATTTACAGAGAAGCCTGACCTCGAAATAGCAAAAAGTTTCCTTGAGTCTGGTGACTTTCTTTGGAATGCAGGAATTTTTATTTGGAGTGCAAAAAGCATTTTATCGGCATTTAAAAAATATTTGCCAGAGATGTCAAATCAGTTTAATGGATGTGAATATAATACGGAATCAGAAGATGATTATATTGATCTGATTTATCCTACAGTAAGCAAAATATCAATAGATAACGGGATTCTCGAAAAAGCCAATAATGTCTATGTCATTCCTTCTAATCTGGGATGGAGTGATCTTGGAACCTGGACTTCTGTTTACACCAATGCTGATAAAAATGATGAGAACAACGCTATAAGTTCCAAAAATGTGTTGACTTACAACTCGAAAGGTAATGTCATCAGAATCAAGAATCAAAACAAAGCTGCAGTGATTGACGGATTAAAAAATTATATCATTGTAGATACAGAAAAAGCACTCTTGATCTGCCCAAGAGAAAATGATCAGTTGATAAAAGATTATGTTTTGGATCTGAAAAACTTAAAAAAAGGAGAACGATTTATGTAAATCCGGATTTATAATTTTAAAAATAATAGAACTCTTTGGTAATTATCAAAGAGTTTTTTAATTTTAGGATTAAATAAAACACAAATGTTAGTTAAAGTTTCCGGTGCAGCCATCCACGGCGTTTCAGCACAAATCATTACCATAGAAGTCAATGTAGATCAAGGCGTAGGTTACCACTTAGTTGGTCTGCCGGATAATGCCATCAAAGAAAGCAGCTACAGAATATCTGCTGCGCTTAAGAATTCCGGATTCAAAATTCCGGGAAAGAAAATTACAATCAATATGGCTCCGGCAGATCTGAGGAAAGAAGGTTCAGCCTATGATATGAGTATTGCTTTGGGGATTTTAGCCGCGTCAGATTTGATCAAAGCGGAAAGTTTAGGAGATTACATTATCATGGGAGAATTATCTCTCGATGGCGGACTTCAGCCAATAAAAGGGGTTTTACCAATTTCAATCAAGGCAAGGGAAGTTGGATTCAAAGGGATTATTCTCCCGAAACAAAATGCAAGAGAAGCGGCTATTGTTAATAATCTTGATGTTTATGGTGTCGAGAATATCAAACAGGTTATTGATTTCTTTAATGAAGATTTGCCTTTAGAAAAGTTTGAAATAGACACCAGAAAAGAGTTCCAGGATAAGATAGACCATTTTCCTTTTGATTTTGATGAAGTGAAAGGCCAGGAAGCAGCCAAGCGAGCAATGGAAGTGGCAGCTGCGGGTGGACATAATATTATTCTGATAGGATCTCCCGGCAGCGGAAAGACTATGATTGCTAAACGTCTCCCAAGTATTCTTCCGCCTTTAAGCCTTAAAGAGGCTTTGGAAACAACAAAAATACATTCGGTTGCAGGGAAAATGGGAGCAGAAACATCCTTGATGACGATTAGGCCGTTTCGTTCTCCACACCATACGATTTCGGATGTTGCACTTGTTGGAGGCGGAAGTTATCCCCAGCCTGGCGAGATTTCTTTAGCTCATAATGGTGTTTTATTTTTAGATGAAATGCCCGAATTTAAAAGAACAGTTCTTGAAGTAATGAGACAACCTTTGGAGGATCGCGTTGTAACCATTTCCAGAGCAAAGTTTACTATCGAATATCCTGCGAGCTTTATGCTTGTTGCAAGTATGAATCCAAGCCCTAGTGGCTATTTTCCGGATGATCCCAATAATACATCTTCAGCCTTTGAGATGCAGCGTTATATGAACAAGTTGTCAGGGCCGCTTTTGGATAGAATTGATATTCATATCGAAGTTTCTAAAGTAGAATATGAACAGCTGGCCGAAAAACGAAAAGGAGAAAGCAGTGTCAAGATCCGTGAAAGAGTAGTGAATGCAAGGAATATACAAACCAAAAGATACGACGATCTTGACATCAGTTACAATGCTCAAATGGGACCAAAGGAAATTGAAAAGTATTGTGAGCTGGACGAATATTGTCAATTATTGATAAAAGCAGCAATGCTCAAACTTAATCTCTCCGCAAGAGCCTACGACAGGATTCTAAAAGTGGCAAGAACAATTGCAGATCTTGAAAATTCTGAGAATATTCAAGGTGATCACATTTCTGAAGCGATACAGTACAGGAGTTTGGATCGGGATTTTTGGAATGCTTAGAACAATCCGCCTTCATTCTGATTCTCGAAAAAAGTATCGATTTCTAAGTTTCCGGATTTAGAAGCAGCTACAGCTAATTGATCACAAAGCTCATTTTCAGGATGACCGGCGTGACCTTTGATCCAATGGAATTTAGGTTGATGAAGTTGATATAATTGATAAAATTCTTTCCAGAGATCAGGGTTTTTCACATTTTTCCAACTGCGTTTGATCCACCCTAAAATCCATTTCTGATTAATCGCATCCGCAACATATTTGCTGTCAGTGAAAATGTGAACATCATTGTCATTCGTTTTCAATTGTTTGAGAGCGACAATAACAGCCATCAGTTCCATACGGTTATTGGTGGTTTTTCGGAAGCCTTTGGAAAAGGTCTTCTGGTATTTTTTTCCGGGCACACGCATCAGGATCCCATAACCGCCTGGTCCGGGATTTCCGCTACAAGCACCGTCAGTAAAGATTTCGATTTTGAAACTCAAAACAAAAATTTAGAAAGGCATATCATCATCGTCATCGTCATTCATTGCAGAGCCAGATAACTGATTATTATTCGGAATTCCAAATGCTGAATGCGGATCACTTGTAATAGTAATTCTGTCGAAACCGGAAGGTTCATCTTTTTGTCCAAAGTTGGAAGGTGTATATTCGTAATTGGTTCCGAGATCAGCAAACTTACCAATGTTCTTATGGAATGCTAATCGAACATCCGCAGTTGCACCATTTCTGTGCTTGGCGATAATGATTTCTGCCTGATTTTCCGTGCTGGTTTCTGCGCCTTCTTCATCATTATCCCAAACCGCAATTTTGTAATATTCGGGACGGAAGATGAAGGATACGATATCCGCATCCTGCTCAATCGCTCCGGATTCTCTCAGGTCAGAAAGCATTGGTCTTTTTCCGGGTCTCGTTTCCACGGTTCTGGAAAGCTGAGAAAGTGCAATCACGGGAACATTCAGTTCTTTTGCAATCGCTTTTAATGAACGCGAAATCATTGCAATTTCCTGCTCACGGTTGCCACCACCTTTTCCGGAACTGGCGGTCATCAACTGGAGATAATCGACCATAATGATTTTCACGCCGTGTTGCATTACCAGTCGTCGGCACTTTGCACGGAAATCGAAGATAGAAAGGGAAGGCGTTTCATCAATATAAAGTGGAGCGTTTTCCAAAGCCGAAACGTTCGTAAATAACCTTTGCCATTCATCATCGGACATTTGTCCTTTTCTCAATTTTTCTGAGGAAATTCCAGTTTCGGAAGAAATCATCCTCGTAATTAACTGAACTGAAGCCATCTCCAGGGAGAATAATGCCATTGGAATATTGTGGTCTACACAAATGTTTCTTGCCATCGATAGAATGAAAGCCGTTTTTCCCATCGCCGGTCGTGCTGCAATAATGATGAGGTCAGAGTTTTGCCAGCCTCCGGTTTCTTTGTCCAAAGCAGTAAATCCGGACGGGATTCCTGACAGACCTTCCTTATCTTTTAGCGATTTGATTTTGTCAATCGCTTCTTTTACTAATGAATTGGCTGTGTCGAAGCCTTTTTTAATGGTTCCGTTCGTGATTTCGAAGAAAGATTGCTCGGCTTTATCCAGCAATTCGAAAACGTCGGTGGTTTCTTTATAGGAACTATCGATAACGTTAGCGGAAACGTTGATCAAAGAACGAAGGATGAATTTTTCAAGGATCACACGCACGTGATATTCGATGTGGGCAGAAGAACTCACACCCATTGTCAGATCGATGATGTAATGATCGCCACCGGCAAGATTCAGTTTTTCATTTTTTTTCAAATCCTGAATGACCGTCATTAGATCGATTGGCGAATTGCTCTCGTATAATTTCAGGATTGATGAAAAAATCGTTTGATGCCTCGGATCGTAAAAAACATCGGGGGTTAACAAATCAATAGAATGGTCAAGACCCTTTCTGTCAATCAAAAAAGTACCGATGACGATTTTCTCAAAATCCAATGCGTTGGGCGGCATTTTGCCATCCGAAATAGATAATTCCTTTGCAAAATTACCGTGAATCAAACTCGATAATGTTTCCTTTTCTGCCATTGTACAAAGATAGTTTTTTTGATAGGTTGAGGTCAATGAAAATCCTAACAAAATTATTCACAATTCCTGCAAACACCTTTTGCTGCAAGAAATCGTATGTTAGTAATTTTTAAAAGTCAAAGAAATCTGTAACAAAATGTACAAAAAGCGAACTTAATATATAGAAAACCTAATAATATTCAGAATTCATTAAATTTAACAAAAAATAAACTTTTATGCTGCAACGATTCATCAGATTAGAATTCAAAAGTTTTTTCCGGTCAAGTTCTCTGGCAGCCAATATTGTCGTTAAGATTTTCCAGCTTCTGGGAGTCTTATACATTCTTGCCATATTTGTTTTTGCTGCTTTCGGTGCATTTTATTATCCGAAAAAAGAATTGCACATCGACCCATTACCATTTATCAGCAAGTTTCTTATCTATTGGCTGATTGCCGATCTGTTCCTTAGATACTTTTTCCAGCAGATGCCGACTCAGAATATCAAACCTTTTCTGACGATGAATATCAGGAAAAGTACGCTAGTCAATTATATGATCAGCAAGACGTTTCTGTCATTTTTTAGTTGGGGCGGACTTTTTATTTATTTGCCGTTGTTAGGAATTTTGCTTTATAATGATTATTCCGTTTTGGGCAGTTTTTCTTGGGTTTTTGCACTGATTATTTTGAGTTTCAGCATCAATCTGATTAATATCCTTCTCAACGGTAAAGATTTAGCCGTTTGGATTATCGGAGGATTTTTGGTCCTTGCTGGCGGATTAGATTATTATAATATCATTGCTTTATCATCGGCTTCTGAAAAGTTTTTTATGCTTTTCTATAATCATTGGTTCGCGATTGTATTGCCGATTGCACTATTCGTTATTCTCTATATTATTTGTAGAAAATTCATTTATGACAATTTCTATCTCGACAAAGGTTTGGAAATGAAACAGGAAGTCGGGAAAACAGAAAACATCCAGTTTCTTAATAAATATGGCGTTCTCGGCACTTTCATCAACAATGATATCCGAATGATAAAACGAAGCAAGGCTGCAAAATCCATTGCATTGGGAAGTTTTTTGTTCTTGTTTTATGGTTTGCTTTTGTTCAGTTCACCAGCTTATAAAACCGCTTATATGCAGCTGTTTATGGGGCTTTTCGTAACTGGTGGATTTCTGTTTTTGTTTGGACAGAGAGTTCCGTCTTTCGACAGTTCTTACTATCCACTGATGATGACACTGAACGTTCCTTACAAAGAATATCTGAAAGCCAAATGGTGGATGATTGTGAGCGCTACTGGCGTCAGTATGGTTTTGGCGGTTGGTTATGCGTTCGTGAGTTGGGATTTGTATTTCACTTTTTTGGCGGGCGGACTTTATAATATTGGTGTTAATTCTCAGGTCGTTTTACTATCAGGCGCATTTAACAAAAACCCGATTGACCTCAATGCGAGAGGAAAAACATTGGGGAAGAAAAATAATTTCAGTTTCAAAAATATCCTGCTTCTTTTGCCACAAATGGTTTTGCCAATGGCGGTTTTCGGCGTTTCAAAATACTTTTTCGGAACAACGACAGCTGTGGCCAGTTTAGGCGTTTTGGGATTGATAGGTTTCTTCCTCAGAGAAAAATTCTTCGATTTCATTGTCAAATTATATAAAAAAGAAAAATACTCAACCATCAAAGCCTTTAAGGGCAATTAGACGTAAATTTTGTCTTCATTAAGTTTTACGCCTTTGTGAACCTTATGTTTTCAATATTAATAAAAAATCTTTGTGGACTTTGTGTTCAAAAAAAACTCTCACTTCTAAAATATAAATAAAATGATAACAATAAATAACCTGTCCAAAGTCTACGAATCCAAAAAAGTTTTATCCATAGAAAACCTAGAATTTCCAAAAGGTCATACCATTGGCTTAGTCGGGAACAACGGTGCTGGAAAAACAACCTTATTCAGCTTGATTCTGGACTTGATAGAACCAAGCTCTGGATTTGTTTCCATCGATGGCGAAAAAGTAAACGAATCCGAAAACTGGAAAAACAAAGTCGGTGCATTTATCGATGAGACTTTTCTCATTGGTTATTTGACTCCGGAAGAATATTTTTATTTCTTAGGAGAACTCAGAGGACAAAGCAAAGCGAATGTTGACGAATTCCTGAAAAATTTTACCGATTTCTTCAACGGAGAAATCCTGAATGCTAAAAAATACATCCGCGATCTTTCCAAAGGCAATATGAAAAAAGTCGGAATTATCGGCGCATTGATAGGAACACCAGCTATTATTATTCTGGATGAACCTTTCGCAAACCTTGACCCATCAACCCAAATCAAACTGAAAAACCTCATCAGAGACTGGTCACACAACTCAGATTCCACATTCCTGATTTCCAGCCACGATTTGGCTCACACCACAGAAGTTTGTGAAAGAATTGTGGTCATCAACAAAGGCGAATTGGTAAGAGATATCCAAACTTCTCCGGAAACATTGAGAGATTTGGAGCAATACTTTGCAGACCAAGTTTCGGTAAGTTAAATTTAATTTCTCGCAGATTTTGCAGATAAAGCAGATTTAAAATTTCATCTGCTCAATTTGCGAAATAAAGAATTGATTAAAAAACCACAAAAGTCATAAAAGATATTATTTTTTCTTTTGTGACTTTTGTGGTTCAATAATTTATTAATGTGATGAAACGGCTTTCAGTCCAACGATGGAAGCAATTAATGTGAAAATAAAAAACAATCGCCAAAATGTTGCTGGTTCTTTGAATATAAAAATCCCAATCAGAACAGTTCCAACGGCACCGATTCCCGTCCAGACTGCATAAGCCGTTCCCAACGGAAGTGTTTGCGTTGCTTTGATGAGCAGAAGCATACTTGCAATCAATGATATTCCGAATCCGGCGTACCAAAGGTAAGATTCCGCGCCCGATGTTTCTTTGGCTTTTCCTAAACAAGATGTGAATCCAACTTCAAAAAGTCCTCCAAGAATTAAAAAAATCCAGTTCATTTATTCATTATTTTAATGATGCAAAGTTCCGAATTGAAAGCTGCGGATTTTTTTACAAATGTTAAAAAATTAATCAAATATCACTTCGAATTCTGCTCAGACTAACTTGTGTGATTCCCAAATAGGAAGCGATGTAACCCAATTGAACTCTTTGAATAATTTCGGGTTGTTTTGTTAAAAGTTCTTCATAACGCTGACTTGCCGTTCTGAATTGTCTGGAAATAAATAATTCTTCCGTTTTTACCAATTCTCTTTCGGCTAATTTTCTTCCCCAATTGGCAATATTGATATCGGTTTCAAATAGCTTTCTCAAAGCATCGATTTTTAATTGATACAAAACGCAATCTTCCAAAAGCTGAATATTTTCATAATTTTGATAATTATCAACATAGCTTTTCATTGGCAAAACCACGTCGCCTTCTTTACCAAACCAAAACGTAAGGTCTTGATTTTCTTGAGGAACAAAAGCTCTTACAATTCCTTTTTTAATAAAATAAACCGTCTTTTCTACTTTTCCGGCTTTGATGATAATGCTATCTTTCGGAAACTCAACTTCTGAAATCAAATTCTTTAAAACAGATTTCGAATGTTCTGGAAGCTCGAAAATTTGGTCAAGAATTGTATCAATATTCATAGGTTGAAATTAATCAATTAAAACAAAAAACTCCAAGGAAATCCTCGGAGTTTTGATAATATGTTAGAATCTGAAAATCTTATTTTAAGCTTCCCACCATATCTTCTGGCTTAACCCATTCATCAAATTGTTCCGCTGTCAATAATCCAAGGTTTACGGCTTCTTCTTTCAAAGTAGTACCATTTTTATGAGCTGTTTTAGCAATTTTTGCCGCGTTTTCGTAACCGATGTGCGTATTCAACGCTGTTACGAGCATCAGAGATTTGTCAACCAATTCTTTGATTCTCGGTTCATTTGGCTCAATTCCAATCGCACAATGGTCATTGAAAGAAATCATCGCATCTGCCAACAATTGTGCGGACTGCAGGAAGTTCGCAGCCATAACTGGCTTGAAAACATTCAGTTCATAATTTCCTTGCGTTCCTGCAAAAGAGATTGTTGTATCGTTTCCAAGAACTTGCGCGCAAACCATTGTAATGGCTTCATTCTGAGTTGGATTCACTTTTCCTGGCATTATGGAAGAACCAGGCTCATTTTCAGGAATGAAAATTTCCCCGATTCCGGAACGTGGACCAGAAGCCAACAGTCTGATATCCTGAGCGATTTTATAAAGAGAAACAGCTAACTGCTTCAACGCACCGTGCGTTTCAACGATTCCGTCATGCGCCGCCAAAGCCTCGAATTTATTCGGAGCTGTTACAAATGGCAATCCTGTGAAATCAGCAATATATTTTGCCACCAAAACATCATAACCTTTCGGCGTATTCAGCCCGGTTCCAACCGCAGTTCCGCCAAGAGCCAATTCTTTCAAATGGTCAAGCGTATTATTGATTGCTTTTTTCGCATAATCCAACTGCGCCACATAACCCGAAAATTCTTGTCCCAAAGTCAAAGGCGTCGCATCCATCAGGTGCGTTCTTCCGATTTTTACAATATTCTGGAATTTCTTTGCTTTTTCGTCCAGCGTATTTCTTAGTTTATCCAAAGCTGGCAAAGTCGCTTTTACCACTTTCGTGTAAGCTGCGATGTGCATTGCTGTTGGATAAGTATCGTTGGAAGACTGAGATTTGTTCACATCGTCATTTGGATGAACTTCCGTTTTCTCGCCTAATTTTCCACCACTGTTCACGTGAGATTTATTCGCAACAACCTCGTTTACATTCATATTAGATTGCGTTCCCGAACCGGTTTGCCAAATTACAAGAGGAAATTGGTCATACAATTCGCCTGCAAGAATCTCATCACAAACTTTCCCGATTGCATCTCTTTTCTCATTGGAAAGAACACCTAATTCCGCATTGGTATAGGCCGCCGCTTTTTTCAGGTAAGCAAATGCATCGATGATTTCGCGCGGCATACTTCCTTCCGGACCAATTTTGAAATTATTTCTGGAACGCTCCGTCTGCGCACCCCAAAATTTATCAGCAGGCACTTGCACCTCGCCCATTGTGTCTTTTTCGATTCTGAAACTCATTATATTTGATTTAAATTTTAAAATTAACCACAAAAGTCACAAAAGCTCATTAAATAAGTTAAAGAAATATTTTTCCTTGCTAAGTTCTACGGCTTTGCGACCTTAAAAACTGTTTGTTAAATTATAATTCTTTGCGGACTTTGCGTTTAAAATAATCTCGCAAAGGCGATACAATTACAACCTTACGAAAATACTAAAAACTGAAAATTCAGCAAAATGAAAAAAATCAAGCGATAAATTTTGTCAGATTTAATTAAATCTTCTATTTTTGCTTAAAATTATAGCATTATGATGTTATCAGCTTTTTGGCCGTTTTACCAATTCCTTTGGACTGTTTATTTCTTCACAATGATGTTGTGCGGATTCTGGTGTATTTTGATGTTCTTCGGATTCATCGTACCATTGTGGTTGACAGAAGGTGTTGCAGAATACTTTGGTAAAATCAACAAGAACTTTGACCCGGAAAAAGTAAGATACAAGAAATTGTACGAGCAGGAAGGTGTAGAAGTTATCTACCAAAGACCAGCAGGCGAAAGACCAGCGAGTCACGGTCACCACCATTAATTGGGCAATTTTCTTTTCGTGAGAGATTGCACTCAAAGCGAAACAATATATAAGAAATCCATTCTTTCGAGAGTGGATTTTGTTTTTATTAACCACAAAGACACGAAGAAATTCAACAAAGAACACTAATTAAACTAAATTTTTTGTGAACCTTGTGTAAAAACTTTGTGCCTTTGTGGTTGAAAAAAATCAAACTATTTTTCTTGATTCTTTGCTCTTTCTTCTTGTTTCTTAATTCCGTATCTTTGCCAACTAAAATTTACCTATGTCTAAGTCATTAATTCCGAAACTGGAAGCGATCAAACAACGATATAATGAGGTGGCCGACCTTATCATCCAGCCGGATGTGATTACGGACCAAAAAAGATATTCTGCCCTGAACAAAGAATACAGCGACCTGGGAAAAATCGTCAAAGTTTTTGATGATTACAAAGCTGCGCTCGATACGATTGCTGAGTCAGATGAAATCATTGCGGACGGTTCTGATAAGGAATTCGTGGAAATGGCAAAGCAAGAAAAATATGAAGCTCAGGATAAACTTCCAGCTTTTGAAGAAGAGTTAAAATATCTTCTAATTCCAAAAGACCCAGCCGATGACAAGAACATCATTCTGGAAATGCGTGCCGGAACCGGTGGCGACGAAGCTGCAATTTTCGTGGAAGATATGTACAGGATGTATTCGATGTATTTCAAAACGAAAGGCTGGAAACACGAAATCACCGATGCCAGCGAAGCGTCCAAAGGTTATAAGGAACTCATAATGAAAGTGGAAGGCGAGAGCGTTTACGGGATTATGAAATTCGAATCCGGTGTTCACCGTGTGCAGCGTGTTCCGGAAACCGAATCTCAAGGCCGTGTTCACACTTCAGCCATTACTATTGCCGTTTTGCCGGAAGCCGAGGAAGTGGATGTGGAAATCAATCCTGCGGATATCGAGATGCAGACATCGCGTTCCGGAGGTGCTGGTGGACAGAACGTTAACAAGGTTGAAACCAAAGTTCAGCTGACACACAAACCTTCGGGGATTGTTGTAGTTTGTCAGCAGGCACGTTCTCAGCTGGCTAACAGAGAATTAGCAATGGAAATGTTGAGAGCTAAATTGTATGACATCAAACTTCAGGAAGTGGTTGGTGATATTGCAGCACAAAGAAAAACAATGGTTTCTACCGGTGACCGTTCGGCGAAAATCAAAACTTATAATTATCCGCAAGGAAGAGTTACTGATCACAGAATCAACAAATCGATTTACAACCTGGATGCTTATATGAATGGTGATATCCAAGAAATGATGGATGCTGTAATTATGGCTGAAAATGCTGAAAAGCTAAAAGGAGAAGAAGAAGGAATTGCATAAATCCATAATCATTATAAAAAAGATAAAGACTGCAGTTTTGCATTCTTTTTTATTTTGTTTTATCGATTCCTCTTAGTCCATTAAACTTAATTCCGTATTTCCAATTACAATAAGCGAAGAACTGATATAATCTGTATTCGAAGTCGAAACCGTAATTTTCTTTTGGGTCATAATCTATGGCGACTTCATAAAAATTAGGATTGATTCCTGAATAGAATCGACTGTTCCATTCGGTAACAAGAATTTGATTTCGAGATTTTAAGCTACTTTCGGTAAACATTGATTTGGGTTGAGCTCGTGTTGCTACAAAGGTCTCATATTCCGTATCAAAAACTGTGACTTCTCATTCGTCTGCAGAATCAGTCTTTTTCTGGGTGGATAAATTTAGTTTAGAATCTTCTGTTAAGTATTTTGGATTTGATGAACAAGACCAAATGAATCCAGTAATGACAATGATAGCAAATAGATTTTTCATTTTAAATATTCATTTACTGTTAACAAGTAACAATTGTTGAAATCAAATTTAACATTAATCAAACGAAGAACAACCTTAAAACGACTCTTCAAACTTTGAGCATTATTTGAATAAAAAAACCGTTCCAAATCTGAAACGGTTGTTTTGTTATATCTTATGGTTCTTTTTGCAAGACGACGAACGCCGGGAAGTGATCGGAATAACCGCCGGTGAACTTATCTCCTGCCCAAGATCTGAAAGGGTAACCTTTATAATTTCCTTCCTTGGTAATCAAGTAATCAGGAGCGAAAATTTCCGCTTTGAAAACGGTGTAATCTTTTTTTAATTCTTTATTAGGTGAATAAAGATTAGACGAAACGATAATCTGATCGAATAAGTTTGGTGCATCCTGATAAGCCAGAGACGCAACACCTTTCTTATATAAAGGATACATCAAATTAAGGTAAGGAGACGTTTCCGATAAATCTTTTGGATTGCCTACCGCTTTGAAGCCATTTTTCAAACTTGAACTTACAGGATCATCATTAAAATCTCCCATTGCAAATAGTTTTGTAGAAGGGTCTAGAGCTCTGATGCTGTCCATCTGTTGTCTTAGAACCATTGCTGCTGCGTTACGCTTAGGAAGAGATGCTGCCTCACCACCTCTTCTGGATGGCCAGTGATTTAGGAAGAATGCTACTTTCTCATTGTCTAAGAAACCTGTTAACACCAAAATGTCTCTGGTGTATTCTCTTTTTCCACCATCTCCAAAGATTTTAACTTCTTTTTTCCAAGATTTAGATGGCGTGAATCTTCTTTTCTGGTAAATGAATGCTATATCTATACCTCTATAGTCATAAGAGTTATAATGTACAACACCATAGTCATACTTGGCAATAGCTGGTTCTTTTACAAGATCTTCCACTACTTGGCGGTTTTCTACTTCCAAAAGACCAACAACTACCGGAGCCGTACCTGTATAAGCTTTTCCCATTTCGGAAATGACTTTGGCTTCGTTTGCCAATTTTTGCTTATATACACTATAGGTGTAGTTTTTACCACTTTTAGGTGTGAATTCGTCTGAACCACCTTGGATCCTCACCACTTTTTTCCCGATAAGTGCTTCGTCATTCCAAGGGCCGGCGTAATCTTTATCAGTGACTTCAAGATATTTGATAGAGTCCAAAGGCACACTTCTGTGAAAAGCAGGATTGCTTCTGTCTTTGGTTCCGTCAATATAATCAGCGGAACGAATTGTGTCCCAAAGGTTTTCAACGTTTAAGAATCCTACAGTTGCTGCACGAACTTGTCTTTTTTGTGCAAATACTAAGGAAATACCAAGAATAGCGATAACGCTAAATAAATTTTTCATAATAAAAAATGTAAGGCTACAAAAGTAATTTTTTTTGGATAGTTGCAAAATAAAAATTTGATGTTTTTGAAAAAAGAAAATTATGTTTCTAAAAATTGATATTGCGTTAAAATAAAAATAAAATGTTAAAAAGTTTTAATTATCAAAAAATTATTTACATTTGCGTTCCCGTGTATAACGGACTGTATATTAGAAAAGAAGAGCAAACAAAACCTAATTGATTTATGATTAAAAAATTATCATTAATCTCCTTATTTACAATGCTTCCGGCATCATTTTACTTTGCACAGACCACGGTTTTTGCATACCTGAAAGATGCAGACGGGAAACCGGTCGAAAAAGCGCAAGTTAGTCTAAAAGGAGAAGGTAATGATGTTACGGCAGACAAAATTGGTTATTTCCAATTTGTAGATTTGAAGTCCGGACATTATCAAGTTGTGGTATCAAAGCCAAATTTCGAGACCAAAACCTTGGAGTTTGATGTGACCACAGAAAAGAGAAAAGATTTGGGGGTTATTACCCTTTATTCTACATTGACAGGAGCAGATCAAGGTCTTGCAATCCTTGATAATGCTGATGATGAGGGCAGCGGACAAACCTCTACAGTCGGACTTTTACAGTCTTCTCAAGACGTGTTCAACAGAATCGCAAGTTTTGATCTTGGTTTTTATTGGTTCAGACCAAGAGGAATTGATGGTAGAACTTCCGAAAATATGATGAACGGTGTTTCTATGGTCAAGTCAGACAATGGAAATGTAGACTTCTCCAATTGGGGTGGTCTTAATGAGATTGTGAGATATCCGGAAATCTCCGCAAATCATTCTCCTTCCGAATATGCTTTTGGTGGTGCAAGTGGTGTAATTTACAAGAACACTAAGGCTAGCGAGTATAGAAAAGGATTTCAGGCTGTTTACTCAATTACAAATAGAAATTATAGACAAAGAGTTTCCTTAAGATATACATCGGGTATGTCAAAAAGTGGTTGGGCTTTTACACTAATGGGTGCTAAAAGATGGGCAGAAGAAGGAATCCAAGAAGGGACTTTCTATGATGCTTATGGAACTTATCTAGGTGTTGAGAAGAAATTCAATGATAATCATACAATGACTTTCAATGCATTTGCTTCTCCATACAGAAGATCAACATCAAGTCCAAATACGCAAGAGGTTTATGATTATAGAGGTGTACATTATAACTCTTATTGGGGATGGCAAAATGGAGAAAAGAGGAATGAAAGAGTTAGAAAAGGTTTTCAGCCGATTTTCCAATTACAGGATTTCTTAAAAATCAATAAGAATTCAAACTTATGGACATCGGTTTCTTATCAGTTTGGAAAAGATAAAGGATCTCGATTGGATTGGCAGAATGTACCCAATCCTTCACCAACGTATTACAAAAATCTACCAAGTTATGCAGAAAACAGTATTCTGTATAGTATGACTAACATTGGTAACGGGACTACTCCGGTAGATTATGAAGCACTAAGAGCCGAGAGAGATTATCTGACTAATGCTTGGACAACTAATGACCAATCCATAACCCAGCTTAATTGGAATAGACTTTATCAAACTAATTATCAAAGCCCAAACGGGCAGGCACGTTATTTTTTAGTAAACGACGTGAGTGATGATAAAATTTGGAATGGCGCGACTCATTATACTTATAATTTTAATGATAAGACTAAGTTTATCTTTAATGTTTCCTATCAAAATTACAGATCGGAATATTATAGAGAAATTAATGATTTACTTGGGGCTAATTATGTTTTGCATAGAGATCCATTTGCTGAATCAAATAGACCTGGTTCTTCGGGTCTATATAATATGAATGACACGGATTTAGAAAAGACTGTTGGAGATAAAATAACTTACAATTATATTCTAAGAAGACAAGAGGTCAAAATTAATCCGGGACTTAAATTTTCTACGGGCAACTTTGATGTATTTGTAAGCGCTTTGGCTGGTTATTCTACATCTAACAGAGAAGGATTGTTTAAACATTATCTGTATCAGAATACATCATTTGGAAAAAGCAACGATTATAACTATTGGAACTTTGGTCTAAAAGGTCAGGTTGTTTACAGGGTAGATGGTAGAAACTTTTTGGTGTATAACGGAGCATATTTCTCTCAAGCGCCATTCTTGGACGACATATTTATTAATCCTCGTGCCAACAATTATGCTGCTCCAGGTCTTAGAAGTGCTGTTATCAATGCCAATGATATAAGCTATGTTATGTCCACACCATTTATGAAGCTTAGGGCTACGGCTTATTTGGTAGATACGCAGAATGACACTAACGTACAAAGATATTTTGTAGATGGTATCTCACTCGCTGTAAATAATGAAGAGGGCGTATCAGAAGAGAAGGAAGCTACAGCTTTTGTTACGCAAACGATGTCTAATGTAGATAAAAGAAACATGGGTGCGGAATTAGGGTTAGATATAAAAATATTACCTACTTTATCTTTCCAAGGTGTTGCTAACTGGGGAGATTACACTTATAGAAACAATCCAAATGTTTACATTGCATCCGACGTGGTTGCTGCACCATTTACAAATGTAGGAAGAGGTCTGATTAAAGGAATGAAAATAGGAGGGACTCCTCAAAAAGCTTTTTCCGCAGGTCTGAGATATAGTTCTCCAAAATATTGGTGGGTAGGTGCAAACTGGAATTATCTTGATGATAATAATTTAGATCCTAACGCATTGTTAAGAAGCGAACAGTTTATTCAAAATAATTATAGTAGTACACCTTTTATCAATTTAGATGATGAAAAAGTAGCTTATTATATGAGACAAAAGAAATTGCCTTCTGCGCATTTCTTCAATGCTAATATAGGAAAGTCTTGGATTCTCGGAAAATATTATGTCCTTATTTCAGCATCTGTTAATAATATCTTTGATAATACAAGATATATTACAGGTGGATTTGAACAGCTCAGAAATGCTGATGGAGATGTAAACTTTGAAAATGAATACAATAGCAGATATCCAAATTTTGCACCTAAATATTGGTACACACAGGGAAGATCTTATTTTGTGAATCTTCAAGTTAGATTTTAAAAATTAAAAATTTTATCAGAAAACAATCAAAAAATGAATATTAAATCATATTTCAAAATCAGTTTAGGGCTTGTTTCAGTTCTAACAACCCAGATTTCTTGTGTTCACGATGACAATTGGGACGCACCTGAAATTACTTGTACAAATAAGTTTGATGCTGCTACAAAAACAATGGCAGAAGTTGCAGCAATGGCTCCTACTGCAGGTGCTGTGAAAATTGCTCCAGATGGTGCACCAATTATTTTTGATGCATATGTTATTTCCTCGGATGAACAAGGGAATTTTTATAAAACAATTTCTATCCAAGATAAGCCGTCTAATCCAACTGTTGGATTACAAATTGAAATTAACAAGGCTCAAAACTATGCAGATTTTCCGGTGGGAGCTCATATCAGAGTAAAAATGAACGGCTTAGTAATTGGGACGGATGCCGGAGTAAAGAAAATTGGAGCACCAGATCCAAGTTATGCTATCGGTAGAATCCCACAGACAATCTTAGGTAGATATCTAGCGGGAGTTTGTGATGGAAACAAGATAGAAATAGCTAATTTGGTTCCAACAGAAGTAACTTTAAACGACATTAAAGCAGATAAATATGTTAATACCTTAGTAAAGGTAAAAGATGTACAATTTAATGGGGATGAAGTAGGTAAGCCATTAATGAATAAAGATGCATCCGGAGCCTTTATAGATACTAATAGAAACTTGGTTGATAAAATGGGAGGTTCTGCAATCTTGAGAACAGATGGATTCTTCAAACAATCTTCGTATTTGATTCCTGGTAAAAGTGGTGATATCACATTGGTAGCAAGTAAGTATGGAACTGGTTCCAATCCTTGGCAAACAGTTATCAGAAGTGTAAGTGATATAGACTTTACAAAAGACCGCTTCGCTACGGGTATTGTTGGTGGTACTAATATTACTTACTCTGGTTCATTCACAGAAAATTTTGAAAGTTATAATGTAGATTTTGCAGGTTTTGCCAAATATTTCAATTATTCTTATGTTGGTTCCCCAAGCAGATATTGGCAAATAAAAACTTTTAGCAATAACAAGTATATCCAAATGTCTGCTAATGCAGGAAGCGGAAGCTATCAAACTTTCTTTATGGTACCGGTAGACTTTACGGCTGCTAATACCTTAGCTTTTAGAGTGAATGTTGGTTTCTATAATGGTGATGCTTTGAAAGTTTATACGACAACGAATTACACTCCAGGTTCTGATATTTCAACAGCAACATTGACGGATATTACTTCCAACTTCACAATTCCAAAAACGCCAACTAGTGGGTATGGAACTTTAGCACCAGCAGGAACATATAATATTCCAGCATCTGTAACAGGAAACGGATTCATTGTCTTCAAATATGAAGGTGCAAATCCAGGTGTGACGACTACAATTCAAATTGATGATATTGTTGTTAACTAATTAAGAACTTAAGACTAAATAAAAAATCCCGCGACAGCGGGATTTTTTATTTAAAAGATACCAGAATTCTGCGTTTTCATCTTCCGCCAAAGTTTTCTTCCAAAAAACAAAACAAGAATCAATAAAACAATGGCGAGAATAAAAGCAAGTACAGGCAAAAAAATTGAAAGAATGGACATCAATCCGGCTCCGGCAGTCTCTGTAGTAGCAACCACATTATTTCCAATGCCGGCAGTTGTAGCTGTAGAAGCAGCTCTTGTACCGGCAAATCCAGCTGAAATAGTTGCAGCAGTCCCGCCACCAGCAATCAATGCCAAAGCCCATTGAGGAAAAGTTCCCAATTCCATAAACTGGCTTGCAAAAAGAATAGATCCGGCAATGGTTGCTAACGGAATCGAGATCGTGTCAAGAAAATTGTCAACTACAGGAATATAATAAGCCAGAATTTCAATAACTGTAGCAATACCGGTTGTGATAAGAGTTGGCAATCCAGATAGCCATTCGAAGTTATCGTTCATTGGAATCCACCCAAGATAAGATGCAAGACTAACGGCGAACATCGGTAAAAAAACTCTGAATCCCGAAGCCGCAGCCAGGCCAATGCCAATAAAGGTGCTCAAAACGTAAGGTAAAATATCGCTCATTTGTAATTTGTTTGAGAATAAAATTACAAATTAAAAGCTGACGCTATCCTTTTTTCTTTTTACAAAGATTAATAAATTGTTTCTCAACATCAGAAAAATGTTCCGGCAAATCCTTAGAAACCCAGAATAACATAGCTAACGTTTGTTCCCCAAAAGCGTCAAAATAAGTAGCTTTATTAAGTCTGTAAGACTCTCTCAAAAGACGTTTGATACGGTTTCTGTCTACAGCCTTTTTGAAAAATTTCTTAGAAACAGAAACACCTATTTTACAGGATTCTATCGGATGCTTTTCTGATGAACTGAAGTAGATGATTCTCAGATTATCCACAGAAAGCCATTTGCCTTTCTTGAACAGAAGGTCGATCTCTGATTTTTTTTTCAGCTTTTCTCGGGAAGGATAACCGTTGATTTTCAAATTGTTATTTTCTTCCGGTTAAATGATTAATGACTTCGGCTGCAGCATACAAACCAAAAATAGCAGGAATAAAGCTGATCGTTCCATAAAATGAACGTTTGAAGTTGGTTCCATCTGTCATTTTAAGGCTGTTTTCGTCCTGTAATTCTGTAGAGAAAACACATCGGAAACCTTTGTTGATTTTCTCTTTTTTCAGACGTTTTCTTACTTGTCTTGCCAAAAGGCAGTTGTTGGTTTTACTGATATCACGAACCATCACTTTGCTTGGGTCGGTTTTTCCGCCGGCTCCCATCGAGGAAACGAGTTTTATTTTATGTCGTCGGCAAGTTCTGATGAGTGTCAGTTTGGGAGTCAGAGAATCGATGCAGTCAAGAACATAATCGAATTTTTCTGATTTGATTAATTCTTCCATTCTTTCCGGCTCCAGAAACTCATTGATTTTTGTAAGCTCTAATTTTGGATTGATATCCATTAACCGGTCACCAACCAATTCTACCTTATGCTGGCCAATTGTGGAATGGAGTGCGGGCAATTGCCTGTTGATATTGGTTATATCAACCACATCACCGTCTGCGATGATCATTTTTCCAACACCGGCTCTTGCCAGAAATTCTGCAGCAAAAGATCCGACACCACCTAACCCAACGACCAAAACTTTAGCATTTTGCAGTTTTTCAATGCCTTCATCTTTTATAAGCAATTCGGTGCGTTCCAACCAAAATTTATCCATAATTAATTACTTTTTGAAGATTTTCCCACATTTGGTTTTTCAGCTCTTCTAGAGAAATACATTTAATTTCCGAAACCTTTTCGTACAATTCTGCAATATCAAAATCGGCATCATCGGTTTCCAAAAACATCTTCCGAACCGGAAAATCTTCAATCAATTTTTGCAAAGATAAGTTATCTAAAGTTGCTTTTCCAAAACTGAGATAAAAGCCGGCATCCAAAAGCTCTTTTGCCGTGTTTTCTTTCTTGTTGAATCCGTGAATGATTAACGGCACTTTTGCTTTTTTGAAATGGAGAATTTGCGAAAATCTGCGGACACAATGGATGATAATAGGTTTTCTAATTTCTTCTGCCCAGGTAATATGATTTTGGAACACTTCGTTTTGAAGTTTTTCATCGATGTCGATTAATCCATCCAAACCACATTCGCCTAGAGCAAGACAGTTTTTTGAAAGAGAAATTCCTTTGATTTTTTCAAAATCTGATTTCCAGTTTTCTGTAATGTCTTTTGGATGTAGACCTGCAGAAAAATTTCCGGACGGGATTTTTTCATTGAAATCTAAGTTGTAGATCCCGGTCTTATTTTGTTTGTGATGATGAAAATCCAAAAAATCCATAGTCAAAGATATGAATTTAAGGTCTTTTCGGAACACCGAATTGCTTGCAGCAGATCCCTTGACTTTGCTCAGGATAAACTGTGGACGGATAAAGCGGCTCTAATTATTATGCTGATCATAAAAAGTTAAATTTTGTTAAAATCTGTTGTCGAAACTTATTGTCAATGATGAAAAATAGTTTAATTTTACATTAAATCTTTCGTTGCGAATGAGAAAAAAATTTACTGATAAACAGACAAAAATTCTGGATGTAGCAGAAGAACTGATTGCAAAAAAAGGCTTTGAAGGCACGTCTGTGAGAGATATTTGTTCGAAAGCGAATATCAATGTGGCTATGATTTCTTATTACTTTGGTTCTAAGGAAAAGATGATGTCTTACCTTTATCAGTATCGTGTGCAGAGAACAAAAGAAAGCTTTTCTGAGTTTGCACAGACCATAAAGGAAGGAAAACCCGAAATGCAGATGAAAGAGATTGTGAATTATGTGATCTCTTTGCTTTTCAAATACAGCTATTTTCACGGTTTTGTAACGCAGGAGATGCGTTCTCTGGATAATGTGAAGGATGATCTTTTGGAGTTTTATCAGACTTGTGTCGGCAGGCTGGATGAGATTATCAAAAGAGGAATTGTTTCCGGCGTTTTCCATAATGCGCCAAAGTCTGAGGATATCCTGACAATGATTATCGGGTCGACTTTGTTTGTGATCAGGAACAAAAACTTCTATGAGATGTATGTTCCTGCAAACAACGATGCGCAATATATGAAAGAAGCCGAGCAGAAACTGAAGAACAGCACTTTGCTAAGTGTATTCGCTTTGTTGGATTATGACGCGGATTAGTTTTTATCAAACTTCAGGGCTTCGTTAATATAAAACTCGATTTCTTTTGGTCTGTTTTTGAAGTCTTTTTCCGGGGATTCTTCGTTGCCTAATCTCACAATAATCATATCATATTCCGGGACTATAATAACGTATTGACCATTGAATCCATGCATATAATAATGGTGGATTTTTGTATCATAATTAATACGAAGGCCTAAACCATAAGTTCCGTTGGAATGTTCAGTCGGCGTTATCATTTGGTCAACAAAATTTTCGTTGATTAACGGGATATTTTCAAATTTTCCTTTATTCAGTAGTAAATATCCAATCTTTCCAAAATCTCTTGCATTGGAATGGATACAGCAAAACGATTTTTCTATCCCAAGATCATCCGTTGTCCATTCTGCATTTTGCTCCATCCCGAGAGGCTTCCACAATTTTGCAGATGCATAAAAAGACAAAGGCATTTCCACAGCTCTGCCAACTGCAAAACCTAAAAGTTGAGGCGCAGCTGACTGGTATTCGAATTGTTCTCCTGGATTTTGTTTGAATTTGCTTTTGAAAATAATATCGGAAAGAGAAAATCCATAGTATAGTGCTGCATTTTGAGAGAGTGGATTTTTGTAATCGTTCTTCCAGTCCAATCCTGCTTCCATCGAGGCAAGATTCGCTAATGTAAGGTTTTTCCCAAATTTGTCATTTGAAAATTCCTGATAGAATGTAGAAAATGGTTGATTAATGTTTGCTATTCTTCCGTCGTCAATGGCTTTTCCTAATAGCAGCGTTGTTATGGTGTTGGCCATCGAAAATGAATTGCTCGGAGTAGCTTTATTATAATTCTCCCAATAATGTTCCTGCAGGATTTTTCCGTGCTGAATGATTAAAAAAGAAACTGATTTTGTTTCCTTAAGATGCTTTTCCAGTTCCGGAGATAATGCCGTTTTGTTATAATTAATATCGAGTGGCCAGGGTTTGGGGTTTCCTCTTGAAATAGTTTTCGATGGGAAGTCAGTTCCGTCATTTAACATTGGTCCGGTTTCACCTTTTAGATAAGTCAATCTTATTCCGCGGAAAAGATAATTGTAGCCGGTGATATATACCGTTAAAATAATTCCGGCAATCAACAATAAAACTATATTCAGAATTTTCTTCGCCATTCAGAGAGATTTATTTGTAAAAATATTTATTTTAATCAAATATTGATAATTTTGTTTGGAATGATTTTCGATTTTCCTGATTTATGAATGATGAATTGAAAAAACAGCAGCTCAAACGATATAAAACCCTCGCCACAGGATTGTTTATTCTGATGGCCGTTACTTTTGTATCGATGACGATTTTACAAAAAGGAAATCATTTACATTGGATTGGCTATATCAGAGCATTTTCCGAAGCGGCGATGGTTGGTGCTTTGGCGGATTGGTTTGCTGTGACTGCGCTTTTCAATTATCCATTAGGACTTAAAATTCCACACACTAACCTCATCGAAAATTCTAAAGAAAAAATTGGCGATAATCTTGGGAACTTTGTGGTGGATAATTTTCTTTCGCCTCAAAATATCCGTCCTTACATTCAAAAACTAAAAGTTTCGGTTTATGTTGGCGATTGGCTTTCTAAGGATAAAAATCAGAATCTTTTGATTAATGAACTGTCATCAATTCTTAAAGATATTATTAATAAACTCGATGATGAATCTGTTGTGAAATTTATTTCAAATAAAGCGGAGGAAATGACAGATTCTATCCAATTAAATTCGGTCATCGGAAACGGAATCGAATATCTTCTCAATAAAAATGATCATCAAAAAATCATTACCAACCTAAGTTCTCAAATCAAAAAGTATATTCTCGAAAATCAACAAATGATCTCTGAAAGAGTAGGAAAGGAGAGTTTCTTTTTGATTCCCAAATCTGTAGATAATAAAATTGCCGAAAAAATTACAAAAGGTTTAAGCGATTATTTCCTTGAAGTTGAAGAAAATCCTAGTCATCCATTACGATCAGAAATTACCAACAAAATCCTGGATTTTTCAAAAGAACTGAAAGAAGAATCTAAGTGGAAAACGGAGTTTGATTCGATCAAAACGGATTTTCTACAAAGTGATAAGATCAAACAATACGCATCCGATATTTGGCAATCTTTAAAATTATCATTGATGAAAGAATTGTCTGAAGAAGATTCTAAACTAAAATCTTATGTCAAAAAAAACATTGATGAATTTGTTTCTAACCTTCAAAATGATGAAAATTTCCAAAACCGAATTGACAATTGGGTTAGATTGACAGCCTATAAATATATTCTGAAAAACACTCAGAATTTTGGCGAACTCATCAGCACAACTGTCGGAAATTGGGAAGGAAAAGAACTGAGTCGAAAACTGGAATTAGAAGTCGGAAAAGATTTGCAATTTATAAGAATCAACGGAACAATCGTTGGTGGCTTGGTTGGTTTGCTGATTTACACGATTGCAAATTTTATTTAATGAATAAACCACAAAAGTCACAAAAGAATCATCTTAATGATAAACTTAGTTATATAAAATCAAAAAAACTCTTGTGACTTTTGTGGTTCAAAAAAGCCTCCAAAAATTGGAGGCTTTCTATTTTTATTTCTTCTCAAGAATTTTCTCGATGATTTTATGAGTAATCATATAAGTTGGTTTTACACCTGTGAGTCCAAGTCCGCCGGAAGATAATGTACTTCCTGTTTCCAATGGATTATCCGATGCATAATAAGCATACATTACAAACAGATCCGGAGAAATGTGATGACGGATTTTGCTCGCCACCTGAATCGCTTTTTGATAATGTGCGCCTTCCATTTCCAGACCGATGGCTTTCCAGGACGTTGTCATAAAGTAAGATAAAATGTCTTTGTTCTGAAGCGATGTTCCCAAAACAGTGATCATCGGTCCTTCGAAAGATTTGATCTCATCATCTACAAAATCAGTTGCCTTTAGAGCATTTTCGAAGACATAATTATCAGCAGTACCTTCAAAGATGTGAGAAGTCGGGATCATAATATCGCCTTTTCCTCCGGTTAAGATCCCGGCTTTACCCATTATCGAAACCGATTTCACTTTCATCATATAGACTTCGCCTTTCACTTCATAAGGTCTTAGTAATTCGTCCATTACCTCAAAAGCTTGTTCTCCAAAAGCGTAATCAAAAACCAGGATCACATCGTCACCTTTATATTTTTGATTCGCGAAAACGGTATTCTTAAGTTCAGTCTTGGCAAGATCGATGATTTGAACATCAATGTTGCTTCCGCTATTGTCATCAATATAGATCATTCCTTCTTTTAGAGCGTGATCCAGCACTTTTTCCTGAAGTTCTTTTTTGTTACTGATGTCAGCAAATAATTTATAATCAACCTCTTTTGTTCCTTTTTTATTAAGAGCATCATTGGCAAAAACCATATTTTTCACAGAGTGCATATTGGCACTGATGATATGAAGAGGTCTCATATGAAGGTTGTTTTCCACCAAAACCTGTTTGATCTTATTGGCCCATTTTTCCCCGAAAAGGTGATGTCCAACTCTTTCCTGAAGAATGGCTGAGAAATAGATTTCTCTTTCTCTTAATTCTTTCCAGTCTTCCAGGCTAATCTGACCAAGCCAATAAATAATCTTGAACAAGCGGTCGGGATTTTTATCATCTCCGAAGTTGTTATAAGCATTAAGTGTTTCATCAAAAGTTCTTCCTAAGAAAGAAGAAAGATGAATCAATGCGACTTCTTTTTCTTTTCTGCTGTATTTTTTCTCGCCTTTAGCAACTTCTTCGATGATTTTCCAGATGCGTTTCGGGCGACCTTCGTTATCCAGATCGAAACCGATGTTTCTGATTTTGTCTGCTTCCAGATAAAGGAACGTTAAGTGAGTCAGGATGTCATAAATCTCGGAGCGACCCAAAAGAACTTCGATGTTCATCTGGTGTTCATCTATTCTGTAGCAGTTTCTACGTCTTTTCTTCGGAACGATTGGTTCAAAACTTCCTTTATCAAAGCCTTCGTCAGAAGTCAGATGGATAAAAGAACATTCTTCGATACCTTCCGGAAGACGATCAAGAACATAAAGCAAACCGTCCAGTTCTATCTTATTAGGAACGCTCATACTTCCGTAGATCTCCGGATTGATAATCATTAATAATTTTCTTAATGATTCACCCGACACTCCAGATGGTTTGAAAAATCCTCTATAGAATAAGTGTCTCATAGAGACATATAATCTTTCGATAGCTTCTGTGGTTTCTCTTGCTCTTGAATTTGCCATATATTAAAATTTTTGTAAAAGTCTGCAAAGGTATGAAAATTTATTTAAATAAAATAAAATATTTAATTTATTGATTTTCAAAACATTGCGTTTTTTAACTAAGATGCTATTATTTGTATTACAACAGTTTTTAAAGTTAAACTTTCCTGTCTATATTCTAAAATAAATTTTCATTCATATTTTAATAATAAAAATTAAACATATTTCTATTTTAGTTCATATTGATGTTGAAAAATAGAGGGGTTGTTATTGGTTTAAATTTATTTATTTGAAAACAACTATAAATTTTTAGGGGGCAAATTAATTTCGAATTATATTTTTTGTAAATTTGCCTCGTTTAAAATAACACACTTTTTATGTCAACATTAAGATTTAAAGCCTTAGCCGAGCTTCCATTCAGAAATTACAGAAAAGATAATTTCATAGAAGTTCCTGCAAAACTGTCTGAATTGTTTTGTCAAAATGTATTCTCAGAAGAAACAATGAGAGAATATCTGACTAAAGAAGCGTTCCAATCTATTTTGGATGCCATTAAAAAAGGAACAAAAATCCAGAGACACATTGCGGATCAGGTGGCTGTTGCGATGAAGGATTGGGCTATGTCAAAAGGCGTTACCCATTACACGCACTGGTTTCAACCGTTAACAGGTGCAACTGCTGAAAAGCACGATTCTTTCTTTACACCTATAGAAGGTGGAAGAGCTATCGAGAGATTCAGTGGCGGAATGTTGATTCAGCAGGAGCCGGATGCTTCTTCTTTCCCGAATGGTGGAATCAGAAATACATTCGAAGCCAGAGGTTATACCGCTTGGGATCCGACTTCTCCGGCTTTTATTATGGGAACTACACTTTGTATTCCTTCGATTTTCATTTCTTATACGGGTGAAACTTTAGATTATAAAGCACCTTTGTTAAGAGCTTTGAATGCGGTTGATGAGGCAGCGACAGATGTTTGCAAATCTTACTTCGATAAAAATGTAACAAAAGTTTCTCCGACTCTTGGTTGGGAACAAGAATATTTCTTGGTAGATACAGCTTTGTATCAATCAAGACCGGATTTGGTTTTGACAGGGAAAACTTTACTTGGACATTCTCCGGCGAAAGGACAACAGCTTGATGACCATTATTTCGGTTCGATTCCTACAAGAGTAATGAACTATATGAAGGAATTGGAAATCGAATGTATGAAGTTGGGAATTCCTGTAACAACACGTCACAACGAGGTTGCACCTAACCAATTCGAATTGGCACCAATGTTTGAAGAAGCGAATGTTGCTGTTGACCATAATTCATTATTAATGGATATTATGGCAAGAATTGCTCACAAGCATCACTTCCACATTTTATTTCACGAAAAACCATTTGCCGGTGTCAACGGAAGTGGAAAACATAATAACTGGTCTTTGGGAACTGACACGGGCGAAAACCTTTTGAGTCCGGGTAAAAATCCAAAGAAAAACCTTCAGTTCCTGACATTTTTTGTAAATACTTTGAAAGCAGTTCACGATTATGCGGATTTGTTGAGAGCTAGTATTGCATCTGCAAGCAACGATCACAGATTAGGAGCCAACGAAGCGCCACCGGCAATTATTTCCGCATTTATTGGAAGTCAGTTGTTCGGCGTTTTGGAAGAATTGGAAAAAGTGACGGACGGAAAATTATCTCCGGAAGAAAAAACAGAATTAAAACTGAATGTTGTTGGAAAAATTCCTGAAATTCTTTTAGATAACACAGACAGAAACAGAACGTCTCCTTTTGCCTTTACAGGAAACAAATTCGAAATCAGAGCGGTGGGTTCTTCAGCCAACTGTGCGGAAGTAATGACGGTGATGAATGTAATTGCTGCTAAACAATTAAGAACTTTCAAAACTGAAGTGGATGCTTTGATTGGAACTGGTCTTAAAAAAGATGAAGCTATTTTCAATGTATTGAGAGAATACATCAAGCAATCTAAGAGCATTATGTTCGAAGGTGACGGTTATTCTGACGATTGGGCAAAAGAAGCTAAGAAAAGAGGCCTTAACAACTTGAAAACAACGCCGGAAGCTCTTAAAATGGAATTAGATAAAAAATTCGTTGCGCTTTACGAGGAGTTAGGAATTTACTCACACCGTGAGTTCGAAGCCAGAAACGAAATCAAGCTGGAAAAATATTCAACAGTCATTGATATAGAAGCCAGAGTTTTGGCAGATATCGCAAGAAATCACATTATTCCTGCCGCTCTTAATTACCAAAACAGGTTAATTGAGAACGTTAAAGGGTTGAAAGAGATCTTCAGCGAGAAAGAATTCAAGACTTTGGCAAAAGAACAATTGAGTTTGATTTCCGATATTTCCGGCAATGTTTCCCAAATCAAAGTTGGTGTTGACAATCTTTTAGCAGCCAAAGAAAAAGCTAAGAATACATCAGGAAGTCAAAAACAAGCAGAGGAATACTGTAACAAAGTAAAACCTCTTTTTGACAACATCAGAGAGGCGTCAGATGCCCTGGAAATGATGGTAGACGACGAACTTTGGCCGATGACAAAATATAGAGAATTACTCTTCACTAGATAAATATCTACAAAAACGTTAAAGAATCTTAACTAAAAATAAAACCGCAAAGTCTAAATAAAGGCTTTGCGGTTTGTTTTTTTTTAACATTCTTAAAAAGACTGTTAAATTATGTTAAACTCAAGAACGCTCAAATTGATTTGAAATGCCCTTTAATGAGTATTGGCTATTTTTGCTATGCAATCACAAAAAACCAACTCAAGTTTAACACAAATAATTAAATATATATGAAGAAAAGAGTTCTAGTTTATATCTTATTTGTGACCACGTTTTTTTCGCTTCAGTCTTGCGTTTCTAACTATGTGGTTTCTAACAATCAAACATACAAAACTGATGCCAAATTTGCATCATTGGATGTAAACGTAAAACCCGTAACCAACAAATCAACCAACAAAGGACAACAAGTTTTAGCATCTATTGCTAATACCAATGAGGTTATCAAAAGATCTGCAATAGAAAATGCGATCAAATACAGCAACACCATTGACAATATCTTATCCGAAGCTGAAAGTTATCTAGGAACTCCATACAGATTCGGAGGAACTTCCAGAAGCGGAATAGATTGCTCGGCATTCGTGTTATCAGTGTTTGGTGCAGCAGCAGGGATGAACCTGCCAAGAGTTGCAGCTCAACAATCTCAGGAAGGTGATTCTGTGGAAAAAACAGAACTTCAGAAAGGAGATTTGGTATTTTTCTCACACAGAGGCAGCAGAATCTCTCACGTAGGAATCGTGGAAGATGTAACACCGGAAGGCGAAGTGAAGTTCATTCACGCTGCGACATCCAAAGGTGTAATGGTTTCTTCATTAGACGACAGCTATTGGGGGCCAAAATTCAAATTCGCTAAGCGAATCGTTAAGGAAAACACATTAAGTGCATTAAATAATTAGAGAGACTGAAATATTCAGAAAAACCTCAGAAGCAATTCTGAGGTTTTTTTATTTGTACGGATTAAATCTCTCAAACTCTATACTCTACTATTCTCCAACTTATTTTTTTAGGAGCTTAATCCCGCTTTCCGTTGCAATCTTTTTTGCAGACCATTTTCACATCAATAGACCCGAAGTCCACGCAAAAAAGGATTTCCACTGCAATCGGGGCTAGGGATTTTGTCATTAAAACAACGGTGGTCAATTAAAGTATCATAGTATTGTCAGACAGAGACTCCCGAAGCCTTAATCGATAATCAATTCCTCAATCTTAGCCTGCACTTCCTTGCTTTTCAGCCTTAGAATGATAAAATACAATTCCGGAAACTGTAGAGCAATCTCACTCCAGGTTTGATTCAATTCATAAATATTATCAATTCCCTGAAATAGACTTGCCAAAAAATGCGATTTCCTCTGGATCAACCCACGAAATCCGTAAGCGCCTAAAACCTGCAGAAAACGCATCATTTTCATCCATTCAAAAGATTGTTTCAGGGCTTCTTTGTCAGAATTCTTTTCCCAGAAAGATAAATAGTAATCGAGCATTTCTTCTTTAAAATCGTTGGGGAAATTAGCCTTAGCCTGATAAAGAAAAGAAATCACGTCATAAGCTGCAGGACCTTCCATTGCTGATTGATAATCGATAAAGAAAACCTCATCATTCTCATTCACCAAAATATTTCTGGACTGGAAATCCCGAATCATCAAGATCTTTGGCTCCAACTTCTGAATCAACTCAGAGATCGTTTTGAATTCCCTTAATAAAGTCGATTTGTGATATTCAATTTCCAAAACATCAACCAAGAAATTCTTGAAGTAATAGAGGTCATGCGTAATCGGTAGATCATCATAACTTTCGTATTCAAAGCTCTTTTTGAAATCAACCTTTCCTAAAGTTTTGGCCTGTAATTCAAACAACTTCTCCAGACTTTTTTTGACCAGAGTTTTTACCCGGTCAGAATTTCCTTCTTCAGCAATAACTTCTGAAAGTGTTTTGTTCCCCAAAAACTCCTGAACATATAAATCTCTTTCAGAATTGATTTTAAAAATCTTCGGTGTATTAAGTTGTAGACTTTGAAATAACTCGGAAAAATAGAAAAAAGCTTCATTCTCCCGAAGATTCTCGTTGTAAGTGATTACATATTTCTGGTTTTCAAAACGCCCGATATAATTGATCCTGGAAGAGCCGCTTTGTGGAAGCGCAATAAAAGTGTCCGGGTTTTTACCCAAAAATTCTTTGAAAAAATCCTGATGTTCCTGCATAGAACAAAGTTAATTAATAATAGATTTTGATTCGTTAAAAATTGTAATTTTACTCATTGAATTCACAGTTTGAGAATTTTACAAAAAATTAGGAAATAAAATGTGACTTCACTTGATCCTAAAGAAGCAAACATCCACAAATGAAAGATTTTTTACCCGTTTTAAAGATTCTGTTAAGATTTGTTGTCATCTATATCGTTTTGGTATTGATGTATCAATTTTATCTTAACACTTATGAAAACGAGGTGGTTGATCCTTTCACAAGATGGGTCGCGAAACAGGTTGCTTTTCTGCAAAGCGCATTAGGTTTTCCGACGGTTTTGGTTGATAGTATGAAGCTGCATAGTATTTTGTTTCAAACATCCGGAAAGTTCACAACCAGAATGGTGGAAGGGTGTAATGTTTTTTCGGTTGCGATTCTCTTTACGGCTTTTGTTTTTGCATTTTACAAAGGAACTAAAACATATATTTTCGCTTTGGGCGGCATTGTTTTGCTTCATATTCTCAATATTTCGAGAATCGCATTGCTCAATATTATTTACATCAGGTATCCACAGTATGAGAAAATGGCGCACGACTATCTTTTCCCAGCGATTATCTATGGCGGTGTCATTATTTTTTGGTTGATTTGGATCCAGTATTTTGCACTAAAAAAGGAGAATAATGCTTAGATGGATTTTAGTTTTGTTGGGTGTATTAGGATTAATCGGGATCCGGGGATTAGAAGATAAATTGTTCTACGATCCTTTTTTATACTTCTTCAAGACAGCTGATCAGAACGAGATTTTTCCGGATTTTGTTTGGGGAAAATTAATTATCAGCTATCTTTTCAGGTTTGGATTAAATGCCCTTTTCTCACTGTTGATTATCCATTTTCTTTTTCAAAATAGAGAATGGACAAAGCAGGCTTCTATTTTGATTTTGTTGGTTTTCGCAATCGTATTTCCAATTTATCTCTTCTGTATCTATGATAGGTTTGACTTTGGTTATCTTTTCTCATTTTATGTGAGGAGATTTGTGATTCAGCCATTAACGGTAGTTTTACTTGTTCCGATTTTTTACTATCGTAAAAAGATCAGTCAGAATTAATTTTCCAAAGTATGTTTATCCGGTTGAGAAATATTCTCGCCGTTCCACTCGATTTTTTTTGTGAAAACATGTTGACGCACCGGGCATTCAAAAATTTGACAAATAGCACAGGAAGTCGGTTTGCAATCGTCCATATGAAAATTGAATTCCACTTTTCTGTCGGTATTTTTGGCGATCAGTTTGATGACTTCTTCCATCTCATCGTGAGCCGTTCTTAGTTCAAAATACCAAGGTAAAGTGATGTGTGCATCGATGTGAAGCCTGCTTCCGAATTGCTGGATTTTCATATTATGAACATCAATCCATTCCGGTTTTCGGTTTTCATTAAGGAATTTAGCTAATCTTTCCAGCATTTCCGGATCGGCCTCATCCATTATTCCACTCAAGGATTTTCTAATGATTTTGTAACCGATAATGATGATGTAGAAGCCAAAAACCAATGCAACAACAGAATCAATCCAAACAATTTTTGTGAAATAAACCAAGACCAAACTGACTACAACACCCAAAGTTGTAATGGTGTCAGACTGAAGATGTTTCCCAGAAGATATCAAAACAATCGAGTTTTCTCTTTTCCCTTTCTGAATCGAGATATAGCCCAAGATATAATTAATAATGGCAGTTGCAGCGATAATCCAAATCCCTAAATCCAACTTGCTAAGAACTTTTCCGGAAATCAAACTGTTGGTTCCCTCGTAGATAATCATTATCCCGGCAATGCTGATCAGAGAGCCTTCTATAGCTGATGTTACAAATTCGACTTTACCGTGTCCGTAAGGATGATTCTCATCTCTCGGTTTCGAAGCTAAGTATAAAGAATAAAGCCCCAAAAAAGCACTGATGACATTCACGATGCTTTCCATTGCGTCGGAGAAAACAGCATCAGAATTAGTCAATTTCCAGGCAACTAATTTTCCTACGAACAGAATGATGCCAACAACAGCGATCCATTTTTGGAAAGCGATGTTGGAATTTGAGTGTTTACTTGTTTTCATTGCTAAAAAAAGAATCTTCGAAATTTCGAAGATTCTTTAGATTTTGTTAGTTTAAACTAAGTTGTTTGCTACTAAGTATTCTGCAATCTGAACCGCGTTGGTAGCAGCGCCTTTTCGGAGATTGTCTGCCACAATCCATAAATTGAGAGTTTTGGGTTGTGAAAGATCTCGTCTGATTCTTCCTACAAAAACCTCATCTTTCCCTTCCGAATATAAAGGCATTGGATATTCGTTATTTTTAACATTATCCTGAAGCACAACTCCTGGCGTTTCGGAAAGAATTTTTCTTACTTCTTCCAAATCAAATTCGTTTTCAAACTCGATATTCACGCTTTCAGAATGTCCGCCTTGTACTGGAACTCTTACTGCAGTTGCCGTCAAATTGAAAGTATCATCACCCATAATTTTCTTAGGCTCTTTCATCAATTTGATTTCTTCCTTAGTATAATCATCATCCGCAAAGATATCACAATGGGGCAATGCATTTTTGAAGATCTGATAAGGATAAACTTTCTCAGGACTTTCGCCTTTGATTTGGCTCTCTCCGTTCACCGAATATTCTATTTCAGAATTTAGTTGATCAACAGCTGCTTTTCCAGTTCCGGTAACAGACTGATAAGTTGAAACAATGACCCTTTTGATATCATATTTCTGATTCAACGGATGAAGAACCATCACCAACTGGATTGTAGAACAATTGGGATTAGCAATGATTTTGTCTTCTTTTGTCAAAACGTTCGCATTGATCTCCGGAACAACCAATTTCTTAGCCGGATCCATTCTCCAAGCTGATGAGTTATCGATCACTACTGTTCCAACTTCAGCGAATTTTGGAGCAAACTCCAAAGATGTTCCACCGCCTGCTGAAAAAATAGCGATCTCGGGTTTGACTGCAATAGCGTCGTTCATGCTAACGATAGTGAATTCCTTGTCCTTGAATTTGACCTTATTTCCAACAGATCTCTCTGATGCTACGGGAATTAATTCGGTGATTGGAAGATTTCTCTCTTCCAAAACTTTCAGCATAACTTGTCCAACCATTCCGGTTGCGCCTACTACAGCTACTTTCATTGTTTTTTGATTAATTAAATTGTTAAATATTTATCCGAAAACTCTAGCCCAAGGGAATGCAAAAACGAATAACGCAATTGCAACCAATCCTAATGACATAATAGGAATAGTCAGTTTTTCGGTTGTTTTGAATTTTTTATTGATAATCGTCATTAATACTGCTGCGATTAACATAGAGAAAGGATGTTCTACATAAGTGAATCTTAAATCAGCATTTTTCATGACTGCGCCCATATCCAATCCTTTTGTAATGTTGGTAATCAGCATGATGATCCCAATCAAGAATTGAACGTGAAAAAAGATCATTGTAAATAATGTTACTTTTTTTAAAGCCTTTGAAATGTTACCGCTGTAACCAAACATCGTTACAAGTAAAAGGACTAAAAATGCTGCTACCAACAAAAGTTCGAGGTAAGCGAAACCTTTGTGTGCATGCAAAAGAATGTTATAAATTTCCATATCCAGATTTTTGATTGACAAAGATAGAAAAATCCCGACAGATTGCCGGGATTTGAGATATTAATTAAAATAATGAATTTTAGAATCTGTAAGAAAGTGATGCAGACCAAGTTCTTCCAAAACCGAAGAATACAGTATTGTTTTGGTCAATTCCTTTCCAAGTCTTCAATGTACTCAAATAAGCGTCATATTGTTGCTGAGCTGTCTGAGTTGGAGTTGCAGTAAAGTCTGATAGATTTCTGATATGTGTAGATGACTTACCGTCTGAAATGTAAACAGTGTCAAGCAAGTTATAAACATTTCCTGTTATAATTAATCTATGACCATTATTTAATTTGAAAGTATAAGAAGCACCCAAGTCAAATAAGTTATAGCTTGGGTATTCTAATGCACCTTTTTTTGCAGCAGCTGGAACTACACCATCCTTGATGATAAAATTCTGGTCAATATTAAATACACCATAAAGCTTCTCAGCATATCTCCAAGTACTGAATACGCTTAAATCCTTTACCGGTTTTAAGGTAAATCCTAAAGCAGCTGTTGTTTGAGCGGCATCTGATACTTTAACACCATCGAGTGCAAGCTGAACAGAGTTACTGGTTGCATTAGGAACATTCGTTAAAGGAATATTATTGTCGTCAAACAATTCTCCTGTTGGATTGTTTTTATATTTCCAGTCTCCGACAGAAAGCATAGCATTAAATTCCAGATAATCTGTAACTTTCACGGTTCCTTCGAATTCTACTCCCATATGGACCTCCTGAATACCAAGTAAGTTGGCATAAGCTCTTGTATTAGCATTCGGGTCAGCTGGTGTAGGTGTTGGAATATTAATGTTAGTGATTCTTTGGAATCTATCTTTCCAAGTCGTGTAATATAAGTTAACATTAGCTCTTAGAATTGGACTTCTGAATCCGTAGCCTAATTCTGCCGATGCAATTTTTTCGTTCTGAAGATTATCATTCAACACTTGTTGGTTATTAGGGTAGACCGCATAGTTATTTGGCTGCTTAGAATAATATCCAAGGTTTGCAAAAACATTATGTTGCTCGTTGATATTATAATTAATACCTCCTTTAGCATTGTAACCCCATAATCCTTTGAATCCAGTTTTTGTATCTACTTTCTGGCCTTGCTGAACAGTCTGGGGTGTTTTAATGGTTCCATCCGGGTTTAAAATATCGTGATTTAGAATCCAATTATCAATTCTTTGGAATTGTTGGTTGGAAACTGATCCCTGAACGAAAGCCGAAATCTGTTCATTGGAATATTCTAGCTGCCCAAAACTCCCTAACCACATTACTTCTCCATCAAAATTTCTACTCGCAATCTGAGATTTGTCTTTAATTGCTTTTACAAAAGGATTAGCAGAAGGTGTTGGTGCATAAGACTGAGTAACTGCGTAATAAGGCTGCATATTCAGGTTTTGATTTTCACGGTACTCAGAATTACCCCAAAATTCTGACACGACGCCTGGGTGATATCCATAATAATATCTACCGTCCAAACCAACTGAAAAGTTCAGGTTAGAATTAATCTTATGCTGGAAATTGGTAAGAAAACCGTACCAGTCGTGTGAATTGATGTGTGATCTTCTTACAAGACCATTGGTTCTTGTGGCTATTCCAGGTGTTGCGTTAACCTTATTGATTCCTGTATTGTTTGCAACATTTGGATTCCAAATTACATTTTGTCCCTGATTCCAAGCAACGATATCATCAAATCTTATTAAACCGTCTGCTGTTTTTGGTAAACTGTTAATTCCTGTACCATTGATTGAACCCAAAACTCCGGTTCCTCCACCTCTACCCCAAGAAGCATATAGTACAGTAGATAATTTTGACTTCTCTGAGATATTCCAATCCCAGTTGATAGAAGCGACAGGTTTGCTATAAAAATTAACCGATTGTGACATTACACTTCCATTAAGATATCCCCAGTTAGAATTATACCTTCTGTTTGGTTCATCTACACCATTTCCATATTTAATGAAATTAGCAATTGAACTTTGGAAATTTTGATTATGCCATTGTGGCGCACCAGTAAATGTAAACTGGAAATCGTGTTTCCCTTTCTGGTATCCTAATGCAAAATAGTAGTTATAAGATTCAAACTGAGAACCATCAACATAAGTATTTCCAGCTGTTCTGGACATTAAGAATGATGAAGACCAACCTGTTGCAGATTTCCCGGTATTATAAGAAAATAAAGTTTTCAAATAGCCATCATTACCAACACCTACCGTTACATTTCCTTCTCTTTTCTTATCTGCAGCCCTTGTTAGAACATTAATAGTACCACCGATAGATGCAATCGCCAATTTAGATGAACCTAAACCTCTCTGGATTTGCATTGCGGATGTTACATCAGAAAGTCCTGCCCAGTTAGACCAATATACAGCTCCAGACTCCATATCATTTACTGGGACGCCGTTAATCATAACGGCCGTATTATTCATGTCAAAACCACGAACATTAACTCTTCCATCTCCAAAACCACCGCCACCTTTTGTTGCATAGATTGAAGGTGTAGTATTAAGAATCTCCGGAAATTCCTGGTTTCCTAATCGCTCAACAATTTGAGCTTCTTTAATCGTAGAAACAGCAACAGGAGTCTTTCTATCTTTAGCGATATCAGCGACTCCTGTCAGTACTACTTGTTCGATGTCTGTGTCTTTCGATAATGTGTCTTGTGTAGATTGGGCAAAGTAAAAGCTTGCCGTTGTCATAGTCAGCATCAGGGCCAATGCCGGCTTTTTTGATAACATTTTCATTTTCTTTAAGATTTATGCCGCAAAAGTCCTAAAAAAAATGGTAACCCTTGTTAATAAAGTGTTAATTTTTTAATGCCTTGAGACTCAGATCGATATTGCTGGAAGAGTGGGTTATTGCACCCGCTGAGATAAAATCTACACCAGTTTTCGCCACCGAATTTAACACTTCACGGGTGATACCTCCTGACGCTTCGGTTTCTGATTTTTTATTGACAATCTTTACAGCCTGGGTCATTGTCTCGAGATCCATATTGTCAAACATAATTCTGTCTGCGCCGGATTTCACGGCTTCTTCAACTTCCTCAAGGTTACGAGTTTCAACTTCAATTTTTAGTTTAAGCTTGTTCTTTTTGACATAATCCTTCGCCATTTTCACGGCATTAGTAATGCTTCCATTATAATCAATATGATTGTCTTTCAGCATTATCATATCATAAAGTCCATATCTATGGTTGGTTCCGCCGCCGATTGCCACTGCCCATTTTTCACAAACCCGGAAATTCGGTGTTGTTTTTCTGGTGTCCAGAAGTTTTGTTTTGGTGCCAACTAATCTGGAATCCCAATCGTGAGTCATTGTTGCAATGCCGCTCATTCTTTGCATACAGTTCAGAACCAAACGTTCTGTAGAAAGAATCGACCTTGCTTTTCCGGAAACAATAAAAGCAACATCTCCTTTCTTAGCGGATTCTCCATCTTTAATAAAGACTTCAACACTGAGATTTTTATCAAAAGTTTTGAAAATAATTTCTGCCAATTCAACACCTGCCAAAATGCAGTTTTCTTTAACTAGAAGCTGCGCTTTTTGTTCCAAATCTTTCGGAATTGTGGACAATGTAGAATGGTCGCCATTTTGGATATCTTCTTCCAAAGCCAATTTTATAAATTCCTTTAAAACTTTATCGTTAGCGTAAGATGGTCTTTTCATTTTGCGTTAGTTGATATTTTTATATTTGTTGAGAATCAATGAAAGCATTTCATAATCTTTTCCCTGACCAAAATTGTTAGTATTGGCCTTTGTTCCTATGATTTGGTTTCGATTACAGCCGAAACAAATTTTGGCGGCTCCGATAATTCTTTTATTTTTTTTGAAAACTAATATATCTCTAAATATCGGAATACAGGTAAAATATAATCCATCTCTTTCAGTGCTTTCGGAAAATAATTGTGTAATGCTCTGAAAATCTTTGGATTCTATCTCGCTCTTTTTGAAACCGACTTTTATGATGTCATCTGTAAAATTATTGTTGTTGATGTTTTCAGGGGTTTCTCCCACAATCAAATCATATTTTAATTTATCCAATTCTGAGTTATTCTGAAGGTTTAATAGATTCATTGCAATGTTTTCATCAATATCATTTGAATAATAGTCCACTGCATCAAAGTCAAAAAAAGGTTTGCCTGATTTTACATTATCACCCTGTTCCTTTGAAGATTTATCACTTTGGTTTTTTGAAAAATTACAAGATGTATTAATGATAATTATAATCAATAAAAGAAACTTGACAATAGTTTTCATTGTTCAGTGATCAAAAGCGGTTTCGTAGCCAAATCCTTATTATAAAAAGCACCTTTATTTTCCTTCATTTCCAAAGATTGTTTGATAATCAAATAAGAAACATTCACAAGATTTCTCAACTCCGAAAGTTGTGGTGAAAGTATGGAATAATTATAAAGTTCTGTTACGGCTTCGTAGATTTCGCGCTGCTTTTTTTTGGCTAATTCCAATCTTGCATTGCTTCTGACAATCGCAACCAGGTCACTCATCATCTCCTGAAGCTGTTTCCTAAGATATGTTACGAGAACCATTTCGTCCATCATTTTCATTCCTTCTTCGTTCCACTCTGGAACTGCTTTCAAATCATCGAAATTGAAATCATTTTCTTTTAACAATTCAACGGTTTTCATCGCCGCATTATGGCCGAAAACCAAACCTTCCAATAAAGAATTGGATGCCAAACGATTCGCGCCGTGAAGTCCGGAATTGGTACATTCTCCAACTGCAAAAAGATTTTTGATGGAAGATTGCCCATTTTTATCTGTGTCAATCCCGCCCATTAGATAATGACAGGCAGGAACAACCGGAATCAATTCTTTGAAAGGATCAATGCCTTCATCCATACATTTTTGATAAATATTTGGAAAGTGATGCAGGAATTTTTCTCTATCCATCTCCCGGCAATCCAAACCTACATAATCGTCTCCGCTGATTTTTAATTCATTATCAATGGCTCTTGCAACGATGTCTCTGGAAGCTAATTCTTCGCGTTCATCATATTTCTGCATAAACGGCTTTCCATTTTTTGTGCGGAGTTTTGCGCCGTCACCACGAACAGCTTCGGAAATCAGGAACAGCATTCCGTCTCTTTTAGAGTACATTGCTGTTGGATGGAACTGATAATACTGCATATTCGAAACCTTTCCCTGCGCTCTGTGAACAAAGGCAATTCCGTCGCCTGTTGCAATAATCGGGTTGGTCGTATTTTTATAAACGTGACCAGCGCCTCCAGTTGCAACCAAAGTTATTTTCGAAGTGATCTTCTTGATTTTTTTATTTTTCTCATCCAGAATATAAGCACCGTAACAATCGATATTTCCTTTATCAAATTCCTTACCCGGAACGTGATGCTGAGTTATCAAATCAATGACATAATGGTGTGGAAGAATCTCAATATTCGGAGAGTTATTAACTGTTTCCAGAAGCGCTCTTTCAATCTCGAAACCTGTGATATCCTTGTGATGTACAATTCGGTTTTCCGTGTGCCCTCCCTCTCTTCCGAGAGAATACTTTCCTTTTTCCTGGTCAAATTTTGCCCCCCATTCCACAATCTCATTGAAACGATGTGGAGCTTCTTCCACAACCATTTTTACAATATCCGGGTTATTGATGTAATCTCCGGCCCGTAATGTGTCGTCAATATGTTTTTGAAAATTATCCTTGGAAAAATCCGTAACTACAGCCAATCCACCTTGTGCATATTTGGTGTTGCTTTCGTCTTCGTTGGATTTTGTAACAATGATTATTTTGGTTTCTGGTAATTGTTCGGAGATTTTGATAGCGTAAGAAAGGCCTGAAATTCCGGAACCGATTACAAGAACGTCTGTTTTTATCATAAATAAGAATTAATGATTCTCAATATCTGAGAAAATTCAAAAGAATAAAGTTAAATGAATTTGATGAACTTATCCGCAGGTTTTCTGACTTTTTTGAAATTCTGAAAAATATCATCTTCTGCACGATAACCTAAAGCCAAAACAACCGCAACTTTTTCATTCTCCTTATCGATTTTCAAAACTTCTTCCAAGATTTCAGCTTTGAAGCCTTCCATTGGACAAGTGTCGATTTCTTCTTCGGCAGAAGCCAAAATCAATGAGCCAAGAACGATGTAATTTTGTTTCTCGGACCAGCTTTCCAGTTCTTTCTGAGTGTAATTTTCTAAAAATTGATTGATGTTATTTCTAAAAGCTGACAACTGTTCCAAAGTCACACCACGCTCATTAATAATATGACTGAAATAATTATCAACATACTCCTTATTAATATGCGTTTTTGTAACCAAAGCAACCAAATGTGAGCAAGTTGATATCTGAGATGGATTATAAAATGCCGGAATCAATTTCTGAATCGTTTCATCATTCTCAGCCACTAAAAGATGATACGGCTGAAGTCCTAAAGAACTGACGGACAATCTTCCAGCTTCTAAGATATTATTTAACTTCTCTGATGAAATCTTCCTCCCATCAAATTTTTTTACAGAATATCGCCAGTTAAGTGCTTCTAAATAATTCATATAACAAATATACTCATTTATGATTTTGGTTTAGAACCATTTTAAATAATGAAACTTTTCTAACCGAATTTTTTAAATCATTCATTGCAAATGCTTTATGGTAAGGCTTTTCGCAATATTTCATTTTAATTGATTTGTTATCAAATCATTAGCCAACAAAGCTGTGAAAACAAAAAGTTATAAACATTAAGTATAAAAGTGGGTGAAAGTGGTAAAATGTGGTAGATTTTTATATAAATTTGCTCCAAATGAAAAACTTCATTGGAACATACGAGTGTAAAATAGATGACAAAGGGCGCATCAAACTGCCTGCTTCGCTTACGAAGCAGATGGAACATTTTGCAGATGAGCCATTTGTAATCAAGCGGTCGGTATTTCAGAAGTGTCTTGAGGTTTATCCGATGAAGCCTTGGGAGAAACTGATGGCAAAAATAAACGGTCTGAATCGATTTGTGAAAAAAAATGCAGATTTCATCAGGATGTTTACGGCTGGAGTTAAAACTGCAGAGTTGGATAATGTTGGTCGTTTGCAAATCAGTAAGGATTTAACACAATTTGCAAATCTTGGAAAAGATATCGTGATTACAAGCGCTGGTGAATTGTTCGAGATTTGGGATAAAGATTCTTATGAACAGGTTATCTCAGTCAGTGAGTCTGATTTCGCTAGTCTTGCGGAAGATGTAATGGGAAATCTTGATTCCGAAGAATCAAATTAATAACTAAGAAGAATAATTAATAGGTTTTTAAACCCGAATTATTAAATCATTATCAATCATCATTCATCAATAATAAAACAATGTATCACAATCCTGTCTTATTAAAACAAAGTGTCGACGCTCTGGTAACGAATCCGGACGGGATTTATGTGGACTGCACTTTTGGTGGAGGTGGTCACTCAAGAGAGATTTTGAGCAGGCTTTCTGATAAAGGAAAGTTGTTTTCTTTTGATCAAGATTTGGATGCATTGAAAAATACGATTGATGACCCGAGATTTACTTTAGTGAATCAGAATTTCAGGTTTTTGGAAAATTCGATGCTGGCTTATGGTGTTTCTCACGTTGACGGGATTTTAGCAGACTTGGGCGTTTCTTCCCATCAGTTTGATGAAGCGGAAAGAGGATTTTCTACCAGAAGCAACGCACCTCTTGATATGAGAATGAATGTGATGCAAGATCTTGATGCGAAGAAAATCATCAACGATTATGAAGAGGAAGATTTGGCGGACATCTTTTACCATTATGGAGAACTGCGAGAAGCGAGAAAATTGGCGAGAGAAATTGTTCATCATAGAAAATCAAAAAAAATTGAAACAACTGAGGACTTGAAAAATCTCTTCAATTATATTCCTGCATTTAAACAGAATAAATTTTTTGCTCAGGTTTTTCAGGCAATCCGAATTGAAGTCAATCAGGAATTGGAGGTCTTAAAAGAAATGTTGGTTCAATCTTACAAGATTTTAAAAGTTGAAGGAAGATTAGTAGTGATTTCTTACCATTCTTTAGAAGACAGATTGGTAAAGCGTTTCCTGAAAAACGGAATGTTCGAAGGTGAACCTCAGCGAGATATCTACGGAAATTACGCCAAAGCATTCGAATTGTTGCAGACCAAAGCAATCATTCCGGATGATAAAGAAATTGAAGAAAACTCTAGAGCGCGAAGCGCAAAAATGAGAATTGGAATAAAGTTATGATGCTAGAAGATGGAAGCGGGATGAATTTCCATCTTCCATCTTCCAACATCCAGCGTAAAAATGGCAAAGCAGACAACCTATAATAAGCAGAAAAAGAAACTCACTTTTATGGATATCATAAAAGGGAATTTCCTTAACCGTGATGAGGTCAAAGCGCATTACAAATATTTCGTGTTTATTTTCGGATTGTTGATGGTGATGATTTATAGTAACCACTTGGTTAACAAAAAAATAGAGCACGTTAACAAGCTTAAAGAAGAGACGGAAGAATACAAATCCAGAAACGCTTACGCACAAAGTAGGCTAATCAAAATAAGAATGGAATCCGAACTGGGAAAAGAAATGGTTCAGGATTCTTTGGTGAGTTTGGAAAGCCACCCAATGAAATTATTGATAAAAGTAGACAGCACAGATGATAAAGCAGCCAAATAACAATTACGAAAAAAAGCGTTCCAATGCGTTGAAGTGGGGCTACCTTTTTGTTTTGGGAGCTTTCATTTTGTTTGTCATCTTTTTGGGCAGAATTATGATTCTTCAGAATACCAATGTTGAGGAATTCGAAAATAATTACATCAGCAAAAATTACCGAGAAGCAACCTTGAAAGCAGCTCGTGGAAATCTATTTGCTTCCGATGGCTCTATCCTGGCAACAACGGTAATGCGTTACGATATCTATCTGGATTTCAAATCGATGAGAGATACAATCTACTCCAATAATATTGGTGCTTTAACGGATTCTCTCAGCAAAATGTTCGATAAGCCGCGTAGCTACTTTAGGGCTAAGTTAGATGCTCAGAATCAGAGAAATAACCAATATTATCTTTTAGCAAAAGGACTTGATTTTGACGAATATGACAGAATCCGAAATTTTCCAATTTTCAACAGAGGAAAAAATAAAGGTGGTTTCATCGTTGAAAGAAATTTCCGAAGAGAATTGGCGACAACTCAAATTGGAGCCGGAACTATCGGAATGGATAATGGCGAGTCAAAATCCGGACTGGAAGGTGCTTTCAGTAAATTCTTAACCGGAATTGACGGGAAAAGATTAGAACAGAAAATCACTTCTACACAATGGAAACCAATCGATTACTGGAAAGTTCAGGAGCCTGTTGATGGACAAGACGTTTATACAACTTTGGATTTAAGGATTCAGGATATTGCGCATTCGGCATTGGAAAATCAACTCATCAAATTCGATGCAAACCACGGAAGTGTTGTAGTAATGGAAGTTGAAACCGGAAAAATCCGTGCAATGGTTAACCTTAGAAGGACTGAGCCAGGAATCTATGTTGATGCTTACAATTATACTGTGAAAGATGCACAGGAACCAGGTTCTACATTCAAGACGGTTTCTCTTTTGGCAGCTATGGACGATGGCTTCATTGATGAAAATACGAAAGTCAACATCGGAAATGGAGTCTGGACTTACGCAGGACAAAGGATTACAGATGGTCACGGTGGTGGAACTTATGACGTGAGTGATGTGTTGGCGAAATCAAGCAATGTTGGAGCAGCTAAAATAATTACACAACATTATGCAGATAAGCCGGAAGTTTTCATAGACCATCTTAAAAAATGGAAGATGTTTGACAAAATGCAAATCGAATTACCTGGAATTGCAAAACCTTCGATTCAAACACCTCAAAGCAAACGTTGGAACAAAGCGACTTTAGCCTCTTTGGGTTACGGATATTCTTCTCGTTTTCCACTGTTACAATTGGTTGCTTTCTATAACGGGATTGCCAACAAAGGAAAAATGGTAAAACCGCTATTCATTGATAAAATAATGAAAGATGGTAAGGTTCTTTACGAAGCCAATCCTGAAATCATGGTTAAAAAAATGGCTTCGGATAAAGCGATTGAAATGATGACCAGCGCATTAACTAAAGCGGTAGAAAAAGGAACGGCAAAAAGTATCTATACACCTAACCTTAAAATTGCCGGGAAAACCGGAACGGCCAGATTCGAATACTGGAAAGCCGGGCCTATGAAATATCAGGCATCATTTGCGGGATTTTATCCTTCTGATAATCCGAAATATACGTGCATCGTGGTGGTGAATCAGCCGGATGTGTCGAAAGGTTTTTATGGTGGAACTGTGTCTGCGCCGGTATTCAAAGAAATTGCAGGGAAAACTTTCCTCAAAACACCTTTGAATGTTGAAAAAGACCTGTTGGTGGAACATAAAGTTGACCTTAATAAAATGACAACGCCTAACGTAAAGATCAACGTAACCAGAGATTCTATGCCAAATTTGGTTGGAATGATTGGGAAAAATGTGATTCCTCAACTTGAAAATTTGGGTTACAGAGTAGATTACAAAGGTGTTGGGAAAATAATGGGACAATTTCCTGCAGAAGGTGCAACTATCGGGAAGAACCAAAAGATTTATCTGAATCTTCAAAACTAAAAATTAAAGCGAAAGCTTAGATATATGATTTTAAAAGACTTATTGCAAAGAGTCCAGACTCTGGAAACCATCGGAACTCTTGAAAGAGAAGTGTCGGAATTGGTTTTTGACAGCAGAAAAGTTGTTGATAATTCTTTGTATGTAGCATTGAAAGGAACGGTTTCCGACGGCCATTCTTACATCAGTCAAAGCATCGAGAAAGGTGCGAAAGTGATTGTTTGTGAAGAATTACCTTCAGAAATTAATAATGAAGTAACTTATATTAAAGTTGAAAATGCTTCCAGAACTTTAGGGCATTTGGCTTCTAATTTTTACGGAAATCCTTCTGAGAAATTAAATTTAGTCGGCGTTACCGGAACTAACGGAAAAACATCGGTAACGACATTGTTGTTTGATATTTTCAAAAATCTGGGTTATCAATCCGCTTTAATTTCAACTGTTGAATATAGAATTGGAGACGAAATTATTCCTTCAACACACACAACGCCAGACGTGATTCGATTGAATCAAATGTTGGCAAAGGCGGTTGAAATTGGATGCGACTATGCTTTTATGGAAGTAAGTTCTCACGGGATTTCTCAGGACAGAATCGAAGGTTTGCATTTTAAAATTGCTGGTTTTACCAATATTACACACGACCATTTGGATTATCACAAGACTTTCCAGAATTACATTTATGCAAAAAAGAGATTCTTTGACGAGCTGGAAGATTCTGCTATTGCGATTACGAATGCCGATGACAAAAATGGATTGGTAATGTTGCAGAATACCAAAGCGAAAAAGAAAACTTTTGCTTTGAAAACAATGGCAGATTTTCACGGAAAAGTTCTGGAAATTGACTTCAATGGGATGTTGCTGAACTTCAATAACAAAGAATTCTGGACAGCATTGACAGGAAAATTTAATGCTTATAATTTGCTTATAGCTTATGGAATTGCTTTGGAATTAGGAATGGACGAAACAGAAGTTCTTCAGGCGATTTCAGTGCTTCAAAGAGTGAACGGAAGATTCGAAACGATAAAATCAGACAGCGGAATTTTCTTCGTGGTGGATTATTCGCACACGCCGGATGCATTGGAAAATGTGTTGGATAGCATCAACGAAATCAGAACCAAAAACGAAAGATTGATTTGTGTTTTCGGTTGTGGAGGCGACAGAGACAAAACCAAACGTCCGGAAATGGGCGACATCGCTACCAAAAAATCGACTTTGGCAATCATCACTTCTGACAATCCAAGAACGGAAGACCCGATACAGATTATCAAAGAAATAGAAGCTGGTGTTCAACCCCAGAATTTTAGCAAATACACTTCGATTCCTGACAGAAGAGAAGCTATAAAAATGGCCATCAAATTTGCTGAATCAAAAGATATTGTTGTTGTAGCTGGAAAAGGGCATGAGACATATCAGGAAATCAATGGAGTGAAACATCATTTTGATGACAAAGAAACGATTAGAGAATTATTACAATTAATGGGAAAATAGACAAATATGTTATACTATCTCTACGAATATCTTTCCAGCCAAGGGATTCACATTCCAGGAATGAACTTGTTCAAATACATTTCGTTCCGTGCAGCGATGGCAGTTTTGTTTTCGCTGATTATTGCGATGGCTTACGGAAAAAGGATCATCAATTTCCTGAGAAGAAGACAAATGGGAGAATTGGTAAGAGACCTTGGTCTTGAAGGACAGAAGCAAAAAGAAGGAACGCCGACTATGGGAGGTTTGATTATCATTTTGGCAACTATCATTCCGGTTTTGTTATTCACCCGAATCACCAATATCTATATCGTCCTTTTGATTATTTCGGTTTTGTGGATGGGAGCCATTGGGTTTTTAGACGATTATCTCAAAAAAGTTAAGAAAAATAAAGACGGATTAAGTGGGAAATTTAAAGTAATTGGACAAGTTGGTTTAGGTTTAATTGTCGGAGTTACAATGTATTTCCACCCTGATGTTGAGGTTAAGAGAAAATATGCAGACGCAACGGTTATCAACAGAAATAATGTAGAACAGAATTTTATGCCGGACGAAAAAATTCCGGTTTCCACGGTTCCTTTTACAAAAAATAACGAGTTCGATTACAGTGGGATTTTATTCTGGATGGATGATGCAAAAGCGCACGAATGGGCTTGGATTGTTTTCATCCCGATTGTAATTTTCATTGTAACAGCAGTTTCCAACGGTGCAAATATCACTGATGGAATTGACGGATTAGCTGCAGGAACCAGTACAGTGATTCTGCTGACTTTAGCATTTTTTGCTTATGTTTCCGGAAATATGATTTTTGCAGACTATCTGAATATTATGTTTCTTCCGCATATGGGCGAGACGACGATTTTTGCGCTCGCTTTGGTAGGAGCGGTTATCGGATTTTTCTGGTATAACACTTACCCGGCGCAGATTTTTATGGGCGATACGGGAAGTTTGATGTTGGGTGGAGTGATAGCGGTTTTGGCAATTATTCTTAGAAAAGAATTGTTGATTCCAGTGCTGTGTGGCGTGTTCCTCATCGAAAACCTTTCTGTGATTCTGCAGGTAATGGTTTTCAAATACAGAAAAAGAAAATATGGGCTGGAATATGCTCAAAACAATAGATTATTCAAAATGTCTCCATTACATCACCATTATCAGAAAGAAGGGTTTCACGAGAGCAAAATCGTAAACCGAATGATAATCATAGGTGTAATGCTGGCAATTATTTGTTTAATTACTTTAAAAACTAGATAAAAACTAATAATCATAAATGAGAGTAGTAATACTTGGAGGAGGTGAAAGCGGTGTTGGTGCCGCGTATTTGGCAAAAGCCAAAGGCTTTGATGTCTTTCTTTCGGATATGGGAATTATCCGTGAGAATTACAAAAAAGAATTGGACGAGCTTGGGATTGACTATGAAGACGGGACACACACCGAAGAAAAAATTCTGAATGCCGATTGGGTCATCAAAAGTCCTGGAATTCCGAAGAAAGCAGAAATGGTTCAGAAGATTCAGGGGAAAGGAATCAGATTATCTTCTGAAATCGAATTTGCTTCAGAATTTACCAATGCAAAAATCATTGCCATCACAGGAAGTAATGGAAAAACGACAACAACGTCTTTGATTTATTACATCTTAAAGGAAGATGGATTTAATGTTGGATTAGGTGGAAACATCGGAAAGAGCTTTGCAAAACAAGTTGCAGAAGAAAATTTTGATTATTACGTATTGGAAGTGAGTAGTTTTCAATTAGATGATATTCAGAATTTCAGACCCTACATTTCTTTGTTATTGAATTTGTCTAAGGACCATCTTGACCAATACAATTATAATTATGAAGAATATGCATTGGCAAAGTTCAGAATTGCTGAAAATCAGGATGCTAATAATTTTTTTATCTATAACAAAGATGACGAAATGAGCAAATCGATTCTTGAAAAATTGGATTTGAAAGTGACAAAAGTTCCATTCTCATTAGATGAAAAATTGGAAAAAGGTGCTTTCTCTATTGATGAGAATTTTGTAGTCAATATCAATGAAGGATTCACGATGAATATTGACGAACTGTCATTGGTTGGAAAACATAATGTTGCGAACAGCTTAGCAGCGAGTATTGCCGGAAAGTTATTGGAAATCAGCAATGAAAGCATCAGACATTCATTGATGACTTTCCAAGCTGTTGAACATAGATTGGAACCTGTGGCTGAAATCAGAGGTGTGAAGTTCATCAACGATAGCAAAGCAACCAACGTGAACGCCACTTACTTCGCTTTGGAAAGTATGAAACAGCCGGTGGTTTGGATTGTTGGCGGAAAAGACAAGGGAAACGATTATACGGAAATCGAAGAATTAGTCAAGAAAAAAGTAAAAGCAATTGTCTGCTTAGGCGTTGATAATCACAAAATTATTGACTTCTTTAAAGATAAGAAAACAGAGATTTATGACACTTCCAGTATGCAGAAAGCGGTAGAGGTTTCTAAATCGATTGCAGAAAAAGGAGACGTGGTTTTATTGTCGCCTTGTTGTGCAAGTTTTGATTTGTTCAATGGTTACGAAGACCGAGGAAATCAGTTCAAAAAAGAAGTATTAAACGAGTTAATAATTAACAATTAATAGTTAAGAATGTTTATTATTCATTTTTAATTATTCATTATAAGATGGAAAACCAAACTACAGAAAACAAATTCGAGCTACTGAAAGGAGACAAAGTCCTTTGGTCGGTTATCATTTTGATTTCCTTCCTTTCCGTATTTCCGGTTTACTCCGCAAGTTCGAATCTGGAATATATCGTGAACAACGGGACCACAACAGGTCACGTTTTCAAGCATATTGTTTTCGTATTCATTGGTTTGGGAATTATGCGTTTCGTAGGAACAGTTAAGTATGAATACATCGGAAAACTGAGTTCCATTTTGCTTTTGTTCACAATTGGATTATTGCTGATAACAATGTTCACAGGACAAAAGATTGAAGGCGCAAGTGCTTCGCGTTGGTTAAAAATCCCAGGGACACCGATTTCTTTTCAGCCTTCGTCATTCGCTTATTTGATGTTGATTATCTATCTGTGCAGATATTTAACCAAAAAAATCAAAAGAGAAAGAGTTCCGATTGAGAACATCATTTATATATTCGGACCAATTCTGATTGTATTCGGATTAGTAGCAAAAGACAACGGTTCTACAGCTTTGATGATTATGATGGTTTCGATTATCATATTGATTATCGGACAGTTGGCTTGGCAATATGTAGCAGGATTTATCTCGGTTGCCGTAGTTTTCGTTGTGATGTTTTTAGTTATTGCACTAAATACGAATTTAATCGGAGGAAACCGTGTTCATACTTGGATGAGCCGTATCGAAACCTTCACGAGTTCCAAGAAAACAGCCGATGTTGAAGACGAAAGTATCAAAGCCAAAAACTATCAGGTGATGCAGGCGAAAGCAGCGATTGTTCACGGCGGATTCAACGGAATCGGGCCAGGAAAAAGTGCTTTGAAACAGACGTTACCCCAATCGGTTTCAGATTTTATTTTCGCAATCATTGTGGAAGAATACGGCTGGATTGGAGCCTTCGTTCTGATTAGCCTTTATATGATAATGATTATCCGGATTGTAATGATTGCCAGTAAAATGCCTGCTTTTTTCGGGTCGCTGCTGGTTCTTGCGATTGGACTGATGATTTTTGTTCAATTATCGGTGAATATAGCCGTGGCAGTAAATCTGATTCCCGTAACAGGTCAGCCTCTGCCATTAATAAGTTACGGAGGAACATCGATGTTGGTAACCTATATTCAGCTAGGAATTATCCTGAATGTAAGTTCCAGAATTCAGGTTTTTGATGAAGAAGGTCTGGGTAAAAGACAAAGTATTGAAGAAATAAATGATATCGCATAAAATAAATGATGAACGATAATTTATAAATCATCAATTATCTCTTATCAATTATAAAAAATATGAGCAGAAAACTAAAAATATTAATGAGCGGCGGCGGAACAGGTGGACACATCTTTCCGGCGGTTGCTATTGCTCAGGAAATCCAGAAACGATTTCCCGATGCAGAGTTTTTGTTCATTGGCGCCAACGGAAAAATGGAAATGGAAAAAGTTCCTCAAGCCGGATTCAAAATCGAAGGATTGAACATCGCCGGATTTGACAGAGGAAATCTTCTTAACAATATTGGACTTCCTTTCAAAATCATTTCCAGCTTGATGAAAGCTAAGAAAATCATCAAAGATTTCAAACCCGATTTTGCAGTTGGAACTGGCGGTTTTGCGAGCGGACCGGCTTTGTATATTGCGGCGAAAATGGAAATTCCGACTTTTATTCAGGAACAAAATTCTTTGCCTGGAAAGACGAATGTTTTCAATGCAAAAAAAGCGAAAGCCGTTTTCACAGCTTATCCGGATATGGAAAAGTTTTTCTCAGGAACGAAAACTTATTTTCTAGGAAATCCAATCCGTCAGAATATCATCACAGATTTGATTGATAAGGATTTGGCAAAGGAAAAATTAGGCTTAGATAAAAATAAATTAACGATTCTTTCGGTTGGCGGTTCTCTTGGTTCTAGAACTTTGAACAACGGCTGGAAAGAAAATTTAAACAAATTAAAAGATAAAGATTATCAGCTCATCTGGCAAACTGGAAAAACGGATTTTGCTGAAATAACTTCCGGCATTCAACCTCCAGCTTCCATCCAGATCAAAGAATTTATCAGCGATATGGCTTTGGCTTATTCAGCGGCGGATGTGATTGTTTCCAGAGCTGGCGCGATTGCAATTTCAGAATTGGCGGTTACTAAAAAACCGGTTTTACTGATTCCGTTTCCATTTGCGGCGGAAGACCATCAAACCAAAAACGCATTGACGTTGGTGGAGAAAAATGCAGCAAGAATGGTCAAAGATTCTGAGATGAAGGATAAATTCTGGAACACGCTTTCAGAAATTTGTGAGAATGAAAATCTTAGAAAGGAGATGTCAGCTAATCTGGAATTTTTTGCAAAGCCAAAAGCTGCGGAAGGGATTGTGGATGAAATTTTTAAAGTGATATAATTTAATGAAATTGTTGAAATACATATTATTCTTTTTTGGTTTGATAAGTTTATCAGCTTGTCTTAATCGGTATAATAATATGCCGGCTAAAAATAATACGTCAGCAAGACAAACTTTAGCTAAAAGTTTTGCCGAAAATTTCTATGCAAAATGTGCGAAAAAAGACTATTCTGAAATCACAGGTTTTAATATGGATGTGAATATGAAAAATTATTTTTCTCCAGAAAAAATTAAAACGGTGTGTGAAAACAGCGATAAAAAATATGGTAAAATAGAAATTGGAAGCTTGTATGCAGCTAAAACCAATGTTTATCCGACAGATTTCTCTGACCTATTTGTTTTCAATATTAAGACAGAAAAAAACGATAGTATCAAATATTTGAGAATGGGAATGACCAGAGACAAAGACTATTTTCAGGTTTTTTACATATCAACAAAGCCATACAATAAATGGTATAAAAGAAAGAAAAAATGAGTATCTTAAATAAATATCAAAACTTCTATTTCATCGGAATCGGTGGGATTGGGATGAGTGCGCTGGCGAGATATTTTTATGCTAACGGCAAAAATGTTTTGGGTTATGATAAAACACCAACAAAACTTACGGCTCAAATCGGTTTTGAAGGCATAGATATTACGTTTGAAGATGTCATTGATGAAAAAATTGTAGCGTTGGATAAAGAATCAACATTGGTTATTTATACGCCTGCAATTAAGAAACTCGGAATTCTGGATTATTTCGCAAGTGAAAGTTTTGAAATCCTGAAACGTGCAAAAGTTTTGGGACTGATTACTGAAAACACGGATTGCATCGCTGTTGCAGGAACACATGGAAAGACGACCACATCTACTTTAATAGCACATTTATGCAAAGAAGCGAATCTGCCTTCATCCGCATTTTTGGGTGGAATTTCTGAAAATTTCAAATCCAATTTCGACTACAACGGCAATCAGTTTTCCGTAGTCGAAGCAGATGAATACGACAGAAGCTTTCTAAACCTTTCTCCGGACTGGGCAGTTGTAACATCGATTGATGCTGACCATTTGGATATTTATGGAGACAGAGTTCAGATAGAAGATGGTTTCCGACAGTTTGCAGCTTTGGTTCCAAATGACAATCAGTTGTTTGTGAGAAAAGGAATTGCGATTGGAAGAGAACACAAGACTTATGCTGTGAACGAGGAAGCGGATTATTACTCTGATAATCTGAGAATGGACCATGATAAAATCTATTTCGATTTTCATACGCCAACGCAGGAGATTGAAGATTTTGTTTGGGAAATTCCGGGAATTCACAATGTTGAGAATGCAACCGTTGCTTTGGCAATTTTGAGCAATTTAGGTGTTGATTTCAATACTTTGAAAAAAGCAATTGCCAATTTTAAAGGCATCAAAAGAAGATATACGAAACATATTTTCGATAACGGAAAAATCTATATCGACGATTATGCGCATCATCCAACGGAACTGAATGCAGTCATTGGTTCGATAAAAACATTTTATCCAACCAAGAGATTGTTGGTGGTTTTCCAACCTCATCTTTTCAGCAGAACTAAAGATTTTGCAGAAGATTTTGCAAGAAGTCTGGAAAATGGAGATGATTTGTTGTTACTCGATATTTATCCTGCGAGAGAACTTCAGGAAAATTTTGAAGGCATCACATCAACTTGGTTAGCAGAAAAAATTGAAACAGAAAACAAAGAAGTCTGCACATTGCAGGAGACTTTTGAAAAAATAAAAGAAAAAGATTTTGATATTTTATTGACAGTCGGAGCGGGAAATATTGACACCCTTTATGACCCGATTATGGAATGGATGCCGAATATTGAAAAAGTAGAATTATGAAACTGAAAATTTTCTTCTTGCTATTTATTTTGCTTTTCGGATTGGGATTTTCGCAGTCGAAAGCAGATTTGATAGAAGTAGAAAATATCAACAAGTATTCTGAAATCATTGATAAAGATTCGAGGATAACTAAATATCAGTTTCAGGTAAAAGGTAAGAACAAAACGATTCATTACCATTATGAGAAGAAGGGAAACGAGATTGTTAAAATCTCACGGGAATGGAAAGAAAATAGCAATAATTGGTGGGAATTGTACAACGATTATTTTCTATTGAGGAATGGCGAAAGGGTTTTTGCCAGCCAAAGTATAACTTACACAAATATGTCCAATGCAGAAGATATAGTTGGTTGGAGTGTTAGTTTTTGGATTGATAAAAATAAAGTGATTCATATGACTTCCCTTGGACACGGAAAAACCGAAATGGACGATTGGGACTATGAATCAGAATTAAAAGATAATTTCAATTATATGCTGAAGACGGTTAATAATTATGATAAAAATCGAAAAGCAAATAATAAATAAAAGAAAAAATTTGATGCGGATTGCATTGAAAATGAGATATAGAGAATGAAAAATAAGTGGAGAATATTGAAGATATTGGTAACAGTGGTCCTTTTTGGATTTCTGCTCAGTTTCTCGTTGAAGCGTTTCAATAACGCTAAGATGGAGAATGTATCTATCAATATGAACCAGACCAAGACACCGGTTTATTTTGTGGATGAGAAGGACATCAAAGATTTGGTGAAACAATTTAATCCGACTAAGAAAATCGGCGATGTTAAGATTCCGGAATTGGAGAAGAAGATTAATGAGATTCCATTTGTCGATAGTGCTAATGTTTATATGAATCTAAATGGCAATCTGAATGTTGATATCAAACAACGAATTCCGATTTTCCGATTGAATAAAAATGGAAAGGATTTTTATGTGGATGAAAAAGGTGTTGAATTTCCGATTTCAAGAAACTTTTCTTATCCGTGTATGCTCGTAATGGGAGATGTAGAAGCTTCGGAATATCAGGAACTCGGAAAGTTGATTGAGAAAATTGACAAAGATGATTTCAGCAAAAAATATTTCATCGGAATCAAAAAGGAAAAAGACAATTATAATCTTCTGACGAGCGACGGAAATTACAAAGTAGAGATTGGAGATTTAGAAAATATTGATTTCAAGGTTAAAGGATTTAAAACTTTTGTAGAGAAATATCTGGTTTATCAGAATCCGAATAAGTACAAAAAGATTTCGGTTAAATACAATAACCAGATTGTAACAACACTGAACCCTTATTTCAAAGAAAACGACAGTATTCTGAGAAATGCACCAAAAATTGAAATCACAAAACCGGAAGAAAAACCGACGCAATTATTAGCGTCAGTTCCGGTAAAAACAGAAACTAAAAAAGCGGAGCCCAAACCGGAACCGAAAAAAGAAATAAAAAAAACTGAACCTAAAAAATCAGAAGTAAAAAAGGAATCTTCCAAACCTAAAAAAGTAGAGAAGAAACCGGAACCGAAAAAATCTTCGGAAAAGAAAAAGGAAACCACTTCCAAATCGTCTTCTGATAAAAAGAAAAAAGCAAAAGTAGTAGTAGAATAAATTAGATATAAATAAAGTCTTAGCTGAGTAAAAAGCCTTTGCGAGCTTAAAAGCATAATAATGGTAAAACAAAACTTTGCGGACTTTGCGTTAAAAATTAAAAAAATCAAATCGAGCATATAATGGAAAATCAAGAGTATTCAGTAGGTCTGGACATTGGGACAACTAAGATTGTCGCCATTGTCGGAAGACGTAACGCTCACGGGAAAATCGAAATCCTGGGCGTTGGGAAGGCTAAAAGTCTTGGTGTTCACAAAGGAATCGTGAACAACATTTCCCAAACTATCAATTCCATCAAAACTGCAGTTGCAGAAGCGCAATCCAGCGCTGGCGTTCCTATCCACAAGGTAACTGTCGGGATTGCAGGAAAACATATCCGTTCTCTCCAGCATTCGGATTACATCATGAGAGAGCATCCGGATAGATACATCACGGAAGATGATATCGAGAAACTAAAAGACCAGGTGAAGAAATTGGTGATGTTGCCTGGCGAAGAAATCATCCACGTTTTGCCTCAGGAATACAAAGTAGATTCTGAAGGCGAAATCCAAGAACCGGTCGGGATGCACGGCAAAAGATTAGAAGCTAATTTCCACGTTGTTGTGGGACAGATGGGTTCTATCAGAAATATTGCCAGATGTGTTCGCGAAGCTGGTCTGGAAATGGAAGCTTTGACCTTGGAACCTTTGGCATCGTCTGAAGCAGTTCTTACAAAAGAAGAAAAAGAAGCTGGTGTTGCGATTGTTGATATCGGCGGTGGAACTACGGATATCGCAATTTTTAAAGACAACATCATTAGACATACTTGCGTGATTCCTTACGGTGGTGGAATTATCACCGATGATATTAAGGAAGGATGTTCAATCATCGAGAAACATGCAGAACAACTGAAAGTGAAGTTCGGTTCATCTGTTCCGGAATTGGAAAAAGACAGTACTTACGTGACAATCCCAGGATTGCACGGCCGTCCGGACAAAGAGATTTCATTGAAAGTTTTGGCTCAGATTATCAATGCAAGAGTTGAAGAAATTCTTGAAATGGTAAATACTGAATTGAAAGCTTACGGCGCATTCGAACAAAAGAAAAAACTGATTGCAGGAATCGTTTTGACTGGTGGTGGTTCCAACTTGAGAAACCTTCGTCAGTTAGCAAATTACACTACAGGTTTCGACAGCAGAATTGGTTTTGCTAATGAATATGTAGCGAATGACAAAAACCAATATCTGAAAGGACCGGAATTTGCAACGTCGATCGGCTTATTGATGGAAAGTCTTAAAATCAGAGATAAAAAAATCCTTCCAACAGAAGAAGAAGAGATTATCGAAGAAGCTGTAGCAAAAGCAGAACCGGTTGCACCTCAGCCAACTACCGAAGTTGAGAAACCCCAACAGATTCAGCAGATAGAAGAAGTTGCAAAACCAAAAGAAGAAGCTAGAAGAAACAAACCGACTTTTGGTCAGTCGATTTTAGACAAAGTGAAAAAATTCTTCGAGGAAGTTGAAGAATAATTGCTATCAGTCATTTTTAAATTTGAAAAATTAATACAATGGATAATATAAATAATACACAGGGATTCTCATTTGATTTACCAAAAGGCAATTCTTCAATTATTAAAGTAATCGGTGTTGGCGGCGGCGGAAACAACGCTTTGAAGCATATGTACGAGAAAGGAATTTATGGAGTGGACTTCGTGATTTGCAACACCGATGCACAGACACTTGATAACAATCCTGTTGCTAACAAAGTTCAGTTGGGCGTAACAATGACCGAAGGCCTTGGCGCAGGCGCTGACCCGGAAGTTGGCGAAAAAGCGGCTATTGAAAGCATTGATGATATCAAAGCATCAATGGGACAGAACACCAAAATGGTTTTCATCACAGCCGGAATGGGCGGCGGAACCGGAACCGGTGCTGCACCTGTGATTGCAAAAGTGGCTAAGGAAATGGGGATTCTGACTGTTGGAATCGTAACCGTACCTTTTAGTTTTGAAGGAAAAAGAAGATTGGACCAGGCTGAATTAGGTTTGGAAAAATTGAGAAATAATGTTGATTCTTTAATTGTCATTAATAATGATAAATTGAGACAGCAATTCGGAAACCTTGGTTTCAAACAAGGTTTCTCAAAAGCCGATGAAGTTTTGACCAACGCTGCAAAAGGAATGGCAGAAGTGATTACAGGTTATTTTGATGTTAATATTGACTTCCGTGATGCGAAATCTGTATTGGCTAATTCCGGAACTGCATTGATGTCAACTGGAATCGCTAGTGGTGAAAACAAAGCGGAAGAAGCGGTTAAAAAAGCATTGGATTCTCCGTTATTGAATGATAACAAAATCACCGGTGCAAAAAATGTTCTATTGTTAATTAGAAGTGGTGCGACTGAGGTAACAATGGACGAAATCGGAGTGATTATGGACCACATCCAGAAGGAAGCTGGAAACACGGCTGACATTATTTTTGGAGTTGGTTCTGATGAAGAATTAGGCGATGCAGTAAGCGTTTTGGTAATTGCAACTGGTTTTTCAAACGACAACAAAAAACATTCTGGTGTAACTGAAACTATTAAATATTCTTTGGAAGACAGACCAAGTCCTTCCAGACATAGAGAATCTCCGTTCAAAAGCAGAGCTCAGGAAGAAACTAAACATCAGACAGAATCGGGAAAGAATTTTTTTCGTTTAGAAGATGATGACGATTTTGGAACTTCTAATTTCCCAACTAATTCGGTTGCGGAAAGTCTTGTAGAAGAGCCAATGACAGAAATCGAAATCATCGAAAACGAGGAAATCATGGATTTCTCAAATGATTATAATTCTAATAACGGAAAACAAGAATACAACCTTTTCACTTTCGAGGAAGAGAGTTATGAAGAAGTAGATTTGGAAGCGCAATCTTTTTCTTTCGAAGTAGAAGACAAGCCAAAAGCATCTTTCAAAGAAGAGGAAATCGAGAAGCCTGTTGAAGTAACTTTCACAATCAATGAGCCTGCCGTTGAAGAAGAATTTCCGGTAATTGAAAAACAAGTTATTTCTGAAATCAAAGATTCGGTAATTGAAGAAACTCCAGTCAGAGAAGAAATCGTTAACGACATCATCGAAGAAAAAGTTGAAGAACCAACAAGATTTTCTTTCGCTGTAGAAACTAAGGAAGAAATTGTAGAAGAGAAAAAATCTGAACCAGTTCAGGAAACTGAAAGTGGATTTACGTTTTTCAACAAAACTCCGGATTCTTCAAAAGCTATGGAAAGAAGAAACAAGTTGAGAGAGTTCAATTCCCGTTACCAGCAATTGGATAATGAGAATGTTTTTGAAACAGTTCCGGCTTTCAAGAGAAAGAACATCAATATCGATGGTTCTAATGCATCAGACCAGAATATCAACACTTATTTGTCTGATAATAACGGAAGTATGCAACTGAGAGAAAACCGTTTTCTTAATAAAGATGTAGATTAATAATGTGATAATGTGAATATTTGATAATGAGATGATTTTCGAATTGCAATTGTCAAATTAACACATTAACACATTTTAAAATTATTAAAATGAGTTTAGAAACTATAATAAGCGAAGCCATAAAAACGGCGATGAGAGAAAAAAACCGTGTGGCTCTGGATTCTCTTCGTGCAGTGAAAGCGCAGATTCTTTTACTACAAACCGAAGCCAGAGGTGCTGAAGTTTCAGAAGAACAAGAGATTGCGATTTTGCAAAGAATGATCAAACAGAGGAAAGATTCTTATGAGCAATTTATGGCCCAGGGAAGAACAGACCTTGCTGAAGTGGAAGAAGCACAGTCCAAAGTGATTGAGAAATTTCTTCCAAAACAATTGTCTGCAGAAGAATTGGAATCAGAAATCAAGAGAATTATTTCTGAAACCGGAGCAGAATCTCTAAAAGATTTAGGAAAAGTAATGGGCGTTGCTTCTAAAGCATTAGCCGGAAAATCAGACGGAAAGAGCATTTCCGAAATGGTTAAGAAGCTACTTTCCTAAATTGCTGGAAGCGGAAAGTCACATGCGGGAAGTTTTCTTCCGACATCCATCCTCCATCTTCCAAACTAAAAAGGATATACTTAATTTGCATATCGATTTGATTAAAGCCTCGGATTTTCGGATTCGAGGTTTTTATTTTGAAATTTCAGTCAAAATGGCGCAATAGATATTTGGTATAATTTTAATAGAATGATTGATCAGATAATCAAAATATTATTTGATTAAATTTGCAATTCGAATTAACCTAAAATATATTTAATATGTATCCAGCAGATTTAGTATTGCCAATGAAGGCAGAACTTACAGATAAAGGTTTTGAAGACCTTACAACGCCAGCACAAGTTGACGAAGCGCTTAAGCAAAGCGGTACCACTTTATTAGTTATCAACTCTGTTTGCGGATGTGCGGCAGGGGCAGCAAGACCAGGCGTTTTGTACTCTTTGACAGGTGAGAAAAAGCCAGACCATTTGGTGACCGCTTTCGCAGGTTTTGATACAGAAGCCGTTGCAGAAGCCAGAAAATTATTAGCGCCTTTTCCACCAAGTTCGCCAGCTGTGGCACTTTTCAAAGATGGTGAGTTGGTGCATATGTTAGAAAGACACCACATCGAGGGTAATCCTGCAGGCGCAATTGCTGCGAACCTTCAGGCCGCTTTCGATGAGTATTGCTAATCCAAATACACAGAACCAGAACAGAAATGTTCTGGTTTTTTTTATGAAATAATCAGTCGGCTGACGTGAGTTAAAGCCAATGTTAAAGGCAGTTGACGGACATTTGATTAATAACTGCCGAAAAAGAATCGATGAAAAGTTCATAAATTGACTTTCAGGCTTTTCATTATTTTTTAAATTTGCAAAAAAGTAAAAATGTCAGATCAAGCAAGTTATTTGTTTTCTACGAGAACCAGCCACGAGTTGGCAGAAAAAATTGCTCAGTGCTATGGGCAGCCACTGGGAAAAATCAATATTCAGCATTTCAGCGACGGAGAATTTGAGCCGGTTTTGGAACAATCTGTAAGAGGAAGCCGGGTTTTTCTTATCGCATCCACCTTTCCTCCGGCAGACAACCTTTTGGAATTGTTATTAATGATCGATGCGGCTAAAAGAGCATCTGCCAAAAATATCACAGTGGTGATTCCTTATTACGGATTAGCAAGACAAGACAGAAAAGATAAACCGAGAGCACCAATCGGAGCAAAGTTAGTTGCCAATCTTTTAACAGCTGCAGGCGCTACAAGAATTATGACGATGGATCTCCATGCAGATCAGATCCAGGGTTTCTTCGAGATTCCTGTAGATCATCTTTATGCTTCTACTATTTTCGTGGACTATATTCAGTCACTTAATTTGGATAATCTTACCATCGCATCACCGGATATGGGCGGGGCAAAAAGAGCGAAAAACTATGCAGGTCATCTGGGCGCGGATGTCGTGATCTGTTATAAGGAAAGAAAAAAAGCCAATGTGGTTGAAGAGATGTTTCTGATTGGGGATGTTAAGGATAAAAATGTGATTCTTATTGATGATATGATTGACACGGCTGGAACACTTTGTAAAGCAGCGGATATCTTAATGGAAAAAGGAGCGAGATCTGTAAGAGCAATGGCAACACACGGCGTTCTTTCGGGTAAAGCTTATGAAAATATCGAAAATTCTAAATTATTAGAAGTTATAGTAACAGATTCTATCCCTCAAAAAACGGATAAATCCTCCAAAATAAAGGTGCTTTCCTGCGCATCCTTATTTGCTGATGTGATGAATAGCGTACACGAACACAAATCAATTAGTGATAAATTCATTATCTAAGAAAAAAATTATATATTTGCAACCTCAAATTTTAATCATTTTATAATGAAATCAATTACAATTCAAGGTACAAAAAGAGAAAGCGTGGGCAAAAAGTCTACAAAAGCTTTACGTGATGCTGAATTAGTTCCTTGTGTTGTTTACGGAGGCAAAGAGCCGTTGAATTTTTCTACTGAAGAAAAATCTTTCAAAGGTTTGGTATATACTCCTGAAGCACACACGGTATCTATTGAGGTTGACGGACAAACAATTCCTGCTGTTCTTCAGGATATCCAATTTCACCCGATCACAGACAGAATCCTACACGTGGATTTCTATCAATTATCAGACGACAAGCCGGTAATTATGGAAGTTCCTGTAAGAATCACTGGTCGTTCAAGAGGTGTTGTTGCTGGTGGTGTTCTTAGACAAACTTTCAGAAAATTGAAAGTAAAAGCGATTCCTGCAAACTTGCCAGATGAAATCGTTGTTGACGTAACACCGTTGAGAATTGGTAACAAATTCTATGTTGAGGCTCTTAAAAATGATTCTTATACTTTTATGCACCCAGATAATGCAGTTATTGTAGCTGTTAAGATGTCTAGAAATGCAATGAAAGGAGGAGCATCTGCAGCAGATGACGATGATGACGAAGTAGAAGGAACAGAAGGTGCAGCAGAAGCTACGCCAGAAGCAACTTCAGCAGAATAATTAATCAATTATTATTGATATACAAGCCGTAGGAATTTCCTGCGGCTTTTTTTTTATCTTTATATCAATAAATAATTTTAACTATGAAAAAACTTTTATTCTCTATTTTATTCGCTTCACTACTGGCAAGTGGTCAGGCAAGTGTTTCCATTTACAAAGAAAGCTTTGAAGAAATAACTTCTCTACAGGATGCAGGTTGGGTTATGTATAATGATAGCAATACACCATACGGTACCTACGCTACATTGTTTCCAAATGCTTGGAATATTGTGAATTGGGAAGTAGAGAGTGGTAACCACGTCGCTTCTTCTCCATCTTGGTTTACATCTGTAACACAAGCAGATAGATGGTTGATTTCGCCACCAATTACCCTGCCCTCGAATGATGCTGCTATTCTCTCATTTTTTGCAAGATCTCACGACACAAGTCCCTATAATGACGGTTTCAAACTAAAAATTTCTACAACCAATACAGCAAAAGAATCTTTTAATAATATTCAGATCATAGATCACGCTCCTAATGTTTCTATTTCAGAGCAAACTGAGCCATATGGTGTTAATTTATCTAGTTATGCTGGAAAAACTATTTACTTAGCTTGGGTAAATGATTATACAAATGGAAACCTACTTAGTATTGACGATATTGATGTATTTATTACTCCATTGATTGCCGTCAATGAGGTTAACAAAAAAGATTTGATCTTATACCCTAACCCTACAGCAGATTATTTTACAATTAGTGATATAAGTGATATTGTGAGTGTTAATATTTATGATCTATCAGGAAAAATGATAAAATCTAATTTTGAATCTGTAAATAATAAATTCGATGTTTCTAATCTTGAAAAAGGAATTTATACTGTTTCTATCGAAACTAAATCAGGGATCATAAGCAAAAAAATTGTTAAAAAATAGTTTTTTTATTAATGATATACTAAGAATCCCTTTTTAAGGGATTCTTTTTTATTTGAATTAATTTATTACGTCAAGCTTTGGCGTTCCCTAATTTTAGATTTGTTCATAAATATATTAGATTATGGACAATATTACTCAACAAAGAATTCAGAAACTTCACCCATCGGTTCGAGATGAGGTAACTAATATTATCAGAGAATGTGATCTGGCACTTACTGGAAGAGCAAAAATCCGAATTACACAAGGCTTGAGAAGTTTTGAAGAACAGGAAAAACTCTATGCCATCGGAAGAACAAAACCCGGCAAAAAAGTAACCAATGCAAAAGGAGGACAAAGCATTCATAACTATGGATTAGCCGTGGATATCTGTCTTATGATTGATGGTAAAACAGCCAGCTGGGATACCGCAAAAGATTGGGATAATGATAAGATTGCGGATTGGTATGAGTGTGTTAAGATTTTCGCAAAAAATGGCTGGGATTGGGGCGGCAACTGGAAAACATTCAAAGATCTTCCTCATTTTGAAAAGAAACTGCTTAAAACTAAAAAAGGAGAACTGGAAATCAACTGGAGAAATCTCATCAAGCTTCCGAAGGATAAAGCAGGTTATATTATTTTTTAAATTCAATTTTATCACGTCGAGTTCTGTCGCTACCCGCATCTACATTTGTAATATCAAATCGAAGCAAATGGAACGGACAACGTTTCATCTGGCATTTAAAACAATAATATTTTACAGATGAAAAAGATCACAATACTCTCATTAGACGGTGGCGGAATCCGGGGAATTATTTCCTGCATCATTCTCCGCTATCTCGAAGAAATTTTACAACAAAAAGATCATCCGAATGCCAAGCTCGGAGATTATTTTGATATGATTGCGGGAAGCAGTACAGGCGGGATCCTAGCCTCTGTTCTTCTTTATCCGGATGACAATAAAAAAGCCAAATATTCCATCAAAAAAGCATTTGAACTTTATACGGAAAAAGGCGAAGACATCTTCACTGTTTCTTTATGGGAAAATCTTTTTAATCCATTTGGTTTGTTTAGTGAGAAAATTTCGCAGGACAATTTGGAAAGACAATTGAGTGATTTTTTTGGAGATTTGGAACTTAAAGATTTTATAAAACCTTCGCTCATTACCAGCTACGATATCGAGAATAGAAAAGCAAAACTCTTCAATACAATCAATGCTAAGCAAAGCCAGCAGAACTTTCTTGTCAAAGATATTTGCAGAGCTACTTCAGCGGCACCAACATATTTTTCTCCGGCTCAGATCAGGTCTTCTTATGGACAGAATTTTAGTTTGATAGATGGCGGAATGTTTGCCAATAATCCCGCTCTATGTGCTTATGCAGAAGCCAGAAAAATTCCCTTTGCAGATCTATTTGAAAATCGTGAAAAACCCAATTATCCTACAGTGAATGATATGATGATCGTTTCTCTGGGAACTGGTGCCGAAATGAAATCTTATCGCATTAATAAATATAAAAATGCTGGTAAACTAGCCTGGATAGAACCAATCATTGATATTCTACTTTCTGCCAATGCAGAGACCGTGGATTATCAATTGAACCAAATGTTTATGACTTTGGGAAAACGAAACAGGCAGAATTATTACAGAATCAATCCTTCCTTGAAAACCGCTTCGCCTGAGATGGATAATGTCAAGAAGAAAAACATTGAAGCCTTGATACAGGCAGGTTTGTGTTATGTGGAAGAGAACAATGAATTGCTGAATCAAATCGCTGAAAAATTAATTAAAAATAAAATATAAATTTTATCATGACGAGTTTTGGTGCCACTGCAAGATATCTTTGATTTATAGAAAAGTGTAATTTAGGATATGTCTATTTTACATTGTAACGTCTTAGTTTTCATTTATTACAATGTTGTTTTCCATTCTCACATAAATATTTTCCATTCCCTTAACTCTATTATCACTTACATCAACTTTGTTTTACATAATGTCGATATAATTTTATATTGTCTCAATATTATTTTCCATTACATCAATTTAGTTTTCACTTTCATCACTTTTATTTTCATTTGCAATAATGGGATACCAAAAACCAAAACAATGATCAACATATAAAACAATCTTACTATCTTTAAACAAAAACACACAATGCTAAATCTCAACCTCAAACCCATCTTCGAAGCCCGCGGCATAGAAAGACCATATACCTATCTTGTAAAAGCCGGCATTTCCCGCGCAACAGCCCATAACATTCTCAGCAGCAAGACCCGCGTCTTTCGCTTAGACCATATAGAACTGCTTTGCAGGGTCCTCATCTGCGAGCCCAATGATTTACTATCCTACACTCCAGACTCTCAAACGATTCTTTCCGAGACACATCCACTCAATAATCTGAGAAAAGAAGAGACTTCCCAAGCAAGTATAAAAGATTCTTTAGCAAACATTCCATACAAAGAACTCAAAGCGTTGACCGCCCAGTTGTTGGAGAAAAAGTAACACAAAACTTATCCACAAATCCAAAACACGACACCTTTTGTCGCATTTAGAATTTATATTTGTGTAACAAAACTTAAAAACGAAATATCCTTAGAACCATCAATGAAAAAAGATTTCTATTTAACCAGATATGCCCTCATCATCAAGAGACTGGAGCGTTCACCGGCAACCTATCCAGAGATAGAATCCTATCTCCTTAACTCTTTTGAGTTTCAGGATGCCAACATTGTGAGCTATTCCATTCGAACTTTGCAGAGAGATATCAAGGACATCGCAAATCTTTTCAATTTTGATATTCATAACAAGAAAAAAGGCGATAACAGGTATTATATAGAGAGCCGCCCGGTAATGGAAGTCGACGAGTATAATCAGCGTCTGTTAGAATCTTTCCAGATTATGAATGCCGTCAACTCCCAGCCCGATCTTGCACAGTTTGTTTATCCGGAAACACGAACGCCCAGAGGTATTCAGAACTTTTATGACCTGCTTTTTGCTATCAGGAACAAGAGAATTCTGGAGTTCCAACATTTCAAATATAAAGATCAAAGTATCACTTCCAGAAAGGTTCATCCGTATGCTCTCAAAGAATCCAAAGACCGTTGGTATCTCATTGCTCTGGATACCAAAGATGAGAAGTTGAAAGCTTTCGGCTTAGACCGTATTAGTGATTTGGAGGTTAGCAAAGCTGGCTTCAAACTTCAGCAGCGATTTAATTTGAAGGACCACTTCAAAAATGCTTTCGGAATTATGAATCTGGAAGAGGAGCCGGAAAAAGTCGTCATCAAGTCTACCAAAGAGCAGGCAGAATATCTCAAGAGCTCGCCGCTTCATCATTCCCAGCAGATCGAGAAGGAAACGGAAAAATCTGTTTATTTTACCTATGATCTCTATCCGACTTATGATTTTATACAGGAGATTTTATCTTATGGAAATCAGGTTAAAGTGACTCAACCTAAAAGCCTAATAGAGAAGATCAAAGAAACACTGAAGCAGTCAATTCAGCAGTACGACGATTCGGCATCAGATCAATAATTTCTGGTTTCGATTCATCAATCTCTTTTCCATTCTCAAAATTTATTATATTTGTGAAGAATGGCAACGAAAGCACTTTTTAATACGGTCGTCAATTGGTTTATCCTTCAGCGGATGGATCAGATTGAACATTTTATAAAGTATCCTGTGGAAACGCAGGAAGGGCTTTTGTTTTCTCAGCTTTTCCATGCAGAAGAAACCGAATATGGACAGAAGTATGGCTTCAGTACCATTGCCAATTATAAAGATTTTCAGAGAAAAGTTCCTATTGTTTGTTATGAGGATTTCGAACCTTACATAGAAAGAGCTAGACAAGGACACAAAGATGTTTTCTGGCCCGGAGTGATAAAGCAGTTTGCCAAATCTTCCGGAACAACCAATGCCAAAAGCAAATATATCCCGATTACAACAGAGAGTCTTGAGGATTGCCATTACAAGGCTGGGAAAGATATGGTGGCGCTCTATGTGAACAATCATCCGGAAAGTGAACTGTTCCAACACAAAAACCTCAGACTGGGAGGAAGTGCTGAAATCTATCGGGATTTCAATACGAAATTCGGAGATCTGTCGGCGATTCTGATTGAGAATCTTCCTTTCTGGGTAGAGATTATCAATACACCGAGTAAAAAAACGTCGTTGATGTCCGAGTGGGAAAGTAAGATGAAAGCAATCATTAGTGAGGTGAAGAACGAAGATGTGGGAAGCTTAACGGGCGTTCCGAGCTGGATGATGGTACTTTTGCAAAGGACATTGCAAGAGACTGGCAAAAATAACATCGGAGAACTCTGGCCCAATTTAGAAGTCTTTTTCCACGGTGGAATTAGCTTTAAGCCTTATAAAAATCAATATAAAGATATCATTGGGAAAGACATCCGATATTATGAGATCTACAATGCTTCGGAAGGTTTTTTCGGGATACAAGATCAGGCTGGAAGCGATGAGATGTTACTGATGTTAGATTACGGTATTTTCTACGAATTCATTCCAATGGACGAATATTATTCCGGAAGCAGAAACGCTATCCCAATTTCTGAAGTGGAAATCAATAAAAACTACGCAGTTGTCATCACGACTAATGGTGGACTTTGGCGTTATCTGATTGGCGATACGGTTAAGTTCACATCCATCAAACCTTACCGAATTAAAGTTTCCGGCAGAACCAAACATTACATCAACGCTTTTGGAGAAGAATTGATGATTGATAATGTGGAAACTGCACTTAAGATAGCTTGTGAAAACCTCAATGCGAGTATTTCTGATTATACAGGTGCTCCGGTTTTTATGACCAATAATAGTAAGGGTTGTCACGAATGGATTTTCGAATTTACCAAACAACCAAGTTGTATTGATGAATTTACCGAAGTTTTTGACAAAACGCTCAAAACTTTGAATTCCGATTACGAGGCGAAACGTTACAATGATATTACGTTGAGAAAACCAATCATTCATACTGCGAAGCCTAATTTATTTTATGAATGGATGGCAAGCCGAGGAAAATTGGGCGGACAAAACAAAGTTCCGAGATTGAGCAACGATAGAGAATATATCGATCCTTTGTTGGAGCTGAATCAACAACAATAAATTATCCAATCAATTCCTTAGCCTGAGAAATCGCAGCCTCGGTAATTTTTGAACCGGAAATCAGCTGTGCAATTTCATTCAGTTTGTCATCTTCTGAAAGCTCTACAATCGTAGTTTTGGTAATTCCATTTTCATCAAATTTCACCACTTTATAATTCTGGTTTCCTTTGGCTGCAACTTGTGCAAGATGCGTAATCACGATGAGTTGCAGATCCTGCGACATTTCCTTCATCAGTTTTCCCATTTCTTCGGCAATTCTTCCGGAAACACCAGTGTCAATTTCATCAAGGATTAAAGTCGGAAGCGCATTATTCTCAGCCATTATTTTTTTGATGGCCAGCATGACTCTGGAACGTTCTCCTCCGGAAACTGCTCCTTGGATTGGTTTCAAAGGAAAACCGGAATTAGCCTGAAACAAAATCTGAATATTATTTTTCCCGTGAAGATTGTAAGTTGCAGAATCTGACAAATCAATCTTTAAAATGGCCTTTTCCAAACCTAATTGAGCGAAAATTTCTTTGGCTTTATTTTCTAAATTTCCGGAAAATTTAATTCGGTTTTCAGAGAGTTTTTTACTCAAAGAAGCCAATTGAGCTTCTATTAATTTAAGCTGATTTTCTTTCTCTTCAATTTGGATTTCGATCGTTTCGAGAGAACTTTGACTGGAAGATAATTCTTCTTTTATCTTTAATAATCCCTCAATACTATCAACCTGATGTTTCAGAAACAGTGCATTGATTTTATTAATGGATGTCAACAATTGTTGAAGCAAAACCGGATTGATCTCAAGATTGTCAGCCTTGCTTTCTATCTCGGCATTAATGTCCTTAAGTTCAAGATAAGAAGCTTCCAAACGTTGGCTAATTTCTTCATATTCAGAAGATAATTCGGACAATTTCTGCATCTTATTTTTAACATCAAACAAACTGCTTAAAATTCCGAAATCTTCCTGATTAAGTTTTGAAAGGCTTTGAGAAAGCTGTTCACTGATTTGTTCTGCATTTTCCTGAGTATTCAGCTGATTTTGCAATTCCTCAAAATCAATATTTTCAAGTTGGGCTTCTTCCAATTCAGCCAACAAAAAGTTCTTGTAATCAGATTCCTTATTATTCTCAGCCAGCGCAGATTTCAGTTGCTCAATCTCTCGTTTTGTATTTTGATAACCGAAATATTGACTTTGATAATCAGCTAATAACGTTTTATTTTTTGCCAATCCGTCCAGAATTCCAAATTGGAATTGCTCGGTAAAAAGATTAGACGTTTCAAATTGGGAATGGATATCAATCAGTTTTGATGACAATTCTTTCAGAATATCCAGTGTTACGGGAACATCGTTGATAAAAGCCCGGGATTTTCCGTTTGGGAGAATCTCTCTTCGGATGATGGATTGTGCTTCGTAATCCAGATCATTTTCTTCAAAAAAAACTTTGAAGTTTTCAGTGATTTGGAACTCGGTTTCTACGATACTTTTAGCATCAGATTTAGCAAAAGATTTCACGTCGGCTCTTTCTCCCATAATCAAGCGGAGCGCGCCGAGAATAATGGATTTTCCCGCGCCTGTTTCTCCGGTAATGACTTGCAGCCCATTTTTGAGATCGATTTCCAGCCGGTCAATTAAGGCGAAATTCTGTATAAAAATCCTTGACAACATAATGAAAGTAACAATTAATAATTAGGAATTAAAAATTATTATTTCCATTTGTCCCATTTGGTATCAATATCTTTTGGAGCGAAGGTGCTCATCATTGTTCTAAGCTCGCTGATGTTGACAGAAGTGTTGGCGCCTGTATTGAAAATGTTGAAAATCTCCGTGCTTTTGGTATCCAGAAAAACATTGAAAGGATAATTCATCTGGAAATTATTCTCATAGAATTTTAATTGCAACAAAGATTCTGCGATGGTTTTTTTTGCCGGGTTTTGGTCCTGCTTAGCCAGATTGTCCAGCCCGGATCTGTGGTAGCTGTAATAAACCGTTCTCAGCGTAGATGTATTTTCGTTTTGAAGTCCGGAGATCAGCGCACCTCTGTTTCTTTGACTTTCGATGGCGTTCCAACCTTCATAATTTTGATTCTGGGAGTTTTGAGCAATTTTGAATGCTTTGTCAAACCAGGGCTGTCCGCCTTTGAGCTGAAAGCTGTCTCCATCATAACCTAAAATCACATAGATGTAAAAACTGATGACATCGATAAGGTTTTTACCGGAGAATTGTCTCTCATTGAATATAAGATTCTCATTTTCATTATATTCGAAAGTGAAATTCGTATCGTTGATGTTCATCAAAGGGGTCTCGTATTGAGAGTTAAAAACCGGACGTGTCGCCTGAACCACCAGTGATCCTTTGAAGGTATTGTTACTTGGACGTTCCGAGATAACCAAAGCAAAATTGCACTTTACCTTTTCAAAATTTTGAAGCTTTTTCCCCGTCCAGCTTGTATTGTTGATGAAGTCACGCAAAGATTTTTCCAGAGTTCTGAAAACCTGTGTGTTACTTCCCGCAATCTGTTGGCTGTTAATTTGTACAGTGGCCAAAAGCTCCTGAGAATATGCTGTTTGAGCAAAAAGTAAAGCACAAATTATATAAAGTAGTTTTTTCATTCCAAATAAAAATGTTTGTAAAAATAAGGAATCTTTGCCAAAGATAGACATCTAAAATCCTTATAAAATCATAACGGAAAAGCAATTGTTTTTCTTACAATTTCTGCGCAACAAAATTCAAAATATCTTGGGCGACTTCTTCTTTGGATTTCAATGAAAAAGATTGCTCTTCAGCGGGGGTGAAAATTTTGATTTTGTTAGTAGCATTGGCAAAGCCCGCACCTTCATCTCTTAGAGAGTTAAGGACAATCATATCCAGGTTTTTCTTGACTAATTTTCCTTTCGCATTTTCCTCTTCATTCTGGGTTTCAAGTGCAAAGCCGACCAAAAACTGATGTGTCTTTTTCTCGCCCATCGTTCGGAGAATGTCTCGATTTTTAACCAGTTGTATAGTTAATTCGTTCTCGTTTTTCTTGATTTTTTCTGTGGCTTTGACTTTTGGGGTATAATCTGCAACCGCAGCGCTCATTATGGCCACGTCGATGTTGTCATAATATTTAAAAACTTCATCAAACATTTCCTGTGCTGAGGTAACTTTATGAAGTGTAATTTTTTTGTCCTCAACTTTCTGAGAAGATGGACCGGAAATCAAAATAACTTCGGCGCCTCTTCTGGCGGCTTCCTTTGCGAGATCAAATCCCATTTTGCCAGAAGAGTGATTGCCGATGAACCTTACAGGATCAATGTTTTCGTAGGTCGGGCCAGCGGTGATCAGGAACTTTTTTCCGGCAAAATTTTGCTCAGAATCAAATTGATTTTGAATAAATTTAAAAATCGTTTCAGGCTCAGCTAATCTTCCTTGTCCAACCAGTCCGCTAGCCAGCTCACCATATTCTGCAGGAATTATCTGATGCCCGAAACTTTCCACAGTTTGTAAATTTCTGGTCACTGTTGGATGCACATACATATCGAGATCCATTGCAGGAGCAATAACTACAGGACATTTTGCGGACATATAAACAGCCATCAAAAAATTGTCGCAAAGTCCGTAGGATATTTTGGCAAGCGTGTTGGCGGTACAAGGCGCAATCAGAATGAGATCTGCCCAAAGTGCCAGTTCTACATGGTTATTCCAGGTTTTGTTGTCGTCGTAAAAACCGGTGTAAACTTTATTCTTAGAAAGCGTTGAGAATGTCAGTGGCGAAACAAAATCTTCGGCAGATTTGGTCAAAATAACTTTGACTTCGGCGCCGGCTTTTATGAGTTCCCGAACGAGATAATTCATTTTGTAAGCAGCAATTCCGCCGGTAATTCCTAAGATCAGTTTTTTGCCTTGCAAGCTCATTTTGCTTTGATTTTTATTAACGAAAGTATTAATAATTTTAGAAACAAAAAAACCGTCTCGATAAGCAAGACGGTTTTTATATTGTAATCAGCAGATTATTTCTTTTCTTCAGTTTTTCTGAAATAGATTTCATCTTCTAACCATTCTTTAAGAGCGATAGAAGTTGGTTTTGGAAGTTTTTCGTAATGCTTAGAGATTTCGATTTGTTCTCTGTTTTCGAAAACTTCTTCTAAAGTAGAATTGTGAACTGCAAATTCATCCAATTTTCCATGAAGTTCAGAGCGGATCTCAGCATTGATCTGTTCTGCTCTTTTACCCATAATCACGATAGCCTCGTAGATGCTACCAACTTTTTCTTCGATTTTATCTTTGTCGTAAGTGATTGTGCTTACTTCAGCTTTTGTATCTTTAACACTCATTGGGCGAAATTATTTTTGAGAATGCAAATATAGTAATTATCTTTTAAATTTGAAAGTAGCTTGAGGTTCAGGCGAATTGATCTTGGCGCTGTCTCTTCTGGTTTGTTCTGCAGCCTTTTCCATATTCAGCTGGTTTTTTTCCTGAGCCAGTTCTTTTTTCTCCATTTCTTTGGCTTCAGCATTTTTTACTTTAGCCTCATATTCTGCTTTTCTTTTCTCAACTTCTACTTGGAGTTTTGCAAATTTTACTTTTTCATCTTCCAGTTTTGTGTAGAGATCGTTGGCTGTTTTCGCATATTCGGTATTAGGAATTTCTGTTGCCACTCTTTTCGCATAAGCTGCAGCAGCATCCAGTCTTTCTTTTTTGAGATCATAGATAGAGTTGACGGCCAACTCGTATTTGGATTTCATAATGATATCGTAGATCTGAGGTCTCAATTTAGTCGCTGGGAAATCTTCCAAAACATTTTCAAAAGCTACAGATGCTGCTTTGTACTCACCCATCTTGTAATATTGCTTTGCGTTTTCAAAGGCTTTGAACTCAAGCTTGTAGCCTAGTTCATCAATCATCTGGCTGATGTTTTTGGAGCGTTCAGAATCCGGATAATCGTTGATAAAATTCTGTAATTCTGTAATGGCAGATTCGGTATTGCTTTGATCCAGATTGTAATCCAAAGATCCCTCGTAATAACAAAGTGCAGAAAAATAAGCGGCTTCCTCTTTTCTCGGATCTTGAGGGAAACTGATGACAAAGTTTTTAAACTGGTTCGCAGCCAGCCTGTAGTTCTTATCGTAATAGTTAGCGTATGCAGAATTGAAAACCACATTCGGTGCATCATCTGTACCAGCTACAAGATTAGGCAATCTGTCATATAAAGCAAGCGCATCGCTCCATTTCTTTTTAGCAAATTTTTCGTTGGCAACCTTCAAGATAAACTCTTTGTCAGCGCTCTTCATTGCCCTATCCATTTCTGTTTTGCAAGACAGCAAAACCACCGACATCATCAGCAAACTAATATATTTCTTCATAGCAATTGTCAGAATATTCTGAAATATTGAATATTAATAATTTGCAAAAATAAAACTTTTTTCATCATTCTCTTTTTTTTATGAAAGATTAACGTTTATTGTAATAATAGAAAAGACAGGACGATTGATGCAGAAATTAATTTCAATAATCTCAATCATCTAATATCCATCTTCCATCATCCGGCAAAAAAATGTATTTTTGCAAATTACAAGAATTATAAATGAAGAATATCAGGAATTTCTGCATCATTGCACATATCGATCACGGTAAGAGTACATTGGCAGATCGTCTTTTGGAATATACAAACACCGTCACGCAGAGAGAATTGCAGTCTCAGACGCTGGACGATATGGATCTTGAGAAAGAACGCGGCATTACGATCAAGTCTCACGCAATCCAGATGGATTATGAATATAAAGGAGAAAAATTTGTTCTTAATCTGATTGATACACCGGGACACGTTGACTTTTCTTATGAGGTTTCCCGTTCTATTGCTGCTTGTGAAGGAGCGCTTTTGATTGTAGATGCAGCACAAAGTATCCAGGCACAGACAATCAGTAACTTATATTTGGCTTTGGAAAATGATTTAACCATTATTCCAATTCTGAATAAAATTGATCTTCCTTCTGCAAACCCGGAAGAAGTGACTGACGAGATTATGAATCTTATCGGTTGCGAATATGAAGATGTTTTGAGAGTGTCTGGAAAAACAGGTGAAGGCGTTCATCATTTATTGGAACAAATTGTTGAAAGGATTCCGGCACCGGTTGGAGATCCTAATGCTCCACTTCAGGCTTTGATATTTGATTCGGTTTACAATCCGTTTAGAGGGATTGAGGCTTATTTCAAAGTTGTGAATGGAAGCATTACTAAAAACGAGAAAATCAAATTCTTCGCAACAGGAAAAGAATATGGAGCTGATGAAGTTGGAACTTTAAAATTAAAACAAGTTCCGAAGAAAACGGTTGAATGTGGTGATGTAGGCTATTTGGTTTCGGGTATCAAAGATGCTCGTGAAGTCAAAGTTGGAGATACAATCACTTCTTTTAACAAGCCTGCTGCCGGGCCAATTGAAGGTTTTGAGGAAGTGAAACCAATGGTTTTCGCGGGGATTTATCCAATCGATTCTGAGGATTTTGAAGAATTAAGATTCTCTCTTGAAAAATTAAGACTAAATGACGCTTCTTTGGTTTTCGAACCGGAAAGCTCGGCGGCTCTTGGTTTCGGGTTCCGGTGCGGATTCCTGGGGATGTTGCATATGGAAATCGTCCAGGAACGTTTGGATAGAGAATTCAATATGAATGTGATCACGACAGTTCCGAACGTATCTTATTTTGGTTATTCTAAAAAAGAGCCGGAAGTTCCAATCTTAATCAATAACCCGTCAGAAATGATGGATCCATCGATAATGGACCGTGTAGAAGAACCTTTTATCAAGGCTTCTATCATTACAAAATCGGATTTCGTAGGTTCTGTAATGACACTTTGTATCGAAAAGCGTGGCGAGATCGTGAACCAAAGTTATTTAACCTCTGAAAGAGTTGAACTGATTTTCAATATGCCTTTGGCTGAGGTTGTTTTCGATTTCTATGACAGACTGAAATCTATTTCCAAAGGTTATGCGTCTTTCGATTATCATCCAATCGGGTTCAGAGCTTCTAAGTTGGTGAAGATGGATATCCTGATTAACGGCGATATGGTGGATGCCTTGTCTTCTTTGATTCACGATTCCAACGCTTATCACATAGGTAAAAAGATGTGTGAAAAACTTCGTGAGCTGATTCCGAGACAACAGTTTGATATTGCTGTTCAGGCGGCGTTGGGAACAAAAGTTATCGCCAGAGAAACCATCAAAGCGTTAAGAAAAGATGTTACTGCCAAATGTTACGGAGGTGATATTTCCAGAAAGCGTAAACTTCTTGAGAAACAGAAAGAAGGTAAGAAAAAGATGAAGCAGATTGGTAGAGTAGAGGTTCCACAGTCAGCGTTTATGGCGGTTTTGAAGCTGAATGACTAAATAATATTCTAATGCAAAATCTAATTCCTTCTTTTACAGACGTTACATTATGGCAAAAAAGGAATTTTGTAAATACAGGAGGCACAAGAGCTAAATTTATTTCCTTAAATGATAAGGAGGAAATTTTTTATTTCAAGGGTTCAAAAGAAGCTCCGGACGGAAGCATAAGATATCCTTTGGAATTTTGGTCTGAAATAATATCTTCTAAAATTGGTCGACTATTAGGATTTAATATGCTTGATTATAATATTGGCTATGACTCTAATCATATTCAAAAAATAGGATGTTTGTCAAAGTCAATGATCGACGAAAAAAAAGAAAGACTTACAGAAGGAATTACCTATCTAAAAGGATATTCACCCAATTATGACCCTGTCAATGATAAAAAAAATTATACATTTCAATTTATTAATAGAGCTTTAGTTCATCATAAAATTGATATGCATCTTCCGTCTTTGATTGATGTAATTATATTCGACTGCATTATTGGAAATTCAGATCGTCATCAAGAAAATTGGGGATTTGTAAGAGAATATATAGAAATTCCTGTTAGTGAAAAAGATTTAAGAAAATTAGAAAATACTACGGAATCGAATTTAGTAGAAAAGGTTAAAAATTTATTTATTAATAAAAGAAAAGAAGAGATAGAAAATAGGAGAAAGAATATTGGTATTATAAGAATTAATAATAATAATAGTACAAAATTTTCTCCTATTTATGATTCAGGTTGTTGTCTCGGAAGAGAAAAATTAGAAGAAGAAATTATTAAAATGAATAATGATGATTTATTAATAGAAAGGTACGTTAACAAAGGTAAATCAGAAATTCATTGGGAGGGGAACAAAATAAATCATTTCCAACTTGTAAAAAATTTGTTGCCCTTGCATAAAGATTTAATCACAAATAAGCTGAGAGAAATTAGAGAAATATATAATATAAAATCTTTAAAAGAAGTAATAAATAAAATAGATGATAGTTTGCCTGATTTTTGTAAGGACTATAAATTAACAAACGATAGGAAAGAAGTAATTGGAAAAATTGTAGATTTACGTATTAAAAAACTGCTCTCTTTATTATGAAAAAATCAATTAAAAATATATATTTAACTTGGAGAACAGGTAGAGGAGGAAGTAGAATTCCGATTGGAATAATAAAAAAAAATTCATCAGAAGGGGTTGTATTTAAGTACCTTAAGAAAGGAGTTGAAAAAGCTAAGAAGAGTGGATTTCTTCTTTTCGAAGGTTTTCCTGATGTCAATAAAGTTTATAATTCAAATGTATTAGATATATTTGGTCATAGGTTGATTAAAAATGAAAGAAATGATTCCAAATTTTTCTATGATTTTTGGATGATTGAACCTGGTAAAAGAGATGATACGTTTTATCTATTGGCGAAGACTCAAGGGCTTGTTCCTACAGATAATTTTGAATTTTTAGCAGACTTTTATCCACGTAAAGACCTTTGCTTTATCACCGAAATTTCGGGGTTGTCAACAACTAAAATTGAAAGTACTTTAGTAAATGAAGGAGATGTTTTAAGATCTGTTTTAGAAAAAGACAATTCCTATGATAAATATGCTGTCGCATTATATAAAGACGATATTAAATTAGGATATGTTAAATTGATTAATAGCAGAGTCTTTTATCACACTAAATATAAACCTAAAGTAATAGTACACTCAATTGAAAAAAATGGAGTTTTAAAAAAAGTTTTTATAAAAGTTACTTTTGAATAACTAAATCTTTTAAAGATTCATAATTTATAATTAATCCGCAGAATTTTCTGTGGATTTTTGTTTTAGTAAATCTCGAGTTTTCTACATTTGTACTATGAAAAATCTCTCAATCCTATTCATCCTAATTTCTATTTTCGGTTATTCTCAAATCCTCACACCTTACGAAAAAGGGAACGGCAATCAAACCACAACTTTTGACGAGATGCGAAAATTCTATCTAGAATTATCAAAACAGTATCCATCAATCAGTTATGAAATCCAAGGCGAAGATGATAACGGCGCTCCGATTGATGTTGTGATTTTCAATCCATCTGGGAAAAATTTTGATGAAGCCAGAAAAGGAAAATCGGTTTTGTTTGTGAATAACGGTATTCATCCAGGCGAACCAGACGGAATCGATGCGACGATGATGTTGATGCGAGATTTGGCAACCGGAAAAATCAAAGCTCCGAAGAATGTAATTTTCGCAGCCATTGCAAGTTACAACGTCAGCGGAATGTTGAACCGGGGAAGTTTTTCCCGAGCTAATCAAAACGGTCCGGAAGAATATGGCTTCCGTGGCAATGCTCGAAATTATGATTTGAATAGAGATTTCATCAAAACTGATTCTAAAAACTCCAGAAGTTTCCAACAGATTTTCCAGTGGTTGAAGCCTGATGTTTTTATTGATAATCACGTTAGCAACGGCGCAGATTATCAATATACCTTCACTTATATTTCCACGAACAAAGAACGTTTGGGAAATGTTCTCGGCAATTATTTCAATGACGAAATGCAAAAGACACTTCTCAAGAATATGGAGAAAAAAGGAGTGATTTCCGTTCCTTATGTCAATATTCACGGGGATGTTCCGGATGACGGTTTTCCTGCTTTTGTGGATTCTCCGAGATATGCGACGGGTTACACGACTTTGTTCAATTCTATCGGGACGGTTGTGGAAACGCATATGTTGAAACCTTACAAAGACCGTGTGAAAGTCACTTACGATTATATGGTTGACAACCTGAATTATATTGATGAAAATTACAAAGCCATTCAGCAGAAAAGAGTCGAAAATCTTAGACAATACAGAGTCGGAAGCCGATACGCTTTAGACTGGAAGCTTGATTCTACAAAATATGAAACGATTGATTTCAAAGGTTTCGAAGCTAAATATAAACCAAGCGATATTTCCGGAAAAAACAGACTTTGGTACGACAGGAATGTCAAATTTTCAAAGCCTGTCAAGTTTTATAATACTTACGTTCCGGCAAAAGAAATCACGATTCCAAAATATTACGTCATTCCACAATCTGAATGGAAAATCATTGATTTGCTGAAACTCAACCAAATCAAAATGACGCCGATAAAACAGGATTCTACGATTGTGGTGGAGCAGTACAGAATCAAAGATTTCAAAACCGTTCCGAATCCTTACGAAGGTCATTATCTGCATTACGACACATTTGTGACCAAAGAATCCGGAAAAACCAAATTCCGAGCCGGAGATTTTCTCATTCCGCTCAATCAGGAGGGCGTGAAATTTCTGTTAGAAACTTTGGAGCCGGAAGCAGTGGATTCTTACTTCAACTGGAATTTCTTTGATGCAATTCTTGGTCAGAAAGAATATTATTCGGCTTATGTTTTCGAAGATACAGCAAGCAAACTTCTGAAAGACAACAAGGCTTTGAAAACCGCTTTCGAAATGGAAAAATCCATTAATCCAAAATTGGCAGAAGACGGACAGGCACAGTTGGATTGGGTTTACAAACATTCAGACTATTACGAAAAGACGCATCGTCTTTATCCGATTTTTAGGGTTAATTAAAATTTGGGCTGCTTATTTCGCCTTCCGCTTCCAATCTTTTTTAAACGAAGTTTTTCACAATCAATTAAACTTGAAAATCTGATTAGCGTTCTCTTTCATAAACGAAATTAAAAATCAAATCTACAAAATTTCCAATCACAACCAACCTTCCCAACCTTTCCACTTGCCATTAACCAAAAACTTCCTATTTTTGGTAAAATTATTATAAAAATCCTTTCAGAGTTCAAAACTCTGAAAGGGTTGATAAAAACGAATCTATGAAAAAACTGAAATTCTCTCTATTCTCAATTCTTTTTTCTTTCATCTTGTCGGCTCAGCAAACGCCATATTACCAGCAATATGCCAAATATAAAATGGATATTGATGTGGATGCTGCCAATTTCACGTATCAGGGAAAACAGACTCTGGATTATAGAAATAATTCGCCGGATGAGTTGAAAGTGGCTTATTTTCATTTGTATTGGAATGCCTTCAAAGCAGGTTCTATGATGGACCAGCGTGTGCAGTCTCAGGGTGTGAATGCTGATGGAAGATTGGCAAAAAGAGTCGGAAATACTATAGTTTCTAGATTGTCCGAGATTCCAAAGAATGAAGAAGGTGCACAGAATATCCGTTGGATAAAGCAAAACGGAAAAGATTTGAAATTCGAGATTCAGGGAACTGTGATGAAAGTTTTCTTGGCAGAAGCCATTAAACCCAATTCTTCCACCACTTTCACAATGGAATGGGACGCTAATATTCCGATGCAAATCCGAAGAGCCGGAAGAAACAATCGTGAAGGTGTCGATATGACGATGACGCAATGGTACCCAAAAATTGCTGAATACGATTATGACGGCTGGGCAGCATTTGATTACGTGGGAAGAGAATTTCACGCACCGTTTTCTGATTATGAAGTGAATATCAAAATCGATAAAGACTACGTCATCGGCGCTGGTGGAAATCTTGAAAACTCAACAGAAGTGAAGGGTTATGACAGTAACGCTACCATAAAAGCGGATATTTCCAATAAAGTGACCTGGAAATGGACAGCGAAAAATATATTGGATTTTGCTTGGGCAGCCGATAGAGATTATTCCGTAGAAAGCTTCCCGATTTTGGATGGGCCAAAAGTGTATTTGGTTTACCAAAAATCTGAAAAAACAAAATATTGGTCGGAAATGAAACCTTATATCACCAAATATTACCAATTGATGAATGCGACTTTCGGACGTTACAAATGGCCAAGTTACTCATTCATCCAAGGTGGTGATGGCGGAATGGAATACGGGATGTGCACAATGATTCTCGGCGAAGCAAATTCTGTTGAAGGACTTTCTGGATTGATGTTCCACGAAGGTGCGCACTCTTGGTTTCAGCAAATGTTAGCGACCAACGAAAGTGTAAGGCCTTGGATGGATGAAGGTTTCACGCAGTATGCAGAAGATTTTGTGTCTTACAGATTGTTCCCGCCAAAAGAATCACAACCGAATCCATTTGTTGGCGCAATAAAAGCTTATGTTAATTTCGCCAAATCAGGAAAGGAAGAACCAGCGGTTTGGTTGGGCGACCATCACGATAACGGAACAGCTTACACTTATGCAAGTTATATCAAAGGTGAAACGTTTTTAGTAGAATTAGGTTACATCGTTGGCGAAGAAAATCTGAGCAAAATTATGCTGAAATATTACGACGAGTGGGCAATGAAACATCCAACAGAAAGAGATTTCATTCACATTGCACAATTGGTTTCTGGAATGGATTTGAAATGGTTCCAGCATTATTGGATTAATACAACCAAAACTATTGATTACGGTATCAAGAATGTGAAATATGATCCACAATCAACAACAATTACTTTGGTGAATAAAGGAGGAGTTCCGATGCCAATCGATTTCAGTATTTTGACAAAAGATAAAAAAGTTATCAATTATAATATCCCATTGAATTTGACCAGAGTTTGGAAGACGAAGGACATTTACGGTAATATTCAGACTTTGCCTTATTGGGCCTGGACACAGCAGGAGTACACGTTTACAATTCCTTATACCAAGTCTCAGTTATCAGCAATGGGAATTGATTTCAGCCAAAGATTAGCAGATGTGAATCCTGAGGATAATTATTTGGAAGTGAAATAATTGTAAAATGTAAAAAGTATTAATGTATCTACGATTTTTTGGAAAGTCATTAATACCTTTTACATCAAATGCATTAATACAACAAAATTAGAATGAACTCCATTGTAATCAATATAGGAAATACCAATATCCGTTTCGGATTGTTTGATGATGACAATTGTGACATCTCTTGGGTCATCAACACCAAACCTTATAAAACGACGGATGAGCTTTTTGTTCAGATTCTGATGCTTTATCAGACTTATAAAATTGAGGTTCAAGAAATTGATAAAGTCATTATCGGTTCAGTAGTTCCACAATTGACAAAAGTAGTAGCGAGTTCGATTAAGAAAATTCATCAGAAAATTCCGGTAATTGTTGACAGAAACACGCCATCCGGAGTGATTCCAAAATCTAAACAGATGGGAACAGATATCTACGCGAATCTTGTTGCAGCGCACAATCTGTACCCTGGAAATAAAAAAATCATTTTGGATTTTGGAACAGCGCTCACAGCAAGTTGTCTGGCGGAGAACGGAGAAACTTTAGGCGTTATCATCGCACCGGGAATTATAACTTCATTGAATAGTTTGATAAAAGGAACAGCGCAACTACCGGAAATTGAATTGGTAAAACCGAAATCAGTTCTAGGATTGGACACAATCACCTGTATGCAAAGCGGAATGGTTTACGGCTTCCTTGGAATGGTAGAAGGTTTTATTGACCGGATTAATGATGAGGTGAATGACCAATGTTTTGTGATTGCTACTGGCGGCGTTAGCCACGTCTACAAACCGCTGACCGACAAAATCAGTGTCGCAGACCGTTTGCATACGCTGAAAGGATTGTATTTTTTGGGGAAGGAGTTGTAGAGCTATCTCTTATTCTTGAAAAAAGTTTTCACAATCTCCGAACATTCATTTTCCAAAATTCCCGTTACAACCTCTGTTTTAGGGTGGAGAGATAAACCTTTGTTGATGAAGCCTCTTTGTTCATCTCTTGCGCCAATCACAACTTTTGAAATCTGTGACCAGGCTAAAGCTCCGGAACACATCACACAAGGCTCCAAAGTCACATATAAAGTACAATTCTGTAAGTATTTCCCACCAAGAAAATTAGCTGCAGAAGTGATGGCTTGCATTTCTGCGTGAGCCGTAACGTCAGTAAGTGTTTCTGTAAGATTATGTGATTTGGCAATCACTCTGTCGTTCGAAACGATGACACATCCAATCGGAACTTCGTCTTTTTCCAAAGCTAATTGAGCTTCCTGGAAAGCCATTTTCATAAAGTATTCGTCGGTAAACATCAGATAGGACAATTCTCAGATTTGGTCATATCGGCAATGCTTGTATCCAAAATTGGGAGCATACTGTCGCGAACATTAATCAATAATTTACGGATGCCGCAAGTTCCTTCGTCTGTACAATCTGCACATTTTTCATAAAAATTGAGAGAAGCACAAGGCAACATTGCGACTGGTCCGTCAACGATTCTGATAACATCAAGAACTTTGATATCGGCTGGGTCTTTCATGAAAGTGTAACCACCTTCAGCACCTCTTTCGCTTTTGAGAATTTTGTTTTGCTTCAGTTCACGCAGGATTTGTTCCAAAAATTTGAGCGGAATACGTTCGTTCTCCGATATTTTTTTAGCGGAAAATAATGAAGCATTGTTTGTCCTGTTAAGGAAAAGCAAAGTTTTGATGGCGTATTTGACTCTTTTTGAAAGCATTTTGTAAAAATAATCAAAATTTTATATTTTGAAAATATATTTATTACCAATAAAAAACCGCCTCATTAACTAAATGAGACGGTCATATAATATATCTACTTCTATCTACTTCTGATTAAGGAAACGTAACTCCAGAATAAGAATTTGGGCTAATCATTGGTAGGTTAGATTTGTATTTAGTATTGATTGCTTTTAAAAACTCGTTAGCAATAATAGCATAACCACGTCCTGTAAGGTGTACACCGTCAAGAGAGAAGGCGCCTCCAGTTACAAATTTTGCAGAATAGCGAACGCCGTCCCATTGGATTCCAGATGCAGAATTCAGCTCAACCATTTTGGCATTGGCATCTACAAAAGCAAGTCCGTATGCAGAAGCCAGAGCAGTAATTTGTGAATTGTACGCATCTATTGCAGTTTTCACATTAGCCGACTCATCTTTTGTCAATGATAGTTGATCCCCGATAGGATAAGAGGCTCCATAAACAAACTCAGATGTGTCTGTAGCTGGTTTTCCTGTTGCTACATCTATGCCAAGAAGACTTGAGGCAGGAAGTAATATCAAATCATCTGCAGTCGCTTGTCTTACCTGTCCAAATGCATTTCCTATCATAGCAGCTTTAGTCGCAGGAACACCAGAAGCTGTTAGCACAGCAGTAAGTTGTGCGGATAGATTAGTAAGTTTATTATCAACGATTAGCACTGGATTTTGACCTGCTGTTACTAGATTTAATCTTGATCCGGATCCCAGATAGGTAAGTGCATTTTTCATAGGCTGATAAAGACCAGTATTTAGCGCCTGGGCCTTAGCAGCAGTCAGAGGAATCGCATTATATGGCACGGTTGTAAAATAAGGAATAGAAGTAACATAAGGTATATTGGCTATAATTCCTTTTGTGGCTCCTGAAGCTTTAAGCGTTTCCAAAACAGTTTTGATAGAACCAGCTACAACCTGAGGACTGGATATATCATTGGATTGATAAGTAGTTGGATCTACACTTGTCTGTACCGTTGCCGCAACATAAGTATTTACATTATTAACTTTTACAGTATTAGTTCCACCGTTGGTAGCATAGCTAAGAACATCATTATTACCAATCCAAAGTGAGAAAAATGTCGGCTTCTGAGCGGCAGCATCAGCAGCAACCGTGGATGTATTGCTTGTAGAAAATCTCACATAATAAGGATTTGCTGTTCCAGCAAGGATGCCATTTACATTTCCGTATCCTGGGGCAATCAAATGAAATGATTTTGCTCCGGGAACGCCCATATTATTGATCGTGCCGGTTATTTTTTTTGTAACGTCAGTTGTAGGAGCAGCTTCAACATTTTTAAGAACCGGGGCACCGTTTGAGAAACCAGCTATATATAATTTTGTTCCCAATATTGCAGTAGTTCCCAAAACCATTCCCCCATTGTTATCTGCCATTAGAGGTTGAACAAATTCGCCTCCTCCCGCAAGCCTCATCTGTCCTGCTATTAGATTCGGGTATGACTCTTTTTGCCCATCTATGTAAAGAGCATTATCTCTATATCCTGATGTCAGAGAATTTCCTAAAGCAACATATTTTGAAAAGTCAGCGTCTCCGGCTGTAACAACGACATCTTCCGTGCTATTTTCAAAATCTGTCTGACAACTTGCTGCTAATAAGAGTGTAGCAGTTAAGGTTGATATATATAATTTTTTCATAATTGATTCAATTTAAAATGCGTTGTAAGATAGTCCTAAACCAAAATAGAATACATCAGCTTTTGCTTGTCCTGCAAAATTGATATTCGGGTTATTGAATGTTCTGCTTTTTGGCATGGCATAGGCTCCCGATAGATCAACACCAAGTTTGTTGAATTTGAAACCAACGCCCCCTGTAATCACATAATTGTCAAATGAAGGAGTCTCAGGAATGAAATCCTTGTCTGCATAAGGTGTTTCATCATAATACCAACCAAGTCTTCCAAAAATCATATCGTTGAATGCGTACTGTGTTCCAACACGCACGCTGGAAGTATTTCTGAAGTTTTTAGGATTGACCAAAACTGTCGGGTCGTTTGGTTGATTTCCAGCCGCAACATTTTCAAAATCCAAAGTCAGTTTGCTGTATCGCTCCCATCCATGATAGTTATAGTCAGCAGAGATAAGCCACTTCGGCGTTATTTTATAAGTCACCCCCAATGTATATTCATCTACAAGAGGTAAAGTTGCTTTGAAGTTATCTGAACCGCCGTTGAAGTTAGGTAATAACGAAGTTGGCACCATAAAAGTAGCTTTTCCTTCTTTGGCTTTCATATCTATCGGAGAACGGTAAGCCACACTTACATCCCACTTTTGATCGGGCTGGAAATAAAAACCGAATCCGAACCCGTGGCCTGTTGCAGTATCATCTAAAAGATTAAGTTGTCCATTATAGAGAGTCAGTGCTTTTGTCCAATCCACTTTACCCTTGGCGTAGATATAGCTTGCTCCAAATGAAGCCCAAGGCGCCAATTTTACTGAAACCATTGGTTGGAAAAAGTAACTTTTCAGCTCCAACTTTTGAACAATTTCTTTACCTTCCCAGTCGCTTGGCCACTCGATCGTACTACCAAACGGCGTAGAAAAACTAAAACCAAGAGAAAGATTATCCAGAACTTTATAAGCGACTGCAGCATAGATAGGTGTTCCTAGCGGATTATCCGTCTCAGTCTGTTGAAGTGTGCTTGTGTTTTGGTAAGTAATCTTATTTGATACTCCAAATCCACCTGCAGCAACACTTAATTTTGAAGGGATGAAAGAAATCCCTGCCGGGTTGAAGAATGCAACACTTGCGTCTTCGGCGTGTGCACTGGTATGAGCCATTGCCAACTGCTTAACACCCTGAAGAGATACTCGGAAACCTCCTGCGTATGCCATTACACCGGCAGCTAATGCCGTGGTTATTAAAATTCTTCTCATAAAATTATTATTAATGTTCCAAATTTATAATTATTTTAATAACAATTATAAAAATTATTAAAAAAAGTTAAACATTGCTATTCATAGAATAATTGTTTAATTGATGTTGTTTGTTATTTGTTTGAAATATAGTTATTTGTCGAAGTTTTTCAAGGGATTTGTATTTTAGTTTAACTTTAAACAATTGAATTCAAACCACAATATTATCAGTATTTTTAATTTGATTATCCATCAATTAAATCAAGTTTTTATTGGTTAATTGTCAATATTAAATTAGTATTAACAATAAATTAATAAAAAAATATTTTTAAAAAAGATATTCATCAGCCTTAAATAAAAATTGTATTAACTTTGCAATTCGACATAAAAAAATTATATATGAGTTGTGGATGTAAAACATCCGGCGATTCTTCCCATTCTTGTGGCACCAAAAGTGCGAATGGGTGTAGTAGTGTAGATACCTGCGGGAATAGTTATAAATTAAGTGTTTTTGACTGGCTTTCCGATGTCAATCCATCGGGATCAAAAAGTTCAGAATATGTGGAAGTTCGTTTTAAAAACGATCGTAAATTATATTATAAAAACGTCAATAACCTAGCCTTACATATTGGTAGCGTCATTGCTGTAGAATCTAGTCCGGGACACGATATAGGTGTAGTAAGTCTTGCTGGAGAGCTGGTGAAAATCCAGATGAAAAAGAAAAATGTCTCCGAAGACCAGACACTCAAAGTTTATCGGCTTGCCAATCAAAAAGATATAGAGACTTGGCAGGAACTTAGAAAAAAAGAAAACAATATCAAGATTGATGCCCGTAAGATTGCTTATGGTCTCAATCTTGAAATGAAAATCACCGATGTGGAATACCAAGGTGATGGTTCCAAGATAACGTTCTATTATACAGCAGATAATCGTGTAGATTTTCGCCAGCTGATAAAAGAATATGCAGGCACTTTCCGTACAAAGATTGATATGAAACAGATCGGATTCCGTCAGGAATCTGCAAAAGTCGGAGGAATTGGATCTTGTGGTAGAGAACTATGCTGCTCAACCTGGCTGACAGATTTCCGTTCTGTAAATACCAATGCTGCGAGATATCAGCAACTGAGTATCAATCCACAGAAATTAGCAGGACAATGTGGTAAACTGAAATGTTGTCTTAATTACGAATTGGACAGCTATCTGGATGTTTTAAGAGATTTCCCGTCATCTAGTACCGTTCTGAATACAGAAAAAGGAAAAGCATTTTGTATCAAGATCGATGTTTTCAAAAAGAAAATGTGGTTTGCTTATGTGGAAAACTCTATGGCTTGGTACGATCTGGACATTTTCGAAGTTAAGAAATTGATTTCGTTAAATAAGAAAGGCGAAAAAACGCCCGCTTTAGAAGATCTTCGGGTAATTGAAAATCCACTAGTGACTTCTGATCTTATTCAGGAAAACAGCGTGGACCGTTTCGAGAAAAAGAATAGAAAACCGCGATCAAATAATAGAGACAGAGATAGAAATTCTAGAAATCAGGACAATAGAAAACCAAAGCAAAACGAGGAAAGAAGTCAAAACGAAAACAGAAATTCTAAGTCTCAGGATAATAGAAACCCGAATCATAGAGATAATAGAAACCGCTCTTCCGAACAAAGATCTGGTGAAAACAGAACTGCTGCCCCTAAACAGAAACCGGTAGAAAATCAGGCATCGAATCACAACCAAAATTTGAATCAGCCTCAGGAAAATAAAAATCATAAAAAACCGTTCAAGAAAGCGAAAAAGAAAACGCCACCTAAAAATGAAGGTAATGCTTAAATCAATTGTTGCCCTTGTTTTGTTAATATCACTTTTTTCTTGTCAGGATGGAGATGATAAGATTCTGACAAAAGATATTGGTAGCAAATGGAATAAAAAGGATGTTCAGAAATTTGATTTTGATGTAACCGATGCACAGAATCAAAAAAATATTATTTTTATAGTGAGAAATAATAACGATTATCCTTACAGTAATCTCAGGCTGATTGCAAGTATAGAACATAATAAAAAGACGATCTCGACCGATACGCTCAATTATGTCCTGGCAAAACCGAATGGCGAATGGATTGGATCTGGTTTTGGTGACACAAAGGAGATTTTATTTCAATACAAATTGAATTACAAATTTCCTCAGAATGGTAATTATTCTGTAAAAGTGGTGCAGGCAATGAGACAAAATATACTGCCGGGAATTGAAGATCTTGGCGTGAAAATTCAAAATATAAAGCCTTAACAGATATTAATGGAAAATAAAAAATCTGAAAATAAAACTTTCCCTTTACCAGAGAAGAAAAAGTCCAAGCCATCCATCAAAAAGTGGATCAAGTTGGTTTGGATAGGATTTTTTGCGGTTGTACTAGGGATTTCTGCATTGTTTTTTGCCGTTTCTCAAGGTTTTGTAGGCGATATGCCTGATGTAAAAGAGCTTGAGAATCCTGATATTTATGTGGCGTCTGAGATCTATTCTTCGGATAACGTTTTGTTAGGGAAATTCGAAAAGGAAAAAACAAAACCAGTTACATACAAACAGCTTCCGCCGTTTTTGGTTTATGCGCTTCAGGCCAAGGAGGATGAGCGTTTCAAAGAACATTCCGGAATTGACCTCAAATCTATTCTTAGAGCTATTAGATTTGGTGGTGAAAGAGGTGGTGGTTCTACCATTACACAGCAGCTAGCAAAATTATTGTTTACAGGAAATGCTTCTCAGAATAAAATTGAAAGAGCTTTTCAGAAACTGAAAGAATGGTGCGTTGCGGTAAGTCTGGAAAAACGTTATACCAAAGAAGAGATTGTCGCTTTATATTTCAACAAAATGGATTTTCTCTTCAATGCGAAAGGAATCGAGATGGCTTCGAGAGTTTACTTCAATAAGTCTACAAGCCAACTGACGTTGCCCGAAGCTGCAACTTTTGTAGCCATGTTGGAAGCGCCAAGGAGAAATAATCCGTATAGAAATCCGGAAAGAGCAAAAACCAGAAGAGATGTGGTTTTGAAACAAATGCTGGATACGGGTTACATCGATAATGCAACTTATGAGAAAGCCGTTGCAACACCAGTTGTTGTAGATTTCCACGAGATCAAGACCGTTGAAGAAGGTTATTCTGCTTACTATAAGTTTTACCTGAGAAAAGAGATTCAGCAATATCTTGATTCTTACGAAAAAGAAACGGGTAAACAACTGAATCTTTATAAAAACGGACTTAAGATCTATGTGACTTTGGATTCAAGAATGCAGAGATATGCTGAAGATGCTATCAAAGAGCATTTGACCGTTCTACAGAAAAACTTCGATGGCGAGATGAGACGTAATCCCAATCGCCCTTATTATAACTTGAGCAAAAGTCAGATCAACGGCTTGATGATGTCCGCAGTTAAAAGAACAGGACGTTACAAACAGTTGAAAGCTGAAGGTATGCCGGAGGATTCTATCATGATGGAGTTCCACCAACCTACAAAAATGACAAGATTTACTTGGCAAGGAGAAGAAGAAGTCGAGATGTCGCCTTGGGATTCTATCCGGTATCACAAGCAGATTGCTCAGGCTGGTCTGATGTCTATGGAGCCTGCAACGGGTGATATCAAAGCTTGGGTTGGCGGGATCAACTGGCAACATTTCCAGTATGACCACGTGAAGCAAGGAAAACGTCAGGTAGGATCTACTTTCAAACCATTTGTATATGCCACGGCAATTATGCATCTTGGGATGACGCCATGTTCCACTGTTTCTAATGCGCCATATGCAAAAGGCAGCTGGTACGTAAAAGGTGGGGGCGGCAGCGTGACTATCAAAGAAGGTATTGCGAAGTCTTTAAACCCTGTAGCGATTCGTTTAGCGGAGATGGCAGGTACAGAAAATGTGATCCAGTTGGCAAGAGATTTAGGCGTAACTGATCCGATTGATAAGAGCTTACCAATGGCGCTTGGTACTTCCGATATAACAATATATGAGATGTTGGGAGCTTATAGCACATTTGCGAATTTTGGGAATTACACAAAACCCGAAATGATCTGGAGGATCGAAGATGCTAACGGACGTGTTATTAAGGAAGTGAAACCTGTAGTGAAGGAAGTGATGAACGAGATGTATGCCTACACGATGATTGACTTGATGAAAGGTGTTGCAGAGTTCGGTACAGCTTCTGGAGAATTGAGAAGAAGAGGCATTGCAGCCAATGTAGAAATTGCAGGTAAAACCGGAACGACGCAGAAAAACTCGGATGGTTGGTTTATGGGAATTGTTCCAAAACTTGCAACTGGTGTTTGGGTTGGATGGGAAGACAGAGCAACGCACTTCTGGAGCACAGGCGAAGGTCAGGGTGCTAAAATGGGTCTTCCGATTTGGGCCATCTATATGAAGAAAGTTTTTGCTGACAAAGCACTGAATATTTCAATGGAAGATAAATTTATCAAACCAGCCAATTGGACCGGAAGTTGCTCGGATCTTAATAATCTGAGAAATGGATACGGAGACGATGGTGGATTACAAACCATTGATGAACTCAAAAATCCGGTAAAGGAAGTTCCTGATAAACCAGTAAAAAAAGAAGATCATTCTAATGAAGCTATTAACTCTTCGGATGATATAGATTTTAATAAATAAAATGTTCCCGTCTCGCTACAACGAGGCGGGATTTTTAATGATGAACATAAAAAATATTACACATCATTTCACAGAACAATGTCCTGGCGATTTTTCAGGAAATCTGATGCAGAGACAAACACCTGATGTTATGTTTTGTACTGTGGAACCTGCAGATTTTCACCAAACTGAATTAATTGACTTTAACGAAGAATTGTCAATCGAGATTGGTTTAGGAAATTTAGAAAGCGATAAAAATTTCTTGGCAGCCCAAAACCTTCCGGGAAATATAAAAACCTATGCAACAGCTTATGCAGGTCATCAATTCGGGAACTGGGCAGGACAATTAGGCGACGGAAGAGCGATTTACGCCGGCGAAATTTTCAATCAAGGAAAGCAAACCGAAATCCAATGGAAAGGAGCTGGTGCAACACCATATTCCAGACACGCAGATGGAAGGGCAGTTTTGCGTTCTTCGATTCGGGAATATCTGATGAGTGAAGCCATGTTTCATTTAAACGTTCCGACGACTAGAGCTTTGAGCCTATCAAAAACGGGAGAAGATGTGATTCGGGATATTCAGTATTCCGGGAATCCTCAGAAAGAGCAAGGCGCAGTTGTGGTAAGAACGGCTGAGTCTTTTCTGAGATTCGGACATTTTGAATTGTTATCGGCAAGAAATCAAACTGATTTGCTGAAAAACTTGGCAGATTACACGATTGAAAATTTTTATCCCGAAATTAATTCTGAAAATAATCCCAATAAATATATCGATTGGTTTAAAGCAATTTGCGACAGAACTTTGAAAATGATAATCGATTGGTATCGTGTAGGTTTTGTTCACGGTGTGATGAATACCGATAATATGTCAATTCTTGGCTTGACGATAGATTACGGACCGTTTTCTATGATGGACGGTTATGATTTGGAATTCACGCCAAATACAACAGACTTGCCAGGAAAAAGATATGCTTTCGGAAAACAAGGGCAGATTTCACATTGGAATTTGGCAGCTTTAGCGAACGCTATTTTTCCTTTGATTAATGATTCTGAAATTCTGGAAAAAATCCTGGATGATTATGGAAAACGCTTCTGGACAGAACACGATAGAATGCTGGCCAACAAATTTGGGTTGGATGAGGTATTAGCAGAAGATGAAAAATTCTTCACAGAATGGCAACAGCTGATGCAGGATTTGAATCTCGATTATACTTTATTTTTCCAAAGTCTTGAGAAACCAGCTTCAGAAATTAAAACGGATGATTTCTCAAATTCTTTTTACCGAAGCCTGAATGAAAACGAGTTGAAACGACTTTCTAATTTTATCGAAAAGTATCAAACGAGAAAACTTAAAAATAAAATCACAGAAACAGAATCGTTAGAATTAATGTCCAAAACAAATCCGAAGTTCATTCTGAGAAATTATCTGCTATTCGAAGCGATTCAAGATGCTGAAAATGGCGATTATAAATTGTTTTTCAAACTGAAAGAAGCTTTACAAAATCCTTATGAAAACCGTTTTCCGGAGTTCAATAAGAAACGTCCTTCGAAATATGATAATCAAACAGGTTGTAGTCAATTGTCTTGTAGCTCTTAAATTATATTGCCCAAATTAATTTCAAAATATTCTCTATCTTTGTTACAACCAATCTATAAAACAATGAGTTTAGCATCTGAAAAAAGTGAGATCATCAAGTGGATTCACACTTTGGAAAATCCGGCTGTCATTGAAGAAATTAAAAAAATCAGGAGTAAAAATTCTTTTGATTTCGAAAAGGAGTGGGAAAGAGGTATTTCTGGTGAGGAACTTAAAAAGCGGACAAAAGAATTTTTGAAAACTTTACCTTGGAAAAAATAATTATTCAATATTTACCCGAAGCGGAAAAATATTTGAATGATTTAGCTTTTGTGCTTTTTCAAAAAGATTATTTTGGTTTTTTGGAAAGTTCATTTGATTATGTTGATGATATTGTAGATTTCATAGAATATAATCTTCCGATTTTCCCTTTTAGAAATACACCTGAGAGCTTGTTGCAGCTAGGATCAAAATATATTTTCTACAAAGCCAATCATACTACAACTTGGTATATTTTCTTTGAGAATATGGAAAATAGATATCTTGTAACTTTCATAACAAATAGTCATTCTGAGATTGTCAAACATCTTTAGTTTTCTGCTTCACTTTCATTTTCTATTTTTGCAGAAATATTCCAAACTTGAAAATCCTGAATAAAATTCTATCCATCCTGAAAATCATTTTTCCGTCAACCAAAACTGAATTATGGATTTTCCTTTTCTTTGTTATTCTTTATGGTACGAATGCCTGGTTCATCGCGGAGAATTTCAGAATCATTTATGATGACAGAATTCCTTGGGATGGTTATTTTAGTTTTGATAACCGGGCGATTGTCCAGACTGGCGGCGGTTTTGAGAGACATCCGTTGTCCAATTATTTTTTCGATTGTATCCGTGATTTTGCATTGTGGATTTCGGGAAATCATTATAATTCGGTTTTCAGATTGGTTTTGGCTATGTTTTCAACAGTTGTGATTTCTCTTGCCAATGTTCAAATATTCAAATATCTGAATAACATTATTCAGCTTCCTCTAAAAATCAGCCTGTTAATTTTAGTTTTCTACGGCTTGTTTGTGACGAATATTTTGCTAAGTTTTACACCAGAAACTTACACTTACACTTTATTGTTTCTTTCGATTTTCAATTATTATTCCGCCAGGAAAATTCAGGAAGAAAAACCAATTTCTTTTGGCGCAACGATTTTCAGTTCTGTTTTCATCGGGGGATTGACGATTACCAATATTGTCAAAGTTTACATTCCGTTCCTGTTTGAAAAGAAAATCTTCTGGAACTGGAAAAAAATCGGAATGGCTGCGGCAAAAATTGCAACTTCGGTTGTTGTTTTCGTATTCCTTTTTATGTTGAGACTGAATTTTAATTTCCAGAATTTCCTCAACAAAACCGAAGAACAATACGACAAATTCTCAAAACCTAAAGCTACGCCGCTTTGGGATATGATTTATTCCTGGTTTTTTGGAGGCAATATTTTGTTTTCGAATTATGAGATCCGAGATTATCATAACAAAGACAAAACGTTTTACTACAAAGCATTGTTTATGGATGTTTACAGCTCTGTGGTTCCTTATGTCTTCGTCGGATTGATTGTGTTGATAATGATTTGGAGCATTTTCAGGAATTATAAAAATAAGCTGATTTGGATTCTTGTGATTACATTCCTATTTGATGTTTTGGTTCATTGCATTTTGAAGTTCGGGCTTCATACTTCTTACATTTACGGCGGACATTTTGTTTTTGTGTATCCGCTTTTGATAGGCTGGCTGTTCTTCAGTTATCGAGATAAAACTGTTGCTTTGAGTTTATTTTACGGATTGCTTTTGATAATGACGGTCTATTTGGGAATGAACAATTATTATCGATTGACAGAGTTTTATCAATTCTTGGAAACTTATTATAGATAAAAAACGCCTTCGGATTCCGAAGGCGTTTTTTTATTTAGCATCTACACAAAAGACTGCGTAGGAAACGACGAGAGCAGTAGGATAAACCTTCTTGACATTCCTGAGATCTTCGGCGGCACTCTGTCTAGAAAAATAACTTCCGGCAAGGATTTTATAGTTCGGTCTGAGTGAAGCGTCTGTTTCCACTTTTAAATTTCTGAAATTACTTCTGAATTCTGTAGCGATTTTTCTGGCTTCTTCATTGCTTTTTACGGTAACAACCTGGATCTTGTAACCCATTATTTTTGGATTTTTTCTACAGATCTCGGCAGTGGTAAGTTCTCTGCTCGGAACCAAAATCTTTGTTGGTGTTTTTGCTGGAGCGTCGGTTATACGGTTGCAATTACCTTCTATTTTCTCAAGCGCGCTGTTTACACGTTCATCAAACGAGAAAGAAAGTTCAGTTCCGGATAAAGTGTCTTTTTTTACAACGTATTGAGCATCAATTTGGTAAAAACAGAATAGCGCGGAGATTATGAAAAGCTTAAGAAGATGATTCATTTAAAATTTATTTTTAGCAAATTTAAAATAATTTGTAGTAATCGCAAACGCTCTTATTTAGAACAATTACAAATTAAAAAGAAATGAGAAAATCCATCCCAATTGCTCTTCTTAATTTTTGTTAAAGTGCTATTTTTGCGGAATTGAATGTAAACTCAATACAATTTACTAACCCAAGATTATATAAATGATTAGTTGGAGAAAGCATTACAAAAAGGGTCTGATAGCAATTAGTTTATTGTTGTCAACCGGCGCTTCTGTTTATGCACAAGGCGATCCAAAAAAAGGACAGGAGTTGTTCAAGACAAACTGTACGGCTTGTCACGCATTGGATAAACAAGTTATTGGACCGGCACTTGGTGGCGTTGTAGACAGATTAAAAAAGGAACAGAATCTTGACACAGATTGGCTTCACAAATGGATTAAAGACAACAAGGCTTTAAGAGCATCTGGTGATAAGTATGCCAATGAGGTTTTTGAAAAGTTCAACAAAACTGAAATGTTACAGTTTCCTAATCTAACAGATCAGGATATCAATGATATTTTAGAATATACAACTAATCCTCCGGCTGAAGAACCAGCTGCGGATAATGCGGGAGAAGCTGCCAATGCAAACGACTTAGCTTCTATTGAAGCTGCAAAAGCCCAGCAGCTCAACTCTAAAATTATGGTTGCTGCGCTTATAGCAATTGCAGGTTTATTGTTCTGGTTGCTACTTAAGGTCCGTCAATTAGTAAAGATTCAGCAGTCACCAGAATTATCGGAACTTAATTCTACAAGACTTACTTCTTTCTCCAAGTTATACGAAAAGTACAGCTACGTTGGCAAAGGTGTTATCGCATTGCTGGCACTGTTTGCGGCTTACGGCGTTTGGAACTGGCTGATGTGGATTGGTGTTTACAAAGGCTATGCGCCGGAACAGCCGATCTACTTCTCACACAAGATTCACGCAGGAGAAAATAAAATCGACTGTCAGCTTTGTCACTCCAGTGCCAAATATGGTAAAGTGTCGGAGATCCCTTCTGTTAATGTTTGTATGAACTGTCACAGAGCGATTTCTGAGTACAAAGGAAAATACATAGAGCCAGGAAAAGACAGAGAATTCTACACAGGAGAAATCAAAAAAATCTATGCGGCAGCTGGTTGGGATGAGTCTAAGCAGGCTTATACTGGTAAGACAACACCAATCGAATGGACCAGAATCCACAATATGCCGGATTTCGTTTACTTCAATCACGCACAGCACGTAGTAGCGGGAGAGCAGGCGATTATCAGCAGTTTCAATGCTAAGCAGAAAGATCCGGCGAATAAGATTGATGTTGTTTGTAAGGCTTGTCACGGTAAAATTGACACGATGAATGTGGTGCAGATGGCGAACAACTTCACGATGGGATGGTGTATCGAGTGTCACAGAACTACAGAGGTCGATATGAACAATGGTTACAATAAAGAATACTTCAAGAATCTCCACGATAAGTTGAAAAAACAATATGGTGAAGGAACTAAGATTACTGTAGATGCAATCGGAGGTCTTGAGTGTGGTAAATGTCATTATTAATAACAAAAATTAGAAGTATAAATGGCTTCAAATAAAATACAATTCAGAAGTATTCACGAACTAAAAGATCCGACTTTGAATGCAAAGTTGGCGGCTAAAGAGTTCCAGAATGAAATTCCGGTTGAAGATTTCTTAGATAACTCTGAGAACAATTCAGGGACTTCTCGTAGAGATTTCCTGAAACTATTGGGATTCTCTACCGCTGCAGTAACTTTGGCAGCTTGTGAGGCACCGGTGATCAAAACAATTCCGTATGTGGTTAAGCCACACGATATCATCCCGGGAATTCCAAACTTTTTCGCATCTTCATATTTTGACGGTTACGATTTTGCCAGCGTTTTGGTAAAAACCAGAGAAGGTCGTCCTATCAGAATCGATGCGAATCCAGCAGCAGGCAATCTTGGGAAAACCAATGCCAGAGCTCAAGCCAGCGTTCTTTCGCTTTATGATAATGACAAGGTGAAAAATCCTTCATTGAATGGCGATGAACAGACAGATTTCAATAAAGTAGATGATTTCATCCTGAAAGGGCTTGCAGAGTCACAGAATGGCGGGAAGAAGATTGTAGTATTATCTCACTCTTTTCCAAGCCCAACTTTCAAGAAACTTTTTGGAGATTTCAAAACTAAATATCCTTCTGCCGAACTGATTACTTATGATGCGATTCCTTATGCCGCAGCTTTGGATGCAGCTGAGGAAGTATTCGGTCAGAGAGCTTTGCCGGTTTATGACCTTAGCAAATCTCAGTTGGTGGTTTCTTTCAATGCAGATTTCTTAGGCGATTATAACGCATCAAGCCTTGAAGTTTCCTACGCTGCAGCAAGAAAGCCAGGCGAAAATATGTTGAGACATATCCAGGTAGAATCCAATATGAGCTTGACAGGTGCTAATGCCGACAGCCGATACAGACTGAAGCCAAGTGCAGTTTTCAAAACTTTGGTAGAAGTTTATAATGGACTAAATGGTGGAACATCAGATAAATTAGCTTCCGAAATCGTGAAGGAACTTCAGGCAAAAGGCGGCAATGCTGTTGTTTTCGCTGATGGTTCCAAAGCGGCTTATGTTTTGGCGCACTTAATCAACCAAAAATTAGCATCTAATGCTTTCACAGGTAGAGCTAATTTCCTTAAGGAATACGACAACGCAAGATTCAACGAGTTTTTATCCTGGTTAAATGGCGGACAGGTTGGCGTTTTGATTACGAATAACATCAATCCAATTTATTCGCACGCAAAAGGTCAGTCTCTGAAGGCAGCTATTGAAAAAGTTCCTTATTCTGTCGCAATCATTGATAAGAAAAACGAATTATACAAAGCATCAAAAGCAGTTATCCCTTCTACACATTGGTTGGAATCTTGGGGTGACATCACGCCGGAAACCGGAGCTTATTCATTGATGCAGCCGACTATTCAGAAAATCTACAAATCAAGACAGATCGAAGAATCACTTTTGGTTTGGACCAATGGTAAGGATAATCCGGCTAACAATTATTACAATTATCTTAAGGCTAATGCACTGACATTAAACGGTGGATTGTCTTTTAACAAAAATCTTTACAACGGATTTACTGCCGGAGGTCTTTCTACGGGATTAGCTTACTCGGGCGGAAACGCTGCTCAGGCAGTTGCTGAATTGTCAGCTTTCAAACCGGCACAATTAGAACTACAACTTTACACCAAACCTTCTATAGGAGACGGAACACAGGCTAACAACCCTTGGTTGATGGAGCTTCCGGACCCAATTTCGAGATTGTCTTGGGATAATTACCTGACAATTTCTCCAAAAGATGCAGAAAGCTTAGGATTGGAAAACAGTCTTAATGCGAGAATGCAGTTGGACGGTGATACTGTAAATGTAACGGTAAACGGTGTAACATTGAAAGATGTTCCTGTATTTATCCAACCTGGCCAGGCAGACGGTTCTCTAGGATTGGCTTTGGGTTATGGTAAAAAAGATTCGGGTAAAGTAGCAGAAACCGGTGTTAATGCTTATCCATTGTTCGATGGTTACAACACCGTTCTTACGAACGTTAAAATTGAAAAATCAGGCAACGGACACGAGTTTGCAGGAATGCAGCTTCAAAATACTTTGATGGGACGTTATGAGATTGCCAAGGAGGTAACTTTGGATGATTTTATCAACAAACCTGTGGATGAGTGGAACAAACCATTGGCAATGCATACGATTGGAGGTGAACTTCCAATTGGTAAAGTGGACCTTTGGGATGCTTATGATGATACAGACGGTCCTCACTTCAATCTTTCTGTAGACCTTAACTCTTGTACAGGATGTGGCGCTTGCGTTATCGCTTGTCAGGCGGAGAACAACGTTCCTGTTGTTGGTAAGGAAGAGGTGAGAATGTCCAGAGATATGTACTGGTTGAGAATCGACCGTTATTATTCTACTGAACAAAAAGTGGAAGTGTACGAAGGTTTGAAAGAAGGAATGGCTGTGCCGGAACTTTATGGTAGTGACCTTCTGGGAATCAAAGGTGCGTTGGAAAATGCAGCAGAGAATCCGGATGTTATCTTCCAGCCGGTAATGTGTCAGCATTGTAACCACGCACCTTGTGAAACAGTTTGTCCGGTAGCGGCAACTTCACACGGTAAGCAGGGGCAAAACCAAATGGCTTATAACAGATGTATCGGTACAAGATATTGTGCTAACAACTGTCCTTATAAGGTAAGACGTTTCAACTGGTTCAACTATGCGTTGAACGACAGATTCGACTTCCATATGAACAACGACTTGGGAAGAATGGTTCTTAACCCGGATGTTGTGACAAGAACAAGAGGGGTGATGGAAAAATGTTCTATGTGTATCCAATTGACACAGAACGTGATTCTTGAAGCTAAAAAAGATGGCAGAAAAGTTCAGGATGGAGAATTCCAGGTAGCTTGTGCTAACGCTTGTTCTACAGGCTCACTGAAGTTTGGAGATATGAATGATGTTAATTCAGAAGTTCGTAGCTTGTTCAGCAGCAACAGAAAATATGTATTGCTAGAGGAGATTGGTACAAAACCAAACGTCTTCTATCATACTAAAATCAGAAACAGAAAAGAAAGTTTAAATAATAAATAGGTAAAAAATGTCAGGACATTACGAAGCTCCGATAAGGGAACCTTTAATTATTGGTCACAAGACTTATCACGATATCACAGAAGATATCGCCAGACCTATCGAAGAACGTGCAGGAAAACTGTGGTGGGCATCTCTGTATGCAGCCTTGATACTGTTCGTTTACGGATTTGGTTGTATCGCCTACACTATTGGAACCGGAATCGGTGCGTGGGGACTTAACAGAACTATCAACTGGGGTTGGGATATTACCAATTTCGTATGGTGGGTAGGTATCGGTCACGCCGGAACATTGATTTCTGCTGTACTATTATTATTTAGACAACGATGGAGAATGTCGGTAAACCGTTCTGCAGAAGCGATGACTATCTTCGCAGTATGTCAGGCAGCGATTTTCCCGGTGATTCACATGGGTAGAGTTTGGGTAGGTTACTGGGTTTTCCCTTTGCCAAATCAATTTGGTTCTCTTTGGGTTAACTTTAACTCGCCGTTACTTTGGGACGTATTTGCAATCTCAACTTATTTCTCGGTATCCGTTGTATTCTGGTTTATGGGATTGATTCCTGACTTTGCAATGATTAGAGATAGAGCAAAAACGCCTTTCAATAAAAAGATTTATACGCTTTTAGCATTTGGATGGGGTGGAAAAGCAAAACATTGGCAGAGATTCGAAGAGCTATCTTTGGTTCTTGCAGGTTTGGCGACACCGCTTGTATTCTCGGTACATACCACGGTATCCTTTGACTTTGCTACTTCGGTAATCAAAGGATGGCACTCAACAATCTATCCTCCGTACTTCGTGGCAGGTGCGATCTTCTCAGGATTTGCAATGGTACAAACACTATTGTTGGTTGCCAGAAAAGTTTGTCATCTTGAGGATTATATTACAATGTACCACATCGAGATTATGAACATCGTAATCGTGGTAACTGGTGGTATGGTAACTGTAGCTTATGCTACTGAATATTTTATCGGTTGGTACTCCGGTTCAAGATTCGAAGATTTTACTTACTTATCGCCTGGAGCCGCAGTTGGTCCTTATTGGTGGGCATTCTGGGCATTGATTATCTGTAACCTGGTAGTTCCTGCGGCATTTTGGTTCAAAAAAGTCAGAACCAACATCTTCTGGACATTCATCATAGCATTGATTATCAACATTGGTATGTGGTTCGAGCGTTTTGATATTATTGTTATCAACTTATCAAGAGATTATTTACCATCATCCTGGACAATGTTTAAACCAACGATTATTGACGTTGGAGTATATCTTGGAACAATCGGATTCTTCTCTGTATTATTCCTTTTATATGCGAGAACATTCCCTGTAATTGCACAGGCTGAATTGAAGAGTATTTTGAAAATTTCTGGTGAAACTTATAAAGCAAAAGAAGGAGATGAGCACCACTAAGATTATATATGGACTTTATGGCGACGACGATGACTTGATGCACGGCGTCAAAGCCTTCAACGATAAAGGAATCAAGATCAACGAAGTGTATACGCCATTTCCGGTTCACGGATTGGACAAAGCACTCGGTTTAAGAAAAACCAGAATCTCTGACGCCGCATTTATCTACGCATGTTATGGTGTGACCATTGGGATTACTTTGACTGCCTGGATTATGAATCACGACTGGCCACAAAACATCGGTGGTAAGCCGTCATTCGACTGGATTCACAACTTTCCGGCTTTTATTGACCCGATGTTTGAATTGATGGTATTCTGTTCTGCTCACCTGATGTCATTAACGTTTCTTGTAAGAAACAAAATGTATCCTGGAGCAAAACCACAAAATCCGGACCCAAGAACAACGGATGATAAATTTATGATGGAATTTGTATCAGATGATGTGGAAACCATTAAGCAACTGTTAATTGATACAGGTGTTGAAGAAATAACCGTTAAAGATGCCTAAGATGAAGAATAGTATATTGAAAATTACAGCAATCTTTGGTTTAACAACTGTTTTACTGAATTCTTGCGGACCAAAAGATAATCCACCTTTGGTGTACTTCCCGGATATGTATTTTCCGGTAGCTTACGACCCATTGATGAAAGCTCAGGATGCCTATTCCAAGCACGAAAATGAAATTCCTGCTTTTGTAGCGCGTAATGGTGCTACAGGTCTTTCTCCGGTAGAAGGTACGGTTTCACAAAACAAAGATGGTGTCATCAGCGAGGAAACACTTCCTAAAAATATGGATGAGTACAACGCAGGTTATGATGCTTCTAAAAATATCACTGTATCCCCTTTGAAAGCTGAAAATCTTGAAAAGGATTTGGCGAGAGGAAAAATTTTATACGAGCGTACCTGTTCTGCTTGTCACGGTGTAAATGGTGACGGACAAGGTCCAATCGTACAAAGTGGTGCTTACTCGGGTGTTCCGAAATATGCAGACAGAGATATCACCATCGGTTCTGTACACTATGTTTTAACCAATGGTAGAAATGCGATGGGTTCTTACGCGGGACAACTTAATGTTGGTGACAGATGGAGAGTAGCTCTTTATGTTTATAACACATTCAAGGCACCAACGGCTGCGGCTGCACCTGCGGCTTCCGATGCAGCACCGGCGGCAACTACTACAGCTGCACCGGCGAAAACTGAAGATAAAGCTAATGCTAAATAAAAAAAGAAGTAATGTATAGTTTTTCACCTAAATTAAGATTATATTCAATCATACTCATTGTAGTGGGCGTTGTTTTATTCGGGATCGGTTATGCACTTAACCACGGATTGGATGATACTGCCATTTCCCATTGGATGGAGTCTGTTCATTCCAAAGGACACGAGGCGCCTTCTCATTCCAGCGAATTGGTTGGTCCACAAGACCACGATTCTCATTTGGAGCATGCTAAACATCAGATTCATAATCAGCCATTGGCAGCGATACATACTTTTGCGGTTTTTGCATTTGGAATCAGCTGTTGTGCATTATTTTTCTATAGTATCCAGCACGCGGCTCACGCAGGTTGGTCCATTATTGTAACCAGAGTGATGGAAGCGATTGCTTCTTTCATTCCGTACGGTGGTGCACTTTTGGTCATTATAATGTTATTAAACATCACACACCAAGGTCATCTCTTCCATTGGATGGACGAAAGTCTTACCACACCGGGCGACCCTAATTTTGATGTGATCCTATTCGAAAAGAAAAGATTCCTTAATATTCCTTTTTATGCTATCAGAACGTTTATTTACGTTGTAGGTGCATCGTTCTTCGTTTGGAAACTGAAAAATCTTTCCAAGAAAGTAGATGAGAATAAAGGTAACAGAAAAATCTACGCAAGTTTATATAGCTGGAGTGTTGGTTACATTGTATTTTTTGGCTTTGCATCTGCAGCCTGGGCTTGGGATTGGTTGATGTCTATTGACCCGCACTGGTACTCTACGCTTTATATTTGGTATTCAATGGTGAGTTGCTTGTCAACATCCATCGCTGTGATGATTATCATCAGTGTTTATCTTAAGAAAAAAGGCGTTTATCCGCAGTTCAATAACAACCATCTTCACGATCTTGGTAAGTTCCTGTTCGCAACCAGTATGTTATGGTCTTACCTTTGGTTCTGTCAGTTCATGCTATATTGGTATGCAAACGTCCCGGAAGAGGTCAACTACTTCTTTGGTAGATTCGAATACTACAGGCCGACCTTCCTGCCAATGTTGGTTGTTAACTTCCTTGTACCGTTATTGGTTTTGGTAAGCAGCAGCATCAAGAGAAATTATAAAGTGGTAACCTTTATGGCTTGCTTAGTGATTTTCGGTCACGCCGTGGATTATTTCAATATGGTAATGCCGGGAACGGTTGGTCCATACTGGAACAATGCTTCTAACGCATTATTGGTATTAGGTTCATTTGTTTTCGTAGTAGGTTTATTTACATTCACTGTAATGACTGCTTTAGCGAAACTGAAGTTGATGCCAACAGGAAATCCGTACTATCACGAATCCGAGATTTACGAATATCCTTTCTAAGTCAATTAGAAAATCAATATATAACCCAGCAGCAATGTTGGGTTTTTTTATTAATTTTAATGAAATTAAATACAGATGATCCAGAAAATTCCTATTGAAAATATTCTCTTCCTCGATATCGAAACCGTTCCGCAAATCGATGCTTGGAATAATGTAGATGCAACAACGCAATACCTTTGGGACAAAAAAACTAAGTCTCAAAGAAAAGATGAAATTGAGGCTTCGGAATTCTACGAGCAACGCGCGGGGATTATGGCAGAATTCGGGATGATCATCTGTATCTCAATAGGAATGATTGATAACAATTCCGGAAAGCTGAAAATCAAAACATTCTCTGGCTATGAAAGAAACCTATTGCTGGAATTTTGTGAGATATTTAATTCTCCAAGAATGAATAACGTCATTCTCTGTGCGCACAACGGAAAAGAGTTCGATTTTCCTTACATCGCCAGACGACTTTTGATTCATGGCATCCAACCACCAGTTCCATTCCAGATGTTCGGAAAAAAGCCTTGGGAAATTCCACATCTCGATACAATGGAATTGTGGAAATTTGGAGATTGGAAAAGTTATGTTTCACTGGAATTATTGGCCCATATCTTCGGGATACCGACACCGAAGGACGATATCGATGGAAGTATGGTGGCCGATATATACTACAAAGAAGGCGATATAGACAGAATCATTCATTATTGTGAAAAAGATGTCTTAACTTTGGCCAATGTTTTCCGGCGAATGCGTCAGGAAGATTTATTAAAAAGATTAGATTAAAAATGAAATATACAGACGACCAAATTGCAGATATTGGTGAAGAAATAATCAAGGAACTGAAAACGGTTTTCGACCCCGAAATTCCGGTGGATATTTACGAATTAGGATTGGTTTACGACGTTCAGATTTCGGATGAAGGTGAAGTTCTAGTCATAATGACATTAACCTCTCCGAACTGTCCAGTCGCAGAAACATTACCAGTCGAAGTGGAGGATAAGGTGAGAAGTGTAGAAGGCGTCAAATCAGCCAAAATTGAACTCACTTTTGAACCAACTTGGACTAAGGAAATGATGAGCGAAGAAGCCAAGTTTGAACTTGGTATGCTATAAAAAAATCCTGCTAAAGCAGGTTTTTTAATCTTTATATTCGAAAAGTAGAATTTTCTTAATGTCCGGATGTAAACTCAGGTAAACCGGAGAATTCTTCGCCGTATGTTCTATAAATTCTTTCTCTTCCAAAGTGTAAGAATGAGGAAATTTGAAAACGCAGAAAATCTCACCAATTCTTCTTGGCTCGAAATACATTGTCTTTTTTAATTCACAAGTTGCGCCTGTGATATCGATATTCCTGTCTTTACCCAAAACAACAAGCGATGCAAATACGCTCTCTGCCAATGCCGTTGCAAAAATATCTGTTGGAGAAAAATGCTCACGCACAGTAAAATCATTGGAAGGAACGTAGGTTGAGAAAACATCACCGGAGGCTTCGTGTACAGATTCAATTTTAGAGTCGCCTAAATAAGTTGTTTTTGAAGTCATAATGTGGATATTAAATTGTTTTTTTCTGTAATAAATTTACGCCATTTTTTTTGAATCCATAATTTAGATTCGGATTATTTATGGAAAATATGATAAAATTTATATCCGCTTCAGAAAATTAAAAATGGAAAATATCCTTCGCCATATTGTAAGCACTTTCAAAATGCAGCAGATTCTGATGAACGTCCAATTTTTCAGATTGCATAAACGTGAACACTTTTTCAGTCGGCATATTTCCTACCAAATCATCTTTCGCCATCGGACAGCCACCAATGCCTTTAATCGCACTGTCAAATCTTCTGCAGCCTTCGTCGTATGCTGCTTTCAGCTTCACATAAGAATCTTCATAACGGTTATGAAAATGCGCTCCGAAATTAATGCCAGGATATTTCGAAGGAATTTTATTAAACAATAGCGCAATTCTCTCCACGTCGCCAACGCCGGTTGTGTCCGATAAAAGAACATCACGGATGCCGATTTCCTCAAAACGCTTCGCCCAAAAATCCACATCTTCCCATTTCCAGCTTTCGCCGTAAGGATTACCGAAAGCCATCGAGAAATAAAGATTAAGCTGTCTGCCTTCTGATTTGGTCAGTTCAAGGATTTTCACCACTTCGGTAAAAGCTTCCTCACGGCTTTTATTAGTGTTGCGGTGCTGAAATGTTTCGGAAATCGAGAACGGAAAACCCAGGATATCAACCTGCTCGTGACTCAGGGCCTTTTCTGCCCCCCGGAGATTTGCGACTACCACAGATAGTTTGGTATTGGACAGCGATTTGTCGATTTCATCCACCACAGTTCCCGAATCAGCCATTTGAGGCATTGTTTTCGGATTCACAAAACTGCCACAGTCCAAAACATCAAAACGCACTTCCATCAATCGGTTGATGTAATCGATTTTTTTCTGTGTAGGGATAAACTCACCCCAGCCTTGCATTGCGTCCCGTGGACATTCAGTTAAGAACATTGACTCATTTTTAAAATTTATTTGGGCAGCTTTTCCGCCTTCCACTCCCGCTTTTTTCTTTTTTACCAAAAAAGAAAAAGAGCTCCGCTCAAGTCGGGCTGCGGGTTTCGGTGTAAAACAAGATCGGGCAATCAGTCGCCGGCAGCTGTCACATCCAACTTACAACTCTCATCCGGAATTGTTTGCTGTTCACTCCATAAATATATAACTTTGCGGAGATATAGCAAATTATATGGTAAACATCCAATTAGACGGTATCTGGAGAGAAAAACTCCTGAACAGATTCATCACTTACATCAAGATATTTTCTACCAGCGACGCAGAAAGCGAGACTACGCCTTCTACGGAAAGGCAGTGGGACATTGCGAATTACTTATACAAAGAACTGCAGGTACTCGGTTTGGAAGATGTCAGTATCGATGAAAAAGGTTACGTTTTCGGATTCATTCCTTCCAATCAGGAAGAAAAAGTGCCACAGGTCGGGTTCATTGCGCATTACGATTCCTCACCGGATTTCAATGGCGAAAACGTGAATCCACAGATTTGGGAAAATTATGACGGTGGCGATTTGTTATTGAACAAGGAAACCGGATTTACTTTGTCATCAACCAAATTTGAGTCTTTAAAAAAATACATCGGACAAACCATCATCACAACAGACGGAACTACTCTGTTGAGTGCTGATGACAAAGCTGGTGTTGCAGAGATTGTAACCGCAGCCGAATTTCTTTTAGCTAATCCACAAATTAAACATGGCAGAATTTCCATAGGATTCAATCCGGACGAAGAAATTGGAAGAGGTGCGCATCATTTTGATGTTGAGAAATTCGGTGCTGAGTGGGCTTACACAATGGACGGCGGAGAAATCGGAGAATTGGAATATGAAAACTTCAATGCTGCGGGAGCTGTGGTGAAAATTCACGGTTTGTCTGTACATCCGGGCTATTCGTACGGAAAAATGCTGAATGCCGGATTAGTGGCGTCAGAATTTATCCAATCGCTTCCGGCTAATGAAACACCTGCAACAACTAAAGGTTTTGAAGGATTTTTTCACTTAACCGATTTCGAAGGTGATGTTTCCGAAGCTAAACTTCAATACATTATTCGTGATCACGATGACCAAAAATTTGAAGACAGAAAAAAACTGATTGCTGAAAAAGTGGAAGCTATCAACCAAAAATATGGTGAGAAAACAGCTGAGATAGAAATCAAGCAGCAATATCTCAATATGAAAAAGCAGTTCGAAGGCAAAATGCACATCGTAGATATTGCAGAACAAGCCATGAAAGATTCTGGAATAGAACCAAAAATCAAAGCGATTAGAGGCGGAACTGACGGTGCGCAGCTTTCTTATATGGGATTGCCTTGCCCGAATATTTTCGCTGGTGGACATAATTTCCACGGACCTTACGAATTTGTACCTTTGGAAAGTATGCTGGCTGCAGTCAAAGTGATTGTGAATATCGCACAGTCTGTAAAATAGATCGACCACAAAAGAAACAAAAGATTATACTGAAGTCGTAATTATAAAAAAGATAAGAGGTTTTTAATCTTTCAACTAAATGACTTTTGTGCTTTTTGTGGTTTCATAAAATAATTTAAATTTAATCCAAATCCATTCGGAATGACCATCAAAGAAAAACAACAGGAACTCATTGAAGAATTTGCCTTTCTGGAAGATTGGGAACAGAAGTATGAATATATCATCGACCTTGGAAAAGAATTAGAAGGTCTTCCTGATGATAAAAAAACCGATGAAAATCTCATCAGAGGCTGTCAGTCCAAAGTTTGGATTGATGCCGAATTTCGTGATGGAAAATTGTTTTTCAATGCCGATTCCGACGGGATTCTGCCGAAAGGAATCGTATCTCTTTTGGTAAGAATCTACAGCGGCCATTCGACACAGGAAATTCTCGATTCTGATTTTGATTTTATTTCAGAAATCGGCTTGCAGGAATTCTTGTCTCCGTCCAGAGCCAATGGCCTGATGGCGATGACCAAGCAGATTAAATTTTACGCTGTTGCATTTCAACTAAAGAAGTAGGTGAAGAGAATTCTGGCATATCGTTTTTCCGCATTCGGAGATGTGGCGATGACTGTTCCGGTCTGCGTGGAGTTTCTGGAGCAGAATCCCGATGTAGAAATTATATTCGTAAGCAGAGACAATTTCAAAGACCTTTTTGACAAACATCCAAGACTGAAATTCCACGGCGTTAGTTTCGACGATTATAAAGGGATTTTCGGCATCCGGAAATTGACTAAACAATTGATTAAAGCTTATCGACCCGAATTTGTTGCAGACCTTCACGACGTTATCCGAACGAAAATGATTAATTCAATCTTTATCCGTCACGGCTACAAAGTCTACCAGATTGATAAAGGTAAAGATGAAAAAGAGAAGCTGACCAATGTCTGGAACCTGAATAAATTTCAGTTAAAAAGAACTGTCGAACGTTATGCTGATGTTTTCAGAAAAATGGGTTTTGATGTTGAATTATCTCATCAATTAAGAAATCAATCGGACAACAAAAAAGATATCGGTTTTGCGCCTTTTGCTCAGCACAAAGGTAAAATGATGCCCGAGGAAAAATCTTTTGAGTTAGCAAGAATATTAGCAAAAACGCATAAAGTCTATTTTTTCGGAGGCGGGAAAGAAGAGAATGACATTCTTACAAAATGGGAAAAACAAATTCCCAATACCCATAGTTTATCAGGAAAATTGACTCTTAAGGAGGAGCTTAAAAAGATTTCTGAGTTAGAAGTGATGATTTCTATGGATTCGGCGAATATGCATTTGGCGAGCCTGATGGGGACAAGATGCATCTCAGTTTGGGGCTCGACACATCATTACGCAGGTTTTTTAGGTTATGGGCAAAGTGAAAACGATATTGTTCACGTCAAAGATCTGTCGTGCAGACCTTGTTCTGTTTTTGGTGATAAGGAATGCTTCCGTGGCGATTATGCTTGTCTTGAGGAACTGAATATTCAGCAAATTGTAGACAAAATATGAAACTGAGCATTTGTATTCCTGTTTATAATTTCGATGTCAATGATTTGGTTAATGATCTTAGTAATCAGATTGTTTCAAATCAATTAGATGCTGAAATAATCCTAATTGATGATGCTTCAACGAAGGAATTCGTAGAAAAAAATAAATTGCTGGAATCGAAAGTCAGCCGATTTATTTTTCTCGATAAAAATATCGGGCGTTCAAAAATCCGAAATCTGTTTACAAAATATTCCACAGCAGATTACCTGCTTTTTTTGGATTGCGATGGTAAGATAATCAGCCAAAGTTTCATTAAAAACTATTTTGATTTTATCAATGAGAAAAATCCGGAGGTCATTTTCGGAGGTAGAAAAGTCAGTGATACAAAGCCAGATTCTGAATTTGGGTTGCGATGGAAATTTGCAACCGAACGGGAAAATCTTCCGGTAAAGGAACGTATTAAGACGCCTTATTCGAGTTTCCAAACCAATAATTTTATCGTCAGGAAGACTATTTTGGAAAAAGTTCCTTTCAACGAGAGTATTACTCAATATGGCTATGAAGATTTGATTTTTGCTAAAGATCTTTTTAAATTAAAGATAAAAATCGATCATATTGATAATCCTGTCTTCAATAATGATGTAGAAAGCAATTCTGTTTTTTTAGAAAAAGCAGATCAATCAGCCAAGAGCTTATCTCAATTAATTAAAAAAGATAAGGACGTCGAAAGAATCTCCAGGATCAAATTGGCAAGAGCTTATTTCCGACTCAAAAAAACGGGCGGAATTTTTTTATACAGACTGATTTACAAATTATCGAAATCCTACATAGAAAAAAAGCTTTTAGAAGGAAATGCCTCACTAAAAGCTCTTGATTTTTATAAGTTAGGTCAACTTATCGGTTATATGAATAAGGATTGACTTCGGAATAATTGCTTAATTCTAATCTTATATTCGCTAAGTTAAACCATTTTGCAACTTGAAGAGCGAAATATCCGATCAGCATTCCAAAGGTATTAAGGAAAACATCATCTATATCCGCCGTTCCCCTTGCTGTGTAAAGCTGTGCCAACTCAATCATCGATATCCACGAAATGAATAAGAAAAATAGTAGAGGAAGATTATTCAGGCGCTTGTCTAAAATTCCTAACCAGCCGTAAGGGATAAACACTAAAATATTTCCAATAATATTTACCATAAATTTTTCGGAGAAAATATTGTAATAATTCAAAAAGTATTTGATGCTTTGAAAGGGATTTAGCTGTAAGAACCCGAATTCAGGGTGGCGCCCGCATCCATAGAACATCATATATAACAGAAAAATAGTGTAGAAAACAATTAACACCGCATAATATCTTTTCATAGGTTTCCTTTTTAGAGGATTAGTATAAAAAGTGCTTATGCCAAAAAACGAGGCTGCAACAATTTACCAGCTGTTCGCATCAAAAATCTTTCCTTTCTTTAAAAATTAAACAGTTGATTAATTTTTTTATAAAAACTTTAACGAATATGTTAAGCGGAAATTAATAAATTAAGAAAACTTTAAGAATGTGGGCGATACAGGATTCGAACCAGTGACCTCTGGTATTTGATTGGAGATCTGTATTTGTCAACTATTTGAGTCACTAATTTATTCAGGGTACTTTTATTTCATTCAATAGTTGCTGTTGTATCGAAGCCATTTATTTTGACGATCAGAATTTTTATAGCGAAACGTCTTAATTAGCTTGTTCTAAAATTCTTCTAGAATTGGTTTTATACAAATTTATACATCATTTTAGTTACAAAGAATATCATTATTATGATAATCATAAAAACTGTTATAATTCTGTGATATCCGGATATATTTATAATAAATATCATTTTTTTTATAATTTAATTCACAATATAGTGAATAATTAAAATAATTATATATCTTTGTTAGGCAAGGGGAAGTTGAATTTTGAATATATAACATTTACGGTAAAAAAGACAGGCCTGAATCCTTTCTTCCCCTTTTTTTAAATAAACACCATGATTACGAGAAAAAACTTCCTTAAGGTAAGCTCTTTAGGTCTAGCATCTGTTTTAATTCCCAATTTTCTTTTTTCAAAGTCATTATTATATCCATTCGTTGATGATGTCACGACATTGTTGAAGCAGGCAAGACGATACCGAAGACAGGGTAGGTTTGCAAAAGCCAAGACTATTTATCAGCAGATATTGTCAATAGATAATTCTGAATTAAGAGCTTATAATGGCATCAGAAAAATTCTTCTAAAAGAAAAACATAAGGAACTTGAGGTTATTCAGCTTTACCAACAAGCATTATCCAATGTGCCGAATAATTTCCGATTAAAAAGAAGTTTATACGGCGAATATTTGAGAGCTAGTATTGGAAATCAAAAACTCTTCAGACAGTTAAACTTGACATCCGGCAGGCCGTTATCTTTTGTAAAGCAGAAGTTTGATGATTTATTATTAGAACATCCCAATAACAAGAATATTCAAAACCAGGTTGCCAAGATTGATCAATATATAGCTATGAATGTGGATACGATGTATGCGCATAAAAATAAAGCACTAAAGCAATTTCGTAAGAACAATAAAAAAGCACATAAAAATCGATTTGCGACTTTGACATCTGTGGAGACGACGCAAAAATTAGCAGATCTCAATGCTCTTCCTGTTAATCCAGACCGTCAGCAGCATATAAGAGAGATGAGCCAAGTCAATATCAAAGCTTTAAGGGCTGATAAGGATTACACCGCTGCGCTTACTGCTACAGAAGATTATCTAACCGGAGTCAATAGTTCCGATGCATACTTTATTAAGCAGTTCCGAGACTTGTCGAAACAACTAAACCAATATGATAAGCTGATCAATTTTGAAACTCAGAACCATGCTGCCAAAAATACATTCTGGTCTGCTATTGCTTTATTTGATGCGTACCAAAGAAAGGCAGAAAAGATGAATCAGCAGCCAACAGCTAATATGGATACCTTGCTGCAATTTATCAAATCCAACTACAATAACCCAATGCAGAGGTTCGAAGCGGCAACAAGGAAAATAAAACTAAGTTTATTAAAAAACGAATTAAATGTTGTTAGAGAACTATTAATAGAACAGTGCAAGGAGAAGATGCTTGTTAGCGATTCCCATTCCATTGACAGGATCAATATACTTATTGCAAAATACTGGAAGAAGAGTGGGGAAAGCGATTATAAAAAAATACTCAGCATTTGCAGTTTGCCAAACGATTATCTTCAGTCTACTGATGAATTAATATCCAATGCTTCATTAATGAATATGAACCGCGCCAAGAATAAGGCTGTCCATATCGATCAATTACAATACAGGATTTCCAAACTTTAATTTCCTTCTATGATTAAAAGAATTACCATTTTAGGTCTTCTTATATTTTTAATAAATATAAGAGCTCAAATTGTTATTACAGAAGTCTTTTATGATACACCGTATAGTGAACGTCTATACCGTCTGAATATGACTAATCAGCAGATCGAAGAAGCAAGGAGACACCACTGGGGAGAATTTATTGAAATTTATAACTATAGCGACAGAGATCTTAGTTTAGCCAACTGGTATGTTCAGGATAAATTAGGGACCTTTTGGTTACCCGGAAATAAAGTTATAAAGTCGGGTGAGCTGATGGTGATTGCTTACAGTAAACTGGGTTACAATACCACGCCGTTTACGGAACTTTTCTCTCGAACACAAGGCAAAGAATCGCAGGTTATTCTACAAGATCAGATTTTACTGAGAAATAAAAGTGAGGTGGTTAAGCTGGGTTATAATGCAATTGATGGTAAAGTTCCACTTCAAAAAAGTTATCTTCAGTGGAATAGTGCTACAGCACAAGCCAATCACATACCATATACTTGGCAAACTCCGGACGCTTGCTACGGAGCCAACTCATATAATCTAACTTCTAACAATACATATGTGCTTGCGCCTTCAAATCCTTTAGAGGCCGCTTATAAACCTCCCATTCAGAAATACGAAGATATTATGAAGGATGTTTATCAGCAGTACTACTCTTATATTGACTGGGGTGAATTTGTACGGGAGTTAGTCAATAAAATCTGTGGGATAAGTATTCCGTTGGAACAGCAAATGCCAAATGGAACTTACACAAGTGCCGGGAAATGCTTTCAATACGACATTGGAGGAAACAGGGTTGTTGCGACCGATTGTTCATCTCCTTCAACAAACAATCCTCCGGCTAATGGTACCGTTTACACAAGTGAAGAGCTGAATGAAATTAAAAGCTATATCGCTGTATATCCCAATCCGGCAACTGCCGCAAACCAATACCTTGTTAATATAGGTTGGGGCGGTCCGGCAATTGATAAAGTATACAGTGTTGAAGTATACAATTCGGCAGGGGGCGTTATTTATGGATTCAATCCGACAAGCGGTATCAACACTACAAGCATTTCACTAGCAAATCAATTGCCAGGGGTATTCGTGGCGAGATTTACTCTGAATACAGGTCAGACAATTACCAAGAATATTCTTAAATGGTAGAAAACTAAACTAAATGACAGAAAACTAAACTATGAAACTAAAGTTGCTTTTTTTCTCTGCTTTAATCAGCTGCTCTCTATATTCACAAAACGTTACAGAATCTATCCAGCTAGAATACGACACCTCTGGGTATCTAGAAAATAATACATCCCAAGAGGGAATTGTGGCTGGTCCTGTTAATCCTGGTGATCAGTTAGCCACCGTAATTCCGACCGTCAATGCTGAGATGAATATCAATGAAGTTGGAGCATTGACTTACATGATTCCTATTGAGGTGCTAAAGGGCGTGAATAATTTTCAACCCAATCTGGCTTTAGTTTATAACAGTCAAAGTGGAAATGGTCAGGCAGGCTACGGCTGGAACATCAGTGGAACTTCTACTATTTCCAGAGGAGGAAAAAGCAAAGAGGTTGATGGAATCACAATCGGCCCACAATTTAATAATTCAGACCCTTTTTATTTAGATGGTCAGCGTCTTATTAAAATCAGCGATACTGAGTACGTAACTGAGAAATTTTCAAAAATTAAAATTCAAAAATTCAGTAGTGGAGAGTACTCCTTCATAGTAAAATATACAGATGGACGAATCGCTAAATATAAGGAGTTCTTAACGGGACAGCATTATGTAACGGTTATGATTGATGCATTCAACAATGAGATTCATTATGGTTATAACCTAGAACATAATACGCTGACACTAGCTAGAGTCTCCTACGGAGGTACTAGTTGGACAAATGATAAATATTTTGTAAACATTTATTATAAAGACAGGCGTAATGCAATTCCTATATACAGAAACGGGAGTCCATCGTTAAGTTTTTATGTTTTAGACAGGATTACTACCTCATCTACTTATACCGGGGTTTACAGAACTTATCAACTTACTCATGACTATATAGAGAATAGCACAACAGAACGGCTAAGGACTATTACTGTTTCCAATGAGAACGGTGAACCTCTAAAGCCATTAAATTTTTCTTACAATTCACCCTCAAGTACGGGCCTAGTTACTCCAATATACAAAAATAGCACAGCAATTCCACAAGGAACCATAGGTTTGGGAAGTATTGCAATGGGAGATTTTTTTGGAAAAAGCGAGGTGGAACCACTTTATCAAGTTAAGAATGGTTCAAATTCCTACTCACTATTTTCCAATAATGGAAAATTAAATACTACAGTTGGTACCAAAGGAAATGACGAATTCTTTTCCGGAAAAATTTTAATAAATAATAAAATAACTAAAAATGATCAATTAATTACGGCCTCCACGGATTATCTAGGTAATATTTCAGATGATAATGATAGTAATAATCCAATTAATAATAATCTGGTCGATCAAGTCACATTTCATATTAATGACTTGGCATCTAACGTGACAAGAAATGTTGTAGTAAATCTTGTGGGAAGTTCATCTTATTATGTAACCTATGACCCTTATGATGACTGGAATGGTAGTGGTGGTAGCGGCACTCAAACCTTAGAAAGGGATAGAACCGAAAGAGAATTTATTTCAGGGGATTTTAATAACGATGGATTAATCGATTTTTTGATCTATGAAACACCTGGTTTAAACAGAGCCGGTCAGTTGTATTTGGTCGAGATTGGTAAAACACAGACAGGGACATTGATGCCAAGCAAAATTTTGGGAGGATTAAATACTAATTATGTTCCTGATCCAAAAATCATAGAATTTGACGGGGATGGTATTCCTGAGGTTATGGTTGTTGATAAGTATTCCGCAAAATACTCAATCTACAAAATTGATCTTGCAAACAAAGTTAATGGTAATGATTATAATTCTACACCAGTTATAACAAATCAAACGCTTACCAATTTTGGCTATAACATCCCAATGTTCTTTGGCGATTTTAACGGAGATGGATTGACGGACTTTATGACTCCTCACAAGGTATATAAAATGGATGAAGATGATTATTCTTTGGCACGCGAGTTTTATAATATTGAGCATGAACAGCTACTATGGAATAAGTATATATCTACCGGCAATTCATTTAGTAAATCTGTTGAAGACCTTACTAGCCAGCGTGTCGCATACATCGAATCAACACAAAGAAATATTATCAAAAGATCTTCCTTCTGGCAAAAATTATGGTCAGGAAAAATGGATGAGTATACACATACGGAATATTCTACCAACAATATAGTTGTTACTGATTTTAATGGAGATGGTCGTTCGGACATCATTATGATTAATAAGATCGGAAAGATCAAATACAGCACTAATGGTTATTTACGAAGTGCTGATGTTCAAAATTTAGGCAGCAATTTAAGTTTTAGAAGGATACAATCGACTTGGCCATTTATCGAAACTGTTAACTTTCAATCAAACATCGCCAACAAGATCACTTTTATACAGAATATATCTGCCCGTATCGCATCAACCTCTACTTTCAGCGCAACAAACAACCCTTATAAATCAATAGAGCAAAGTAATTACTCGCCATTCACATTAATTACCCCAACTGCTACGCTAAATCAGCTGAATCAGTACAAATCCGGTGTGGTCCTGCATGATGTACTAAAGGATACTTTTACATCTTGGGTAGTAGATAATGATAGCTTCCTGGAGAAACAAATTCAAACTGTGGACAATGGTTCCGGTGTCATCCAAAAGGTTGAGTACCGGACAATGGCCCCAAGCTATACAACCAGCGAAGCACCTTACAATTATAATAAATCGGAAGCGGACAAGTTCGACTACCCAATTTATATACATAATACCAATGCAGGACTGTACCTGGCACATAAAATACATACTGAGTTCGACGGGAAAATTCTGACCAAGGAATATCGATTTGAAAACGGAGTACAACATTTGGAAGGAAAAGGTTTTATGGGGTTCCAGAAAACTTATGTCAGTGATGCGTACGAATCCGAGATAAAAGACGGAAAATATATCAATAAATATCCGCTTAGAGCAGTCTTCTGGAATATCCAGACCAAAGACCCATTAAAAGAGAATGCCGTAATGATAACTACTTATGGTGGATTGAAAGATTTTTTTACCGTAAATCGTATTACGAATGAAAGATTCGATCGCGGAAATCATCAATATCTGCTACTTTCAACTGAAGAAGAATCGTTTGATTATCTAAAGAAGATCACTATCAGCAAAAGGTATTTCTATGATCCCAATGACGAGCTGAAACTAAAAAAGGCTTATACCGATTACGATGGAGTTGGGGCATCAGAAGAAGAATATGCTTATAAACCCGAGTTTAGTAATGGAGATCATTATTTCTATGGCAAAATAGCATCAGTTATACAGAAATCATACAGAGATAATCTTTCCTTTGCTACAAGGGAAGAAAGTGACTATTTTCCGAATGGTAATCTACAGGAGAGCAGAAAGTATGGAAATGATGCCAATGCCCCTCCAATAACTACGAACTACACTTATGATCAGGTTGGAAATCTTAGTAGCCAAACGGTTTCTACAACCGGTATCGCTTCACAGACCACATCATATGAGTATGATCCAACTCAACGTTACGTTAAGAAAACAACGACACCCGATGGTTTGTTTTCAGAATCTGTTGTCAATACACTTGGCAGAGTTTCTGAAGAAACGTCATCGCTAGGACTTAAAACCTATTATCAATTTGACAGTTGGGGAAATATTACCAAGATCACAGATTATCTTGGCAAGCATACTACAATTAGTAAATCACTTGCAAACTCGCCTACCGGTGCTGCCTACACGCTATCTAAAAAGAGAGAAGGTGGTGCGATGACTATTGTTACCTTTGACAAATTTGACCGGGAAATACAATCCAGAACGCAAAGCATCAATAGTAAATGGACTGTTGTTCAAACGGAATATGATATATATGGCAGAAAAATAAGATACTCTGAGCCATTCTACATGGGAGCAACTCCTAAGTGGAACAGCATTGAGTATGATGCACTCAATCGTCCAATAAAAAACATTGCTTACACTGGAAAAATCATTACTTCTTGTTACGAAGGGATGAAGGTCACTGTTGACGATGGTTATAAAAAAACTTCCAAAACCCTTGATGCGATGGGGAATACTGTTCGCTATGAGGATCACGGCGGAACAATTAATTTTTCTTTTTATCCTAACGGGGCTCCAAAAGAGACTAATTATGACGGAATAAAAACAACCTTTGAGATCGACGGGTGGGGGAACAAAACAAAAATGATCGATCCATCAGCAGGGACTTTTGAATACAAATATGACAACCTTAGCAGGATCATCAGGGAAGACAACCCTAAAGGTTATACGCTTTTTACATATGATGATTTAGGTAGACCGTTAACAGAAAAAACATACGGTAATTCTACTGCGGAAAATACTAACATTGAAAAAACTTATACCTACAACAACAATACAAAACTACCTGAGACAATTACCGGACAGAGCAATGGTAAAACATTTATTTACACGACTTATTATGACCAATACTACAGAATAAACGGTAAAAAGGAACAGACTCCCGATTTCACTTATACAAGTAATACCACATTTGATAGTTATGGACGTGCGGATGTTGTTACGATAAGCACCACAATCAATAATCCTAATCACACAACAAGCACTTCCATCAAAAACATTTATGATACCAATGGTATCCTGATCCGTCAGAATGACAATGCCACAGGAAACAAAATATGGTCGGTTACATCCATAAATGCTGACGGCAAAACCACAGAGATGGAATATGGTAACGGTTATACTATTAAAAACAATTATCGGGAAAGTGATAATACCCTTACAGACATCCAGCATATCAGGCAGTCAGATTGGCAGTCTATTGTTGATATTGGCTATGATTATGATCTAAATAGAGGTGTCCTAAAGTCCCGCAATAACAGGACGTTCAATAAATCTGAGGCTTATGCCTATGATAAGCTGAACAGGCTGTTAACAGAAAAAATAGATAATATTGTCGTTAATGAGTATACTTATGACCAGCGTGGACGAATGACATCTAATTCGGAACTTGGAAAATATAATTATAATGCCGGTGACTATAAGCTCCAAAGCATCAACTTTAATAGTAACGGGCAAAATGTCAACACACAACGGGGATTTGCCGATATAACATACAATGCTTACAGAAGCCCTTTAAAAATTACTCTTGCGGGAAAAGATGACCTGCAGTTTAATTACAATATCCTGAAGACGCGTTACGAAATGACCTCTTCCGTAACAGGAAAACAGAAATTATACTCATCTGATTTTGCCATTGAGATCACAAAGCAGGATAATAAAACAGAGGTCATTACATTCATTACGGGTGACCCTTACAGTGCTAATTATATCAAAAAAGAAACTTTGATCAATGGCAGTGTAAGTGAGAGTGGAAATTACTACCTTCACCGCGATAATCAGGGTAGTATCCTGGCTATTACCAAAGCTAGTGATGGTACAGTAGTAGAAAAACGTTATTTTGATGCGTGGGGCAACCTTAAAGCGATGACCAATGCCCAGCAACAGCTGGTCACAAGCAATCCTCAGATGCTGTTTATGGATCGTGGTTATACAGGGCATGAGCACTTACAAAGTGTGGGACTGATCAATATGAACGCTAGGATCTATGATCCTGTTGTCAGGAAGTTCCTGAGTGCCGATAATCTGATATCAGATCCATTCAACACGCAGGCGTATGACCGGTATTCTTACGTGCTGAATAATCCATTATTATATATGGATCTGGATGGCAATGAACCGATATCTTTCGGAATGGCGGTAGTAATTGGAGTAGCTGTTGCGATTTTCTCCAAAGCTATTATGAATATGATCAGTGGTATACCATTCTGGTATGGGCTCGGAAAAGCAGCTACAATGGGAGCAGTAAGTGCAGCAATTAGTTTTGGTATTGGATCAGTCGCAACATCGCCATTTGGAGCCTCGCTTGGTTCGGTAGGAAAAGCAGCGTTTGAAGCGGGTCTACATGCTATTACTAGTGGCGCAATGTCGGCACTGGATGGAGGTAAGTTTGGAAGCGGATTCTTAAGTGGGATGATGTCTTCTCTGGTTTCTTCCGGAATACAAGGAATAGGCGAGTCCGGGGCAAGGCTAGAAGGAATGAGCATGTCGAGCGTCGGTGGGATGCCAATGGCAATGCCAGAGATAACAAATCTCATGACAAGAAATCCTGGTCTTTTCAAAGCCATAATGTTGGCCTCAGGAGGGCTAAGTGGTGGGTTGTCGAGTACAATTGCTGGTGGCAAGTTTATTGATGGACTCAAACAGGGGCTTATTATAAGCGGATTAAATCACGTGGCGCATTCGTTTATTGGAACAAATACTGATGAGAAATATAAGCAATTTCGTAAAGGTTTTAGAAAACTAGTAAGAGATGAAAAGTATATTGAGGCGGCAACTCTGGCAAGTGATACATATAGTCTGGATAGTGATGTAAAGGGTCGATATAGTTATTCTATTACAAAAAGTGAAAAAAGTTACATGACAACAGGTGGTGATGCATATGAAAATCAAGTTGTTGAAATCACAACAGGTTTCTTTAGTGACCATTTAGGTGATTTTGTAAGAGCACTACATCATGAGTTTGTGCACGTATTTCAGCGTAGTGTGCTAGGAAATGATTCTGTAAATAATCATGGCCTTAGAGAATATTTTGCACATTTAGATTCAGTTTATAATACATCATTACCTAAGGCTAGTCCCCAAGCTGAGACATGGTGGAAAAGCCGACTAGATTTCTATTGGAAACTATCATTGTATAATAGTGGACAAAGCAATGTTAATCCTTTGGTTAAATAAATTATAACAGATTATATAATGAGAAAAACCATTTTATTTTTCATATTCTTTATACTGAATTCATTATATTATTCTCAGTCGGGGAATAACTGTAATTTAGAATTTTCATATACTTCAGATAGCATTGTATCCAAACAAAATGACTTTCTACTAGAAGTAAAAAACACTGGAGATCACAGTCTAAAAATATTTAAGCATTTATCAGTTGCTAATTTTCAGATATTTGATATTCAAAAGTATAATTCTGAAACCAAAAGATTTGAAGATATCGGCTATAAAATGAAGGATATTCAGTTTCTGCCCAATATGAGAAGAGACTTTTTCGCTCTCAAAAAAAATCGATTTCACGTTTTCAAAATTAAGGTTGAAGATTTGATATATCATGCGAGAAACAGAATCGATAATGGATATTATCGATTCAGAATATTTTTTGAGTATATTGACGCAGGCTCCTGTAGCTTTTCAACAAATTATCTATACTATAGAAATAGTTTATAGTGGTGTTTACCTGTATCGTATTGATAATATTAATGGCAATGTTCCACATAAGTTGGTAAATTAAAATAGTATTGAATTTCAATATTATTTTTTAGAAAATAAGATAGAAAAATTGATTTTGAAAAAGTATTGCAGATATCCAGAATAGGAGCAATTAGAAAAATGGCTATCTAAAATATTTAGAATCATAACAGGTGTTTCAGACGTGTCGATGGATTTACAATTAGTCACGGATTACAAATCAGCGACATCGGGTGGAACAATTTCTTCAGTAGGACAGGCGTATGTAAACAACGTTTTGAACTTTTTTACTTTGATAAGACAATGAAAAGGACATTAATAATTTTGACAATTATGTTATTTAATAATTGCTCAACCCAAATCAAATTAAATAAGGGTAGAAATGTTGATTTTATTGAGATGCAACCGTCATTATCAGATGGCAAGTTCCTAATAAGAAATAAAACTTCTGATACCTACATTGTAGATCCAATGGGATTTTTTGGAAAGACAATATACTTAGAAAATGATAAACCTGCCTCATTAATGCTTTACCCTGAGGGATATTTTTATAGATTTTCTGATGCGGATTGTAAAAGTGATTTGATCATTTTGGAACCGTATCAGCAGATTGAGGCTAATTTTACATTGTGCAGAGATCTTAGCGGTTTAGGCATCGATATTACAAAATTTCTAAGTCTAATAAATATTCTTATATAGTAAAATCTGTGCATAATAAATCTACAGCAACAGCATCCGGCTGTAAAAACTATATTGAGAATTTAGAAAAAAAAGGTTACAAAGTTTTGGAAGATAGTATAAGTGCAAAAGTTCCTTTGACATTTGATTATTTAGAGAAGTAGTTTCAAAGTGTTAAAGGCGTATGTGTTGATAGATTTATAATTGGTCACGGATTACAAATCCGCGAAGTCAGATTATTATTCAGGATTTAACACATGGTTGAATTTAAAAAAATAACTCTAATGAAAAGCTTTATTTTTAGTTTTTTTCTACTATCTATATGGGGATCTTCTCAAATTATTGATGAGGATTTTAAGAAAATTCCTGATAGCTTATATTTCAGGGATAATCTATATAAATATATACGCCCTAACCATAATTATAGCTATTGGAAAGTTGTTCGCAAAGATGACTCACTAACTACTGAATTAATTTATGAAAGTACAAAAAGTAAAAATTGGAATTACTTGGAAAGCTTTTCACCTAATAATGGTTTTTTTGAAGAATGCCACCCTGATGGATGTTTTACATATATTATTGCGTATCAAAATAAGGAGGTGAAATATTTTACTGATGGAAAAGAATTAAGAAATTTTATAGGATTTATTAATAATTTGCCAGAGGCATTATTGATTGCTAGAACGTATAATTTATGGTTTGATGATAAAAATTCTCTTGGTGGTTCATATAAAATAGAGAAAGATTTTATTTATCTGTATCTTGCCAAATTTGAAAGTTGTCCGATTAGTCGTGAAGCTTTTTTTGTAAAAATAAATAGGAAAACAGGAGAATTGGAGAAAGAAAGTAAAGGAATATATTATAAAAAAAATGATTGTTATACCTCTTAAAAGATAATAGTTGGTTAAATAAGGTAAATAATAGCATTTAGTATCAATACTATTTTAATGAAGTAAGACTGATAATAAATTTTAAAGCGACTTCTTATGTATGATAATGTCTTCTCTGGTTTCATCCGGAATACAGGGGATAGGAGAATCTGGAGCAAGGCTAGAAGGGATGAGTATGACAAATATTGGTGGGATGCCAATGGCAATGCCAGAGATAAGTAACCTCATAACAAGAAATCCTGGGCTCTTCAAAGCAATTATGCTGACATCTGGCGGATTGACCGGTGGACTTTCAAGTACAATTGCTGGTGGTAAGTTTATTGATGGATTTAGACAGGGACTTGTTACTAGTGGGTTAAATCATTTAGCACATACCTTTAGTGAGGAATTTGAGAGTACTGCTAGATCAAGGCAAGAAATAAGAGATGTAGGTTTGGATCCAGATGCAATAGCACCGAACGATTGCTCTTCGATTGACCAATTGTTGCAAACGAAAACCCTTGCATCGCTGAATGGCGAAGCTGGTTCACCTAACATTGTTTATGATAAATCCATAAGCTATGGAACAGGAGCGGTAACATATTCTAATATTCAAGGAAAGAGTGTATCATCTATAAGAATAAATGGAAATACAGAGAAAAGCTATTACAAACTATATGGACAAATTGGACATGAATTAATTCATGCTATTGATACAGTAAGTGGTGCGAGACTTGATATTTATAATCTATTCAGGTCAAAAGGTTATAGCGATGCTGCAGCGAGAAAAAATTCAGGCTACTGGACTGAATCAAATGCTTATCAATGGAACATGAAGCATACGCCAAGTTTACTATACAACAATTTTTATGAAGAGTATAACAACGCTTACATACTTTCTCAATTTAAATTTTAATTAGAAATGAAAATAATTATAATGATTTTTTTAAGTGTATCCGGCCTACTCAGTGCGCAGAAAAATAAATCAGGAGATTTTTTGCAAATTAGTTACAATAAATTTAATAACATGTTAAAGGTAAAGAACTGCTCCATTGCGAAATCTAAGATTGATAACAGACTTTGGCTATTTGATGATGAATACCCTGACACATCAGCCCATTTTATTTTAGAAGTTTATAGCAATAATGTAAAGATTTTACCAGAAACAATTGATATTTCGGTATTACCTGATGGTGATATAAATTTGAATTATCAGAAGTATGGCATTCCAAAAATGGATAGTATTAAAGATGATGAATTTTACTTTAAAATAATTGATGATAAGACTAAACACAGTGCTCTTGAATTTAACCAATCCACAAGCGGGAGTTTAAATTATTTTAATTTTAAAGAAGGACATAAGTATATATTGGTTGTTAACCTAGTATCTAAAAATCAAGTTATTGCTAGATCTAACAAAATAGAATTGATTTATTAATAAGCCAAACAAGCCGTAAAATAAAAAAATTGTAGATATCGATATTTCAAACTATTTACATTTTTTCTCTATTTCTTTATGATGCGAAACATAAAAAAACTGGTAATGTTCCAAATAAGTTGGTAAATGAAAATAGTATTGAATTTCAATACTATTTTTAGAAAATAAGATAGAAAAAATGATTTTGAAAAAGTATTGCAGATATCCAGAATAGGAGCAATTAGAAAAATGGCTATCTAAAATATTGAGAATCATAACAGGTGTTTCAGACGTGTTGATGGATTTATAATTAGTTACGGATTACAAATCCGCGACATTGGGATTATTATTGCACAAGCTGTGTTGTCTATGCAGAATTATGAAGCGGGTTTTGTAGTCGTCCATGAAATTAAACATTATACAAATTGCGTAATCAATATGTACCAAGGAAACGGTATATTCCACGATATGAATGAAACATCTGCTTATTTGGAAGAAAAAAGCTGGGGCGGATCTATATCTTCAGTGGGTCAGACACATATAAATAACGTTTTGAACTTTTTCATGATGATCAGACAATGAAAAGAACATTAACAATTTTGACAATTATATTATTTAATAATTGTTCAACCCAAATTAAATTAAATAAAGGTAATAATGTTGATTTTATTCAGATGCATAAGCCAACGCCCGATGGCAAATTCTTGATAAAAAATAATACATCCGATACTTATATCATCGACCCTATGGGCTTTTTTGGAAAAATATTTTATCTAGAAAATGATGGACCAGCTCCGTTAATGTGGTACCCAGAAGGATATTTTTATAGATTTTCTGATGCGGACTGTAATAGAGATTTGATCATTTTGGAACCTTATAAACAAATTGAAGCTAATTTTACTTTGTGTAGAGATCTAAGTGGTTCAGATTTGGACGTTACAAAGATTTCTAGATCAAATAGATATTCGTATATAGTAAAATCAGTGCATAATAAATCTACGGCGATAGCTTCCGGTTGTAAAAACTATATTGAAAATTTAGAAAGATTAGGTTACAAAGTTTTGGAAGATAGTATAAGTGCAAAAGTTCCTTTGACATTTGATTATTTAGAGAAGTAGTTTCAAAGTGTTAAAGGCGTATGTGTTGATAGATTTATAATTGGTCACGGATTACAAATCCGCGAAGTCAGATTATTATTCAGGATTTAACACATGATTGAATTTAAAAAAATAGCTCTAATGAAAAGCTTTATTTTTAGTTTTTTTCTACTATCTATGTGGGGATCTTCTCAAATTATTGTGCCAAAAGATTTTATGAAAATTCCTGACAGTTTATTTTATAAGGAACAATTATACAAAAATATTATTCCAAATAAGCAATACAACTACTGGTGTAAGTCTCCCCGAACGTTGGACAGAGTTATACCCTCATTTTGTTTTGTAAAACTATAAAATATTTCATTCTGTTGTTGGTGTTGTAAAACTTTGTTGAAAAGGAGAAAGCTCGATGTTGGAATCTTGCGTTGGCGAGCTTTCCTTTTTCAACAAATACTGTTTCGGGGATAGATTTCCTAAACTTTCATGAGGTCTTTCGTTATTGTAATGCTCCAGCCATTCTGCTGTGATTTCACGGACTTCAATTAGGTTACTAAAGATCCTTGCATCCAGAACCTCTGTTCTATAACTTCTGTTGAACCTTTCAATAAAAGCGTTTTGAACAGGTTTCCCTGGTTGGATGTATCTGATTTCAATTCTGTGCTTGTGACACCAGTTCGTGAAAGTAGAACTAATAAACTCGGGACCATTATCAGTTCGAATTGCTTTTGGCTTTCCTCTCTCTTTTACGATCCACTCTAATAGATCGGTCATGTGCATAGCCCCAATGGAAAGACCAATTTCCATCCAAATCGCTTCTCTGTTGTAATCGTCAATAATGTTCAGCGTGCGGAATCTTCTTGAATTGAACAACGCATCACTCATAAAATCCATACTCCAAACTTCATTGTAATGACCCGGAACTTCCAGATTTTGACGTTCTCTCGAAGCGAGTCTTCTTCTGCGTTTTCTCAAAAGATTCAGTCCCAATTTTTTGTAAACCCTATAGACTTTCTTGTGATTCCATCCAAATCCCTGATTCCGGAGACTATGAACAGCTTCTTAAATCCATAGCTGGGATGTTTCTCGGAAAGCTGGTTCAGGCAATCAATGACCTTCGTATCATCTTTTCTTTTGGGATGATAGTAATAGCTGCTTCGCTCCAAATCCAAAGATTTACACGCCTGCCGGATGTTCATCGGATATTCTGAAACCAGATAAGCAACCACTTCCCGTTTTGTGGCAGGCTTCACCACTTTTTTGAGAGTACGTCTTTCAGTGCTTCATGTTCCAAACAAAGGTTGGCAAACATCTTCTTCAAACGATTGTTCTCAGATTCCAGTTCCTTGATTTTCTGTAGTTCTTTTGTCGAAGTTATCCCACCAAATTTCTTTTTCCAATCGTGCAAAGTCTGATAATGGAAACCATATTTTCGGGACAATTCCTTCGCTGTTTGTCCTGATTCGTATTCCTTTAAAATTGCCAATATCTGGCTGTCTGTAAATTTGCTCGTTCTCATAGCCTAAAATTAATTGTTTTTTATCATTAATAATAGGGTTATAAAATGTCCAGTTTTTAGGGAGACTTACAGCTCGTTTTTAAAATCTTTATTAAAAAGTCTTTCAATTTCCTCCTCAGTTAAATAGGTTCTGGTTACTTCATCAAAGGAAGACTTATAATTTTGAAAAGGATTTTTTGCATCCACCCATTATCGAGGCACATTCTGATAATTTTACCAAAGTTCTTTTTTACGTATTTAATTGCTGTGTTATTACTGCAAGATTTTTCAGTTCTTAACTAGATTTGAGTTCAACTCAAATCATTTAAAAAGCTAAGTCAATTTTTAAAATATCAATGTCCGAAACGTTATATTTCCACATTAAAAATTCACTGATATGCTTCAATGTTATTTTATAACGTTCCATTGTTCCATCAGCATATTCCTTTCCAATTAATTTTTTCATTCTATCATTATGATCTTGAAAAATAGGAACTAACATCCTGGTACAGATTTCATTTCCTATGAGCTTATTTTTTTAATCCTGACAAGTCGGAGTTTCTTTGTCTCTTATCATTTGATGATAAATGTCGTAAACCCTTTGTTCAAAAGATTTTAGGTAAAAGTTTATAGATTTGCTTTCTTCCGAAGATTTAGTAACCTTCTGGGATACGGAATTCCACTTCGAAGGGATAATAGTTCTTTTCGTTGACAATTCACATATTTTACCGTCAATTGTGATGCGTAAGTAAATTGGAGATTCGCCTACTGAATTTTCTTTTGATTTCTTAACCATAGAAAAGTAAATTAAAAGTCTTGTTCATTTTCTTAGTATTTAAAGTTTAAAATTAATCTTGAGTCAATCCTTTTGCAAGATCTTCAGTTTATGAACTGGCTTTTATAAAGGATTTCTTTAAATTTCCAGTGACCTAATTAATTTTTATTTTTAAGGTCACTGGTGAGGTCACTAAGAACGCTACTAGAAGTGTTTGATTTTTGCCATTGAATATCAAAACGTCTTCAAATTTTTTCAGTGACCTGTTACAGCTGACTTAAATCGGTCACCGAATAGGTCACTTTCATAATGTGAACTTTTAATGTATTTTGAACAGATGTAGAAACAAAAAATGCTGTAAAACGTATGTTTTACAGCATTTTGCACTATTTTGTTTTAATAGTTGTGGGTCCTGAGGGATTCGAACCCCCGACCCTCTGGGTGTAAACCAGATGCTCTGAACCAACTGAGCTAAGAACCCGAATTTTTTGAAAAGGTTTCGTTCCTTTTTTGTGGGTCCTGAGGGATTCGAACCCCCGACCCTCTGGGTGTAAACCAGATGCTCTGAACCAACTGAGCTAAGAACCCTCTAATTCTCTTTTAGAGTGGTGCAAATATACAATTTATTACTATATCAGCAAATTTTTTTCTAAAAAATCTCCCACTACAAAGTTACTTCCACCAACAAAAATCATTTCGTCATCTTTACAATTCTGTTTTGCAGCAAGATAGCCTTCCTGAACAGAATCAAAAATTTTATAATTCAAGTTAGACTTTTTTAGTAATTCTTCATAATCTTCCGGATGTCTTCCTCTGCTAACGCTTGGTTTTACAAAGTAGAATCGAGCTTCCGAAGGCAGCATTGGAATCACATCATCAATTTTTTTATCATTCACAAAACCAAGAATAATATGCTTTTGTTGAGGGTAATCTTTTAATTGATTGAAAACTTCTTCCAATCCGGCTTGATTGTGTCCTGTATCACAAATGGTTAAAGGTTCTTTTGAAAATTCGAACCACCGTCCAATGAAGTTTGTATTTTGATGAACATTCAAAAGCCCCAGTTTTAAATGTTTATCACTGATTTCCAAATCTTGCTTTTTCAATTCATTAACCAGAGCTAAAACCACCCGGATATTTTTCTTTTGATAATTACCCTTTAAATCTGAGATTAAATCAGTTTTAATTTCTGTAGCATCAATGAAATCAGCTGTGACATCAGTTGCTTTTTGACGGATAATTTCATTTACAACAGGATTTTCATCTCCAGAAATTATCGCAGTCTTTTCCTTGACAATTCCCGCTTTTTCTCTTGCAATTTCTACAATCGTATCACCTAGAATATTTTGGTGGTCAAGCTGAACATTGGTAATAGCTGAAACTAAAGGCTTAACAATATTGGTTGAATCCAATCTTCCGCCCAAACCGACTTCAATAATGGCAAAATCAACTTGTTGCTGATAAAAATATTCGAAAGCCATAATCGTTGTGAACTCAAAAAAAGAAGGACGGATATCTTCTGGTAAATACTTCAATTTTTGGATAAAGTCATAAACAAAATGCTTATCACAATTTTTGCCATTGATTTTGATTCTTTCCGTAAAATCAATCAAATGGGGCGAATTATAAAGTCCGGTTTTGTAGCCAGATTCTTGTAAAACCGAAGCCAGCATATTGCTTGTAGAACCTTTTCCATTAGTTCCGCCAATATGAATCGTTTTGATCTTGTCCTGCGGATTTCCGAAAAAATCGCAAAGCTTTCTGATGTTATCGAGTCCAGGCTTGTATGCTTTTTCCCCGTCAATCTGGTAATTCGGCATCTGTACAAAGAGCCAATCTATAGCTTCCTGATATTCTTGTGAAGTCATATTTCAAAATGAAATACAAATTTAAGACAACCCTTGCAATTCTAAATTAAAATGTAAAAAATTTATATTCTGACAAAGAGTGTAAATTCAAGACAAGCTGCGCCCCAGATGGAACGGCATGTTTGAGCTCTTTTTATTTTTCTGATGGGAAAAGCGTGGTGAAAATAAAAAAGCGAGTAGTGACAGCTGGAATTTGGCGCCCAAAACAATTAAAACACAATCGTATAAGTTCCCTGAGAAGTATTCTGAGATTTTTTAGCTTTCACATATTGTTTCATCCAGATAACAGCAGCTGTAATATTACAGGCGTCTTTGATTCCGCTGCTTCGTCCTGCTTTAGTCACATTTCCGGCTTTGTCCATCGTGAAAAACATAACGAGCTGACCTTTAGTTTTACAATTATGAGACGGTAATTTCCCTGCTTTTCCCATAGTTCCGGGAATAAAAGCTGTAAGTGCGCGGTCTTTTCCTATTTTGGTGATTTTGTTATCTTTTGAATCCGGAGTTGCAGTTTCTTTTTTCTCGTCTTTTTTGGAAAGTTTCGTATCTGCTTTTTCAGCTTTTAAAGGTTCTTTTTTTTCTTCTTTAACAACTGGAGTTTCCTTAGCAATAGAAACGGTATCAGGTGGTAAAACTTCCACATCTGGAACATAGATCTCTGGCTTTATAATAGAATCCGCTTTTGGTTCTTCTATTGGTTTTGGAGTTTCTACAACAACAGGTTTTGGTTGCTCAGATGCTTTGTAATAAAGAGAATTGAACGAAAATAAAAGCACAAAAAATAACAGCGCAACCACGTAGAACGCAATTGGCAATCCGGATAATTTTTTGGTTCTTCTTCGGAATTCCATCTCTTAGGAAGGTTTGTTGATAATGTCTAAAAACTCATTGGTATGATACTGAATTTTCATCAACAGATAATCCACTTTGCCAACTAAAATATTATGAAAGATATAAGCTAAAAATCCGACAATCAGGCCTACAACCGAAGGTGCCAAAGCTTTATAAAAATCGGCTGCTAAAAGATTCTGAGCAACAACAGTTTCTGTTTTTGATAATGTTCCGAAAGTCGAGGCCAGAATCAGAACACCGCCAAGAAGTCCCAACATAGGCGCAGCGCCGGACAGCGTTGCCAGGAAACCGATATTTTTTTCAGCTTTGTTCAGTTCTATTTGTGCGTGGGTTTCCATTGCGTTGGCAATTTCACTCACAGGTCTTCCCAATCTGGAAAGTCCTTTTTCCACGCTTCTGGATTCGGGAGAATTGTCTCTTCTGCAAAAATCAATTGCCGACTGGATTCTTCCGTCATTGAGAAGGTCGTTGACGTTTTTAAGTAAATAAGGATCAACCTGGTTTTCCCGGTTAAGCGAATATAATTTCTGTCCAAAAAAAACGATGGCTGCAATTCCCGAAAATATAAGAATAATGATAAGAGAAACACTTAACAAGCCTCCTCCAAATAAGAATTCCCAGATAGAAATATTTTGATTTACCATAGTTTTTTATTTGCTTTTTAACAGTTTCAAATTTATGAATTAGTTGATGATTAATCCGAACAGATTATGGAAAAATTTACGAAAAATGATTATTAATAGGAATTTTAGAAAACAATTTTATAAGTTCCTTTCGAAGAGACGCTGGCAGCCTCAGCTTTTACATATTGCTTTACCCAGCTTACAGCGGTATTCATTACACAAGGATCGGAAACACCGCTTAATCGTCTTGCAGAAGTCACTTTTCCGGATTTGTCAACGGTATAAGAAATTGTAATGCTTCCGCTTGCAGAACAATCGTGACTAGGCTGTGCTCCGCCTCTTCCCATAGTTCCGGGAATGAAACCGACTAATTTTCTATCCACACCAATCAGACTTGTTCCATCACCATCACCGCCTAATGGATCGCCATAATTGCCAGGTCCGGTTCCGTTACCTTGTGAGCCGGATTTTGTTCCTCTGCCTTTTAAAAGATTACCGATTGCCGCATTTCCACGGCCATCACCAGTTGCATTTTCTTTTTTGATATCGCCTTTTGCGTTGGTTTTTCCGGTCGTATTTTTAGTGGAATTAGCAACAGCCGGAGTGTTGGCTTTATCATTAGCTTTCTTAGTAGCTACAGGTGGATTTTTAGTTCTGGTTGGGATGGGAACTGTATCTTCAGGAATATCTTTTTCGACTTTTTCCTTGGCAGCTTTTGCAACTTCGGTAACGATTTCTTTTTCCTGTTTTTTTTCTACGACTGGAGCCGGACTTCCTTCTTCCTCTTTTGGTTCTTCAAGTCCTTTTCCGTTTCTGTTGTCGCCATAATTGATACGCATTTCTGTCAAATCAATAGGAATGATCTTCTCGCTATTTGCAGCGGTTTTCTTTTGCGTTTTTATAAAGGAAATAGGAATAAAAAATAAAACCGAAAACAAAAAAATCCCTACAACCAAAGCTTTGGTAAGCGTGAAATCATAATGTTTACGGAACGCATAAGCGCCATAAGCTTTATGTCTGTCTTCGAAAATAATATCATCCAGATCCTGATACATTGGAAATAGCTTGTTTACGTTATAACTTAACTTTTATAACGACTGGTAAATATAAATATTATTTTCCGGAAAAAATTAGTCGTCTACCTCGATGTCGTCCTGGCGGAAATTACATTTGAGTTTGAATGCGATTGGATCATCAGAGCCCGTGTAAAAATCTGTAATGTTTCCTGTCCAGCAAAGTTGCAGGTCATCGTTTTCGTTTTTATCAAAGACTAATTTGTTATCATATAAGAAAGCTTCTTCATCATCAAACAGATCTGCTTCTGTATAAGTGTCATCATCCGTGTCTTCTACAACAAAGGTTTGCCCTTCCAGTTCAGAAGTTGTGATCGGAAAATCGAAAACGTTAAGTGAAATCTGTGGGAAATTATACTGTAGAGAATCATCATCCACGTGATCGAGAGAATCATCTGTTATAACTTCTACCTCCAAAAAATTCTGCTTGTTGCTATAAACGGATTTGCAATAAGTACTCTTGATAAAATATTTCAGAGTTTCCTCTGGATGATAAATCTTTAATATTCCTTTCATTGTAAGGATAATAAATTATGAAATGATAAATTTTTAAATTGTGTTGAACAAAGATAAAAAATTGAATGAATTTGGAAAATTTTTGCTAATTAATTTTAATATTAATATCAAAAATCATCAAATCTTTTGATATTGTATTAATACTGATAGAATTAGTCAGGAAAATTTATACCATTAAAATCTTATCTTTACAATATCAAATCTTTATAGGATGAATTCTTTTTATAAAATTACTTTTCTTTTCGCATTGGTTTTCTCTGTTATTTCCTGTAAAAAAGGAGATTCTCCAATTCTTAAAAATACTTATCCTTCATCATCTGATCTGGACTCTATTGCCGCCAATTATTACGAAGAATATTTGAAATTATATCCTTTGGAAGCAACATCGCAAGGTGATGAGAGATATAATGATCTTTTACCGGATAATCTGAGTCAGGATTTTATCAAAAAAGAAATTGCATTTTATAACTCGGTTCAGAATCAATTAAAATCAATCGATTATAATAGTTTGGATAACGACCAGAAAGTGGTTTTTGATGTTCTGGAATATACATTGATCGACAAACAGGAACGTTACGCCTATCACCCAGAATATATTCCTTTTACGCAGTTTGATGGTTTGCCTTTGACTTTTCCGATGTTGGGAAGCGGAACGGGCGTTCAGCCATTCAAAACAGAAAAAGATTATGACAATTGGCTGAAAAGGATAGAACAGTTTCCGGTCTGGATGGATTCTGCCATTGAAAATTTCCGCGCCGGAATCAAAAATAATGTCGTACTTCCAAAATCGTTGGTTGTGAAAATGATTCCACAAATGAAAGCCGAAGAAATCACAACTTTCGAAATCGAAAAAAATATTTTTTACGGGCCGATCAGGAATCTGCCAAAAGATTTCAAGCCGGTTATTGCTAACAAATATGCGAAGCTTTATCAGGATGCGATCAAAAATAAGATCATTCCTGCTTACGTGAAAATGGCTGATTTTCTTGAGAAAGAATATCTGCCAAAGGCCAGAACTACAGATGGTTATAATGCCTTGCCAAACGGGAGTAATGTTTACGCATACTACGTGAAAAGCTGGACAACGACAGATAAAGCTCCGGATGACATTCACCAGACCGGACTAAAGGAAGTGGAAAGACTTCGTAAAGAAATGGAAAAAGTGAAGAACCAGGTTGGCTTCAAAGGTTCTCTGGAAGAGTTTCTGAATCACGTAAAAACTGACCCGAAAGCAATGCCTTATCAGACCTCAAAAGAAGTTTTGGCAGGCTTTCAATCAATCTTGGATAAAATTACTCCGAAGCTGAAAACGATGTTTAATGTGACTCCAAAAAGTCCTTTCGAAATTCGTCAAACCGAAAAATACCGTGAAGCAAGTGCAAGTGCAGAATACATACAGGGAAGTGCGGATGGAAAACGTCCCGGGATTTTTTACATACCGATTCCCGACCCGAAGAAGTTCAATGTGACTTCCGGGATGGAATCTCTTTTTCTTCACGAGGCTATTCCGGGTCATCATTATCAGGTTTCTTTGCAACAGGAAAATACCAAGTTGCCAAAGTTTATGAGATTCGGCTGGATTGGTGCTTACGGTGAAGGCTGGGCTTTGTATTGCGAATCGCTTGGTCCGGAATTCGGGCTTTATACTGATCCGTATCAAAAATTAGGTTCTTTGAGTGATGAAATGTTGAGAGCTGTTCGTCTGGTAATTGATACAGGAATCCACACAGGACAAATGTCACGAGAAGAAGCCATCAAATATTTCCTGAGTAATGTAGCTTATGACGAAGCTGGAGCAACTGCAGAAGTGGAGCGTTATATGGCGTTGCCGGGACAAGCGCTGAGCTACAAAGCTGGTTCGATGAAAATAAGAGAATTGAGAGATAAATATCAAAAACAGCAGGGAAAGAAGTTTAATCTGGCGTCTTTCCACGATGAGGTTTTGAGCCAAGGTTGTCTTCCGTTGGAAGTTTTGGAACGTAAAATGGAACTTTGGGCAAAGAGATAAATGATGAAGAAACAAATCAAAAGAAGACTAAGACATACGAAATATATCTTTTATCAGGAAACCCTTGTTGACTTCAAAGACCATTTTTGGTCGTTTCTTGGTGCTTTTTTCGGGATTGGATTGATTGCATTTTTACAATCTCAACATTTGACTGAAATTGAAAATGTATTTCTGATTGGCTCATTCGGAGCTTCCAGTGTTTTGGTTTACGGAGCTGTAAATAGTCCTTTAGCCCAACCAAGAAACTTGATTGGCGGACACATTTTATCAGCATTGGTTGGTGTTACAGCCTATAAATTCTTGCCGGATATCCTTTGGCTGAGTGCATCTATTGCAGTCGCTTCTTCTATTGTCGTGATGCAGATTACCAAGACAATGCATCCGCCGGGTGGTGCAACAGCTTTGATTGCTGTTCTTCCGGCCGGGAAAATTCAGGAATTGGGATATTGGTATGCTGTATCTCCGGTTTTGAGTGGCGTTTTGATTTTATTAACGATGGCTTTGATTTTCAATAATATTCCAAAAGGAAGGAAGTATCCGCATCATATCAGACAAACCAAATATTTCCATATGAGAAGAATGCTAAAGAGAAATCATTAGGCTTTATCAGGAAACAAAAGTTTCGGAATAAAATCCTTTTCCTTATTACCTCTTGCAGGCGAATATTCTCGTCCATAGAAAATAATCTGAAGATGCAGCTTATTCCAAACACTTTCATCCCAAAGATTCTTAGCATCTCTTTCGGTTTCAACGACATTTTTCCCTGAGGTCAGTTTCCATTGTGTCATCAGTCTATGAATATGCGTATCAACGGGAAACGCCGGAAAACCAAATCCCTGACTCATTACAACAGAAGCTGTTTTGTGACCAACGCCTGCCAGACTTTCCAACTCCTCATAAGTTTGTGGCACTACGGAATGGAATTTTTCCACCAGAACTTCCGCCATCTTTTTTAGATTTTTCGCTTTAGAATTCGAAAGTCCAATTTCTTTGATTAATTCCTTGATTTCTTCAACGCTCAACTTGGCCATTTTCTCAGGCGTATCAGCAACGGCAAAAAGAGAAGGCGTTACCTGATTTACTTTTTTGTCCGTCGTCTGTGCAGAAAGAGCAACCGCAACCATCAGAGTATAAGCGTCTTTGTGATCCAGTGGAATAGGAACTTCAGGATATAATTTTTCTAATTCTTCCTGAACAATCTTGGCTCTTTGCTTTTTCGTCATTTTGATGGTAAATTTGTAGCACAAAAATAGAAATTATGTTGAACGTTGGCGACTCTTTACCGGAATTTATAGGAACTAATCAAAACGGAGAACCAATCGATTCTCAAAAGCTGAAAGGCAAAAAGCTGGTTGTTTTCTTTTATCCGAAGGCAAGCACGCCGGGCTGTACAGCTGAAGCCTGCAATTTGAGAGATAATTACTCGATTTTGAAAAAGAGAGGATATCAATTATTGGGGGTCAGCGCAGATTCTGTGAAGCGGCAGAAAAATTTCGCTGTAAAAAATGAATTACCATTTGATGTCATTGCAGATGAAAATCGCGATATCATTGACAAATTTGGTGTTTGGCAGTTGAAGAAATTTATGGGAAGAGAGTTTATGGGAATCGTGAGAACGACTTTTGTTTTCGATGAAAACGGAATTTGTACTCAGGTTATCAACAAAGTAAAAACCAAAGACCACGCTGCGCAGATTCTAGAATGATCAAATAAATATGAGAATTGAACATATTGCCTTTTGGGTAAAGGATTTGGAAAAGATGAGGGTTTTTTACGAAACTTATTTTGACGCAATTTCTAATGAGAAGTATATCAATCGAATCAAAAAATTCGAATCTTATTTTCTGAGTTTTGAAAATGGTTCTCGCTTGGAAATAATGTTTCGTCCTGATATTACCGAAGCCAATAATCATAATGAAGTTCAAAAATTAGGATTGATTCATTTGGCTTTTTCGACAGGAAGTAAGGAGAAAGTGGATGCTTTGACTGAAAGGCTTAGAAACGACGGTTTCGAAATCGTTGGAGAACCGAGAACGACCGGCGACGGCTATTACGAAAGTGTCATTTTGGACCCGGAAAATAATATCATCGAAATTACGGAATAACTATTTTATCGGAATCCAAATCTCTTCCTCAGCACAATCATCATTCGGGTTGTAATCATCACCGAAAATTTCAAAATGTGGTCTGTGATCAACCTCAAATTGATTTTCCGGAATGAAATTTTGAAATAAATATCTGAACAGTTCCGGCCCGTTGTCCGCTTTACCCTTATAAATGAAAACCAAGTATTTTCCACTTTCTAATTCGAAAGTTTCAAAATCATTTGAAATATTATCGAAATCGGAAACTTCCGCCAGAGCAAATTTTCTGAAAGACTGATCGGGAGTGAAATTCTCGGGATAGACTTGAAGCGAGAATAATTGGTTGGAAATTCGGTTTGGGATCTCTCTTCTTCTCATCATAAACTTCTTCCAGACCACCGGTGTTTTGTTATCCTGAAAAGAAGTCGTAACGCTGAATCCGATTAACTTTTTTGACTTAATAACCTCAATGCGATGAGGTAGATTGAATTCAGTTTTCATAATACATCAGCTCAACATCATCTTCCGGAATTGTTACCATTTTCTGGAACTTCAATCCTAATCTTCCAATTAATTTTTGGGAAGAAAAATTGTCTTTGGTTGTAATTGCAGAGATTTTATGAACCCCAAATTCTTTAGCGGCAACTTCTTTCAGTTTGTGGGCAGATTCATAAGCGAACCCTTTACCTTCGTATTTTTCAAAAAAAGAAAAGCCAATATCCAGAACATCCAGACCTTCTCTTTCAAAAATCCCAACTGCGCCAATTTTCGTGTTATCCTCTTTCAGAATCACAACATAATTTCCAAAACCTAATCGCTCAATTTGAGGAAGAAATCTGTTTTTAATATAGTTTTCCGCATCTTCTTTAGTTCGGAGATTCCTGTCACCAATATATTTGATGAACGATGGCATATTATATAATTCAAGAAAAAAATCTGCATCTTGTACTGCTGCAGGCTTTAGAATCAATCTTTCGGTTTCAAAGGTTTTCATTCATTAAAAATAAAAATTTTATGGAACAATCACCGTAAAAATGTACGCAAAAAGATTGACCAATAGAACAACACCATAGAGAATATTGGTTTTCCCACGATTCAATGACAGCATTACTGTATAAAGCGATAATGCTAAGAGAACCATAGATTTGAGATCCAACCCGAGCAATAATGGCATTTCGTAAATAATGGAGACAACCGCCACGCATGGAATTGTAAGTCCGATACTCGCGATGGCTGAGCCTAAAGCCAAATTAAGACTGGTCTGAAATTGATTCCTTCTGGCGGCTTTCAAAGCGGCCAATCCTTCCGGCATCAGCACGACAGCGGCGATGATGACCCCCACCAAAGCCTGCGGCGCGCCAAAATTGTGAACCATATTTTCAATCTGTGGTGATAATGATTTTGCTAAGAAGACCACAACACCAAGACAGATGATGAGGAAAATCAAGCTCATTATACTTTCGAAATTGGAAGGTGGTTCTGCGTGAGGTTCGTCATCATTTTCAGGAAGGAAATAATTTCTGTGCCTCACCGTTTGAACCATTAGGAACGTGCTGTAAATCACGAGTGAAGCTATGGAGAAAAATATCAATTGCGCTTTGCTGAACGTTGCGGAGAGCTCGCTGGTGGTGTAATTTGGTAAAATCAAAGTCATTACAACAATTGCGACAAGACTTATCAGAGCTATATTTCCAGACGTTCTGGCAAAAAACTGCTCCTTGAATTTGATACCGCCGACTAACAGACAAACACCGAGAATCCCGTTAAGAATCAGCATTACTGCGGCAAATACCGTGTCTCTGGCCAAAGTATGAGTTTCTTTTCCACCAGCCATCATTAATGAAACAATCAATCCGACTTCCAAAACCGTAATGGCAATGGCGAGAATGATCGTTCCGAAAGGCTCGCCCACTTTGTGCGCTACCACTTCTGCGTGATGAACGGCACCCAGAACGGATGAGATTAAGAGCGCGCCACCCAACAGGGCCAATAGCGGTGTATCATCTGCGATACCCAACAGGTAATAAACTAATGCTAAAACGGGGAAAATATAAGACCAGTGAAATAAAGTTTTTAAACTCATAGAAAATGATTTCTCTAATTTACAAAAAATTACTGAAAATGGTTTTGAGAGAATGCTGCAACAAAAAAGCCACCAAACTTTTTCTTAAACCAGTTTAAGTTTTTTAAAATCCAGTAATCCGAAATTTGTTGAATAATTAATCAAAAATAATTTTTATGAATAACAGATTAAATATTGCAAAAACAGATGCTGCAGCTTACAAAGCAATGCTGGGCTTGGTAACTTATTTACAGAATATTTCGCTAAGTCACACTTGGCAGGAGCTTATCAAAATCAGAGCTTCGCAAATCAATGGATGTGCGCATTGTCTGGATTTGCACACAAGAGATGCTGTAAAATTGGGTGAAACACCGCAGAGGATCTATCTGCTGAACGCTTGGAGAGAAGCATTGGAGTTATATTCTGTTGAAGAGCAGGTTATCCTGGAAATGACAGAAGAGATTACCTTAATCAACAAAAAAGGATTATCTGAAAAAACTTATAACAAGGCGAAAGAACTTTTTACGGAACAACAAATTGCTGAAATCATAATGACTGCCATTATCATTAATTCTTACAACAGGATTGGAATCAGTACGCTGATGCCGATTTCAAGGAACTAAAAAATTTAAGCCACCAAATTTTGGTGGCTTAAATTTTTAACGGAATAAATTGGTTATTTTACCAAAGTCAACTCGCTGATAAGTCTTGTAGCACCAGCGTATTTGTCAATGATCCAAAGGACGTAACGAACGTCCACATTAATGGTTCTCTGTAATTTTGGCTCGAAAACGATGTCGCCGCTCAAAGCTTCGCTGTTTCCGTCAAAAGCAAGACCGATCAAATGTCCGTTTCCATCAATGATTGGCGAACCGGAGTTACCGCCTGTGATATCATTATTTGATAAGAAGTTGATTGGCATAAATCCACCTTTTTTATCCGCATATTGGCCGTAATCTTTTTTCTTGGCAAGATCCAGAACTTTCTGAGGAAGGTCAAATTCTTCGTCGCCTTTTTTGTATTTGGCAACCATACCGTTGATGTCAGTATAATAATTTTCCTTGATGCCTTTATAATTTCTGTCAGCTCTTTCAGGTAATGTTTCAATCGTTCCGTAAGTTAATCTCATTGTAGAGTTAGCATCCGGATAGAATTTTTTCTCCGGCTGAGATTTTCTAAGTCCGTCCAAGAATAATCTGCTGTTTTTGGCAAAATTCTCATCTACTTTAGAATATTTTTCCAATCCTAATTTTTGGTCTTCAACAATTCCGTTGGCAAATTGTCTCAATTTGTCTGCATCAATTTTCAATCGGTCAGGATTTTCCACGAAGGCCATCGCTGACTTTTTGTTGGCGAAAACAGATTCGTAAGCCAAAGTCGAAAGGTTGTTCACGTCTGCAGCTAAAATAGTTGGAGAAGCAAATTCTTTGGCAACTCTGGTTTTGTAAAGAGAAGTCAAAGCCACAAGCATATCACCTTCAACGTTATCGTGGAAGCCATCGTAAGCTTTTTCAACAGCGTCAACAACCTTTTGTTTCATCGCTGCTTTTCCTGCATCATCCTGGTCAGCATACGTTTTGAAAAGACTTCCCAATTGGTAAGCAGTTGCGATATAATGTGCATTTCTTTGCAGGATGGATGCGTAATTTCTCTCTACATTTCTTCCCGAAACTTGCTGATAATAAGCTTTGATTTCCGGTAAAACACTGTAGTAGGTTTGCTCGTTCGGAGACTGCGCTGCCCATTGGTTGTAAGTTTGCTCCAGTTTTTGTTTTTCAGCAACTGTTCCGTTTTTCTTCACCGCATCAATCGTTCCCTGTCTGTTTTTCCAGTAGTTGGCAACACTTGCGTACTGAGAAGCATAGTCCAACTGAGTCGCTTTGTCTTTGTCCATATACTTTTTCATCACATCCATTGCGACTTTAGAAGCTTCTACCCAAGCCGGATAATCTTTGTCCACCATTTGTTCGATGCCGTAAGACGTCAGATAACGGTTGGTTCTTCCCGGGTAACCTAAGATCATTGTGAAATCTCCAGGCTTGTAGCCTTTAAGAGAAACCGGTAAAAAATGTTTTGGTTTCAATGGTGTGTTCGCTTCAGAATATTCCGCCGGATTTCCGTTAGAATCGGCATAAACACGGAAAACAGTAAAGTCTGCCGTGTGTCTTGGCCATTCCCAGTTGTCGGTATCCCCACCGAACTTTCCTAATGATGAAGGCGGCGCACCAACTAATCTGATATCTTTATAATCCTGGTAAACAAAATAATAGAACTCATTGCCGTTAAAGAAATCTCTTACAACAACCGTATATTTTCCGTTCTCAGAATTTTCTGCCTGGATGGCTTTGTATTCGGCATCGATAACCGCTTTTCTGTCTGCTGCAGACATATTGTTGTTCAGTTTGGAATTGATTCTCTCAGAAACGTCATCCATTCTCACCAGAAATCTTACATACAAACCTTTAGCATTGAATTCCTCATTCGGTTTCATTGCCCAGAAGCCGTTCTTCAGATAATCTTTTTCAGGCGTGGAAGCTGCCGCAACAGCGTCATAACCGCAGTGGTGATTGGTGAAAATCAAACCTTGGTTAGAAACAATTTCACCGGTACAGAAACCACCGAAACTTACAATGGCATCTTTCAGACTGGAATTGTTTACAGAATAAATTTCTTCCGGCGTCAAGTGCAGGCCTTCTTTCTGCATATCAACTCCGTTCAGACGTTTAACGAGCATCAGAAGCCACATTCCTTCGTCAGCTCTCATTTGTGCATAGCCCAGGATCAGGGTTAATGCTAAAAATATTTTTTTCATTGAGAATATTATTTTGCTGGCTAATTTAATGATTATTTTAAATCTAATGGTATGAATTTGGCTGAGAGATTCAGTAAATTTGAAAAGATGAAATTTATAAAGACAATCGGTGTTTTATCATTGTTAATGCTTTTAATGTATTCTTGTAAAACCTCGAACCAATCCGCTTCAACAATGGAAAATATTCACAGAAAATGGATGTTGGTTGAATACAAAGATTTTACAAAAGATGAACTTGTGAAATTAGAAGCCAATATGGATTTGATGAAAAAAGCTGAAGCGCCCAACCGTTACACTGCAAAAATGGGCTGTAACGGAATGTTTTTCACAGCAGAATTCAATCAGGGAAAAGCTAAATTTTCAGGCGTTGGTTCTACAATGATGTATTGCGAAGGCAGAATGAAACTGGAGGAATTATTCGGAAAAGATTTACCAAAAATGAATCAATACAAAATCGACGGGCATTTCTTAACTTTAACGGACGGAACGACGTCAATGAAATTTGTAGCTGCAGATTGGGATTAATGATAAATTAAAAATAATTATGAATAAATTTTTAAATGTTCTAAGTATTTTACTTCTGTTGTTGATTTTGTCTTGTTCAAAGAGTGATGAAGAATATTTAAAAGATTTTAATAATTATGAAGTTGTTCTTTCTAATAACGATTATGATATTAATCTAAGTAATGGCGCTATTGAAAGTGATTATTTCGATATTAAAGGCTCTTTGTCTCTATCTAAAAATGAACAGTTAGTGTTGGCGAGATTATTTTTTGATAATAAAATAAATAAACCAAATGACGATGTTCTAGTTTTTAACAATGATGGCATGGTTATTCATCCAGACATTACTTCGTCAATAATAATTAAATATTTTGGCAAAGATAAAAGTACAATTACTATTTCCGGCTTCGCAGATTCTACAAAAGTTAGAAAAGAGAATATCAGATACTTAAGATTCAAGTCTAAAGTGTATAAGGTTTTAAATCAGAATGAAAAATTTAAGAAAATTAAAAAATCTATAGATTCAAAAGAAGATGATAGAGTTTATCTTTAAAAATAATATAAATCCAAAATAATACTACTCATGAAAAGAAGCGCAAAAGCTGTTTGGAAAGGAACAGTAAAAGACGGAAGCGGCGTTCTGACAACGCAAAGTACAACGCTGAATGACACGCAATATTCATTCAAAAGCCGTTTTGAAGAAGGCGTCGGAACCAATCCGGAAGAATTGTTGGCGGCTGCTCATGCAGGATGCTTTACAATGAAAACTTCTGCTCTGCTGACAGAAGCTGGCTACATACCGGAAAGTCTTGAAACAGAATGTAAAATCAGTTTAATTGAAGGTAAAATTACTTTGTCAGAACTAGCCTTGAATGCCAAAATCCCCGGAATTTCCGAAGATGATTTCCAAAAAATTGCGAAAGATGCCAAAGAAAATTGCCCGGTAAGTCAGGCATTCAGTTTTGAGAAAACATTGACGGCAACTCTTGTTAATTAAAACTGTAAAAGCACAGATTTAATCCGATCAAAAAATGCAAAACCAAAGATATTCTTTGGTTTTTTTATTCAAAAATAGTATCTTGTCAGAATCAGAAAATTATCAATTTTAAATGTTAGAAAAGAAAGAACATCAGTATGAAAGAGCGGTTTTAGTTGGCTTGGTCACTCAAAACCAGGACGAAGATAAGCTGAAAGAATATATGGATGAGCTGGAGTTTTTGGCCTACACAGCCGGCGCTACAGTGGATCGAAGATTTACTCAAAAATTATCTCAACCGGACTCCAGAACCTTTGTCGGGAGTGGGAAAGCATTGGAAATCAAAGAGTATGTTAAGGAAAACGAAATCGGAACTGTGATTTTTGATGATGAATTGTCACCTTCCCAACTTAAAAATCTGGAACGTGAAATGGAAGTCAAAATCCTGGACAGAACCAATCTGATCCTCGATATTTTTGCGCAAAGAGCACAAACTTCTTACGCTAGAACTCAGGTTGAGCTGGCCCAATATCAATATCTCTTACCACGCTTAACCAGAATGTGGACCCACCTCGAAAGACAAAAAGGAGGAATCGGGATGCGTGGTCCGGGGGAAACGGAAATCGAAACCGACAGAAGGATTATCCGTGACCGAATTACTCTATTGAAAGACAAGCTGAAAACCATCGACAAGCAAATGTCAACCCAAAGACAAAACCGTGGAAAAATGGTTAGAGTTTCTTTGGTAGGTTATACCAATGTTGGGAAATCAACCTTGATGAATGCGTTATCAAAATCCGAGGTTTTTGCTGAAAATAAGCTGTTTGCAACCTTAGACACAACGGTTAGAAAAGTCGTGATTGGAAATCTGCCATTTCTTTTGACGGATACGGTTGGATTCATCAGAAAATTACCGACGCAATTGGTGGAATCCTTCAAATCGACGCTGGATGAGGTTCGTGAAGCGGATTTGCTGATTCATGTTGTGGATATTTCGCACGAGAGTTTTGAAGATCATATAGCATCTGTGAATCAGATTCTCCAAGAAATCGATGCACATCAGAAACCGATGATTATGGTTTTCAACAAGATTGACGATTTCAGTTACGAGAAGAAAGATGAAGATGATCTGACACCTGCATCCAAAAAGAATATTTCTCTGGAAGAATGGAAAAAAACATGGATGGCAAAATCCAAACATCCGACGGTTTTTATCTCGGCATTGACTAAGGAAAACTTCCCGGAAATGAAGAAAATGATTTATGACGAGGTTCACAGAATTCATATCTCCCGTTTCCCTTATAATGATTTCTTGTTTGAGTATTTTGATGATGAGGAATAGTAACCACAAAGACACCAAGCTTGCACAAAGATCACTAGGTAATTTGTGAACTTTGCACAAAACCTTGTGCATTGTTGTAAATATAACATAAAAACACACAATGAATGAAAACGAAATTGCCAAAATCATTTTTGATTTAGGTCTAAGAGTTCATAGAACTCTTGGTCCCGGTTTGTTAGAAAGTGCTTACGAAGAATGCCTTTTTTATGAAATCAGAAATTAGGATTGCGGGTTGAAAAGCAAAAAGCATTGCCGCTAATCTATGAAGAAGTGAAACTGGAAGCAGGTTACAGAATAGATTTGTTGGTGGAAAATAAATTGATAGTCGAAGTAAAATCTGTTGAGTCTTTGAATGACATACATCTGGCTCAAGTCTTAACTTATCTAAAGTTAAGCGGTTGCAAATTAGGTTTACTCATCAATTTCAATATTAATTTATTCAAAAATGGTGTCCGTCGAGTTATCAATGGCAATTTATCATAATTAATAATTAAAAATAACCTTGAGACTTTTGTGGAAACTTTGAGTCTTTGTGTTTAAAAATAAAAAATAAATGGAGTTATATTACTCATTTTCAGTTCTTATCGTTTTAGCATCGTTATTTGCTTACATTAATTATAGGGTTCTCAAACTACCAAGTACAATCGGGATAATGGTCATTGCGATTATCGTTTCTGTAACATTGGTTGCATCTGGGGACAATTTTTTACCCAAAACAACAAGTCATCTTACCAGGTTGATCAACAACTTCGATTTTACTGAGGTTTTGATGGGCGCGATGTTGAACTTCCTGCTTTTTGCAGGAGGAATCCACGTCAATATCAAAGATCTGAAAGAACAGTTTGGTCCGGTTGTCATTTTTTCAACAGTTGGTGTTATCATTTCAACATTTGCGGTCGGTTTTGGAACATATTATCTTTTGCCGCTGGTAGGTGTTCAGATGCCTTTGATTTATTGTTTGGTTTTTGGCGCATTAATTTCGCCGACTGATCCCGTTGCGGTTCTCAGTATCCTAAAGCAAGCGAATGTCTCCAAATCGTTAGAAACCAAAGTAGCAGGCGAATCTCTGTTCAATGACGGTATGGCGGTCGTGGTTTTCACAGTTATATTACAACTGGCTATAGGTAAAGAGATCGATTTGAATGTCGAAAATATCGGGTTGCTTTTGCTTCGTGAAGCGGGTGGCGGTTTGCTTCTTGGTGTTCTTCTCGGTTATTCGGCGTCCAGAGCAATGCGTGTTGTGGATGATTATATAATTTCTGTATTGATCACATTATCAGTGGTTATGGGTGGTTATCTGATTGCCCGAGAAATGCACATTTCTGCGCCTTTGGCGATGGTTGCTGCCGGATTATTTATGGGAAATTTCAGCGAAAGTTTCAAAATGAAATCAGAGACGCAAGACTATCTCATCAAATTTTGGGAATTGATTGACGAAATTATGAACGCTGTTCTATTCCTGTTTATCGGGTTTGAATTGTTGTTAATCAAAGACTTAAATGAATATTTAGTAGCAGGTGGAATTTGTATTCTAATCGTTTTATTGGCGCGTTGGGTAGCCATTTTCCTTCCGACAAAATTTATGGCTTTCAAATACCGATTCAGTCCGCAGACTGTGAAGGTTTTGGTCTGGGGCGGAATCCGGGGTGGTGTTTCCATTGCTTTAGCTTTATCGATTCCTGTGAATGAATATAGTCAAATTATAATTAGTATTACTTATTGTGTAGTTGTGTTTTCAATTATAGTTCAAGGATTGACGATTGCGAAAGTTGCGAACCCTAAGAAAATTGCTACCGAAGAAAAAATCATTGAACAAACTCTTGAAGAGACTCATTAAATGAAAGTTATCGATATAAAACACTGGAAAAGAAAAGAACATTTCGAATTTTTTTCCGGGATGAAAAGTCCTTATTTTGGAATCGTTACCGAAGTAGATTGTACAGAAACTTATCAATTAGCCAAAGATAACAACCAATCTTTCTTCGCCCATTATCTTCATAAATCGATGAAGGCCATTAATTCGGTAGAGGAATTTGGTTATAGAATTGTAAATGATGAAGTTATAGCATTTGATATCGTTCACGTTGGTTCTACGATTGGGAGAAATGACGGAACGTTTGGCTTCTCTTACTTCGAATATTCTGATGATTTTCAAATATTTAACCAAAATTTACAGAAAGAAATTGATGAGGTTCAGAATTCAACAGGTTTAAGAATCAGAAATGAGGAATTGCCACCAAATCATATTCGACATTCTACAATGCCTTGGACCAATTTTACAGGTTTGCTTCATCCGACAGATTTTGACCCAAAAGAATCAATTCCTAAAATTGTCTTTGGAAAATTCTCTGAAAAGAATGGACGGAAAATGTTGCCGATTTCTGTGGAAGCGCATCACGGTTTGATGGATGGTTTTCATCTTGCAAAATATTTGGAAGAATTTCAGAATCAATTAAATTTGAAAAAATATTAAAATTTCCATTTAATGATGAAACAAATAATAGTTTTCTTTAGTTTACTTCTTTATGTATCTGCTTTTTGTCAGATCAATACTGAAGAAATTAAAAAAAAAGTTTTAGAAAACCCTAAAACTTATTATTACGATTATTTAGAAATCTTCAAAATGGAACCTGCTAAACTGACTCAGCAAGAATTGAATCAAATGTATTACGGAAGCAGGTTTATAGAGTCTGAATATCAAATGCGAGATTATAATCAGGATTATGAAAAGATTTGGAAATTGGCAAAATTAGGAATGTCAAAAAATAAAGCTTTGAAAATTGTTGAAGATGCTCAGACAAAATATAATAAGAATCCATTGTTAAAAGGTGTTGCTTTAGAATTATCTTATATTTACAAAGCTTTAGGTAATAAAGAGAAGAGCGATTTATATTATTTACAAAATGATTTAATAGACCAAACTATAGAAAATAGTGGCACAGGAAAATCAGAAGATTCTCCAATATGTGTTATACGTGCTGGAGATATGATAAGTAAAATCTCAAGTTTGCCAAGAGCCTCAAAACCTTCTGACTTTAAGCAAAAAATGACAGATTTGGCAGATGGAAGCATATTAACAACTTATTCGGTTGGAGATTCTAAAATTTATATAAAATTGGTCGGCGGATTTTGATGGAAATATTAGACGATATAAAACAAGCTCTCCAGGTTCTTGCTATTCCCGAAAAAGCAGAATTCTTTCCCAGATTTTTCAAAACGGGAAAAGGCGAATATGGCGAAGGTGATGTATTTATCGGCGTAACTGTTCCGGACCAAAGAATAGTAGCAAAAGAATTTTACAATAAGATTTCTCTTGAAGAATTAAGTGAATTGTTGTCTTCCAAAATCCACGAACATCGTTTGACTTCTTTATTGATATTGGTTTACAAATTCGAGAAGATTAAGGATAAAATTCAGCAAAAAGAAATCATCGATTTTTATCTGAAACATACAAAACACATCAATAACTGGGATTTGGTTGATACATCGTGTTATAAAATTTTGGGTCGGTACTGTTTTGAAAATCAAGATTCTAAAATTCTTGAAAAACTGTCAGATTCTGATGATATGTGGGAAAAACGGATGGCAATTGTTGGAACAATGTTTCACATTAAGAAAAGAGAATTTGAACCGACGAAAACATTTGCCTTGAAAAATTTGAAACATCCACACGATTTGATGCACAAAGCCAACGGCTGGCTTCTTCGCGAAATGGGAAAAATGAACGAAACCGAATTGTTGAACTTTCTGGATCTTCATTATAAAGAAATGCCAAGAACTTGCCTGCGTTATGCCATTGAAAAATTAGATGAACAACTTCGGCAAGATTATTTGAAAGGTAGAATTTGAGAATCAACATTTTCCCGAAATTACTCATAAAAATTAGTTTACTAAACATCTACACTGTGAAATTTATTTTAAAATATAGTTTTATTTTCTTTGTTTTTCTCAGCTTGACAAGTTGCTTTGATATCATCGATAAAATTAGTTTGAAAGCTGATGGAAGCGGAGAATATTCTGTAATTCTGAATGCCAGCAAAAGTAAAACACGCCTGCAATCTATCTCCAAAATGGAAACCATCAATGGTAAAAAAGTTCCCAAGAAATCAGAAATCGATAAAAAACTGAATGACGCTTCTGCTATTTTCAAAACTGTTTCGGGAATCAGTAATGTGAAGACGTCTTTCGATGCAGAAAATTATATTATTAAACTGAGTTGTAATTTCAAGAAAATTGAAAATATCAATGCTGGTTTGGAATTGTTGAAATCTAAAAATGTTATTGGAAAAATGATTCCGACTCAGCTTTATAAAAATAATTCATCGGAGAAAATATTGGTGAGAAATAAAATTTCCAGTTTCAAAACCGAATATGATAAAATGAGTTCTGCAGATAAAGAAGTCTTTACTAATGCGACTTACACATCGATTTTACAATTCGAAAATCTGATAAAATCTCAAACCAATTCTGAATATAAAATCTCACCCAACAAAAAAGCAATAAAATTGGATGGAACAATTTTAGATTTTATCCTTCAGAAAAAACAAGTTCAAAATACTATTACGCTGCAATAAAAAACAACAAACTATGAAATCAAGTTTACAGAAAGTTCTATTCCTATTTTTATTATTCTGTTTCAGTTTTGCTATTTCGCAAAGCAGAATTCAGGTTCCGGACAATGTTTTGTTTTATATGGAGGTCAATGGAAAACAGTTGAATGGCAAAGTTGACTGGCAGAAACTCAATCCAATTCTTCAAGAATTAAATAAAAATAGTACTGAAAAACCAACCTGGAAAGACTTTTCTGATGTTGGGATAGAAAATGATGCAAAGCAGTATCATTATGCTACTTTCAATGATACTGTGAAAACTTATACAGCACATTTGATTTTGAAAGATTCTAAAAAATTCCTGAATTTCCTGAATACTTCTGCCAAAAAAGAATTGGAAGTAACCAAAAAAGACAAATATTCTTACGTTAATCTTAATAATGAATCTTTTGTTGCGTGGAATGATAAAAAAGCGGTGATGAGTCTAATCACTTACACCAAAAAAATTCCGAACGATTTTTGGGATGACAAAGTTGCAGATAGCGCTGTTGTAGTCGTAGATTCTGTTGCGATGGACGTTGATTCAGTTGCTATTGATTCAGCTTATTATGAGCCAGAAAAACCATTTGATTACAAAGAAGAAATCAAATATCTGAAGGACGAAATCAAGTATCAGAGAGAAGATATCAAAGAACATCAACAGGAAATTGCGCGCATCCAAAAGGATATCAAGTATCTTGAAAAGCATCACAAATATCCGGAAGAAAAAAATACGGAAACGGCCGAACCTGAAGAGATTGCATCCGCAAAACCTACAGAAGAATATGATGAGGAAGCGGAAGATCTGGCTTATCGGAAAGAGTTGGATTCTATAAAAGCTGCAGATTTTAAGATTCTAAAATCCTTGGCTGAAATGGATTTTGACCGCTATTTCAATTCTGGAGAAGAGATAGAAGTTCCGAAAGAAATGGTTGCCTTCCAGGATCAGAACTCGGATGTTTTTGCTTTCCTTAATTATGGTGAGGTTTTCCAAAATGGGATTTACAAAAAAATGATGAGTACTTACAAATTAGGCGGTTTTATCGATAATTTTTATAATTCTAATACTTTCTACAATCTTTATTTTGAAAAGAATAAAGTGAGGTTGATCAGCAATTATCAACATAAGAATGCCGAGATTCAGAAAAATATGGCTGCGGTTTACAAAGACAAAAAGAATAAAAAACTGACAGCTTTGATCAATGACAAAAGTATAGGTTATTACGCTATCAATATCGATGGATACAAGTATTTTGACTTGATGTACAGTTTCTTTGAGAATAATTCTGATGATAATTCCAAATATCAGAAAGAACTGGAACTTGTATTGGAAACCGTAAAAATTGTACTGGACGAAGAAGCGATTTCTAAAATTGCGCCAGGCAACGGAATCTTTGTTCTGAATGAGCTCAACACCAAAAAAGTAGAGTACACGGATTACGAATATGATGAAAACTACAACAGCAAAGAAATCAAAAAGATGAAAGATGTTGTGGTTCCGGATTTTACATTTGCTTTTGCAACAGAGAATGAAAATTACTGGAAAAGAGTGTTCAACGTGTTGACTTCCAGCAAAGAGTTGTCTGAGAAATTTATGAGAAACGGTGATATTTATTTCTTTAAAAATGATGCCAAAAATAGTACCTATATCGATCAGCTTTGCTTTACGGCAAAAGATGGAATCGTCTATCTCACAACTTCTCCAGCTAACCTGGCTGTTAAGAAACAATCTGTGATGGCGGAGAAACTGGCAAAAGATACAGCCAAGTTTCCGGTTTCCGGAAGAATGGATATGAAAAGATTCTTGAATGGTCTGGAGCAGGAATTCAAAACAACATCTGACAAGAAAACGATGGATCTTCTCAGAAAAAATATGGGCGATATCGATTTCAAATCGGAACCGAAAAAAGGAAGCATCGAGACAGAAATCAATTATACAACACCTAATTCTTCGGAAAACAGTTTGATGTATTTCTTTGATTTTTGTCGTGATATTATGAAAAATATGGATTCTGTAAAAACAGTGTCGCTGTAGATGAAAATTAGAATATTCCTTTTTGTACTCGTCATTTTGGTTGCTGTCGTCGGCTATTTTTTCTGGTCTCTCAAGGACAAAGATTTGAAGCTGATACCTCAAAATACAGATGTTGTGGTTCTGATAGATGTCAAAAAAACGAAGGAGCAATATTTTCTGGATTGGTTTAAAAATCCTTCCCAATGGTTCAAAGAATCGGGCAATAAAGTTTCATTAACCCAAGCAGGAGTCAAAATACCAGACTATATCCAGATTTTTCATTTGAAAGATACCGCTTTTTCCGAATGGTACAGTATTTTTGAAATTACTAATAAAGATGATTTGCTTAAATTTTTGAAAAATCAAGGATTCAAATCCGCAGAAAACAGTCTCTATAAAAAAGATCAAATTTCAGTAAAGGTTGAGTCTTCGAGATGTGTCGTAGGTTTTTCCAATTCGGGTTTTAATGAGAGATCGCGTTTGATTCTTAATTCTAAAAACAAAAACTTCTACGCCGATCAATTGATTAATAATACGGTTGCGAGTGTTTCTTATTTTGCAAAATCCAAGATTCACAATTTTGCGGTCTATCTGAATGACGACAACATCGAGATCAAAACCAAAACTGTTAATGATGTTTTTTCATCAACTGTTGCAGATCTTGAAAAGCAGGCTCAGTTTCTTCAACTTCATCTGGATTCTAAAAATGCTAAAATAGCGTCGGAGATATTCTGTAAAGGTGTTGATGATTCTGTTCAGATTAATTCAATTGCAGCCGTCGCTGATTTGGAAATGGTCAATGATAAAATTGTAAGCTACAGTTACGATGAGAATTTTAACCAGATTGAAAAAGTCAGCTATCAGAAGCTGGTACAACCTAACTATTCTATCAATTTTGAGAGTTGGGAACCCCAAAAGCTCTGGTCCCGTTTTCAGGATAAAAAATGGATTAATGCACAAAATCAGTTCACAGCAATTCCTTTTCAACCCAATCTTATAGAACAAAAAGGGAATGAGATTGTCATAAGATCGCTTAGAAATCAGATCGAACAGCCTCAAAAACTTTCCGGCAGTTATGTTTTTATCAGAAATAGTGATCTGTTAGTTTCGTTGATTGGTTCCATTTCAAAGTCCGAAGCTAAGGCAATCTCGGATTTGGACTATGTTTTCTACGGCAACAAAGCAGATTATTATGAGATAAAACTGAAATTCAAAAACAATAAGTTGCCATTCTATTTACGCTAGCTCAATGAATCTTTCTGACATTCTAACATTAAAAACAATCATCCATTATTTTCTGCATTTTGGTTTTCCAGTTGTGTTGGCTTACGTTTTTTTTAAGAAAGATTGGAAAAAAGCTTATTTCATAATGCTTGGGACAATGCTCGTAGATGCGGATCATTTGCTCAGCACACCGATTTTTGCACCGGACAGATGCAGTATCAATTTTCATCCGTTTCATACCTATTGGGCGATGGGCGTATATTTTCTGCTGTTATTTTTTAGAGGCATTCCAAGAATTATTGGCGTTGGTTTGCTCTTTCATATGTTGACGGATTGGATAGATTGCCAGTTACATCATCTGAGTTTTTGAAATTATTAGGGCAGCTTAATCCGCCTGTAGTTTATCGTGAGCTTGTCGAAGGGCTCCCAATCTTTTTTGCAGACAATTTCAGGTTCAATAACTTTTGTACACGCAAAAAAGGATTTCCGCTCAAGTCGGGCTGCGTGCGATTCAACGTTCAGAAGTGTGTTTTTTTGATAAGTTTTACGCCTTTGCAAACCTTAAAGCATTTAGTGATTTTAAAAAAAAACTTTGTGGACTTTGCGTTTAAAAAACTCTAATTTCTTCTAGCATTCGACATTTTGAAGCTCATAATTCTGGCGATATTCAGCGCTCTTGCGATGGCGTTTTCAGCATTTTCGCCTTCAAAATTATCGTGAACCGTTTTCTCCCAAATCTGTAACCAACGATTAAAATGTTTTTCTTCCATAGCCGAAACTTCATTGATTGGAAAGTGTTTCGCCATTGGATGACCTTCATAAACAGGATTCCCTAAAAGAATACTTTCCCAGAAATTATACATTTTCAGAAGATGCTTGCCGAGGTCAATTTTTGCTACATCCGTAAAAAAGAATCCTATCACATCATCTTTAATAACCTGGTCATAGAACGCTTTCACAAGAAACTCCACATCAGCTCTGGTTGTAATATCTTTCATAATCCGATATTTTGTTCGATCAAAGTTATCGCTTTTTGAATAAGCTGGAAATAAGATTAATGTCAGCTTTTGTTCAAAAAACCATTAATTTTGCAAAATGGACCTTGATTTATATAAAAAGCAGGCGCAACAAAAACAAAAAGAGCATAAAAAGTTTTTAGAAGGACTCAAAAAGAAACCGCCTAAAAATCTGGACTATTTGGTTTTGGAAAAGCACGAAGAAACATTTGAAAAAATCGATTGTCTCAGTTGTGCGAATTGCTGTAAAACTACAGGTCCGCTTTATACCGAAAAAGATATCGAAAGAATCTCAAAACACCTGCGGATGAAGCAAGCCGATTTTGAATCTAAATTTCTGAGAGTAGATGAAGACCACGACAAAGTGCTCCAAAACTTACCTTGCTTTTTCCTGAATGACGACAATACTTGCTCAATCTATGATGTCCGTCCAAAAGCTTGTAGAGAATATCCGCACACAGACCGGAAAAAAATCTATCAGATTAATAATCTTACACTCAAAAATACTTTGATTTGTCCCGCAACATATGTTTTTGTGGAAAAAATGAGAGCTATTTTAGAAAAATAATTGTCCTAAAGTTTTCCCAAAAATCTTATAATTTCCGAATTTAACATAATATTGGTTTAATGTTTGGTGTTGATAATCAACACTAAATAAAAGTATTATGAAAAAGTTAATAGCAGGCGGTCTGATGATTTTCGGAGCTATGTTTGTTACCGCACAGGTAACACCGCCACAAGACACCTCGAGAACAAATAAGACGAGTAAGGAGAAAAAGATGGACAAAATGAATCAGAAAGCTCCCCAAACGGTTCAACCCAACGGAATGAACAGGACGGTTGATACTGCAACTATCAATAACAGGTCAAAAATGCAGAGCAATCCGGACAGACTGAGACAAAAGCAAACTTTGCCGGATAATGGAACAATGCAAAGCCCGAACAACACCTTACCAAATAATGGAACTTTGCAGAATCCAAGTCCGACAAATCCAAACAATTCTACCAATCCTCAACAACCTTTAGGGCCAAATAGTCCTACCAATCCAAATCCACCAAGATAGGATTTTAAACTTAAAAAAGACCAGAGTATAATTGCTCTGGTCTTTTTATTTTATAAAAATTGGTTTGATATTTGGCTTTGTTAAAATCATCAAAATAAACAATATGAAAAAGATAATCACAACCGTTGCTGCCTTAGCTTTCGGTACAGTTTTTATAACTGCTCAAACGACAAAGAAAACTGAAACAAAATCAACCACAAAAAATGTTGAATTGAGGTCTAAAAAGTATGTCAAACAAAATAATGCACCGAAAATGGTGGATACTGCTAATATAGAACACAGGCAAAAGAAAGCAGACGAGAACATAACCAAACCGGATGCACCACACGGAGATGGGCTGACCGATGAAGCTACTAAACCATCACAGATACATCCACGGCCAGGACAAACAGAATAAAAAACCAGAGCAGTTCGCTCTGGTTTTTTTGTGATTTATGATTTCCACTCAACCACTGCCTTGATGAAGGCTTCGGCATTTTCTACAGGAATATTCGGTAAAATCCCGTGTCCGAGGTTGACGATGTATTTATCCTTTCCAAAACGGTTAATCATCTCGTGAACCATTGATCTGATGACTTCCGGTTTTGAGTGCAGTCTTGACGGGTCAAAATTCCCCTGCAAAGTCACAGCATTATTTGTGAATTGTCTCGCTAATTCAGGTGTGATTGTCCAGTCCACGCCGACTGCAGACGCTTTAGATTTTGTCATTTCATCTAAGGCAAACCAGCAACCTTTCCCGAATACGACAACGTGAGTCAATGGCGCCAGCGCTTCAACAATTTGATTGATATATTGCCAGGAAAATTCCTGATAATCCGCCGGCGAAAGCATTCCGCCCCAAGAATCAAAAACCTGAACAGCAGAAACACCTTTCTCCACTTTTCTTTTAAGGTAAGCAATTGTTGTATCTGTGATTTTCTGCAATAATTTATGCGCTGCTTCTGGTTGCAGAAAACAAAATGATTTCGCAATATTGAAATCCTTTGAGCCTCTACCTTCGATACAATAACAGAAAATCGTCCAAGGCGAACCAGCAAATCCAATCAACGGAATCTCGTTGTCCAATTTTTCCAAGGTCATTTCTATCGCATCAAAAACGTAACCCAAAGTGTCATTCACATCAGGAACAATGACGTTGTCAACTTGTTGAGCGGTTCTGATAGGTTCATCCAGCCAAGGCCCAACCGATTCTTTCATTTTGAAATCGATGCCCATTGCCTGTGGAACTACCAAAATATCGGAGAACAAAATCGCGGCATCCAGAGGAAATCTTCTAATCGGTTGAACCGTGATTTCCGAAGCCAATTCCGGCGTTTGACATCTTGTGAAAAAGTCATATTGGTCACGCAAAGCGATGAATTCCGGCAAGTACCTTCCGGCTTGTCTCATCATCCAGACTGGCGGTCTTTCCACGGTTTCTCCGCGAAGTGCCTTTAAATATAGGTCGTTTTTAATCATTTTTATAGTTTAGTTTGTAATCAGATTACAAATTAATTTTATCATTAATTCTTTATCGTTAGGATTACTTTGTGCAATCAGTAATGCCAAAGCGGTTAACGCATTATCGTTGATTTTTTTTTCTCCATTTTTTTTAAGGAGATGTTTGTTTTTTTCTAGAAACCAAATGAAAATAAAAGCTCCAATTCTCTTGTTACCATCAGAAAATGGATGATTTTTAATAATAAAATATAATAAATTAGAAGCTTGTTCTTCAATGGTCGGATACAAATATTGGCTGTCGAACGTCTGAGTAATACTTTTCAATATTCCTTCGAAAGTTTTATCTTTTTGATTTCCAAAAAGTTCAGAGGCTTCTTTCTTTTTTATTAATTCTTTTTTTAGAACTTCAATCGCTAAAACGGACTCATTGTAATCAATCTCGTAAGTGATATTCTCTTCAAGGTGATTAAGTTCTAATGAAGAGCTGTCAAATTGATTAAGTAGAATAAAACTTTTTGTATAATTGTTTAAAATGTTAAGCAATCCTTTAGCTTCAGAAAGATGACTGAGCTCGGTCGATTCAGCATTTTCTATTATATTGATAATCTTTTCGAGTTCCTGTAATCTTTTGGTATTAATGCTTACACCTTCTAATAGATAGTCTTTCAGTCTTTGAGAAGCCCAAATTCTAAATTGTGTTCCTTGTTTGGAATTAACTCGATAACCAACAGATAAGATTGCATCTAAATTGTAATAGTCAACTTGATAAGTTTTGCCATCCAAAGCAGTTGTTGCATATTTTGCAACAACTGATTTTTTTTCTAATTCTTCCTCTTTGAATATATTTGATAAGTGTCTAGATATTACGGATTTATCTCTTTGAAAAAGTTCTGAAATTTGATTAAGACTTAACCAAACGGTATCTTTCTCAAACTGAACTTCAATTTGAGTATTACCACTTGAGGAAGTATAAATTTCTATAGATTTCATTATCAAATCACTGGAACTTGAGCTATTGCAAAATATGCAACAGTTGATTTTAAATATTAATTTTAATCAAATTCAACAAATCAGCTAAAGTATTTTTCGAGCTTGTAATTATTTTATTATCAGTTAGTTTTTCTAATTCAGAAGTTGTGGTTTTTCCAATCGAAAAAATCTTCATACCATCCAATTGATTAAACTTCACAAAACTACGAACTCCGCTCGGACTGAAGAAAACTATCGCCTGATATTTCTCATCGATTTTCGGATAGAGTAGTTCGGTCTTATAAACAGGGATTTTTTTGTAAGAAATATTTTGCAGTGGCAATTTCTCATCTAAGATGTCAAGTGCAATGTTCCCGCAAAAATGCAGGAATTTTTCATTCACAGAATTTTCGGTGATGAAGTGAGATAACTCATTTGCATTTTTACAAAGCTTAAAAGTTCCGAAATTATACTTTCTTAGTTCCTTTTTGGTTTGCGAACCAACAACGTAGATTTTGTTGTAATTTTTGGGTTCAGTAAAATTTTCGTTTGGTAAAAATCCGTTTTCGAAAAATGCTTTCACACCATTCACGCTTGTGAAGATCAAAGAACTATTTTTTAAACCGAAGGATTTAGTTTTGATAAATTCGGTTTTAATCACTTCTACAAAATCGACCGACACTTCGACTCCGCTCAATGTGACAGCTCCCAACTTCTCAGAAACTTTTTCTTGATCCAGTGATTTTGTAAAAAGGATTTTCATTATGGGATTTTAACACAAGGTACACAAAGTTTTCCCGAAGAACACAACGCTTTATTTTCAATTGTGTGCTTTGTGAAATTCTTTGCGTCTTTGTGGTTTAAAAATTACAAAGATTTTTTAATTTCCTCCATCAATTCTTTTCCACCGTTTTCTAAAACTTTGTTGGCTAATTTTTCGCCAAAGTTTTCGGAATCGTTCCAATCAAAAATTTCATCCGTTTCGATACAGTTTTTCCCGTCAAGCGAACAAAGTCTTCCGAGGAATCTAATTTGTCCGTTAACCATTTCAGCTTTTGCTCCAATTGGAGCAGTACAACCACCTTCAAGGGTTTTCAGGAACTCCCGTTCTATCGTCACGCAGATTTCAGTTTCTTGATGAGAAATTGATTTTAAAGATTCGTTTAATTCTTCATTATCAGACAAACTTGCAATCGCAACTACACCTTGCGAAGGTGCTTGCAATAAGAACGGAATCGGCTCATAATGAACATCCAGATTCATTCTCTTGATTCCTGCCAAAGAAAAAATCGTAGCGTTGGCAATGCCGTCATCCAATTTTTTCAGACGGGTCTGAACATTACCTCTGATGTCTGTGAATTCGGTTTCAGGAAATTCTTTCAGCCAAAAAGCCCGTCTCCTCAAACTGCTGGTTGCGATTTTCAAAACTTCTAAATCCAAAGGTTCTGAATCATTATTTCTCACCAAAACATCTTCCGGGAAATCTCTTTCCAAAACAGCAGTAATTTGAATGTTTTGTGGCAATTGTGTCGGAACATCTTTTAGAGAATGTACGGCAATATCAATTTCCTTATTCAATAAAGCGATATCCAGATCTTTCGTGAAAACGCCGGTAATCCCAAGTGCATAAAGCGGTTGGTCAAGATTTTTGTCCCCGGAACTCAGGATAGGAACAATCTCGGTTTCAAAACCTAATGCATTAAGTTTTGATTCAACTTCGTGAGCCTGCCACATTGCAAGCGGACTATTTCTCGTCCCTATTCTTATTGTGTTCATCAGATTCTTGTTTATGGATATCAAGGATTTCTTCCATTAGTTTTGTCACTTCATCAGCCCGCAAAGGATTTTCCAGGATGTATTTTGCAAATCGATTGGTTAGTTTCTGCACCAGCTTGTTAGACAATTCCATATCTTCAATCTTCGCATAATTGAATTTTTTATGGATGTTGTGCATCTCATTTTCTTCGATTTTTTTCAGCGTATTCTTAAAATGATTGATGTTGGGTGCCAGCTTTCTCTTTTTCTCCCATTCCACAAACTCCTTCGCCATTTCCTTGATAATACCTTCAGCTTTTGGGATTTCCTTCTTGCGCTGTTCCATTGTTGCCTTGATGGTTTGCGACAGTTGGTCCACATCTATCAAAGTCACATTGTCCCAATTTCCAATTTCCTTCTGAACGTTATTCGGGATTGATAAATCGATGACCAGCATTGCTTTATCTTTTGGAAAATTAGTTTCATCAATGATATATTTCTGAGCGCCGGTTGCTACAATCAGAACATCAGTTTGCTTCAGCTCCTCGGGAAAACTATTGAAATCGATTTGTGGAATATTGTATTTATCAGCAATTTTTTCCGCTTTTTCAAAAGAACGGTTGGCTATCTTGATTTTAGGCTGATAGATATGTTTTACGAGATTTTCAATTGTATTTTGTCCAATTTCTCCAACGCCGAGAAGTAAAATGTTTTTCTCGTGGATGTGTCTCGTATTATTCAATATATAATGAACGGCAGCATAAGAAACCGAAGCAGTACCTGTGCTGATTCCCGTCTCATTTTTAATTCTTTTCGAAATCTGAATGGATGAATTAATCGCACGTTCCAAATATGGATTAGAAAAATCTTTATATTTTTTGAACCGATGATAGGCGTTCTTGATTTGGGAAACAATCTCAAAATCCCCGATTATCTGGCTCTCCAAACCTGCGGCCACACGGAAAAGATGAAACAGCGCATCTTCTCGCTGGATAACGTTGACATAGTTCAGAAATTCTGAAAGACTGACGCCAACAGTGTTGCAGTACAATTCTGCAATATGAAGGTAATTTTTGGTCGTTGAATAAATCTCAGTTCTGTTGCAGGTAGAAACTACAAAAGCGTCACCATAATCCTGTTCGTGGATCTGATTGACAAAAGATTTGATATGCTCATCAAAAAATGCAAATTTTCCACGGGTTTCCGCATCAGCTTTTTCATAACTAATGCTGAGAACGGCAAAATCAGATGTTTGATGGAATTTATTTTTTTGACTCATTTTCAGTTGGCAAATTTACGATTTTTAAAACTAAGCTTGATGATGAATGTCATTTTACCGAATTGATAAAATCTATAAAACCTGTCTAAAATTATCTGAGATATAAAAAATTATTTAATGATATTAAAGTTTTATAGCAGGTGAATTAATTGAAGTTATTTTTAGAGATTTTGAGCATTTTATTTAGGGCAAATTTTAAGGAAATTTTAACCAAAATATTTTGAATTCAATATATAGAATGAGTCTAAATTTATATCTTTGTAAACTTAACAATTATTGAACGGAAATGGGTTTATTGGATATGTTCACGCAGGAGATTGCGATTGACTTAGGTACGGCGAATACGCTAATTATACATAACAACAAAATCGTTGTGGATCAGCCTTCTATCGTTGCGATAGAGCGCTCATCCGGCAAGCCGATTGCTGTTGGAGAACAGGCAAAACATATGCAGGGGAAAACTCACGAGGATATCAAAACAATCCGCCCGTTGAAGGATGGTGTTATCGCAGATTTTCACGCTTCCGAACATATGATTAAGGAATTTATCAAACAGATTCCTGGTATCAAAGGAAAACTTTTTCAACCCGCATTAAGAATTGTTATTTGTATCCCGTCCGGCATTACTGAAGTAGAGAAAAGAGCGGTAAGAGATTCTGCCCAGAAAGTTAATGCGAAAGAAGTTCGTTTGATTTATGAGCCAATGGCGGCTGCAATAGGAGTTGGGATTGATGTTCAGAAACCGGAAGGTAATATGATTATCGACATAGGTGGCGGAACAACAGAGATTGCTGTGGTTGCACTTGGCGGAATTGTTTGTGACAAATCTGTGAAAATCGCAGGTGATGTTTTCACAAACGACATTGCTTATTACTTAAGAACGCATCATAATTTATATATCGGGGAAAGAACGGCTGAAAGAATTAAGCTGGAAGTTGGTTCAGCTGTTGAAGAACTGGACGTTCCTATTGATGATATTCCTGTACAGGGTCGTGATTTGATTACCGGAAAGCCGAAGGAAATTATGGTCAACTATAAAGAAATTGCCAAAGCGTTGGATAAATCAATCATCAGAATCGAGGATGCAGTCATGGAAACTCTTTCTTTGACTCCTCCGGAATTGGCGGCTGATATCTACAAAACAGGTATTTATCTTGCTGGTGGTGGCGCTCTTTTGAGAGGTTTGGCAGACAGACTTCACAGAAAAACAGGACTTCCTGTTTTCGTGGCAGAGGATCCGTTGAGAGCTGTTGTAAGAGGAACTGGGATTGCTCTTAAGAATATGGATAAATTCAATTTCCTAATTAAATAATACAATTATCTGTAAAATATGAATGATGAATTTGACAGTGTCAAATAACATGTCATTTATAATTTTTCAATTATCATTTATAACTTAGATGGGTGCTTTGCTGAGATTTTTTTCCAAGAATGCATTATTTGTGTTCTTTATATTCTTACAATTGGTCGCAATTGTATTGATATTCAGCAAAAACTCAATGCAACAAAGTTTTTTGGCGGCAAAAACAGCGGCCTTCAATTCTTGGGTTTCAGGTTACATCGATGAAGGAACTTCTTATTTGAAACTGAAGCAAATCAACGAGGACCTTGTTGCTCAGAACAAAGCTTTGATGAAAGAACTTTACGGAAAGGAAAAGTTGGACAAGCCTGTTTTCCGAAGAGTCTATGATACCATTGGCGGCGGACAGATTTATACATTCGTTGACGGAGAAGTTGTTTTCAACAGCATCAACAGAAAAGATAATTATTTTACCATCAACAGGGGACGTCTGCAAGGTGTTAGTTCCAAAATGGGTGTGATTGCGCCACGTGGAATTGCCGGAATCGTCATCAATACAACAGATAACTATTCGTTAGTTCAGTCGGTTTTGAGTATGAACAAAATCAAAATCAGTGCTGCGCTTAAAAAATCGGGCTATTTTGGAACATTATCCTGGAAAGGTGATGATTCCCGAACAATGACTTTATCTGATATTCCGAAATACGTTCCACTGAAAGTTGGAGATACTGTTGTGACGGATGGTAAATCCTCAATTTTCCCTGCCGGGATTCTAGTAGGGACAGTTGCCGGTTATGAAGTGGATAGCAAAACCGGTTTTTGGGATGTTTCAGTAGAGCTTAGCGAAAAAATAGGAAAGCTGAGCACCGTTTACGTGGTAAGAAACCTTAAAAAATCTGAGGTTCAGAAGATAGATGATACTTTAAAAGCTCAAATTAAAAAAGATGGTCAGTAGAAACATTGCATCCGACTTGCTTTTGATAGCGTTGCTCACGGCTTTTCAGGTTTTCATCTTGAATAGAATTGCTTTGTTTGGGCAATACATTCCTGTGCTTTATCCTGTTTTTGTCATGTTCTATCCATTTTTCCGAAATCAATTCCAGTTTTTAGGATTGAGTTTTTTATTGGGATTATGTGTAGATGCATTCTTAGGGACTTGGGGAATCAATGCATTTGCAACAACGGTTATCGCTTATTTTAGAACAATTATATTCAGAACATCGACTGATACAACTACGGATTTTTTCTCTTTCCAAAGTATCCAGTGGACACAGTTCATCTTTTTTATCATAACCAGTATTTTTATCCATCAGTTTTTGGTGCAGTACATCGAGTTTTTTAAACTTGACAGATTTTTTGAAATTTTATTTAATGTAATAGTTACCAGTATAATCTCGTTTGTATTTATATTAGCTTATACATTAGCCTTTAAAATCAAACAAAAAGTCTGAACCGAAAAAATGTCTATCCAAAACCAAAAAATACGCTCTTTGAAGTCGAGGTTGCATATGTCCTCTGAAAATATAGAAAAGTACATATGAAATCACAATATCTTAGAATCATTCTCGCTCTTTCTATTATTGCATTAATTTTTATTGCAAGACTTTCTTATTTACAATTGTTTACGGATAGATATGCGCTTAATGCGGCTAACACATCCATTAAAATAGAATACGTCATTCCGCCAAGAGGTGTTATTTTTGATAGAAATGGGAAAATATTGGTTGGGAATCAGCCTGCATTTGAAATTTCGTACACCGCGGCACTTCTTAAACCTGATTTTGATACGATTGGTTTTTGTAAATTATTGAATATTTCCAAACCCGATTTCATCAAAACGATGAAAAATATTGAGAAGGAAAAATATTATTCTAAGCTCACGCCAATGACTTTTATGAAAAATCTAAGTCGTGAAGATATGGCGAGAATCCAGGAACTGATTTTTAAATATCCCGCATTTTCAATTGTTCCGCGTCCACAAAGACAATATGAAATTAATACTTCAGGAAACCTTTTGGGCTATACCAATCAGGTGAATGATAACGATATCAAGAAAGATTCATTGTATTATTTACCGGGCGATATTGTTGGGAAAAGTGGCATAGAGAAAGCTTACGAAAAAGAACTCCGAGGCGAAAAAGGAATGAAATATATTCAAAAAGATATTCGCCAAAGAAGCATTGGTTCTTATAAAAACGGAGAACTTGACAAAGAAGTTGTAACTGGGAAAGATTTAACCTTAACCATTGATTACGACTTGCAAAGAATGGCTGAGGAAATGTTAGTCAATAAACACGGTGCGGTTGTGGCCCTTGACCCCAATAATGGCGAAATCTTGACAATGGCAACAGGGCCAGATATCGACCCAAATCTTTTTACAGGTCCAAACAAATCCAGAAACTTATATCGATTAGCCAACGATACCATCTACGAAAACAAACCGACGTTTGACCGTTCTGTTCAGGCAGCTTATCCGCCGGGTTCTACGTTTAAATTGTTGACGGCTTTGGCGGCTATGCAAATGGGGGTGATGACAGATAAAACCGTTTTTCCTTGTGGTGGAGGTTTTAATTACAAAGGTTTAAGAATCAAAGGGCACGGTGGCGCAGACCCGTTGATCCCGTCTATCCAGGTTTCCAGCAACTGTTATTTTACATATGCTTATCTGAATATCATCAACAAATATCCAGGTAATCCTTCCAGAGGCGTAGATGAGTGGAAAAAGATTCTCAATAGTTTTGGTGTTGGAGAATTCCTGAATAATGACCTGGCGGTTGGCGCAAAAGGCAGAATACCTTCCGGTGAATTCTATGAAAAAAGAATGGCATCCATCTATAAGGCCAGTGGTTCTAAGAAAGATCCTAAAAATTGGGATCCTCTAGCTACCGGAGCAGTTTTCAATGGGATGGGGCAGGGTGACGTCCTACTGACACCAATCCAGATGGCGAATTTTGTAGCGGCTATTGCTAACAAAGGCTGGTATTATACGCCTCATATTGTTAAATCGATTGACGGAAAACCAAATCCTGATCCCAGATTCAAGAAAAAACATATGACAATGGTTCAGAATCCTCAGTTCTATAATGTTGTGATCCAGGGGATGGAAGCTGTAATGTTAAGAGGAACAGGAAGAAGCCTGATGTCAAAAGATTTTACCCAACTAGCAAAAACAGGAACTGCTCAGGTTCCTCAAGGAAAAGATAATTCGATTTTTGTCTTGATTGCACCGGCTGATAAACCGAAGATTGTAGTTGCTGCGGTAATGGAGCATGCAGGATTTGGTGCTACCTGGGCAGGCCCAGCATGTACAACGATTGCTGAAAAATACATAACCGGAGAACTGAAAAGAGAACATCTTTACAAAAAAATGATTACCTCGAGCTTTATGCCAGAATATAAGCGACAGTACATTGCTGATATGAAACGCAAAGGCTGGTACAAAGAGCCACCGAAAGATTCTGCTCAGTTAAAGAGAATCAAAGATAGTCTGCAGGCCATTGAAAATAAAAAATTGAAAAAAGACAGCTCTAAAGTTAAACCATTAAAATCCGGTGCAAGATGAAGTGGGCAGAAGGGATCGATAAATTAGGAATAACGCTTTATATTTTACTGTGTGTTTTTGCTATCATAAATATCTATAGTGTGAAAGCAGAGCTAGGGCAGAAGCAGTTGATATTCTTCGGCATCTCTTGCTTTGTCGGGTTGATTATCTTTTTTATGAGAACCAAATTTTTCGAGAATATGTCGGCCATCATTTATGTGGGTGGTGTTTTGCTTTTGGTTGGATTGTTCCCTTTCGGAACAGAGATTCTAGGGCAAAAAAACTGGTACAAATTCGGAGGGTTCACCATGCAGCCGGTTGAGTTTGCAAAAATAGGAACGGCCCTTATGCTAGCAAATTATGTTTCCAATCAGGATTTCAATATTAATAATCAACGTTCATTAATTACATCTTTGGCAATCATTGCCATTCCGGGCGCAGTGGTTTTGATGATTCCGGATGTAGGATCCCTTTTGGTGTTTGTAGCGTTTGTCATTGCCTTGTATAGAGAAGGTCTGTCTGGAAAATTATTCCTAGTCGGAACTTTGTTTGCGGGCGTTTTCCTTATTGCCAATTATCTCAACGATCCGCTCAAGATCAGTCTTTGGTATTTCACAATAATCATTCTTATTTTGGGAGCAATTTGGTTTGCGTTTAATGTATTTCTTCTCAATAAAAATGTTTATTCATTGCTGCCTGCAGTTGGGATCATTATTTTATTAGCGGGATTATCTATAGTTTCACCAATTGTTTTCGAAAAGTTACCTAAGCACCAGCAGGAGAGGGTGGAAGTGCTGTATAAAGGCGAAAGAGAATTCCGTGATACATCGGGGTACAATTTACTTTATTCCAAAACGGCCATTGGCTCTGGTGGTTTGACGGGGAAAGGTTATAAACAGGGTTCTGTAACTCAGGGAAAATTCGTTCCGGAGCAGGAAACCGATTATATTTTTTGTACCGTTGGGGAAGAATGGGGTTTTTTAGGGAGTACAATTCTTATTCTTTGTTATGCCATTTTCATTGGTCGGATTTATTATCTCGCGGAGAATCAAAAATCAACATTTAATCGGGTTTTTGGATATTGTTTCGGCTCCATTTTATTAATTCATTTTGTCATTAATCTTGGGATGGTTATGGGGTTGTTCCCGACGGTTGGTATTCCGTTGCCGTTTTTCAGTTATGGAGGAAGTTCGCTTTTGGCATTCTCGATAATGACTTTTATTTTCTTTAAGCTCAATTACGCAGACAAAAACAGTCTTGTTTAATTAGAATTTATTTCAACGATAATATATTAGAAAATCCAAATTTATATATCAGTTTGGTTAAATTTTTGATGCTCGTTTTTTTTAAATGATCATTTTAAAAACAATTTTATGAAAAAAACAATTTTCTCTCTTGTTCTTTTGGGAACAATCGGGTTTATGAATGCCCAGCTCAATCTCGGAAACATAACCAAAGCTGCAGGAAAAGGCGTTTCTGCTTTAACATTTACCAATGCAGATGCGGTCAAATTATCCAAAGAATCCGTTGATTGGATGGATAAAAATAATCCGGTTGCTGGACCAAAAGATCCTTACACAGTACGTCTAAACAAGCTTTTTGCAAAACACAAATCCCAGGACGGACTCAATCTCAATTACAAGGTTTACAAAGTGAAAGACATCAATGCCTTTGCCTGTGCAGATGGAAGCGTGCGGGTATTTTCTTCTTTGATGGATATTATGACAAACGATGAGCTTCTTGCAGTAATTGGTCATGAGATTGGTCACGTGAAGAACGAGGACACCAAAGATGCCATCAAATCGGCTTATTTGAAAGCGGCAGCCCTTGACGCGGCTTCTGCATCTTCCAAAACGGTGGCTACGCTTAATGACAGCCAATTAGGTCAAATGGCCAATGCAATTATGGATGCGTCTCACAGCAAAAAGCAAGAGTCTGAGGCCGATACTTACTCTTACGATTTTATGAAGGCTAATGGTTACAATGTTGTAGGTGCTTATACTGCTTTCAAAAAATTAGCTTTGTTGTCAGAAGGCAGCCAGCAGTCAGGTTTTCAGAAGATGTTCAATTCACATCCTGATAGTGCAAAAAGAGCAGAAGCAATCAAAAAAAGAGCAGAAAAAGATGGTCTTTGGAAAGATCCCGGAACTGTTACTTTACCCACTGCAAAGTTGACGAAATAAACAAAAGCTGCCGAAAGGCAGCTTTTTTATTAAAGTATACTCATTTGAAAATTTTTAATTTGGGCAGCAATTTCCGCCCGAGTTTATCCTGAGCTTGTCGAAGGGTTCGCAAACTCAGGTCGGGCTGCATAAGATTTTACGTTCCAGAGTAATGCTTTAAAAAACAAATACTCCCCAGGTCTCAGATTAGAACTATTCTTTCCATAATTGATATTGAAAACTTTCACAATGAATAATTCTCGGAGATTATCTGCAATAACATTAGTATCAATGGAATCACTAATTTTTATCAAAAGATTTAAAATGCAATAATAGAAGACGGAATTGTGAATGCTAGACAGAATAATTATATTTACAATGATGAAACCCTAATGGACATGCGAAAATTCTGTATTCTTTTTATTCCCCTATTCACGATTTCTGTGATATATGCTCAAAATCAAAGGTTTACTTATGAATATTCTTTCAAGATGGATTCACTAAACAGAGAGTCTGTTGAAAAAGAGATAATGTATCTCGATGTTACCAATAGTGGTTCTAAATTTTATAGCGCTTTGTTGCTAACAAGAGATTCGCTTTTCTCTGCGGAGCTTGAAAAGGGAAAGCGGTCACAGTCTATAGAAATCGATTTGAGAAAGATTAGACGACCGAAGGTTAATTTCAAGGTTTCTAAGCGTTATCCTGATTTGGAAACAGTTTACCACACATCGCTGAATGCCAGCAATCTGGCTCTGAAGGAAATGAACAGAATGCATTGGATCATCTCATCTGAAACCAAAGACATCGAAGGTTTTAAAGCTCAGAAAGCCCAAACTACCTTTGGTGGCCGGCGATGGACAGCCTGGTTCACGAATGACATACAGTTACAGGACGGACCTTACAAATTCTGTGGATTGCCTGGTTTGATCCTGCATGTTGAGGATGATAAAGGTGATCATGTGTTCCGCCTTATCGGAAGTCAAAAAATGGATGTTATGCCAGAACTTTTAGATTCTAAAATCAATGAAATTTTTGTTACGAAACAGAAGTTCGGTCAGCTCTGGAAAGAATATAAAAATGATCCGGCCAAGAATATCAAGCAGATGCATAGCTCTTCTGAACTTTCTGATACCATTATTTATGATTATGATAAAAACCCGTTAACCAAACAGGAGCTTATAAGAAGAAAGGAACAGAGAGCAAAGGAAGTTTTTAAAAAGATGAATAATTTTATAGAGTTGGATCTTTATAAATAGAAGTTTAACATACTACTTCAAAATAAAAAACCGTCTCAGCAATGAGACGGTTTTTACTTTATAGAAATAATTATTATTTCTTGTTGAAGTCTCCTGCAAATACAGACGTCAGCTTATCTTCGCTGATATACTTTCTAAGAACGTCATTTACTTGGTTAACTTTAAGTGCAGAAACTTTTGTTTCCAAAGCATCATACTCGTCCAAAGATTGTCCGTACTGAAGCTGAGAATTAACTAATCCCATCAATGTATTATCATTACCTAAACCTGTTTTTCTGGAGTTGAGCCAAGATGTCAAGTTAGATTTGAATTCCTCTTCTGTGAAACCGTCTTTTACTGCTTTGTTAACTTCTTCTTTCAAAGCCTTGTTAACGGCGTCTTTCTTAGTCGGGTTAAAGAACGCATACCAGCCCCAAGATGCCACATTGTTATCGATCGGGATGTTGACATAAGATCCTGCACCGTAGCTGATCCCTTCTTTTTCACGAAGTCTTGTCGGGATTCTTGCAGTCAAGAAACCGCCACTGCCTAACATTTCGTTAGCCATAACAAAAGCCGGGTAATCCGGAGATTTTCTGTCCATAGAGAAACTGATTTTTCCTACCGCAGCACCGTTTTCTTTATCCGGAGTCAGGTATTCTTTATCTTGTTTCTTAGTGGCAAAAAGTTCTGGTTTGATGTACTCGTAATTAGACTTAGAATTCCATTTTCCAAAAGTCGATTCTAGTAAACCGGAAACTTCTTTGCCATCTACATCACCAATCACAGAACCAACTCCGTTGTTACTTCCTAAGATTTTGTTATAGAAATCTACCAATTGATCTCTCTTCACTTTTTTGTTATTCTCGATTTGCTCTTTGGTAGAAGCTGTGTAATAGATACTTTCTTTCGGATAGTTTTCAGTAATTTTCTGGATCTCGTTGAATGCAATAGATTGAGGATCATTTAAAGAACCTTCCAGGTAAGTATTGTATTCGTTAACTGTTTTAGCCAATTCAGCTTCCGGGAAAGTAGATTCTGTTAAGATCTCTTTGATTAATCCCATTACTTTTGGTAAACTCTCTTTATAAGTACTGAAGTTAACGAACAAAGTTTGCCCGTTGAATCCAAAGTTAACATTAGATTTCCATTGATCCAGCATATCCTGGATTTGTTCTTTGGTATGAGTCTTAGTTCCTGTTTTAAGGACCTGAGCCATTAGAGAGCCAACATCAGATTTACCATTAAGGTCTTTTGCATTACTTACCGGGAAGCGGAAGCTACCAAGAACTTTTCCACCTTTGATGTCTTTCTTGATTAGGCCGTACTTCATTCCGTTGCTCAGTTTACCTTCTGTCAAATTAGCTTTCAGGTTTTTGATGCTGGCTTCGAATGGTGCTGCTTCTTTTTCAAGCGCTTTACCTTTGTAGTTATCCGTTAATGAAGCGATCTGTTCATTGGAATATTCTATATTCTTAACTCTTACTTCATCTTTTGTCGGGATGAAAATACCTACAGTTCTGTTGTTAACTTTGAAATATTTATCAGCAACTCTCTGGATATCCGCCAATGTTAATTTCTCTACATTATCACGGTATAGCATTCCTAATTTATAATTTCCGGCTCCAACAATCTCAGTAAGGTTGATCGCCATACCAATGGTATTGTTCTTAATATTTTCTATCTGCTTAAGAATTTTCGCTTTAGCTCTTGCAACATCCTGGTCTGTATATTTTATAGTTGCAATTTTATCTAACTCTGCACGGAAATCATTTTCGGTCGCTTTGATGTCTTTATCAGCAGGAACTTCTAAACCGAAGTACATAAAACTCGCATCTCTTACCAATGGCTGATAAGCATATACCGAAGCTGCTTTATGAGAATCAATCATTGCTTTATAAAGGTATCCGGATGGATCTGCTGTTAAAATCTCTTGTAACGCATCCAGCGCAGCGTAATCTTTATCTGCGTAAGGTGCTGTGTGATAGAGTGCTCCGACAACTTTACTATCTCCAGAACGTTTTAGTTCTACAAATCTTTCACCATCCTGAGCTGGCTCAACAGTATAAGGTGCTTCAATGACTCTTCCAGGCTTTGGAATTGTTGAGAAATATTGAGAAATATATTCTAAAGCTTTTTTCTCATCAAATTTACCTGCTACAATCAGAGTTGCATTGTCCGGCTGATAATATTTTTCATAGAATTTTCTAAGGGTAGATGCTTTCACACGCTCGATATCTTCCTTGCTTCCAATGGTACTATTTCCGTAGTTGTGCCATAGATAAGCTGTAGAAACGATACGCTCCATCAAAACGCCACTCGGGCTGTTTTCTCCAATTTCGAATTCATTTCTTACAACAGAAAATTCTTTATCCAAATCAGATTGAAGAATCGTTGCGTTAACCATTCTGTCTGCTTCCATTTCCAGGAACCACTTTAAGTTCTCATCATTAGAAGGAAAAACTTCATAATAATTGGTTCTGTCATACCAGGTTGTCCCGTTGGCATTTCCACCTTTATCAGACAACATTTTTTTGATGTCTCCTAATTTTTTTGTGCTTTTGAACAACATATGCTCCAGCAAGTGAGCCATACCTTTTTCTCCATAACCTTCGTGCTTGGAACCAACATTATAAACGATGTTGACCACAGCATTACTTTGAGAAGGATCTGAGATCAATAGAACCTTCATTCCGTTACTTAAGGAATATTCTTTGATTCCCTCTGTATTACTAATAAACTTTGGTGTCTCGGCTTTTTGCGCAAATACAGGCGTATGAACACCTGCGTAGAACACGACTGCCGCAGTCAGTAAAAAATTCTTCATGTTCGATTGTTAATTTTTTTAGTTTCTAAATTTAATAACTTTCAATTAAAATATAATTTGTGCTTCCACATTTATGAAAATCTTAACGTAATTTTGCAGATATGTCAGTTGAAAAAGTTATTTTGGGTATCGATCCTGGAACAAGTATTATGGGATTCGGGATTATTTCTGTGAAAGGGAACAAAATGGAGTTGGTCGCTATCCACGAGCTGATTCTGAAAAAATACGAGAATCACGAGACAAAACTTAAAGTGATTTTTGATAAAACCTTAGCTTTGATTGATGAATATCATCCTGATGAAACTGCTTTGGAAGCGCCTTTCTTCGGTAAGAATGTCCAGAGTATGCTAAAGCTGGGAAGAGCTCAAGGTGTTGCTATGGCTGCAAGTCTCCATAGAAATATTCCCATCATCGAGTATTCTCCCAAGAAAATCAAAATGGCAATCACAGGTAACGGAAATGCCAGCAAAGAACAAGTCGCAGGAATGCTCCAGAACCTTTTGAAACTGAAAGAATTCCCTACAAAATATCTTGATGCGTCTGATGGCTTGGCAGTTGCCGTTTGTCATCATTTCAACTCTGGAAGTCTATCGACAGATAAGTCTTACTCTGGCTGGGATAGTTTTCTGAAACAAAATCCTGATAGGATTAAATAGTTGCGGGTTGATTGTTGATGGATTTTTATCAGGCTGAGGCTCTAGAAGCCTTTTTATTAAATATTTTGCCTTTTTTCTTGTCTCTTCTCACTTGATTCTTGTCTCCTGATTCTCTATCTTTGGATCAATGAATGACTCGCTTTTTGAAATCGTAGAACATACCAACAGAAGCATTTTCCTCACAGGAAAAGCCGGTACCGGAAAGACTACATTTCTGAATGATTTTGTAAAAAAAACCAAGAAAAAACACATTGTTGTAGCGCCAACCGGGATTGCTGCCATCAACGCTGGTGGCGTAACTATCCATTCTATGTTCGGTTTGCCGCTCAGAACTTTTCTCCCGACAACGGAAAGAATTGACCAGAATCTGGCGAACAATATTGCGGATCTGATGCCGCATTTCAAATACCGAAAAGACAAACTCAAACTTCTCCGCGAAATCGAAATTATCATTATTGATGAAGCATCGATGTTGCGAGCAGATGTTCTGGATATGATGGATTTTGCGTTGAGACATGTGCGCAGAAATCAGCAGAGATTCGGTGGTGTGCAGATGTTGCTTATTGGCGATCTTTATCAGTTACCGCCTGTGGTAAGGGATGAATATATTTTGTCAATGTATTATTCTTCGCCGTTTTTCTTTCACGCCAAAGCTTTGGAAGGAAGTAATTTCATCACGCTGGAATTGACCAAAGTTTACCGGCAAACTGATGAACATTTTCTGGAGATCCTCAACGCCATCCGAGACGGAATAACAGAAGATATCGACTTCGACGCTTTGAACGAAAGATATCAGCCCGATTTCGATCCGAAAGATGAAGCCTACGTTTATCTGTGTTCGCACAACAAAATGGCAGATGACATCAACCAGAAGAAACTGAAAGAATTGGGCGGAAAGCTTCATTCCTATGCCGCCGATGTTGTAGGCGATTTCAAGGAAACACAATATCCGAATGATGAGGTTTTGGAATTGAAAGTCGGTGCGCAGATTATGTTTATCCGAAATGATACTTCGCCTGACAAAAAATATTACAACGGAAAACTTGCTCAGATTTCTTATCTCGATGAAGATGAAATCTCGGTAATTCTAGATGGAAGTGAAGAAGAAATCACGCTAAAAGCAGAGACTTGGGAACAGAAAAAATATTCTTTGGATGATGAAAAGAACATCAAGGAAGAAGTTTTGGGGAGTTTCAAACAGTTTCCGATTCGCTTAGCTTGGGCGGTTACGATTCATAAAAGCCAAGGTTTGACATTTGACAGATTGATTATTGATGCGGGCAAAAGTTTCGCTTCCGGACAGGTTTATGTGGCGCTTTCGCGTTGCCGAACTTTGGAAGGAATTGTCCTTAAATCCAAAATCACGCCCGAAGTTATTTTCTCTGATAAACGAGTTTCGAAATTCCAAGATGAGACGCACGCTAATTCTAAAATTGAGGAAATCCTTAATGCTGAAAAATACGATTACAGCATCCAAAAAGTCATTAGAAGGATTGATTGTGTTTGGTTTCAGTCTGCTCTGGAAAACTGGATGGTTATCAGCCGAAGCAGTAAGTTCATTGACAAAGAAAAAGCCGATTATTTCTATCATTGTTTGAAAGCTGATATCGAAAATTATATTACTATTTTCCAAAAATTTGAGAGAATCTTACTTCAGAAAACTCAGAAATTCTTGCAAGGCGAGGAAGAATGGGCTGAGATTGAAGTCAAAGCCAAAGGTGCCGTTAATTTCTTTTTCTCCAATGTGAATGAGAAAATATTTTCTCCGCTTAAGGACTTTTATTCCGAAACGAAAGGCGTAAAAGGTTTGAAAGCCTTCAACGAAGATTTTCGTGTTTGGCTGGATGATATCGAAGATTATCTTAAGGATTTGAAAGAGGTTTATCTTTTGGAAATGCCATTATTTGATAAAGAAAAAGATGTTGAAGTTTCTATGGCCATCAAGAAAGTTCCGACGCACGTTTTGACTTACCAATTATTCCAAAATGGAAAAACAGTCGCTGAGATTGCGAAAGAAAGAGGTTTGGTGAATTCGACTATTTTCGGTCATCTGTCAAAATATGCTGAACAAAGTTTACTGGACAGAAGTGACCTTTTAAGAATTTATCCGAAAAATAAAGTTGAAGCTTTCGAAAAACAATTCAAGGCTGATCCAAAAGAGAATATCAATGATTGGAAGTCTGTCTTGCCTTCGGATTTTGATTATGGTGAGATCCGATTGATTTGGAATTACTTTTTGAATTTGAAGAAGTAGTTTTAAACGCAAAGGCGACAAAGTTTTTTTAAATATTGAACAAAAAAGTCGCAAAGTAAAATTTGCGACTTTCATATTATTAAAAAAATTCAAATTAATTAATCAATTCAAATCTTGCATATTCTGCGATTTTCTTTGGCAATTTGATTCCGTCTGGTGTTTGGTTATTTTCCAAAAGAGCAGCCATAATTCTTGGCAAAGCCATTGCAGAACCGTTCAGTGTATGAACCAACTGAGTTTTTCCATCTCCTTTGTAACGGCATTTCAAACGAGTTGCCTGGAACGTTTCAAAATTGGAAACAGAACTTACTTCCAACCATTTTTCCTGCGCCGCACTCCAAACCTCGAAGTCGTAAGTCATTGCAGATGCAAAACCTGTGTCACCACCGCAAAGTCTTAATATTCTGTAAGGCAACTCCAAATCTTCCAAAATAGATTTTACGTGCTCTACCATTTCTTCCAAAACAGCATAAGAATTTTCAGGCTTCTCGATTCTTACAATCTCCACTTTTTCAAATTGGTGAAGTCTGTTCAAACCTCTTACGTGCGCACCATAACTTCCCGCTTCTCTTCTATAACACTGAGAAAAAGCGGTATTCTTGATTGGCAAATCTTTCTCGTCAATAATTACATCTCTGTAGATATTGGTCACTGGAACTTCCGCTGTTGGAATCAAGTACAAATCGTCTGCACCAACGTAGTACATTTGTCCTTCTTTATCAGGCAATTGTCCAGTTCCGTAGCCAGACGCTTCGTTCACAACGTGTGGAACGTTCACTTCCTGATAACCTGCATCGGTATTTTTGTCCAAGAAATATTGAACCAAAGCTCTCTGCAAACGTGCACCTTTCCCGAAATAAACAGGGAAACCGGCTCCAGCTACTTTCACGCCCAATTCAAAATCAATCAAGTTATATTTCTTAGCCAGTTCCCAATGTGGGATTGCACCTTCTCCAAGACCTTCTACCGTTGTAGATTCGTAAACAACCTCGTTGTCATCAGCAGAAACGCCGGCAACTACTTTTTCGTACGGAATGTTTGGGATTTGATAAAGAATATTGAGAAGTGTTTTCTCAGCTTCATTCAACTCATTTTGTAATTCTTTGCTGGACTCTTTGTATTGCGACGTTTGGGATTTAGCAGCTTCAGCTTCCTCTTTTTTTCCGTCTTTCATCAGAATTCCGATTTCTTTGGAGATTCTGTTCATTTCGGAAAGTTGTGAGTCTAGCTCAAACTGTAGCCTTTTTCTTTCGTCGTCAGCATTGATTGCTGCATCGACCAAGTCTAATTCCTTGAAGTTTCTTTTCTTCAAGCCTTCCAAAACGCGCTCTTTGTTCTTGCGCAAAAAATTAACCTGTAACATTTTTGTTGGGTGTTAGGTGTTTGATGTCAGGTTTCAGCAAGACTTCCTGCGTCCGGCTTCCATCATCTGACAGAACTTGTGCAAATTTAAGAATTTTATTTCACGATTGTGACAATGTTTGGCCCTGCCTGGGTTTTTGTGAACTTCAACTCATTGTCATACCAAAGTTTTGACAGTTGAAATAAAGAAGGTGTCCATTTGTATTCAATTTCAATGATGTCATCATCATTTACAGTTTGTGAATTTACTGTTTTAGAATATCTGATTATAAATCTGGATCTGTAGGTTTTAAGTTCCGGACTGATAGAATCTTTTAATTGTCTAATTGCTCCTGCCGCATAATCCATATAGACGACTGTATCGGCATCTTTTAGAAAAGTTTGTCCCGAAATAGGTTTGTTAGCTGTCGTTTCATCCAGTTGATCCAATAATGCAACGGAAGAATACGAACCCGGTATTTTGGAATTCAGTAAGTCCTGACCAGCAGCGTCCTTCACATACAATTTCAAAACCTGATCTATAACCTGGATATCATCTTCGTCTCCTCTACAAGAGAAAAGAAGAACTATTGCCGAGAAAATTATGGATATTTTCAGTTTCATCTTTGCAAAGATAGAATACTTTCAGGATAATTTTCGAATGTAAGAAAAGAATCCTGTCATTAATAAAAAACCTGTTGTCAATAATGTTATTGACTGTGCTATAGCCATCCCAGCAACACCATATTTTGGAACTAATAAAATTGATAAACTTACTAATACAATTAGTGCTAGGATAGAGACTATCGTATTGTATGCCATTTTTCCAACAGCTGAAAGCAGGTTACCATATAGATTTCTCATCAACATATTTAGTAAAAATGCTGATGTAAGAATTATAAATGCTGATTCTATCCCTCTATATTTTTCACCAAAAAACAATACGATTATATAGTCTTTCAGAATGTAAAACGCAACAAAAATCGTTAGGCAAAGAGGAATAAAAATTTTGTAATAATTTGAAATATAATTTTTGAGAAAAAATTTATCCTTATGATGTTTGGCCAATTCGGGAAAATCACTTTGCATAAAAGTTAATGCAATAAATGTCAAATTCGAAGGAAGTAAAATTGCCGTTTTGTAACCTGCAACAGCAGACTCATTGAGTAAAAATCCAATCAATATAATATCCAAAGAAAATAACATATCACTTAACACTGCTGTCCCAGCTGTAAAAAGTCCATATGTCCATATTTCTTTTTTAGAAAAAGTGATAATACATCTTTTGGAGAAATTCATACCCTTAAACCAAAACAAAGAAATGAAAGGCATGATAGTCATAGCAATGATGTAACCTAAGATTCCCCAGAAATAAATGAAAATAATAATAAAGATCAAGCCCGAGATATTTACAATATTATTTAGTCTGGAAAACTCTCTGTTTTTTCCATTGATCCTTAATTGAGATTGAATATGATTATAAAAAAAATAACCTATCAACCGTATGGAAAAAGCTATAAAAAGCCAAATTATTTTCTGAAATGTATCCAAATAAAATACGGATAAAATCACAAACAGGACACTCAGAATAATTTGATATAAAAACCCTTGTCTTAGAAGATATGATGATAACATTGTCTTTTCCTCTTCTGTCTGGGCAATAGATCCATATCTGAGAAGAATCTGCTGGCTTCCGAATCCGCTAAAGGCTAAGAAAACAGCGAAAAAAGATGTTACAATGCTAATCAGCCCAAAATCGTTTTCGGATAACAGTCGAATAATTGCAACTGAGCTTATGAAACCGCAAATTTTAGCAATCAGCAACGAGCCAAAAACAAAATGGCCTTTGTTTTTTAAAAAATTTCTTAGAAAAACGGATAGATTTTCCACTAATTGAAAAATAATTTAAAAATAGCTAAAATGTTAATAGCCTGGCTTTTATGATAAAAATTATTGTCGGAAAATAAAATTTCCACATCGTTCTTTAATTCCATATAATTTTCTAATCGCCAGATGTTTTCTTGAAAATAATTCTGGTAATAATTCTGGATATCTTTAGAATTATTATAATAAAACTCATATGGATACATACTCGTTTTATCTGTTCGTTTCAATATTTTGGTATTCCAGATCTTTGAAAGCCTTTTTTTTACCTGCGGGCCAATCATACTTTTCCATTGTGCATCGGGCTTCATCCCTGTTTTTTCCCAAATATAATCCGCCGCATTCGGCATACATTGATTTAACCATTGGAGATAGAGCTTCTGATGGATTTTCCATTTTTCTGGTAGACTTATAGCAAATGCAAGCATTTTTTTTGACATAAAAGGTGACGTTTGATAAGCATATTGCTGGATCACCTGTGCACCTAGAACCGTTCTATTATAAGCAACATTTCTGAGATAAAATAATTCTTCCGATTCATACTGTTGTCTGATTTTATTAAAGTCACTTTGTACTTTTGGGAGAAATGTTCTGTTCACCACAATTTTGAATTCACCAGGCTTTTGTCTGTAGGGCACGGTATTGAACCCACCTAAAATCCCATCACCAATAGAGCCGCTGTGAACAATTTTAAAATCTTTGTTTTTCAGATTCTCAAAAGCATATTGGACATGAATACCTCCTGTAAAAAGTCCACAACCTTCTGACAATTCTGTAAGTTTGTCAATATAAGCCAGGTAATCACCTCTATCTAAAGGCTGAAAGGTATAGGGGATTTTATAATCTTTTGCGATTTGCCTGGAAATGGTTTCATCAAGATAGCCTGATTGTGAAAAGCAAAAAGCTTCATCCGGCTTTTCATTTAATTTTTCGGCATAAAGCAAAGCCATTCTGCTATCTAAACCTCCACTGAGGAGCGTAAAATGTTTAGAATTCAGTTCATTGTCTTTTTGATATTCCCACAGAACATTTTCTGAAAAAATTGAATTCAACTCCTGAATTGCATTTTTTTTGTTTTCTTTAAAATATTCTGTTTTCTCTAGATCAAAATATTTCTTTTCAACAACCGATTGATTTTTAAGTTCAATTTCAAGGTAATAGCCATCTAATATTTTGAAAACTTGATTTATCGGGCTTTGATTCTCCAACATATTTCCAAAAGTCAAAAGACTATATATATTGTCAATATTGGGACTGATAGAAAAATTCTTTCTTTTTGCAGACTGACTTAATCGAACCAAATGCGTGTCGATCAGTATTTGATTTTGCTGTTTGGTATAGAAAACACGTTGAGTAGAAGTTGGATTTGTAAACACAAATACTTTTTCGTCCAGCTTATTCCAGACATAACCTCTGAACTCGCCGTCCAAATCTTGTATTGCCAAAATATCTTTGTCTCGATACAGATTCGAAAAGAAAGTTGAGAAATCCGAATAATATGAAGTACCCAAAAGCTGTTTTTTATTTAAAATCACACCTTCTATAACCATTTGAAAATTTTCATTATCAATCACTATCGAATCATAATCTTGTACAAAAAACACATCTGTCTTGACCTTTTTTTCAGAAATAAAAAGTTGAAATCCTTGATTCATATCTTTATAGCTTCATATATACCGGAAAACTGTCTGCAAATACTCTCTTTCGAAAAATTATCGACAACAAACTCCCTTAGAACATTAGGATTCTCAAATGTCGTTTTAGATTCTAGAAAATCCTTCATCGACTGGTAAAGCTGTTCTTCATTGGCCTTTTCTATCAGAATGCCTAATCCCGGCTTTATGAATTCTGGAACGCCGCCAACATTGGTAGCAATTACCGGTTTCCCACAAGCATACGATTCTAGGATGACACAGCCTTGCGTTTCGTTATCACTGAACAAAATAAAACAGTCAGACTCTTGCATTTTCTCTGCAACTTCTGCATAACTGATCTCGTCAAAAACCTGAATGTAATTTTCTGCATTCAATTTTTTAATGAGCTTTCTAAGCGTTTCCGTATCACCGTCTCCTCCAATTTCCAGTGCAACATCATACCCGCTTAGTTTTAGCTTAACAACGGTTTCGATGATTTTGTCAGGCCTTTTTCTTGGAATGAGACTGGACACGTGAAGAAATTTTGTGGTTGATTTTTTTGGTTGATTTTTTATTTTAAAGACTTCCGTATTAACCACATTAGAAATAATCTTCATTGGTGTTTCAATTCCTAAGTTTTTCAAACTGTCAGCAAGATTTTCACTCACCGGCAAAACATAGGAGGCCTGATTGCCAATAAACTTCGCAATTTTCTTAACTTTTGAGGACGTGTTACGAGCATTTATTTTCTGCAATGCCGTCCAATGTTCAGTAACGACAAATGGAATTTTAAATTTTTTCTTCAAATAAACCGCAAACAGCATATTGTTATGAAGCACGTTGGCGTGAACCAAATCCGGTTTTTGCATTTTAGCAAATCCCATTTTGTATGCTTTCATTCTTCTTATGAAATTCTGAACGGGATTATTTGAATTTTTATAATAAATAATCAGAGTCCGGATACCGTTAATTATCTTATCATCAAATACAAAAGTCTCTTTTTGATTAAAATATCCGATTGTATGCAAAATTTCGACTTCATGAGATAATGCAACAGCTTCAGCATGACGCTGGACAAAATTCCCGTTGGTGGGCTCGAGTTTATTCGGAAACCAGGAAGAGATGAAAAGTATTTTCAAAATTAAGTTTTGAAATTAATTGTAACTGAAATTAAGAAATTGACGAAGCCCAACTTCTTGCAAATGGCTGTAAAAAATGACTGAGAAAATCCAGGTAAGTGTTTTTTGAAAAATCAAAAACCTCGATATCCTTTGACAATTCACCGCTTCTGATTTTGCTTTTGAAGTCTGACAATTTGAGGGTTTTCACTTCACCATTTTCAACATAGCTCGCTTTCATCCTGTCGAATAATCCAAGATCAAATTCTGCGTCCAATTCCCTCATTACTTTTCCAAGAGCATCGATACTGCAACCCGATGCCGCTTCTTTCTCTTCATCAACGCAGATAATGATAAATTGATTTTTTTCGATTTTGAAAGATGATGACAAAGCTTTGCCGTGAGCTGCCCAATCGCCTAAAAAATCATATAATTTCTCAGCGATTGTTTTGCTTTCTTTCGCTGTAAAAGGTCTTGATGCAGGGTATATAATAACGCGGTAATCGTTGGTTTCTACAATGCTGGATTCTTCGATTTTCATAAGAAGCTATTTATTGTTCTTGATTTGTCTCTTGAAATCGCTACTGGGGATTTCATTTAAAGATATAAAATTACGGATTTTTTATCTAACTACATTTAAAATGAAAAACCTCAGAAACTCTGAGGTTTTTTAATAATATTTTTATCCGAATTTATAAATCTTCTGCTTCTGCCAAAAGCTCCACGATATCTTTAACTTCTACTTCTGTATTTTTGTTAAAATGTTTGACGCCATCTGTCATCATCGTATTACAGAAAGGACATCCTGTCGCAATCACTTTAGGCTCAAATGAAAGTGCCTCTTCTGTTCTTTCGATATTAATATCTTTATTTCCTTTTTCCGGTTCTTTGAACATCTGTGCACCACCGGCTCCACAACATAATCCGTTGGTCTTGCAACGTTTCATCTCTACCAATTCTGCATCCAGTTTTTCCAAAAGCATTCTTGGTGCTTCATATTCATCATTCCCTCTTCCCAAATAACAAGGATCGTGAAACGTGATTTTTTTTCCTTTGAAACTTCCGCCTTCGATTTTAAGTCTACCTTCATTCATCAAATCTTTAAGAAATTGAGTATGATGTAAAACCTGATAATTTCCGCCAAGACTTGGATATTCGTTTTTCAGAGTATTGAAGCAATGCGGACAGGCTGTAACGATTTTTTTGACTTCGTAAGCATTCAGAACTTCGATATTGGTCAAAGCCATCATCTGGAAAACAAATTCGTTTCCGGCACGTTTTGCAGGGTCGCCTGTGCAAGATTCTTCCTGACCAAGAACAGCAAATTCAACTCCGATTTTGTTGAGAAGTTTACAGAAAGCTTTGGTTATTTTTTTTGCACGATCATCGAAACTTCCGGCGCAACCTACCCAAAAGAGAACTTCCGGTGACTTGCCTTCCGCAGCGTAATCTGCCATTGTTTTTATAGTGAAATCCATTTGTTGTAAATGTATTTTGAATTAATGTAAAATGCCTTGCTATTTCAAGATTAATCGTTAGCCCAATTCAATCTGTCAGCCTGATTATATTGCCAAGGCGCAGCATTGTTTTCTACATTGGTCATCATCAGATTTAATTCTTGTGGCGCTGCAGACTGTTCCATTACAAGGAATCTTCTCATGTCGAAAATGATAGACAAAGGATCAATCAAAACCGGACAGGCTTCTACACAAGCATTGCACGTTGTACAAGCCCAAAGTTCCTCCTTGGTAATGTAATCGTTCAGTAATTTTTTACCATCATCAACAAACTTACCTCCGTTTTTATTAAGGTTTCTTCCGACTTCTTCCAGACGATCTCTGGTTTTCATCATAATCAATCTCGGGGACAATTTTTTGCCAGTGATGTTAGCCGGACAGACCGAAGTACAGCGTCCACATTCCGTACAGGAATAAGCGCTCAAAAGCTGATGTTGATTCAGGTCAAAAATGTCTTCTGCCCCGAATTTTGAAGGAACTTCAGCCTCGCCTTCTGCAGGAGCTGCGTAAGGATCTGCATTCGGATCCATCATCAGCTTGATCTCTTTAGTTACAGAATCCAGATTAGTGAATTTCCCTTTTTTCTCAAGATTAGCAAACCAAGTATTCGGAAAAGCAAAAATAATGTGAAGATGCTTAGAATAATAAAGGTAATTCATAAAGAACAATATCCCGACAAAGTGAAACCACCAGGCAGATTTCTCAATAATATGAAGTGTTTCTAAACTAAGATTTTCAAAGAACGGAAACAGATGTTTTGAGATTGGAAAGTTACTTGCGAAACGAGTAGAATCTGCATAATAATCAGCGCCATTCATTGTGAAGAAAGCAACCATCAAAGCAAACTCGATGATCAAAATCCAGTTGGCATCATTCTTTGGCCAACCGAACAATTCCTTCATCGTCAATCTTTTAACGCCGTAAAAATTTCTTCTGATAAAAAATACGACAACTGCAAAAACAACTAAAGCAGCTAATACCTCTAAAAATCCTGTGAAGAATGTATAAAAAGAATTCCCCAAGACACCTTGTAAAAACCGGTGTGTTCCAAAAATACCGTCAATGATAATTTCTAATAATTCGATATTGATAATGACGAAGCCGACATAAACAAAAATGTGCAAAATCCCTGCAATAGGACGTTTTACCATTTTGCTCTGCCCAAGTGCTACTCTGGTCATTATAGCCCAGCGTTCCGCTTTTCTGTCGGTTCGGTCAATTTCTCTTCCGAGTTTTATATTGCGATATAATTCTTTCAGGCTTTTAGCAAACAAGCCGAAACCTGCAATCAATAAAATCAGAAATATTACATTGTCAATATATTGCATAAATTACTTTTTATCTGCGTTTTTACCAAAAACCGAGAAGTTTACGTATCTCTTAGGATTAGCCTTGAAGTCCTCAACCAGTTCATTCAGATTTTTAGAAGTCTTTTCAAGATTGTTGTAAAGCTCCTCATCTTTCGCCAATTTACCAAGAGAACCTTCACCGTTTTGTATGCCGGAAATAACGTTATTCAGTTTACCTGCAGTCTGGTTGAATTGATCAATTGTACCGTTTAGTTTATCAATATCAACTCGTTCCGCAACCGAACCATATTTTTCAAGTGTTTTGTTGGCAGTCTGCATCGTAGCATTGGCGTTGGCAACCACTTCGTGCAGGCCTTTTTCGTTGCTTGCCAAGATTGAACTCGTTCTATCCGAAGTCGCTTTGAAAGATTCGATAGTTCTGTTAAGATTCGATAACAACAATTTGATTTCTCTCCTGTTCTGTTCATCAACAATTTTGTTGGTACTTGCCAGAGTCGAGTCTAATTTTAATAAGACACCAGAAAGCTGATCCTTAACAGGCTTTACTTGGGACGATAATGAGTTGAGCATTGATAACTGGTAGTTTCCCTTCAGCGTGTCCCCATCCTTCGCAATTGCGCCGCCATAAGATAGATTAATCCTCATTTCTTTTCCTGACATCAATCCTGGTTCAAAGATCTCAACTGTTGACTGATTGGAAAACTGGAATGTATTATCGATTGTCAATTTAACTACGAAATGTAATCTCCCGTCTTTGGCTGTTATTGGTTTGATCTCGTCTACTTGTCCTACTTTCAGACCGTTGATAGAAATAGGGTTGGATACAGCAAGTCCTTCTACATTATCATATTTTGCATAAAATACGTTATCTGTTGTGAAGAGATTTTTCCCTTTCATAAACTGATATAATATCACGAAAGCAATAATGGCAAAAATTGCGATCAGTCCTGCTTTTAATTCTTTACTTAACTTCACGTTTTTGTTGGTTTTACTAATTAGCAAATATAAGAATATTGGATTTATAATTGATATAAATAAAAAACAACAAAAGCGACAATTATGCCGCTTTTGAATATTTTATATTATGTTAAATTATTGTTGAGCTGTTTTGTCCCAAACATCAATTCTATAATCTTTGATCTTCGCATTATCCTGAAGACTCTTCAAGAATGCGCCTGTGAACTGCTGAGAATTCTGTTGCGTGATAGACTCTGTAATCTGCTTGATATCTCCAGGCAATTTATTGGTTTTAACCGATTTTTTAACCACTAGATAAACACCTGTCATACCTTCAACCGGTTGAGACATTTTGTTTGTTGCAACACCGAATGCAGCTCCTGCAACTCTTGGCTCCATCGCACCGTTTACAGACGGATTGAACATATTAACATCTGCATTGCCTTTGGTTGTTCCGAAAGCTTTTGCAGCCTGATCAAGTGATGTATATTTTCCAGCGTTGATTTTTTCAATAATTTTCTTCGCAAGAACTTTATTTTTCACGATTGGCTCGATCTGATCTCTTACAGTTTCAGGATCTGCAAGACCTTCATCTTGTTTTCCGACTAAGTAAGCTACAACTCTGTCACCTGTTCCTTCTACTGTAAAGATATCGGTGTCGCCAATTTCTCTTTTCTTGTCAAAAGCCCAAGCGATGATATCTGCATCTTTATCCGTGTTAAGTCCAGGAAGTGCACCCTGGAAACGGCCGACAGTTTTAGGATTATCGAATCTGTATTTGTTCTTTTCTGCTAAATTCTTGAATTGATTAAAGCTTTTCCCCTCAGATTGCTGAATAAATCTTGTAGCTTGTGTCAAAACTTGGTTTTCTGTTTTGTCAGATGCTTTCACATTCTTAGCAAGGTGAGCAATTTTATAAGTCATAGAACCAGACTTCTTATCTTCTACATTGATGATATGATAACCAAAAGATGTTTCAGCAAGACCAGTTGTTCCTTTAGGATTGTCTGCTAAAAATTTAAGATATCCTGGTGCGAATGGCGAAGTTGGTGTTGTCCAACCCACGCTACCGTTTCTCTCCACCGCATTCGGTTCGTCAGACAATTTCAAGCCTTCAGCAAATTTTGCCGGATCAGCCTTGATTACGGCCAACAAACTGTCCGCTGTTTTCTTAGCAGCTTCTTTTGTTCTTGTTGCAGTAGAGCGCTCAGCTCCTTTGTAAGCAATCAAAATATGTTTTGACTGTGTAGAGTCAGATGCTTTTTTATCTAATAATTTTGAAACTACATATAGATTCTGCTCTTTGTATGGTCCAAAAGTTTGTCCGATAGTTGCTGTTGCAATTTTATCTTTCAATTCTGCAGGCAATTGCGTTGGACTTACATACTGAGGAATGAATGGCACATCAGAATTCAATTCCACGAACATAGAATCGTTCTTTGTATTCTGGAAGTTTTCAGTTCCGTTGGAAGCATCAGTTCCTTTAAGGTATAGCTTATTCAACTCGTTCAAAGTTGCAGCATCATCTTGCGCACTTGGTGTTGCCGGGAAATAAGCATAAGCGATATTTCTGCTTGCAGTAGCTTTGAATCTTGTTGGGTGTTGTTTGATATAATCTGCCAGATCTTGAGTCGTCACTTTTACATCATTCTTTTTAGAGAACTCTAAGTAGTCAACTTTTACAAAATCGATGTTTGCCATATCATCACGGAACTTGATCATCAGTTCCGCTTCTTTTTTGCTGGCAGTGATCCCTGATGTCAGGTTGCCAAACAGCATTCTGGCCATCATTCTGTACTCGATAGCTTTTTTATTTTTTAACCAAAAAGAATAATTTTCAGGATTCATAGACTGAGCCTTTTCGATCTCACTCTTGATATCTTTCAGTTTAAAATTACCTTTTTCATCAAAATATTGCTGATTCTGAGCGAAAATAGGATCATACTGCAACTGACTCCAGAATACCTCATCCGTCAATTTAAGCCCCATTTTTTCAAACTGTTGCTTGATTAATTTTGATTGAACAAGAATCTGCCAAGCCTGCTCTTCAAGACCTTTTGTCTGTTGTCCTTGTTGCTGAGCCTGTTGCTGCATAATGAATAGCTGGTCATTGAATTCGTCTCTTGTAATTTCTTCACCGTTAACCTTGCCAAGAATATTCGGGTTTTTACCAAAAACCTTGTCTATTGTATCAGGATTAACCAAGAAAGCCAAAAGTGCTAATGCAATAACGCCTACTAACAGCCACGACCTTTTTCTAATTTCGCCTAAAATTGCCATCTTTATATTAAGTGTTTATAATCAGTCTGCGAAAATACATATTTTTAACAGAATAGGAAAAATAATTTCGAAACATTTGTGAATGTGAGATATAAAATAAGAAAAACCTCTAAAATCTAGAGGTTTTTCAGTTACTTGTCATTTTTTTTATCGAGCATTTTATCCCGCATTTTTCCTTCTGTCTGGAACAGTTTGAGAACCTGCTGTGGCGTCAGAAACTTTAAGAATTTATCAGCATAAGCTCTTCTGTTATTCAGCAATTGCTGTCCCACATCAAAACTTTGGTTCAGCCGTCTTGTAGCCTCTTCGTTAGACAGATTTTCAATATTATTGTCCATGAAGAATTTTTCCTTTATCTGCTTTTGATTGTTCTGATATTCCGCATACAAACTCTTGAATTCATCTTGCTTCTCTGCAGCAATATCAATATCATCAATTACGATATCCTCTTTCATTTTTTGGAGGAACGCTGAACGTTCTTTAACGGACATCCCGCTGACAGCTTCTCTCTTCTCCTTCATATTCATTGATTTCCACTCAGAAGTTCTGGGAATGGTCTGCTGCTGTCGCATTGCAGTTCCTGACGGAGAAAAAGATGAAGTAGAACCGCTCCTCAAGGGCGTACTTCCGGTTGATCTTTGCGAAGTATTTCCTGATCTTCTTTCCTGTCCTTTTGCTGAATGTGCCGAAAATAATCCTGCGATCAAAATAGTCAATAACAATTTTTTCATTTCTCTCTATTTTTTGTTATTAATTATAAAGGTCAAGATAAACATCTTGCTCACTATTTCTGTCCAGATCTTTCAGTTGATCCGGTGTAAAAGCGGCTAAGACTTTTTCCACTTCCGATTCTGATTTTATTTTAGATTCTACAGCGTAATCCTGTCTGTCGATATTATTAACCTCAGCTGTAGAATTAATTTTTGTTTTAGGATGAGAGGATGCAATAGATCCGTTATGTTTTACCTTCCCGGAATGAGCCTCCTGTGTTGCTGCATCATTCGCAACTTGATCAGAAGAACCAGGCAATGCACGTTGATCCAATTTATATGTTGTATCAACAATAGCTGTTTGAGTCGCAATTGTATCAACTTTATTATTTTCGTTAAGTCCGAAAAAAGCCGTAATACCAGCAATCAAAACAACTGCAGCGGCAGCCATCCATTTAAAATTCAGAGAGAAAACTTTTGCTTCTTTCTGAACAACAGGAGTTTTCTCACCAATCGTTTTCGAAATCACTTGATCCTGAAGCGCTTTGAAAAACTCATCCGAAGGTTCCGGATACGGTGTTTTTCTGTTCAGTTTTTCTATATCAATTTTCATTTGCTCTTATTTTATTTTTTATCAAACATTTCATCATCATTCTCTTATTATTTTAAAACTCTTCCGAGTAATTATCCTTTATATATTGCTCCACCTTATCTTTGGCGTAATGATAATTGGTCTTCAAAGTTCCGACGGACATATCCAATATCTTCGAAATCTCCTCGTAAGGCAAATCATCATAATACCGCATATTAAAAACCAACTTCTGTTTCTCCGGCAAAGTCTGTATGGCCTGTTGCAACAAAATCTGGATTTCTTCTCCATCTTTCCCAGCAGTATCAGCGACTAGATTCTGCATATAATATTCTGCATCTTCATCTGTCTTTTTCATCCGGTTCATTTTGTTGAGTTGCTGCAAAGCTTCATTAGTTGCAATCCTGTAAAGCCAAGTGTACAATTTGCTGTCACTCTTGAACTGATGAATGTTCTGATACGCCTTGATAAAAGTATCCTGTAAAACATCTTGAGCTTGGTCGTGATCCACAATCAAACGTCTGATATGCCAATAAAGGCGACTCTGATAGATATCCATCATCGCGCGCAAACCTTTCTCTACAGTTTGAGGTGCAGTTAAAAGCTTTACAATGTCCTCATCCTTGAGCTTCATTCAGATGTTTCGTTGTTTTGATTAAAAAATAAGACCAAAGTTAAATTATTTTTTCAATTTTCTCTGAAAACCTCTATCCAAAATCGAGCCTTCCTTATTAATAAGGCATAATAAATCATCAAATTCTTATCTTTGTTAGATGCAAACAATAATTATCGGTTCGGGAAACGTAGCTTATCATCTTGTGAAAGCTTTTAAGCAAAATAATATTGAAATTCATCAGATATTTGGCAGAAATAAAGCTGAATTATTAAAAATTTCGACTGAATTCAACATTCCTTTTTCAACTAATCAATTGGAAGATGCAGAACTTTATATTATTGCCGTTTCCGATTCTGCCGTGGAAAATGTTTCTGAATTAATTAAAAACGAAAATGCTTTAGTTGCTCATACTTCCGGTTCGCTTCCTATGGAAATCCTGAAAGGTAATTATAGGAAGGCAAGTTTTTATCCATTACAGACTTTTTCTAAAACCAAAAATCTTGATTATTCCAAAATTCCTTTTTTCATTGAGGCTGAAAATCAGATTGACGAAAAATCATTATTCGAATTGGCTTCGATTATTTCCGAAAATGTTGAAACTTCGGATTACGAAAGAAGAAAATACATCCATTTGACAGCCGTTTTTGCCTGCAACTTTGTGAATCATCTTTTTGCAAGAGCGAAGGAAATTTCGGATTCTCAGGATTTAGATTTCAATTATTTCATTCCTTTGATTGATGAAACTGTTGAGAAAATTCATCACTTAGAGCCCAAATCTGCGCAAACCGGACCAGCCGTAAGAGGTGACGAAAGAGTACTGAAGCTTCACGAAGAATTAATTACTGATGAAGAACATTTGAAGATTTATCAATTGATGAATGAATCCATAAAAAAAATGTATCAATAATTCTGTAACATTTTTCAGAATCCTGCACTAATTAGTCAGAAACAAGAAAATAAAAAATATGAAATCTCTCAAAAAATTAGTCATTCTTCCTTTGCTGTTACTAGGATTAGTGGTTTCCGCACAAGAAACAGCCAACCGTTTCTTCTATGAACTGACATATAAACCAAAAAAGGATTCCGCAAGATTGGATAAAGTAATGACGACACTTGACATTGCTAAAGACAAATCGATTTATCAGGATTTTACTTTGCCTGCGCAAGATTCTATCATCAAATCTGCAGTTGAAGAAATGGAAAAAACAAAGACTTTCAAGGATATGTCCAAAATGATAAGATGGCCAAAGTTCTCCTATAAAATCTACAAGAATTATCCTGCAATGACAGAAATGTATGTTGACAGAATCAACCGAAATCTTTTTGCCTACGAGGAAAGTCTAAAATTTGATTGGAAAATACTGACTGACAAAGAAAAAATTGGAACTTATAACACCCAAAAAGCTACAACTGAGTTTGGAGGAAGAAAATGGACTGCTTGGTTCTCAACTGATATTCCTTTCCAAGATGGACCTTACAAATTCTACGGATTGCCGGGATTAATTGTGAAGATTGAAGACGATGAAAAAAATTACTCTTGGTTATTATCTGGTAACAAATCGGTGAAAGACTGGAAAGAATTCACTTACGCAGAAGAAGTTAATGCAAAATACGGGATGAGCAATGAGAAGAAAACGATTGCTAAAGATAAATTCGAAAAAGCTTATGCTGCCTTCAAACAAGATCCGATGGCAGAAGTAAGAACTCAGGTTCCACAAAATATGCTTTCTATGAAAATGCCGGGAAGCGACCTTACTATTGGTGAAATGCTGAAGAATCAAGAAAAAATGCTAAACGATTTCTTCAAATCTACAGACAACCCGATAGAAGTTCCACAGGTTACAGAGAAAAAGAAAAAATAAACATAAAGCCGGAAATTAGTTTCCGGTTTTTTTATGACAAACATCTTATTTAGATTTATTTGAAATAAGCTACCTTTGTAGTCCAAAAATTTTAGTCTTGCAAACAAAACACATCGATAAACTCTGTTGTTTTCCGAAAAACAAAATCGGGAAAATTCTTGGTTATGATAATGAAAACCTTCAGATGCCAACCAAAATCATCGAAATGGGATTGCTTCCGGGAACCATTTTCAGAGTTCTTTATCAGGCTCCTTTCAATGGACCTCTTTATATAGAATACGGTTCGGATAAAACCAGAATTGCCCTGAGAGAAGCAGAAGCAAGATTTATTCAGGTAGAAGTTTCGGAGTAATGCAGGACAAAAAGCAAAAACAAATTCTTTTGGTAGGAAATCCCAATGTCGGGAAATCCACACTTTTCAATATCCTTTGTAACAGAAAACAAAAGACTGGAAACTATGCTGGTGTTACGGTTGCCAGCCATTCCGGAAATTATATTTACAAAAACGAGGAAATCGAAGTTATCGATTTACCCGGTTCTTACAGCATCTATCCAACTTCTGAGGACGAAGCTATTTTTTCTCGTTATCTGATTCAGGAAGATTATTCCGGTGTTGTTTACATTGCTGATGCTATCAATATGAGAAGAAGTTTGCTTCTTTTTCAGCAGATTCAGGATTTGGGAATTCCGGCGATTTTGGTAGTGAATCAAGTGGATGAAGCCGAAAAACGAGGAATAAAAATCGATATTTCTAAGCTTTCACAGATTCTGAGTATTCCGGTTTTTGAAACCAACGCTAAAAATAATATTGGAATAGAATCGGTTCGTGAGGCGGTTTTTAATAATGAATTCAAAATTGCGGAGACCAATTCTTTTGAAATTCCACCAGAACAAAAATCTTTGGTTTATAAGATTTCTTCTAATACTTCTGAAAAGAATCTTTACAAAATCTGGACACTTTTAGCAGCAGATACTTATCTCGGAAAAATTGAAAATATCCACGAGATGATCACTCAGGAAGATACCAAATGCAGTGTTCCAAAAAGATTACAAATCACAGAAACGGTAAGACGTTATCAGAATATTGATAAAATTACTTCTGAAATCACGGAGAAAAAACCTCAGTTAAAAGAGTTATTAACTGAAAAATTGGATAAAGTTTTGGTTCACAAATTTTGGGGTTACGTTGTTTTCTTATTAATCCTATTATTGATTTTCCAAAGCGTTTTCTTCTTAGCAGAATATCCAATGACTTGGATAGAAGATTTCTTCACTTGGTTATCAGAATTTTCAGGAGAGCATCTTCTGGAAGGACCAATCAATTCTTTAGTGTCCAGCGGAATCATTCCGGGAATTGGTGGGATTTTGGTTTTTGCGCCTCAAATTGGAATTCTTTTGTATTTCCTTTATCTTTTGGAAGATTCGGGATATATGGCGAGAGTTGTTTTCCTGATGGATAGAATGCTAAGACCTTTCGGTCTCAATGGAAAAAGTATCGTTCCCTTGGTTTCCGGAACTGCTTGTGCAATTCCGGCGATTATGTCCACCAGAAATATCGAAAACGTCAAAGAAAGATTGATTACAATTCTTGTAACGCCTTTTATGACGTGTTCTGCGAGGCTTCCTATTTACAGTATTATTATCGGATTGATTATTCCTGACGAAAGTTTTTATGGCATCAAGTACAGAGCAATCGCCTTGATGATAATGTATCTGATAGGTTTTTTGATGGCTTTGTTATCATCTTTTATCCTGAAAAGTTTTATCAAAACGAAAATCAAAAGTTTCTTGGTAATGGATCTACCAACTTACAAAATGCCTTTGTTCGGATATGATTTCAAATTGGTTTTGGGTAAAGTTTGGGAATTCATTTCGGGAGCCGGAAAAGTAATTTTCACAGTCAGTATTATTCTTTGGGCTTTGAGTTATTTTGGTCCGCCACAACATAAAAACGAAGTTTTAGCAACAGATTCTTCATTGGACCATTCTTATCTTGGAAGAATCGGAAGAACGATGGAGCCTGCGATTGCTCCGCTTGGTTATGATTGGAAAATGGGAATTGGAATCCTGACAAGTTTTGCAGCAAGAGAGGTTTTCGTTGGTACATTATCTACCCTTTACAGTCTGGATGATGAAGCACCTGAAGGAAAACTGATCGAGAAAATGAGACTAGACGTTCATCCAAACGGCGAAAAAGTTTTCAGCTTTGCAACAGGCGTTTCGATTTTGATTTTCTATGCATTTGCGATGCAATGCATTTCGACAATTGCCGTAGTTTATAGAGAAACAAGAAGCTTGAAGTGGACAATGTTACAAACTGTTTCAATGACCTTTTTGGCATACTTTTCGGCTTTGATTGTTTATCAGATTTTAAAGTAATTTTAAAATGGACAATTCATTACTTATACAATATATTATAGTTGGCGTTATCATTTTAGCTGCAGTTTATGCGATTGTCCGAAAATTCTCAAAAACGTTTTCTAAGAAAGACAAAGGAAAAAACTGTGGGCCTAATTGCGGATGTTCTTAATCCAGAATGTTTTTAGTATTTTAGTTTTAGAAAATTAGAACTAAACAATGCGGATTCTTGCTATTATTTTGCTTCATTTCTGCATTTTTACACTTGCACAAAATGACAGCATTAATAATAATGTGATTTCTTACGATGAAAAATTGATGCTTCGACTAAATATTGATACGAATACAAATGAACTCGTCATCACATCCAAAGACTTAAGCATTACTCCAAGATTAGCACTCAACAATCAAATTAATACAACGATTGGCATCGATTACAAATTCGTAAGTGCAAGCATATCTTTTGCGCCAAAATTTATAATCGGAAACAATAATCACCTAAAGGGAAAAAGCAGTTTTACCAGTTATACTTTCAGATTTTTTCCAAAAAACTTTATCCAGACAATTTCTTACAAAAACAGCAAAGGTTATTATTTGAGAAATACACAGGATTATATTGATAACTGGAGAAAAAATAGAGATCCTTATTTGACTTTTCCTAATTTGAGGTTTCAGAGCTTCGGAGGATCCACTTCTTACATTATTAATAAAGACTTTTCCTTGAAAGGAATTTACTATCAAAAAGAATGGCAAACGAAAAGCAGTGGAAGTTTCGTTCCTGCTTTCAATTATGAATATGTTATATTCTCCGACATTCAGAATGATATAAAATCTCGTGAAAAACGTTTGGATCTGAGTGTAGATTTGGGTTATCATTACAATTATCTTCTTACAGAAAAAATCAATATTGCGCCTTATTTATATGGTGGATTAGGAAAAAAATGGAGCAATTATAAAAATGATGTCAATCAAAGTGAAAGAGATAAAGCTAACTATTTCACTCAAAACTTTGGCGCCGGACTTCATTTGGGTTACAATTCAGAGAAAATATTTTTTGGATCCAAGTTCAATTACGCTGGAAATCATTATAAAGATAATGGTTCAAACATTTATGAAAATGATTTCTACGTTCTCTTTTTTATTGGTTATAGATTGAATCCGCCAGCTAAAGTGAAGAGAATTTATGATAAAATTAAAGACAAAATCCCAGCGTTGTAATCTTAAGTTAAAACTCAAATCACTTCTTTTTAATACATTTGCAATCAGAAAAAAAACCTTAAAATAAATGTCATTAATAAAATCAATCTCCGGAATCCGAGGTACTATCGGCGGAAAAGTAAATGATAACTTGACACCGCTTGATGTGGTAAAATTTGCTTCGGCATTCGGAACTTGGCTTCAGAATAATAAAAATAAAAAAAACTTAACCCTAGTTATCGGAAGAGACGCGAGAATCTCTGGTCAAATGGTTTCTTCTTTGGTCGCTTCTACATTGCAAGGTTTGGGAATTAATGTAATTGATTTAGGTCTTTCTACAACACCAACCGTAGAAGTAATGGTTCCTGAACTGAAAGCTGACGGCGGAATTATCCTTACTGCTTCTCACAATCCAAAACAATGGAACGCTTTGAAATTACTGAATGATAAGGGCGAATTCATCAACGGAGAAAACGGTGCAGAAGTTTTGGCTTTGGCAGAAAATGAAGATTTCAATTATGCAGAAGTGGATGATCTGGGAAAATATGAAACCAGAGAAGACGGTTTTGATATTCATATTCAGAAGATTTTGGAATTGCCAACTGTAGATGTAGAAGCAATAAAAGCTAAGAAATTCAAAGTAGTTTTGGATGCGGTTAATTCTACGGGAGGAATTTCTATTCCACCACTTTTGGAAAAATTGGGTGTTGAAGTGGTGAAGTTATATTGCGAACCAACAGGACATTTCCCGCACAATCCGGAACCTTTGAAAGAGCATCTTGGCGACATCTGCGACTTGGTAAAAAAAGAAGGTGCAGATATGGGAATCGTCGTGGATCCGGATGTTGACAGACTGGCTTTGATTGATGAAAAAGGTGAAATGTTTGGCGAAGAATATACGTTGGTTGCTGTTGCAGATTATCTTTTGAAGCTGAAAAAAGGGGTTGCTATTTCTAATCTTTCTTCAAGTCGAGCTTTGAGAGATGTTGCGAAAAATCTGGATTCAGAATATTTTGCAAGCGCTGTCGGTGAAGTTAATGTAGTTAACCTGATGAAAGAAAAAAATGCTGTAATCGGAGGCGAAGGAAATGGTGGTATTATCTATCCTGATTTGCATTATGGAAGAGATTCTTTGGTTGGTGTTGCATTATTCCTGACTCATTTAGCAAAAGAAAACAAAACGGTTTCTGAACTGAGAGCAGGTTATCCGGCCTATTCTATGGGCAAAAAGAAAATCGAATTGACTCCTGAGATTGATGTTGATGCTTTGTTGGTGAAAGTTCAGGAAGAATATAAAAACGAAGAAATCTCAACAGTAGACGGCGTGAAAATCGATTTTGCAGAAAATTGGGTTCACTTGAGAAAATCTAATACAGAACCGATTATCAGGATTTATACCGAAGCTTTTTCTCAGGAAGAAGCAGATAAACTCGGAGACGATATGATTGCGAAAATCAGAAGTTTGATATAAAATTAAAGGAAGCAATTTGCTTCCTTTTTTATTTTGTAATATTTCTAAGAATATTAATATTCCATCTTTCTCAACTTCTTAGAAGTCGCTCCAATAAACAACGCAGTCAAAACTGTCATTGTTCCACCAAAAACTACAGAACGTACAACGCCCATTAATTTTGCAGTCAATCCGCTTTCAAATTGTCCCAATTCATTACTCGACATTATGAAAATCGAATTCACGCTCAGAACCCTTCCTCGGATTTCTTCAGGCGTTTTCAACTGGACAATTGTCCCTCTAATCACAACACTTATTCCGTCCAACATTCCGCTCAGAACTAAGAATCCGAATGACAGCCAATACATTTTCGACAATCCAAATCCGATAATACACAATCCAAATCCAGTTGCTACACAAAGCAAAATTTTTCCTTGATTTTTCTTCAATGGAATTAATGATAAAGTAATAATAATCAACATCGAACCAATATCAGAAGCTGCATTCAGCAATCCAAAACCTTCCGAGCCCACCTTCAGAATATCGCTTGCAAAAACTGGAATCATCGCCACGGCTCCACCAAAAAGAACCGCAAACATATCCAGCATTTGAGCGCCTAGAATTTCCTTCGTTTTATAGATGTAAGCCAAGCCTTCCTTCATACTTTCGAAGACTTTGACGTCCTTCTTTTTGTTTTCAGATTGTTGTTGATTAATCGTCCAGAAAAATAAAGAAGCGAGAATCATACTACAAACAATCACCACCAAAGTCCATTTTATCGTAATCAAAGCAATCAAAAAACCACCTAAAGCGTGTCCTGAAACAGATGCAATTAGAAATGTTGCTTGATTCAGCGTCACAGCGTATGGCAAATTTTCCTGCTTTACAATCCTCGGAATCATACTTGGAACCAATGGGCCAAGAAACGAACGGGAAATTCCTGTAAAAAAAATAACTACATAAATAAAATATGTGATCTCGTGTCCTGTAAAATGCATCCTGTGTCCTAAAAATGCAGGAATCAAAAGCAGGCTTATCAGAATGACATAAACATAATTACAAATCAACAGCAGTTTTTTCTTCTCGTTCATATCGATAATATGACCGGCATAAAGTGCGCAGGAAACCGCAGGAATCACTTCAGAAAGTCCAATCAAACCAATGGAAAACGGGTCTTTTGTCAACTGATAAACCCACCAACCTAGCAAGGTTGCGAGCATCCTGAAAGCAATAATCAGGAAAAATCTTCCTGTAAGAAGATGACGAAATTCTATATTTTTTAAAACTCGAAGTGGTGTAAAAGAAATCATTATGCAAAAGTAGTCGTTGTACGCCAATTACTTCCACATAAAGCCCTAAATTTTTAGGCGCTTAATCCCGCTTTCCGTTACAATCTTTTCCTTTTCAAAAAAAAGCAAAAGGATTTTCACTGCAATCGGGGCTAGTCAGAAAACTTTGTCATAAAAAAAACGATTCAACTTTATCAGGCTAAAACGTTCTCAATTATAAAACTTAGTAGTAATAATAATCAGATGTAGAATTGTTAACTAAAGCGGCGATTAGCGCAACAAAACCAGCTACACCCACAACGGAGCCAACAACAATAGCAGTTGTTCCTTTAGAATTATTCTTTTTGATGACTCTTATATCATTTTTTGCAATAGTCACTTCTTGGTTATTAGTAACGCCGACAATTTTGTCATCTTCTACAGCAGAAACCCGAACTTTGTATTTAGGTTTATTGTTCTCGTAGAATGTATATCTTTTTCCTGTTTCGACTGCAGAAAAATCATTCTTATTGATATTGTTTCTGTAGATAGCTGTCGTGCAAGATTGTAAAAGCAGGAGCAAAGAAATAAGAAAAGAAAAAGTTTTCATTTTAAATTTAGTTTCGCCAAATATACTGCAATTTTCCTATCATTTGCCAGGCGCGGAATTTTATTTTGCCCACCTAATTTCCCTTCAGATTTAGCATAATCCTGAAAAGCATTTTTCTTCAGTTTTGTAATGACTAAAGGTTGCAGAATATTTCCGGAAATCAAATCATCGTAATAAGTATTCCGTTGTCTGAGTTGCAAATCCAATTCAGCTTTGAAGGCTTCAAAATTATCTGGTTCTTTTTCAAACTCAATAAACCACTCGTGGTAAGGCAGACCTTCAGTGGGATTGACTTCTGGCGCTAGGTGAAATTCTGTAATCTGAGTAGGAAATTTTTCAACCGTAGCTTTCAAAGCTTCTTCCACTTCAAACGCAATCACGTGTTCTCCAAAAGCAGATGTAAAATGTTTCGTTCTTCCACTTACCAAAATCCTGTACGGATTTTTATCAATAAACCGTACAACATCTCCAATCGAATAAGCCCAAAGTCCGGAATTAGTCGTCAAAATTAAAGCGTAATCTTTATTAAGTTCAACGTTTTTCAATGTTAATCGTTCTGCATTTGGTTTCCCGTATTGTTCGAGTGGAATAAATTCGTAGAAAATCCCGTGATTGGTCAAAAGCAATAATCCTTCTTTTGTATAATCATCCTGAAACGCAAAAAAACCTTCCGAAGCAGGAAAAGTCTGAACGATGTCAACAGGTTTTCCCAACAATTCGTTCATCTTATCACGATAAGGTTCATAGTTTACTCCACCTGTAATAATCAGTTGAAGATTCGGAAAAATTTCAGTGATTTTTTTGTTGTGTCTGTCAATCAGTTTTTCAAAGTACATAATTAACCAAGGTGGTATTCCGGAAATCAAAGTCATATTTTCGTTCTCGGTTTCTTCCACGATTTTGTCTACTTTGGTTTCCCAATCTTCGATACAGTTGGTTTCCCAGCTTGGTAATCTGTTTTTCTGAAGGTAATTTGGAATGTGATGCGCAACGATTCCTGACAATCTGCCGGTTTTTACTCCATTGACTTCTTCCAGCTCGGGAGAGCCTTGAAGAAAGATCATTTTTCCACCAATAAAATCTGCATTATTTTTTTTCTCGATGTAATGGAAAATCGCACTTTGAGCAGCTGCAATCTGAAAGGGCATTGCTTCTTTGGAAATCGGGATATACTTGGAGCCTGAAGTTGTTCCAGACGTTTTTGCGAAATACTCCGGCAAATCTGGCCAAAGGATTTTGGATTGTCCTTTTTTGACTCTCTCTATGTATGGTTTCAGATCTTCGTAATCTGCAACAGGAACTTTATTTTGAAAATCTACAATGGTTTTGATAGTTTCAAATTGATGTTCTCTTCCGAATAATGTTTTCTCCGCCGTTTTGACCAAATCCAAAAGTAAATCCTGCTGATCTTTGATTGCATTGGTTTTAAAAATTTTGGATTTTTCGATATGTTTTTTTGCCCAAATGAGCGCAATGTTTTTCTTGATGAAATTTAGCATTGATAAAATTTTCAATTGTCAAATTTAGAGCTTTCTTGTAAATTTATGTATGTGTATATTTTTTAAACACAAAGTCCGCAAAGATTCTTTTTACATTAAATGTTTTAAGGTCACAAAGGCGCTTCGCTAAGATGAGTTTGAATGACTAATGTTGTTTTTATGTTGAAAGTTTGTTTTACGTTGAATCCGCAGCCCGACTTGAGCGGAAATCCTTTTTACGCAACGAAGTGGAGTGAAAAGATTGGGAGCGGAAGGGGGATTAAGCTGCCCAAATCAATATTAAATATCAGACAATTAAATATTTGCAATTAATGTTGTAATTTACAAACAAAATGTTTACTTTTGCACCTCGAATAATTATAAAAATTTATAAACAATGTTTGCAATTGTAGAAATAGCAGGGCTTCAATACAAAGTTGAGCAAAACCAAAAGTTGTTTGTGAACCGTTTGAAAGGAGATAAAGGTGCGAAAGTTTCTTTTGACAAAGTTCTTCTTACTGTGAACGGTGCAGTAACTGTAGGTGCCCCGGCTGTAAGCGGTATCACCGTAGATGTAGAAATTCTTGACCACGTTCAGGCTGACAAAGTAATCGTTTTCAAAAAGAAAAGAAGAAAAGGTTATGCTAAGAAAAATGGTCACAGACAGCAATTAACTCAAATTTTGGTAACTGGTATTACTGGATTTGACGGTGCGAAAAAAGAGGCTAAAAAAGCTGCTCCTAAGAAAGCTGCTAAAGCTGAAGTAACAGAAACCAGCGAATCTGCTGAATAATTTTTAATCCAAAAAAGCTTAAAATAAAATGGCACACAAGAAAGGAGTCGGTAGTTCCAAAAACGGTAGAGAATCTCACTCTAAAAGACTAGGTGTTAAGATTTTCGGAGGTCAAGAAGCTATTGCCGGTAACATCATCATCAGACAAAGAGGTACGCAACATCACCCAGGTGAAAATGTTGGTATGGGTAAAGATCACACTTTGTTTGCATTGGTAGACGGTAAAGTAGTTTTCAGAAAGAAAGCAAACAACAGATCTTTCGTTTCTGTTGAACCAAACGCATAATCAACAGCGTTTTATAAAAAATAAAAGATCCCGGCTTTTCAGTCGGGATTTTTTTACGATTATGTTTCCTCTTTTACATCAACTCTAATTGTTCTTCTGTGAATTCCATATTATGGAAAACATTCTGAACATCATCATCTTCCTCAAAGCGCTCCAACATCTTCATATTGGCCTTGAACTGGTCGTCGGTCATTCCTTTGGTATTGTTAGGAATTCTTTGTAATTCGGCACTTTTTGCCTCGATTCCAAGTTCGTCTAATTTATGAGACATCGAACCGAAATCTTCGAATGCTGTTGTAATCAAAACTTCATTTTCGTCCTGGTCAATTTCTTCTGCGCCACCGTCAATCATTTCCATTTCGAAATCATCCCATTCGGATTTGATTTGAGACTTTTCAATAGTGAAAATACCTTTTCTGTCGAAGATAAAAGCTAATTCACCATTCTTACCAAGGTTACCGTCAAACTTGTTGAAAATTGCCCTAACGTTCGCTACAGTTCTTGTTGGATTATTAGTTGTACATTCTACAAAGAAGGCAACTCCGCCTTGTCCGTAGCCTTCATAAGTGATTTCTTCATAATTTTCCGCATCAGCCCCACTTGCTTTTTTGATTGCTCTTTCGACATTATCTTTTGGCATATTAGCACCTTTGGCATTTTGAATACATCTCCTCAATGCAGGGTTAGATTCAGGATCGGTTCCACCAGCTTTTACTGCCAAGGCAATATCCTTTCCTATTTTTGAAAATGTTTTAGCCATCTTATCCCATCTGGCCATTTTTGAAGCTTTTCTATATTCGAACGCTCTTCCCATTTTATGATTATTTATTTGTGCAAAAATACTGAATTATAGAAATAAAAAAAATACCCCCAATTACTTGGAGGTATTTTTATTTAGAAATAATGATTAATTATTTTCTTTTTTTAGTAGCTTTCTTTTTAGCTGGAGCTTTCTTAACTACTTTTTTCTCTACAACTGGAAGATCTGATTTTTGAAGAGCTTCCCAAGCAGCGCCATTTACAGCCTCTACTACAACTTTTCTATCAGCTTGTCTTTCAGCATCAGAAGCTTTTTCAGAAACTTTAGCATCTCTTTCTCCAACTCCAACTGATTTCAATTGGCTTGCAGATACACCTTGAGCTTCTAACGCAGCAACTACAGAAGCAGCTCTTTGTCTAGATAATTTCAAGTTATAAGCTTCAGCTCCTTTAGCATCTGTGTGACCAGTTACTAGGAATGTTGCATCTTTAGCTCCTTTAAGGATCTCAGCAGCTTGATTAATTTTACCTGCAGATTCTGGTCTTAATGTAGCTTTGTTGAAATCGAACAAGATGTTTGTTAGAGCACCTGTTGCTTCAGTAGCATAAGCAGAAGCTGGCTTAGGACATCCTTGATATTCTGGAAGACCTGGAACTGTAGGACAAGCATCATCTTTATCTAATACTCCGTCACCATCAGTATCTGGCCAAGGACAACCTTTGTTTTCTGCTGGACCAGGAACGTCAACACAAGCATCATCTTTATCTAATACTCCGTCGCCGTCAGTATCTGGCCAAGGACAACCGTTGTTTTCTTTTGGACCAGCTACATCTGGACATTGATCATCGATATCTGGGATACCATCTCCATCTGTATCAGGACATCCTTGGAACTCAGGTAAACCTGGTGTATCAGGACATCTGTCATCTTTATCTGGAATTCCGTCTTTATCTCTGTCTGTATTACCGAATCTGAACAATAATGAAGCAGAAGCTTGCCAGAAGTTAGCAACACTAGACTTATCTACAGGAGTAGTTACATAATCCCCTTGAACACCTAAACCAAAGTTTTTAGTTACCCAGAAATTAATACCTGCACCTGTACTAACAGTAAAGTGATTTGCTTTTCCTGTAAGATCTCCGTCTTTGTTATATGCTGAGTAAACTTCACCTGATTTAGTATCAGTTGTTGGGAAGGTAAGACCTGTATAATCATGTCTCAGGTAGTTAGCACCAACTCTCAAATATGGATCAAACCAAGATTCTTCATCCCAAAGAAGACCAGCTGCTTTGAATTGAACCCCAAGACCTGTCATTAAGAAGAATTCTTTATCCATTCCAAATCTCTTGTTGTCAACATTCCCAACAGTAGTTTGCCAGTCAAGAACGATTCCTTTGCTAAGGCTTCTTGCAACAGTTAGTTTAGATAATGGTGGCGTAATTGAATACTTAGAAACACCAAATAAGTTTTCTTTAAAATTGTTGAATGAGAACGTATTGCTGAAATTGTTTCTTTGAGCAACGTGATTCACTCCATGAGCACCTACTCCTATTACCCACTTATTGGTAGTAGTTTGTGCGAAAACAGTAGAGGCAACAGTAAGCGCCAATGCTGAAATTCCTAATTTTAGATTTTTCATAGAATTAAATGATTAAATAATTGATAATGCAAAATAAATATAATTTTTCTTTATAAACAAAGTTTTTTTAGTTTTTCTTTAACAATCGCTGGATGTTTACTTTATTTTCTCTGTCCTTTATAGCCTCTCTCTTATCATACAGTTTTTTACCTCTGGCAAGTGAAATGAGCAATTTTGCTTTTCCGTTATTGTTGATATAGAGCTTCAAAGGGATTATCGTATTCCCAACATCCTTTAACTTTTTTTTAAGTTTTTGCAATTCGTAATTATGCAGTAGCAACTTCCGTTCCCTTTTTGTTTTATGGTTGTAAAAAGTCCCTAACTTATACTCATCTATCATCATATTAATGATATACAATTCATTGTCAATAAACTGGCAAAAGCTTTCTGTAATGGATGCTTTGGAAGAACGGAGCGATTTTATTTCAGTTCCAGTCAATACAATTCCGGCTTCATATTCTTCCAGGATTTCATATTCAAAACGGGCGCGCTTGTTAAATATATTAACAGATTTTTCGATTTTAACTTTCATATGTTAATGATTGGTGACACTTCACTATCCCAACTAATTTTCGTAATTTCGCAGACAAATTTACAAAACTATATGTTAACAGTATCTAATTTATCACTACAGTTCGGGAAGAGAGTTCTCTTTGACGAAGTTAATATAAAATTCACGAAAGGAAATTGTTATGGGATAATCGGGGCTAACGGCGCCGGGAAATCTACATTTCTTAAAATATTAAGTGGCAAGCAGGAGTCTACTTCCGGTAATGTTTCTTTGGAGCCGGGAAAAAGAATGTCTGTTCTGGAACAGGATCACTTTGCTTACGATAACTTCACAGTATTAGAAACCGTTCTTAGAGGAAACAAAAGACTTTTCGAGATCAAAGAAGAGATGGATGCACTTTATGCAAAAGAAGACTTTTCTGATGAAGATGGGATCAAAGCGGGAGAACTAGGTGTTATCTATGACGAAATGGGCGGCTGGAACTCGGAAGCCGATGCACAAACAATGCTTTCTAACGTTGGAATCAAAGATGATATGCATTGGCAAATGATGTCAGAATTGGAAAATAAGGACAAGGTAAGAGTTTTGCTAGCTCAGGCATTGTTCGGAAACCCTGATGTTTTGATTCTGGATGAGCCTACCAACGACTTGGACATCTCAACTATCGCTTGGTTAGAAGACTTCCTTGCAGATTATGAAAATACCGTAATTGTTGTCTCTCACGACCGTCACTTTTTAGATGCCGTTTGTACACACATTGGAGACTTAGATTATTCAAAACTGAACCTTTATACCGGTAACTATTCTTTCTGGTATCAGGCTTCTCAGTTGGCAACAAGACAAAGAGCCCAGGCTAATAAAAAAGCAGAAGAAAAGAAAAAAGAATTACAGGATTTCATCGCACGATTCAGTTCAAACGTTGCTAAAGCTAAACAGGCAACTGCACGTAAAAAGATGATCGACAAATTAAATATCGATGATATCAAACCATCTTCAAGAAGATATCCAGCCATCATTTTCGATATCGAAAGAGAAGTTGGTGATCAGATTCTGGATGTAAAAGGACTCGAAAAAACAAAAGACGGTGAGTTACTGTTCTCAAACATCGATCTTAATCTTAAAAAAGGAGATAAAGTAGCGGTAATTTCCAGAAACTCATTGGCGATTACCGAGTTTTTCCAAATCATTTCCGGAACTACGGAAGCGGATAAAGGAACTTACAACTGGGGCGTAACTACGAACCAGTCTTATATGCCTTTGGATAACACGGATTATTTCCAGGACGATGTTAACTTGGTAGATTGGTTGAGACAATTCACCAAGAATGATGAGGAAAGACACGAGGAGTTTATGAGAGGTTTTCTAGGAAGAATGTTATTCTCCGGAGATGAAGCGCTTAAATCCTGTAAAGTTCTTTCCGGAGGTGAAAAAATGCGTTGTATGTTCAGTAGAATGATGCTTCAGAAGGCGAATGTCCTTCTTTTGGATGAGCCAACCAACCACTTAGATTTGGAAAGTATTACCACTTTGAACAACTCCTTAAACAACTTCAAAGGCAACATTTTGTTATCATCTCATGACCACGAATTGTTGGAAACCGTTTGTAACAGAATCATCGAGTTGACGCCAAAAGGAATCATCGACAGAGATATGACTTACGACGAATACCTTGGAGACAAAAAAATCAAAGAATTACAAGAGCAGATGTATTCTTAAATGAAGTAATTTGGGCGTCTTTATCCGTCCTCCGCTCCCGCTTTTTTGTCTCGTCTCAGGAGACAAGACAAAAAGAGCTCCGCTCAGGCCGGGACGCGCTTCGCAAAATAGAACAATTTGTCAACAAAACAAATTTTCGTCAAAATCAAAATTAAAAAAGCGTTTCATCATGGAACGCTTTTTAATTTTAGAGAAATATCGGTAATAATGAAAATCTTTTGTCAAGACTCAACATAGGTGTGTTGATGTTTTGGCTGATGCTGACTTATCCTAATGGTGAAAGTACTTTGAAATGGAAAATGGAACTCTACATAATTTGAATAAAAAATAATCAAATTAAATAACACATAGAAATAAATTCGATTACTTTTCTACCAGTCGTCTGTGGTAATTGATTTGCCCGAGATGATAATTGAGATGTGTGGCAAGATGAACCAGAAAATATTCTGTTGAGGTTTTTTCACCTAAAACCAAAAGCGGATAATCTTTTTTCAACTCCTCATCAGATACAGATTTCAAAGAATTTTTAATTATCACAACCGTATCATTCAAATCAGCAACGATTTTTGCTCTCGGAACATTCTTATCCGCAAATTCCAAATCCCTGTTTCGCACATAATCAAAGTTTCCAATTTCTTTTCCAATGTAAGTTTTGAGATTGCCAATAAGATGCAAAGCAAGATTTCCTGCAGAATTAGAAATATTTCCTTCAACTTTCCAAATATTAGATTCCGATTGATAGAGATTAAGCTCTTCAATGACTTTATTGAGATCTCTTTCAAACAATGAGTTTAAGGTTTCAGACAACATCGGTTTTAATTTTTGATTCTAAGGTCAGAAATAATGAGTTTGTGGCGATCACAATCTTCAAAGCAGATGCCGTTTTCTTTCCAGTAAGGGTTTTTCGGTTGCAGAATGGGAACTTTATGAGATTCAAGATTGGCAACAATCTTCTGGAATTCTTCCAAAGTCTCAGGATAAAAAACTAAAATATCATCTTCATCAGATTGAGATTGAGGAACATTGCCATCCTGAGTAAACTCCAAATGCCAGTTTTCATTGTCCTTGCCAAGAAAAACACCATCATAACCGTTATGGTCTTTAAAATCTCCAAGAACTTTAAAGTCCAAAACTTTAGTATAAAAACCAATCAACTTCTCCAGATTCTGAGTATGTCTTGCGTATCGGAAAACCATTGGATTTAGAAATTAATGAAAATAAAAATCGTCCAGCTTTTCTTCACAAAGCGTTTTCACCACATTCACCCAACTTTGTTCCTCATTCAAACACGGGATATAATCGAATCTTTCACCGCCACCGTGAAGGAAGATTTCCTTGCCTTCTTCAGAAATTTCTTCCAAGGTTTCGAGACAATCGGAAACGAAAGCCGGGCAAACTATTGCCAGTTTTTTGATGCCTTTCTTGCCAAGACCTTCCAAGGTTGCGTCGGTATAAGGTTCCATCCATTTATCTTTTCCGAGTCTGGACTGGAAAGTGACTAACGCCTTTTCTTTCGGAATGCCCAGTTTCTCACAAACTAACTCCGTCACTTTATAGCATTGGTGTCTATAACAGAATTTGTGCGAAGGATTATCCTCTTTCTGACAGCAAGTATTCATATTGCAGGTTTTCGTAGGGTCGGTTTTGTAAATATGACGTTCCGGAACACCGTGATACGAAAACTGCAACAAATCAAAATCCGCAGGCAGTTTTTCTTTGATACTTTCTGCAAGAGCATCAATGTAAATCTCGCGGTCGTAAAACGGTTCTACATAATTAATTTTAATGTCTGGAAAGAATTTTAGTCGAACTTCCTCGGCTTTGTCAATCACCGTTTCCGTCGTGCTCATTGCGTATTGAGGATAAAGCGGGAACAAAGTAATATTTGTAACACCTTGGTCTACCAATTCCTGAATGCCGGTTTTGATTGATGGCTCCGCATAGCGCATTCCCAGACCAACCGGAACATCCACTAATTCCTGAAGTTTTTCCTGCAGTTTTTTTGAAATCACAATCAAAGGCGAACCTTCATCCGTCCACACCGTTTTGTAAGCTTCTGCCGATTTCTTAGGTCTGGTTTTCAGAATGATTCCCTGAACCAATAATGCTCGGAAAATCCAGCGATAATCGATGACTTTTTCATCCATTAAAAATTCGTCGAGATATTCTTTAACATCTTTGACATCCGTTGACTTCGGTGAGCCGAGGTTGACCAAGAGAATTCCTTTTTTGCTATTGACTGTCGGTTGTTGGTTGTTGGTTTCCAATTTGAAATTATTTTATTCTTTTTCGGAAGTCAATCAACTGACAACCGAAAACTATCAACTAAATATTATCCGTTTACTGCTTCCACATTCTCCACCAATTCCGGAACGAATTGTTTCAGAATACTTTGGATGCCGTTTTTCAAAGTCGCTGTAGAAGACGGACAGCCGCTGCACGCGCCCTGAAGCAGCATTCTTGCGGTTTTATTTTCGCCGTCGTATTCGATCAGTGAGATTTTTCCGCCATCATTTTCCACAGCTGGCGCCACATATTCGTTCAGGATGTCGCTGATTTTTTGCTCATCGTCCGTATATTCTCTGTTGATGATTTTCAGAACAGGATTCTCGTGCTGATGCGGTTCCAGATTAGAAATCTTTTTTCCGGTTTGTAGAAATTCGGCGATGAAAGAACGAACCTGATTCATAATCTCGTGCCATTGGAATTGCTCATCCTTGGTTACGGCTACGAAATTGTCACTCACATACACTTCCTTCACAAAATCAAAAGCGTCGTATAATTCTTTTGCCAAAGGCACTTCATCGGATTCTTCCTTAGATTTCACTTCGATAAAACCGTCCATAAGCATCTTGCTGGAGATGAATTTCATCACGGCAGGATTCGGGGTCATCTCCGAATAAATTTGGTAAGCTTCTTTTCTTTTCTGAAGATAGATTCTTGGATTCGCAAGCAATTCGTCTTCGATGATGTTCTTCAGGCTTTCTGCCACGTGTTCCCATTCTACCGTATCTTCTTTCGCTACCGCAATAAAGTTGGCAGTGATGAAAATCCTGTTTACAAAAGGATAGTTGAACAATTCCTGAGCTAACGGAATTTCGGAAACGTCAGAGTCTCTGTCCAGTTCCAATGAACCGGGAATCAAAGTGTAGTCCGTAACGAACTTCATCACTTTTTTGTTTTCCGTAGGTTCTATAATGATTTCTCTCATTTTAAGTATATTGAACTACAAAAATATCGTAATTTGGTGGAAGAAAAAAGCTGACAAATCCCAATGTTGTGTTAAGTTTTGATTATGAGAAGCTTTGTGGATTTTCGATTTTTTCTATGAGACTGATTTCCGTCGATTGGTACACGAAATTTGTACAGAATTTGGAATTGCGCCCCGGCCTGAACGGAGCTCTTTTTATTTTTTCTTTGGAAAAATAAAAAAGCGGGAGTGGAGGACGGATAAAGGCGCCCGAATAAATACCACTCAGAAAATCAATTATCATTTATTAATTATCAATTATAAAATATGGCAATTATTAGAGAACTTTTAGGCAAGACGCCTCAGCTCGGAGAGAATACTTTTGTGGCAGAAACCGCAGTGATTATCGGCGATGTGACGATGGGGAAGGACTGCAGTATTTGGTACAATGCGGTTTTGAGAGGCGATGTTCATTTCATCAAAATGGGCGATAAAGTGAATGTTCAGGACAATGCGATGATACATTGTACGTATCAGAAAAGTCCGACCACGATTGGGAATAATGTATCGATTGGTCATAATGCAATTGTCCACGGCTGTACCATAAAAGATAATGTCCTGATAGGGATGGGCGCCATTGTAATGGATGACTGCATCATAGAAAGTAATTCGATAGTTGCGGCTGGCGCAGTTGTGACAGCGAATACGGTTATAAAAGAAGGCGAAATCTGGGCGGGCGTCCCGGCAAAAAAAGTGAAAGACGTTTCCCAAAACCTGATTACAGGCGAGATTGACAGAATCGCTAATAATTATGTTAAATACTCCAGCTGGTACAAAGAAGACTAAGTTGGTACAAAGATTGAATCTCCCAAGAAAATTAAGGAATGAAAAAACTTAACTCTTTTTGGGAAGTTCTCAAACAAACCTTCAACGAATGGATGTCTTCAACTGCGGCCAAGGATAGCGCCAGTATGGCTTATAATGCGATATTTTCTTTGCCTGGTTTGATGATTATCGTGATTTGGGTTGCGGGACATTTCTTTGGCGAAGAAGCTGTGAATGGTGAAATCCGAAGACAACTGCAAGGCATAATGGGATATGACGGCGCCAAAAGCATTCAGGATATTATCAAAAGCGCAATGGTTGATAAGCAGAATTTCTGGATGAAAGCGCTTGGTGTCGGGACTTTGGTTTTTGGTGCCACCAGCTTATTTTTCCAGATGCAAAGTACACTCAACAATCTTTGGGATGTGGAAGCAGCTCCTAAAAAAGCCTGGCAAAAATTTATTCTGGATAGAGCCAATTCCCTTGGGATGATTCTAATTATTGCCTTTCTTCTTCTTATAAGTATGCTTTTATCTTCCTTAATTGGACTCGCCAATAATTTGATTACGCAATATTTCGGATTGGAAACTTATGTGATTATCCAGGCAAGTAATTTTATTCTGGGATTGGCTATTGTAACAGTTTTGTTTGCTTTTATGTTCAAAGTGTTGCCCGATGTGGAAATCAAATGGAAATCTGTGTGGATTGGCGCAATAGTAACTGCTTTACTTTTCAATCTTGGAAAAATGCTGATGAGTTTCTACTTCGATGTTTCTAAGCCAACTTCCATTTTCGGTGCAGCGGGAACTGTGATCCTATTGATGATGTGGATTAATTATTCTTGTCAATTGATATTTTTCGGAGCAGAGTTTACCAAGATTTATGCCTATAGAAAAGGGCACACCATCGTTCCTTCCAAACACGCCAAATGGAGTAAAGAAAAATTATACAGAGATTCTGAAGCGCAAAAGATTACGCCTCAGAATTCGGATTCTAATATTTAAAGACAGGATTTCCGTTTTCACACTCGATTTTTTCGGGTGGTAATATCAACATACAATCTGACACCAGGTTGTATTTTTTATTATATTCTGTTGATTTCTGATTATACAAATTAACTTTTTCAAGAAACTTGGCTTCATCTATTTTTGTCGAATAAGCAATATAAGAAACTGGTCCACCGCAAGCTTTTACACCTAGACCAACTGATTTCCAATCAGCGGAATTGGTGCATTTTTCACTTTTTGCCATTGCGAGAATTTCTGATTTTAAATTTTCCATTTCCTGCGCTTCCTGCTGTGTCAGACTTGCATTATCCGGATTTTCTTTTGGCCTTTCAGGAAGAGGTTTTGGGAGATTATCTGGTGTCATGGTTGATTTACAAGAGAATGAAATTGTTGCAATAGCGGCTAAGAACAATAGATTTTTCATAAATTATTTTTAAAATCGGTTATCAAATATAATGCCTATAAATTTAATAATTGCAGAAATAAAATGGTATGAATTTAGTTATTAGGTAAAGCCTAATACTATTTGTAACAAATTAACGTTTTAAATGACAAATTATGATGAATTGTAATTAAATGAAAAATACTAACACACATAAAATGAATTGGTTTCAGCATTTTCTGATGATTTGTTCCGGAGGGAATATTCATCTGCTGAAAAAATCGCCTTCCGAATGGAACAAATTTGCCGGAATCGGTGGAATTGTTTTGTTCACAGCAGTTTTTGCGACATTATCTGCAGGATATGCAATGTTCACGGTTTTTGATAACCTTTGGGCATCAGTTGGATTTGGAATCCTTTGGGGATTAATGATTTTCAATCTTGACCGTTATATTGTTTCCTCAATTAAGAAAACCGGAACCTGGTGGAATCAAATTCTGATGACTATTCCGCGTTTGATTTTAGCAACATTTCTCGGCATTATTATTTCAAAACCTTTGGAATTGAAAATTTTTGAGAAAGAAGTTAATAAACAACTGAATACGATTATTCAAAGGAATAAAAAACAATTGCAGGCAGAAATGAGCGGTAGAATTCTGCAACAATCTGGACCTTTTGATTTGGAAAAGAAACAAATACAAAATCAGATTAAAAATTATCAGATAGCTTATGATTCTGCTTCTGTTGAATTAGAAAAAGAAATTCTTGGTAAGCAATCTGGCTTAACCAGCGGAAAAGTCGGTTACGGAACCAATGCTAAAAGAAAAGCCGAACTGAAGGAACAAAAACGAGCTGACCTGGAAAATTATCAAAAACAAATGCAGCCGAGACTGCAATATCTGGACACCGAAATTTCCAAAGTTTATTCTAATCTTGAAACCGAAAGGAAATCAACAGAAGGTATTGAAGACAAGTTCAATGGATTTGCTGCGAGATTGCAGGCTTTGGATGAGTTAGGTAAGAATTCAGCCATCATCGCTTTGGCTGCAAGTTTCATTATGGGACTGTTTGTCTGCCTGGAAATTTCGCCGGTTTTGATTAAACTAATTTCTTCGGTTGGACCTTATGATTATCTTTTGGAGAAAACGGAGAATGAATTTAAACTTTATTCTAAAGAAAAAATTACTAAAGGAAATTCGTTAACCGATTACAGGATTGATGATTTTGAAGATGACCTGAAAGTCAGGAAAGAAAGAAAACGAAATAATACATAAAATAGAAGCTTCCAAAAATCTGGAAGCTTCTATTTTTTTTTAGCTATTTTTTGATAAACTTAAGATTGACTTTGTCGCCTGATTCTGATCTTGCATCGATAATGTAAACACCGGATTTTAGATGGCCAATAGAGATTTGTTTTCCATCAAAGGTGATTCCTGTCACTTTTCCGCTAATATCATATATTTTAGCATTAGTGATCTTATCAGATAATTCGAGATTTTCTCCCACAGGATTCTGAATAATTCTGACAGCTTTTTTTGAATCGTAATTGCTCACAGCAAGAATTTCATTTGGCAAACTGCTTCTTTTGATATAAATACTGTTAATAGTCCAATCCTTATTATAGAATAGATGATATAGCTTCCCATTAGAATGGATGTAATCATCACTGTGATAATCATAAGGCGAATTTTCAGGGATATTAATGCTGTAAATACCAGAATTCCCGAAAGTAGAATCCAAAGAACCATCCGGATTTATTCTCATAAATTCTTTGTTGGTACTCACAATATTATTGTTATTATCATATTCTGCGCTATATTTTTGAGCCAGAATACTTCCTTGTGGCTGGAAAACTAATTCATTGCCCACATATGTATTGAAGGTTGCTACGCCATTAACTCCAAAACTATTGACAGGATTCAAATTGGCGTCCAGCTTAATGATTTGACTAAAAGAATTAGTAGTGTCATGAATATAAACGTGAGTATTAGTAATATAAAATGACGAGTTTTGTGGCAGATTGTAAATACTGGTATTGGTTGTAGTCTCGTTCTCTAATTTTACTAATCTTTTACCCCAATAATCGTGTAGATATAGTGATGTTCCCATTATTTGCAACTCGCCTATCTCGAATGAGATCGTTCTGACACCATTATTAGCATAACTGGTATCCAAAGTTCCATTTTCGTTGAAGCGCATAATATAATTCTCTCCATACATTAGAATCTTGCCAGACTGCAATCGGAAAATACCATAAGGATAATCATCCTCTAATAGGTTTTGAGCACTGTATCCGGAGAAATTGTTGTCCAAAGTACCATTGGCATTGAGACGAATCAGCTTTATTGAAACCGTTTCCTCATCTATACCATTATCGTATTCTGCAGCGTATAGAACCACCAGTTTTCCGTCTGGCTGAACAATTGCTGGTGAAAAGGTTTCGTAATAATCAGAATCAGAATATTGATCTATGACATATTTTCCTCCTGTGCCAAACGATGTATCCACACTGCCATCCGGTTTCAGTTTCGTAATAACGGCTTGTGATATAGACTGAGTTTCGTAATCTCCGCTTAGGATTACGTTGCCGTCGGGCAATTCGGTTGCATTAAAATAGTTTCCGATGCCGTTATGGGTTACAGTGCCATTTGTACCGAAAGAATTATCTAATGATTGAGCATTAATGAATGATAATATTCCGAAAAATAAAATTGCTGAAAGTAAAAGATTTTTCATAGCGTTAAATTTTGATCAAATTTAGGCTACGGTAAAAATCACGACAATACCTTTTTCAAGGTATTTTTTTATTCTGACGCGAAAAAATTGTTTTGAAATCAAAAATTTAGACAATAAAAAAGCTTCCGGTTTGGGAAGCTTTATTTTAAATTACCGACAACAAAAGGCTGCTCGGCATTATCATTATAGTCTCGCATAAAACCGATTTCTGTATTTTTTGTAATCACAGATTTTGACGTTCCCGAAAAACCATCCCCAAAATCGATACTGAAATCGATATAACTCAATCGATTCTTAGTGAATTTCATTTTGTTAAATACCAGAATGATGTTTTTGTCCTTCAGATTTTTCTGAAGACTCATCAAATCTTGTCTTGTCATTTCTTTGTTGAAAACAACGGCTATCACTTTCTTATTAGAAGTGAAAGAAAGCATTCCGAGAACAAAAACGGTTAAGAATAATAATGGGAAAAGTGTGTTCTTCTTCATTGGTTTAATAACGCTGCAAAATTATAAAATTATCATCAAACTTGACACCAAAGTTTTTGTTTTTTAATGATTTATAGGAATATTTTTTGTAATTAAGAAATTATGCCTTCGTCAGTTGTCAACACTTACAATTATCTCGAGGATAAAAAAATACTCCGGATCGTTTACCAATCCGGAGCAGTTTATGATTATCTGAATGTGTCTCAGAAAATTTTTGATGAATTCAAATCGGCTTTCTCAAAAGGAATTTATCTGAATAAAGTGATTAAACCAAAATTCAAATTCAAGAAAATCAGCGATTGAATTACAAAGAATAATTCGGCGCTTCTTGCGTAATAATCACATCGTGTGGATGAGATTCTTTCAATCCGCTTCCTGTTATCATTACCAGTTTTGAATCTTTTTGCAACGCTTCGATATCTTTCGCACCACAATAACCCATTCCGGCTCTTAAACCTCCAGTTAATTGAAAAATTACATCTTCCAGTTTTCCTTTGTGCGGAACTCTTCCTTCGATGCCTTCTGGGACGAATTTCTTAGCTTCACTTTGGAAATAACGCTCTTTTCCACCGCGTTTCATAGCTGAAAGTGAACCCATTCCTTGGTAAGATTTAAATTTTCTTCCTTGGAAAATAATTTCTTCTCCCGGAGCTTCATCAGTTCCAGCTAGAAGAGAACCTAACATTACTGCTCCAGCACCGCTTGCGATTGCCTTTACAATATCTCCGGATAATTTTATTCCACCATCAGCAATAACTGCTACATTTTTCTTTTTAGCAAATTCGTAAACGTTATAGATTGCAGAAAGTTGCGGAACACCAACTCCGGCAACAACTCTGGTTGTACAGATTGAACCTGGCCCAACACCAACTTTCAGAACGTTGGCTCCAGCTTTTATCAAATCTTTTGCTGCATCAGCGGTTACAATATTTCCACCAACAATATCTAAGTCTGGGAAAGTTTTTCTGATTTCAGAGATTTTATCCAAAACCCCTTTCGAATGGCCGTGAGCTGAATCTATGGCAACAATATCAACACCAGCTTTTACCAATGCAGTAATTCTTTCAATCGTATCTTCGCCAACACCAACGCCAGCTCCAACAATTAGTCTTCCGTTTTGGTCTTTGTTGGCATTCGGATATTCCAATTGATTATCAATGTCTTTGATTGTAATCAATCCAACCAATTTATTTTTCTTGTCAACAATTGGAAGTTTCTCTATTCTATTTTTAAGCAAAATCTCTTTCGCCTTTTCGAGATTTGTGTTTTTATCAGAAGTAATGAGGTTTTCTTTGGTCATAATTTCCTCAACTTTAATATCAAGGTTTTCCTGATATTTCACATCACGGTTGGTAATGATCCCGATAAGGTAATTATTTTTATCTACAACGGGAAGTCCAGAGATTTTGTAATTTGCCATCAAAGCTTTCGCTTCAGCCAAAGTATGATCTTTTGACAAAGTGACTGGGTCTGCAATCATTCCGTTTTCGGAACGTTTTACACTGTTGACCTGCGCAGCCTGCTCTGCAATTGTCATATTTTTGTGAATAAAACCCAAACCGCCAACTCTTGCTAATGCGATTGCCAAATCAGCCTCCGTAACCGTATCCATAGCAGCGGAAACAATTGGAACATTAAGCGAAATTTTGTCTGTAAGTCTTGATTTTAGGGAAACCTGATTAGGTAAAACTTCTGAATAAGAAGGGACTAGAAGCACGTCATCGAAAGTGATGGCTGTCTCTACAATTTTGTTATGAATAGACATCTTTACTTTCTTTGCAAAATTAAGTTATTTTTATTGAATTTGAAAATATCGTAATTTATTTGATAAATAATTAATATTCAGAGAAATGATGATTGGATGACGAATATCCTAGCCCTGATGGGAACGGCATCCTTTTGCAAAAATAGCTTTGGATTCGGTTGGATTTTGCAAAAGATATAGTGGACAGCAGGTTCCCGGCTCCCAAAAATTTTAGAATCGACTGAGGATTCCCCAATGTATTTTTATTTCGTTGAATTTGAAAGGATTCCCAAATTCGTTTCCGTTGGAAATCTGAAAACTCATCAAACCAACAGGAAGGAAAAAGTTGAAACCTAAACCTAAACTGTAGAGTTTTGGCGTGATTCCGAGGGCTTTATTGGACATTTGTCCGTACTGCGCAAAGAGATCAAAAAAGGCTTGATCATTGACGAGGTAACGATATTCGGCGCCGGCAAAAGCATAAAAATCGCTGACAAGACTTTGTTCATTAAAACCTCGAAGTGAATTCCAGCCTCCAAACCGAAAGAGTTCGTTTGTCGATAATTCGTTTTTGGAACTGAGCAAAGCAGATTCTCCTTTGATATTGAGAAAGTGATTTCCGGATAAGTTGAAGTTATGTTCTGCAAAAAGAAAATACCTAATTTGATCAAATTTTTCCTGCGTATCATCGTAAGTCGTTTTCAGGAAATCAGCTTCCAAACGGATATTGCTTTTGTTAATAAACAACGGAATATCGCTCCCTTCCTGATATTGATAATAAACGCCAATCCCTTTTTTGCTGTAATCGCGACCGCTCGTGTAAAGTGAATCTAGAATCGCAGAAGACTCGAAAGTTCCTTTGAGACCGAGTTTTTGTTTCGGAGAAAGATGATAATAAACTGCAGGCAAAAATTTGACATTCGCAAAAGTGGAATCTTGGCGGAAAATATTGACATTGACATTCAAGCCGACGTTGCTTCCAAACGTGTAAGGAATGTCGGTTTGCATATCAAAAGTCTGACCTTTATCTGGATTTCTTTGCCAGTAAACGCCGATGCTTTCGAAACTGTTGAACATATTTTTCATTTGGACATTCAAAGTTCCGTTGACAGTGAATTTTTCGGTTTTATCATTTCCGAAACCAATCATTCCGTCAAAAGTGTTTGTTTTCCTTTTCTGAGTAAAGAGAAAAACCTGCGTGGAATCTTTGGTAAATAATGTCTGAGGCGGCTTTTCCAACGACACAAATTGATGATTCTGCAAAGATTGATTCATAGAAACCAAATTCCTGTCATCATAGTTTTTACCAAGATATTGCTTGTTGAGATTTTTAACGAATTGTTTCGGTAAACGTGTATAGCCTTTAAAAACAATACCATCAATTTTTCTTTGGGAAGCCGGAACAACTGATATTTTAACCGATGGGATTCCATTTTCCATTTTCCGGAATTTGGTTTTCACACGGTTGAAAGCGAAACCTTTATCCCGATATTTTTGATTAATATTTTTCTTGAGTGAATCTAAATTTTTGGTGTAAATCTCATTCTTTTGAAACTTCAAATCTGTAACTAAAGAATCTGAAAATTGGATTTTAGCCTGATTGAAATTGGGGCCTTTGTCATAATAGATTTCTGTCCGATTGTCTATTTTTTTGACGTCTTTCAGTTCTGTAAAGAAGTAAGAGTTCTCTGCCAAAGAATCCAGAAATTTGACAGCTTTAGCCGAATCAGAAACGATTTTTTTTACGTTGGTTTCTTTGTCGATGAGCCAATATTCTTTTTTCTGTGCGTTGATTAAACCACAAAAGGCACAAAAGAAGAATATAAATGTTATGTTTTTCAAAAGATTACAAAAGAAATTGTCTTCGATTTCTATCTTTTTTTTTCTTGATATATCGAACTTCTTTAACATTATTCTTTTGTGACTTTTGTGGTTATATAACAGAAAATCAATCCATTTTATTATACTTCTTCATCAGATTTTCATAAGTATTCTGAGGAAGAATCCATTTCAAAGGAACGCCAATTTTCTGCCCGAGTTTCCCAAAATAATAGTGGGCTTTCCATTTTGACTTTCCTAAAAGCTGTTCCACATAAACTGCCACATCCAAAGGTTCTGTTCCGTCGCCAACGTGAGAATTCATTAGAGAATAAACTTTATCAAAGACAATTTTATAAGCATCTGAAACTTTTGTTTTGACACGGTTTTCTGCAATATTCGTTTTGATGTCGCCCAAATGGAGTGAACAAACGTGGATGTTCCAAGGATAAACTTCGTAACGCATTGCTTCCGTCACTTTGTCTAATGCAGATTTGGAAGCGGAATAAAATCCTCTGAAAGGTAATCCCATTTCGGAACCGATGCTGGAAACGTTGATGATTTTTCCGAATTTCTGTTCTCTCATCTTTGGAAGAACAGCCGTCATCATCTGAACTGAACCAATCAAATTAAGGTTGAATAACTTCGAAATATCTTCTTTCGTAGAATCTTCCACTGCGCCAACCATTCCCATTCCTGCATTATTAATCAGAACATCGATTCTGGTTTCTGTTTTCAGGATTTCTGAAATGGCGTTATTGATTTGGTCTTTTTCAGTAATGTCTGTTGGAATCGAAACGAAATAATCGGAGCTTACGACTTTTCTGCTTAATCCGTAAACTTTGTTTCCTTTCTTACCGAAATATTCTGCCAAGGCAAATCCAATTCCGGATGAAGCGCCTGTGATGATGATTGTTTTAGACATTTAGTAATAAAATGATTTTTTTGAATTAGGGATTTTGATTTCATTCTTTCCCATTTTATAGTCGTTCATTTTTATCAATTTGGGAATTTTGTACGTGAATTCTTTATAGTAATTTTTCGGAACTTCTCTTTCGTATCCACTGTCACAATCAGAATACTGGTCATCGACAATCACTTTGCCAGTTGAAAAATTGATTTCGCTGGAGAAATTAAATTCGCAGGTATCATCAAATTTGACCAAAGCACCAATCAGATAGAAATCGCCATTTTGAAATCTGAATGTATTTTTTGAAGTCACTGTGTGTCGGGAATTTGAGAAATAAGATTGAAAAATCACCAAACAATTATTCTTGATGGTCAACTCTAATTCATTGCTTTCCGGGTAAAATCCTTCTTTACTATCGAAAAGCAGATTAGAATTCTCTTGCCAAATTTTTAATTTACCATTAATATTTTTCAGAATGTAGAGTTTCCTTTCCAATCCTTCCGAAATTTTGTTGATGATTTTATCCGTGTTAAAAACCATCACGACTTCATCTTTTCCATCTTTGTCGAGGTCGCCTTTTATTTCCAAGATTTTTTCATAAGTTTTTGGAATTGCGAAATCTTTCAATTCCTGAGATTGGAGAATTGAACAAAGTATTAAGGCTAAAAAAGAAAAGAGATATTTCATTTAGTTTGATTTGGTAACCTCCTCAAAATCCTCCCAAAATTCAGGATAAGATTTTTCTACAACATCTTCGTTTTCGATATTAAGTTCTTTGACTAAAGCAAACGGCGCAAATGCCATCGCCATTCTGTGGTCATTGTAAGTGGCGATAGAAATGTTTTCTTCAGGCTCTATGAATTCGCAAGATTCAATTTTCTCAACTGTAATATGTGTTTTTCCACCGATTTTCAATAATTCATTTTGAAGCGCCACCAATCTATCTGTTTCTTTCACTTTCAAAGTGTGAAGTCCTGTGATGACAAAAGGGATTTTCAATGCCGTCGCCGTCACACAAAGTGTTTGAGCGATGTCCGGACAATCGTTCATATCCAAATAAATCAATTCAGGATATTCGAAAGCTGGTTCTGGCAAAAGCGAAATCGAGTTTTCTGCATAATCCGAAACCGTATTAATTCCGAAATATTTCCAGTAGATTTCCTTAATTACGCTATCACCTTGCAAAGACAATGTGTGATAACTTCTAAGATTGATAGATTTTCTACCAATTGCTGCCAAAGAATAAAAATAGGAAGCTGAAGACCAGTCGCTTTCTACTTCGTAATGTTCGATTCTTGCATTTTCCGGATGAGGTAAGATTTCGATTGTGTTTTCAGCGAAATGCGACTTGATTCCGATTTCGTTTAGGATTTTTAAAGTCATTTCAAGATAAGGACGAGACGTGATTTCGCCTTCCAATTCTAAAGTCAATCCATTTTCTAATTTTCCTCCGATTAAAATCAAAGAAGTTAAAAACTGGCTTGAAACATTGGCTGAAATTTTAACCGAATCTTTTTCAATTTTTTTTCCAATGATTTGCAACGGCGGATAGCCTTCTTTTTCGAGATAAGTAATGTCTGCACCAAGCGACTGAAGCGCATCTACCAAAGGTTTGATGGGACGATTTTTCATTCGGTCAGAACCTGTCAAAATGGTTTTTCTACCTTCAAAAATCGAGTAATAAGAAGTTAAAAATCGCATTGCCGTTCCAGCGTGATGGATATCAATGGTTTCGGAATCAGATTCCAAAGCTTTTTTCAACAAAGTGGTGTCCTGAGAATTGGAAAGATTGAGCATATCAATATTCCCAAACAATTTCCCTAAAATCAAAAGACGGTTCGAAATACTTTTCGAACCGGTAATTTGTATATTTTTTCCGTCTATTAATTCTGATTTTTTTAATATCATAGTTTTGTGAGATGTGAAAAGTAAAAATGTAAAAGGTCAATAAAAACTTCTGACTTCTTACATTTTACCTCTCACTATTTTAATTTTTCATTATTCTGATGTCGGTCTTTGTCTCTATCAGTTTTAACTTTCATTTTTTTATCAAATGCTGACTGTAAATCTGTTCCGGTTTGATTCGCTAAACAAAGCGTCACAAAAAGAACATCGGCTAATTCTTCTCCTAAATCTTTGGATTTATCAGATTCCTTTTCAGATTGCTCGCCGTATCTTCTGGCAATGATTCTGGCAACTTCGCCAACTTCTTCCGTTAGCATTGCCATATTAGTCAACTCATTGAAATAGCGGACACCAATGGTTTTTATCCATTCATCAACCTGATTTTGTAGCGTTATGATTTCCATTACTGATAAGCTCCAATTGTGAGAAGACCAGTTCTAGGATTACCAACGATATCCATTGTGGTAATACTATTTGTTCCAACTCCTTTTCCTCTTGCTGGCGAATCGGATTTAACTCTAAGATTCATTTTTTGAGTAAAATAGTTCTGGAATTGTGGGTCTTCGTTGGCGGTATTAGTATTACCAATGGTTAAACCAGAATTAGATGTGAATTTCAATAATGAATTTCTGAATTCATATTCAAAAGCTAAGACATTTCCATTAGATTTATTAATTGAAATCATATCTGGGATATCTCCGTAGACAATTGAGTTGTTGACATTTAATTTAAAATCTCCAATTTCAGGTTCGCCATTTTCATTTTCCCAAATATCACTTGCATAGATTCCCAAAGCAGACATCGAAGGATTCAAATTCCAGTAATTAGCAATCGTACAATAATTAAGTGTATAATCTCCACCAGCAGCAAATGCAAGATCAGCTTCACCGCAGTTGTTCATCACAACATTGTTCATTGTAATTTTGGAATGTATTCCATAAACGCCTACACTTTGAAATGTATGGAAAATAGAATTATTAATTGTTGCCGTATTTTTTTTGAGTTGTAAGCCAACATTCCCACCGAAAACTCTGGCGTAATTCATATTAAGAAGTGAACCTTCTTCCATTTTGATTCCGTTCCAGTTGGCGGGGAGAGTGTCATACTTCGTGTCACTTCTATCGCCTCGGAAAATGACTTCTTCGCCTAAAGCTCCATTCACAATTAATCCAGAATTTTTCGCGAAATTCATTCCACTGTTTTTGCGGAAATAGACTTTCGTTCCTTGTTCCATTGTCAGAGTTTTACCTTCAGCAATAGTCAAATCTCCAAAAATGACTTTCACTTTATCCTTTGTCCAAGTGGTATTTTCGGAAATGATGTTAGGATTTGTATCCGTTTTGATAAAATATTCTGCATCTTGAACCACAGAAAGAAGCGTTACTTTTTGTTCACCTGCTGGCGTATTGAAAACCACTTTGTCTTCTGCAATTGCTTCCGGAGCGTTTGCAATAGGCGCAATTTCTACGAAAACATAAAGACTGTCTTTTTTTCTCAAAGCTATATTTTCGAAACTTGTTCCGACTTTTCCATCCACATTGATTCTATAAAGAGATCCACTTCCACCTTCCAAGGCAATTCTTGGAATCAGAACATCCTTATTTTCATTGTTATAAACCTTAACAGCATATGTTTCCGAACGCATTTGATTATAAACTGTATCGCAAAAAACAGTATCGGTAGAGAATCTCAAAAGTTGGGTAGGAGAATCAAAAGAAATATCATCTCGATTACAACCTGCTAAAAGCAAAAGCGACCAAAATGCAATTCCAAAAAGTATTTTAATTTTCATCTATTCTTATTTATCTTTTTTAACGATCAGATGGAACGCCAATAATTGTTTTTATTAATAATATTAAAGAAGTTTTGAAAGTTGGCGTTTCATTTATCTTGTTTAATGTTCAAAACTACAAAATTTAAATTTTTATTTTGTGAAGGCAAAGATATTTTAATCATATTAAACAAAAAATCCTTCCAACTGTTGAAAGGATATAATATTTATAAGTAGAATTTACTCTTTTATAAATTTCTTATTAATCAATTCGCCAGATTTGGAAGTTGCAGTGATGATGTAAGTTCCTTTAGAGAGCTTTGAAGCATTAATTAATTTTTCAGAATTGGAAATTTGTTTGATGACTTTTCCAGAAAGATCAGAAATTCTAATATTTGAAATTTCTTCTGAAAAGTTGAGAATATCTTTTGCTGGATTTGGAAACATTAATATTTCCTTTTTAGAAGTTTCGTTAACAGTTAAAGTACAATACAAATCGTAACCTGCTGTGACATCCTTTTTCCAGCCACTGTAAGAATAGGCGTTAGCAACATTGTCTACGATGATACAGGTCTCGTTCCCATTATTAGTAGCATCGAGATTAATGATTTTAGGATTTTGACCATTTTTCAGATTCAATATTCTTATTAGATTTTGGTCGCACCAAACATCCGTTAAAGCAGAATTCTTGCTTAAATCTAAGAATTCAAGTTTATTCTCGTCGCAGGATAATTTAGTTAATTGCAAATTATTGTTCAATTCCAAACTGATGATTTGATTTCTGTAACAATACAATTCTTTCAAAGCTAAATTTTTAGTTACATCCAAATTAGTAAGCTGGTTTTCATAACAAATTAAAATCTGCAAAGCGTAATTTTGTGTTACGTTAAGCGTTGTTAACGGATTTTTGTAAGTAGCTAATTGTATCAGATTGGTGTTTTTCGTAACATCCAGATTTGTTATCTGATTATTGAAACACCAAAGATTTTTCAAGGCTAAATTCTTACTAATGTCCAAACTCGTTAGTTGATTGACACTGCAGTCCAAATAAGTCAATAACGTATTCTTCGAAATGTCAAGATTCGTAACTTGATTTTGCGTCAAAGAAAGACTTGTGATATTCACAAAAGCTTCAATTCCAGTTAAACTGATAATGTTTCTTCCATTGCAAGAAACCGTTCCTGTAAAAGCGATGGCTTCACTAACCTGAATCTGATTGTCATTATTAGTATTGATTTGTGGATTGCCAACCAAATAAGCTTTAAAGTTGGCGTCAGGAATGTTGACAATCTGAGATTTTAAAAACGTCAAAAATCCCACAAGCATCAAAGCTGTTAATTTTATTTTCATAGGCTATTATTTTTTGTTGGCGCAAATTTAACCAAATTTATGACAGTCTAAAACTAACTAACATTTGTTAGTTTAATAAAAAAGTGTATTTTTGGATAAATCACATTCAATGATTAAAACTGAGAATAATAAATTGAATGTCAAATGTTTAAATATGGAAATGACCAAAAAACATTTTTTAAACAAAGAAATTAGCCTGACTGATTTACTAAAATCGGCTTATCGATTGATGTTTACGGCCAAAACAATGAGCGATTTGTTTGAACAGGAGAAAAAGATCACTTCAAAATACGTGCACGCTACTTCCCGCGGACACGAGGCGATTCAGTTGTCTTTGGGAATGCAATTGTTACCACAGGATTTTGTGAGTCCTTATTATAGAGATGATTCAATTTTGTTGGGCGTTGGATTGACGCCTTACGAATTGATGCTTCAGCTACTAGCAAAAAAAGGCGACCCGTTTTCCGGCGGAAGAACTTATTATTCTCACCCAAGTTTAAGACGGGATGATTTTCCAAAAATGATTCACCAGAGTTCCGGAACTGGAATGCAGGCGATTCCAACAACGGGAATTGCAATGGGAATGAAATATAAAGAAGAAACCGGAATCGCCGAAAATTTTGACGACAAACCAATTGCGGTTTGCTCTCTAGGCGATGCAAGTTGCACAGAAGGCGAAGTTTCCGAAGCTTTCCAAATGGCCGCCTTGAAACAATTGCCGATTCTTTACCTCGTCCAGGACAACGAATGGGATATTTCTGCCAACGCCAAAGAAATCCGTGCGCAAGATATTACAGAATATATGAGAGGTTTCAATGGCATCGAAACCAGAACCATCGACGGAACCGATTTTATTAAATCTTATGAAACCGTAAAAGAATGTATCAGGATCATTCGTGAAGAACGCCGACCAATGTTGATTCATGCAAAAGTTCCTTTGCTCAATCACCACACTTCTGGTGTAAGAAAAGAATGGTACCGCGATGATTTGGAAGAATGCGCAAAGAATGACCCTTTAATCAAATTAAGAAATAAACTTTCAGAATTTAGTATAGAAGATTCTGAAATTGAAACCATTGAAAAAGAAGTTGCTGAACTGGTACGAATCGATTTTGAAAATGCTATTTTAGCGGAAGACCCAAAGCCTGAAGATACTTACAAACACGATTTTGCGCCAACACCAATTACCGAAGAAAAAGGAGAACGTTCTCCAAGCGGAAAAATTCCAACCGTAATGGTAGATTGTGCGTTATTCGCCATCAGAGAATTGATGCAGAAACATCCGGAAGCTTTATTGTATGGGCAAGATGTAGGTTTAAGATTAGGCGGTGTTTTCCGTGAAGCGATTACTTTGGCAGCACAGTTCGGAGAGAAAAGAGTTTTCAATACACCAATCCAAGAAGCGTTTATTGTCGGTTCAACAGTTGGAATGAGCGCAGTCGGACTGAAACCAATTGTTGAAGTTCAATTCGCAGATTACATTTGGCCAGGTTTGAATCAGTTATTTACCGAAGTTTCCAGAAGTTATTATTTGTCTAATGGAAAATGGCCGGTTTCGATGATTCTGCGTGTTCCTATTGGCGCTTACGGAAGTGGCGGACCTTACCATTCAAGTTCGGTGGAAAGTGTTTTGTGTAATATCAAAGGAATCAAAATCGCTTATCCTTCAACAGGTGCAGATTTGAAAGGTTTGATGAAAGCGGCTTTCTATGACCCAAATCCTGTTGTGATGTTGGAACATAAAGGATTGTATTGGTCAAAAATCGAAGGAACCGAAGCTGCGAAAACGATAGAACCAGATGAAGATTACATTATTCCGTTTGGAAAAGCGAGAGAAGTTTTACTTTGTGATAATCGAAAAGATAAACCAACTTTGACTATCATCACTTACGGAATGGGCGTTTACTGGGCTTCAAACGCGGTGAAAGAATTTGATAATCAAATCGAAATCATCGATTTAAGAACGCTCGCACCTTTGGATGAAAACCGTGTTTTCGAAAGTGTGAAAAAACATAACCGTTGCATCGTTTTGACAGAGGAACCTGTAAGTAATAGCTTTGCACAAAGTTTGGCGGCGAGGATCAATGAGAATTGTTTCAGATATCTGGATGCGCCGGTAAAAGTAGTTGGAGCGAAGAATCTTCCTGCAATTCCTATCAATTCTGAATTGGAGAAAGAAATGCTGCCGAACACAGAAAAATTAATTAAAGAAATAGAACAATTATTGAAATATTAGTTGATAGTTTTTGGTTGACAGTTGATAGATTAATTATTTAATATAATCTTAGTTGAGTGTCAGCGCCTTTGCGAACCTTAAAATGTTTTCAATAATATCAAAAAAAAAATCTTTGTGGACTTTGTGTTAAATAAACAAGATTAATAAAATGGAATTAGATTTAATTACAGATAAAAAAATAAAAATCAATAAAAAAGAATTGATTTTATCCGAAGCAGCCAAGCTTTTCAAAGAGAAAGGTTTCGGCGGAACCAGTATGCGCGACTTGGCTGAAAAAGTGGGAATGGAAGCTGCAAGTATGTACAATCACATCAAATCCAAAGATGAAATTCTGGAATTGATTTGTTTCAAAATTGCAAACCAATACATTTCCCAGTTGCAGGAAATTGAAAATACGAATCAAAGTTTTCAAGATAAGTTGAGAGCAATTATCGGACTTCACGTTCAGTTGATTATTGAAGATTCAGCATCTGTTTCTGTAGCGAATAACGATTGGAAATATCTTTCAGAAGAGAAGAAAAATCAATACAAGCAAATCAGAAAATCCTACGAAAAAAGCTTTGCGAATATCATAGAGCAAGGAATGGAAAGTGGCGAATTCAAAAAAATGAATGTTTCTGTAGCGCTTTTCACGATGTTATCTTCAATCCGATGGATAGAATTATGGTACAAACCAAGCCGCGAAATCACTCCGCAGGAATTGGAAGATGATTTGAAAACATTACTAATGAATGGTTTAAATAATTAAATTCAAATCTTAGCTAAGCGTAAGCGGCTTTGCGGACTTGAAAACATATAGTTAATCAAAAAACTTTGCGCACTTTGCGTTTAAAAATAAATGTCAGTAGTTTTTCATCCTTTAAAAGTAAAAAAAGTCAAGAAAGAAACATCGGATTGTGTTTCCGTGAGCTTTGATGTTCCGGCTGAATTAATGGAACAATTCAAATTCACGCAAGGACAATATTTGACATTCCGACAAATGAATGGCGAGCAGGAGCTCCGTCGCTCTTATTCGATTTGTGCAAGTCCGTGCGAAGGCGAGTTAAAAGTTGCTGTGAAAAAAGTTCCCGAAGGTTTGTTCTCTTCTTTTATGAATGAAAACCTGAAAGAAGGCGACGTTCTGGAAGTAATGCCGCCAATGGGAAAATTCTATACAGAACTTAATCCCGAAAACAAAAAAACGTACGTTGCTTTCGCCGCAGGAAGTGGCATCACACCGATTATTTCGATTATCAAATCTGTTTTGAGAAATGAGCCTCAAAGTCAGTTTATTTTGATTTACGGAAACAAAAATAAAGGAACGATTATTTTCAAGGAAGAAATTGAAGCTTTGAAAAACCGTTTTATGGAACGATTGAGTATTTATCACATTCTCAGCCGCGAAGTTGCAGATGCAGATTTGTTGAGCGGAAGAATCAATTCTGAAAAAGCAGAATCTTTTATCAAGAATATTATTCCGGCAGAAAAAATCGATGAAGTTTTCCTTTGCGGACCAGAAGAAATGATTCTGAGTGTGAGAGATACTTTAATCCAATCAGGCGTTGAAGCTAAGAAAATTCATTTCGAATTATTCTTCAGTGCGGCTTCTGCGGAAAAGAAAAAAGAACACGAGCTGGCTGTTAATAAATCCGATGATAATTTTAGTAAAGTCACTGTGAAATTGGATGCAACCGCTCTGAAACTGGATTTGGCGTATCACGGACCAACGATTTTGGATGCCGCTTTACAAAACGGAGCCGATTTACCTTACGCCTGCAAAGGCGGTGTTTGTGCTACGTGTAAATGTAAGTTGGAGAAAGGCGAAGTAGAAATGGACATCAATTATTCTCTCGAACCGGACGAAATCGAGGCAGGATTTATCTTGTCTTGCCAGGCGCATCCGAGATCGGAGGAAGTGATTGTGAATTTTGATATAAAATAGTTGCCAGTTAATAGTTATCAGTTGCCAGTCAAATGCAATTTTGTATTTCTTAGCTAAGTTTTACACCTTTGCGAACTTAAAACAGCTAGTAGTTAAAAAAAGTCTTTGCGCACTTTGCGTTTAAATAAAATTCCATTAAACCAGAGCATTATGGAAACAACAGAAATCAATTTAGAAGAACATTTTCAGAATAAAATAGACAGCGAAATCCGTATTGAACCAAAAGACTGGATGCCGGATGCGTACAGAAAAACTTTGGTTCGCCAGATTTCTCAGCACGCGCATTCAGAGATTGTAGGGATGTTGCCAGAAGCCAACTGGATTACGCGTGCACCAACACTCAACCGGAAAAAAATCTTGTTGGCAAAAGTCCAAGACGAAGCCGGACACGGACTTTATTTATATTGTGCTGCCGAAACTTTGGGTGTTACAAGAGATGAAACGATTAGCGATTTGCATTCCGGGAAAGCCAAATATTCCAGCATTTTCAACTATCCGACTTTGACTTGGGCAGATATGGGTGCAATCGGCTGGTTAGTTGACGGCGCAGCAATTTTGAATCAAGTTCCGCTTTGTCGTGCTTCTTATGGTCCATATGCCAGAGCAATGGTGAGAATTTGTAAAGAAGAAAGTTTCCACCAGAGACAAGGTTACGAGCTGATGATGAAGTTGGCTCAAGGTTCGCCGGAGCAGAAAGCAATGGCTCAAGATGCATTCAATCGTTGGTGGTGGCCGACTTTGATGATGTTCGGACCAAAAGACGCCGACTCTGGAAACACAGAACTCTCGATGAAATGGCGAATCAAACGTTTTACCAATGACGAGTTGAGGCAGCGTTTCGTAGATGTTTCCGTTCCACAGGCCGAATATTTAGGCTTGACCATTCCAGACCCAGATTTGAAGTTCAATGTAGAAACCGGACATTATGAATTCGGAGAAATCGATTGGGGCGAGTTTTGGAAAGTGGTCAAAGGTAATGGACTTTGTAACAAAGAAAGAATCGAAACCCGCAAAAAAGCCTTTGATGATGGCGCTTGGGTAAAAGAAGCCGCAACCGCTTATCACGAGAAAAGAAAATCAAGAGAAGAACAAAACAGAAAAACAGTGTAATATTTTGTAAGGCAAAGATGCAAGTGTTTTAACAAAACAATGTTATAAGTCGCAAAAGTTTAATTCGAAAGTTAAAATTTGCGACTTATAACACAATCAAAAAAAAGAAAAATTTTGCGACTTTGCGATGAAAATTAATAACAACAATTAGGAATTATGCAAAATACAGAATGGCCGCTTTGGGAGGTTTTTATCAGGAGCAGACAAGGTCTCGACCACAAACACGTGGGCAGTCTTCACGCAGCTGATGCGGAAATGGCAATCCAAAATGCGCGCGATGTTTACACCAGAAGGATGGAAGGTGTCAGCATTTGGGTTGTAGAATCCAAACATATCCACGCCACAAACCCTGACGATTCCGAGGCATTTTACGAACCTTCGGAAGATAAAGTTTACCGTCATCCAACGTTTTACCATGTTCCGGAAGAGGTGAAAAATATGTAATAGAAAAATTCCCCTTCCTTTTAGGGGTTGATTTCAAAATTAATTTTGAAATTCGGGTGATCAAGAATGACAGTAAAATTCAACAAAAAAATGAACAATAATTATCTTAATTATCTCCTGCATCTTGCAGACACCAGCCTGATACTCGGTCAGCGCCTCTGCGAATGGTGTGGAAAAGGTCCAATCTTGGAACAGGATATTGCAATGTCGAATATTGCTCTGGATTTGTTGGGAGAATCTTCTAACTATTATCAGTATGCAGCCGAAATTCAGAATGAAGGGAAAACAGAAGATGATTTGGCTTTCCTTAGAAACGAACGAGAATTCAAAAATCTGCTTTTAGTTGAAAGGGATAATGGACATTTTGGAGATACGATTGCGAGACAGTTTTTCTTTGATACCTATCATCATCTATTATTGACTGAACTGAAACATCATTCTGATTTAAAGCTCGCTTCTATCGCGGAAAAGTCTTTGAAAGAAGTAACTTATCATTTAAAATGGAGCAGCGAATGGATGATTCGTTTAGGAGACGGAACAGAAGAAAGTCATAACAAAATTCAGAAATCGGTTGAAAGTATAATTGATTTCACAGACGAAATGTTCATTCCAACCAACTGGGAATTAGAATTAATTGAACAAAATAGCATTCCAGATATCAGAACGTTCCGAACCCAATGGGAAGCTAAAGTTCTGGAAATCCTGAATGAAGCAACTTTGTCCGTTGATTTCTCAAAATCAAGACAATTAACCGGCGGAAAAGACGGAAAACACACCGAGAAAATGGGTTACATCTTAGCAGAAATGCAAATGATGCAACGCACTTATCCTAATATGGAATGGTAGAAATATTACGCAAAGGCACAAGAACTGTGTATAAAAATTGCTTTAAGTCGCAAAATATAGCGTACACCTTTGCGACATAAAACATTGAATTAATCAAAATTATTTGTGCACTTGCGATAAAAACAAAAAATGACAGTCACAGAAGAACATATCTGGCAAATCTTAGAAGAAGTTCCTGACCCGGAAGTTCCTGTTCTCAATCTTTTGGATTTGGGAATCATTCGTGATGTGAATCTCAATGAAGATGAGATCGAAATTGTAGTAACGCCAACTTATTCCGGTTGTCCAGCAACATCGATGATTAATATGGCTATCAGAATGAAACTGATTGAAAAGGGTTTCAATAATATTAAATTGACCAATCGATTAAGTCCAGCTTGGACCACCGATTGGATGACGGAAGAAGGAAAACAAAAACTGAAAGCTTACGGCATCGCACCACCTGTTTATTCAAAAAATAATGATGATTTATTCTCAAAGACAGATGAGGTCGAGTGTCCGCTTTGTAGTTCGAAACATACGCATTTGGTAAGTCAGTTTGGTTCCACAGCGTGCAAAGCATTGTATCAATGTGATGATTGCAGAGAACCTTTTGATTATTTTAAATGTCATTAAATAGTTGCTAGTTGATGGTTTATAGCTGTTAGATTTAATAATAAGTCTTTGAGTTCTTAACTAAGTTTGTAGTTTATACTGAGCTTGTCGAAGTACCTTTGCGAACTTAAAAACATTTAGTATTTAAAAAAACTTTGCGCACTTTGCGTTCAAAAAATAGATTTTACAAAAAGAAATGAAAATAGGAATAGTCGGTAGCGGAGCAATGGGAAGTGGGATTGCACAGGTTTTGGCAACAGCTGGAAATCAGGTTTTGTTGTACGATAGCAATCCGATTGCCGTAGAAAAAGCAGGACAAAATCTGGAAGCTCAGTTTCAGAAATTAGCCGAAAAAGGAAAGCTGGCTTACGAAGAAGCGGAAACTTACTTCGATAATATCCGATTGAGTGATAAATTATCGGAATTAAAAGATTCCGAATTAATCATCGAAGCAATCATCGAAGATTTGGAAATCAAAAAAGAGTTATTCCAAAAGTTAGAAAGTCTTGTTTCTGAAGATTGCATTTTGGCAACCAATACTTCATCTTTATCTATTGCGTCCATTGCATCGGCTTGTCAAAAACCAAATCGCGTGATTGGAATTCATTTTTTCAATCCGGCGCCTTTGATGGCTTTGGTAGAGATTATTCCTGCAGTTCAGACGGATAATGATTTAATTTCAAAAACGAAAAGCTTAGTAGAAAGCTGGAAGAAATTGCCGGTTATTGCAAAAGATACACCTGGGTTTATAGTCAATCGTGTCGCAAGACCTTTTTACGGAGAGGCAATAAGAATCTTAGAAGAAGGAAATGCTGACTGTGCGACTATTGATTTTGCAATGACCAGTTTAGGTGGATTCAGAATGGGACCATTTCAATTGATGGATTTTATTGGTCACGATGTCAATTATAGAGTGACAGAAAGTGTTTTCAAAGAATTCTTTTACGACCCGAAATTCAAACCATCATTCACACAAAAAAGATTATTCGAAGCGGGATTTTTTGGAAAGAAATCAGGAAGAGGTTTTTATGATTACTCTGAAAATGAAAAACAACCAAAACCAAATGAAAATCCGGAATTATTAGAATCGATTTTCAAAAGAATCTTAGTGATGTTGATGAACGAAGCTGCAGATGCTAATTTCCTTGGAATTGCCTCAGCAGAAGACATCGATTTGTCAATGACGAAAGGCGCGAACTATCCAAAAGGATTATTACAATGGGCAGATGAATTCGGTTTAGAAAATCTTGAAAAAGAATTGGATATCTTCTATAATTATTATCACGAAGACCGTTACAGATGCAGTCCAATCATTAGAAAATTAGTAAAACAAAATAAAAAATTCTATGAAAAATAAACGCAAAGGCGGAAAATATAAAACATTGATACTGTTTCTAAGTCGCAAATTTTCCAACTAAACAACATAACACAAAAACACAAATAAGATGAATGAGAATGAATTAGCAAAAATTGTTGTTGATTTAGGATTTAATATTTACAAAAAACTCGGAGCAGGGTTGTTTGAAAATGTTTATGAGGAATGCTTATTTCATGACATTAAGAAAATCGGATTAAAAGTTGAAAGGCAAAAATATTTACCAATTATCTATGACGATTTGAAAATAGAGAATGCTTACAAAGTAGATTTATTGATAGAAGATAAATTAATAATAGAAATTAAAACAGTTGATGTCCTTAATGATATACATAAAGCTCAAATTCTTACATATTTGAAAATGACAGGATGTAAGCTTGGGTTGTTAATGAATTTCAGAACTGATTTTTATAAAGACAGTGTGAAACGAATTGTAAATAATTTATAATTACAATTTTTAATTTCCGATACTTCAAATTAGTATAAATTTAAAGCTTTTGATGAAAAAATAGACGACAGTCTTTTTGCGACTTTAAGCATTATTATATATAACAACAAAAACCGCCTTTGCGATAAAATTATGAATCAAGTATATATTATAGACGGAGTAAGAACGCCAATTGGAAAACTGAAAGGAAGTTTGTCCTCAGTTCGTCCCGATGATATGGCGGCTTTTGTCATCAAAAAATTATTGGAAAGAAATCCTAGCATTGACCAAAGCAGAATCTACGATGTCGTTTTGGGTTGCGCTAATCAAGCTGGCGAGGACAACCGAAATATCGCAAGAATGTCGGCTTTGCTTTCCGGATTGGATTATCACGTTCCCGGCGAAACGGTCAACAGATTGTGCGCCTCGGGTTTGTCGGCGGCAATTAATGCATCAAGAGCGATTCAGGTTGGTGATGCTGATTTGATGATTTCCGGTGGTGTTGAAAATATGACTCGCGGACCATTAGTCATTTCAAAATCAGAAAGCCCTTTTGGTGGTGATGCTAAAATTTATGATACGACTTTCGGCTGGCGATTCATCAATCCTAAAATGAAAGAAATGTACGGCGTGGATGCGATGGGAGAAACAGCGGAAAACTTGGCCGAGCGAGATCAAATTTCCAGAGAAGACCAAGATAAATTTGCTTTTAATTCTCAACAGAAAGCTAAAGCTGCTCAGGAAAACGGAAGATTGTCGCAAGAAATTGTTGGTGTTAATATTCCTCAAAGAAAAGGCGAAGATTTGATTTTTGATAAAGATGAATTTCCTAAGAACGATACAACTTTGGAAGCTTTGTCAAAATTAAGAACAGCATTCAAAAAAGACGGAACAGTCACAGCAGGAAATGCTTCCGGATTGAACGACGGTGCAGCGGTTAATTTATTAGCTTCAGAAAATGCGATTAAGGAATTTGGATTAACGCCAAAAGTAAGAATTGTTTCGAGTGCAGTTGTTGGTGTTGAGCCAAAATTTATGGGAATTGGTCCGGTTAAAGCAGCAGAATTAGCATTGCATAAAGCTGGTTTAAGATTCAATGATATCGATATTATCGAATTAAATGAAGCTTTTGCTGCACAAAGTTTGGCCTGCATCAGAGCTTGGGGATTAGATGACAACGATTCCAGAATCAATCCAAACGGTGGCGCCATTGCACTTGGTCATCCACTTGGAATGAGTGGCGCAAGAATCCTGAATTCTGCGATGTATGAATTACAAAATCAAAACAAAAGATATGCTTTGGCAACAATGTGCGTTGGTTTGGGGCAAGGTTTTGCAGTAATTATTGAGAAAGTTTGATAACAAGATATTAGAAGCTAGAAATTAGATGTTAGATTTATTCTCATCTAAATTCTAAATTCTTACCTCTAAATTCTATAAAAATTATGCAACTAGAAAATTACGCGCTTGGAAGATGGATAAAAGGTGAAGGAGAAGGGCAGGCTTTATATAATTCTATCAATGGAGAATTGGTAGCAACGGCGACTTCCAAAGGCTTGGATTTTGGCGAAATGATGGATTACGCCAGAAAAGTAGGGGGTCCAGCACTTAGAAAACTGACTTTCCAGGAAAGAGGATTAATGTTGAAAAAACTCGCTTTTCATCTGATGGAAAAGAAAGATATTTTCTACAAAGTAAGCTGGGCAACTGGCGCAACTAAAGCAGATTCCTGGGTAGATATCGAAGGCGGCATTGGAAATTTATTTTCGAATGCATCGTTGAGAAGACAATTTCCCGACTTACCTTATTATGTAGATGGCGATTCAGTTAAACTTTCGAAGGAAGGAACTTTTATCGGTCATCATATTTGTACACCGAAACGTGGCGTTGCGATTCATATCAATGCTTTTAATTTCCCGGTTTGGGGAATGTTGGAGAAAATTGCGGTTAATCTTTTGGCTGGTGTTCCGGCCATTGTAAAACCGGCAACAGCGACAAGTTTTCTGACAGAAGTTGTGGTTAAAGAAATCATTGCTTCTCAAATTTTACCAGAAGGAAGTTTGCAATTGATTTGTGGTTCAGCTAATGGAATATTGGATAATGTGACAATGGAAGATGTTGTGACATTTACAGGTTCGGCTTCTACGGGAAAAATGCTGAAAGCGCATCCGAAAATTGTTGAAGAATCGGTTCCTTTTAATCTGGAAGCAGACTCTTTGAACGCAATGGTTTTAGGGGAGGATGCAAAACCTGGAACTGCAGAATTTGATTTATTCATCAAAGAAGCAACACGCGAAATGACAACTAAAGCCGGACAAAAATGTACGGCAGTCAGACGATTATTAGTTCCTGCAGATTTGGTTGAAGATGTTCAGATTGCGCTTGGACAAAGGCTTTCAACCGTAATTATCGGCGACCCAAATGTCGAAGGTGTAAGAATGGGCGCTTTAGCGAATAAAGACCAAGTGAAAGAAGTTTCCGAAAAAGTTCAGGAATTAGCCAAAACTCAGGAAATCGTTTTTGGAAATCTCGATAATTTTGAAGTGAAAGGTGCGGACAAAAATAAAGGCGCATTTATTTCTCCGATTTTATTCCTTAATTCAGATCCTTTTAAATATACAGATTGCCATAACATAGAAGCATTCGGGCCAGTAAGTACAATCATTCCTTATAATAATCTAGATGAAGCAATCGAGTTGGCGAGAATGGGAAAAGGTTCGCTTTGTTGTTCGGTTGTGACAGCGGATGATGATTTTGCAAGAGATTTTGTTATCGGAGCCGCATCGATGCACGGTCGAATTTTGATTCTCAATTCCGATTGTGCGAAAGAAAGTACAGGTCACGGTTCGCCTTTGCCAATGCTGATTCACGGAGGTCCGGGAAGAGCCGGCGGTGGTGAAGAAATGGGCGGGAAACGTGGTGTTCTTCATTATATGCAGCGTACGGCAATTCAAGGTTCACCAACGACTTTGACGCATATTACGCAGCAATATCAATATGGTGGAAAACAATGGGAAGATAACATTCATCCATTCAGAAAACACTTTGAAGAACTGAAAATCGGCGAAACTTATATCACAGCAAAACATACGGTTACAGAATCTGACATCACCAATTTTGCTAATGTGTCCGGTGATAATTTCTATGCCCATATGGACGCAACGTCTTTGGAGGGGACAATCTTCGAAGGACGTGTTGCTCACGGATATTTCATTCTGAGTAAAGCGGCAGGATTATTTGTTGATGCAAGAAAAGGCCCTGTTCTACTGAATTATGGTTTGGACGAATGTCGTTTTGTAAAGCCTGTTTATCCAGGAATGACGATTGGTGTGAAATTTACCTGCAAAGAAAAAATTAATCAGGAAAAACGTGACGAAGAAGATATTGCTAAAGGAATTGTTCGCTGGTTAGTTGATGTGTATGATGAAACCGGAGAAACCGTTGCAATTGCAACAATTTTGACAATGGTAAAGAAGTTGAATCAAGAATAAAATAATTTGGGCAGCTTAATCCGCCTTCCGCCCCCAAACCTAACGGAGTGGTTCGACGAAGTCAACCTTTTTGCAGACGCCTTTAGTTTAAAAAGAACTTGAGAATACGCAAAAAAGGATTTCCGCTCAAACCTAACGTAGTGGTTCATCAATTCAAATAGAAAAATAAAAATAGAGATAAGTCGAGCTGCAACAATTCGACAGATAAATAATATAAATTAGAGATTCAAAAATTGCTTAATCTCTGAATTTCTAAATCATTTAATTTAATAAAATGGAAGCTTACGTAAAATCAACCATACAAAACGGAATCGGAACCATCGAGTTTTTTCATCCTCAAAGCAACTCAATGCCAAGTTCTCAACTTAGAAATTTAGTAGAAGAAATTAATAACCTTAGTAAAAATGATGAGGTCAAAGTGATTATTCTGAAAAGTGGAGGCGAAAAAGCATTCTGTGCAGGCGCATCTTTTGACGAATTGATTTCCATCAAAGATTTTGAAACGGGGAAAACATTCTTTTCAGGTTTTGCCAACGTCATCAATGCAATGCGAAAATCATCCAAGCTAATTATCGCAAGAATCCACGGGAAAGCTGTTGGTGGAGGTGTTGGAATTGCTTGCGCGGCTGATTATACTTTTGCGACCGAAAATGCTTCTGTTAAACTCAGCGAACTGGCTGTAGGAATTGGACCTTTCGTAATTGGGCCAGTTGTAGAAAAGAAAATCGGGACTTCTTCCTTTGCACAGTTAGCCATTAATGCAACCGAATTTTATTCTGCAGAATGGGCAAGAGAGAAAAATATGTATCAGGATGTTTATGAAACGCCGGAAGAAATGGATGCAGAAATTCAGATTTTGGCTGAGAAATTAGCAAATTCAAATCCGGAAGCAATGTCTCAACTGAAAGAAATTTTCTGGAAAGGAACAGAACATTGGGATGAGCTTTTAGCAGACCGAGCCGGAATCAGCGGGAATCTTGTTCTCTCAGATTTTACTGTGAATGCTATTAATCAATTTAAGAAAAAATAAAAAAACCGCCATTCAATTTGAGTGGCGATTTTAATTTAAACTAACTAACACTATTAGTTTTACTTAAGTTTTCATCATTATTAGTTTATCTTAATTTTTTGATCAAGTGATTCGCTTTTGTTACATCAAAATTAGTAAGACTTTTATGATCCAGATACTGTAGAAATTACCAATTTAAAAATTCCGTATTTATACGTAATTACATTTATTGATAAAAAAAGCCTCATCAAGGATGATGAGACTCAAAAAAGTATGGATTGGTTGGTTTTCAGATTTGTTCAAGAAAAGTGTGATTGTAGGTTTTCAGAACTGCAGATTCATTCTTTGCATGTCTCATTCGGACAACTTTGAAAACATTTTCCCTGGTTTGTATCACTTCGAACAAACTATGGCTTGTCCCGATGGAAACAAATGGCTTCGCAACGAAGGTTCCTCTCGGTGTCCTCACGGTTGCAGAAACTTCGATAACCGGGCAAATTCCACGTTTTTCTGAGTTCCAAATGGTGTGAGGTTTCACAAAAAAATAATGATTGGAACAGAAAACCGTCATATATGAAATCTCACCTGTAATGATGTAGTCCGTAGAATTGATTATTTCTAATGGCATAGACATAAGGTAAATGTTGATTAATTATTTTTACATTTTCTTATGTCAAAGTAATAACAAATATGAAGATTATTTTAGAGTAGAAATACTGAATTTGCAGTTATAGTTTGATTGGAACAGGATGGATGTCATTAATCACGGCATAAATAACGATCCCAACCGTATTCCTTGCCCCTATCTTATCAAGGATTCTTTGGCGGTGGCTTTCTACAGTTCTTGGACTCAGGAAAAGGAGCTCGGCAATTTCCTGATTGGTTTTTTCTTTACAGATCAGCTTTACCACATCTATTTCACGCGCGGTCAGCGTTTCTTCGTTTTCGAAAAGTGATTTTTTTCTTGCCGGGGAATTCAGATAAGTGCTTAGCATCTGATGATCCTCTTTTGTAAAATACATTCCGTTTTTGTAAACCGCTTCAATAGCTTCTATGAAAACAGACTTGCTGGAGTTTTTAGGTAAAAAAGCTGAGACTCCCAGCTTCACCATATAACCAAGGACGCTGCTTTTGTAATGAGACGAGAGAATAATAATCTTAAGCTCTGGATAACATTTTTTCAGGATCTCTACCAATTCGAAACCGTCCATTGGCTGCATTTGAACATCAATCATAGCAATATCCGGGAAATTATCGGGTGCTGTATTTTCCAGATGAGACAATATTTCTGTGCCTCCGGTTGCCATAAAATCTACCGAGATATTCTCTTTTGCTGAGAGCAGCATTTTAATTCCTTCCAAAATCAATTGCTCATCATCAACCAAAATAATTTTAATTTTTTCACTCATCATTATTTAATTAGGAATATTAATAATTAATCGGCTTCCAAAACCTATCCTGTTTTTCCATTTGTAGAAGCCTTTCACAGAAACAATTCTGGATTCGATATTTTTAAGGCCCATTCCTTTGCTGGCTTTCTGATAATCGAATCCTTGTCCGTTATCAGAAAGGATAATTGTCAGAAATTTTTCATGATTTCGGATATAAATAATCACTTCATCCGCATCAGAATGTTTGAGCACATTAGTTGTAAACTCCTGGATCACTCTATAGATCTGCACCTCTGTAAAAGTGTCCTTTTTCTCATATTTCGAATCTATATTAAGGATGAGATTGATGTTATGAGAAAGGCTGGTTACCAACTCCTGCAAATATAGAATTAATCCCAGCTTTTCAAGATTAACGGGATAGAGCGAATGTGAAATATTTCTGGTCGAATCTATAAGCTCTGTAATTTGTGAGGTGATTACTTTTTTGGAAGCTTCCTGGTTTTCTGGTTCCAAATTATTCAGCCAAAGGGAAAGAATGTTCAGCCGGTTTCCGATATCATCGTGGACAGAAATGGCGATTCTTTTTCTTTCGTCTTCCTGTCCTTTTATATTTTCCAAAGCCAGTTCTTTCTGATGTTCTATCTCTGCCTGAAACTGCAGATCCTTTTCCTGGATGATTCTTTGTATGAAACTTTTGTAAGCGAGTAAAATAAAGGATATAATGATGATTAAAACAATAATCAACACAACCAGAAAAATGATATTCAGTTTTATTTCTTTAATTGTAAAAATGTTTTAATGAATAAGCTGTAAAGGATGCAGACCATCAAATTGTTAATTACCCAAACTGTTGCAAATTGATCCTTTGATAAAAAAATGAGTTGGTTCTGAATTAAAAACATAAAAATACTCACGGTAAAATATAAAAAGAACATTTTGTCGTTCAGTTGAAAAGGACTTTTTGTTTTTACATTTTTTATGTCTTTAATCAAAGAATACCCAATTAGACTAATCATTATTAGATTAGAAATCGCCTTAGAATAATCATTGTTATATTGATAATGTACCAGGGTTCTATCTGCTGTCAGAAAAAACAAACTTAATAATGCAGTTGCTATAAAATATTTTTTACTGAGATTTAATTTTTTAATAAATATTCCTGTGACGGTAAAAAACTCCCCTGCAATATAGACCGGATATAAGAACATAATGCTTTTGATACCTAATAACGGAAGAAAAACATAGGAGTTGGACTCAATAAAAACAATGAAAATGATATAATAGATATACCATTTTTCATTCTTCGTGAAGGATCTGATTTTAACAATCCCAATAATAAGTGCTATAAATAATAAGACAACAGACAGATGTCCTAAAATATCATACAGAGTTCCCATAAATTATCCTCCTGGTGAAGTCGTATATGGAGGATATGGTTTTGTCCAGTCGTAAGTATTGGAAGGATCTGGCTGTACAGCATAAACACCTCCTGGCGCTCCAATTTTTGCTCCGGTCTCATTGCTGACGAAAATTATTGTAGCCAATAATCTCTGGTAAACTTCTGAAAATTTAAGACCAAACACACAAACAACATCGTGCATCTTTTCCTTGTTGTGTAGAAGATCTGCTTTAGGGATATAAAAGCTTTGGAAAATTCTTTGTCCTTTGAACTCCAGGGATTCTCTCTGTAGATAGTCCATCGCATTTTCTTTCCAGGATTCTATTTCTTCCACGGCTTTTAGCTGCCCTGTGACTGGTTTGTCCATAATCGGAAAATCGATGTCAGAATCTTCTTTGCCTTTGCTGAGGTCTTTTGTTAAGATGTAGGTGCTGGTTAAAGTATAAGTTTTGGTCTGCTTCAGTGTAAGATCAGTTTCCAGAAATTGTAAAGGAGCAAACTCATAGTTGTCTAATTTTTTCACATCGCCGGCGCTTGTCCTTGGTGTTAAGATCAGAACAAGTTTATTTTCCCAGACACCAATGTCAGCACGGAAATAGGTTTCTTCTTCATTTTGCTTATCAAACCATTCTATCTGTTCGCGGGATAAAATAAAAACCTGTTCCGGTGATAGAACTTTTTGTATTTCAGAATAATTGGACTTGACTTCTGTCCACCTTTGAACAGCAGTAGTGTAATCCTCAAGAGTTAAGATTGCCATAAGTTATTATATAATTTTAGTTTGGGATAAAAGTATATAAAGAATTTTAAAGAAACAATATCAATAAGCGATTATTAATAAATTTGAAATGTGAATTATGCCAATTGTTGATGAATTTAAAAATCAGGACAAATTCTTTTTTATTAAATAAAAAATTTGCACAATAAAAAATAATTCCTATTTTTGCATCCTCAAAACCAGAGTTAGGATCCATTACATCCGCGCTCATATTTATAGCAAATTTTAAAACTTCTGAAAATGAAACCGTAAGGTTCCATTTGATAATTAAAAAAAAGTATATCCAAATGAAACAAGGCATACACCCAGAAAATTATAGATTGGTAGTTTTCAAAGATATGAGCAACGAAGAAATGTTCCTTTGCAAATCTACTGCTGAAACTAAAGATACTATCGAGTTCGAAGGTCAGGAATATCCTTTGATCAAAATGGAAATCTCTTCAACTTCTCACCCTTTTTACACGGGTAAGACTAAATTGGTTGATACTGCAGGTAGAGTTGATAAGTTTATGAACAAATACAAAAAATTCGCTAAATAATCTTGGCAAATTTTACAAATACAAAGCCTTTCGGAGTTCCGAGAGGCTTTTTTTATTATTTTTGCCTTCAGATGCTGGAAGCTTGATGTCCTATGTCAGATGTCTCACCCAGCTTCCCACTTCTAACATCCAACATATATGCAATTAGTATTCTCGGACGCACAATATTGGGAAGATTTTCTTCCGCTTACTTTCACAAGACCAGTTGCAGAAATGCGAATGGGAATCCTGACTTTCTCAGAAAGATGGAAAAAACTGCTTGAGATTGATGATGCTTTCTACATCACAGAAAATTACCTTCAGGACAAATATAAAAAGCCGGAGCCTAAGCAAAGCTTGTTCATTGTTCCCAATTTCTTCCCGTCAGATGAGGTTTTGAAACAAATAAAAGAACTTCAACCTGGCGAAGCTTTGGTTTATGATAACGAAGTGTTGGTGGCCAATATCAATATGGAGAATTTCTCTCTGAATCAAATCAATAAAATGACAGATATCCACGAGAAATTGTTTTTCATTGAGAAGCCTACCGATATCTTTTCTTATAATGACAAAGCGATTGATTTTGATTTTAAATTACTGACAAAAGGCAGGGCTTCTCAGGAATTATCTTCTACCAACGGATTCATTGGACAAAAAGAAAATCTTTTTATAGAAGAAGGAGCAACGATAGAATTCTCGACACTCAATTGCAAAACCGGAAAAATCTACATCGGGAAAAATGCCGAGATTATGGAAGGTTCCAATATTCGCGGATCTTTAGCGCTGTGTGAAGATTCTAAAATCAATCTCGGAACCAAACTTTATGGCGGAACGACGATTGGACCGCATTCCAAAGTGGGCGGCGAAGTCAATAATATTGTAATTTTTGGTTATTCTAACAAAGGGCACGACGGTTTTGTGGGGAATTCCGTGATTGGAGAATGGTGTAATCTTGGCGCTGATACCAATTCATCCAACCTTAAAAACAATTATGCATCGGTAAAACTCTGGAATTACAGGAAGAAAAGATTCCTAGATACAGGGTTGCAGTTTTGTGGGCTGATAATGGGTGACCATTCCAAAACGGCCATCAACACCCAGTTGAACACAGGAACTGTTGTTGGCGTTGCTGCTAATATTTTCAAATCAGGATTTCCTCCAAATTTAATTGATAATTTCTCCTGGGGCGGAATGAAAGGCGATGAAAAATTCAAACTGGAAAAATCTTACGAAGTCGCAGAAAAAGCAATGGAGCGCAGGAAAATTGCAATTACCGAGACCGATAAAGATATTTTGAAGCATATCTATAATGAGTTTTAGTTTAAAACTCATTTTTTGTTTTTAATTTAACTTACTTTATAATCGGTAAAACAGTTTTATCTCAAAGTTTCCTTATTTTTGCGGTTAAGTAAAATTGATTTTATTCAAATGTATAAAATCTAAAATCAAATCTTATAATGAAGCAGTTTCTTCTTTGGCTTTTTGCAGCATTGTTTTTGGTAAGTTGTGCCAGAGTTGGTTCCCCTGTGGGAGGAGATAAGGATACAATTCCACCAAAAATGATTGGTTCTAATATTGACACCACAAGAATCAATGTGCCGAGGGATATCAAAAAACTGAGAATTGATTTTGATGAATATGTTACATTGAAGGATATCAGCAAAAACCTGATTGTTTCTCCACCAATTAAATATACCAAGATTATTCCGTCGTCAACAGGTAACAAATACCTGCAGATCGAATGGAAAGATTCCCTTCTGGCTAATACAACTTATAATTTTAATTTCGGAAATTCGGTGGTTGATCTTAACGAGAGTAATGCTCTGCCTTATTTCAATTTTGCTTTTTCGACCGGGGAAAAGATTGATGATTTGTATATCAGCGGAACGATTACGGATGCTTTAGGAGATAATAAAAATTCCGAGGGCAAAGAAAAAAATCTCGTGATTGGCCTTTATCAGGTAAAAGACACAATGAACTACCGTCAGAAACCTTATTATATCACCAAAGCTGACCCTGACGGCTATTTTGAATTGAATTATCTGACCCCGGGAAAATACAGAATTATTGGTTTTGATGATGAGAACAATAACTCGATTTATGATACGGGCAAAGAAAGTATAGCATTTCAAAAAGAAGAAATTAATCTTGAAAATAGTATCTCTGGTCTCAAGCTTAAAACTTTTCCTTCCCAAAAAATGGTTAAGTATAAAGAGATGTCGGTTTCTACTGGCGGGGTTTTGATGACTTTCGAAGGCAATCCGGAAAAAGTAGTGGTGAAAACCGTTGGTGACAAACCTGCTGATTACAAAGTGACGCACAAAGCCAAATCGGATTCTGTAAGAATTTGGTTTGATGCGGCGAAAGAAAATATCGGCGCAACAGTCAGTGAAAATCTGAAATTCTCTTACGATACAGGTTCAAAACAAGATACAATGTCTATATTCTATAAGAAACCGGCTAAAGAAGATATGACGATTGCCAATCCTTTTTCTAACAAATTGGCGCCGGAAACAGATTTCAGATTTTCGTCCAATTATATCATTAATAAAATCCAGCCTGAAAACTGGAAATTAGAAGCTGACAGCATTACACAGGATTTTACGGCAAGAATTTCAGAATTGGATTCCACACAAGTTATTGTTAAGTCTAATTTTGTTTCAGGGAAAAAATACAAATTAACGGTTCCGAAAAATACAGTGATATCATTTTATAATAAATCGAGTGAAAGTGTTCGTTTTGACTTCGAAGCTGCGAAGCCGGAAGAATTTGGAAGTTTTACCGCTAATCTCATCAATCCACCGAGTCAGAAATTTTGGCTCCAGCTGCTTAATGAAAAAAACGAACCGATTTACCAGCAATACACCAACCAGCCTGTTGTGAAATTCATTAATCTAAAACCGGGAACGTACAGACTCAGGATGTTGGTTGATAATAATGATAATGGCTATTGGGATAGCTCAGATTTTACAAATGATATTTTGCCGGAAGATGCTTACTTGTTTAAAAAAGCAGGTGATAAAGAGGTAATGAGTAAGATCAATGTCCGTCCAATGTGGGAGATTAATGAGAATTGGGATATTACTAAAGAAGAGCAATCTGTCAATTGAAAAAAATAATATTTTGGATCGCCGTAGTTTTTGTGGCAATACAGTTCATTCCTGTTGATAGGGAAAACAAACCTATCGATAGTATAAATAACTTTGTTGACATCTACAAAACGCCGCAACATATCAAAGTCATTCTTAAGAATGCTTGCTATGATTGCCACTCCAACGAAACGATATATCCTAATTACGCTTACGTTGCTCCAATTTCCTGGATGATAAAAGATCATATTAATGAAGGTCGTGAGCATCTCAACTTTTCTGAATGGGGTATTTATAATAAAGAACTTAAGGAAAACGCTATCAAAAAAACGATAAGTTCAGTTCGTAATCTTCAAATGCCACTACCTTCTTATATTGGTTATCATCCTTCAGCAAATCTTACCTCAAAACAAAGAACGGATTTGGAAAACTATTTTTCGAGTTTAGAATCAAAGTAGCTTCGATGTAATTTTTATTAATAATGCAAATATTTTATATATTTGGCAAAAACTAGAAGTTATGAATAAGCTATTAATTGCAATGGCATTAATTTGTTCATTTGTTGTAAAATCTCAACAGAATGATATTGATGATCCGGATAAGAAAAGAAACCTTATAAAAGTTAATCTGACCTCCATTGCTTTTCGCAATTTTCAGTTTGCTTATGAGCGAACGATTACCAAAAGGTTTGGTGTGCAGGTTTCTTACGGATTCATTCCAACTGGACAAGTACCTTTGGTAGATGAATACATCAAAGACGAGGATATCAACAATATAAAAATGGGAGGCAGTAATTTTACACTTGAGCCTAGGATTTATCTTGGCCGCGGTTACGGTCACGGTTTTTATTTAGCGCCCTACTATAGATACTCTCATTTTAATATAGATAATTTAACCTATAATTACAGATCTGAAGATCCCGAACATTTGGGCGAAAAGATCCCAATTGCATTTACCGGGAAAACCAATTCCAATAATGTTGGTTTGATGATTGGGGCGCAGTGGTTGTTAGGAAGAAAAGATAACTGGGTTTTAGATGTTTGGTTTATCGGCGGCCATTACGGTGGAGCTACAGGCACAATTACAGGTAGATCCGGCAGGCCATTAACAGCATACGAACAGGATCAGTTAAAGCAGGACATAGAGGATTTGGATATCAGTTTGTTTGATTATAAAGTAACGACCAATTCGAATGGAGCTGTAATCGATTTAGATTCCAAATGGCTTGGGGTTAGATCAGGAATTTCTTTTGGCTATAGATTTTAATAGTATTAGTACAAAATATTATAAAAGCAATTCCTTATGGGATTGCTTTTTTATATGTTATTAAATAAAAAATCTGAGTTAAGAATAAGATTTGATTGAGTGGGATTGCTATAAAAATCGACACTTGTCTGTTGTTACAATAAAAGAAACTTTCAGTCGTTATCACTAATCCATTTGCACTGTTTCAGGATTAATTGGAAAATTAATAGGGTTGAGTGTCAGGGTAGTTATCAAATAGATGTTTAATTTTTCGGGATATAATTTGTGGGATCGATAAATAGTCTTACCTTTGCAACCGCAAATCAGAAGTGATGAGCAGCGCAGAAGGTCGGTAGAATAGAGAAAGGGTTTAAATTTAAGAGTTTAAGAAAACGATTAAAAAAAACTTGAAAAATATTTGCTGGAATAAAAA